>NZ_CP087159.1:4800000-6225150 GCF_041879325.1 Achromobacter sp. JD417 | reverse complement strand
GTCGCTCTTATTCAAACCTCGATTCTACCTTGCCTGGGCTGGGGTTATCCACAGGGAGGGCCATAAGCGTCTACATGGCGCCCCCTTAACTGTTTGACAAGACAGGGAAAACTTGCTGAAATGGTGGGCTTTTCCGAATTCTGTCTGTCAGAAGGTTTCGCAGAAAGCTGGCCGGACACGCTCCTACAAGAGCAATTTGTCCGGTTTTTAGCTTTGCTGAATAGGTCGCCCGAGATGAAATTCTCGGTACAGAGCCCCGTCTTAGAGTCGTTTTTCGCACCGGTTGCGAAACCCGTTGCAAAAATGCTCCTAGATACCCGCTTCTGCTTAGCGCGACGTGGAACCCTCCGGGCAGGTCCCTTCTGACTTTGTTCTTTTTGTGGATCGTCCATGAAACGCACCTACCAACCTTCCGTTACCCGCCGCAAGCGCACCCATGGCTTTCGCGTGCGCATGAAAACCCGCGCTGGCCGCGCGATCCTGAGCGCCCGTCGCGCCAAGGGCCGCAAGCGTCTGGCCGTCTAAGTCCAGTTTTCCGGTTTTCCGGAATCTGACTTTCGCACGGACCGACCATATTGCAAGACCTCTCGCAATCCTGTCCCGGTTCCGCGCAACCGCCTGACCCGCAGTCCATGCCGCGCTCCACGCTTCCTCCGGAGGCGCGGCTGCATCGCCCCTCCGAGTTTGCCGCCGCCCTCAAAGGCCGGCGTCTTGCCCGAGGGGCATTCTTCATTGTGAGCGCGGCTCCCAATGATCTGCCTCCCGGCCAGGACGCCTGTGCTCGCCTGGGGCTCGTCATCGCCAAGCGGTTTGCCGCCCACGCCACCACGCGCAACGCCTTGAAGCGGGTCATCCGCGAAGCGTTCCGCCATCGGCGCCTGGCGCTGCCGGCGAAAGATTACGTCGTGCGCCTGCACAGCAAGGTCGCTCCCGCCACGCTCACGGCGCTGAAACGCGCCGCCAGAGCCGAAGTGGACGCTCACTTTGAGCGCATCGCGCGATGATCAAGGCTCTACTCATTGCCCCGATCCGGTTCTACAGGTTTTTCCTGAGTCCCTGGATTGGCAGGCAGTGCCGTTTTACTCCGACCTGCTCGGCGTACGCGATCGAAGCGATCGAGCGCCACGGTGCATGGCGCGGCTTCTGGATGGCGGTCCGGCGCATAGGCCGGTGCCATCCCTGGTCACCCGGCGGACTGGATCCGGTTCCGCCGGCCAAGGGAACCAACGACGCCCGGTGCTGCTCCCACAGCCACCGCATCGAGCACGATTGACGCTAAACTGGCGGGCTTTGCTGGCCCGTATTCACTTCAGTAGGCACCATGGATATCCGACGAACCGTCCTCTGGATGATTTTTTCCTTTTCGCTGTTGCTCCTTTGGAACAACTGGCAAATCCATAACGGCAAGCCGTCGCTGTTCGGGGCCCCGCCCGCGGCCAGCACGACCGAATCTCCGGCTGCCGCCAACAATGCGACGCCGTCCGTGCCCAGCGCGCCGACCGCGACCGCCGCACCGGCCTCCACGGTGCCTGGCGCCGCTACTCCCGTCCCCACGCGTTCCGAAGAAGTCGTCATCACCACCGACGTGCTGCGCCTGACCTTCGACACGATGGGCGCCCAGCTGGTGCGCGCCGAGCTGCTGAAGTATCCGGCCACCGGCCAGCCCGACAAGCCCACCGTGCTTCTGGACCGCTCGGCGGGCCTGAACTACGTGGTGCAGACCGGCGTGGTCGGCGCACCCAGCGGGCAGAGCTTCCCCACGCACCAGACGCCGTTCCGCCTGGTATCGCAAGAACGCGAACTGACCGGCGACAACCTGGTCGTCACGTTCGAAGGCGAATCCGGCGGCGTGAAGGTCACCAAGACGTTCACCCTGCATCGCGGCCGCTACGACATCGACGTGCGCCATGACCTGGCCAACGTCGGCGCCGCCCCCGTGGCCCCGTCCCTGTATCTGCAGATCGAGCGCGACGGCAACGATCCGGCCGACACGTCCAGCTTCTATCACACGTTCACGGGCTTTGCCGTCTACTCGGAACAGGACAAGTTCCAGAAGAGCACGTTCAGCGACATCCAGAAGAAGAAGGCCAGCTACATCAAGCAGGCGGACAACGGCTGGATCGCCGTGGTCCAGCACTACTTCGCCACGGCCTGGGTGCCCCCGCAAGGCAAGCCGCGCACGAACGAACTGCTCGAAGTCCAGCCGAACCTGTACGCCGGCCGCAGCATCGAAGCCGTCGGCGAGATCGCCCCGGGCGCTGCCGCACGTGTCGACTCGCACCTGTGGGTCGGTCCGCAAGACCAGAAGGCCATGGCCGCGCTGGCCCCGGGCCTGGAACTGGTCGTCGACTACGGCTGGCTGACCATCATCGCCAAGCCGCTCTTCACGCTGATG
The DNA here is from genome assembly GCF_041879325.1 of Achromobacter sp. JD417. Lineage (NCBI taxonomy): Bacteria > Pseudomonadati > Pseudomonadota > Betaproteobacteria > Burkholderiales > Alcaligenaceae > Achromobacter > Achromobacter sp. JD417. Next base: position 6,222,755 of record NZ_CP087159.1, on the reverse strand, counting down.
ACCTGGCTGCATTCCATCCTGGGCAACTGGGGCTGGACGATCGTCGCGCTGACCGTGCTGATCAAGGCCGTGTTCTACCCCCTGGCCGCCGCCAGCTACCGCTCGATGGCCCGCATGAAGCAGGTGGCTCCGCGCCTGCAGGCCCTGAAGGAAAAGTACGGCGACGACAAGCAGAAGCTCAATGCGGCCATGATGGAGATGTACCGCACCGAGAAGATCAACCCGCTGGGCGGCTGCTTGCCGATGGTGGTTCAGATTCCGGTGTTCATCTCGCTGTACTGGGTGCTGCTGGCCAGCGTGGAAATGCGTGGCGCGCCGTGGATCCTGTGGGTGCACGACCTGTCCGTCCGCGATCCGTTCTTCATTCTGCCCGCCATCATGATGGCGACCATGTTCCTGCAGATCAAACTGAACCCGACGCCGCCGGATCCCATCCAGGCCAAGGTCATGATGATCATGCCGCTGGTGTTCGGCGGGATGATGTTCTTCTTCCCGGCCGGCCTGGTGCTGTATTGGTGCGTCAACAACATCTTGTCGATCGCGCAGCAGTGGTCCATCACCCGCGCCATCCAGAAGAAATCGGAAGTGGCGGCCAATCGCTGATCGCCCTTCAGAAACAAGAAACCGGCCTTTCGAGGCCGGTTTTTTTTCGCCCGTTGCGATTGAAACGCGGAAGGCACATTCAGCACTTTCCATGCCCATGAGGCCTATACATAGGTATTACTTATCGGCAAAGCAGGATCAATCAACTTCACATAGCCAACCATGGCACCTATGATGGCTCTGAATTTGCCCTCCGGCGTCCTGTGCGCCGGAGTTTTTGCTGCAACGCGCGCGGCCCGCAAGGCGGATCCGCGACATCCAGGAATGACTTAGGGAGTGTGCCATGACCGACAAGAAGCCTTTGACCACCGCCTCGGGCGCCCCAGTGCCGGACAACAACAACACCTTGACCGCCGGCCCCCGCGGTCCAGCCCTGCTGGAAGATTTCTGGCTCATTGAAAAACTTGCCCACTTCGACCGCGAACGCATCCCCGAGCGCGTCGTCCATGCCAAGGGCTCCGGCGCCTACGGCACCTTTACCGTCACCCACGACATCAGCCGCTACACCCGCGCCAAGATCTTTTCCCAGGTCGGCAAGCAGACCCCGCTGTTTCTGCGCTTTTCGACGGTCGCCGGCGAACGCGGCGCCGCCGACGCCGAACGCGACGTGCGCGGATTTGCGATCAAGTTCTACACCGAGGAAGGCAACTGGGACCTGGTGGGCAACAACACGCCGGTCTTCTTCATCCGCGACCCCCTGAAGTTCCCCGACTTTATCCACACCCAGAAGCGCGATCCGAAGACCAACCTGCGCAACGCCACGGCCGCCTGGGACTTCTGGTCGCTCAACCCCGAATCGCTGCATCAGGTCACCACGCTGATGAGCGATCGCGGCATCCCCGCCAACCTGCGCCAACAGCACGGATTCGGCTCGCACACGTTCAGCTTCATCAACGCCAACAACGAGCGCTTCTACGTGAAGTTCCACTTCAAGTCGCAGCAGGGCATCGCCTGTCTGACGGACGAAGAAGCCGCGCAGGTCGTCGCCCATGACCGCGAAAGCTCGCAGCGCGACCTGTTCCAGAACATCGAAGAGGGCAACTTCCCGAAGTGGACGCTGAAGGTGCAGATCATGCCCGAGGCCGAAGCGGCGACGTATCACATCAACCCCTTCGACCTGACCAAGGTCTGGCCGCATGGCGACTATCCGCTGATCGAAGTCGGTGTGCTGGAACTGAACCGCAACCCCGAAAACTACTTCGCCGAGGTCGAGCAGGCCGCGTTCACGCCGGCCAACGTGGTGCCGGGCATCGGCTTCTCGCCGGACAAGATGCTGCAGGGCCGCCTGTTCTCGTATGGCGACACGCACCGCTATCGCCTGGGCATCAACCATCACCAGATCCCGGTGAACGCGCCCAAGTGCCCGTTCCACAGCTTCCATCGCGACGGCGCGGGCCGCGTGGACGGCAACGCCGGGGCCACCATCAACTACGAGCCCAACAGCGCGGGCGAGTGGAAGGAAACCCCGTCTGCCGCCGAACCGCCGCTGGCGCTGGACGGCCAGGCCGCGGCCCGCTGGAACCATCGCGTCGACGACGACTACTACTCGCAGCCGGGCGCGTTGTTCCGCCTGATGACGCCGGCGCAGCAGGAGCAGCTCTTTGGCAACATCGGCCGCCACATGGCGGGCGTGCCCGAAGTCATCCAGCGCCGCCAGCTGGATCACTTCAAAAAGGCCGACCCGGCCTATGCCGAAGGCGTGGCCAAGGCGCTGGGGCTGAAGCTGTAAACGTTACGCGCCAACCATGAAAAAAAGGGGCGGCATCATGGCCGCCCCCTTTTTCATTCTGATCGCTCGATCACTGCAACAATCACCGCTGCATCCCCCAACGCCGAACCGTCAGCCGTTCCAGCGTATCGAACGCCAGGTTTTCCACAAGCAGCCCAATGATGACCACCGCGGCCAGGCCTGCGAACACCCGGTCTGTGTATAACTCGTTGCGGTTCTGAAAGATGTACCAGCCCAATCCACCCTTGCCGCTGGATGCGCCAAACACCAGTTCGGCCGCGATCAGCGTGCGCCAGGCAAACGCCCAGCCGATCTTCAGTCCGGCCAGAATGGCGGGCAGGGCGGCCGGCACCAGAATCTGCAGCACATAGCGCAACCCGGTCAGCCCGTAATTGCGGCCCGCCATCCGCAGGGTGTCAGACACCCCCAGAAAGCCCGCATACATGTTCAGCGCCAGCGCCCACAGCACCGAGTGGATCAGCACGAACACCAGGCTGCCTTCGCCCAACCCAAACCACAGCAACGCCAGCGGCAGCAGGGCGATCGCCGGCAGGGGATTGAACATCGCGGTCAGCGTGGACAGCAGATCGCGTCCGAACCGCGTGGACACCGCCAGCGTCGTCAACACAAAGGCCAGCACGACCCCCGCCAGGTAGCCCTGCACCAGCACGCGCATCGACTGACCGGCGCGCGCCAACAGCTCACCGCTGGTCACGCCCTCGACAAAGGCCTGGGCAGTCTGCCAGGCGCCGGGCAACAGCAGGTCGTTGTCGGTATAGCGCGCCGCCAGTTCCCACACCACCGCCAACAGGGCAAGGATCACGCCCTTGCGCAGGGCGGCATGCTGCCACAGCCGTTCGTGCCAGGGCAGCGGCGTCTCGGCGGCCTGCGGGGGCAGGGGCGGCAGGTCGTATTCCACCTCGGGGCGGATGAACCCCGATCCGGCATGGCCGATGCTCATGCGCGCTCCTTTCATGCAGCCGCACGCTCGGCCTGAGCCAGCGGCGGGGTATCGAACAACAGGTCGTGAATGCGGCGCGACGCCGATTGAAAAGCGGCCGATCCCTGGCTGTGCAGGTCAAAGGCATGCGCGTTCAGTTCGGCGCGCACGCGGCCCGGATGCGGGGAGAGCAACAGAATGCGGCTGCCCAGCACCAGCGCCTCTTCGATGGAATGGGTGACAAACAGCAGCGTGAATCGCACGTCGTCCCACAGCGCCATCAGTTCTTCCTGCATGCGCCGCCGCGTCAGCGCATCCAGCGCGGCAAACGGCTCATCCATCAGCAGCACGCGCGGCTGCATGGCCAGCGCACGCGCAATGGCCACGCGCTGCTTCATGCCGCCGGAAAGCGTATGCGGATAAGCATCCGCAAACGCCGCCAGCCCGACCTTGTCCAGGTAATGCATCGCCCGTTCGTCGGCCTCGCGCCGATTGAGCTTTCGCGACGCCACCAGCGGAAACGCCACGTTCTGGCGCAACGTCTTCCACGGCGGCAGCTGGTCGAATTCCTGGAACACCACGATGCGGTCCGGGTCCGGCCCTTGGACCGTCTTGCCGTCGATCGCGATCCGTCCCTCGGTCGGTTCGATGAATCCGGCAACCGCCTTGAGCAGCGTTGATTTCCCGCAGCCGGACGGCCCCAAGAGGATGAATCGTTCGGCGCCATGCACGTCGAAGCTAACCTGATGGGTCGCCCGCACCCGCCGTTCACGCGTCTTATATTCGATAGACACCTTATCCACAGCCAGCAAAGGCGCCGGCCGTTCAACGTTATCCACAGGGGTGGCGCGGCTCACTGCCATGTCAGCTTCCCTGCGCCGTGACGGGATCGTCGAAGAAGTAGTCGCGCCAGCTTGCCGGCGCATGCTTGATCGCGCCGACCTTGTGCATGAACTGCGCCAGCGCGTAGGTGTTCTGCGGCGCCAGCTTGAACTGCACGTCGGGATTCTTGATGACCTTGATAAGGAAGTCGCGATCCTGCTTGGCGCCCGTGACCCGCAGATAGATGTCCGCCGCCTGTTCCGGATGGGCCGCCGCAAAACTGGCCGCCTCTTTCAATGCTTCCTGGAAGGCCTTGTAGGTCTTGGGATTCTCGCGGCGGAATTTCTCGGTGGCAAAGAGCACGGTGGACGAACTGGGCCCGCCCAGCACGTCGTACGAATTGAGCACGATGCGCGCCTTCGGGTTTTCGGCCAGTTCCTGCTCCTGGAAGGGCGGGTTGCCGAAATGGCCCGTGATTTCCGTGCCGCCGGCGATGATGGCCGCCGCCGCGTCAGGGTGCGGCAGCGCCACCGAGATCTTGTCCAGCTTGTTGTACTGCGCATCGCCCCACAGCTTGGCCGATGCCAGTTGCAGCACACGCGATTGCACCGACACCCCCACCGCGGGCACGGCGATGCGATCCTTGTCCGTGAAGTCGGCAATCGTCTTCACGTTCGGATTGTTGGTCACCAGGTAGTACGGGAAGTTGCCCAGCGACGCCACGCCCTTCACGTTCTGCTTGCCGTGCGTGCGATCCCAGATCGTCAGCAGCGGTCCCACACCCGCCCCCGCGATATCCACAGCCCCGGACAGCAGCGCATCGTTCACGGCCGCGCCGCCGGACAGCTTGGCCCATTCGACCGAGATATCCACACCTTCGGCCTTGCCGTGCTTTTCGATCAGCTGCTGGTCCCGTGCGACGTTCAGCAACAGATAGACGATGCCGTATTGCTCGGCAATCCGGATGCGTCCTTCGGCCTGGGCGGGCGTGGGCGAAGCCAGCGCCAGCACGGCGAGCATCAGCGCCAGGCCGGCGCCCGTGGCGGTCTGGACCAGTCGATCCCGGAGCGTGGAGGTCAAACGCATGGCGTTCCTTGTGGATAAGTGGGGTGAGGTCATGAGCGCGATGTCAGAAGGGCGCATCGCCTTCGATCGTCGTGCGGTAGAGCTTGCGGCGCAGGTGATCGGGCGTGCCGCCGGCCAGGTGGATCAGCGACCGGTTGTCCCAGAACACCAGGTCATGCGGCTGCCACTGGTGGCGATAGATATGCTCTGGCCGCACGCTGTGGATAAACAACTCGTTCAGCAGCGCGCGGCTTTCGTCGTCCGGCAGGCCCTCGATCCGGGTCGTGAAGCCTTCGCTCACAAACAGCGCGCGCCGGCCGTTCTCGGGGTGCGTGCGGACCACCGGATGCACCACCTCCTGCACCTGCGCAATCTGCGCGGCACTCAGATTTGGGCGCCAGTTGCCTTCCTTCTGCAGTTGGCCGTATTGCGCCAGATAGGAATGCACGCCGCGCTTGCCGTCGATGGCGTTCTTGAGCGCCTGCGGCAGCGTGTCGTAGGCCAGATGCATGTTCGCGAACAAGGTGTCTCCGCCCTCGGCAGGCAGTTCCTGCGCGTGCAGCAGCGAACCCAGGCTGGGCAGTTCCTTGTACGAGATATCCGAATGCCAATATTTGCCAGCGTCGCCCAGACCGATCGGCTTACCGTCTTCCACAATGTTCGAGACCGTCAGGATCTCCGGATGACCGGGCAGATGGAATTGGTGCAGCACGTGGATCATCAGGCGGCCGAAGCGGCGGCTGAAATCGATGTGCTGCTGCGGCGTGATGCGCTGGTCGCGAAACACCAGCAGGTGATGGTCCAGGTGCGCCTTGTGTACGCGGGCAAAATCGGCGGGCGCCAGTTCACGCGACAGGTCCAGGCCGATAACCTCCGCGCCCAGCGGACCGGGCAGGGGGCGCACGTCAAACGTTTGCGTGTCAGGTTGGGAGGCGGCGTGCGCTTCGCGCCGCAAGGCATTGCTCTGGGACATCGGTCGCTCCGGTTCGCCTTATCGGCATGGCAGGAACGACCGATTATGAAAACGCCGCCATCCATCTCAAACGAAGTTATCGGCGTTTGATCAAAGCTTTACGTCATATAGCAAAAAGCCGCGGGGGCGCCCCGCGGCTTCATGGCCAACCGCATATAAACAAATAGCGGATCGGTCGTTACCGGGCCGGCAAGAATGCTTCGACCAGCTTCACCCAGTACGTCGCGCCCACCGGCAGCAACGCGTCGTTGAAGTCGTAGTTAGGATTGTGAAGCTGGCACGGACCCATGCCGTGATAGGTTTCCATGCGGTGGTCGCCGTCGCCATTGCCCAGGAACAAATACGAGCCCGGCACGGATTCCAGGAAGAACGAAAAGTCTTCCGCCCCCATGAACGGCGGCATGTCGCGCAGCACGTTCTCCGCGCCAAAGGCGTCTTCCGCGACCTTCGCCGCAAAGGCGGTTTCGTTCTCCCAGTTCACCAGCGGCGGATACGCACGCACGAAATCCAGCTCGCCCGTGCCGCCGTACACCTGCGGCAAGGTGGTCGCGATGCGCCGCATGTCGGCTTCGATCTTGTCTAGCGTGTCCACCGAATACGTGCGCACCGTGCCGCGCAGCACGGCTTCGCCGGGAATCACGTTGTAGGCATCGCCTGCGTGGATCTGCGTGATCGACAGCACCGCCTGCTCCAGCGGATTCTTGCTGCGTGAAATGACCGTCTGCAGCGCATGAACCATGTCGGCGGCCACGATGATGGGGTCGACCGACGAATGCGGCTGCGCGGCGTGGCCGCCGACACCCTTGATGACGATGTCCCAGCGGTTGCTCGACGCCATCGTGGGGCCGGACCGGAACCCGAACTGATTCACCGGCATGCCGGGCATGTTGTGAATGCCGAAGACCGCATCGCAGGGAAACTTGTCGAACAGCCCGTCCTGCATCATGGCGCGCGCGCCGGCGTTGCCGCCTTCCTCGGCCGGCTGGAAGATGAACACCACGGTGCCGTCAAAATTGCGATGCGTCGACAGATACTGCGCGGCGCCCAGCAGCATCGTCGTGTGCCCATCGTGGCCGCAGCCATGCATGCGCCCGCTGATCGTGGACTTGTGGGCAAACCGGTTGTGCTCCGGCATCGGCAGCGCATCCATGTCGGCGCGCAGGCCGATGGTCTTGCCGCCGCTGCCGGCGCGCAGAATGCCCACCACCCCGGTTTTCCCCAGCCCAGTGTGGACTTCCAATCCCCAGCCGCGCAGACGCTCGGCCACCAGGTTGGAAGTGCGCGTTTCCTGAAACGCCAGTTCGGGATGGGCATGGATATCGCGCCGCAGCGCAGTCAGGTCCCCGTGTACGCGTTCGATTTCGGCAATGGTTTTCATGGCTGTGGATAAGCTGTCTGGGTGGATGGATGACGCATGCGCAAAAGGCTTGCTGGTGCGGGAATTCTCGCGCCGCCCCGCGCCCCGCGTCCAGCCCTTTTTCGGCGCAGGTCAGGCGCCATCGTTCAAATGGCAGGCGCTTAACTGCCCCGGCGCGACTTCCCGCAGGAGCGGGCGCTCCGCCTTGCAGCGCGGCATCGCATGAGGACATCTGGGATGAAACGCGCAACCGGAAGGCGGATCCAGCGGCGAGGGCAGTTCGCCGCGAATGGGTTGATACGCCCGTCGCCCGGGCGTCAGCGTGGGCAGCTCCTTGAGCAGCGCCTGCGTGTAAGGATGGTTGGCGCGCGCGAAGACCGTATCGGTATCGGCCAGTTCGACGATGCGTCCCAGATACATGATCGCCACGCGGTCCGAAATGTGGCTCACGACGCTGAGATTGTGGCTGATGAACAGATACGTCAGGTCCAGGTCCGCGCGCAGTTGCTCGAACAGGTTCAGCACCTGCGCCTGGATCGACACATCCAGCGCAGCCACGGCCTCGTCGCAGACGATCACCGAAGGCTTGAGCGCCAGCGCCCGTGCAATGCCGATGCGCTGGCGCTGGCCGCCCGAGAACTGATGGGGATAACGCTGTGCAAAGCTCGAATCCAGGCCAACCTGACGCATCAGCCCAGCCACGTACTCCAGCTTGTCGCGCGAGGCAATCAGGCCGTGCGCCGCAGGCGCTTCGCCGATGATGTCGCGCACCCGCATGCGCGGATTCAGGGACGCGTACGGATCCTGAAAGATCATCTGCACGCCCAGCTCATACGCGCGCCGCTCGGCGCCCTTCATGGCATGCACGGGCCTGCCCTGATAGTGCACCTGGCCCGCAGTGGGCGGCAGAATGCCAGACACGATGCGGCCCAATGTGGATTTTCCACAGCCCGATTCGCCAACGATGCCGATCACTTCGCCGGGTTTGACCGCCAGGTCGACGCCGGCCACGGCGTGCACCACCTGCGTCTTCAGGCCCGCACCCAGCAGGTTGGCGATGCGGCCGGCCAGATCCACGGGTTGCACGAAGCGTAGTTCGACTTCGTTCAGCGCGAGGATCGGCGTGGGGTTGATTGCAGCTTCGGTCATAACGTGTCCGGCGCTCCGGCATGCCAGCAGCGCACCCATTGCGCCGGGCGGACTTCGACGGGCGGCGGTTCGGCCAGACACGCGTCCGTCGCGCGCGGACAGCGCCCCCGGAATGCACAGCCCTGCGGCAGGTTCAAGAGCGACGGCGTCATGCCGGGAATCGGCAACAGCGGCTTGCCCCGCGACGCCGGCGTCGGAATCGACGCGATCAACCCATGCGTATACGGATGCATCGGATGGCTGATGACCGCCTCGGTGCTGCCCGTTTCCACGACACGGCCCGCATACATCACCGACACACGGTCGGCCAGGCCCGCCACCACGGCCAGGTCATGCGTGATCCAGATGAGGCCCGTGCCCGTTTCGCGGCAGAGCTTCTGCACTTCGAACAGAATCTGCCCTTGTATCGTGACGTCCAGCGCGGTCGTGGGCTCGTCCGCAATGATGAGGCGCGGCGAATTCAGAAGCGCAATGGCGATCGCCACCCGCTGGCGCATGCCGCCGGACAGCTGATGCGGATACGTGCGCAGGCGCTCTTCCGGAGAGGGAATGCCCACCATCGCCAGCGTCTGCAGCGCGCGCTTTCGCGCCGCTTCGCGCGAGACCTTGGCATGCGCCTGCACCGCCTCGATCATCTGCGTGTCCACCCGCAGCACCGGATTGAGCGTCATCATCGGATCCTGGAAGATCATCGCGATCTCCTGTCCCCGCAACTGACGCCATCGCGCAGGCGTGGCCGCGCGCAGGTCCTCGCCGTTCAGCCTAAGATCGCCGTCGACGATGCGCCCGGGCTCATCCAGCAGGCCCATCAACGAAAAGCCCGTGATGCTCTTGCCCGATCCGGACTCGCCCACCAGCCCGAGGATCTCTCCTTCGGCCAGCGTCAGGTCCACGCCATCCACGGCCTTGACCACGCCATTGCGCGTGAAGAAATGCGTCTTCAGGCCATGCACCTCGAGCACTGGGGCCGGGCCCGGCACGGATCGCTGCACCGCGTTCGTTTGCATCGCCTGTGTCCTCAATTCGCGTGCCGCGGGTTGAGCACATCGCGCAGGTGGTCGCCCACCAGGTTGATGGCGATGATGGCCAGCGCCAGCGCAATGCCGGGAAAGAAAGAAATCCAATACTGGCCGGAAAGCAGGTACTCGAAGCCGTTGTAGATCAGCATGCCCAGCGACGGCTCGGTGACCGGCACGCCCACGCCCAGGAACGACAACGTTGCCTCCAGCGCAATCGCGTGCGCCAGGTCGATCGTGGCGATCACGATGAGCGGCGGCATGCAGTTCGGCAGCACGTGCCGGAACAACACGCGCGACCACGACAGCGACATGCACCGCGCCGCCTCCACGTATTCCTTGCCGCGCTCGACCAGCGCCGCGCCACGCGCGGCCCGCGCAAAATACGCCCATTGCACGACGATGAGCGCGATGATCACCTTATCCACACCCTTGCCCAGAATGGCCAGCAGCATCAGCGCCACCAGGATCGCCGGGAACGACAACTGGATATCCACAACCCGCATCAGCAGGGCGTCGATGCGTCCGCCAAAGTACGCGGCAATCAGCCCGACCGTGGCGCCAATGCCGAAGGCGGCCAGCACCGACACGGTCGCCACCATCAGGCTCGTGCGCATGCCGTAAAGAATGGCGGAAAAAAGGTCGCGCGCTTGGCCGTCGGTGCCCAGCCAATGCCGCATCGAACCATCCCCGCTTTCGCTGCCCGGCTTGAGCTTCGAATCCATGATGTCCAGGCTGGCCAGATCATAGGGATTCTGCGGCGCGATCCACGGCGCCAGCAGCGCCGCTCCCACGATCACGACCAGCATCACCAGACCCAGCGTAGCCAGCTTGCTGGCAAAGAAGTCCGACACGAAGCGGCGCCAGGGCGACTGCTCTTTTGTCGGCGCCGGGGACGAGGCAGCGGTGGCGGGCGTATTCATCATCGGCGGCTATCCAGGCGTACGCGGGGGTCCAGCACCGTGTAGATGATGTCCACCACCAGATTCAACATGATCAGGAAGAAAACGATCAGCAGCAGATACGCCACCACCACCGGCCGATCCAGGTTGATGATGGAATCGATCAGCAGCTTGCCCATGCCTGGCCACGAAAACACGGTCTCCGTCACGACGGCAAATGCCATCACCTGACCGAATTCCAGGCCGGCCACCGTCACCACGGGAATCAGGATGTTCTTGAGCAGATGCACGCCCAGGACGCGCTTTTCAGGCAGGCCCTTGGCGCGCGCGAACTTGATGTAGTCCATGGGCAGCGCCTCGCGCGTGGCGGCCCGCGTCACGCGGATGATCATCGCGCACTTGGCAAACGCAATGGTCGCGGCGGGCAGGGCCAGGCTCAGCCAGCCGTCCAGCGTCAGCACGCTCAGTTGCAGCGAGCCGATGCTGACGGTGTCGCCGCGGCCGCCGGCCGGCACCCAGCCCAGCATCACCGCAAACACCATGATGAGCATCAGGCCCACCCAGAAATTGGGCAGCGAAAATCCCAGCACGGAGCCCGTCATGATCGCGCGCGAGCCCACCGCCGCGGGTTTCAGGCCCGCCAGGATGCCGAGCGGCACGCCGATCAGCACCGACAGCAGCATCGCCACACAGGCCAGCTCGACGGTCGCCGGCATGCGCTCCAGGATCAGGTGCATGGCCGGTTCGCCGGTCAGGAAACTGTTCCCGAAATCGCCGCGCACGGCCTGGCTCATGAAGATCAGGTACTGCCGCCACAAGGGCTGGTCCAACCCCAGCGATGCACTGATCGCGGCGCGCTGCGCCTCGGTCGCTTCCGGACTGGCCAGCATCGAGACCGGATCGCCGACCATGTAAATGCCGGCAAAGACCAACGCCGACATGACAAGCATGACGACGATGGTCTGCAGCAGCCTTCTGACAATGGTTGCAAGCACGAGATATCGCCCGGCGCGCTTACTTCTTCAGCGTAGCGTTCTGCGCCAAGGTGACCTGGTCCGGACGGCCTTGATAGCGGATGTCGTTCTTCATCGCCCAGACCGACAGCTCGAAATGCACGGGCAGCATCGCGAAATCATCCATGGCGATACTGCTTGCCGTGGACAGCAGCTCCGCGCGCTTGGCGTCATCCATCGTGGACGAAGCCTGCTTCACCAGTTCGTCCATCTTGGGGTTGGAGTAGCGGCTGCGGTTCGTCGTGCCCTGGCCCGCTTCCGGGTTGCGCGTCATCAGCAGCGACGTCAGCGCGTTCGACATTTCACCGCTGGTCACCGACCAGCCCGCCAAGTAAGCCGAGAACGAGTAGCTGTCGCGGTTCTTGAAGAACACCGGGGGCGCCATCGCATCCACGCTGGTCTTCACGCCGATGCGCGTCCACATCGATGCAATGGCCTGCGCCACCTTCGAATCGTTGACATAGCGGCCGGACGGCGAACCCAGCGTGATCGAAAACCCGTTGGGATAACCCGCTTCCTTGAGCAGCGCCTTGGCCTTTTCGACATCGGCCTTGGGGGCCTTCGAATGTTCCTTGCTGGCGCCGAACATCGGATACGGCAGCAGGTTGCCCGCGGGCAGGGCGACGCCGCCCATCACGCGTTCGACCAGCGCATCGCGATTGATCGCCAGCGACAAGGCCTCGCGCACGCGCTTGTCCTTCATCGGATTCTTGTCGGTGCCCTGCACGCCGGGCGAGGGCTCCGCGTACTGGTCCAGCGCCACGTACACCACGCGCACCGACGGCGTTTCCTCGACAAAGAGCTTCTTGTCGGACTTGAGCTTGGGCAGGTCGTCGGTGGGAGGATCTTCGATCATGTCCACGTCGCCCGCCAGCAGCGCGGCCACGCGCGCCGCCGCATTGCTGATCGGACGATAGACCACGCGATCCCATTCGGGTTTCTTGCCCCAATAGTTGTCGTTGCGGGCCAGCACAAATTCCGCGCCGCGCTTCCAGGACACGAACTTGTAGGGTCCGGTCCCGATCAGCCCGTCGCCGCTGTTCAATTCGGTCGTGGTCTTGCCTTCCGCGGCGGGACCCGACGCGGCTTTTTTCGACATGATGGGCAGCTGCGCCAGATTGACCAGCAAATTGGGCGCCACTTCCTTGGTGGTGATGCGGATCGTCATCGGATCGACCGCTTCGGTCTTGGCGACAGACCCCAGATACAGTGTGAACGGCGAGGGGCTGTTGGGCACCTTCGGCACCCGGTCGTACGTGAAGACGACGTCCTCGGCGGTGAACGGCGTGCCATCGGAGAACTTCACGTTCGGGCGCAGCTTGAAGGTCCAGACCTTGCCATCGACCGTCCAGGATTCCGCCAGCGACGGCTGGGGCTTGAGCTGCGCGTCGGTGGCGACAAGCGTATCGAAAATGGTTTGGGAGATCTGCGTGTTCGGCGTCAACGCGTGGTATTGCGGATCCATCGAAGACGGCTCGGTCTTCAGTCCTATCACCAGATCGCGGGCCATGGCCGCACTGAATGTGCCACAGGCCATCACCACCGCGGCTGCGCCGCAGGCCAAGACACGCGAAAACCGAGACGCCATCGTGATCTCCCAGAGTTGTTTCGGGTTTTGAACCTCGGGGCCACAGTAACCAGCAAACAACGCGCCGCGCAACAGTTATATTCCCCTATTGTTTCGCCTTGTCATCTGCCCCGATATGTCCGCTTACGCCCCCATTGCCGCCATTGCCACCGCTCCCGGAAGAGGCGGCATCGGCGTCGTGCGCATTTCTGGTGCGGACCTGTCCGAATTGGTGCGGCGCCTGTTTCAGCGCGATCTCACGCCCCGCCATGCGCACTATCTTCCCTTCAAGACCGTCGAAGGCGAATTGCTGGACGAAGGCATCGCCATCTACTTTCGCGCGCCGCATTCCTACACCGGCGAAGACGTGCTGGAACTGCAGGGCCACGGCGGTCCGGCCGTGCTGCGCCGCGTGCTGGACAGCTGCCTTGCCGCCGGCCGCGACCTGGGCGTGCGACTGGCCGAACCCGGCGAATTCACACGCCGCGCCTTCCTGAACGACCGCATGGATCTGGCGCAGGCCGAAGCGGTGGCCGACCTGATCGAAGCCTCGTCGGTCGCGGCCGCGCGCGGCGCCATGGCGTCGCTGTCTGGCGAATTCTCGGCGCGCGTCAACGACCTGTCCGATCGCATCATTCACCTGCGCATGCTGGTCGAGGCAACGCTGGATTTTCCCGAAGAAGAGATCGACTTCCTGGAAAAGTATCAGGCGCGTCCCACCCTGGACGCGTTGGCCGGCGACCTGTCCGCGCTGATCGCGCAGGCGCGCCAGGGCGTCATCCTGCGAGAGGGCCTGCATGTGGTGTTGGCCGGCCAGCCCAACGTGGGCAAGTCCAGCCTGCTCAACGCGCTGGCGGGCGACGACATCGCCATCGTCACCCCCATTGCCGGCACCACGCGCGACAAAGTGGTGCAGGAAATCCATATTGATGGCGTGCCGCTGCATATTGTCGACACGGCAGGCCTGCGCGAAACCGAAGACACCGTCGAAAGCATCGGCATCGCGCGCACCTGGCAGGAGATCGAACGCGCGGACGTCATCCTCCATTTGCAGGATGCCACCCAGCCGGGCGACGAACTCGACGCGCAGATCACCGCGCGCCTGCCCGCCCGCACGCCGGTGCTGAAGGTATTCAACAAGGTCGACCTGCTGCCCGAGCCTTTCGTCCCCGGTCCCGGCGAACTGGGCATCTCGGCCAAACGCGGCGCGGGGCTGGACGCGCTTCGCGCCGAACTGCTGCAAATCGCGGGATGGAACCCGGGCGCCGAGTCGCCTTGGCTCGCGCGCGAACGGCATCTGCATGCATTGCAGGAGGCTGCCGAACACCTGGAACTGGCCGCCGCGCATGCCAGTCAGGATGACCGGGTGCTGGACCTGTTTGCCGAGGAACTGCGGCTGGCGCACGATAGTTTGTCCAGCATTACCGGCAAGTTCACCAGCGATGACCTGCTGGGAGAGATTTTTTCCAGTTTTTGCATCGGGAAGTAGTCAGGATCTTTACCCTGCAACGTGCTTGCGCACATCGATTTTCTTAATTAATAAGACTCTTCTTATTTACACGAAATATCGGCGGCTTTTACAACCGGTGGTGCCCTTTGGCACCAAGGACGACCCGAGCGGTCTGTCCCAACCGGAAGCCCGCCATGCCTACCCAATCCGATCTGCGCTTCTCGTTCGCCATTGGCGAAGAGCCCTTCGAGGTCGTCGAGTTCTCGCTCCAGGAAGGCTTATCCGAGCCTTTTGTGCTGCAAGCGGAACTGGCCAGCGCCAATCCCGCCATCGATTTCGGCGCGGTGCTGGACCGCGCTGCGCTGCTTACCATCTGGCACGGCGACACGCCTGTCCGGTACGTGCACGGCGCGGTGTCTTCATTCGTCCAGGGCGAAACCGGCTTTCGGCGCACGCGCTATTCGGCTGTCGTCGAACCGCGTCTGGCACGCCTCGCGCTCAGTTCTGACTGGCGGATCTTCCAGGCGCTGACCGTTCCACAGATTGCCGAGGCCGTGCTCAAGGCGCATGGCCTCACCCAGGACTACGAGCAGCGCAGCACCACCGAGCACCAGTCCCGCGAGTACTGCGTGCAAGCCGGCGATACGGACTACGATTTTGTCGAACGCATCATGCGTGAGGAAGGCTTTTTCTATTCCTTCCGTCATGGCGCCGAAGGACATCAACTTGTCCACAGCGATCGCCTCTTCATTCACGGCCGCGTCGGCGACACGCCGGTGCAGTACAACCCCATGCCTGGCGGCGATCAGCCGCAGCCTGCGCTGCGTCGCTTCACCTATACCGAGAACGTGCGCACCGCGCGCCAGACGCAGCGCGACTACACCTTTCACCATCCGCGCTATACCCACCAGCACAGCCGCGATGGGCGCGACCTGGACCATCAAGGCCGCCGCTACGAGCGTTACGACTACCCCGCCCGCGCCAAGTTCGACGAGGCCGGCAAGCCCTTCGCCGAGAATCGCCTGCGCGGGCATCGGCGCGACGCGCGCATCGCCTTGGTCGAAGGCGATGACCCGCGCTTGCAGCCTGGTATCTCGTTCACGCTGGCCGGGCACCCACGCGAGGACATGAATCGCGGCTGGCGCCCGGTCCGCATCGTCCACCGCGGCATCCAATACACGAGCCAGGCCGAAGAATGCGCCGATTCCGCGTCAGGGACTCGATACCACTACGAGGCTGAATTGGTACCGGACGACGCCGAATGGCGCGCAGAGCCATTGCCCCGGCCCCGCATCGACGGACCGCAGAACGCCGTAGTGGTCGGCCCACCCAATGAAGAGATCTACACCGACGAATACGGCCGCGTGAAGGTCCAGTTCCCCTGGGACCGTCTCGGCAAGGAGGACGAACACAGCTCCTGCTGGATACGCGTATCCCAGAACATCGCTGGCGCCACGTGGGGCCACATGGCCATTCCCCGCATCGGACAAGAGGTCATCGTCTCGTACTTCGACGGCGATCCCGACCAGCCCGTGATCACCGGCCGGGTTTACAACCGCCTGCAATTGCCGCCTTACGAGCTGCCGCGCCACAAGACGCGGATGACCATCAAGACCAAGACCCACAAAGGCGAGGGATACAACGAACTGCGCTTTGAGGACGAGATGGATCAGGAAGAAATCTACGTCCACGCTCAGAAGGATCAGAACATCCACGTCAACCACGACGAGTCGACGTTCGTGGGTCACGACCGCAGCGAGCAGGTCGAGAACGACGAAACCATCACCATTGGCCACGACCGCAGGGAGACCGTGGGCAATGACGAACAGGTGAACATCGGCCAGGATCGGCGGCACGACATTGGGCGGGACGACTTCTTGACGGTGGGACGTAATCACACCATCTACACCGGCAAGGACCGCACCGAGGAAGTGGGCAACAACCGCCGCGACGAGACTGCGGCCAATCACTGGGTGAGTATTGGCGGGCACCAGGAGCAGAGCGTGGAGGGGCGAGCGGAACTGCGGGCGGGCCAGGCCATCCGCCGTCGGACAAGGGACTACTCTCTGCATGCTGAAGAAGCGCTCATCATTAAAGGGCCGGGTGGAACCATTCGAATAGATAGCACCGGCATAACCCTTGACGCTATCTCCATCCAGGTTAAAGGTCCGCTCAAGATGCAGGGGGGCGGCGGCGGAAATGAACTGGCTCTGGGCTGCGAGGTTCTGGAAGGCGCACTTTCTGATTGTCTGGAGCGCGCCAGATGATGCAGAGCGTCGTACAAGCGTTTGCCCGTCTCGAACGCGCCCCCAGCGACTATCTTTACCTCTTGCTGGACCCGCTCGCGCCGTGCGAGCCACAAGATCCCCTTAGCATTCAGTCGCTAACCCACGCGTTGGGCGAACAGGCGATCGCACGCGTCATCCGGCCAGACCTTGCCCATACGCCCGACGCGTGCCCGGCGCTTATACAGCTGGCCGCGCCAGAAGGTGCCGCGGACATTTCTGTGCTCGCCGCCGCCGAACGTTCCGCGCGTGATGATGCCAGCTATAAAAAGCGTTATGTGTGCGGATGGCTGACCAGTGATCAATCCCTCGCTGCGCTCGCCGATCACTTGGCTGCGCGCTGCCTGGATGTCATCGCGCCGATCGCCGGGAAACGCACGACGCCGTGGTTCGAGCCGTTGCGGCTTGAACTGCTCGCGGCATCAATGGAACACGCCTTTCCTGCTCTGCTATGGCCCGTCAAACGTTGGCTTTGCCCGACCAGCTGGGGCGCCTTCACCTTACTTCGCGGCTCCCCCACCGAAGCCGGCTCGGATGCCCCTCCACTCGTTCGACAGGCACTGCAACTTGCACCGCTCGTCAGCGATTTCCTGGATGTCTGGCGCGCCGCGCTCCGATTCCCCGTGACGTATGCCCCAATGCGCTGGCGTGGCACCACGATTCTTCCGCCCCAGGCCGCCGTGCACGCTTTCCGGATGATCCGTGACGCACAGAACTCACGCTTGCGCCTGAGCGCCGACATCATCGACCTGTGCATGCATCGCGTCTTCATTCATCCCCATCTGCCACGGAATCCAGAAATACAGGACGACATCCAAGCCGCCGTCGCAGGGCAGTCCACATTGCAAGCGCGTTTTGACAACTACGACGACTTTGCGTGGCAGCGCATCGTTGCGTCATTACCTCCCGCCGCGAACTACACATGAGCATCAGCAAGACCCTGACCCAGGCCCGGCGCCAGGCGGCGCCCAATCCCACCGGCACGTGCAGCGCGTGTGAACGTACCGGCTTACCGATCCTGCCGCTACGGCCTGCCATCATGCCGGTCACAGGCGGACTCAAGCAACATGGCGCACTCAGTCACGAATCCATTCAGACCGCATTGCGTGTATTGCGGCAGGGGTATGTCTATGTGCTGCTGGACAAAGAAATCTGGCATGCCTATCAGGTCACCCCGGAAGGCTATCTGCGCCAGTTCAATCCATTCTCCATGCCACGGGCGGCGCCCGAGCCCCTAGCCAAAGCTTGCCTGGACGCCGGACACGATCTGCGCTCGGCATTCATCAACATCGACACCGCAGCGCACAAGCAGGCCTGGATCGCGTTTTCACAGGACCCTTGGCCGAAGGCAACACTCGATGCCTACCGCACCGGCAAGCACGCTGATGGAAAGACACTGCCCGCTGATTATCGGGATCGGTTCAGGGTGATCAATCTGATCACGCTCAAGCAGGATCCGACAGGTGGCAACCAGGCGCTTGCCCTTGAGCACGGTGATGATCTTGCCCAGCATGTCGCCGAGTACGCCATTGGCACGCGCGACTTCGGTAGCGTTCATGACTGGCATCCCCGTCATGCCCGCCTGGAAGCCATGCATGCGCAACTGCGCATGCTCGAAAAGCAGCATGGGCTTGCGAAGGGGGTTGCAGGACTCATCCTGCCCGATCCGGTGGGCATGGCTGCAGAGCTCAACAGCCTGCGTCTTTCTGTCAACACGATGCGCCAGCGGTGGCGTGAAGAGCCAACACGGCGGTATGCCTACCTCACCTCGCAGTGCCTGCTCGGAATCAAAGCTTACATCGCCCAGCAGGTAGAGGCTGCACACCCGCCTCCGCCGCCACCCAGCGACTATTGGACGTCCAGCGAATCCGGCGTCCCGCCCGTATTCCACGACCCCGCACAACAACGCGCTGGCGTGGTCAATCGCGAGACCGGGCGTCGCATGGCCCGGCTAGAAGATCGTTACTGGGAAACCTGCCCTGCAGGGCGAAAGACTTTTCAGGATGCGTACGACAAGGAAGACGACCGCTTTCAAAAGCAGATCGACGCTTATGCAACCGACTGGGCCGACCTGGTGGCTGGCGCCAGTTGGCGACGGATCATGGCTTTGGACTATGCGGACGCCGATGCGCGTTCGCAGCAATGCCGCCTGAGCACCACCGCGGCTTGTCTTGCGGGCGGCATCACGGATGCCCCGCCACAGCAGACAACGCCGGCGGACGAGAGCCAACCAGGCGAAAAGCCCACGCCGCAAGCGTTGGGGCCTAGCAGCAAGGCATGGAAAGACCTGCTGTCCGACGCAGGTAGTCCAGCCTACATCGCGCTCAATGGGCAATACACCGACTTGCAGCAGGCGTTCGAACCCTTGTTCTCCAACGCGATGCCCTCGGAGGCAGGCAAGAAATACTATGACGCGATAAAAATGGTCGCCACCAGCAAGGAGGGAAGCGATTGGCGCCGGACGCTCGTTGTTGAATCTGCCGATCAGTTGTTGGCGGCCATTCACGATGCGAGCAATCGCCTCGAAAGCACCCTGACCATCGGCGCCAAGGCGGCTTTAGACAACCTGCAGTCCGGCGCCGCCTGGCTGTACGGTAAGGCCAGGTTCACCCAGGTCACCATCCAGCTCACGGTGGGGGAGTGCTTCGAGCTGCTGTCGAGCGAAATTCGCGAGCACGCCAACTCCGCCCAAAAGGCCGCCGGCAAACGGGCACGTGCGATGTTGCTGGGCAGTCTGATCACCATCCCGGATGCCAATGTCCGCAATGTGCTCATCGACGTCACGCTATGGGCGCATGGAACTGCAGAAGAGGTCAAGAAGCGCATCCTGGATTTCAGCCGCGAAGCCAAGGAGGGCGCGCAGGATATCAAGCAGGCTGCTGGCGCGCTTGGGCAAGAGATCAACAGAGAAGCCAAGTCTGCGCTACGCCAGGTCAACGCCGGCCTGAAGAATCTGGAACCCGCTGCCGCCGCGGTGCTCGAGGGCCTGCAAGTTGGCGCGGCGGGGGCCCGTCGTGTCGCCGGCAGCACCTTTGCGAGCCTGAAGAGCCTGGCCGTGGGTAGCGCGGATGGTGGCTTGTCTTTCATCGGCCTGTATTTTCTTCAGGACAGCTTGAAAAGCACGTTAGCTGACCTGGATGCGAAAGTCGGAGCCCGGCATCCGGAGGCTGTGGCGGCGTTTTATAGCGTGGCGCTGGGCTTCATGGGAGCGAGTGTTGAGGCGGCGGGGCTGGCGATGAAGGTTCCGGCGGACGCTGCCCGAGGGTTCGTGCTGCGCTGGGGTGTGGAGAAAACTCCTGTCCTCACGCGCGTTGTCGGGTTGGGTTCGAAGATGGTGATGGTGGGGGGAGCGATTTCAGCCTTGGCGGGGATTGCGGATGCTGGTGCTAGTTTTCGTGCTGCCGCTCGCGTGTCAAAAGCTGGTGATGTAGGGGCTGCAAAAACCTACAGAATTGCCGGTGGCTTATCAATTTTGGGGGCGTTTCTGACTTTTTTCGGAGCCTTGGGATCACTCTCGCTATTGGGAGGGCTGGGTGCGGGTATTGCTATTGGGCTCCTTGCCTACGCAATATCACACACGGCAAAAAGCCTCGAATCCGACGCATTGGAAAATTGGGCTCGACGTTGCTACTTCGGCCAAGCTGATAACAATGAGCGCTGGCGCGATCCAGACGATATGGACGCCGCCATTGCCGCACTCAATGCAGCAGTGCTCGGCATGGATGTCGACCTCAGTTTCACGGTCGAAACCCGGGTTAGGTCGTTAGACGAGCTCTACATTGAAGACATAGACGTCATCAAAAATGGAGGCTCTGTAGAGAACACAAAAGCGCTTGTTTACAGCGCAACTTTGCCTGGATTTGATGCCGAACAATCCCGATACCGCTTTTCGCTTACCACCGAACGATTTGGTCTAGCACAAGGCGCCAAACGTACCCCCCATTTGTCTTCCCATGTCCTGGCATCCGGGCAGATCAACAATTCAGCCCCACTCATGCCTGTCTCCACCTTGAATAGGCCGGATTACACGCTGGACAGTGAGACTAAACCAACCAACTCTCGGCCAAGCCTTAGCGGTCGGTACTGGCTCGATTCTCTCAACAATATCAAATCTGCAACTTTGGTTGTCGCGTTCTGGCCAGATAAAAACGATGTCTCGGGCTTCGCCGCCATCGAGATCACGGAGCAACTCTGATGGCAAGACCTCAACTGAATCCCCCTTGCGTCGGCTGGCAACGAGATCTTCCACGCCCCAATGACCCTCTCGACGAGCCCCCCATGCTGCTCTGGCGAGCGCCGACGTATATGGATGAAACGTATGTCGAGTTCGCTCGGAACACGTCGAGCGTTCGCGGCCTTATCTTTTTCTTTTCACCGCTGATCGCATGGGTCCTTCTAGAGCAGCTAACTATGGCCGCAAAGGACATTTATTCATTCACAACGACGGGAGCGAGCTTACTTGAGGTCGGAATTTTTCTGATGCTTGCCGGGTCAATTTCCATCGGCCTCTGGACAGCATTTGTTATCTACCGTGCCGAGATCTCCCCCCCCCGAGATCTCCCGCTCCGCTTCAATCGACTACGCCGCAAGGTCTACGTCTATGACTTCCATTCAGTCTGGTGGAATCCCTTCGAGCGCGGGTACGTGACGACGGCGAGTTATGACTGGGACGATCTGCGCGCAGAGAAATGGAAAGTCCGTGGCGCGACGCCTGGCGGCGGGCTCATCATCAAGGAAGGCGTCTCCATCGCGGTGGTGAAACCCAGCACGAACAACGTCGTGGCGCGCTTCCAATTGAACACCGACGCTGCGAACACCTCCAATTTCTGGGCAT
The DNA here is from genome assembly GCF_041879325.1 of Achromobacter sp. JD417. Classification (NCBI taxonomy): domain Bacteria; kingdom Pseudomonadati; phylum Pseudomonadota; class Betaproteobacteria; order Burkholderiales; family Alcaligenaceae; genus Achromobacter; species Achromobacter sp. JD417. Next base: position 6,201,050 of record NZ_CP087159.1, on the reverse strand, counting down.
ACGTGTGCGCCTACATGCAAAACGGCATTAAAGGGCTCGACCCTGATCGTGCCGAACCTCGTGATGCCAACGACGTCGCTCCCTACAACATCGCCTTGCGCCTGGCGCCGAAGGTCCAGTGGCCCGCGGATATGGATCTTGAATCACGAACTGCACCATGAAGGCGGTCGAGGCCTAGGACTGGATTCGCTTGCCGGAAGGGCCCGCTCGCCACCCCGCCACTGCAGCTCCACAGCCCCGGTACATTCGATTGGCGAACTCCCACTTCGCCGCCATCGACATTTCTTAGGAACTCTGTTGGCGAAACCTCAACTGAATCGCCCCTGCCTCGGTTGGCAACGCGATCTGCCCGGCCCCAACGACCCGCTCGACGAGCCCCCAATGCTGCTGTGGCAGGCACCGACGCATATGGATGAGACGTATGTCGAGTTCGCTCGGAACACGTCGAGTATTCGCGGAGTCTGCTTTTACTTTTTGCTGCTGATCGCTTGGACAATTCTTTATCACGTAGCCTTTGCCGCCAAGGACATTTATGCGACGAGTGCGAGGTCCACGAGTGTCTCTCTTGACGTTGCAGGCATCTTGCTAATGGTCGTCGGGACAATTTTGATCGGCGGTTGGACAGCGTTTGTAGTCTACCGTGCCGAGGTTTCCCCGCCCCGCGATCTCCCGCTTCGCTTCAATCGCCTGCGCCGCAAGGTCTACGTCTATGACTTCCATTCAGTCTGGTGGAATCCCTTCGAGCGCGGGTACGTGACGACGGCGAGTTATGACTGGGACGATCTGCGCGCAGAGAAATGGAAAGTCCGCGGCGCGACGCCAGGCGGAGGTCTCATCATCAAAGAAGGCGTCTCCATCGCGGTGGTGGAGCCGGGTACCAACAACGTCGTGACGCGCTTTCACTTAAACACCGACGCTGCCAACACCTCCAACTTCTGGGCGTATGTGTGCGCCTATATGCAGAACGGCATCAACCGCCTCGACCCCGATCACGCCGAACCGCGTGACGCCAACGACGTCGCTCCCTACAACATCGCCTTGCGCCTGGCTCCTAGAGTCCAGTGGCCAGCGGATATGGATCTTGAATCACGAACGGCGCCGGACGTGGACTCCGTGCTAGATTCGACCGGTCAGACTGCATCTATCGCTTTTGCATCGGGAAAATGACCGGAGGCGAGTCGTCATGAATACGAATACCACCACCTTTCATCCCACCCCCTTTCGTATCCGCGCCGCGACACCCGCCGATGTCGCCCGCATCGAGCGCATCGTCCGCGAGGCTTACTCCCCCTATATCGCACGCAACGGCGCCACGCCCGGCCCCATGCTGGACGACTATCCGGCGCGCGTCGCGCAAGGCGTGGTCCATGTGCTGGAATCGGACGCTGGCATCGAAGGCCTCATCGTGCTGATTCCAGAACCCGACGACGGGTGCATGCTGCTGGACAACATCGCCGTGTCGCCAACCGCGCAGGGCAAAGGGCACGGCCGGACACTGCTGCAATGGGCCGAAGACGCCGCGCGCCGCGCCGGTTTTTCACGGATCCGGCTTTACACGCAGGAAGCAATGACCGAGAACATCGCCATCTACACGCGGCGCGGCTATGCGGAAACGCACCGCGCCACGGAGATCGGGCTGAACCGCGTTTTCATGCAAAAACCCCTTATATAAGGGGTTTTTGCAGCGCTCTCCGCCGCACAAGAATAGACAAACCGAAGATATGAGCTTTTACTCGTAATTCATCGGTCTACCCTTTTTTGCCATCAGGTGAGCCGAAATCCGGTTGTTCGCCAGCGATTTCGCATAGACGGACGCCGGCCGGATGCGCTGCGCAATCACGTATCCCGTCATGCACGCCAGCATCAGCGGCAACATGACTTCATAGCTCAGCGTCATCTCGAAGATCATCAAGATCGACATCAGCGGCGCATGCGTGGTGGCGGCCAACAGCGCCCCCATTCCCACGACCGCATAACTGGACACGGCCGACAGGCTGCCGGCTGGAAACAGGCCCTGCAGCGCAGTCCCGTACAGCGCGCCCAGCGCCGCCCCCACAAACAAGGTCGGCGTGAAGACGCCGCCCAGGGCGCCGGACCCGACGCTGGCCGCCGTGGCCAGCGTCTTTAGCAGCAGCAGGGCGGCCACCGCCTGCCACGCCCAATCCGTATGCAGCATGCTGTTCACCACACTGTAGCCGTTGCCCCACACCGCGGGATCGATCACGGACAGCGCCCCCACGACCAGCCCGCCTGCCGCCATCCTGGCCCAGATCGGAAACGGCAACCGGCGAAACGCCGCGCGGGACAAGTCCAGGAATCGCAGGAATTGGGGTGCGGCCAGGCCGGCGATGAGGCCAAGTCCCAGGTAATTGATCACTTCCCAGCCCGACACGAACTCGAAATGCGGCATCTGAAAGACCGCGTCGTAGTGCAGCACCTGCCGCGTCACGATGTTGGCGACAACAGAAGCGACGGCCAGCGGCACCAGCGTCGCCGTTGAAATCACGCCGTACACGATTTCGGAAATGAACACCGCGCCCGCGATCGGCGCGTTGTACGCCGCGGTGATGCCTGCAGTGGCGCCGCAGGCCACCAGCAGCCGGAGATGGCGGGGCGGCAGCACCAGATAGCGGCCCGTCAACGAGGCGCACATTGCCGCGAGTTGCACCATCGGCCCCTCGCGGCCAATGGATGCGCCGGATCCGATCGAAAAAATGGAGGACAGGCTGCGCGCGACCGTCTGACGAAAGCCGATGACGCCACGTCCGATGGAAATGGCTTCGATATAGTCGGCGGCCCCGCGCCGGGGCAGCCATCGGGTGGCCGCCTGCAGGATCAGGCCGGCTATCGCGCCCCCGGCCGCTGGCATCAGAAACCGCTGCCAGGGATCCAGTCCCCGCGCCAGCGACACCATGCCATGGGGAACCTCGCCGCCTCCCACCAACAATTGCATCCAGCCCAGCAGTTCGCGAAACACCACCGTTGACAGCGCACCCAGGGCGCCAACCAACGCGGCCGCACACAACGTCAAGGCCAGATTTTCTGCCAAAAGTCCGCGTCTCAACCGTCTGGCCCAGGCCGGTCGACGCAGTTTCAAGTCGCTATCCATGGCCGGATTCTACGGCGGATTCTGCTCACTTTTTGTTCAGTTCACCGTCAGCGATCCGTACGCGTCTCCCCTCGAATCCCCGATTCCGAACGTCGCTTAGCGGCCCGTTTTGAGGCGCTGCAAGGGCAAAAATCAGGGTAGGCGAAGGGCGGTTTTCCGGGGTAAAAGGGCCCTTTTCAAGGCTCGGTTGCCAGAAGAGGCCTGTGGATAACTCCTAAGTAGCGCTGTTGTGCACATGTTGTGGAGGCAAGTTGAACAAGCAGGGGTTTCGGACGCGGTCCAAAATCTTGTCCAACTTCAGCTTTTTTCCCACACAGAGTTCTTGCACAGGCAAAAACGGACGCAAGGCAATGAAAGCAAAGAGGTTTTCAAGGTTAAGGTAGTTATCCACAGCCCTTATTAATCATTAGTCTTTATATAAAGAAAAAAAAAGGAAAAGCCAAACATGCTTTCCCATTCCGCCCATCCACCGCCCCCCGGACTGCGTCCATGCGTATCCTCTTGATCGAAGATGAAGCTGAACTTGCCCGCTGGCTGTCCAGAAGCCTGGCCAGACATGCCGGCTTCGTCGTGGAGTGGGCTGATGACGGACTGGTCGCCGAAAGAAGGCTGGCCATGGAAGATTTCGATGCGGTCATCCTGGATCTGGGACTTCCCGGCATGGATGGCCATGCTTTGCTGGCGAAGATTCGCGCGCGGGACGACCGTACGCCGGTGCTGGTCTTGACCGCGCGCGATTCCTTGGCCGAGCGGATCGGAACACTTCACGAGGGAGCGGACGATTTCCTGCCGAAACCCTTTGTTGTGGAAGAGTTGGAGGCGCGCCTGATTGCCCTGATTCGCCGAAGCCGCGGGCGCGAACATCCCCGCCTGACGTTGGGAAACCTGGTTTTTGAAACTTCCGCGCAAAAATTCACCGTGAGCGGACAGCCTTTGCAGTTATCCCCACGTGAACACGCGGTACTGCGGGTGTTGATCCAGAAAAGCGGTGAACCCATCAACAAACAGCAGATCCTTGACCGCATCCTCACCGACGATGCGGACGTCAACCTGGAAGCCATCGAGGTTCTGGTTCACCGGTTGCGCAAAAAATTGGCGGATACCGGTGTGCAAATCGTGACCATGCGCGGCATGGGGTATTGCCTGGAGAACCTTGTTGACAACTAGAAGTCCGCAAAACGGCGTTGATTTTTCAGCAAAAAAACGCGCCCGGACCCTCAAGACGCAACTGCTCTGGTGGCTGATCCCGACCCTGGTGTTCGTGATGATGGGCGCGCTCTGGCTGTCCAACCACCAGTTGCGCAACCAGGTCGACATTGCCTATGACCGTTCTCTCGCCGGCGCGCTGCGCGCGATCGACCACAACATATCCACAGCCAGCGGTGGATTAGCCATGGAGCAGCCCTACCTGATGCTTGAATTTTTTGAGCTGACGGCCAATGGCAGCGTGTTCTACCGGGTGGCGACCGAAGACGGGCTGGCCGAAATCGGCCATCCCGGGCTGCCCCTGCCGGACCAGCCCCTCGTGTCAGGCGAGCCGCGGTTTTTTTATGCAACCTACCAGGGGCAGCCCGTCCGGGTGGCGGCGCTGGCGCGGGCCATGGATCCGCCGCTATACGCCAACCAGGGCGGGCGGGTCATCGTGCAGGTCGCAGAGGGCCTGGAAAGCCGCCAGGCGTTCCTTCACAAGGTTTTGGTGCGCTCGGTGGAGCGGGACCTTGCCGTGATCCTCATCAGCGTCCTGGTGATCGTTTTAGGCGTTTTCATGGCCTTGCGTCCCCTGGAGCGGCTTCGTCAGGAAGTCAAAGGCCGGTCTGCAGACGATTTAAGCCCCGTCAACGCGTCCGAGATGCCAGGTGAGGTCCTACCCCTGGTGGCGGCCATAAATCTCCACATGGCCCGTTTTGCGGCCTTGGGGAGGGTGCAGGCGCAGTTCCTGGACGACGCATCGCATCAGTTGCGCACGCCTTTGTCGGTTTTGCGGACCCAGATGGCCTATGCCCTGCGCGAAACAGACCCCCAGGAGGTCCGTACAGCCCTTCTGGCGATGCAGGAGGGGTTGGACAGGGCGGTACGCACCACCAACCAGATGCTCGCCCTGGCGCGCGCTAAAGACGCCTCGCTGGCCGAAGGCGGTTCGGTGCCCGAACAGGTGGACCTGGTTGAACTGGCAGACGCGGTGATCCGCACCCAATTACCCAATGCCCGCGCCCGGCAACTGGACATCGGGCTGGAAGCCGACCGCAGGCCCGTCGTGGTCAGCAGGGCCGAGTGGCTGTTGCGCGAGGCGGTCAGCAACCTGGTGGACAACGCCATCCGGTATGCGGCCGCGGGCGGCGTGGTCACTGTCCGGATCGACGCGGACGCCAGCCAGGCCCGCCTTGCCGTGGAAGACGACGGTCCCGGCATGTCGGACGAGGACATTGCCCGGGCCTGCGTGCGGTTCCGGCGGGGCGCGGCAGGCAAGAACACCTCCGGCGCGGGCCTGGGCCTGGCGATCGTAGGCACGATTGCCGAAATCCTGGGGGCGCGTCTCGTGCTGGAAAACCGGAATGGGCAGCCGGGATTGCGGGCGGCGTTGGTGTTTTCCCTGGAAACAGGCCCGGATGCTGCGCCGCGTCACGAAATCGGCCGGAATTGAAAGGTTATGGAAAGGTTCGATTTTGTACGGTGGCGTCCACTGGAGCCGTGGGATGCGATCGACCGCCGCCGCGCCGCTGCCAGCCATACCTAGACCTATAAATCCTGGAGACGCAAGAATGCAGACGAGTCTGAAGCTGCGCATCGCAGCCCTGGCGGCGCTTGGCGCCATTACCCTGTCCCTCGGCGCGGCGCATGCCGCCGACGAGCCCCGCCGTCCGGAATGCATCGCCCCGGCACAGCCCGGCGGCGGCTTCGACCTGACCTGCCGCCTGGCCACCGAAGGCCTGAAGCAGAGCGGCGCGCTCAAGACCGCGATGCGCATCGTCTACATGCCCGGCGGCATCGGCGCCGTGGCGTACAACAACATCGTTGCCCAGCATCCGAACGAGCCGGGCACCATCGTCGCGTTCTCCGGCGGCTCGCTGCTCAACCTGGCGCAGGGCAAGTTCGGCAAGTACAACGTCAACGACGTGCGCTGGCTGGCCGCGATCGGCACCGACTACGGCGTGGCCGTGGTCCGCAACGACTCGCCGTACACCGACCTGAAGGGCCTGATGGAAGCCTTCAAGCAGGATCCGACCAAGATCGTGCTGGGCGCGGGCGGCACCGTGGGCAGCCAGGACTGGATGAAGGCGGCGCTGACAGCCAAGGCGGCGGGCGTGGACTTCAAGAAGATGCGTTTTGTCGCGTTCGAAGGCGGCGGCGAAGCCGTGACGGCGCTGCGCGGCGGTCATATCCAGGCCTACATGGGCGACGCCGCCGAAGCTTTCACCATGCTTGAGGGCGGCGCCCCCATCCGCGTGCTGGCCGTCTTCAACGACCAGCGCCTGCCGGGCAAGCTGGGTTCGGTGCCCACCGCCAAGGAGCAGGGCTACGACATTGTCTGGCCCATCATCCGCGGCTTCTACGTCGGTCCCAAGGTGTCCGACAGCGACTACCAGTTCTGGGTCGACGCATTCAACAAGACCGCGGCCGCACCCGAGTTCGAGAAGCTGCGCCAGCAGCAGGGTCTGTTCCCTTTCAACAAGACAGGCCCCGAACTGGACGCCTACGTGAAGAACCAGGTCAAGCAGTACGGCGAGCTCGCCGACACCTTCGGCCTGATCAAAAAGTAAGCCAGCCGCCAGGCTGATTCCCGACCGCGCCCGCAAGGGGCACCCCTGCCGCCTGCCTTGGGCGGCGGCAGGGCCCGCTGCGCCGCGCAATCCGACTTGAACGGAACCTGGACCATGAATGATCGAATCCTGGGCATTGCCGCCCTGGCGCTGGCCGTCTTCATGACGGCCGCCGGCTGGAGCATCGAGGCGCCCTTCGCCTACGAACCCGTCGGCCCGCGCGCCTTTCCCCTGCTCGTGGCGCTGATCATCGGCCTGTGCGGGTTGTGGCTCATCTACAAGGGCGGCGCCGCTGTCGAGCGCAATCCGGCCGGCGCCAACGGACGTATCGCGCTGATGGTGGTATTTGCCACCGCCTACGCCTTTCTCTTCCAGTGGCTGGGCTTCGTGATCGCGACCTCGCTCATGACGATCTTCGTGGGACGCCTCTTTGGCGGCAGCTGGATCAAGTGCGCGATCGGCGGCGTGGTGATGAGTCTTTTCTTTTTCGTGCTGTTCGACAAGGTGCTGGACGTCGTCCTGCCCGGCGGACTGCTGGAGAACCTGATATGAGCGGCATTCTCGATCATCTGTCGATAGGCTTTGGCGTCGCCTTTTCCCTCACGAACCTGCTGGTCGCGGCCATCGGCTCCTTCATCGGAACCATGGTGGGCGTGCTGCCAGGGCTGGGGCCGGTCAACGGCGTGGCCATGCTGATTCCCATCGCCTTCGCCATGAACCTGCCGCCGGAAACGGCGCTGATCCTGCTTGCCGCGGTGTATGTGGGCGCCGAGTATGGCGGCCGTATCACCGCGATCCTGCTGAACGTGCCGGGCGAAGCCAGCGCCATCATGACGACGCTGGACGGCTACCCGCTGGCGCGGCAGGGTTTGGCCAACGTGGCGTTGACGCTTTCCGCGTGGTCGGCATTCTTTGGCGCGATCGTGTCGGTGGTGGGCATCATCCTGCTTGCGCCGATGCTGGCGAAATGGGCGCTCGCGTTTGGCCCCGCCGAATACTTCGTGCTGATGATCTTCGCGTTCTGCTGCCTGACCAGTCTGCTCGGCAAGCAACCGGTCAAGGGCGTGCTGGCCGCGATGATCGGCCTGTCCATTTCGGTGGTGGGCGTGGACGCGAACTCGGGCGTGTATCGCTATACCTTCGAATCCGTTCACCTGGCCGACGGCATCGATTTCGTCGTGGTCGTCATTGCGCTGTTCGCGGTCAGCGAGATGCTGGAAATGCTTGAAAAGGTAGTGGCTGGCCACAGCGTCGAGGTCAAGCCCAGCGGACGCAAGCTGTTCAACCTGAAAGAGATGGCATTCACGTGGTGGAGCGTCGTGCGCAGCGCGCTGGTCGGCTTCGGCGTGGGCGTGCTGCCTGGCGCTGGCGCCAGCGTGGCCGCGGCGGTCGCCTATTCGCAGGAAAAACGCATCATCGAGGCCAAGGATCCCGATGCCAAGTTCGGCAAGGGCGACATGCGCGGTCTGGTCGCGCCGGAAGCGGCCGCCACGTCCTCGGCCATCGGCTCGTTCGTGCCGATGCTGACGTTGGGCGTGCCCGGCTCCGGCACCACCGCCGTGATGATGGGGGCGCTGACGCTGTACAACATCACGCCGGGTCCGGTGCTGTTCGACACCAAGCCTGAATTGGTGTGGGGGCTGATCGCCTCGCTGTTCGTGGCGAACGTATTGCTTTTCGTGATGAATGTGCCGCTGGTCCGCTTGTTCTCCAAAGTGCTGTCGGTGCCGGGGTGGCTGATGGTGCCGGGCATTCTGTGCATCAGCTACATCGGCGTGTATGCGATCAACGCCGGCACGTTCGATTTGCTGCTGGTGGCGGGCCTCGGCACGCTTGGGTACTTCCTGCGTAAGTTCGGCGTGCCGATGGCGCCGCTGGTGCTGGGCGTCGTGTTGGGCAACATGATGGAGCAGAACTTGCGCCGCGCCCTGTCGATGACAGATGGCGACGTGGGTGTGCTGTTCGCCAGCCCGGTCTCGATTGCGCTGTGGACGGGTGCCGCGGCGGTCGTCATTGTGCCGCAGGTCCTGCGCCGTATGCGGGCCGCGAGAAAGGTTGCCGCTGGACCGGCCTGATGGCACGGTGGCGCGCACTTGACGGTGCGCGGGCTGGCGCGGATTCAGGCCGGAAAATGTTGAGGGGCGCCTTTCGGCGCCCCCTTTTTTCAGGTGTGCCGCATAACGCGGACACACCCATTCATATATGAGCTTTTGCTCAGTTATTAAGTCAAACCTGCTTCAGGCGCTCCAGCGCCGCATCCAGCGTCGTGTCCTTCTTGGCAAAGCAGAAGCGCACGATCCGATGATTGGATTCGGGCGCGTCGGGTTGGCGGTAGAACGCCGACACGGGAATCACGGTCACGCCATGATTGACGGTCAGGTCGCGCGCGAAGTCCGCTTCGTTCTGCTTCGAGATCTGGCTGTAGTCAGCCAGCAGGAAGAACGTGCCGGGGCTGGGCAGCGGCCGGAAGCGCGTCTTGGCCAGGCCTTGCGAAAGACGGTCGCGCTTGGCCTGGTAGAACGCCGGCAGATCGAGGTAGGGCTTGGGATCGCGCATGAACTCGGCCAGCGCAAACTGCATGGGCGAGGGCACGGTGAACACCATGAACTGATGCACCTTGCGCAGTTCGGCGCTCAGGTGCCGCGGCGCGCAGCAATAACCGATCTTCCATCCGGTGGTGTGGTACGTCTTGCCAAACGAAGAGATCACGAACGCATGTTCGGCAAGCAGCGGGCGCCGCGCCACGCTGGCATGCGGCTTGCCGTCGAACACAATATGTTCGTAGACCTCGTCCGACACCAGCAGTACACCCGTGTCGCGGACGATGGCTTCCAGCGCATCCAGGTCGCTGTCGTCCAGCACCGCACCGGTGGGATTATGCGGAAAGTTCAGCATCAACAGACGGGTCTTGGACGTGATGGCGTCGCGCACGCGCTGCCAGTCGATGCGGTAGTACGGATCGGCTTCGGTGGGCGCGCGCAACGGCACGGGAACTGCGGTGCCGCCGGCCAGGCGAATCGCCGGCAGATACGAGTCATAACAAGGTTCGATCACCACGACTTCGTCGCCGCTGCCCACAGCCGCCAGCACGGTAGCCATCAGCGCTTCAGTTGCGCCGCTGGTCACGGTGATCTCGGTTTCGGGATCGTAGGAGTGTCCATACAGTTCCCGCGTCTTGGCCGCGATGGCCTCGCGCAGCGGCGCGACGCCAGGCATGTACGGGTACTGGTTGTGCCCGTCGGCCATGGCCTTGGTGACAAGCGCGCAGAGCGCAGGGTCCGGATCGAAGTCAGGAAAGCCCTGGCCCAGGTTGATGGCCTTGTGCTCGATGGCCAGGCGGCTCATCACGGTGAAGATGGTGGTGCCGACGTCGGGGAGTTTGGAGCGGATCATGTTGGACGCGAAGTAAACACGGGTAGCCGAGGAAATTTCTCGTAAGTATCCCACTAACTCATAATTCCATTTTCGACAGTTTCCAACGCGGACGGGATTGTGGTTCAGAAAAGCATGGCCCGAGTGCTGGCCGGATTTTTTATTGCGCTGATCGGCGCGTTGTTGGCGGTGTGGGCGCACATGCCGCTGCCGTGGATGTTGGGCGCGCTGCTATTGACCGCGGCCACCCGGATCGCAGGATTGCCAACCGCATGCCCGAGGCCAGCTCGCAATGCGGGCCAGTGGGTCATCGGCGCCTCGCTGGGGTTGTACTTCACGCCGCAGGTCATCGGGCATATCGGCAGCAACGCTGGCCCCATCATTGCCGGCATGTTGTTTGCGCTGGCGCTCGCATTTCTGGGCACCGCGATTCTGCGTCGTTATACCGATGTGGACTTCAAGACCGCGTGGTTTTCATCGGCCATCGGCGGTGCAAGCGAAATGGCCAACCTGGCCGAACGCCACGGTGCGAGGATCGATCGCGTGGCCACCGCGCACAGCGTGCGCGTCTTGCTGGTGGTGGTCACCGTGCCTTTCATCTTTCAGTGGTGGGGCGTGGCGGGGCTGGATCCGACCGTGCCGGGGCCGCGCGATGTACATGCGGTGGGGCTTGCGGCGCTGGTGGCCCTGACCATCGTGGGAGGCGCTGCCTTCACGAAATTTCGGCTACCCAATCCCTGGGTGCTGGGGCCCATGCTTGTCGCCATGATTCTCACCGCGTCGAGCATAGAGCTATCCGCGTTGCCGGACTTTGTGCCCAAGGCGGGGCAGCTCCTTATCGGCTGGTCGCTGGGCGATCGTTATCGCCCCGACTTCTTTCGTGCCGCACCGCGATTCATGTTGGCGGTGGCGGGCTTCACGATCCTTGCGCTGGCGCTTGCATTTGGCGTGGGCGCCTTGCTTTCGCTATGGTCCGCCGCACCAATTCCCACGCTGATTCTGGGCACGACACCCGGCGGCATTGCAGAGATGGCCATCACCGCCAAAGTGCTGCAATTGGGCGTTCCGGTGGTGACGGCTTTTCACGTCACGCGCATGGTTTTCGTGGTGATCGTGACCGGTCCCATTTACGCGATTCTGGCGCGTCGGCAAGGCTAATTCCGTCTGGCGGTAATGCCGTTCCAGTGAAAAAAAAGCGACATTGGGGTAAACAACTATATGACTCGGTAATGCCGGATGAGTATGCTGATTCCGCAGTTGATTCAAGCAGCGCGCGGACTCGGTCTGCCGCTCTGGCGACAAGCGGGAACACTGGTTTTGCACCGATCGTTCAGTTCGCACGGCGTCCTTGATTCATTGCATTTCGATTTAATTACAGGACGCTAGAGAAAATGGCTCAGAAGGGCAAAGTCAAGTGGTTCAACGCTGACAAGGGTTTCGGTTTCATCACGCCGGACGTGGGCGGCACCGATGTGTTCGCACACTTTTCCGCCATCCAGGGTCGCGGCTATCGCAGCCTGAACGAAGGCCAGGAAGTCGAATACGAAGTTAAGGATGGTCCGAAAGGACCTCAAGCGGCCGACATTCGCCCGCTCTAAATCGGGAAATCCCAATTTCCCGTCCGCCAGGCCCGGCCTGGCTACAACGCCCCAAGACCTCCCGGTCTGGGGCGTTGTTTCATTTGGCCTTCCGTTTTGCGGCACCGGGCAGTCTGGTCGTGCCCATTAAAGACAGGCACTGTTAGTGTTCACTAACATATTCTCGACCACTGGATAACTCTGTGGATAATTATTCCCGGTGTCGTTCATTTTGATGCGCAGTAATGAAGCAATCGGACCGTGGGCAGTCCGGTTTTGCACAGATATCTGCATCAATAACGGCGACCCGATTGGGTTTCCCGTGAATAATCAGTTTGCCTGCGTCCGAGCGCTGGAGAGAGGGTTTAATCCGCGTTCTCATAGGGAAACTCGGGGATCTGCGCATTATTTTCCGCTGGCCTGCCCGCTCTTTCTTGCGCTGACAGGCGCGCTTTTCGGGTTGTAGTTGACGCGTCCGGGCCTGAATCCTGTCTGTTGTTCACAAAGATATCCCCATCCCGGTTATGCACAGAATTACGCCTTCTGGAGTCCAAATTGTCGGTCTGCGCCTGTGGATAGAAGTGGGGATATCGCCGAAAGGGTTAGGGTCCGGGAACGGAAATTGCGAAGTTATCCCGAGGCCTGGCGTGAGCACGACGAGCTTCATCAAGCGGTTGGCGCGCCACGTTGCATTGCTGATTCGAGAGGGTCGGACAGGAACCGGGCACTGGATTATCCCAACGATGCCTGGGCGCACTAGTCGCGCGGAGAATTGCTCATAGAACGTCTTCCGCCGACTTTTCCACAGCGTTTCACATGAAGTGTTGTCGTCTCGGCCATATGGATGATGGCGCGGGCGGCAGAGACCGAGCAAGATGATTGTCGGGTCAATGAAGATCGATGCCCTGGGCATGTGGGTTTTCAGCGAATTTCTGGGGTGGGGATAATTTTGTGAATAACGTGCCCCCCAGTAATCTGCGCGGCAAGTTTGCTCAGGGCGGCCGGCAGCAACATGCCGATGTACGCCGCCGATTTTGATCAGCGTAGCCGCAGTCCGCGCTGGCATGAGAATGCCCATCAACGAGATGTGGGTATGAGGCCGACGTCAGTAGAGCGTGCTGCAGGTGCTGTGGATAAGACAGCCGTGTCTGCTTGGGGTTGCGGGAACCCGCTGGAGTTAGGCCTTCGGTGGCTTTTGCTGTTGTCGATGGTACGCACGGGTCTTCAATGCAATGGCGTGTACTGGCTTGCACCCTTGACGGCCTGTTGATAAGAATGTGCGTAACCCGAGTCTGGCGTTGAGCAATTCGAACCTTTTCATAGTGCGCTGCGGTTAACCGTTGTCTGTGGATAAGCCCTGGGTTTTACGCGGGGAACGCATGCTTCATGGTTCCCGCTTGCCGTTCGCTTTGCATCTACCCGTGTTTGCGCTTCATGCTGCCGGCCGTCGGAACGGAACGTGAGAACCGTTTCGCTTGCCGCAATTAGCTGCCTGGTTGGCTACCCCGGGGAACTTTAATGCGGCTTTCGAATCAACCGCTGAGTTTTGTCCAACCGCTGTGGTCCGAAAAATTCGTTTTTTTGGGCTAGGGCTAGGGTAGGGTGTCATAAATCGATTTTTTTCCGGTTTCTTACTTTTCCTGTGTCACACGCTGCTGGTCGATGCGCTGCGTATTGTTGTGGCCCTCCCGCGGAAAGTGAGATGTTGCGGCGGGATAGACGCCGGCTGCTTTGGGTGTTTCACGTGGAACATAGCTGCCGGCCAGCTGCAGAATCTATGTCTTGGATGTTCCACGTGAAACATCGGCCGTCTTTGCGGGGCACGAGTGGCGGTAGATTCGGCAGGCTTTCGAGACTACGACTTCAGGTCGTCGGGTTTGGCGGGCGGTTTTTGCCCAAGGGAGCGACGTCCACGTTGCTTTAGCCGTGCAGGTAGTGGGCGCGAGCATCGTTGAACACCGCAGCCATATCGGTCACCGACCTAACAGCGAAAATTAGTTGGGGCGACCGAAGGCCAGTTCAAGCGATCGAAGGGTAACTAGCATCGAGTACATCGACGTTAACTACGATGATCTATTGGTGACTAGTGTTCCACGTGAAACATTGGATGGTGTTGAATAACTGTGGTGCGCATCGGGCTCCGGCTGGTGAAAGCGTTTGCTGCTGCGGTACTTGCGGCATATCTCGGCACCCTCATCTTCCTTCAGCAATTTGCACCGATTGGCCCGCATGGCTGCCACGTAGCGATGTGCCCCATCGGCGACCACCTAGAGCTAAGCGCTTGTTTCACGTGGAACACCCGTTCCGCAGCCTGGATAGGCGCACTGTGAAGCTAGGAATGATTGCCTCAAGCCCGAATGCACAGGCGGTTGGCATACTTACCTAACCTATACACAGCTGACGGTGGTCTCTGCTGTCTAAAGCATGACGTCACCGTGTGGTGCAAAGGACTCGGCCCCGCGCGTCTGGGAGGCCTCAAATCTGGCTACACGTCCTATGCGCGACGATGCTGACGATGGGTGAGGGGAGATAAGTATGGACCCATTGGCAGGGTTCAACGGGGGACGAACCGCGGCACGCTGGTGGGTCGATGATGTCCTGGGGAGTGTTCCACGTGAAACACTCTCATGCCCATTGCTCAGATCCTTCTAGGCTCGCCTGTTACCTGGACCCATAGATCCGGCCTTCACCTTTGGGACGGCGGAGCAGGCGCTATAGGTGCGGGCTTCAGCCCTCGCGCCGATGCATCTGGCCACCTACACGAATCACCAAGTCCTTAATAAATGAATGTTCCACGTGAAACAACGAAAGAGCTTTCTTGCGGCGTACTCAGTCGACAAGCGACGGGTATGTTTCACGTGGAACATCAGCCCACGACACCGGCAGATGCCGATACTTTCAGACCCCTCCGCCCGCCGCCCCACGAGGTCTCGCGCTACCCGACAAGGGCCCTTTGGCGCAAAACACACTCCCCAAAATGTTTCACGTGAAACATGCAACCCCTGCCTCTATAATGAGCGCCGAACGCTCTCTTCTTTACCTTCCCCCCATCATGGACTATCCCCGCGAATTCGATGTCATCGTCGTCGGTGGCGGCCACGCCGGCACCGAAGCGGCTCTGGCTGCAGCCCGTACTGGTGCGCAGACGCTGCTGCTCACGCACAACATCGAGACCCTTGGCCAAATGTCTTGCAATCCGTCCATCGGCGGAATCGGCAAGGGCCACCTCGTCAAAGAGGTGGACGCCCTCGGAGGGGCCATGGCACTGGCCACGGATGAGTCCGGCATCCAGTTCCGAATCCTGAACGGCTCGAAGGGGCCGGCTGTCCGTGCCACGCGCGCGCAGGCAGATCGCGTGCTGTATCGCAAGGCCATCCGCGGTCGCCTCGAGAACCAGCCGAACTTGTGGCTGTTTCAACAGGCGGTTGAGGACCTGATGGTGGAGGGCGATCGTGTGGTCGGCGCCGTGACGCAGGTTGGCCTGAAGTTCCGGGCCAAGACGGTGGTGCTGACCGCCGGCACATTCCTGAACGGCCTGATCCACGTTGGCCTGCAGAACTATTCGGGCGGACGCGCCGGCGACCCGCCGGCTATTTCGCTGGGTCAGCGCCTGAAGGAACTGAAGCTTCCCCAAGGCCGCCTCAAGACCGGTACGCCGCCGCGCATTGACGGGCGCACCATTAACTACGCCATCCTGGAAGAGCAGCCCGGCGACCTGGACCCGATTCCCGTGTTTTCGTACATGGGCAACGTGGCCATGCATCCGCGCCAGCTGCCGTGCTGGATCACCCACACCAACGCGCGCACGCACGACATCATTCGCGGCGGTCTGGATCGCTCGCCGATGTACAGCGGCGTCATCGAAGGGGTGGGTCCGCGGTATTGCCCGTCCATCGAAGACAAGATCCACCGGTTCGCCGACAAGCAGTCCCACCAGGTGTTTCTTGAACCGGAAGGGCTGGACACGCACGAGGTGTATCCCAACGGCGTCTCCACCAGCTTGCCGTTCGACGTGCAGCTTGATCTGATCCACTCGCTGCCCGGGCTGGAGAATGCGCACATCATGCGGCCCGGCTACGCCATCGAGTACGACTACTTCGATCCACGTGGACTCAAGAGCACGCTCGAGACCAAGGCCATCGAAGGTCTGTACTTCGCCGGCCAGATCAACGGCACCACCGGCTACGAAGAAGCCGCCGCGCAGGGATTGCTGGCTGGCGTGAATGCGGCCCTGAAGGCGCAGGAACGCGAGCAGTGGACCCCGCGCCGCGATGAGGCTTACCTGGGCGTGTTGGTCGATGACCTGGTCACTCGTGGCGTGACCGAACCCTATCGCATGTTCACTTCGCGCGCCGAATATCGTCTTAGCCTGCGTGAAGACAATGCCGATCTGCGCCTGACCGAAATCGGCCGGCAGCTCGGAATTGTCGACAATGCGCGTTGGGATGCCTTCAACCGCAAGCGCGATGCGGTCGCGGCTGAGGTCGAACGCTTAAAGTCGTCGTGGGTAAATCCGCGTCTGTTGCCGGCCGAGGTCGCCGAACCGCTACTGGGCAAGGCAATTGAACGTGAGTACTCACTCGCAGACCTGCTGAAACGGCCGAACGTGTCCTACGAAGCCTTGATGGGCGCCCAAAACGCCGATGGTTCGTTGCTCGCCGGCCCGGGGGTCGTCGAAGACGACGTGCTGTCGGAACAGGTCGAGATCCAGGTCAAGTACGCCGGCTACATCGCGCGCCAGCAGGACGAAGTGCAGAAGCACATTGCCCATGAACAACAGCCGATTCCCGCGGACGTGGATTACGACGCCGTGACCAGCCTGTCCTTTGAAGTGCGCCAGAAGCTCAAGACGCATCGTCCGGAAACGATCGGCCAGGCCGCACGCATTTCCGGCGTCACCCCGGCTGCCATCTCGCTCCTGCTCATTCACCTGAAGCGCCTGCATTACGGCTCGCGCAAGCAAGCGGCATGAGCGCGCCCGCCAATCAGGCCGGCATCGACATGGCCGGCCGACTCACTCGTGCATGCGAGCAGCTTGGCCTGCGCCCCGACGATGACGCCGTCGCCAAACTGCTCAATTACCTGGCGCAGATGCAGCGCTGGAATCGCACGTACAACCTGACCGCCATTCGCGATCCGCAGCAGATGCTCGTGCAGCATCTGTTCGACAGTCTTGCGGCCGTAAAGCCCTTCAGCGAGGCGCTGGCCGCGCCCGACGCGCCAGCCAAGGTGTTCGACGTCGGATCGGGCGGCGGCCTGCCTGGCGTCGTCCTGGCGATCATGCAGCCCTATTGGTCCGTGACGTGCGTCGACGCCGTCGAAAAGAAGACCGCGTTCGTGCGCCAGATGAGCGGCGCGCTGGGTTTGCCCAACCTGCAATCGCGGCACGCGCGCATTGAAACGCTGGATCCCGCCGAGTGCGACATCGTCACCTCGCGAGCGTTTGCATCATTGGATGATTTTGCGCAACTCGCGGGTCGCCATGTAGCCAAGAATGGTACCCTCGTCGCCATGAAGGGCAAGGTCCCCGAAGAAGAAATCCAGGCGCTGCACGCGCGCGGGGAATGGCAAGTCGACCATATTCAGCCGCTCCAGGTGCCGGAGCTGCAAGCAGAACGCTGCCTGATCTGGATGCGCCGCAGTCAAGGAACCCTATGAAGAACATACCCCCCAGCACATCCGCCCGCGTTTTCTGCATTGCCAATCAGAAGGGCGGCGTGGGCAAGACGACGACCGCCATCAACTTGGCGGCGGGTCTTGCCACGCACAATCAGCGCGTGCTGCTGGTGGATCTGGACCCGCAGGGCAATGCCACGATGGGCAGCGGCATCGACAAGAACTCGCTGGAGTCCAATCTGTACCAGGTGCTGATCGGCGAGACCTCCATCGAGCAGGCGCGCGTGAAGTCCGAGTCCGGTGGTTACGACGTGCTGCCGGCTAACCGCGAACTGTCCGGCGCCGAAATCGATCTGGTGCAGATGGAACAGCGTGAGCGCCAACTGAAGGCCGCCATCGACACGGTCGCGACCCAGTACGACTTCGTGCTCATCGACTGCCCGCCCACGCTGTCCCTGCTTACCTTGAACGGCCTGGCAGCCGCGCATGGCGTCATCATTCCCATGCAGTGCGAATATTTCGCGCTCGAAGGCCTGTCGGACCTCGTCAACACCATCAAGCGCGTGCATCGCAACATCAACGACGACCTGCGCGTCATCGGGTTGCTGCGCGTCATGTTCGATCCGCGCATGACGCTGCAACAGCAGGTGTCCGCGCAGTTGGAATCGCACTTCGGCGACAAGGTCTTCAAGACCGTCGTGCCGCGCAACGTGCGCTTGGCCGAAGCACCCAGTTACGGGATGCCGGGCGTTGTGTACGACCGTGCGTCACGCGGCGCGCAGGCGTACATCTCGTTCGGGGCCGAAATGATCGAACGCGTCAGGAAAGACCTGAACTAGCCGTCCCCGATGCCCGACGCCGCGCTCTTTTTTCCGCCACAGCCAACCCTCTCCACGCCGCCCGCCGACGTGCGCGATGCGCTGCGCGTGCGGCTGGAAGACGCGGCGCTGAACGCCACTGCCGTGGGCGCGCAGGTGATCTATGATGGCTGGCTTGTGCGTTTTGCCCAATCGCCGGCCAAGCGGGTCCGAAGCGTCAATGTGCTGGGGTTATCCACACGTCCTTTGGATGAGCGGCTGGCGTATTGTTCATCGTTGTATGCGCGCCAGGGTTTGCCCATGGTGCTGCGCATCACCTCCATCGGCCCCGATTTTTCGCTCGACGCCGAGCTGGAGGCCCGCGGTTATCTCTACACCGGTGAGACTCGCGTCATGAGCACGCCGCTCGCTCCCCGCGCAAGCGTCAGGAGCGATCTGCATTTCAGCATGGTCGATGCCGAGCGCTTTGCGGCGGCGGTCGGGGCGCTGCGCGGCTCATCGGCTGCGCACATCGCCGAACACCACGCGCGCCTTGCCGGTCTGGCTGTGGATAAGCAGCCGGTGCTCGCCACCGACGCGGCAGGGCAGGTGGTCGCTGCGGGGATGGCCGTGCGTGAAGGCGACCTGCTCGGCCTGTTCGACATCGTTACCCACCCGGGACATCGGCGCAAAGGTTACGCCGCTGTCCTGGTGGAGCATTTGCTGGCCGAAGGGGCTGCCGGCGGCGCCAGGACGGCCTATCTGCAGGTCGAGCCGGAAAACGTCGCCGCGCGGACCCTGTATGACCGCTACGGATTCAAAGACTGTTACGCGTATTGGTACCGCCTGCCCGCCGAGCAGGCGGACGCCTGAGCCCGGCGCTCAGGATACAAAGACAGAAGGAAAGAGGATTTAATTATGGCCACCAAGAAACCCAAGGGATTGGGTCGCGGACTGGACGCCTTGCTGGGCGCCGATGCGCCCGCAATCGACAACATCGGCAAGGCTGTCGCCAAGCCCGAGGGTCCGCCGTCCACCCTGCCCATCTCGAAGATGCGCGCCGGCAAGTACCAGCCGCGCACGCGCATGGACGAGGGGGCCCTGGGCGAGCTGGCCGAATCGATTCGCACGCAAGGGATCATGCAGCCGATACTCGTGCGTGCGTTGGGCGATGCGCCCGGCCACTACGAAATCATTGCTGGCGAACGCCGCTTTCGCGCCGCGCAGCTTGCCGGCCTGAAAGAAGTGCCGGTCCTGGTGCGCGAAGTCGCCGATGAAAACGCCGCCGTCATGGCGCTCATCGAAAACATCCAGCGCGAAGACCTGAATCCGCTCGAAGAAGCGCACGGCGTGCGCCGCCTGCTCGATGAGTTCGGCCTGACGCACGAACAGGCCGCGCAGGCCATCGGCCGTTCACGGTCCGCCACCAGCAACCTGCTGCGCCTCTTGAACCTGGCCGCGCCCGTGCAGACCATGCTGCTGGCCGGCGACGTCGACATGGGCCACGCCCGCGCGCTGCTCGCCGTCGATGCGGCCACGCAGATCCAGCTTGCCAATCTCATCATCGCGCGCCGTCTGTCGGTGCGCGAGGCCGAAAAGCTCGTTGCCAAGACGGCCAAGGAAGCCGAAACCTCGGCGTCGCCCAAGAAAAAGACCAACGGCGTGTCGCGCGACCTGACGCGTCTGGAAGAAGCGCTGTCCGATCATCTGGGCACGCGCGTGGCGCTGAAAGTGGGCGCCAAGGAAAAGGGTCAGATCGTCATCGACTTCCACGGCTGGGAGCACCTGAATTCGCTCCTCGAGCGCCAGGGCCTTTCCGGAGCGGTTGATGCCTGAAAACGCATTGCCCGTCATCGCGGTGCTGGCGACGGGGGGCACGATTGCGGGGGCCCAGGCTGACGCCACGTCCGCCGGCTACAAGTCGGGCACTTTTTCCGTGAATGACCTGCTTGCGGCGGTGCCGCAGCTGGCCGGCATCGCAGAGATCCGCGCTGAGCAGGTTGCCAACGTCGGCAGCCAGAACATGACGCACGACGTCTGGCGCGCGCTGGCGCAGCGCGTGGACACGCTTTGCCAGGACGCCTCGGTGGCAGGCATCGTGATCACCCACGGGACGGATACGCTCGAGGAAACCGCGTATTTCCTCAGCCTGGTGAACCGTCATGACAAGGCCGTCGTGCTGGTTGGCGCCATGCGCCCGGCCACGGCCCTGGGCGCAGAAGGTCCGGCCAATCTGTACAACGCGGTGGCGCTGGCGCGCCATCCCGATGCGCGGGGCCGCGGCCCGCTCGTCGTCATGAACGAAGACATCCATTACGCCCGCGAAATCCAGAAGATCGCCAGCGCCGGCCTGTGCGCGTTTGCATCGCCCAATCGCGGCCGCGCCGGCGTCATGCACGGCGGCGTGCCTTGCTTTTACTCGCGCAATGCCACCACCTATGGCGCACAAAGCGAGTTTTCACTCGCATTGCTGGAAAAGGCTGGTTGGCCGCGTGTGGACATCGTCTATGCGTATGCCAACCTGCAGGCCGACCTGATCGATTTCCTGGCCAGCGCCGCCGACGGCATCGTGCTGGCGGGCGTGGGCGACGGCAACGCCACCGACCTGGCCATCGAAGGCCTGCGCCGTGCAGCCGACGACGGCGTGGCCGTCGTTAGATCCAGTCGCACGGGCAGCGGTTTCGTGGCGCGCGATGTCGAAGTCGACGACGCCAGCTTGGGCTTTGTCGCCGCGCGCGACCTGAATCCGCAGAAGGCGCGCATACTTCTGATGCTCGCGCTGACGATCACTCGCGATCCGGATGCGTTGCAGCAGGTGTTCGACCGTTATTGAACCGCGGGCGGCGGCTCCGTCGCCGCGCCTTGCTGCGCAAGACCCAGGTTGGTCCGCAGCATGTCGTACACCTGCCGCGTCAGCGGATTGATGAGATCACGCCTTATCCACAGGAAGTAGGTCACGTCCGGCAGGGGCGGCAGCCCTTCCTTTTCTCCCAGCACCCGCATCTCCGGCCCCAGCAGTTCCACGCTGCGCGCCGTCACGCCCAGGCCTGCGCGCAGCGCGGCCTTGATCCCCACCAGATTTGGCGCCACGTAGTTCGTGTGCCAACGCACCTGCGCCTGCTCCAGCGCATTGAGCGCCAGGCGGCGAAAGATGCTGGGTTCGTCCGCCAGCACAAGCGGCACGGGCGCATGGGAATCATGCACGTAATCGGCGGATGCCAGCCAGACCGTTGGCGACGTACGCAACGCTACGCCCTCGAAGTCCTGGTCAAAGCGCGTGGAGATCGTCAGGTCGATCTCGCCCGCACGCAGGGCATCCATCAGGAACGGACTGCGATCGACTCGGATCTCCAGCTTCACGCGGGGCGCCACGCGCGCAATGTGCGTGAGCAGGGTGGGCAAGATCGTGTCCGCCACGTCCAGGGGCGCACCCAGCCGCAGATCGCCCTCCAGCGGCCCATCCTGCAACGCCCGCAGCGCTTCATCGTTGATGGCCAGCATGTGCCGGGCGTATTCGACCAGCCGCCGGCCATGCGAGGACAGCACCTTGTTGCGGCCCTGCTTTTCAAACAGCGGCAAACCGATCATCGCCTCGAGCCGCTGCATCTGCTGCGTGATGGCGGACTGCGTCTTGTGCAGCCGGTTGGCGGCCTCGGAAAACGTTTCATGCTGCGCGATGGCCGTCAGCGTGCGAAGCAGGTCCAGGTCTAGATTGCGCATCCGTTCAGCGGGAAATGGGTTCAGGGATAACCCGACACATTAGCAGTCCTAATGGAATGTTCAAGCAATTTAAATTGTTGGCATTCACACCCGGCGATACAGTAAGTGCAATAACTCATGAAACAAGAGGGAACAACGACGTGAGCACTGCACATCCCCAACAGGCCGGCATCGACAGCGCGGTCGAAAATATTAAAAAAACTGTAGGAAATAAGGGCCTGAACCGCGACAGCCTTCAGCTCGTCCTGGATGAACTGGTGGCGTTGGCCGGCAATACCGCCTGGTGGGGCGCCGACCGCTACCCGCCGCCCGAGGGCGACGAACGCCAGGCCCGCTATCTCATCGCCGAAGACGCCGACAAGAGCTATGCGCTGTACCTGAACGTCATGCGCCCGGGCAAGAAGATCGTGCCGCACAACCACACCACCTGGGCGTGTATCGCGGCGGTCGAAGGCGTCGAATACAACTACGTGTACGACCGCCTGGACGACGGTTCGCAGCCGGGAGTCGGCAAGCTGGCGCAGATCGATACCGTGGTGGTGGGCCCGGGCACCGGCATCGCGCTGATGCCCGACGATATCCACGCGGTGGAAATCCAGGGCGACAGCGTCATCCGCCATCTGCACATGTACGGACGCGCGCTGGAAACGCTGGACCAACGCCTGGGCTTCGACCTGGAGACCGGCACCTGCAAGATCATGCCGATTGGCGTACAGACGCGGCGCTGATCATGAGCAAGCCCTTCCGGTCCGCAACGCGCCTGCTGCGCGCAGGACGTCCTCATCAAGGCTGGGTCAACACGCCGGTCACGCGCGCCAGCACGTATGTCTTTGATAGCGTAGAAGCGTGGCGCGACACGCGGGCGCGCCGCGAACAGGAGCGTCTGCCCTCCTATGGCGCGCGGGGCACCGACAGCACGCACGCCTTGGAAGACGCGCTCGTCGAACTGGAAACGGGCTATCGCGCCAAGCTTTATCCCACCGGCCAGGCCGCAATCGCCACCGTGCTGCTTGCCTATCTGCGCGCGGGCGATCATGTGCTTGTGACAGACGCCGTGTATGAGCCGGTGCGCCGGTTCTGCGCCGAACACCTGACGCGCCTGGGGATCGAATTCACGTACTACCGTCCGGATGCCGCTGGCATCGAGGCGCTGATCCGGCCCAATACCCGCATGATCTACGCGGAGTCGCCGGGATCGTTGACGTACGAAATGCCGGACCTCACCGAGTTATCCACAACCGCGCGAAAACACGATTGCTGGCTGGCTGTGGACAACACGTGGGCGTCCGGTCTGGTGCAAAAACCGCTCGCATTGGGCGCCGACATTTCCATCCTGGCCGCGACCAAGTATCTGGGCGGCCATGCCGACGTGATGATGGGCGCCGTCGTCACGAACGAGCGCGCATGGCGGGCGCTGGAACGCGCCACCATCGATTTCGGCCAGACGGTCGGCGCCGACGACGCCTTCCTGGTGTTGCGCGGCATGCGCACGCTGCCCTTGCGCATGGCGCAGCACGCCCGCAGCGCGCTCCTGATCTCCCAGTGGCTCAAGGCGCGTCCGGAAGTTGCGCGCGTTTTGAATCCTGCGCTGCCTGGCGATCCCTCCCACGCAATCTGGCGGCGCGATTGCACCGGCGCCAACGGCCTGCTGACGCTGGAACTGTCTGACACCTATACCGAGGCCGACGCCGAGCGCTTCATCGACAGCCTGCAGCTTTTCGGCATCGGCGCCTCGTGGGGCGGCTTTGAAAGCCTGGTGATTCCGGTGAACTTGCAGGCTGCGCGCTCGCTGCCGGGCCTTGAAGCGCGCGGCCCCATGCTGCGCCTGCACATCGGCCTGGAAGATCCTGACGACCTGATCACCGACCTTGACCGCGGCTTGGCCGCTCTGACTCAACCCATCCGTTCCCTCCGAATCTCATGATGCAGCCGTATAACGACCCCACCTTCGCCGACGTCGATTCGCACACGCTCAAGCAGTGGTTGCACGACGGCCGCGAGATCGCGCTTCTGGACGTGCGCGAGCACGGCCAGTATGGCGAGTCGCATCTGTTCTACGCCGCGCCGGTCCCGTACAGCCGCCTTGAAGTCGACATCGTCCGCCTCGCGCCTCGCCGCAGCGTGCGCGTCGTGGTCTACGACGAGGGGGGCGAGGACGACACCGCGGCCCGCGCCGCGCGCGCCCTTGGCGTGCTGGGCTACACGGATGTGCACCGCCTGGCCGGCGGCATCGCGCAATGGCAGCGCGACGGTTATGCCGCATTCGCAGGCGTGAACGTTCCCAGCAAAACGTTTGGCGAACTCGCCGAAGAGGTTTTCCACACCCCGCGCATCGGCGCCCGCGAACTGGCCGAACGCCAGCGCCGGGGCGACGACCTTATCGTGCTGGACGGCCGGCCCTTCGCCGAATACCAGAAGATGAGCATTCCCGGCGGCATCTGCTGCCCCAACGGCGAACTGGCGCTGCGCGCCCACACGCTGGCTGCGCGGCCGGGCACCACCATCGTGGTGAACTGCGCGGGCCGCACGCGCAGCATCATCGGCGCGCAGACGCTCATCAACCTGGGTGTGCCCAATCCGGTCTACGCCCTGGAGAACGGCACGCAGGGCTGGTACCTGGAAGACCTGCAGCTCGAGCACGGCGCGCGCCGCCGGTATCCGGATGACGTCACGCCTGAAGACGTGCCGGCGCTGGCGCAGCGTTCCGCGCAGCTCGCCCAGCGTCACGGCGTGCCGTCGGCCAACGCCGCGCAGGTGCAGGACTGGCTGCGCGACCCGCAGCGCACCACGTTCCTGTGCGATGTGCGCAGCGCCGAAGAGTTCGCGAAGGGATCGTTGCCCGGCGCGCAGCATGCGCCTGGCGGGCAACTCATTCAGGCGACGGACCAGTACATCGCCGTGCGCGGCGCCCGCATCGTCGTGTTCGATGGCGAAGGCGTGCGCGCGCCGGTCGTCGCCAGCTGGCTCCGGCAGATGGGATGGGACGCCTGCACGCTCGAAGAAGGCACTGGCGCCGTCCTGGCGCACACTCCGGCACAGCCCGAGGCGCCCGCGCTTGCTCTGCTGTCCGATGCGGCCTTGGCCGATGTGCTGAAGCAGGGCGCCCAGATTGTCGACATTCGGCCCAGCATGCGGTACCGCGCGAGCCACGTGGCCGGCGCCCGCTGGTCCATCCGTCCGCGGCTGCATCGTCTGGCGCTCGATCCCGCGCGTCCTGTCGTGCTGCTGGCCGAAGACGCCGCATTGGCGGCGTGGGCGGCGCGCGATCTGGCTGCCTTGGGCATCGATGACGTCAAGGCCAATACGGGCACGCCGAACAGCTGGTCCGCCCAAGGCATTTCGCTGGAGACGACGCCCGCCGATCCGCCCGACAGCGATTGCATCGACTACCTGTTTTTTGTGCACGACCGCCACGACGGGAACAAGGCCGCCGCGCGGCAGTACCTCGCCTGGGAAACCAATCTCGTCAAGCAGATCGACGACCGGGAACGCGCCGCGTACCGGTTCCCGGCCATCTGACGCCGCCGCCGCGCGTTTGCGCGGCGACACCCGCTTCAACCTGATCAGGACGCCCTGGCGGCAATTGCCGCCGGGGTGCGGACGGTTCATGGCGAACCGGAATGCAAAGGACGGCCGAGTATCCGGCCGCCATCTCAAGGGGAAATCCAGATGAAGCAACATGCATTGCAAGCTTGCAAGACGGCCGCGGTGGCAGCGGCAGCCCTCGCGTGGGGGTTCGCCGCCCATGCCCAGACGCCGGCGCCGCTGGCGGACTATCCGAAGCAGGCCATCACCGTTGTCTCGCCGTTCCCGCCGGGCGGCGGCAACGACGGCATCGCACGCTTGATCGCGCAGGAGCTGGGCGCCATCACGGGGCAAAGCGTGGTTGTCGAAAACCGCTCGGGGGCGGGCGGCAACGTCGGCACGGCGCAGGTGTCCCGCGCCAAGCCTGACGGCTACACCCTCGTGATGTCGCAGACCAGCGTCATGGCCGTCAATCCGCGCCTGTACAAGAACGTGGGCTTCGATCCGCTGAAGGACTTCGTGCCCATTTCGCAGATCACCTCGGCGCCGCTGGTGCTCGTCTCGCGCGCGGATGGCCCGTACAAGACGCTGGACGATTATCTTGCGGCCGCGCGCAAGCAACCTGGGGTCATCACCTACGCGACGCCGGGCAACGGCACGATGAGCCATCTGATGGGCGCGCTGGTTTCACAGAAGGCCAACGTCAAGCTGGTGCATGTGCCGTATCGCGGCGCGGCGCCGGCGGTCACGGACCTGCTGGGCGGCACCGTCGACATGCTGATCACCTCGCCGGCATCGGCCGAACCCATGGTGGCGGCCGGAAAACTGCAGATCCTCGCGATGAGTCACGGCGATGGCGTGGGCATCTTCAAGCGCGCGCCCACGTTGAAGCAGGCCGGTCTGGAAGGCATCACCGCGGATGACTGGTACGGCTTGTTCGCGCCCGCGGGAACGCCGCCCGAGCGCATCGCTTATCTGGCTCAGGCCGTGGAGCAGGCCATGAAGTCGCCCGCCGTGATCGCCAAGATCAACAGCGGCGGCAGCCAACCCGTGGGCAGCGCGCCCGCGGCCTTCAAGAGCCGGCTGCAGCAGGACACCACGTATTGGGCCGACATGGTGAAGACGGCGGGCGTGTCGCTCGATTGAACGGCATGTTTGCCAACGCGGAGCAAGGTGTCTAGACTGGAAATGCCTGCGTGCAGGCGTTCCGTCGGCGCACTGATCCTCCGCGCGCCCCTCCTGGAGGGCATCGATGCAGACTTCCTCGGCCTTGTCGGCGCCGCAGCTCGCGGCGTATGCCGCGTTCGCGCAGTCGCTGGCCGATCGCGCCCGGCCTCTGTCGCGCAAGTGGTTCCGGCATCCGCTTGACGTCGACACCAAGGCCGATGACAGTCCCGTCACGCAGGCAGACAGGCAGGTCGAGGCGGCGCTGCGCGAGGCCATTGCCGCGCATCATCCCAGCCACGGCATATTCGGTGAAGAATTCGGCGCCTCTCATGCCGATGCCGAATTCGTGTGGTCGCTCGACCCCATCGACGGCACCCGCGCCTTCATCTCGGGCAATCCGCTGTGGGGCACGCTGCTTGCGCTGCTGCACCGCGGCAGGCCGGTGTTGGGGGTGATCGACATTCCCATGCTCGACGAACGCTGGATCGGCGTGGCGCACGCGCCGTCGCGATTGAACGGCGAGCCGTGCGCGACGCGCGCATGCACCGACCTCGACAGCGCCATCCTGTATGCCACCTCGCCCGACATCTTCACGGGCGCCGAGCTGGACGCTTTCGACCACTTGGCAGCCAAGACACGCATGCGCCGTTATGGCGGCGACTGCTACAGCTATGGGCTTCTCGCCAGCGGTCACGTCGACCTCGTCGTGGAGGCGGGGCTGCAACCCTACGATTACCTTGCCCTTGCGCCCGTGATCGAAGGCGCGGGCGGCGTCATGACGGATTGGGCAGGGCAGCCGCTCGGTCTTGCCTCAAAGGGCCGCGTGATCGCGGCCGCCACGCCTGCGCTGCATCGCCAGGCGATGCAGGTGCTGGGGGCGGCCATGGCCTGACCGGCGCGCCGCCCGCCCGCAGTTCCACGCAACGCTTCAGCCATAAGGTGAACGAGCATGCATGCACTAGGGGTAGCAACGGTGGAAGACGCAGAGCGGCTGGTGCAGGCCAGCCCGCTCTCGCATATCAAGATCGGCCTGTCCGATGTGGACGGCGTCATGCTGGGCAAGTACCTGAGGCGCGACAAATTCCTGGGCGCGCTGCGTTCCGGGCTCGCGTTCTGCGACGTGGTGCTGGGGTGGGACCTGGACGATCAGCTCTACGACAACACCCGGTACACCGGCTGGCACACCGCATACCCCGACGCAAAAATGCGCATCGTGCCGCAAAGCGCGCGCCGTCTCACGCTGGAACAAGGCCCCGGCGGCGAAGACATGCTGCTGTTCCTGGCGGAATTCGAGGGCGATGCCGCCGCCATCTGTCCGCGCCGCCTGCTGCACCGCGTGATCGATCGCGCGGCGGACATGGGATTCGATGCCTATGCCGCGCTGGAGTACGAGTTCTTCATGTTCCGCGAGACGCCGCACTCCGTGCGCGCCAAGCACTACCGCAACATGGAGAACTGGACACCCGGCAATTTCGGGTATTCGGTTCTGCGCAGCACGGTCGAGGGCGACTTCTATCGCAAGCTGCTCGACATGTGCGAGCGCATGGACATGCCCATCGAAGGCCTGCACACCGAGACCGGGCCGGGCGTGCTGGAGGCCGCGCTTGCCGTGGACCATGCGGCGGCGGCCGGCGACAAGGCGTTTCTGTTCAAGACGTTCGCCAAGGCGCTTGCGCAACAGAACGGCCTGATGGCCACCTTCATGGCGAAATGGTCGCATGACCACCCGGGTCAAAGCGGCCACATTCACCTGTCTCTGCGCCACCGCAAGACGGGGCGTTCGGCCTTCTACGACGAGTCGCAGCCACATGGCGTCGGCAACCTGCAGGCCGCCTTCATGGCGGGCGTGCAGCGGTACCTTCCCGAATTCATGGCCTTGTACGCGCAAACCATCAACAGCTATTCGCGCCTGGTGCCCGGCTATTGGGCGCCGCTGGACGCCACGTGGGGGATGGAAAACAGGACGACGGCACTGCGCCTCATCCCGGGCAGCGACAAATCGCAGCGTGTCGAAGTGCGCATCGGATCGGCCGACGCCAATCCCTATCTGGCGCTGGCCGCGGCGCTCGCCTCAGGGTTGTACGGCATCGAGCAAGGGCTGTCGCCCGAGCCCATGGTGCAGGGCAATGCCTATACGCAGGAGTTTCCCGCGCATCTGCATCTGCCCACGACCTTGTGGGAAGCCGCGCAGCGTCTTCGCGGCTCCGACGCCGCGCGGCTGCTGTTCGGCGACGCCTTCGTCGAGCACTACGCCGCGACGCGCGAATGGGAAGAGCGGCAGTTCCGGCGTCATGTGACCGACTGGGAGCTTGCGCGCTACTTCGAAATCATCTGAACCCGTCCATTGCATCAGGGTAGCCATGACCCACGAACTCATCACCATCAGCCCCATCGACGGACGTCCGGTCGTGCGCCGCGCGTACGCCAGCGAAGCGCAGATCTCGCAGGCGCTGGCCAACGCGCAGGGCGCGCAGCCGGCGTGGCATGCGCTCGGCATCCAGGCGCGGGGGCGCATCGTGACGGCTGCGGTGGACCATGTCGTGGCGGCCAAGGATGAAATTGCGCGCGCGATCACCATTCAGATGGGCCGTCCGCTACGCGACGCACCCGGCGAAGTCGATGGCTTCGCCGCCCGCGCGCGCCACATGATCGCCATCGCCGACGATGCCCTCGCTCCCATTGCCGTTCCCGCGCAGCCAGGCTTTACGCGCTTCATCCGCCGCGAGCCCGTCGGCGTGGCGCTCACCATCGCGCCGTGGAACTATCCGCTGCTGACCGCGGTGAACAGCATCGTGCCCGCACTGATGGCGGGCAACACCGTCATTCTCAAGCATTCCGACCAGACGCCGCTGTGCGCCGAGCTCATCGATCGCGCATTCCGAGACGCGGGGGCGCCAAGAGGCGTCTTTCAATACCTGCACGCCAGTCACGACATCACGCAACGGCTGATCCGCGCGCCGGAGATCGGCTATGTGTCCTTCACGGGCTCGGTCCGGGGAGGGCGCATTGTCGAGGAAAGCGCGGCGGGTCGCTTTATCGGCGTCGGACTGGAACTGGGCGGCAACGACCCAGCCTACGTGCGCGAGGACGCCAATTTGGACGCCGCGGCAGAGACGCTCGTCGATGGCGCGTTCTTCAACGCCGGCCAGTCGTGTTGCGGCATTCAGCGCATCTACGTGGCGCGTGGCGTGCATGACGCGTTCGTCGAGCGCGCCGTCGCCTTGACGCAGCGTTATGTGCTGGGCAATCCGTTGCAGCCGGGCACGACGCTTGGCCCTGTCGTGCGCACCCGCGCGGCGGCCGAGATCCGGGAAGTGATCGCGCAAGCCGTCGGCGCCGGCGCTGTAAACGTGATCGATAACTCGCATTTCAAGAACGCGAGTGAAAGCTCACTTAAAGCGAGCGAAAGCTCGTGTTATGTCGCGCCCGCGTTGCTGACGCAGGTCGACCACCGCATGCGCATCATGAGCGAGGAGTGTTTCGGTCCGGTCGCCGGCATCATGCCGGTCGACAGTGACGAACAGGCCATCGCGCTGATGAACGACAGTCCGTACGGATTGACGGCTGCCGTTTTCACGCAGGACGAAGCGGCCGCATTGCGTATCGGCGGGCAGGTGCGCGCCGGCACGTTCTTCATGAACCGATGCGACTACCTCGACCCGGCGCTCGCGTGGACGGGCGTCAAGGAGTCGGGCCGCGGCGTGTCCTTGTCCAAGCTCGGCTACGAACCGCTCACCCAGGCGAAATCCTTCCATATGCGCAGCCTCTGAGCGCGGCATCACCAGGAACCGAATCATGACCGTCCCCCACGTCAACTGGAACTATCCCACCGCCATCAAGGTGGGTCCCGGACGCATCAAGGAACTGCCCGCGTGCTGCCGTGAGCTGGGCATGTCCCGACCTTTGCTCGTGACCGATCCCGGACTGGCCGCGTTGCCCATGGTCCGCGATGCCGTGGGCATGTGCCACGATGATGGCGTCGATTGCGCGGTCTTTCACGACATCAAGGGCAATCCCACCGGGCGCAACGTCGACGACGGTGTCGCGGCGTTCAAGCGCGGGCGCCATGACGGTGTCATTGCGTTCGGCGGCGGTTCGGCGCTCGATGCGGCGAAGGCCATCGCTTTGATGGCGGGGCAGAGCCGGCCGCTGTGGGACTTCGAAGACATCGGCGACAACTACCTGCGCGTCAATGCCGCCGGCATGGCGCCCGTCGTGGCCGTACCCACCACCGCAGGCACCGGCTCCGAAGTCGGGCGCGCATCCGTCATCACCGACGAGGCCGCGCACATCAAGCGCATCATCTTTCACGCCCGCATGCTGCCGTCCATCGTGATCCTGGACGCCGAGCTCACCGTGGGCCTGCCGCCCAAGATCACGGCGGCCACGGGCATGGACGCGCTGTCGCACAACCTGGAAGCCTACTGTTCGCCGTTCTTTCATCCCATGGCGGCTGGCATTGCGCTGGAGGGCATGCGCCTTATCAAGGCGTATCTGCCGCAGGCGGTGGCCGATGGCGCCGATCTGCAGGCGCGCCAGCAGATGCTGACGGCATCGTGCATGGGCGCCACCGCCTTCCAGCGCGGCCTGGGCGCCATGCACGCGCTGGCGCATCCGCTCGGCGCGCTCTATGACGCGCATCACGGCCTGCTCAACGCGATCTTGATGCCCTACGTGCTCAAGGCCAACGAAGAAGCGGTGGCGCCCCGGCTTGAAGCGCTTGCGCGTTATCTCGGGTTGCCGCGGCAAAGCCCGGGCGCGGTGCTCGACTGGGTGCTGGCGCTGCGCGAGGCCGTGGGCATCCCGCATACGCTCGCCGAGATCGGCCTGGATGACGGCCAGGCCGAGCGGGTGGGGCGCATGGCCAGCCAGGATCCTTCCGCCGGCACGAACCCCGTCAATTTCTCCGCCGAAAAATATTCTCAGCTTTTTCGTGCAGCAATTCGCGGAAACCTGTAAGCTTCGCCCCCTCTGCGCGGAAACGCGGCGGAGGTGGAACTGAAATTATGAATTTTTCATCCGAATGGTTTGACAGCGGATTTGAAAGTGTTCATAATCTCAAGTTCTCCGCTGGAGGGGTGCCCGAGTGGTTAAAGGGGGCAGACTGTAAATCTGTTGGCCTTGCGCCTACGTTGGTTCGAATCCAACCTCCTCCACCAGAGACCCATACCTAAATCCAGGCGCGGTTGGCCTGGATTTGCAATGTAAGGCCCGGTGGCCTTGCGCAGCCTTCGCAAAGAAGGTGGCAAGGATCCTCCGGCCTTCATTTCGAAGGGTTGGGATGAGAGAAGGTGAAAGGGTTTGCCGCGGGTGTAGCTCAATGGTAGAGCAGAAGCCTTCCAAGCTTACGACGAGGGTTCGATTCCCTTCACCCGCTCCAAGATTTTTAAATGCCCATGTGGCTCAGTGGTAGAGCACTCCCTTGGTAAGGGAGAGGTCGCGCGTTCGATCCGCGCCATGGGCACCACAAATTCCAAATTCTTTTCTTCAGTCAGAAGCGCAATCCAGGTCAGGAGTCAGCCATGGCAAAAGGCAAGTTTGAACGTACCAAGCCGCACGTGAACGTGGGTACGATTGGTCACGTTGACCACGGCAAAACGACGTTGACGGCGGCGATCACGACCGTTCTGTCGACCAAGTTCGGCGGCGAAGCCAAGGGCTACGACCAGATCGATGCAGCTCCTGAAGAAAAGGCACGCGGCATTACCATCAACACGGCTCACGTCGAGTACGAAACGGAAACG
Organism: Achromobacter sp. JD417; assembly: GCF_041879325.1. Lineage (NCBI taxonomy): Bacteria > Pseudomonadati > Pseudomonadota > Betaproteobacteria > Burkholderiales > Alcaligenaceae > Achromobacter > Achromobacter sp. JD417. Next base: position 6,168,665 of record NZ_CP087159.1, on the reverse strand, counting down.
CGTCACTACGCGCACGTTGACTGCCCGGGCCACGCCGACTACGTCAAGAACATGATCACGGGCGCTGCCCAGATGGACGGCGCGATCCTGGTCGTGTCGGCCGCTGACGGCCCCATGCCGCAAACGCGCGAGCACATCCTGCTGAGCCGCCAGGTTGGCGTGCCGTACATCATCGTCTTCCTGAACAAGGCTGACATGGTTGACGACGCCGAGCTGCTCGAGCTGGTGGAAATGGAAGTTCGCGAACTGCTGTCCAAGTACGACTTCCCGGGCGACGACACCCCGATCGTCAAGGGTTCGGCCAAGCTGGCGCTGGAAGGCGACAAGGGCGAACTGGGCGAACAGGCCATCCTGTCGCTGGCTGCTGCGCTGGATTCGTACATCCCGACGCCTGAGCGTGCCATCGACGGCGCGTTCCTGATGCCGGTTGAAGACGTGTTCTCGATCTCGGGTCGCGGCACCGTGGTGACCGGCCGTATCGAACGCGGCATCATCAAGGTCGGCGAAGAAATCGAAATCGTCGGTATCGTTCCGACGGTCAAGACGACCTGCACGGGCGTGGAAATGTTCCGCAAGCTGCTGGACCAAGGTCAAGCTGGCGACAACGTGGGCATCCTGCTGCGCGGCACCAAGCGTGAAGACGTCCAGCGCGGCCAAGTTCTGGCCAAGCCGGGCTCGATCACCCCGCACACGGACTTCACGTCCGAGGTGTACATCCTGTCCAAGGAAGAAGGCGGCCGCCACACCCCGTTCTTCAACGGCTATCGTCCCCAGTTCTACTTCCGCACGACGGACGTGACCGGCACGATCGACCTGCCGGCCGACAAGGAAATGGTTCTGCCGGGCGACAACGTGACGATGACCGTCAAGCTGCTGGCCCCGATCGCCATGGAAGAAGGTCTGCGTTTCGCCATCCGTGAAGGCGGTCGTACCGTCGGCGCCGGCGTCGTCGCCAAGATCCTGAAGTAAGCAATACCCGGATGGGTAGGGTGGGCATTCATGCCCCTCTATCCATCTTTGCTGTAAAAGTAGTACTATGTATGGTTCCGCGAGCCGATGCAGGGCGGAACAAGATTTTGATGTGTTTAGGGGCATAGCTCAATTGGCAGAGCGTCGGTCTCCAAAACCGAAGGTTGTAGGTTCGATTCCTACTGCCCCTGCCACCGCCAGGATAAACCCGCGGGAGATCATCGCGAGTTACGCATTCACGGCGGCTCGCGTCGCAATATGTCTAATACCAGCGTAGAAACCGTTACCAGTACCGCCGACCGGGTCAAGCTCGGGCTGGCGGTTCTCGTCGTTATTGCTGGCATCGTCGGGTTCTCCGTGCTTAGCGCGCAGCCGATGCCCGCTCGGATCGGTGTGTTCGTCGGCGGCCTCGTGATCGCAGCCGCGATCGCCTGGTTCAGCGAACCCGGTCGCCGTACCCTGAGCTTTGCCAGCGAGTCCTACAACGAAGTCAAGCGTGTCGCATGGCCCACCCGCAAGGAAACGACCCAGATGACGGGTATCGTTTTTGCCTTCGTGGCGGTCATGGGCATTTTCATGTGGGTGCTCGACAAGGGCATCGAATGGATTCTCTACGGCCTGCTGCTGGGCTGGAAATAAGGACGGCAAATGAGTAAGCGTTGGTATGTCGTCCATGTGTACTCCGGCATGGAAAAAAGCGTACACAAGGCCCTGAATGAGCGCATCGAGCGCGCGGGCCTGCAAACGTCTTTTGGCCGCATCCTTGTGCCCTCCGAAGAAGTCGTCGAGGTCAAGGGTGGTCAGAAGTCGATCACCGAGCGCCGCATTTTCCCCGGTTATGTCCTGGTTGAAATGGACCTGACCGACGAAACGTGGCACCTGGTCAAGAACACCAACCGAGTCACCGGCTTTTTGGGCGGCTCGGGCAATCGTCCGACCCCGATTTCCGAAAAAGAAGTCGAAAAGATCCTCTCCCAGATGGAAGAGGGTGTTGAGAAACCCCGCCCCAAGATCCTGTTCGAAGTGGGCGAGATGGTTCGGGTCAAGGAAGGTCCGTTTGCGGACTTCAACGGCAACGTCGAAGAAGTCAACTACGAAAAGAGCAAGGTGCGTGTGTCCGTCACCATTTTTGGTCGCGCCACGCCCGTCGAGCTCGATTTCAGCCAGGTCGAAAAGACCTGAATCTAACCCCCGGGGAGCCCTGTCCTTATCGGCCAGGGCGATATCACCCGCAAGGAGCAAAGCATGGCGAAGAAGATCGTCGGCTTTATCAAGCTGCAAGTACCGGCTGGTAAGGCTAACCCCTCCCCCCCGATTGGCCCGGCCCTGGGTCAGCGTGGCCTGAACATCATGGAATTCTGCAAGGCGTTCAACGCCAAGACCCAAGGCATGGAGCCTGGTCTGCCGATTCCGGTGGTGATCACCGCTTTCGCCGACAAGAGCTTCACCTTCATCATGAAGACCCCGCCCGCGACGGTCCTCATCAAGAAGGCCGCCGGCGTGCAAAAGGGTTCGGCCAAGCCGCATACCGACAAGGTCGGCACGCTGACCCGCGCGCAAGCTGAAGAAATCGCCAAGGCCAAGGGTCCCGACCTGACCGCCGCCGATCTGGAAGCCGCAGTGCGCACGATCGCTGGCAGCGCCCGCAGCATGGGCATCACGGTTGAGGGGATCTAATCATGGCTAAGTTGTCCAAGCGCGCCGCCGCTATTGCACAAAAGATCGACCGCACCAAGCTGTACCCGGTCGCTGAAGCCCTGACCCTGGTCAAGGAAACCGCCGTCGCCAAGTTCAATGAATCCATTGACGTGGCCGTGCAACTCGGCATCGACCCGAAGAAGTCGGACCAACTGGTCCGCGGTTCGGTCGTGCTGCCCGCCGGCACCGGCAAGTCGGTCCGCGTCGCCGTGTTCGCCCAAGGCGACAAGGCTGAAGCCGCCAAGGCCGCTGGCGCCGACATCGTTGGTCTGGACGACCTGGCCGACAGCATCAAGGCCGGTCAAATGGACTTTGACGTTGTCATCGCCTCGCCCGACACGATGCGTGTCGTCGGCGCCCTGGGTCAGATCCTGGGCCCGCGCGGCCTGATGCCGAACCCGAAGGTCGGCACCGTGACCCCCGACGTCGCAACCGCTGTGAAGAACGCCAAGGCCGGTCAGGTTCAGTACCGCACCGACAAGGCCGGCATCATCCACGCAACGATCGGCCGCGCGTCGTTCGGCGTGGAACAGCTGCAAACCAACCTGGCCGCTCTGGTCGACGCCCTGCAAAAGGCTCGTCCCGCAGCTGCCAAGGGCATTTACCTGCGCAAGCTCGCCGTTTCGTCCACGATGGGCGGCGGAGCGCGTGTGGAAATTGCCTCGCTGTCGGCTTCCAACTAAGCCAACAGCAGTAAACGTACTTTGGGCTGCATCCGGACCCCTCCGGATGTTGCTGTCAAAGACCGCTGGAGCAGGGCAGTGGAAGGAATCTACCTTCCGCAAGGAAAGCAGCATCGCCGCTGCCCCGCTTAATCCCGGAGCTCACCTAGTCCGGATCCAGCGTAGACGGCGTCCCCAGGAAGAATTCTTTACCCGAAGAACTCGTCCAGGCGCCGCATTCGGTTGACGCGCAAGGCTCCGGCCCCAGGCGTCTTTTGATGGAGTGTTCAAACCGTGAGTCTCAATCGTCAAGAGAAAGCGGTGGTAATCGAGGAAGTCTCGGCGGAAGTCGCCAAGGCCCAATCGATTGTTATCGCTGAGTACCGTGGTCTGGACGTCGCCTCTGTCACCGTACTGCGCAAAACTGCGCGTGAATCGGGCGTGTATCTGCGTGTTCTGAAGAACTCGCTGGCCCGTCGTGCTGTTGCTGGCACGGCTTTCGAGCCGTTGGCTGAGCAACTGACCGGTCCGCTGATCTATGGCATCAGCACTGATCCGGTAGCGGCGGCCAAGGTCATTGCTGGTTTCGCGAAGAGCAACGATAAGCTGGTCATCAAGGCGGGCGCTCTGCCCAACAACTTGCTGAACCAAGAAGGCGTGAAGGCCCTGGCCACCATGCCCTCGCGCGAAGAGTTGCTGTCGAAACTGCTTGGCACCATGCAAGCCCCCATCGCGCAATTCGTGCGTACGCTCAACGAAGTTCCGACCAAGTTCGCCCGTGGCCTCGCTGCCGTGCGCGACCAGAAGGCAGCGGCCTAATCGCCCTGTTGTCCGGAATTCGCTGAACGACGAAGCGACACCCAAACCCTGGCATTACCAAAATATTTGGAGTTCTGAAAAATGGCACTTAACAAAGCTGAAATCCTTGACGCCATCGCTGGCATGACCGTGCTCGAGCTGTCCGAGCTGATCAAGGAAATGGAAGAGAAGTTCGGCGTGTCGGCTGCTGCCGCTGCCGTCGCTGTCGCTGCTCCCGCCGCTGGTGGCGCTGCTGCCGCTGCTGAAGAGCAAACCGAGTTCACCGTCGTCCTGCAAGAAGCCGGCGCGAACAAGGTCAGCGTCATCAAGGCCGTGCGCGAGCTGACCGGTCTGGGTCTGAAGGAAGCCAAGGACCTGGTCGACGGCGCTCCGAAGCCCGTCAAGGAAGCTGTGGCCAAGGCTGACGCCGAAGCCGCCAAGAAGAAGCTGGAAGAAGCTGGCGCCAAGGTCGAAGTCAAGTAAGACCTGCGTCAACTGCCCGGGGACAGCACAGTTTGCAGTCCCCGGGCTTTTGCGTTTCCAGGAAACCCCTACTGGGGGTATGCCCATTCAGTGGGGTTTCCTGGAGTCGTATCACCTGGGGCCGTGGTTGACGGCCCATGCAACCTCGAGTCGGAGTGCTCATGCCTTACTCGTACACCGAAAAAAAGCGCATCCGCAAAAGCTTCGCCAAGCGTGAAGACGTTCAAAACGTTCCTTTCCTTTTGGCGACACAGCTTCAATCCTACCTAACTTTCCTGCAGGCGGATACCGCCCCGTCCGAACGCGTAGCCGACGGTTTGCAGGCGGCGTTCTCGTCGATTTTTCCGATCGTTAGTCACAACGGTATGGCGCGCTTGGAGTTCGTGAGCTATGTGCTCGGCGAACCGGTGTTCGATGTCAAGGAATGTCAGCAACGTGGCCTGACCTATGCCTCGCCCCTGCGAGCCAAGGTCCGCCTGGTGCTGCTTGACCGCGAAGTCAGCAAGCCCACCGTGAAGGAAGTGAAGGAACAGGAAGTCTACATGGGCGAAATTCCGCTCATGACGGGCACGGGTTCCTTCGTCATCAACGGCACGGAGCGTGTCATCGTTTCGCAGCTGCACCGCTCGCCTGGCGTGTTCTTCGAACACGACCGCGGCAAGACGCACAGCTCCGGCAAGCTCCTGTTCTCGGCCCGCGTGATTCCTTACCGCGGCTCGTGGCTGGACTTCGAATTCGACCCGAAGGACGTCCTGTTCTTCCGTGTCGACCGCCGCCGCAAGATGCCTGTCACGATCCTGTGCAAGGCCATCGGCATGACGCCGGAAACCATCCTGGCCAACTTCTTCGACTTCGACAACTTCGAACTGAAGAGCGAAGGCGCGATGATGGAATTCGTGCCTGAGCGTTGGAAGGGCGAAATGGCCCGTTTCGACATCGCCGACCGTTCGGGCAAGGTGATCGTCGAGAAGGACAAGCGCATCAACGCCAAGCACCTGCGCGACCTGGCTGCCGGCGGCATCCAGCGCATCTCCGTGCCGGAAGATTTCCTGTACGGCCGCGTGCTGGCCAAGAACATCGTTGACGAAGATACCGGCGAAGTCATCGCCAACGCCAACGACGAGATCACGGAAAGCGTGCTCGGCGCCTTGCGCGCCGCCAACGTGCACGAGTTCCAGGCGCTCTACACGAACGACCTGGACCGCGGTCCGTACATCTCGCAAACGCTGCGCACCGATGAAACCGCCGACCAGATGGCCGCTCGCGTTGCCATCTACCGCATGATGCGTCCTGGCGAGCCGCCCACCGAAGAAGCGGTGGAAGCGCTGTTCCAGCGTCTGTTCTACAGCGAAGAGACGTACGACCTGTCGCGTGTCGGCCGCATGAAGGTCAACAGCCGTTTGGGCCGTGGTGAGGACATCACCGGCCCGATGACGCTGACCAACGAAGACATCCTTGAAACCATCAAGGTGCTGGTTGAGCTGCGTAACGGCCGTGGCCAGATCGACGACATCGATCACTTGGGTAACCGCCGCGTGCGTTGCGTGGGCGAACTGGCCGAAAACCAGTTCCGCGCCGGCCTCGTGCGCGTCGAGCGCGCCGTCAAGGAACGTCTGGGCCAGGCCGAGACCGAAAACCTGATGCCGCACGACCTGATCAACTCCAAGCCGATCTCGGCTGCCATCAAGGAGTTCTTCGGTTCGAGCCAGCTCTCGCAGTTCATGGACCAGACCAACCCGCTGTCGGAAATCACGCACAAGCGTCGTGTTTCCGCACTGGGCCCGGGCGGTCTGACCCGCGAGCGCGCCGGCTTTGAAGTCCGCGACGTGCACCCGACCCACTACGGCCGTGTCTGCCCGATCGAAACGCCGGAAGGCCCGAACATCGGTCTGATCAACTCCATGGCGCTGTACGCTCGCTTGAACGAGTACGGCTTCCTGGAAACGCCTTACCGCAAGATCATCGACGGCCGCGTCAGCGAGCAGATCGATTACCTGTCGGCCATCGAAGAAAGCCACTACGTCATCGCGCAGGCCAACGCCGCGCTCGACGAAGAAGGCCGTTTCGTGGACGACCTGGTCGCCTGCCGTGAAGCTGGCGAAACGATGCTGACCGCCCCGGCCAACGTGCATTACATGGACGTTGCCCCGTCGCAGATCGTGTCGGTTGCTGCCTCGCTGATTCCGTTCCTGGAACACGACGACGCGAACCGCGCACTGATGGGCGCCAACATGCAACGTCAGGCCGTGCCTTGCCTGCGTCCGGAAAAGCCGGTCGTGGGTACGGGTATCGAGCGCACCGTGGCCGTTGACTCGGGCACCACCGTGCAGGCGCTGCGTGGCGGTCTGGTCGACCACGTCGACGCCGAGCGCGTCGTGATTCGCGTGAACGACGAAGAAAACGTCGCCGGCGAAGTGGGCGTCGACATCTACAACCTGATCAAGTACACGCGTTCCAACCAGAACACGAACATCAACCAGCGTCCGATCGTCAAGCGTGGCGACCGCGTTGCCAAGGGCGACGTGCTGGCTGACGGCGCATCGACCGACCTGGGCGAACTCGCCCTGGGTCAGAACATGCTGATCGCGTTCATGCCCTGGAACGGCTACAACTTCGAAGACTCGATCCTGATCTCCGAAAAGGTCGTGGCGGATGACCGCTACACCTCGGTGCACATCGAGGAACTGACCGTTGTCGCCCGCGATACGAAGCTCGGACCGGAAGAAATCACCCGCGACATCAGCAACCTGGCTGAAACGCAGTTGAACCGTCTGGACGATTCCGGCATCACCTACATCGGCGCCGAAGTCAGCGCCGACGACGTGCTGGTCGGCAAGGTCACGCCCAAGGGCGAAACCCAGCTGACGCCGGAAGAGAAGCTGCTGCGCGCCATCTTCGGTGAAAAGGCGTCCGACGTTAAGGACACCTCGCTGCGCGTGCCCTCGGGCATGACCGGCACCGTGATCGACGTGCAGGTGTTCACGCGTGAAGGCATCGTGCGCGACAAGCGCGCCCAGTCCATCATCGACGATGAACTGCGCCGCTATCGCCAGGACCTGAACGACCAGCTGCGCATCGTTGAAAACGACCAGTTCGATCGTATCGAAAAGATGCTGATCAACAAGACCGTCAACGGCGGCCCGCGCAAGCTGGCCAAGGGCGCGACGATCACCAAGGCCTACCTGGCCGATCTGGATCGCTGGCAGTGGTTCGACATCCGTCTGGCCGACGAGCCGCACGCCGTCGTGCTGGAACAGGCCAAGGAATCGCTCGAGCAGAAGCGTCACCAGTTCGATCTGGCCTTCGAAGAGAAGCGCAAGAAGCTGACGCAGGGCGACGAGCTGCCCCCGGGCGTGCTGAAGATGATCAAGGTCTACCTGGCCGTGAAGCGTCGTCTGCAGCCTGGCGACAAGATGGCAGGCCGTCACGGCAACAAGGGTGTCGTGTCGCGCATCACCCCGGTGGAAGACATGCCCCACATGGCTGACGGCACGCCGGCCGACATCGTTCTGAACCCGCTGGGCGTGCCCTCGCGGATGAACGTCGGCCAGGTGCTGGAAGTTCACTTGGGCTGGGCTGCCAAGGGTGTTGGTCATCGCATCGCCGACATGCTGCGTGACGAGCGCACGGCGCAGGTCAAGAACGTCCGCGCCTACCTGGACAAGGTCTACAACACGACTGGCACCGGCGCGCGCATCGACGAGCTGACCGATGACGAAGTCATGGAAATGGCCCAGAACCTCAAGAACGGCGTGCCGTTCGCGACGCCCGTCTTCGACGGCGCGACCGAAGAGGAAATCACCAAGATGCTGGAATTGGCCTATCCGGACGACGTCGCCGAACGCATGGCGCTGACGCCGTCGCGTACGCAGGCATGGCTGTTCGACGGCCGCACGGGCGAGCAGTTCGAACGCCCCGTGACGGTCGGCTACATGCACTACCTGAAGCTGCACCACTTGGTCGACGACAAGATGCACGCCCGTTCCACCGGCCCGTACTCGCTGGTCACGCAGCAGCCGCTGGGCGGCAAGGCGCAGTTCGGCGGCCAGCGTTTCGGGGAAATGGAAGTGTGGGCGCTGGAAGCATACGGCGCCGCCTACACCCTGCAGGAAATGCTGACGGTGAAGTCGGACGACATCAACGGTCGTACCAAGGTTTACGAGAACATCGTCAAGGGCGACCACGTGATCGATGCCGGCATGCCGGAATCGTTCAACGTTCTGGTCAAGGAAATCCGCTCGTTGGCCCTGGACATGGATTTGGAGCGTAACTAATGAAAGCGCTACTCGACCTCTTTAAGCAAGTCTCGCAAGACGAGCAGTTCGATGCCATCAAGATCGGCATCGCCTCGCCCGAGAAGATCCGTTCGTGGTCCTACGGCGAAGTTCGCAAGCCCGAGACCATCAACTACCGCACGTTCAAGCCTGAGCGTGACGGTCTGTTCTGCTCCAAGATCTTTGGCCCGATCAAGGACTACGAGTGCCTGTGCGGCAAGTACAAGCGCCTGAAGCATCGTGGCGTGATCTGCGAAAAGTGCGGCGTTGAAGTCACCGTCGCCAAGGTTCGCCGTGAACGCATGGGCCACATCGAGCTGGCCAGCCCCGTCGCGCACATCTGGTTCCTGAAGAGCCTGCCGTCGCGTCTGGGCATGGTGCTCGACATGACCCTGCGCGACATCGAACGCGTGCTGTACTTCGAAGCCTGGTGCGTGATCGAACCCGGCATGACGCCGCTCAAGCGCGGCCAGATCATGTCGGACGACGATTTCCTGGCCAAGACCGAGGAATACGGCGACGACTTCCGTGCCCTGATGGGCGCCGAAGCCGTGCGTGAACTGCTGCGCACCATCGACATCGATCGCGAAGTGGAAACGCTGCGCGGCGAACTGAAGGCCACCAGCTCGGAAGCCAAGATCAAGAAGATCTCCAAGCGCCTGAAGGTGCTGGAAGGCTTCCAGAAGTCTGGCATCAAGGCCGAGTGGATGGTCATGGAAGTGCTGCCCGTGCTGCCGCCGGACCTGCGTCCGCTGGTGCCGCTGGACGGCGGCCGCTTCGCGACCTCCGACCTGAACGACCTGTACCGCCGCGTCATCAACCGCAACAACCGCCTGAAGCGTCTTCTGGAGCTCAAGGCGCCTGAGATCATCCTGCGCAACGAAAAGCGCATGCTGCAGGAAGCTGTCGACTCGCTGCTGGACAACGGCCGCCGTGGCAAGGCCATGACGGGCGCCAACAAGCGCCAGTTGAAGTCGCTGGCCGACATGATCAAGGGCAAGAGCGGTCGTTTCCGTCAGAACCTGCTGGGCAAGCGCGTCGACTACTCGGGCCGTTCGGTCATCGTGGTGGGTCCGCAGCTCAAGCTGCATCAGTGCGGCCTGCCCAAGCTGATGGCCCTGGAACTGTTCAAGCCGTTCATCTTCAATCGTCTGGAGATGATGGGCCTGGCCACGACCATCAAGGCTGCCAAGAAACTGGTCGAAAGCCAGGAACCGGTGGTCTGGGACATCCTGGAAGAAGTCATCCGCGAACACCCGGTCATGCTGAACCGTGCGCCGACGCTGCACCGTCTGGGCATCCAGGCGTTCGAGCCGGTGCTGATCGAAGGCAAGGCGATCCAGCTGCACCCGCTGGTTTGCGCGGCGTTCAACGCCGACTTCGACGGTGACCAGATGGCTGTTCACGTGCCGCTGTCGCTGGAAGCCCAGCTGGAAGCGCGTACGCTGATGCTGGCCTCGAACAACGTGCTGTTCCCCGCCAACGGCGAACCGTCGATCGTGCCGTCGCAGGACATCGTGCTGGGTCTGTACTACACGACCCGCGAGCGCATCAACGGCCGTGGCGAAGGCATCTTCTTCATGGACGTCGCTGAAGTCCAGCGCGCCTACGACAACAACGAAGTCGAGCTGCAAAGCCGCATCACCGTGCGCCTGAAGGAACACGAGCGCGACGAGAACGGCGAATGGCAACCGGTCATCCGCCGTCACGAGACGACGGTCGGCCGTGCGCTGCTGTCCGAGATCCTGCCCAAGGGCCTGCCCTTCACCGTCCTGAACAAGGCGCTGAAGAAGAAGGAAATCTCGCGTCTGATCAACCAGTCGTTCCGCCGCTGCGGCCTGCGCGACACGGTGATCTTCGCCGACAAGCTGATGCAGTCGGGCTTCCGCCTGGCCACGCGCGGCGGTATCTCGATCGCCATGGGCGACATGTTGATCCCGACCGCCAAGGAAGGCATCCTGGCCGAAGCCAGCCGCGAAGTGAAGGAAATCGACAAGCAGTACTCGTCGGGTCTGGTCACGTCCCAAGAGCGCTACAACAACGTTGTGGACATCTGGGGCAAGGCTGGCGACAAGGTCGGCAAGGCGATGATGGAACAACTGGCCACCGAGCCCGTGACCAACCGTCACGGCGAGGAAGTGCGCCAGGAATCGTTCAACTCCATCTACATGATGGCTGACTCGGGCGCCCGCGGTTCGGCCGCCCAGATCCGCCAGCTGGCCGGCATGCGCGGCCTGATGGCCAAGCCGGACGGCTCGATTATCGAAACGCCCATTACCGCGAACTTCCGTGAAGGCCTGAACGTACTCCAGTACTTCATCTCCACTCACGGTGCGCGTAAGGGTCTGGCCGACACGGCACTGAAGACCGCGAACTCGGGTTACCTGACCCGCCGTCTGGTCGACGTGACGCAGGATCTGGTCATTACGGAAGACGACTGCGGCACTTCGCAGGGCTACAACATGAAGGCCCTGGTCGAAGGCGGTGAAGTCATCGAACCGTTGCGCGACCGTATCCTGGGCCGCGTGGCTGCTGTGGACATCGTCAATCCGGACACGCAGGAAACGGCCATCGTCGCCGGCACCCTGCTGGACGAAGATCTGGTCGACACCATCGACCGCATCGGCGTGGACGAAGTCAAGGTCCGCACGCCGCTGACCTGCGAAACGCGTCATGGTCTGTGCGCGCATTGCTATGGCCGTGACCTGGGCCGCGGTTCGTCCGTCAACCAGGGCGAGGCCGTCGGCGTCATCGCGGCGCAGTCCATCGGTGAACCGGGCACGCAGCTCACGATGCGTACGTTCCACATCGGTGGTGCGGCGTCGCGTTCGGCGCTGGCCAGCGCGGTGGAAACGAAGTCGACCGGTACGGTCGGCTTTGCCAGCACGATGCGTTACGTCACGAACGCCAAGGGCGAACGTGTCGCGATCTCGCGCTCGGGCGAACTGGCGATCTTCGACGACAACGGCCGCGAACGCGAACGCCACAAGATCCCGTACGGCGCGACCGTGCTGGTGGGCGATGGCGAGGCCGTGAAGGCCGGCGCGCGTTTGGCGACGTGGGATCCGCTGACCCGTCCGATCGTGTCGGAATACGGCGGCGCCGTCCGCTTCGAGAACATCGAAGAAGGCGTGACCGTTGCCAAGCAGGTGGACGAAGTCACCGGCCTGTCGACGCTCGTCGTCATCACGCCCAAGACCCGTGGCGGCAAGATCGTCATGCGTCCGCAGATCAAGCTGGTCAACGAGAACGGCGAAGACGTCAAGATCGCCGGCACCGATCACTCGGTGAACATCTCGTTCCCGGTGGGCGCGCTGATCACGGTGCGCGACGGCCAGCAGGTTGCCGTGGGTGAAGTTCTGGCGCGTATTCCGCAAGAATCGCAAAAGACCCGCGACATTACCGGCGGTCTGCCGCGTGTGGCCGAACTGTTCGAAGCCCGTTCGCCGAAGGACGCCGGCATGCTCGCCGACGTCACCGGTACGGTTTCGTTCGGCAAGGACACCAAGGGCAAGCAGCGTCTGGTCATCACCGACCTGGAAGGCGTGAGCCACGAGTTCCTGATTCCGAAGGAAAAGCAGGTTCTGGTGCACGACGGCCAGGTGGTGAACAAGGGCGAAATGATCGTGGACGGCCCGGCCGATCCCCACGACATCCTGCGCCTGCAAGGCATCGAGAAACTGGCGACGTACATCGTCGACGAAGTGCAGGACGTTTACCGTCTGCAGGGCGTGAAGATCAACGACAAGCACATCGAAGTGATTGTTCGTCAGATGCTGCGCCGTGTGAACATCGTCGATGCGGGCGATACCGAGTTCATCCCGGGCGAGCAGGTCGAGCGCTCCGAGCTGCTGAACGAGAACGACCGCGTCACGGCTGCCGACCTGCGTCCGGCCACGTACGACAACGTGCTGCTGGGTATCACGAAGGCCTCGCTGTCGACCGACTCGTTCATCTCGGCCGCCTCGTTCCAGGAAACCACCCGGGTCCTGACCGAAGCTGCCATCATGGGCAAGCGCGACGACCTGCGCGGCTTGAAGGAAAACGTCATCGTCGGCCGCCTCATCCCGGCGGGTACCGGCCTGGCTTACCACCACGCACGCCGCGACAAGGAACAGCTGGAGGCCGCGGAACGCGAAGCCGCCCGCCAGCAGGCCAACCCGTTCGAGGACGCGCCGGTCACGGTGGGTTCGGACGCCGAGACGCCTGCTTCCGACGTGGGTACCGAGGATTCCGCCGAATAAGCGGAAGTCTCCGGCAGGCTTGCCCCGCGAGGTTCGCGGGCAAGCCTGAAAATCAAAAGGCCGCTGATGAGAATCAGCGGCCTTTTTACTTGCGAAAGAAAGGGTGCGGCAGGACTATTTGGCCGTCTGGGCGCGGGCGCGCTGGAAGGCCGGTCCCCAGACGGGATGGCCAGCTTCGTTGGGCGCCAGTTCGAAGGCCGGATCCAGGACCAGGATGCGCGCGAAACTGTCCTCGCAGAGCTGCGTATAGCGCGTGACGCAGTAGCTGAACGCCTGAAGCTTGTAGGCCTCGATGCGTACCGCTTTGGATGAGGTGGCCAGGGTGTCGGAACGGGCGACGCCGCGGATGACTTCTCCGTAGCGCCCGGCGCTGTACTGGTCGCGCACCTGCTGCAGCTCGGCCAGGGCTTCGGCCGTTGGAGGGCTCTCGGGTTGCAATTTGGAGATGCCCGTGCAACCGGCCAACAGGGCCGATACGCCAAGCAGACTGCTCAGGATGCGAATTTTCATGGCTTCCAAAGATGTAGGATGGTGACGCGGTACGCTATCGTGCCACAGCCTGATGCGCTCGGACATTTTCGGCAATGTCCTGCCGTTGCGGATTGGATAATATTCCGCCTAAATAGCCCCTGAACCTGTTATTGGCGCGTCTGCGCAGCTTCGATGATGTCTACACCCGCCGGCTTGTTGACGCCGCGTGGCCCCTTTTCAGGCGCTGCGCCGTTGGCGCTTCGCCCATTGAGCGCCATTGCTGCCAGCGCAGCGGGCGGGGTGCCGGAATCGCGCATCAAGCGGCTCCTGTCCGACCTTCTGCCTTCGCTTATCGCTTTGCATGCGCAAGGGGAAATCTGCGGCGACATCTCGCTCGAAACCGTGGGCATGGATGAAGGCGCGCGGGCGCATCTGCTGCCCGAACTGGTGGTGGCGCGCTCGCGCCGGGCAAGCAGGACGCCGGCAGCGGGCTTCGCGCCGTTCGAGCTGTACACGGATTCCGTGGAATGGCCGCGCGGACCTTGGACCGACATCTATTCCTTGTGCGCCGTGGCGTACGCGCTGGTGATCGGCAGCCGGCCGCCGCCGGCGCCCGAGCGCCGCGCCCACGACGAATACGAAGCGCTGGCCGACATGGGACTGCCCAAGTACGGACAGGACTTCCTGCGGGTCATCGATGCCGGCCTGGCGATGGACACCAGGGCTCGCCCGCAGTCGTTGGCGGAGCTGGCCAGCCTGCTTGGCGTCGCCGCCTACGACGAACCGGCCGAGCCGGAAGACGAATCGGTAGAGACGGCCAAGCCGCCTCCCGTGGCCGGTTTCGCGCAACGGCGCGAGCCCGCCCGCCGACGCGGTCCGCTGCTGTTCTGGCTGCTGATCCTCGCGTTGATCGGCGCGGGCATCTATGCGTGGTTCCATTGGGGCAAGGGCAGTCCCAATGCGCTGATTACCCGCTCGGAAGTCGTACAGCCTAATCCGCCCGTCGTGCATCCCTTGCCGCAGCCTGCCGCGCCAGTGTCCGCGCCCACGCCCACACCCACGCCAAAACCCGCGCCGGCGGTATCGCAAGCGCCCGCCGACCTGCCGCCCTTGACGGCCGGCGCCGCCGCTGGGGGCCAAGCAACCGCGACGGTCCCGGCCGCCGGGCCGGGTTCGCCGTCTGCGCGCACGCAGGCGGATTCGCCAAGTGCCGCCGAGCCGCCGCCCGCGCCCACGGCGCAGGAAACCGCGCCGTCAGCTTCGGTTGCCGAAGAGGCGCCCAAGCCCAAACCGGTGCCGGTCACCGTGCGGGTGGACATCCGCCCCTGGGGCGAAGTCTGGATCAACGGCGTGGCGCGGGGAATCAGTCCGCCCGTCAAGGAGCTCAAGCTGATTCCGGGCAAGTATCAGGTGGTCGTGCGCAACGCAGACCTGCCGCCCTTTCGCATGACGCTCGAGGTCAGGCCGGGCAAGCCCGCGGTCATCTCGCACACCTTCCAATAGGATCGCGACCTACACCTTTGGCAGGTGCAGGATGAATTCGGAGCCTGCGCCGAGCTCGCTCTGCACTTCGATTCGCCCGCCGTGCCGTCCGGCCACGGTATGCACGAATGCCAGCCCCAGCCCCGCACCGCCAACGTCGTCGCGATTGTCGGCGCCGACACGGGCAAAGGGCTCGAACAGCCGGGCCACGTCCTGCGCCGCGATGCCCTGGCCCTGGTCCTTGATGCGCACGCACCAGAAGCCGTGCTGCTCATCGATGCTGCAATCGACACGCGTGCCGCTCGCGCTGTATTTGATGGCGTTGTCGACCAGATTGCACAGCGCGCGCATCAGCAGTGTCTGCTCGCCGCGCGTGTAGGCGACCGGTAGCGGCGTGCTGGCTTCCAATGCGATGCCGCGCTTGCTGGCGGACGGCCAGAGATCGTCGACGGCGTCCTGCAGCAGCCCGCCCAGATCCAGTTCGATGGTGCTGATCGGCATCGATTCGGCGCGGGTCAGATGCACGAAGTCGTCGACCAGCCTGAGCGTGCGGTTGGCCAGCAGCGCAATGCGCGCGAGCGTGTCGTGCCGTCCTTCCTGCTGCCCGCCTTCCTGCGCCAGTTCCACCAATGCGAGGATCGAGCTTTGCGGCGCGCGCATGTCATGCGAGATGAAGCGCAACGTCTCTTCGCGCTGCCGCTCGGCCTGACGGATGTTGGAAATGTCGGTCAGCGTGGCCACCGTGCCCGCGAACTGGCCCTCGGCCGTGTGGATGGGGGCGCATTTCAGGATCAGGTCGCGGCCAGCCCGGTCGCGCACTTCCAGGTCGGCGCTCCAGGGCGAAGCCGCATCGGCCGGGTGACGGCCACTCAGCGCGTCGGCCACGCGCGCCCGCGCAGCGTCGTCGGCAAGGGTGTGTTCAAGCAGATGCGCCGCCGGCCGGCCGATGCGCGGCGGACGAACGCCAAGTTGCTGGAAGAACATGATGGCGGCCTGGTTGCGAAATCGCACGCGGCCTTCCTGGTCGAACACCAGCGTCGCATCGGGCATGCCGTCGAGCCCGTCAGCCAGGAACCGCCGCAGGTTGCGGACCCGCGCCAGCGCGCGCCGAAGTTCGCCCACCCGGCTCTCCAGCGAGGCGCTGGGATTGGCAAGCTGCACGCGGGCTTCGTTCAGGATCGGCGGGTACTCGCGCCGCAAACGCTGCAACTCCGTGTCCATATAGCGCAGCGCGGCTTCCTGGTTACGCCAGCTCCAGAGCGGATAGCACAGCGCCACGCCCGCCAGCGCCGCGGTGGGCGCGAACCACAGATAGGCGTGGGCCAGTAATAACCAAGCTGCCGCGGGAATGACGGCAAGCAGCGCAAGGGTGACGAGCAGCGCCTTTTTCGGCGCCAGGCGCCACAAGGCCAGGCAGGCCAGCAACACCGGCAACGCCGCGAACAGCGCGCTCCACGCAGCCGGCGGCCGCTGGAATGCGATGTCGTCGCGCGCGGCCTGCAGGACGTTGGCGACGATCTCCACGCCCGATATGCCGTTGGCGTCGTGCGACACCGGCGTCGGGTAATCGTCGCCCAGGCCGGTGGCCCACGCACCCACGAGCACATATTTGCCGCGCAGGTCTTCCGGCCGCAGGTCGCCGCGCAGCACCGAAAGGTACGACACCGTCCGCACATGGCCGGGAGGACCCGCATACGGAATCAGGATGCGGCCGTCGGCATCGGCGCGCTTGAGCAGACGTTGCGCCTCGCCGGCTTGGCCGCCAACTTCCAGCATCGAGATGGCCAGGTGGTTGCGGCGATCTCCGGCAAACTGCGCGGTGAGGGCGGCTTCGCGCACGACGCCGTCCGGGTCGATGACCGCATTGATGAAGCCTGTGGAGGCGGACGCTTGCGCCAGTTCCGCAATGGGCAATCCGATGGCCGTCGGGTTCTTCAGGCGGTCCAGCACCACCGGCAGCACGGTATGCCCATTGCGACGGATGCTGTCTGCAAGAATTGCATCGTCGTCGGCATTGATCTTGTCGGGTTCCGCAAAGATGAGATCCAATCCCACGGCGCGCGCGCCGGTCAGCCGGTCGAGCAGGGCGGCGTGGATGGCGCGCCGCCACGGCCAGCGGCCCAGCGCGTCGATACTGGCGTCGTCGATCGCCACGATCAGGATATCCGGGTCGGCGGGCCTGCCCGTCAGCATGACCGCGCGGTCATAGAAGACCTGGTCCAGACGGCCCAGGCCGTTGAACGCGCCCAGAAACGCCGCCAGCGCCGCCAGCGCCAATGTCAGCCACAGGCCGGACCGCCAGGACCGGTCGAGCGAGTCGGCGGCGTCGGGCATGGCGGGTGCCTTAGTACGCGGTCAGCGTCACAAGGCCGCCGGAGCCGCTCGCCACGCCAAGCCCGTACGACGTCATCAGCATGTTCGCGCCCTCGAACGACTGCACCGAATCCGTTCCGTGAAGGCCGATGGCATCGACGGCGCGCACCGATACGTAGAACGTGCCGGGGCCGGGGGCGGAAAAGCGGATGTCGGGGGTCGGAAAGCTGGCGGAAGAAACGGGCAGCAGGCCTTCGGCATCGCGCGAGACGCGCACCAGATAGCTTTGCGCGCCTTCGACGGGGGCGAAGGGGATCGACCACGTGCCGCCTGCGCGAACCGGCTCGCCCAATTGCGGCGCAGCCAGCAGCGGACGTACGCCCGACATGGCGCCGTCGGCGCCCACCGCGGCGCCGAACCCTTGCGCCACCGCGACCGGTTTGGCGGGCGCGTCGCCGGGCGCCTGCGCCTGCAGGCGCACACTGCCTTGCAAAACTTCGCTATGCACGCCCTGCGCGCTGCGCTGCACGCGAAAGCGCGTTCCGCGCACACCCGTCACCGCAACCGGCGTGCGGATCTCGAAACGGCCCACGCCCTGACCCGCGGGCGCGACGCTGGATTCCACGCTGCCGCGGCGCACGTTGATCACCGAATCCGTCAGCGCGGTGCCCTCGAACTGCCGCAGGCGGGTAAGGTCCACGGCGCCGCTGGACGGCAGCGTGAGGCGGGATCCGTCGGCAAGTTGAAGCGTGACGAAGCCGTCGGGGGCGGTCTCCAGCGTGCTGCCTTCGGTCACGGGCGTGCCGGGCTGCACGGGCTTGCCATTCAGGACTGCGCGGCCGCTCACGTGCACCACCTGCGCCTGCGCGTCGCGCACGGGAATCATGGCAAGCGGGATATGCAACTCCAACCCGATGGGCAGTGTTTCGGGCGTGACGATCTTGTTCAGCGTCTGCAGCCGGTTCCAGTTGGCCGGGCTGCGCGTGTACCGCGAGGCCAAATCAATCAGCGTATCGCCGGGACGGACCCGGTGGATGAAGTCGTCGCCCAATGCGCCCGCTGGCTGACCGCGCGCGGGGGCGGTGAGCGTGATGCAGGAAACCAGGACAAGCAAACAAAGCGCGCGGAAGCGGCTCATGGCAAACGATTCTCCAGGGAGTCGGGCAACGCAGCTACAGCGAAAGGGTCTGGCCGTCGTCGGTCGGGCTGACCAGTTCAAGCCGGTAGCCAAGTGCATAAGAGGAGGTCAGCCGCACACCGTGCTGCGGACGAAGCTGGAGCTTTTGCCGGATGTTCGACAGGTGGGTGTCCAGCGTGCGCGAGGTGGCGGGGATTTCCCGGTTCCAGACGCACTCGGCCAGCACATCGCGCGACATCAGCCGCCCAATGTTGCGAAAGAACAGCAGCGCCAGTTCGAATTCCTTCGGCGCCAGCGTAATGGCCACGTCGTCCAGCGTAATGACGCGTGCGGCGGGATCGACACGGTATCGCGCGACTTCGATGGTCTGGTCCACGGGCTCGGCGATCTGGCTGCGGCGCAGCAGCGCCGCGACCCGGGCCAGAAGTTCCAGGGGACGCATCGGTTTGACGATGTAGTCGTCCGCGCCCGCGCGCAAGCCCTCGACCAAGTCATCTTCGGCCGATCGGTTGGTCAGGAAAATCACAGGGATGCGCGCGCCGATATGGGTGCGCAACCAGCGGACCACGTCGTCGCCGTCGATATCGGGCAGGTGCCAGTCCAGCAGCACCAGGTCGAACGCTTCGGTACGCAAAGCCGCGAGCAGATCGCGGCTTTGGTGGTAACTGGTGCAAGCATAGCCGGCGGCGGTCAGAACCTGCTGGATGCGCCGAGCCTGATCCAGGTCGTCTTCCAGCGACGCGATTTTCATTAGACGAGTTCTCGCGAAAGTTGGCTGCGCAGGCGCGCGTGTGGCGACCTAGCAAAACGAAGGGGGGCGGATTTATGTAAACGAATGATAACTCGGGAAAACCCTTCCGCGGCTACGTTATGGCAAGAACTGTCAAACATTGCAAAGTTGACGAATCTTGACTGGAGTTGTTGCGTTAACGAGCGCCACACTGTTCCAACGATGTCACCAGCCGCGACACAGCAGGCGGTGCAAGGGGAGGGAACGCAGATCGGGACAGATATGAATCAATTGCGCATACTTGTGATGTCTCCGGACGAGGCCGTACGGGGTTCGTCCGTATCCACGCTGCTGCAGGCCGGCATCTCGGCCCGCGGCTGCTCCACTACGCTGGAATTGTTCGGCCTGCTCAGCGGCGGGCATTTCGACGCCGTGGTCCTGGACATCGGCGCATCAGGTGAAATCGGCTACGCCCTTGTCGCCCGCTTGCATGGCTCCGCGCCGCTAGGCATCGTGGTCGTCGGCAAGAACATGTCCGTGGATAACCGCCTGCGCTGTCTTCAGAGCGGCGCCGATGCGTGTCTGCCAGACCCCCAGGATCCACGCGAACTCGTCTGCATCCTTCTCGCCCTTGCGCGCCGGCTGCCCGCCAACGCTGAGCCGGCCGACGCGCGCGAGACGGGCAGCGGGCAATGGGAGCTGCGCGACCAGGGTTGGACGCTGGTGGCGCCGACTGGCGTGACGCTATCCCTGTCTGCCAACGAACGTCTCATCGTGCGGGCTTTGCTGAACGTGGCCGGCAAGGCCGTGGGCCGCGACGTGCTGGGCAGCGAATTGCAGGCGGAAGGGGGCGGAGCGCGCGCCAGCAGCGCGCGCAGCATCGACGTCATCGTCAGCCGATTGCGGCGCAAGGCCGAGCACGCCGGCGTGGTGTTGCCGATCCGCACCGTCTACGGCAGCGGCTATCTATTTACTGATCGCTGAGCGCGCAAGGGGGTACACTCCTCCAATCCAGAACGTGGGGCAGGAATTGCTCGCAGCCCGGTCCGCGAGCACTGCGGTATCAAGCACCGGATTTGGCCGCTGGGTCCGCCAGCCGCCTTTGTCGGCCGGCTTTGTCCCTGGGGTTTGCCCCTTACATGGCCCCATTTTTCGTCAGCCGCAGCCAACTGCCCGGCTTTTGCCGGCAACGCGCGGCTTGGCGACACTTACAAAAAACTTTGACAGTAGCCCTTCATCTCAGTTATGCTAAAGGGCTTACTGCTTTATTTCGCGCGCAAAATCAGCACGCTCAGGCAGACAGTTCAGGGTCATGGTCGAAGGTGCGTCACGAGCCTTTTGTCCTTGCTCCAGCTAGTAGCAACTGTTTTTCTGGCTGCCCCCGATTTTGTGCGTTTGTCATGGTTTGTTGGCAAGCCCGCTCTTTTACGTATTTGAACGTTTGAGGCGGTTTTGCGCGAACTGCCTTCTCCGAAAGCTCACCCGCTCCAGGAGACGAGTACGTAAGTACTTACCAGTGGTACGTAAAAGGGATTTCAAAGGTCATGCCTACCATTAGCCAACTCGTGCGCAAGCCGCGCGAAGTCAGCATCATCAAAAGCAAGAGCCCCGCGCTCGAAAACTGCCCGCAACGCCGCGGCGTGTGCACCCGCGTGTACACCACCACCCCCAAGAAGCCGAACTCCGCTCTGCGTAAGGTTGCCAAAGTGCGTCTGACCAACGGTTACGAAGTCATTTCGTACATCGGCGGTGAAGGCCACAACCTGCAAGAGCACTCGGTGGTTCTGGTGCGTGGCGGCCGTGTGAAGGACTTGCCCGGTGTGCGTTACCACATCGTGCGCGGTTCCCTTGACCTGCAAGGCGTCAAGGACCGTAAGCAAGCCCGCTCGAAGTACGGCGCCAAGCGCCCGAAGAAGGCTTAATTACAAGTCAGCAGTACCCCCACGTGACGGAAGTCCGTCACCCGGGAAGTGCGACCGCGCCATCCAGATGATGGGAAGGTGCGCGGCACGTAAGGGGTCGTCCCAATGGGCGGCCATGGCCGTGTAATGAAACACGGTTCAACTGAACAGACACAAGGAAGCAACAATGCCCCGTCGTCGCGAAGTACCCAAGCGCGAGATTCTGCCCGATCCCAAGTTCGGCAGCGTCGAGCTCGCCAAGTTCATGAACGTCGTCATGCTGGACGGCAAGAAGGCCGTCGCCGAGCGCATCGTTTACGGCGCCCTCGAGCAAGTCGCCACCAAGACCGGCAAGGAGCCGATCGAGGTGTTCAGCCTGGCGATCAACAACATCAAGCCGATCGTCGAAGTGAAGAGCCGCCGCGTTGGCGGTGCCAACTACCAAGTGCCGGTTGAAGTGCGCCCCGTGCGCCGCCTGGCCCTGGCTATGCGTTGGCTCCGTGAAGCCGCCAAGAAGCGTGGCGAGAAGTCGATGGATCTGCGTCTTGCTGGCGAACTGATCGACGCCTCCGAAGGTCGTGGCGCCGCGATGAAGAAGCGCGAAGACACGCACAAGATGGCAGAGGCCAACAAGGCCTTCAGCCATTTCCGCTGGTAATTTAAGGATTAATCCACCATGGCCCGCAAAACCCCGATCGAGCGCTATCGCAACATTGGTATCTCTGCGCACATCGATGCAGGGAAGACCACCACGACCGAACGTATCCTGTTCTACACCGGCGTCAATCACAAGATTGGCGAAGTGCATGATGGCGCAGCCACCATGGACTGGATGGAGCAAGAGCAAGAGCGTGGCATCACCATTACGTCGGCTGCTACGACGGCGTTTTGGCGTGGCATGGCCGGCAACTACCCCGAGCACCGCATCAACATCATCGACACCCCGGGACACGTGGACTTCACCATCGAGGTGGAACGTTCCATGCGCGTCCTGGACGGTGCTTGCATGGTCTACTGCGCGGTGGGCGGTGTTCAGCCCCAGTCCGAAACCGTGTGGCGCCAAGCCAACAAGTACGGCGTGCCGCGTCTGGCCTTCGTCAACAAGATGGACCGCACCGGCGCCAACTTCTTCAAGGTCTATGACCAACTGAAGAACCGCCTGCGCGCCAATCCCGTGCCGATCGTCATTCCCATCGGCGCCGAAGACACGTTCCAAGGCGTGGTCGACCTGGTCAAGATGAAGGCGATCATTTGGGACGAAGCCAGCCAAGGCACCAAGTTCGACTACAAGGACGTTCCGGCCGAGCTGGAAGGTCTGGCGAACGAATGGCGCGAAAAGCTGGTTGAGGCTGCTGCCGAGTCGTCGGAAGAGCTGATGAACAAGTACCTGGAAACGGGTTCCTTGGAAGAAGCCGAAATCAACCTGGCCATCCGTCAACGCACCATCGCTGGCGAAATCCAGCCGATGCTGTGCGGCACCGCCTTCAAGAACAAGGGCGTGCAGCGCATGCTGGACGCGGTCATCGACTACCTGCCTTCGCCCGTGGACATTCCCCCGGTCGACGGTCAGGACGACGATGGCAACGCCATCCAGCGCAATGCCGACGACTCCGAGAAGTTCTCGGCCCTGGCATTCAAGCTGATGAGCGATCCGTTCGTGGGTCAATTGACCTTCGTGCGTGTGTACTCGGGCGTCCTGAAGTCGGGCGACACGGTCTACAACCCCATCAAGGGCAAGAAGGAACGTATCGGCCGCATTCTGCAGATGCACGCGAACAACCGCGAAGAAATCAAGGAAGTGTTGGCGGGCGACATCGCCGCCGTGGTCGGCCTGAAGGACGTGACCACCGGCGAAACGCTGTGCGACATCGACTCCCACATCCTGCTCGAACGCATGATTTTCCCGGAGCCCGTGATTTCGCAGGCCGTCGAGCCGAAGTCGAAGGCTGACCAGGAAAAGATGGGTCTGGCGCTGTCGCGTCTGGCTCAGGAAGATCCGTCGTTCCGCGTGCGCAGCGACGAAGAATCCGGCCAAACCATCATTTCCGGCATGGGCGAGCTGCACCTGGAAATTCTGGTCGACCGCATGAAGCGCGAATTCGGCGTGGAAGCCAACGTCGGCAAGCCGCAGGTGGCCTACCGCGAAACGATCCGCAAGGTCTGCGAAGAAGTCGAAGGCAAGTTCGTCAAGCAGTCGGGCGGTCGCGGCCAGTACGGTCACGTGGTCCTGAAGGTCGAGCCCCTCGCTCCTGGCGGTGGCTACGAATTCGTCGACGCCATCAAGGGCGGTGTGGTTCCTCGCGAATACATCCCCGCGGTGGACAAGGGCATCCAGGAAACGCTGCCTTCGGGCATCCTGGCCGGCTACCCGGTCGTGGACGTCAAGGTCACCCTGTTCTTCGGTTCGTACCACGATGTGGACTCGAACGAAAACGCGTTCAAGATGGCCGGTTCGATGGCATTCAAGGAAGGCATGCGCAAGGCTAGCCCCGTGCTGCTGGAACCGATGATGGCCGTCGAAGTCGAAACGCCGGAAGACTACGCTGGCACCGTGATGGGCGATCTGTCCTCGCGTCGCGGCATGGTCCAAGGCATGGATGACATGGTCGGCGGTGGCAAGACCATCAAGGCCGAAGTGCCCCTGGCCGAGATGTTCGGTTACGCCACGAACCTGCGTTCGCTGACGCAAGGCCGTGCCACGTACACGATGGAATTCAAGCATTACTCCGAGGCCCCCAAGAACGTCGCTGACGAAGTCATCGCCGCTCGGGCCAAGTAAATAACCCTTGCCGGGTCCGTCCAACCGGACGGCCCCGGCAGATATCAAGTTTCCTTGAAAGTCAAAGGATAGAGATCATGGCAAAAGGCAAGTTTGAACGTACCAAGCCGCACGTGAACGTGGGTACGATTGGTCACGTTGACCACGGCAAAACGACGTTGACGGCGGCGATCACGACCGTTCTGTCGACCAAGTTCGGCGGCGAAGCCAAGGGCTACGACCAGATCGATGCAGCTCCTGAAGAAAAGGCACGCGGCATTACCATCAACACGGCTCACGTCGAGTACGAAACGGAAACGCGTCACTACGCGCACGTTGACTGCCCGGGCCACGCCGACTACGTCAAGAACATGATCACGGGCGCTGCCCAGATGGACGGCGCGATCCTGGTCGTGTCGGCCGCTGACGGCCCCATGCCGCAAACGCGCGAGCACATCCTGCTGAGCCGCCAGGTTGGCGTGCCGTACATCATCGTCTTCCTGAACAAGGCTGACATGGTTGACGACGCCGAGCTGCTCGAGCTGGTGGAAATGGAAGTTCGCGAACTGCTGTCCAAGTACGACTTCCCGGGCGACGACACCCCGATCGTCAAGGGTTCGGCCAAGCTGGCGCTGGAAGGCGACAAGGGCGAACTGGGCGAACAGGCCATCCTGTCGCTGGCTGCTGCGCTGGATTCGTACATCCCGACGCCTGAGCGTGCCATCGACGGCGCGTTCCTGATGCCGGTTGAAGACGTGTTCTCGATCTCGGGTCGCGGCACCGTGGTGACCGGCCGTATCGAACGCGGCATCATCAAGGTCGGCGAAGAAATCGAAATCGTCGGTATCGTTCCGACGGTCAAGACGACCTGCACGGGCGTGGAAATGTTCCGCAAGCTGCTGGACCAAGGTCAAGCTGGCGACAACGTGGGCATCCTGCTGCGCGGCACCAAGCGTGAAGACGTCCAGCGCGGCCAAGTTCTGGCCAAGCCGGGCTCGATCACCCCGCACACGGACTTCACGTCCGAGGTGTACATCCTGTCCAAGGAAGAAGGCGGCCGCCACACCCCGTTCTTCAACGGCTATCGTCCCCAGTTCTACTTCCGCACGACGGACGTGACCGGCACGATCGACCTGCCGGCCGACAAGGAAATGGTTCTGCCGGGCGACAACGTGACGATGACCGTCAAGCTGCTGGCCCCGATCGCCATGGAAGAAGGTCTGCGTTTCGCCATCCGTGAAGGCGGTCGTACCGTCGGCGCCGGCGTCGTCGCCAAGATCCTGAAGTAATTCGGATCTACTAAGCAGCACCCAACCAGCGAGGGCGTGATCCCGCCCTCGCATCTCGTTCTTTAGGAAACGCCATGAAAAACCAAAAGATCCGCATCCGCTTGAAAGCCTTCGATTACAAGCTGATCGATCAATCGGCCGCCGAAATCGTCGACACCGCCAAGCGCACGGGCGCTGTCGTCCGCGGTCCGGTGCCGCTGCCCACGCGTATCCGTCGCTATGACGTCCTGCGTTCGCCGCACGTCAACAAGACGTCGCGTGACCAGTTCGAAATCCGTACCCATCAGCGCCTGATGGACATCGTTGATCCCACCGACAAGACCGTTGACGCCCTGATGCGTCTGGACCTGCCGGCCGGCGTCGACGTCGAAATCGCGTTGCAGTAAGACGCTCCGAGCCTGCTACCTTCGCCGGCAGGTTCGTCAAGAATGGCCGCACTCCCTCGGGATTGCGGCCATTTTGTTTTGCGGCTGCTGTGGCAGTCGTGAGCAGGCGCTCACTCTCGTGCAATGTGCGCCCTCAGGCCATGCGCGTACCTGGCCGCAGATCCGGGCGCGCAAACCGTGGCAAAAATGCCCACTGCCGCTTGCCTTGAATCCGCTAAGTGCTTGTGCCGCTTAGAAAAAACATGCTAATATGCGAAGCTTGCCATTTTGTGGCAAGTCTAACTATGGATGAAGCGAAAACCGCCCTGCAGTTCGAGGACGGCGCGCCAAGTCCAGGTTGAACATAGTCGTAGGGCAAAGGCCGTTACCTTTTGCCTGATTAGCCCCGACCAATCGCAGTCGGGAATGGAGAAAACGATGTCGAATTCGACACCCACGCCCGCCGCTCACCGGCTGGGGCTGGTGGGTCGCAAGGTCGGCATGACCCGCATTTTTACCGAGGAAGGTGAATCCATCCCGGTGACCGTGCTGGACGTGTCCAACAACCGCGTGACCCAAGTTAAGTCGCTGGAAACCGACGGCTACGCCGCTATCCAGGTGGCTTATGGCACTCGTCGTGCCTCGCGTGTGGCTCAGCCGCAAACGGGCCACTACGCCAAAGCCGGCGCTGAAGCCGGTAGCATCCTCAAAGAATTCCGCCTTGATCCCGCTCGCGCCGCTGAATTTTCGGCCGGTTCCGTGATCGCCGTGGAATCCGTGTTCGAAGCCGGCCAACAGGTCGACGTCACGGGCACGACCATTGGTAAGGGCTTTGCCGGTACCATCAAGCGTCACAACTTCGGTTCGCAGCGCGCGTCGCACGGTAACTCCCGTTCGCACCGCGTTCCCGGCTCGATTGGTCAAGCTCAGGATCCGGGTCGTATTTTCCCGGGTAAGCGCATGGCTGGTCACCTGGGTGACGTCACCCGCACCGTTCAAAACCTCGACGTCGTTCGCGTTGACGTTGAGCGCGGCCTGCTGCTGGTCAAGGGCGCTGTCCCCGGCCACGCTGGCGCCGACATCGTTGTGCGCCCGGCCATCAAGGCCCCGGCCAAGAAGGGAGCGTAAGTAAATGGATCTCAAGCTCCTGAACGACCAAGGTCAGGCCGCTGCTACGTTCAGCGCGCCCGACACGATCTTCGGCCGTGACTTCAACGAAGCGCTGATTCACCAGATCGTCGTGGCTTTCCAAGCCAACGCGCGCTCCGGCAATCGTGCTCAGAAGGACCGTACGGAAGTCAAGCACTCCACCAAGAAGCCCTGGCGTCAAAAGGGTACCGGCCGCGCTCGCGCCGGTATGACTTCGTCGCCGCTGTGGCGTGGCGGTGGTCGGACTTTCCCGAACTCGCCCGAAGAGAACTTCAGCCAGAAGGTCAACAAGAAGATGTACCGCGCCGGGATCCGTTCGATCCTGTCGCAGCTCGCTCGCGAAGACCGCATCGCCGTCGTTGAATCGTTTGATCTGGAATCGCCCAAGACCAAGGCAGCCGCTGCAAAGCTGAAGAGCCTGGGCCTGGACTCGGTCCTGATCATCACCGACAGCGTCGATGAAAATGTTTACCTCGCCACCCGCAACCTGCCGCACGTTGCCGTTGTCGAGCCCCGTTATGCCGATCCGTTGTCGCTGGTCCACTACAAGAAAGTGCTGATCACCAAGCCGGCCATCGCTCAACTCGAGGAGATGCTGGGATGAACGCTGAACGCTTGATGCAAGTCATTCTGGCTCCGATCGTGACCGAAAAGGCCACGTTCGTCGCTGAGAAGAATCAGCAAGTCGCTTTCCGTGTCGTGGCTGACGCTACCAAGCCGGAAATCAAGGCTGCCGTCGAACTGCTCTTCAAGGTGCAGGTCGAGTCCGTGCAGGTCCTCAACCGTAAGGGCAAAGTCAAGCGCTTTGGCCGATTCGTTGGCCGCCGCCGCAATGAGCGCAAGGCCTACGTCTCGCTCAAGGACGGCCAGGAAATCGACTTTGCGGAGGTGAAGTAAATGGCCCTCGTAAAAGTTAAGCCGACTTCGGCTGGCCGCCGTGGCATGGTGAAGGTTGTCAGCCCGAACCTGCACAAGGGTGAGCCCTACGCGCCGCTGCTCGAAAAGAAGACCCGTGGTTCTGGCCGTAACAACAACGGTCACATCACGATCCGTCATCGTGGCGGTGGTCACAAGCAGCACTACCGTATCGTCGACTTCCGTCGCGATAAGGACGGCATCCCGGCAAAGGTCGAGCGTCTGGAATATGACCCCAACCGTACGGCGCACATCGCTCTGCTGTGCTACGCCGACGGCGAACGTCGTTACATCATCGCTCCCCGTGGCCTGGAAGTCGGTGCAACCGTGCTGTCGGGCACCGATGCTCCGATCCGCGCTGGCAACACGCTGCCGATCCGCAATATCCCGGTCGGTACGACGATCCACTGCGTCGAAATGCTCCCCGGCAAGGGTGCCCAGATGGTCCGCTCGGCCGGCGCTTCCGCCGTCCTGCTGGCTCGCGAAGGCATCTACGCTCAGGTGCGTCTGCGCTCGGGTGAAGTCCGCCGTGTGCACATCGAATGCCGCGCCACCATCGGTGAAGTCGGTAACGAAGAACACAGCCTGCGCCAAATCGGCAAGGCCGGTGCAATGCGTTGGCGCGGTGTCCGCCCGACCGTTCGTGGCGTTGCCATGAACCCGGTGGATCACCCGCACGGTGGCGGTGAAGGCCGTACCGGTGAAGCACGCGAGCCGGTCAGCCCGTGGGGCACTCCGTCGAAGGGTTACAAGACCCGTCGCAACAAGCGGACGAACAATATGATCGTCCAACGGCGCAAGCGCAAGTAAGAGGCGAACACTATGTCACGTTCGATCAAGAAAGGCCCGTTTGTCGATGCTCACCTGATCAAAAAGGTGGACACGGCCGTCGCGGGCAAAGACAAGAAGCCGATCAAGACCTGGTCGCGTCGTTCCACGATCCTGCCCGAGTTCATCGGTCTGACGATCGCTGTGCACAACGGCAAGCAGCATGTTCCCGTGTACATCAACGAGAACATGGTCGGTCACAAGCTGGGCGAGTTCGCGCTGACCCGTACGTTCAAGGGTCACGCCGCGGACAAGAAGGCGAAGAGGTAAGCGATGGAAACTACTGCCATTATCCGTGGGGTTCACATCTCCGCACAGAAGACCCGTTTGGTTGCGGACCTGATCCGTGGCCAGAAGGTCGGCCGTGCCCTGGAAATCCTCACCTTCTCGCCGAAGAAGGCTGCCGTCATCCTGAAGAAGGCTGTCGAGTCCGCCATCGCCAACGCCGAGCACAACGACGGCGCCGACATCGACGAACTGAAAGTCACCACGATTTTTGTGGACAAGGCTCAGTCGATGAAGCGCTTCTCCGCTCGCGCCAAGGGCCGCGGCAACCGTATCGAGAAGCAGACCTGCCACATCACGGTCAAGGTCGGAGCTTAAGGAGTCACGATGGGTCAGAAAATTCACCCCACTGGGTTCCGTCTCGCGGTCACCCGTAATTGGTCCTCGCGTTGGTTCGCCGACGACAAGGCCTTCGGCTCGATGCTGGCCGAAGACATTCGCGTTCGCGAGTACCTGAAGAAAAAGCTCAAGAGCGCCTCCGTTGGTCGCGTGATCATCGAGCGTCCCGCCAAGAATGCCCGCATCACCGTCTACTCGGCTCGTCCGGGCGTGGTGATCGGCAAGCGCGGCGAAGACATCGAAAGCCTGAAGGCTGATCTGCAGCGTCTGATGGGCGTGCCCGTGCACGTCAACATCGAAGAAATCCGCAAGCCGGAAACCGATGCTCAACTGATCGCCGACTCGATCTCGCAACAGCTCGAGAAGCGCATCATGTTCCGCCGCGCCATGAAGCGCGCGATGCAGAACGCCATGCGTCTGGGTGCCCAAGGCATCAAGATCATGAGCTCGGGCCGTCTGAACGGTATCGAAATTGCTCGCACCGAGTGGTATCGCGAAGGCCGTGTGCCGCTGCACACCCTCAAGGCCAACATCGACTACGGCACCTCCGAAGCCCACACCACGTACGGCGTGATCGGCATCAAGGTCTGGGTCTACAAGGGCGACATGCTGGCTAACGGCGAATTGCCGCCGGAAACCGCAGCCCCGCGTGAAGAAGAACGTCGTCCGCGCCGCGCTCCGCGTGGCGATCGTCCGGACGGTGCTCGCACCGGTCGTCCGGGTGGTCGTGGCCGCGCTCCCCGCAAGGCGGATGCTGCTCCGGCGCCTGAAGGAGAATAACCATGCTGCAACCCTCCCGCAGAAAGTATCGCAAAGAGCAGAAGGGCCGCAACACCGGTCTGGCGACCCGTGGTACCCACGTGTCGTTCGGCGAGTTCGGCCTGAAGGCTACCGGCCGTGGCCGTCTGACCGCTCGTCAGATCGAAGCTGCTCGTCGCGCCATCAATCGTCACATCAAGCGTGGCGGCCGTATCTGGATTCGCATTTTCCCGGATAAGCCCATCTCGCAGAAGCCTGCCGAAGTCCGTATGGGTAACGGTAAGGGCAACCCGGAGTACTGGGTTGCTGAAATCCAGCCCGGCAAGGTGCTCTACGAAATGGAAGGGGTTAGCGAAGAGCTCGCGCGTGAAGCTTTCCGCCTGGCCGCTGCCAAGCTGCCGATTTCGACCACGTTCGTCGCGCGTCATATCGGTGCTTAAGGAGTACTAACATGAAAGCTAGCGAACTCCGTTCGAAAGACGCCGCCGAGCTCGGCAAAGAGCTCGAAAGCCTGCTGAAGGCACAATTCGGTCTGCGCATGCAGAAAGCCACGCAGCAACTGGCCAACACCAGCCAGCTGCGCAACGTGCGCCGCGACATCGCTCGCGTCCGCACCTTGCTGACCGAGAAGGCAGGGAAATAAAGATGAGCGAAACTCAAAACACCCAAGTGGCCAAGCGCCAGCGCACGCTGGTTGGCAAGGTCGTCAGCAACAAGATGGACAAGACTGTCGTCGTTCTGGTTGAGCGCCGCGTCAAGCACCCCATCTTCGGCAAGATCATCATGCGTTCCGCGAAGTACAAGGCGCACGATGAATCGAACCAGTACAACGAAGGCGATACGGTTGAAATCGCTGAAGGCCGTCCCATCTCGCGCTCGAAGTCGTGGCGCGTGGTGCGTCTGGTTGAAGCCGCACGTATCATCTAAGTGAGAGCTGCACCTCGGAACGGTTCGCCGTTCTGATATAAAACGGCAAGGGCCAAAACCCTTGCCGTTTTTTTTGTCTCGCACTTGGGAAACCTGAAAGTAAGCATGCTCAGCGTCAGCAAATCAGCCCGGCTTGCCGGTGCGGCCCTGTGCTGGATGGTCATGACCGCCGGCGCGGCGATGGCGCAGGAGCGCGCCGCGCCCGTGCAGGCCGACCTGCCGCCGCCGGCTCCGTCTCCGAAGCCGTCGCCATCCCCGACGGACGCCACGACGCTCGGCCAGCAGCTGCTGAACGCCGGACCGGACCCTCGGGTGGAACTGGACGGCAGATCCCGCGACCATGCTGCCATCTTTGGCACCGATGACCCTGATGAGCGGGCCTTGCTGGATCAGGAACGCGCGCTGCAGGCGCAGCGCGACCAGCTCAAGGTTCTGGAACGCGTGCTGAACGCGCCGCCGCCGGGCGCCGATTCCCGCCCGCCCGCGATGATTCCCCTGACTTCCGGGCGTCCCATGAATGTGCCGCAGTTGCTGCCCGCGCCTTCTGGTTCGCAACTGGATCAGCAGCGCAGCGAGACCCGGCGCAGCGTCGACGACATGCAGCGGCGCGTCGACGGACTGAGACGGGAGGCCGATGCGCTGAGGCAGGGCGGCAAATAGCCTGGGCCTGGGTCAGGACAAGCGCCGGGGTACCGCAAGTAAGTCATGCCGCAAGCGCGCGATCGCCTGTGCGCTACGTGCGTCTTGCAAGCTCCCTGAGCCGTCCGGCGACACCCGTCGGAAAGTAGTACACGGACAGCACGAACAGAATCCCAAGCCACAGCAGCCAGCGATCCGGCTCGAACAAAAGCGCCAGCGGCGGGATGCCGGAGACGACCTCGTGCACGGCGTGCAGGCCGTCCTGCAGGTAGCTCTGGGCGAACACGAACAGGGTGGCGCCGACCACCGCGCCGTACATCGTGCCCATCCCGCCAATCACCACCATCAACAGAATGTTGAGCATGATCTCGAACGACAGCGTCGTATCAGGGCCGTTGTAGCGCAGCCAGAGCGCGTACAGCGCGCCGGCCAGCGTCGCGAACGCGGCGGCAAGCAGGTTCGAGAGGCTGCGGTAGAGCACGGTGCGATAGCCGATCGCCTCGGCCCGAAAGGGGTTTTCGCGGATGGCTTGCAGCACGCGGCCAAAGGGCGAGTTCACGATGCGCAGCAACATCAGGAACAGCACCAGGCAGACCGCTGCAATCAGGTAGTAGGTGATGATCCGCCCGTCCACGGTGACGCCGAACAGGGGCTCGGACAACGGGCGAAACGCGGGCCGCAGCATCTGCGGGACCTTGAAGTTCAAGCCGTCCTCGCCGCCCGTCAGTTCGGATAGCTGCGATACCAGCGTCTGAAACGCCGCGGCAACCGCCAGGGTGATCATCGCGTAAAAGATGGCCCGCACGCGCAGGCTGGCCAGACCGATCACCAGCGCGAAGGCGAGTGACACCGCCAGGCCGGCGGCGGTGCCGGCAAGCACCGCGGTCCATCCCGGTTCTATGCGGATGCTGGCAATCGCCACGCCGTAGGCGCCGATGCCGAAGAACATGGTGTGCGCGAAGCTGACGATGCCTGTGTAACCCAATAACAGGTCGTAGCTCGCAACCAGCACGATGAAGACCAGGACCTTTGCCGCGACCGCCAACGCTTTGGGACCGGGGAACAGGAAGGGCGCTGCGGCCAGCGCGGCCACGATTGCGACAAGCAGCAGCGCCAGGATCGCGCTGCGCGGAGGATCGCCGGAAAGCAGACGAAACGACATGTCGGCGGCTCCTAGCGGTTGGTGACGGGATACACGCCTTGCGGTCGCCACAACAAAATGGCGACCATCAGCGCGATGTTCGAGAACAGGGCGGCCTTGGGCATCAGAAAGCCGGTGTAGTTGGCCATCAACCCGACCAGCAATGCGCCGATCAGGCAACCCACGGTGGAACCCAGGCCGCCGATCATGATGACGA
Organism: Achromobacter sp. JD417; assembly: GCF_041879325.1. Taxonomy (NCBI): domain Bacteria; kingdom Pseudomonadati; phylum Pseudomonadota; class Betaproteobacteria; order Burkholderiales; family Alcaligenaceae; genus Achromobacter; species Achromobacter sp. JD417. The sequence continues at coordinate 6,135,891 of NZ_CP087159.1, read as the reverse complement.
TGAAGATCAGCACGTTCACCTGTGCGCCCAGCTGCGGCACGATCGACTGCTGATACATCCCCCACAGCACGCCGCCCAGGCCGGCCAGCATCGAGCCGGCGACGAACACGCCGACAAACAGATGCCGGATCCGGTAGCCCAGGCTTTCGACCATTTCGCGGTCCTCGACGCCGGCGCGGATCAGCAGGCCAAGCTTGGTGCGGTTAAGCACCCACAGCATGCCGCCCAGCACGATGAGGCCCACCGCCAGCGCGACGACGCGGTATTTCTCGATGGCGGCGTCGCCCAGCAGGAATGCGCCGCGCAACGATTCCGGCAAGGGCAGCGTGATCGCCTGCGGTCCCCACATCATCTTGATGATCTCTTCGCCGATGATCATGCCGCCCATGGTGATGAGGATCTGCTTGAGGTGCTGACCGTACACCGGGCGCACGATTACGCGCTCGAAGGCAAGGCCGACCGCGCCCGCCACCAGCATGCCCACGATCATGGCCGGCAGCACCGCGGCCAGATTGGTCCACAGGCTGCCCGACTGCGTCCAGTCCGCCATGGAACCCAGCACGGTGGCCGCCATGTAGGCGCCGATCGCGATGAACAGGCCATGCCCGAAGTTCAGCACGTCCATCAGCCCGAAGACGAGCGTCATGCCCGACGCCACGATGAAGATGATCATGCCCATCGCCAGGCCGGCGAAGGTGAGCGTCACCCAGGTGGAAAACGACCCGACCAGCGGCAGCGCGATCGCGGCCAGCGCCAGCACCAGCAGCACGGGCATGAGATCCGCGCGCGCGCGGGGCAGGGGAGCTTCGATGTCCAGCGTGCTCATTGATGGCTTCCCAATGACAGGCCCAAGAGGCGCGTCTGCAGCGCCTCGTCCTCGGCCAACTCGGCCATCGTGCCCGCGTGCACGACCTGGCCGTTGTCCATGATCGCCGCGAAGTCGCCAACGCGGCGGGCGAAGTTGAAGTTCTGTTCGACCAGCAGGATGGTGGTGCTGGACTGCTTGAGTTCGATGAACGCGTCGATCATGTTCTGGATGATGGCGGGCGCCAGGCCCTTGCTGGGTTCATCGACCAACAGCAGGCGCCGCGGTTCGATGATCGCGCGCGCCATTGCCAGCATCTGCTTTTGCCCGCCCGACAGCTTGCCCGCCGGATGCAGCCAGAACTTCTTGAGCGCGGGGAAGAACCCGAAGATCCATTCCAGCCGCGCGGTGTCCAGTTGCGCGGCATTCCTGGCCATGCGCGCGGCCAGAAGGATGTTCTCCTTCACGGAGAGGTCGCCGAAAATGCCCATGTTCTCGGGCACGTACGCCATGCCCATGCGAGCCATGTCGGGCGGAGAGGTGCGCGTGCCGGCTCCGCCGATTGGTGTGCCGTCCAGGCAGACCTGGCCCTGCGTCGCGCGCCACAGTCCCATGATGGTGCGCAGCGTCGTTGTCTTGCCCGCTCCATTGCGCCCAAGCAGCATCGTCACGGCAGACGCCGGCACCGACAGGTTTACGCCGTGCAGGATGTGATACGCGCCGATGTGCGTATGGACGTCCTTCAGTTCCAGAAGCGGCTGCACGGTCATGATGCCTCCGGCGCGCTGACGCCCAGGTAGGCCTGCTGCACGATGGGCGAAGCGATCACGGTGCCCGGATCGCCATCGGCCATCAGCCGGCCGTTGTGCAGCACGACGATCCGGTCGGCCAGTTCGCGCACGACGTCCATCTTGTGTTCGACGAGCAGGATCGTCTTGGACGCGTCAGCCTTCAGTTCGCGGATGAGGTCCAGCACGATGGGCACATCATCCACGCTCATGCCGGCGGTGGGTTCGTCGAACATGAACACCGCCGGTTCCAGTGCGATGAGCATGGCGATTTCAAGCTTGCGCTGATCGCCATGCGGCAGGTCGGCGGCGGGTTGGTCGCGGCGCGCCGCGAGCCGCGTTCGCTCGAGCAGCGCGTCGGCGCGGTCCATGAGGCCGCGATCGTCGCGCCATGTGCGCCAGAACCGGATGTGGCGCCACCCCATGCCCTGCTGCCGCGACTGCAGCGCCAGCCGCACGTTCTCGTGAACGCTCAGCCGGGGGAAGAGCTGCGTGAGTTGAAACGCGCGTCCCAGCCCCGCGTGCATGCGCGCCGGGGCCGACAGCGTGGTCAGGTCTCGTCCGTTCAATGCTACGGTTCCGGCGCTGGCGCGCAGCTGGCCCGAGATCAGGTTGAAGTACGTCGTCTTGCCAGCGCCGTTCGGGCCGACGATGGCGGTCAAGGTGCCGGGCGCGTAGGCGCAGCTGACATCGCTGACCGCCACGTGGCCGCCGAACCGCACCGTTAGCGATTGGGTCTCAAGCATGAGTGCGGGGCATCAGCGCTTGTTCTGGATGGGAACGGCCATCTGCTCCGGCGTGATTTCCTTGACCAGGTCCTGTACCGCCCACGGCACCGACGGGTCGTTCTTGATCCGGAAGTGGTACATCGACTGCATGGCCTGGTGATCTTCCGGCCGGAAGGTCATCTTGCCCTTGGGCGTGTCAAAGCTCATGCCCTCCATCGCCTTGATCAGCGTGTCGGTGTCCGATTTGCCCCCCGTCTTGTTCAAGGCGGCGACGATGGCGATGCCCGATGCCATGCCGCCGGCCGTGAAGAAGTCGGGCGGCTGGCCGAATCGTTTCTGGTGCTCGGCCACTAGCCAGTCGTTGACCGGGTTCTTGGGGATGCCGTAGTAGTAATAGGTGGCGCCTTCCATGCCCGCCAGCGACTTGAGCGGCGTCATGGCCGTCAGCGTGTTGCCGCCCGTCGCGATCTCGATGCCGTAACGCTTGGGATCCAGATCGGCGATCTTGAACGGGTTGCCGGCGCCGGCCCACAGGATGAAGATGATCTTGCGGCCGGGCTTGTCCTTGAGCGCATCGAACAGCCGCTGCGCGCCTGCGGTGAAGTCCGTCGCGTTGGCGGGCAGGTATTCCTCGTGCACGATCTTGGCATTCTTGAGCGCGCCCTTGAATGCCTTCACACCGTCGCGGCCAAAGGCGTAGTCCTGCGCCAGCATCGCGATCGACGTGCCTTCCTGGTCGAATGCCACGGCGTTCGCGATGGCGTCCTGCGAGGAATTGCGGCCGGTGCGGAAGATGTACTTGTTCCATTTTTCGCCGGTGATCGAGTCCGCCACCGCCGGCTCCACGAGCAGGATCTTTTCGTACTCCTCGGCAATGGGCAGCATGGCCAGCGCCACGCCTGACGACGTGGGACCCACGGCGATGTCGGCGTTGTCGTCGGCATAGGCGGACGCCAGCTGCGCGCGGGCGACGTCTGGCTTGCCCTGGTTGTCCTTCTCGATGACGCGGATCTTGCGCCCGGCCACCGTCATGGTGCCCTGCGTGGCGTACTCGAGTCCCAGCATCAGCCCGTTCTGCGTCTGCTTGGCGTAGGCCTCCAGCGGGCCGGTCTTGTCATAGACATGCGCGACAACGAAGTCCTTTGCCGCCAGCGCGGAACTCATGCACAGGCTGGCCATTGCGGCGAGCAAAATGCGTTTCATGGAAGTCTCCTGGTATCAGTGGGCGCGCGTGGCGGTGTCGTCCGGTGCGGCAAGGAATTGGCGGATGGGGTCTATCTGGGATGCCACATTCAGGGCGGGGGCGTGACCGCAGCCGGGAAAGTCGATGCGGTGCGCGCGGGGACCGCGCTGCGTCATGGCGTGTGCGACCTCCGGCAGCAGCAGGTCCGAATCGACGCCGCGCAGCAGCAGGGTCGGCATGCGCAGCGTGTCGTATCCCGCCCACCGGTCGTAGTCATGGGGATGATGGCTGAATTGGCCGACGATGGCCGGGTCGTAGTGGGCGGTGACCTTGCCATCGGGCAGACGGCGCACGGAGGTCTCGGTCATGCGGCGCCATTGTTCGTCGCTCTGCCAGCCGTAGGGCTTGTAGGCGGCGCGCAGCCAGGCTTCCAGTTCCGTCACCGTGTCGAAGGCGGGCGGGTTGCCGGCATACGCCAGGATGCGCTCGATGGCTGGCTGTGGCAGTTCCGGTCCGATGTCGTTGACGACCAGGTGCGAAATGCGATCGCGCAACGTGGTTGCCGCGGCGTGCATGCCCGTGGCGCCGCCCATGGAGGTTCCCACCCAGCGCACACGCGTGAGCGACAGACCGTCCACCAATGCGCGCGCCAGCGTGGCGTAGAAGTCAAGCCGGTATTCGGCCACCGGATCGGGACTCCATTGCGACAGGCCTCGGCCGATCGCATCGGGACAGATAACGCGGTAGTCGCCGGCAAGGGCCCGCGCCAGTTCGTCGAAGTCGCGGCCCGTGCGGGCCAGGCCATGCCACATGATGATGGGGGGCGCTTCGGCATGGCCCCATTCGGTGTAGTGCAGCTCGCGCCCCGCGCAGCGCAGATAGCGCGACGCCGGCGTGGGGGGCGCGCCCGCCGTCCCTGCCTCGTCCATGGGTCTCCTCCCGGGTTGGCCAGGTTGTGTGCTTATCGGGCTGAATATAGACTTGCGACACGCGCGCCCACAATGCGCCGTCCACCCCACAGCAGGGTGAGTCAACAATATGTAGACGCAAGATCAATTTGCGCGCCCGTGCACCAGGAGACGTGCCATGCCAGATACGGAATTCGCCATTTCGGCCAGCGCCGGCGCCGACCGGCGCGATCAGTGGCGCGCCGCGCTGGCCGATGCCTTCGGGCCGTTCGAGGTGCACGGCGGCAAAGCCGGTCAGTTTGCGGGCCACGTCCGCTACGCGCGCCGCGCCAGCCTGCAATTCAACGACCTGCATTACCAGGGCCAGCGGTTGGAACGCACCGCGGGCAATGTGTCGCGGCTGGACCAGGAGTTCTACACGTTTGGCCTGCCGCTGGCCGGTCCGCTGGCGGTGCGTCAGCAGGGCCGGGAATTCCAGGTGGAACCGGGTTGCGTGTACCTGATGAACCAGAGCCTGCCCTACCAGGCCACCGCCAACGGCGCGACGGGCTATCGAAGCCTGAGCGTCTCGTTTCCCCGTAGCGCGTTGTCGCAGCGGGATTCGCGCATCGGCGCCTTCTACAAGCTGCGCACCGACGACGGATCGCCGCGCGGTGCGCTCCTGGCCGGCTACATGGATCACCTGTTCAAGGGCATGGAAGGCTGGTCCGATACCGAAGCGGCCGAACTGGGCGAGCGGTTGATCGATCTCATCGTGCTCTTTCTGGTGCAGCCCGGACACGGGCAGGTGTCGGAGGCGGACAGCAGCGTCACGGTGGCGCATCGCGCGCGCGTGCTGGCTTACATCCGCCAGCACCTCGCCGATCCGGATCTGTCGCCCTCGCGGGTGGCGCAGGGCTGCGGCGTTTCCGTCGCCTATCTGCACCGCATCCTGCGCGCGGGTGGACTGTCCGTGGAGTCATTCATCTTCGAGCAGCGGCTGGACCGATGCCGCGAACTGCTCCTGGACGCGCGGCATCGTCATCGCGGCATCGCCGAGCTGGCGTATCAGGTGGGATTTTCCCACCCTTCGCATTTCAGCCGGCTGTTCAAGCAGCGCTTTGGCGTGACGCCCCGGGATCTGCGGGCAGGCGGCCGTGCCTCCCAGGATTGAGCACGAATCGCCAATGCACAACGGCCCGCTGGATCAGCGGGCCGTTGGCCTTTCAGGGCAGGTGAAACCCGCTTAGAACGGCGAAGGCTGGTTGGACAGGTTGACGATGCTGTTGGTGGTCAGGTGCAGGCGGATGTGCTCGGACGGCGCGCCGTTTGCCAGCTTCAGCATGATCGCCATCAACGGCTTGAAGCGCGCCTTGAACAGATCGGCCGGCGTGTTGGCGTTGCTGACGCTGTTGCCGTTCATCTGCACGGCGGCGTTGGTCTGGTTAAGCGCCTGGGCCAGCAGTTTGTACTGGCTGGCGCGCTGCGCCGGAATATCCGTGAACGCGAGGTCGCCCGCATTGGCAAGGCGCACGAAGTCGCCCGCCATTTCCAGCGCCGTCCACTGCGCGAAGTCCGACAGCTGCATGCCGTTGGCCTGGGCCAGGGCTTGTGCGCGCGTCTGGGCGTTGGCCGCATCCGCGGCATAGGCCGCATTGCTCGCGCCGCTACCGCCGCCATCAGACAGGCACGCGAAGAACGCGGGCGTCAGGTTGTTCTGGTTGCCGGTGTTTGCCAGTTCCTTCAGTGTCACCGCCGTCTGCAACTGGGACAACGCCAGCAGGTCCGCGCCCGTCAACGGGCTCTTGACCAGTTCGCGCATTTCGCAGCGCCAGTCGTCGTTGAGCAGACGCAGGCGCACCAGCTCGCTCATGTAGCGATACGTGAAGTCGCCGTAGTCCTTGGCGTCCAGGATCGACACGTCCCACCGCGGCGGCACGGTGTAGGCGTTCTCGGCGCGGTAGAGGTCGAACAGTTCATCAAAGCGCGGCACCTTGTCCAGACGGATGGTCTGCACTTCGATTTCGTCGGCGCTCTGCAGCGTCATGAGTTTGTACGCGGGCACGTAGGCCGCCATGGAGGGCGCCTGGATGTTGAAGAGCGCGTGTTCGCCGCCGTAGTTGCGCAAGGCCATGTCATTGAAGTGCATGTGGCCGCCCACGTGCACCTTCAGGCCGGTCTCGGCCAGCGCGCGGGTGGTGTTCTCCGCGGGGCGGCGGATCATCTGCATCTTGTTGGCGCCCAGCAGCGCCTCGATGTCGTCTGACGCGCCATTGAAGAACTCGGACATCGGGAAGTGGCTGAAGGCGATGACCTGCTTGCCCTGCGCCTTGCCGCGCGCGACCACGTCGGCCAGCCACTTGATGACGTGGGCCTTGTGGGTCAGCATCTTGTTGTAGCCCTGGTCGCCCGAACCGGTGAAGTCGTTTGCGCCCGGGCCCGTGGGCACATAGACGTTGGCGTCCAGGCCCACCAGCCACACGCCCTTGACGGGTTCGACCACGTAGGACGTGTCGGGCACCATCTTGCACAGCGTATAGTTCTGCGGCTTGTTCGGTCCGCCAGTGCCTTCGGCGCAGATCTCGTACTGGCGGTTGATCCAGTTGGCTTGCGCCGCCGCGGTCGCGTAGTCGTAGTCTTCGTACTTGTAGGTGCTGTAAGGCGTCTCGTAGTACACGTTCTGCGGCTGGGGCATGAAGCCGTGCTGCTCGAGCGCGGCCGTGATGCCCGAGTAGCCCATGTGCAGCACTTCCTCGGTGCAGTACGTATTGCCGATCCGCGTCCAGTCGCCGCTGTAGGCCGTGTTGCACACATTGGCGCCGCGGCTGTAGATCGGTTGCGAGAAACCGATCGCGCCCGTCACGGGATCCAGGCCAAGATAGTCGCTCTTGCCGGCCGGCTGGTTGAAGGGGCGGTTGGGATCGTGGTTGCCCGGTGCGGCGAAGAACTGAATGCCGTGCTTCTTCGAATAGTCATCCATGATCTTGACCAGGCCGCGCATGTGCACAGGCTGGCCGTCGTCCGAGAAGTCGCCCGGCAGCGCGATGTACTTCACGCCGCGCTTTGCGGCATCGTCCAGCGCGGCCAGGAACGCAAAGTAGTTCTCGTTGAACAGACGTGTGGACGTCAGTTGCGCGTACATCGTGCGGATGGTCGCGTTGTCGCCGGCCTTCGGGTTTGGAATGCCGGGGAACGAGCCATCCTTGAAGTCCGCGTAGACGTCATGGAAGTGGATGTCGGGCATGAATGCAACCTGCACGGGGGCGGGCGGCTGCGCGGGCGTTTCGGTCGGGGGCGGCGTCTCGGCAACGGGCGGCGTCGTGTTGTCGTCGTCCTTGTCGCCGCCGCATGCGGCGAGTAGGGCAACGAGCAGCATCGAGGCTGCGGCGCGGACGGGGCGGTAAGGGCGAAGCGTCATCGGGCGTGGATATCCTGGATAGTTCGGTGCGGCGGCGTTCTGGCAGGGGTGTTGGCCATGCCGAGCCGGCAGCCGCGGGTCAGCTGCCTGGGTCAGTTTTTTGGGTCAGCGACTTGTAAGCGGGCCCAATGCTCACTGACCCGCATGACAGCGTCATGAATGCCGAACCGGTCCGCGCCACGCGACAGGCAAAAAAAAGCCCCGCACGTCAGGTGCGGGGCTTTGCGATGCGACGGTCGCAGGATCAGACGTGCGTGATGAACTTCGTGACCAGGTAGCCTTCGAAGGTTTCCGTGCCGCCTTCGCTGCCGATGCCGCTGTCCTTGATGCCGCCGAAGGGCGTCTCGGCCAGGGCGCTGCCGAAGTGGTTGATGTTGACCATGCCGGCTTCCAGGCCGTTGGAGACCTTGGTCGCGGTCTTCAGCGAGTTCGTGAACACGTACGAAGACAGGCCGAACGGCAGGCTGTTGGCGCGGCGCAGCACCTCATCGGTGTCGCTGAAACGAACCACGGGTGCGACCGGACCGAAGGGCTCCTCGGTCATCAGCATGGCGTTGTCGGGCAGGTCGGTGACCACGGTGGGCGCAAAGAAGAAACCCTTGCGATCCAGCGGACCGCCGCCGACCACCACCTTCGCGCCATGCTTCTTGGCGTCGTCGATGAAGGCGCTCATGGCGGGCACGCGGCGCTCATGGGCGAGCGGCCCCATCTCGGTGCCGGCTTCCAGGCCGTCGCCCACCTTGATGTTCTTGAGCACTTCCGAGAACCGTGCAAGGAACTGCTCGTACGCGCCGTCCTGCACATAGAAGCGGGTCGGCGACACGCAGACCTGGCCGGCGTTGCGCACCTTGAACTTGGCCAGCATCTCGGCCGCGCGGTCGATGTCGGCGTCGTCGAACACGAGCACGGGCGAATGGCCGCCCAGTTCCATGGTGACGCGCTTCATGTGTGCGCCGGCCAGCGCCGCAAGCTGCTTGCCCACCGGCACGGAGCCCGTGAACGACACCTTGCGCACGATCGGCGAACGGATCAGGTAGTCCGAGATCATGGCGGGCTCGCCCCAGACGATGTTCAGGCAGCCCTTGGGCAGCCCGGCGTCGTGGAACATGCGCGCAATGGCCATGACCGCGCTGGGCGAATCCTCGGGCCCCTTGAGCACGACCGTGCAGCCGGCGCCGATGGCGGCGGCGATCTTGCGGATGGCCTGGTTGTACGGGAAGTTCCAGGGCGTGAAGGCGGCGCAGACGCCGATGGGCTCGCGCACCACGATCTGGCGGACGTCGGGATTGCGCGGCTGGATAACGCGGCCGTAGATACGCCGGCATTCCTCGGCGTGCCAATCGGCGTGTTCGGCGCAGGAGGTGACTTCTCCCACGGCTTCGGCCAGCGGCTTGCCCTGATCCAGCGTCATGTTGCGGCCGATCTCCTGGGCGCGCTCTCGCGACAGCGTGGCGACCTTGCGCAGGATCGCCGAGCGGTCCATGGGCGAGGATTTCTTCCACGATTCGAAAGCGCGCTGGGCGGCGGCAAGGGCGCGATCCAGATCCGCTTGCGTGGCGTGGGGCAGCTGACCGAGCACCTCGAGCGTGGCCGGGTTGATGACGTCCTGGGTGCGCCTGCCCTCGCCGGCGACGAATTCGCCGTCGATATACAGCGCCAACTGTTCATACATGCCTGTCGTTCCTTGCGAAATAGGAATGGGTAGCGGAAAGGAGCAGCGGCTGCTGCTGCCCACGGCAGTCTAAACCAGCTTGTCCTGGTCAAACGGAGCCAATCCCCGATGTGAGCTTGGGGCCATTGGGCTCATCGCACGCTTGCGCGCGCGCATCGCCAGGGGCAAAAATAGGGAATCTTCGGCTGTCTTTTCGTTTACCTATGGTGCAACCCGTCGATGCGCGCCCGGCCACCCATCCCAGCCTGTACTCCCGGGTGTTTTTCGGTTTCATCGACTGGCTGCGCCAGCGCATCGCGCAGGCCTCGCTGGTTGGCGACAAACCCATATTCCAGAACAGCCAGTTCCCCTGGATTGCCGCCCTCGAAGCGCGGGCGCCCGCCATCCGCGCCGAACTGACCGGCCTCTTGGCCGACCGCCAGGCCTTGCCTGCCTTCCATCAGATTTCACCGGACGTGGGCATGATCACGTCCGACGACCAATGGAAGACCTTCGTCTTCATGGGCTACGGCCTGCGCTCCGAACGCAATCTTGCGCGCTGTCCGGATACTGCCCGCGCGCTGCAGGACATTCCGGGCATCCGCACCGCCTTCTTCTCCATCCTCGAGGCCGGCAAGCGCATTCCGCTGCACACTGGGCCGTACAACGGCGTGTTGCGCCTGCACCTGGGCCTGGTCGTCCCCGAGCCGCCCGAGCAGTGCTGGATCGAGGTGGGCGGCCAACGCTATAGCTGGCGCGAAGGCCAGGCTGTCGTCTTCGACGACCTGTATCCCCATCAGGTGCACAACGACACCGATGGCCTGCGGGCCGTGCTTTTCGTGGACTTCGAGCGTCCTTGCCGCGCTCCTGTAAAATGGTTGAATCGCCTGGTGCTCATGGCTGCGCCGTTCACGGACGAAATCCGTCGCGGCAAGGCAAATCATGACGCCTGGGAGAAGGGCTACTACCGCCAGAAATAGGGGCGGATGGCCCGCCAAACCGACCCCCTTGACAGGGGGCGTGGTCTTTTGTGCGCAATCCCAACAAAGTGCTTGCGCTCAAAAATTAACCACGTTAGAATTATCAGCTTTCCCAGATTGTCGATTCATCGAAGCCGAAGGCTAGATGAGCGCGTCGGGGGGAATACCCGCAGGATTTCAACCCAGGGTCGTTGCGTTGCCAACCGGTTGCTGGTCCAAGTAGTTACGGACTTGCCGACATAAAAGCAGGGCGGCTGACCTGACGGGACCAAAACTGGCAGGAATTGCAGTGTTCCCTTGTTGGGAAAACCGTATTTCCAGTTAAGTTGGAACAGGAAAAATCATGATCCAAATGCAGACCACGCTGGACGTGGCCGATAACACTGGTGCGCGTCATGTCATGTGCATTAAGGTGCTCGGTGGCTCCAAGCGCCGTTATGCCGGTATCGGCGACATCATCAAGGTGAGCGTCAAAGATGCGGCTCCGCGCGGACGCGTCAAGAAAGGCGAAATTTACAATGCCGTGGTGGTTCGTACCGCCAAGGGCGTGCGCCGTAAAGACGGTTCGCTGATTCGTTTCGGTGGCAATGCCGCCGTGTTGCTCAACGCCAAGCTGGAGCCTATCGGCACCCGCATCTTCGGACCCGTTACGCGTGAACTGCGTACCGAGAAGTTCATGAAGATCGTGTCGCTGGCCCCGGAAGTGCTGTAAGGAGCCCTACGATGAACAACATTCGTAAAGGCGACGAAGTCATCGTCCTGACCGGCCGCGACAAGAAGCGTCGCGGTACCGTGCTGGCCCGCGTTGGCGCCGACCACGTCCTGGTCGAAGGCGTCAACGTTGCCAAGAAGCACGTGAAAGCCAACCCGATGGCTAACAACCCGGGCGGGATTGTCGAAAAGACCATGCCGATCCACATCTCGAATGTGGCGCTCTTCAACCCCGCAACCGGTCGTGGCGACCGCGTGGGCGTTCAAGAAGTCGAAGGTCGCAAGGTCCGCGTGTTCCGTTCCAATGGTGCCGTTGTCGGCGCCAAGGCGTAAGGGGCGATAGACATGTCTCGTTTGCAAGATTTCTACAAGAGCAAGGTCGCTGGCGACCTGCAGGCCAAGTTTGGCTACAAGAGCGTCATGGAAGTGCCGCGCATCACCAAGATCACCCTGAACATGGGTGTCTCGGAAGCGGTCTCCGACAAGAAGGTCATTGAACACGCTGTGTCGGATCTGACCAAGATCGCCGGCCAGAAGCCTGTCGTGACGAAGACCAAGAAGGCTATCGCCGGTTTCAAGATCCGCGAAAACTACCCGATTGGTTGCATGGTCACGCTGCGTGGTCAACGCATGTACGAATTCCTGGATCGCCTGGTGGCGGTTGCGCTGCCTCGCGTGCGCGACTTCCGCGGTATCTCGGGTCGTGCGTTCGACGGCCGTGGCAACTACAACATCGGGGTGAAAGAGCAAATCATTTTCCCCGAAATCGAGTACGACAAGATCGACGCGCTGCGTGGGCTGAACATCAGCATCACCACCTCCGCGAAGACCGACGAAGAAGCCAAGGCGCTGTTGACGGCCTTCAGCTTCCCGTTCCGTAACTAAGGGGCTGATGACGTGGCTAAACTTTCCCTCATCAATCGCGACATCAAGCGCGCCAAGCTGGCTGACAAGTTCGCTGCCAAGCGCGCTGAGTTGAAGGCGATCATCGACGACCAGTCGAAGACCGACGAAGAACGTTACCAAGCTCGGCTCAAGCTGCAACAGCTGCCGCGCAATGCCAACCCGACGCGTCAACGCAACCGTTGCGTGGTCACCGGTCGTCCTCGCGGTGTGTTCCGCAAGTTCGGTCTGACGCGCCACAAACTGCGTGAAATGGCGATGAAGGGTGAAATCCCCGGCATCACCAAGGCCAGCTGGTAGGAGAAACAATATGAGCATGAGCGATCCCATCGCCGATATGCTGACCCGCATTCGCAATGCGCAGCAAGTGGACAAAGTTACGGTGAGCATGCCCTCCTCGAAGCTGAAGGCGGCTATTGCCGCTGTGCTGAAAGACGAAGGCTACATCGACAGCTTTGAAATCAAGGGCACCCAGGCCAAGCCTGAGCTCGAGATCACCCTGAAGTACTACGCTGGCCGTCCGGTCATCGAGCGCATCGAACGCGTCTCGCGTCCTGGTCTGCGTATCTACAAGGGCCGTACCAGCATTCCTCAGGTCATGAACGGCCTGGGCGTGGCTATCGTTTCGACCTCGCGCGGCGTCATGACCGACCGTAAGGCTCGCGCCAACGGCGTCGGCGGCGAAGTGCTGTGCTACGTGGCCTAAGGAGAAATTCGAATGTCACGTATCGCTAAGTATCCGGTCGAACTGCCCAAGGGTGTCGAAGCTGACATCAAGCAGGATCAGATCACCGTCAAGGGCCCGCTGGGTTCCTTGACCCAACCCCTGACTGGCGACGTCACGATTTCGCTGGACGGTGGCAAGCTCACGTTTGCCGCTGCCAACGATTCCCGTCACGCCAATGCCATGTCGGGCACCGTGCGCGCGCTGGTGGCCAACATGGTCAACGGTGTGAGCAAGGGATTCGAGCGCAAGCTGAACCTGGTTGGCGTGGGTTACCGCGCCTCGGTTCAAGGCGACGCCGTTAAGCTGCAGCTCGGTTTCTCGCACGACGTTTTGCATCAGTTGCCGGCCGGTATCAAGGCCGAATGCCCCACCCAGACGGAAATCGTCATCAAGGGCTCCAACAAGCAAGTCGTCGGTCAGGTGGCCGCTGAAATCCGCGCGTACCGCGAACCCGAACCCTACAAGGGCAAGGGCGTGCGTTACTCGGACGAACGCGTCGTCATCAAAGAAACCAAGAAGAAATAACGGCGCACGCAAGGACGAATCATGGACAAAAAAGTTTCCCGTTTGCGTCGTGCGGTTCCGACTCGCCGGAAGATCAACGAGCTGCGCGTTCATCGCCTCTCGATTTTCCGCTCGAACCAGCACATCTACGCCAACATCATTTCGCCGGAAGGCGATCGCGTTCTGGTCAGCGCCTCGACGGTGGAAGCCGAAGTGCGTGCGCAACTGGCCGGCCAAACCGGTCAGGGTGGCAACAAAGCCGCTGCGACGCTGGTTGGCAAGCGCGTGGCCGAAAAGGCCAAGGCTGCCGGTATCGAACTGGTCGCTTTCGATCGCTCGGGCTTTCGTTACCATGGCCGCGTCAAGGCGCTGGCCGATGCCGCGCGTGAAGCCGGCCTGAAGTTCTAAGCGAGGATCTGTCAAATGGCTAAAGTACAAGGCAAGAACGCCGCGGAAAAAGAGAACGATGACGGCCTCCGCGAAAAGATGATCGCGGTCAACCGCGTGAGCAAAGTGGTCAAGGGTGGTCGCACCATGAGCTTTGCCGCGCTGACCGTGGTTGGCGATGGCGATGGCCGCATCGGCATGGGTAAGGGCAAGGCGCGTGAAGTGCCGGTGTCCGTTCAGAAGGCCATGGAACAAGCCCGTCGCGGCATGTTCAAGGTCGCTCTGAAGAACGGCACGCTGCACCACACCGTGGTTGGCAAGCATGGCGCCGCTACCGTGCTGATTTCGCCCGCTGCTGAAGGTACTGGCGTTATCGCCGGCGGCCCGATGCGCGCTATTTTCGAAGTGATGGGTGTGCGTAACGTGGTTGCCAAGAGCCTGGGCTCGAGCAACCCCTACAACATGGTTCGCGCCACGTTGAACGGCCTGCGCGCCTCCCTGACCCCGGCCGATGTTGCTGCCAAGCGCGGCAAGACGGTCGAAGAAATCCTGGGGTAAATCATGGCTCAGAAGCAGATCAAAGTGACCCTCGTGCGCTCGGTGATCGGTACCAAGCAATCGCACCGTGATACGGTTCGCGGTTTGGGCTTGGGTCGCATCAACAGCAGCCGCGTGCTGGTCGATACGCCCGAGGTGCGTGGGATGATCCGTAAGGTGGATTATCTCGTTTCCGTCTCGGAAGCCTAAGGAATCACCATGTCGGATATGCAACTTAATACGCTGAAGCCCGCCGAGGGCAGCAAGCACGCCAAGCGCCGTGTCGGCCGTGGCATCGGTTCGGGTCTGGGTAAGACCGCCGGCCGTGGTCACAAGGGTCAGAAGTCGCGCTCGGGCGGTTTCCACAAGGTTGGCTTCGAAGGCGGTCAAATGCCGCTGCAACGTCGCCTGCCCAAGCGTGGTTTCACCCCGCTGGGTCAACACCTGTATGCACAAGTTCTCTTGTCGGACCTCGAAGCCCTGCCCATCGACGAAATCGATGTGCAAGCGCTGAAGGCGGCCGGCGTGATTGGCCAGGCGGTTCGTTACGCCAAGGTCATCAAGTCTGGTGAACTCTCGCGCAAGGTCGTGCTCAAGGGCATTACCGCGACGGCCGGCGCTCGCGCCGCCATCGAAGCCGCGGGCGGCTCGCTTGCTTGATCAGAGGTGACGAGTGGCTAACGCGCAGGCATTGGGCAAATCCGGAGCACGATACGGCGATTTGAAGCGCCGTCTGGTGTTCCTGGTGCTCGCCCTGGTGGTTTACCGTTTGGGTACACACATCCCGGTTCCGGGTATCAACCCGGACGCGCTGGCGGACTTGTTCCGTCAGAACCAGGGCGGGATCCTGGGCCTGTTCAACATGTTCTCGGGCGGGGCGCTCTCGCGTTTCTCGATTTTTGCCCTGGGGATCATGCCGTACATTTCGGCATCCATCATCATGCAGTTGATGTCGGTGGTGGTGCCGTCGCTGGAAGCGCTCAAGAAAGAGGGCGAATCCGGTCGTCGGAAGATTACCCAATACACCCGCTACGGCACGGTCGTGCTGGCGCTGGTGCAAGCAGTGGGCATTTCGGTGGCGTTGGAGTCCCAACAGGGACTGGTGATCGATCCGGGCATGCTGTTCCGCTTCACGACCGTCGTGACCTTGGTCACCGGCACCATGTTCGTCATGTGGCTGGGTGAGCAAATCACGGAGCGCGGTCTGGGCAACGGGATCTCCATCCTGATCTTCGCAGGTATCGTTGCGGGTCTGCCCGCGGCGCTGGCTGCACTGCTGGACCTGGTCCGCACCAACGCGATGTCTGTGCTTTCGGCGCTGTTCATCGTGGCTCTGGTGGTGCTGGTTACCGCTTTTGTGGTGTTCGTGGAACGCGGACAGCGCAAGATCACGGTGAACTACGCCAAGCGTCAGGTCGGCAACAAGGTCTACGGTGGTCAGAGCTCGCATCTGCCGCTGAAGCTGAACATGGCAGGGGTGATTCCGCCGATCTTCGCGTCGTCGATCATTCTGTTCCCGGCCACGATCACGAGCTGGTTCTCCAGCAGCGAGAACATGCGCTGGCTTAGCGACCTGGCTGCGGCCCTGTCGCCTCGTCAACCGCTCTACATCACGCTGTACTCGGTCGCGATTATTTTCTTCTGCTTTTTCTACACGGCTCTGGTTTTCAACAGCCGCGAAACGGCGGACAACCTGAAGAAGAGTGGTGCGTTTGTTCCGGGCATCCGTCCGGGCGAGCAAACGGCGCGCTACATCGACAAGATCCTGATGCGTTTGACGCTCGCAGGTGCCATCTACATCACGTTGGTGTGCCTGTTGCCGGAATTCTTGGTGATGCGCTGGAACGTTCCTTTCTACTTCGGTGGTACGTCTCTGTTGATCATTGTGGTGGTGACGATGGATTTCATGGCGCAGGTTCAGGCCTACATGATGTCTCACCAGTACGACTCGTTGCTCAAGAAGGCCAACTTCAAGGGCGCGGGTTTGCCGATGCGGTAAGCAAAAGAATGTCCAAGGACGACGTCATTCAGATGCAAGGTGAGGTTCTTGAGAACCTCCCGAACGCGACATTTCGCGTCAAGCTCGAAAACGGCCACGTGGTGTTGGGCCATATTTCCGGCAAGATGCGTATGCATTACATCCGGATCCTGCCGGGTGACAAGGTCACAGTGGAGCTCACGCCCTATGATCTGACGCGAGCCAGGATTGTTTTCCGCTCCAAGTGAGCGAAACCGGATTACGGAAAATTAGGAGTCAACCATGAAAGTAATGGCATCGGTTAAGCGGATCTGCCGCAACTGCAAAGTTATCAAACGTCACGGCGTGGTGCGCGTTATCTGCACCGACCCGCGTCACAAGCAGCGTCAAGGCTAACTCGGGTTAGCGACTACGCAACGGATTTATTCAAGGAACAGTCATGGCCCGTATTGCTGGCATTAACATTCCGCCGCAACAGCACGCCGAGATCGGCCTGACCGCCATTTTTGGCATCGGTCGTACGCGCGCTCGCAAGATTTGCGAAGCGGCAAACGTACCCTTTGACAAAAAGGTCAAGGATCTGAGCGACGCTGAATTGGAACGCGTCCGCGAACATGTTGGTTTGTTCACGGTTGAAGGCGACCTGCGTCGTGAAGTACAGCTCTCGATCAAGCGTTTGATCGACCTGGGAACCTACCGCGGTATGCGTCACAAGCGCGGTTTGCCCGTGCGCGGCCAGCGCACTCGCACCAACGCCCGGACCCGCAAGGGCCCGCGTCGTGCTGCTGCGTCCCTGAAGAAATAATCGAGGAACAGGATTATGGCGAAAGCTTCCACCAGCGGCGCTTCGCGCGTGCGCAAAAAGGTCAAGAAGAACGTCTCGGACGGCATCGCGCACGTTCACGCTTCGTTCAACAACACCATCATCACCATCACCGACCGTCAGGGCAACGCGCTGTCGTGGGCCACGTCGGGCGGTGCTGGCTTCAAGGGTTCGCGTAAGTCGACCCCGTTTGCCGCGCAGGTTGCCGCTGAAACGGCCGGCCGCGTTGCGCTCGAGTACGGCATCAAGACGCTGGAAGTCCGCATCAAGGGCCCCGGTCCTGGCCGCGAGTCGTCGGTTCGCGCACTGAACGCGCTGGGCATCAAGATCTCGTCCATCGCCGACATCACGCCCGTTCCGCACAACGGCTGCCGTCCGCCGAAGCGTCGTCGTATCTAAAGGGAATCCACATGGCACGTTATATTGGACCCAAATGCAAGCTCTCGCGCCGCGAGGGTACTGACCTGTTCCTGAAGAGCGCCCGCCGCTCGCTGGATTCCAAGTGCAAGCTGGATTCCAAGCCTGGCCAACACGGCCGCACTTCGGGTGCCCGCACTTCCGACTACGGCCTGCAGCTGCGCGAAAAGCAAAAGCTCAAGCGCATGTACGGCGTGCTGGAAAAGCAATTCCGCAAGTACTTCGCTGAAGCCGAGCGTCGCCGTGGCAACACCGGCGAAACGCTGATCCAGCTGCTGGAATCGCGCCTGGACAACGTCGTCTACCGCATGGGCTTCGGCTCGACGCGCGCCGAAGCTCGCCAGCTGGTGAGCCACCGCGCCATCGAGCTGAACGGCCACACGGCTGACATCGCTTCGATGCTGGTCAAGGCTGGCGACGTCATCTCGGTTCGCGAAAAGGCCAAGAAGCAAGGCCGTATCAAGGAATCGCTCGACCTGGCCACCAGCATCGGCATCCCCCAGTGGGTGGAAGTCGACGCGGCCAAGCTGACCGGCACGTTCAAGTCGGCCCCCGATCGCGCTGACGTCGCTCGCGACATCAACGAATCGATGGTCGTCGAACTGTACTCGCGTTAATCACGCTGCCGGCGCCTCCTTCGCAAGGTGCTGGCAAGCTGGTCCCGCGACCCGGTCGACCCGTTTGCACGTCCCGCAGCAGCCCGCTTTCGCCGTTTTGGTGGGGCGGGCTTTGCGGTAAGTATCGGGCGGCTTTTTCGCAGCCCGCGTTTCAAGCTTTACCGTCTCACCCTGTCCATCAGCCTTATCGGTGTAACGAGCCGAGGGTATTGAAAAGGAATTCAGTACATGTCCACTCAAGGTTTCCTGAAGCCGCGCTCCATTGAAGTCGAACCGGTCGGCACGCACCATGCCAAGATCGTGATGGAGCCGTTCGAGCGTGGCTACGGTCACACGCTGGGCAACGCCCTGCGCCGCATCCTCTTGTCTTCGATGACCGGCTACGCGCCGACCGAAGTCCAGATGACCGGTGTGGTGCACGAATACTCGACCATCCCGGGCGTTCGCGAAGATGTCGTCGACATCCTGCTGAACCTGAAGGGCGTGGTCTTCAAGCTGCACAACCGCGACGAAGTGACGCTGGTTCTGCGCAAGTCTGGCGCCGGCACCGTGCTGGCCAGCGACATCGAGCTGCCGCACGACGTCGAGATCATCAACCCCGGCCATGCCATCTGCAACCTGACGGAAGCGGGCAAGCTGGAAATGCAGATCAAGGTCGAGAAGGGCCGCGGCTATGTGCCGGGCAACGTGCGCGCGCTGTCGGAAGACCGCACGCACACCATCGGCCGCATCGTTCTGGACGCCTCGTTCAGCCCGGTTCGCCGCGTGAGCTACGCCGTCGAAAGCGCCCGCGTGGAACAGCGCACCGACCTGGACAAGCTGGTTCTGGACATCGAAACCAACGGCGTGATCTCGCCCGAGGAAGCGGTGCGCCAATCGGCCCGCATCCTGATGGACCAGATCTCGGTGTTCGCCGCCCTGGAAGGCGCTGGCGATTCGTACGAAGCCCCGGTCCGCGGCACGCCGCAGATCGATCCGGTGCTGCTGCGCCCGGTCGACGACCTGGAGCTGACGGTGCGTTCGGCCAACTGCCTGAAGGCCGAAAACATCTACTACATCGGCGACCTGATCCAGCGTACCGAAAACGAGCTGCTCAAGACGCCGAACCTGGGTCGCAAGTCGCTCAACGAGATCAAGGAAGTGCTGGCTGCACGTGGCCTGACCCTCGGCATGAAGCTCGAGAACTGGCCGCCCCTGGGCCTGGAGCGTCCCTAAGTCTTGAAAGGGTGCCGCCCCTGCGAAGGGGCGTCTCCCGCAGCGCCCGGCCTTAGTTGCCGGGCGATTTGCGAAATCGTCGTAAAATGCCCCGTTTTCTACCGGACCGCAGCCTGATTGCAGGCTGATAGAAGAGCCGGCAACCCGATGGCGGAAACGCCGTCTTTAGATTCAAAGGAAACTTATCATGCGTCACGGTAATGGCTTGCGTAAGCTCAACCGCACCAGCAGTCACCGTCTTGCCATGTTCCGCAACATGGCTGTTTCGCTGATCACTCACGAAGCAATCAAGACCACGCTGCCGAAGGCGAAAGAATTGCGCCGCGTCATCGAACCCCTGATCACGCTGGGCAAGGAGCCCACCCTCGCGAACAAGCGTCTGGCCTTTGCCCGTCTGCGCGATCGCGATGCGGTTGTGAAGCTGTTTGCCGAAATCGGCCCGCGCTACGCGGCCCGTAACGGCGGCTACACCCGCGTGCTGAAGATGGGCTTCCGTCAAGGCGACAACGCTCCCATGGCTTTCATGGAACTGGTTGACCGTCCGGAAGTCGATGAAGCCGCTGAGGACAGCGCCGAGTAATTTCGGCAGCTAGATAAGCGATAAGGGCGGGTCTTCGGACCCGCCCTTGTTTTTTTCGCCTACATTCGCCGCCTTCGCTTACTGCGCGCATTTGCCGCGGTCATTCTCCACGTTCGGGGCCGCCGCGCAGTTGCCCGCGCAATTGCGCCGCCGTGGCCGCCAGCGCTTCCGGCGGCGACTGAGGCGGCATCTTGAAAGTCAGATCCTGCTGCTCGATGTACTGCGTCGATGTCACGTCCTGCGGGTGGTGCATCGGGATGACGTGCGCATGCGCGTGCGCAACGTGGATCCCCGTGAAGGCAAAACCCACGCGCTCAACGCCGTACAGGCGCTTCATCTGGCGCCCAAGCCGCTGACCCAGGTTGACGATGCTGGCCGCCAGGTCGGCCGGCATGTCCTCGTAGTAGGGATAGTGCTGCTTGGGGATGATGAGCGTGTGTCCGGCGCGCACGGGGTGGATATCCAGGAAGGCCAGGAGGCGGTCGTCTTCGTGGACGACGTGCGCGGGGATTTCGTGACGGGCGATGCGGCAGAACAGGCAGTTGTCGGACATGCTTGCCTCGGCGTGAAAAGGGATGGCGCGGCGGCCGCGCGACCGGCAGCGCCGGGGAGTTGGCCGCAATATCGATAAAATACCCCGAGTTACATCCCACGCGGGTATCCCAAGGAGGTTCCATGTTGCGCGATGACGACGTCGTGCTGGTCATCAGCAATGCGCCGGATCTGCTTCTGGCCAAGCGTATCGCGCACGTGCTCGTCGAGGACGGGCTGGCGGCCTGCGTGAACCTTGGCGCGCCGGGGTTGTCCATCTACCTGTGGAACGGAGAGGTCGAAGGGACGGAGGAAATTCCCATCCACATCAAGACGACCTACGCGCGGCATGCCGCCGTCGTGCAGGCCCTGTCGCAGATGCACCCCTACGACGTTCCCGAGATCATCGTGCTGCCAGTCATCGGCGGCGCGGCGCCATACCTGGACTGGGTGCGCGAGCAGACGGCCATTACGCAGAACAAGAGAAACTGATGTTGCAACTTGCCGGTACGGTTGGCGCGCGCGGGCGCGCCCTCAGCGTGACCCCTTCGATCCTGAGGCACTGCCTGGCATTGCTGGCAGTGATGCTTCTGCTGCTGGGATGGCAGACCGCCGCGCGGGCGCAAGCCGAATTCCTCGAACCGGAAAAGGCCTTTGTGTTCAGCGCGCAGATGGCGTCGCTGGATACGCTCGAATTGCACTATCGCGTGGCGCCCGGCTATTACATGTACCGCGAGCGCTTCGGGATTGCGATCACCCCGGCCGACGCCACCACGCTCGGGCAAGCCGTTTATCCCAAGGGCGAAGTCAAATACGACCCGACCTTCGAAAAAGACATGGAGGTCTTTCACAAGGACGTGACGATCCGCGTCCCCGTTGGCGCGGGAGGACAGCCCTTCACGCTGACGTTGACGGGCCAAGGCTGCGCGGATGCCGGGCTGTGCTATCCGCCGATGGACAGCACCGTCAAACTCACGCCCGTGGCCGGCGGTTATGCGGTGGCGGGCACGGGAATTGGCGGGGCCGCGTCTGCGGCGCCAGCAACTTCCGGCGGATTGTCCGCGTTGGTGAACGCGGGCGACACGGGCCTGGCCGATGCCTTGGGCGGTCTGGGCTGGATCAAGACGGCGGGCGTCTTTTTGGTGCTGGGCCTGCTGCTGGCTTTCACGCCATGTGTGCTGCCCATGATTCCCATCCTGTCGTCGATCGTGCTGGGCGGGGCGCAGCACCACCGGCCGAGCCGCAGTCGCGGTCTGGCGCTGGCCGCGACGTACGTGCTGGGCATGTCGGTCGTGTACACCGCGCTGGGCGTGGCGGCCGGGCTGAGCGGCGCGGGGCTCGCAGCCTGGCTGCAGACGCCTTGGATCCTGTCGCTTTTCGCCATCCTGCTGGCCGTGCTGGCGCTGGCCATGTTCGACGTGTTCACGTTCCAGATGCCTTCCGGCATCCAGGCCATGCTGTCGGACCGGTCCTCGCGCATGCCGGGCGGGCGATATACCGGGGCGCTGGTGATGGGCGCGCTGTCGGCCCTGATCGTCGGGCCCTGCGTTGCAGCTCCGCTCGCTGGCGCCTTGCTGTACATCTCGCAGACAGGCGACGTGGTCTTGGGCGGATCGGCGCTCTTTGCAATGGCGTGGGGCATGGGCGTGCCGCTGCTGATCGTCGGCGCGTCGTCTTCGGCATTGCTGCCCAAGGCCGGTCCCTGGATGGACGGCGTCAAGCGGCTGTTCGGCATGCTGTTGCTGGCGACGGCGTGGTGGATGCTCATCCCCGTCGTGCCGACGTGGGTGCAGATGACGGGCTGGGCATTCCTGGCCGTCGTGTCGGCCGTGATGCTGCGCGCCTTTGATGCCCTGCCGCCGGGCGCAGGCGCCGGTCGCATGTTTGGCAAGGGACTGGGCCTGCTGCTCGCCCTGGCGGCCGCGGCGTGGCTGGTGGGGGCCGCCAGCGGGGGCCGCGACGTTCTGCAGCCGCTCTCGCACCTGGCCGCGCGCGGTGAAGCGCCGGCAGCTGGCGGGGCCGCGGCGGGCGAGGTCCAGTTCACCCGGGTTCGCAGCAACGCCGAACTGGACGCGGTGCTGGCGCAGAGCACCCGGCCGGTGATGCTGGACTTCTATGCGGACTGGTGCGTGTCGTGCCGCGAGATGGAGCGATTCACCTTTACCGATGCGGGGGTCGCGCAGCGCATGGCTGGAATGGTGCTGGTGCAGGCCGACGTGACGGCGAACAATGCCGACGACCGTGCGCTGCTCAAGCGATTCCGTCTGTTCGGTCCGCCGGGCATCATGTTCTTCGAGCCCGGCGGCAAGGAGATCGCGGAAGCTCGCGTCGTGGGATTCCAGGACGCCAAGCGCTTTACCGAGTCGCTGGACCGCGTCCTGGTCCGCTGAGGGCGCGGCGCACGGGGCCGGGCTGGGCGCGCCATCGTCTGATGCGCGCAACGCAGCCGGCCGCGCATTGAATCGAGGGAAGGGGCGATATACCATGATCGCTTCGCTGCCCGCGCGGCGCATCCATCTCCCTCCAGGCTCACGCCGTGACGTCCCCCACCGTTGATGCAAGTCAGGACCGGCATGGTCTGATCTATCTTCAATTGATGTTCGTCATGGCCACCTGGGGCCTGAACATCGTCTCCATCAAGTATCTGACGCAGCACATGGACATCCAGGCGCTGGCCGCCGTTCGGATCGTCATTGCGTTTGTCACCGTCACACTCATCATCAAGGCGCGCCGCGGCCGCATCCCGAAGCTGGGTGGCGCGCAGTTGGGCTGGGTGGCGCTGGCCGGGTTCCTGGTGGTGTACGCGCACCAGGTGGCACTGGTGTCGGGACTGCGCTTTTCATCGGCAGCCAACGGCACGCTGATCATGGCCACGAGCCCGTTGCTGTCCGCCTTCCTGGCCGCCATCTTCTACCGCGAAAAGCTCACGACCACCCGCATCGCCGGCGCGCTGCTGGGCCTGTTGGGTGTGGGCATGGTGGTGGTGGGCAGCGGCGCGCAACTCGGACTGACGGGCTGGGGCGACGCGGTGGTGTTCGTGGCCGTGCTCGTCTTTGTGTTTGGCGGCCTGGTGATTCAGCGGATGTCGCGGATGATGGATCCGCTGGGCATGCTTTGGTACATGTATCTGGCCGGCGGATTGATGCTGGTCGGGCATGCCGCGCTGACGCCGTCTTCGTACCAGGCGGGCACGTGGCAGATGGCATGGTGGCCCTGGGTCGTGCTGATGTTTTCGGCGGTGATCGCCTCGGGTGTCAGCAACATCGTCTGGAACGCGGGCATCGCGCGGCTGGGGATCAGCCGCGCCGCGCTGTTCGTGAATTGGTTGCCGATTTTCGGCCTGCTGTTCGCGGCCCTGTTCCTTGATGAGCACGTCACCCTGACCCATGTCGTCGGACTGGGTTGTGTGCTGGGCGGAACGTGGCTGGGCCTGCGCCGCGGCGCGCCGCCGGCACGCGCTGCCGCTGCAAAGGCCTGATTCGATGGGGGTTGCCGGTGCGCAGGCCGGCAAAGCAGGGGAAAGGGCGCAGACGGCAGTCCGCCGCGCCCGCCGGCTTTAGCGCTGGCTTTTCAGCAGCTTTGCTGCTTCGATGGCGAAGTACGTCAGGATGCCGTCGGCGCCGGCGCGCTTGAAGGCGAGCAGCGCCTCCATCATGACCTTGTCGTGGTCGAGCCAGCCATTGGCGGCGGCGGCCTTGATCATGGCGTATTCGCCGCTCACCTGATAGGCGAAGGTCGGTACGCGGAACGTATCCTTGACCCGGCGCAGCACGTCCAGGTACGGCATGCCCGGCTTGACCATGACCATGTCGGCGCCTTCCTGCAGATCGCCAGCCACTTCGCGCAGCGCCTCGTCGAGGTTGCCCGGATCCATCTGGTACGCCATCTTGTTGGACTTGCCCAGGTTGGTGGCCGAGCCCACGGCGTCGCGGAACGGACCGTAGAACGCGCTGGCGTACTTGGCCGAATAGGCCATGATGCGCGTGTGGATGTGACCGTTGGCTTCGAGCGCGCGGCGCACCGCGCCGATGCGGCCGTCCATCATGTCGCTGGGAGCGACCATGTCCACGCCGGCTTCGGCCTGCGTGAGCGCCTGCTTGACCAGGATTTCGACGGTGGGCTCGTTGACGACGTAGCCGTCCGCGTCGATGACGCCGTCCTGGCCGTGGCTGGTGTACGGGTCCAGCGCCACATCGCACAGCACGCCCAGTTCCGGGAAACGCGACTTCAGTTCGCGGACCACGCGCGGGATGAGGCCGTCGGGATTGGTGGCTTCGATGCCGTCCGGGGTCTTGAGCGCCGGGTCGATGGCGGGAAACAGCGACAACACCGGAATGCCCAGCGCCACGCATTCCTCGGCCACGGGCAGCAGGGTGTCCAGCGAATAGCGGACCACGCCGGGCAGGGACGCCACCGGCTGGCGCAGGCCGGAGCCTTCGGCCACGAAGACCGGGTAGATCAGGTCATTGACCGTCAGGGCGTTCTCGCGCACCAGACGGCGGGTGAAGTCGTCGCGACGCAGGCGGCGGGGGCGGGAAACCGGAAACTCAGGGGTGATGATCTGCGGGTTCATGGTACGACCTTCGGGGAAATCCAATTTTCGATGTGAGCGCCGGCCTCTTCGAGCCCGATGCGCTCGGGCGCCGAGAAGGGGACCGTATGCAGCGCGCCGATGTCGGCGAGGTCCTTGCGGACCGAGAAGACGGTGCGCATGCGCTGGCCGTACGGCAGCTTGTCGGCCTTGGTCAGCAGGGCCAGCACCGGGCGGCCGGTGGGCGCGATGAAGTTGGCCAGGCGCCGGTCCAGTTCGGTCACGCCGCGGCGGATGTCGATGAGCAGCACGATGCCGACCAGCGATTCACGGTCGCGCAGATAGCCGCCCAGGATGTCTGCCCACTTTTCCTTTTCGTTGCGGGCCACGGACGCATAGCCGTAGCCGGGCAGGTCGACCAGATAGCCGATGTGGGCTTCCGGGTCCAGCGGGTCGGGCAGGCTGAACATGTTGATCAGGCGCGTGCGGCCCGGCGTCTTGCTGGAGAACGCAAGGCGGCGCTGGTTGCACAGCACGTTGATGGCCGTGGATTTGCCGGCGTTGGAGCGGCCAACGAAGCAGACCTCGGGAGCGCCGGCGGGCGGCAACTGGTCGAGGCGAGCCGCGGAGGTGAGGAAGGAGGCGCGATGTAGGAGGGACACGGATGGCTTTCGATACGGTTGGTTTCGAGCCCTATTGTATAATCCGGCGTTTGCTACAGTGGTCCGCGTGTGCGGAGCCGTCTTTTTTGCTTACTGTTTAGCTGCCATCCAGACGTTTTGTAGCCCTTCTTGGGCCGATGGATGCAGCACCGCAGCAAGATCGCAAAGCAGGACAAGCAAAACAGGTTCGATACGGTTTACTGCAAGTGCGGGCAGGCGTGGGCGCCTTTTTGCGCCTTGATCGATGTGATCGTCGAGGTCTTCATGAAGCGTGTGCTGTCCCGGATGTTGGTTGCGAGCGGGCTGTTGCTCGGCGCCTCCGCCTTCTCTGCTACGAGTTTCGCCGCCAATGGCGCTGCGGGCCCGGCCAAACCAGACGCCGCCAAGGGCGGTCAGCTGTTTGACCAGGGCGACGCGTCCCGCGGCATCATTGCCTGTGCTTCCTGTCACGGCGCGGCGGGTAACAGCACCATTCCGGTGAACCCGAACCTTGCCGCGCAGCCGCACGAGTACCTGGCCAAGCAGCTTGCCGACTTCAAGGTGAAGGAAGGCGCCAAGACCCCCGTGCGCAATGGTCCCGACGGCAATCCCAGCCCCATGACCGCCATGGTGCAGAACCTGACGCCGGCAGACATGCAGAACATTGCTCTGTATCTCGCGCAGCAGCCCCTGAAGGAACCCGCCACCGCCGGCCATGAGAACTTGGTTGAGCTAGGTCAAAAGATCTGGCGTGGCGGTTTGCCTGACCGCAACGTCCCGGCTTGCGCGGCGTGCCATTCTGCCAATGGCGCGGGCATCCCTGGCCAGTACCCCCGTTTGTCGGGGCAGTTCCCCGTGTATATCGAAGAGCAGCTGAAGCTTTTCCGCAGCGGCGACCGCAAGAACGACGTCATGCACGCCATCGCGGACCGCATGTCGGATGCCGACATCAAGGCGGTGTCGGATTACGCGGCTGGCCTTCGGTAAGCAATTGGCCGCAACGTGCGCGGCCGGTCCGCGTTGATGCAACTTGCGCGCGCCGGAACCTCGTTCCGATTCGCACTGTCTATGAGGGGGGTAGCCGATAGCGCGGCCCCCCTTTTTTCATGAATTCGACCCGAACCCACTCCCGCCCCTCTCTGCGCAGCCTGCCAGGCGATCTCTTTGAACTTCTGGGTTCGATGCGTTTTGCCGTCAGCCTGCTGATGTTCATCTGCGTGGCCAGCCTGGTGGGTACGGTGCTGCAGCAGAACCGATCGTCCAACAATTACATCGACCAGTTCGGGCCGTTCTGGTTCGAGGTCTTTGACAAGTTCTCCATCTGGCACGTCTACAACAGCTGGTGGTTCCTGCTGATCATGGGCTTTCTGGTCGTATCGACCTCGGTGTGTCTGATCCGAAATGCCCCCAAGATGCTTCGCGACGCGCGATCGTTTCGCGAGCACGTGCGCGAAGGCAGCCTGCGCGCCTTTCCGCATCGCGTAGAGACCACCGAGCCCACCGGCGTGCCGCAGACGGTGACCGGCCTGAAGGCGCTGCTGGGCCGCATGGGTTACGCGGTGCGCGTGCGCGAGGTCCAGGATGGCGTTCTGCTGGCCGCCAAGAAGGGCAGCGCCAACCGGCTGGGCTATGTGTTTGCTCACGCCGCCATGGTCATCATCTGTATCGGCGGCCTGCTCGACAGCGAACTGCCGGTGCGCCTGCAGGTCATGTTCGGCGGCAAGCAGCCCATCGTCGAAAACATGCTGATTTCCGAGGTGCCTGAAAGCGGGCGCCTGTCGGTCAACAACCCGAGCTTTCGCGCAAGCGTCCTGGTGCCCGAGGGCGGACAGGCCAGCACGGCGGTCGTGATGGTGGGCGATGGCGCGCTGGTGCAGCCCATGCCTTTCACGCTCAAGCTCAAGAAGTTCATCGTCGACTACTACTCCACCGGCATGCCCAGCCGCTTTGCCAGCGAAGTCGAGGTCACGGATCCGGACACGGGCAAGACCTTCGATTCGACCATCGAAGTGAACGAGCCGCTGCGCTTCAAGGGCATGACGGTGTATCAGTCGAGCTTTGACGACGGCGGCAGCACAGTCGTGCTCAAGGGGTACCCGCTGGTGGGCGTCAACGACGCGACGTTCTCGGTCGACGGTACGGTGGGCAAGACCAGCGAGCTGACGGCGCAAACGGCCAAGGGCCCGCGAAGCATGGGCATCGAGGTCACGGCCATGCGTCCGATCAACGTCGAAGACCTGACCCGCGGCGACCCCAAGGGCGCCGACCAGAGCTTTGCCGAACACGTGGCCTCGGTCGCGGGCAGCGCGGCCGGCAAGAAGAACGAAAATCTGCGCAACGTGGGGCCCAGCGTCGAATACAAGCTGATCGACGATGCGGGTCAGGCGCATGAGTTCCAGAACTACATGCTGCCCGTCGAACTGGACGGCGCGGCCGTCTTTCTGGCCGGCGTGCGCAACAACGCCGGCGAGCCCTTCCGCTATCTGCGCATCCCGGCCGACGACGACAGCTCCATCGCCGAATTCATGCGTCTGCGCGCCACGCTGGCCGATCCGGCCGCGCGCAAGGAAGCCGCCCGCCGGTTCGCCGAGCGCAACAGCCCATCGGGCACCGATCGCCAGCCGCTGGAAACCGCGGCCGAACGTGCGCTGGACACCTTTGCCGCCGGCGGCCTGCAGGCCGTCGCGGCGTTCCTGCAAGCCAATACCCCCGCCGCCGATCTGGAGCGCGCCGCCGATGTCGTGATTCGCCTGATCGGCGCCAGCATGAACGAATTGCGCGCCATCGCGCGCGAACGCGCCGGTCAGCAGCCGGTGGCCGTCGATGGCCCGGAAGGCGAGCGCGCGGCAGTATGGTCGCGCCTGGCCGTGGCCGCGCTGTCCGACCTGACCGTCTATCCCGCACCCGTGTTCCTGTCGCTGGCCGACTTCAATCACGTGCAGGCCAGCGTCTTCCAGGTCAGCCGCACGCCGGGCAAGAACACCGTCTATCTGGGCAGCCTGTTGCTGGTCCTGGGCGTGTTTTCGATGTTCTATATTCGCGACCGCCGCGTCTGGATCTGGGTCAAACCGCAAGACGGCGGCAGCAGCGTCCTGGCGGCCATGACGTCACAGAAGCGTACACTTGACTTCAATCAAGAGTTCGAACGCTTCAAGCAGGCGCTGCTGCGCCAGAAAAAAGGGTCTTAAGGTTATTTATGTCCACCACGACCACCACGCCACCCCCGTCGCCTGAATCGCTTTGGCAGGACGCCTTGTCCGAAACCGGCGACAGCCGCGCGCAACGCGGAAAGCCCGACTGGACTGACATCGTCTTTTTCCTGCTGCTGGCGGTGGGGGCAGGTTTCGCGCTGACCCGCTACGGGCACGCGATGGACTATTACGAGAAGATCATCCTGTGCGGCACGGTGCCGGCGGTGGCCTGGCTGGGCTGGCTGTGGCGTCCGCTGCGCCGTTTGATGATCGCCTGTGCGATCTCCGCGGGCTTCGCGCTGATGCTGTACGGCAACGATCTGGCTCGCGCCGAGCAGGTGTTCTTCCTGAAGTACCTGTTTTCCTCGCAGTCCGCGATCCTGTGGATGAGCGCGCTGTTTGCGCTGTCGATGGTGTGCTACTGGATTGGCCTGTTCAGCCCGACCGCAGCCTGGCTGGGCACGGCACTGAGCTGGGGCGCGGTGTTCGCGGGCGTCACGGGCCTGCTCGTGCGCTGGCGCGAGGGCCATCTGATGGGGCCGGACCTGGGCCATATCCCGGTCAGCAACCTGTACGAAGTCTTCGTCCTGTTTTCGCTCATCACCGCGCTCTTCTACCTGTACTACGAACGTAAGTACGCCACGCGCGCGCTCGGCGGCTTCGTGATGCTGGTGGTGACCTCGGCCGTCGTGTTCCTGCTCTGGTATTCGTTCACGCGCGACGCCGGACAGATCCAGCCGCTGGTGCCTGCGCTCAAGAGCTGGTGGATGAAACTGCACGTGCCGGCCAACTTCATCGGCTACGGCACGTTCTCGCTGGCGGCGATGGTGGGCTTCGCATATCTGGTCAAGCAGCATGGCCACACGACCTCGTGGGCCAAGCTTGCGCCGCTGTTCATCCTGGGCGTGTTGCTGTGCGCCGAGCCCATGGTGTTTCGCACCGATGGCCTTTCCGCGACCTGGATGCTGTACTTCGGCGTGGGGGCCGTGATCGTGGGCGCCATCCTGCTGGGCCGCCGCCGTATTGCGGACGCGCTGCCTTCGCTGGAGGTGCTGGATGACATCATGTATCGCGCCATCGCGATCGGATTTGCCTTCTTTACCGTCGCCACCATCCTGGGGGCGCTGTGGGCGGCCGATGCGTGGGGCGCGTATTGGCAGTGGGACCCCAAGGAAACCTGGGCGCTGATCGTCTGGCTGAACTACGCGGCATGGCTGCACATGCGCCTCATCAAGGGCCTGCGCGGCGCCATGGCGGCCTACTGGGCGCTGTTGGGCCTGCTGATCACGGGCTTTGCCTTCCTGGGTGTGAATATGTTCCTGTCGGGCCTGCACTCGTACGGCCAGCTCTAAGCCCGCGCCAGCGCGGTGTACAAAAAAGGCCCCTGCATGCAGGGGCCTTTGTGTTTTGCAGCGGGCCGATTCAGGGAAGCAGCGATTCGCCGCGGAGCTGATCGGCCAGCGTTTCGCGCTGGCGCACGACATAGTATTTGTCACCGTCGACCATGACCTCGGCCGGGCGGCCGCGCGAGTTGTAGTTGCTGGCCATGGTCATGCCGTAGGCGCCGGCCGATTCCACCGCCAGCACGTCGCCTTGGCGGATGGCCAGCAGGCGCTGTTTTGCCAGCCAGTCGGCGCTTTCGCAGACGGGGCCGACGATGTCGTATTCGGCGGTGTCGCCGGCGCGCGGGTGCAGCGGCTGCACGCCGTGAAAGGCCTCGTAGAGCGCCGGGCGCAGCAGGTCGTTCATGGCCGCGTCGACGATGGCGAAATTGCGGGCTTCGGCGTGCTTGATGTATTGGACGGTGGTGAGCAGCATGCCGGCATTGCCGACGAGCGAGCGTCCCGGTTCCAGGACCAGATGCAGATGCCCCTGGCCGCGCGCGTTCAGCCGCTCGAAGACGCGGTCCAGCAGGGCGCGTGGCGATGGGGGCGTTTCGTCCTGGTAGCGGATGCCCAGTCCGCCGCCCAGGTCCAGGTGTTCGATGCGGATGCCCGCCTGTTCCAGGCTTTCGATCAGGTCCAGCAGCTTTTCCAGCGCGTCGAAGTAGGGACTGATATCGGTCAGCTGCGAGCCGATATGGCAGTCCACGCCGACGATACGCAGGCCGGGCAGCGACTGCGCGGTGCGGTAGGCAGCCAGCGCCTGCCCGATGGCGATGCCGAACTTGTTTTCTTTCAGGCCGGTCGAGATATAAGGGTGTGTGCGGGCGTCCACGTCCGGATTCACGCGTAGCGACACCGGGGCGCGCAGGCCCATGTTTGCCGCGACGTCCGACAGGCGATGCAGTTCGTCCACCGATTCGACGTTGAAGCACTTCACGCCGGCGAGGAGGGCGTCGCGCATTTCCCAGGCCTGCTTGCCCACGCCTGAGAACACGATTCGCGATGCGTCCGCGCCCGCGGCGAGCGCGCGATGCAGTTCACCGCCCGACACGATGTCAAAGCCGGCGCCCAACCGGGCGAATTCGCCCAGCACCGCCAGGTTGGAATTGGCCTTCATGCCGTAGCAGACTAATACCGGACGCTGGCCGATGGCGCTGCAATAGGATTGCCACGCGGCTTTCAGCGCCGCGCGGGAGTAGACGTAAAGGGGCGTTCCCAACCGTTCGGCCAGATGGTCAAGCGGCACATCCTCGGCGTACAACGCATTATTGCGGTACTGGAAGTAGGGATGGCCGGCCAATTCTGGCGGGGTGGGGAACGGGGGCGTCATGGGAGGGACGGGGCCGGAGGGATTTGCGCAGGCGGCGGCGTTTGCTGCGTGCGGGCCGGCGCCTTGCCTTCAGGGGGCGGGGGCATGAAGAGCGGCCCCTTGTACCCGCAGGCCGCTACCATGCCGGTCGCCAGGAGCGTGGCTACAATGCGAAGAGCCATGCGGCTGTATGCCAATTGGAACACTGGGAACTCCGTAATTCTTGCAGGCTCGATTATGACCGAAACCGAATTTCTTGCGTTGATCGACCAGGTGCTGGACAGCATCGAAAGCCAGGCCGATGACTGGGCGGCTTCGCTCGACGTCGATGTGGAAACCAGCCGCAGCGGCAATGTGCTGACCATGGTTTTCGAGGACAACACCCACGTCGTGGTGAACAGCCAGGCTGCCATGCAGGAGCTGTGGGTCGCCGCGCGCAGCGGCGGCTTTCACTACCGCTACGATGGCCAGCACTGGAACGATACCCGGGGCGGACCGCAGTTGCCGGACGCCCTGTCCCAGATCTGCTCGGCTGCCGCCGGCGTCCCCGTGACGATCCGGCTGTAAAAAAAGGCCGGCCCGATGGGCCGGCCTTTCTGCATCAGAAGGGAATCTTCTGCGACCAGGGCGTGGCGGTCTGCGTGCCCACGCCCGGCGCGACCTTGATCCGGGTATCTTCGCCGGAGCCGCTGGTGAGGCCGTTCAGGAATTCACCCAGCGTGTCGGCTTCCGGCAGTCCCAGACGGGCCACTGCCTGTCCCGGCGGGAACTCGGAGAAGTAGAACTCGCCGTTTTCCACGAGCAGGCCGTCCGGACGCGGGCGCTGCTTTTCTTCCGGCACGCCCTTGAGCACGCTCTGCATGTAATCCACCCAGATTGGCATGGCCACGCCGCCGCCGGTTTCACGCGAACCCAGCGACTTGGGCTGGTCAAAGCCCAGCCAGGCGGTTGCGGCCAGCGTGGGCGTATAGCCCGAGAACCAGGCGTCCACGGATTCGTTGGTCGTGCCCGTCTTGCCGGCGATGTCGCCGCGCTTGAGCAATGCACGTGCACGCGCCGCGGTGCCGTACGTGGTGACGCCGCGCAGGATGTCGTCCATGACCCAGGCGGTGCGCGGGTCGATGGCGCGGGCTGCGGCGTCGCCAGCGACAACCGGCTTGGACTGCATGATGACCTTGCCGCTGCTGTCGGTGACGCGGTCGATCAGGTAGGGCGTGACGCGGTAGCCGCCATTGGCGAACACCGAGAAGGCGCCTGCCAGCTGCAGCGGCGTGACCGAGCCGGCGCCCAGCGCCAGCGGCAGCACGGCCGGCTGGCGCGCCTTGTCAAAGCCGAAACGGGTGAGATAGTCCTGCGCGTACTGCGGACCGATGGCCTGCAGGATGCGGATCGACACCATGTTCTTGGACTTGTACAGGCCCTGACGCAGCGTCAGCATGGGCTCGTACTGGTTGCCGTAGTTCTTGGGATTCCAGGCCTTGGAGCCCGTTTGCGCGGCGGTCAGCTCGAACGGCTGGTCCGAGATCTGCGTGCCCGGCGTCAAGCCGCGTTCCAGCGAGGCGGCGTAGATGAAGGGCTTGATGTTCGAGCCCGGCTGGCGCCATGCCTGCGTCACACGGTTGAAGTTGCCGCGGTAGAAATCAAAGCCGCCGACCATGGCGCGGATGGCGCCGTCCTGCGGCGACAACGCCACGAAGGCCGCCTGCACCGAAGGCATGTTGATGATTTCCCAGTTGTCGCCGAACTTGCGGATGTAGACCACGGAACCGCGCTTGATGCGCTGTTCAGGCTTGGCCTTGTCGTTCAGCGCGCGGGCCACCACGCCCAGCACCTTCTTGTCCGTGACGGTGATGATTTCACGCGAGCTGCGCGCCAGCTTCACTTCGGTGGGGCTGGCCGACAGCACCACTGCGGTCAGCAGGTCGCCGCTGTCGGAGAATTTGTCGAACACGCCATCCAGGAATTCGTCCAGCGCGGCGGGGTTGTTCTCGGTGCCCGGGGGCAGGTCGAGCTGTTCTTCCGGACCGGGATAGGGCGCGCGGCGCGTGTATTCCAGCACGCCTTCGCGCACGGCGCGGTAGGCGGCTTCCTGGTCCTTGGACTGCACGGTCGTGTAGATGTTGATGCCGCGCGAATAGACGTTGTCCTGGTACACGTTGTAGAGCAACTGGCGCGCCAGCTCGGCCACGTACTCGCCATGGATGGAATAGCCGCCAGCCGGCGTGCCTTCCGCGGACTTCATGACGATCGGCTGCGCCATCGCCTGCTTGTATTCCGGTTCGGTCAGGTAGCCCAGCGAATGCATGCGGCCCAGCACGTAGCGCTGGCGCAGTTCGGCGCGGGGGCGGTTGGCGATGGGATTGAAGCGCGAGGGCGCCTTCGGAATGCCGGCCAGCATGGCGGCTTCGGCCGGCGTGACTTCCGACAGCGGCTTGCCGAAGTACGTGCGCGAGGCGGCCGCAAAGCCGTAGGCGCGGTGGCCCAGGTAGATCTGGTTCATGTAGAGCTCGAGGATCTGGTCCTTGGTGAGCTCGGATTCAATCTTGAATGTCAGCAGCAGTTCGTAGAACTTGCGCGAATAGGTCTTTTCGGACGACAGGTAGAAGTTACGCGCGACCTGCATCGTGATCGTGCTGGCCCCCTGCGTCTTGGACATGCTGATCAGGTTGGTCAGGCCGGCGCGCACCACACCCATCCAGTCGATGCCGCCGTGCTGGTAGAAGCGGTCGTCCTCGGCCGCCAGCACCGCGGACTTCATGACGTCCGGGATTTCGTTAAAGCGCAGCACGTTGCGGCGTTCTTCGCCGAACTCGCCGATCAGGACGCGGTCTGCGGTGTACACGCGCAGCGGCACCCGCGGCCGGTAGTCCGTCATGGCGTTCAGGTCGGGCAGGTTGGGCCACGCGAGCGCCAGCGCCATGCCCGCGAGCAACACACCGCACAGGAACAGGCCGGCGAAAAGAATGCCGGTTTTTACGAAGAACCGCAGTATCGGGGAGCCGCTGCTGGCGGGCTTGTCTTTCTTGGAGGAATTCTGGGGCTTGCTCATCGCGGCGATTTTACGGGTATCTCCGGTCCCGCCTTATCGCGGGGGATCGGTTTCTGTAACAAAATAGGTCAGTGTGGTGCGCGGGCAACTGCGGCAAATGTGATAATGCCGGCATGAACTTTGCCGCTAACTCATGTCCGGAGGCAGCCCCGGACCCGGCGCGCGCCGACGCAGCGCCTGAAAGCCAGCCCTGCGCCGTCGAGTGCACGGGCAAGACCGTGTCGTTGCCGCACGACCTGCCGGTATTCTTGGTCGGAATGATGGGCGCGGGCAAGACAACCATAGGCCGTAGCCTGGCGCGTGCGCTGGGGCGCGACTTTATGGATCTGGATCATGAGCTCGAGGCGCGTTGCGGCGTACGGGTGCCGGTAATCTTCGAAATCGAGGGCGAAGCCGGTTTTCGTCGCCGAGAGTCCGCCGCCTTGGAAGAGTGTACCCAACGGCGCAACATAATTCTTGCCACCGGCGGCGGCGCCATTCTGGCCCCCGAAAACCGGCAGCTCTTGCGTCAGCGCGGGATTGTCGTCTATCTGAGGGCCAGCGTGGATGAATTGTTCCGCCGGACCTGCCGCGACCGCAACCGGCCCCTGTTGGCCACCGCCGATCCGCGCGGCACGCTGCGCGACCTGATGACCCGGCGCGAGCCGCTATACAAGGAAGTGGCCGACCTGGTGGTGGAAACGGGGTCAATGCCCATCCACACCCTGGTCAAGGCGCTGCTGCCGCAATTACAAGCTTTCGAGAAGCGCATATGAACGTTGTTGACGTCGACACCCCGGGTGGAAGCTATCCGATCCACATCGGCCCCGGCCGCCTGGATTCCCTGGATCAATGCATTCCCGCGGACGCGACCGCGATCGCCGTGGTCACCAACCCCACGGTGGCCGCCCTGTACGGCGAGCGCGCCGAAGCGGCGCTGGCGCGCACGGGCAAGCGCGTGCTGCGCATCGAACTG
Source organism: Achromobacter sp. JD417 (assembly GCF_041879325.1). Taxonomy (NCBI): domain Bacteria; kingdom Pseudomonadati; phylum Pseudomonadota; class Betaproteobacteria; order Burkholderiales; family Alcaligenaceae; genus Achromobacter; species Achromobacter sp. JD417. Next base: position 6,100,460 of record NZ_CP087159.1, on the reverse strand, counting down.
CCTGACGGCGAAGCCTACAAGGACTGGCAGTCTCTTAACCTGATCTTCGACGCGCTGCTCGGCAACCGCCTGGACCGCCGGTGCGTGCTGGTTGCGCTGGGCGGCGGCGTCATCGGCGACATGACCGGCTTTGCCGCGGCCGTGTACATGCGCGGCGTGCGCTTCCTGCAGGTGCCCACGACGCTGCTGGCGCAGGTGGACTCGTCGGTGGGCGGCAAGACCGCCGTGAACCACCCGCTGGGCAAAAACATGATCGGCGCGTTCTATCAGCCGATCGCGGTGGAAATCGACACCGATGTGCTGAACACCTTGCCCGCGCGCGAGGTCTCGGCCGGCCTGGCCGAAGTCATCAAGTACGGCCTCATCCTGGATCCGGCGTTCTGGAGCTGGTGCGAGGACAACGCGCAGAAGCTACGCGCGCTGGACGGCGACGCCGTGGCCTACGCGATCCGCCGCTCGTGCGAACTGAAGGCGCAGGTGGTGGGCAAGGACGAGCGGGAATCCGGGTTGCGCGCCATCCTGAACCTGGGCCACACATTTGGCCACGCCATCGAGTCGGGTCTGGGCTACGGCGCCTGGCTGCACGGCGAGGCAGTGGGTTGCGGCATGGTGCAGGCAGCCGAGCTCTCGGCCGATGTGGCGGGCTTCGATCGCGCCGACGTGGCGCGTGTGCGTGCGCTGGTGCAGGCCATCGGGTGCCCGGTCGTCGCGCCCGACCTGGGTGCGGACCGCTGGCTGGACCTGATGCAGGTGGACAAGAAAACGGAAGGGGGCTCGATCCGCTACGTGCTCATGCCGCGCATCGGCGAGGCCGTGATGCGGCCGGCGCCCGACGATGCGGTGCGCGCCGTGCTGGCCCGAACCACCCAGTAAACGCAGTGAGGGACGGTGTTGCAGATGAATGAACTGGCTTCCTATGCTTCTCACCCGTCCCGATCGCGCGGCCGGACCCACGCCGAGCCGCCGCCGGAAAACCGCACGGAGTTCCAGCGCGACCGCGATCGCATCGTGCATTCCAGCGCCTTCCGGCGGCTGGAATACAAGACGCAGGTCTTCGTCAACCATGAAGGCGACCTGTTTCGCACACGCCTGACGCATAGTCTGGAAGTGGCCCAGATCGCGCGCACGCTGGCGCGCAGCATGGGGCTGTCCGAAGACCTGACCGAAGCCATCTCGCTGGCGCATGACCTGGGCCACACGCCGTTCGGCCACGCCGGGCAGGACGAGCTCAATGCCTGCATGCGCGAACTGGCGCCGCAGGCGGGCGGCTTCGAACACAACCTGCAAAGCCTGCGCGTGGTGGACGAGCTTGAAGAGCGCTATGCGGATTTCAACGGCCTGAACCTGTGCTTTGAAACGCGGGAAGGCATCCTGAAGCATTGCTCGGCCGCGCACGCGCGTCAGTTGGGCGACGTGGGCGAACGCTTTTTGAACCGCACCCAGCCGTCGCTGGAGGCGCAACTGGCCAACCTGGCCGATGAAATCGCCTACAACAACCACGACATCGATGACGGCCTGCGTTCTGGCCTTATTACGCTGGAGCAGTTGAAGGACGTGTCCATCTTCGAGCGCCATCATGCCCAGGTGCTGGATCGTTACCCGGGCCTGGCGCAGCGCCGTGCAGTCGCTGAAACCATCCGCCGCATGATCAACACGCTGATCGTGGACCTGACCCGGACCTCGATGGCTCGCATTCGAGACGCGGCGCCCGCCTGCGCCGATGATGTGCGCCGCGCGCCGCCGCTGGCAGGTTTTTCAGACGACATCCGCCGCGAAGCGGATGCGTTGAAGAAGTTCCTGTTCGACAACCTGTACCGCCACTACCAGGTGCTGCGCATGACGGCCAAGGCGCGCCGCATCGTGCGTGAACTGTTTGCGGCCTTTCTGGATGACCCGCGCCTGTTGCCCCCCGATTATCGGCGGCCCGACTTCAACGAGCAGGCCCGCGCGATTTCGGATTACATCGCCGGCATGACCGACCGCTACGCCATCCGCGAACACAAGCGGCTGTTTGAGATGGCATAGGGCGGGTAAAGCGCGCGGGCGCGCGTCAGCGCGCCAGATAGCGCTGGGTCAGCAACACCCAGTACGCCGCTCCCACGGGCAGGCTGTGGTCGTTGAAATCGTAGCCGGGATTGTGGACCATGCAGGCGCCGTGTCCGCTGTTGAAGCCCTGCGCCGAGCCGTCGCCGTTGCCGACCAGCAGGTAGGAGCCGGGCACGTCCTCCAGCATGAAGGCAAAGTCTTCGCTGCCGGTCAGCGGCCTGGTCTGGAGATCCACATTGTCGGCGCCGACGAGTTCCACCGCCACCTGCCGCGCGAAATCGGTCTCCGCCTGGGTGTTCACCAGCACTGGATAGCCGCGGCCGTAGTCGATCGTGGCCTGCACCTGGTAGCTGGCTGCCTGGTTGTGGACAAGCTCGGTGATGCGCGCCTGCAGCGTGTCGCGCACCGTTCGGTCCAGCGCGCGCACGCTGAGCTTGAGTGTCGCGGTCTGCGGGATGACGTTGTTGGCGCGGCCAGCGTTGAACGCGCCGACGGTGATCACCGCCATGTGCAAGGGATCGATGTTGCGTGCGACGATGCTCTGCAGCCCCATCACGATCGCGGCGCCTGCGACGACAGGGTCGGCGGCGCGATGCGGCACCGCGCCGTGTCCACCCACGCCTTCCAGCACGATGGTCACGTTGTCGGACGACGCCATGGTGGGGCCGTCGCGCAGCAGCAGACGACCTTGCGGGTGGCCCGGCATGTTGTGCATGGCGAAGATGGCATCGCAGGGGTACTTCGTGAACAGCCCTTCCTGCATCATGCGCTTGGCGCCGCCCAGGCCTTCTTCGGCAGGCTGGAAGATCAGGTTGAGCGTGCCATCGAACTCGCCGTGCCGGGCCAGGTGGTGCGCGGCCGCCAGTAGCATCGCCGTGTGACCGTCGTGGCCGCATGCGTGCATGACCCCCTCGTTGCAGCTGGCGTGCGGCAGGCCGGTGGCCTCCTGGATGGGCAACGCGTCCATGTCGGCACGCAACCCCAGGCGCTTGCCGCCATTGCCGCGGCGCAATTGCCCGACGACGCCGGTGCCGCCCAACCCGCGTTCCACCTCATAACCCCATTGCGCCAGGCGTTCGGCGACCAGGTCGCTGGTGCGCAATTCCTGGAAACCGAGTTCGGGGTGGCGATGGATATCGCGCCGGATGGCGACGAACTCGTCGGCCTGGGCGGTCAGTGTCTGCAGGATCGGATGCATGGCGGGTGGCTCCTTGTTTTCAAGCGCGGCATTCAGGGGCACTCAGGGTTTGTCGGTCCATTTCACATGGCTGGAAATCTCGCGGAAGCGGTCGGTTTCGGCGCGGTACATCGCTTCTGCTTCTTCGGCGCCCATGGGTGCCGATACGGCGATGTTCTGGAATTCCAGGCCGCGCTTCACGGCCGGGTCCTGCATGGCATCGTTCAAGGCTGCGTGCAGGCGCAGGACGACCTCTTCAGGCGTGTCGCGCTTGACGAAATAGCCGGTCCATGTGGAGAAGTTGAAGCCCTTCAATTGCTGTCCTTCGTTGACTGAAGGCACCCTGGCCAGGGACGGGAGTTGGCTGCGCTGCGGGTCCAGCGTGGCCAGCAGCTTGATACGGCCCTGTTCGGCCAAGGCCGTCTGCTGCTGCGACAACGGCAGGATGGCCAGGTCAACCTGGCCGCCGCCGATATCCTGCATCAGCGGCGCGCCGCCCTTGTAGGGCACGTGGACCATGGTGGCGCCCAGGGTGAGGGCCAAGTGTTCGCCCAGCACATGGTAGAGGGAGCCGACGCCGACGCTGCCGAAGGTCAGCGGCTGGGACGCCGAGCGCGAGCGCGCCAGTGCGGCCAGCTCGTCGGCGCTGTTGGCGGGCAAGTCGCTGCGCGCCACGATCACCAGCGGCGCCATGCCGATCATCTGCACCAGCCGGAAGTCCTCACTCTTGAGCTTGACGGCGGGGTTGGCGATGGGCGCCAGGATCAGTTCGTTGGGAGACCCCTGGAACAGGTAGTAGCCGTCCGACTTGGCGGCCAGTACTTTCTGCGCGCCCAGCGCACCACTGACGCCGCCCAGGTTCTCGACCAGCACGGGCTGCCCCAGCGTCTTCGATACCGGGGGCGCCACCAGGCGGGCAATGGCATCGGAAGCGCCGCCGGCGGGGTAGGGCACCATCATCATGACGGGGCGGTTGGGATAGTCGGCGGCCTGGGCGCCCGGCGCCCACAGCATCGCCGCTCCCAGCGCCAGGGTGTAGGCCGCAACGCGCAGCCGGTCTGAAAGCATGCTCACAAGTTTCCCCTTTTGGTGTGGTTGTGATGCGCATGCTAGGGACAGGCCTTGCTAGTTGTCTAACGAATTATTATTCTGAAAGCTAGAAAAAAAACTCATAGTTGAGTATGAATCTCAAGCAGCTGGAACACTTGCTGGCCGTGGCCGAAGCGGGCTCATTCAGCCGCGCGGCCGAGCGTCTGCATTTGACGCAATCGGCGCTGAGCCGCAGCGTACGCCTGCTGGAGGAAGATCTGGGCGCATTGCTGCTGGACCGCATGGGAAAGCGCACGGAGTTGACGCCCCTGGGCCAGACCGTGGCCGGCCGCGCGCGGCGCATTCTGTTCGAGTCTGCCGAACTGCGCCGCAGCGCGGAATTGTTGACTCTTGGGGACCAGGGCACGCTCGTCATCGGCCTGGGTTCGGGGCCCGCCGCGATGTTGATGACGCCGTTGCTGACGCACGTCGCTCAGCGCCACCCGCAATTGCACCTGGAAATCATGCGCGGATCGCTCGAGGCGCATCTGGAACTGTTGCGCGAGCGGCGCCTGGACGCGCTGGTGGTCGATACGCGGGGCATCGTGCCTGCGGCAGACCTGCGCATTGAATCGGTCTCGCAGATGCGTGCCGGCTTCATCTGCCGCTGTGGGCATCCGTTGGCCAGCCAGACACAGGCGCCGCGTTTCGCCGAGATCGTGGCTTACCCCTTGGCATCCACCTTTTTGGCGGCTGACACCGAGCGCATCCTGGTCGAGCACTTCGGCCTCGAGCCGGATCCGCGCACGTCGCTGCGCCTGCGTTGTGACGAAATTGGCAGCCTGCTTGAAGCGGTGCGTCTATCCGACGCGATATTCCTGGGGATCGTGGGCGCAGCCCAGGCCGGCATCGCAGCCGGCGAACTGATGGAACTGCCCACGGATCCCCCGCTGCTCAGCCATGCCCTGTTCGCGTTGGTGACCTTGACGGGCCGGACCGAAGCCCCCGCGATGGGGCTGCTGCGCGCATTCATGGCGCAGCGGCTGCACGACTGACCGGTTGTCCGCGCCGAAGCGCTGCGTCATCTTTCAGAGCTTCGGCGCAGCAGCTTACCCAGGTACTGGCCGGTGTGGCTGGCCTTCGTTGCCGCCACGGTTTCCGGCGTGCCCTGCGCTACGACACGGCCGCCGCCATCACCGCCCTCGGGACCCATGTCGACCAGCCAGTCCGCCGTCTTGATGACGTCCAGGTTGTGCTCGATGATGAGCACCGTGTTGCCGGCGTCCACCAGCTGGTTGAGCACCTGAAGCAGCAATTCAATGTCGCGAAAGTGCAGGCCCGTCGTCGGTTCATCCAGGATGTACAGCGTGCGCCCGGTGCTGCGGCGCGACAGCTCTTGTGAAAGCTTCACGCGCTGCGCCTCGCCGCCGGACAGCGTGGTCGCGCTTTGCCCCAGGCGGATGTACGACAGGCCCACGTCGATCAGCGTATGCAGCTTGCGCGAGATGGCGGGAACCGATTCGAAGTATTCGAGCGCCTGCTCGACGGTCAGATCCAGCACCTCGCTGATGTTGCGGCCGCGGTAGCGGATTTCGAGCGTCTCGCGGTTGTAGCGCTTGCCGTGGCAGACGTCGCAGGGCACATACATGTCCGGCAGGAAGTGCATCTCGACCTTGACCACGCCGTCGCCCTGGCACGCTTCGCACCGTCCGCCCTTCACGTTGAAGCTGAAGCGGCCCGGATCGTAGCCGCGGGTGCGCGCTTCCGGCACGCCCGCGAAAAGCTCGCGGATGGGCGTGAACAAGCCCGTGTAGGTGGCCGGGTTGCTGCGCGGGGTGCGCCCGATGGGGCTTTGATCGACGCTGATGATCTTGTCGAAGTTCTCCAGCCCCTGCATCGACACGTAGGGGGCGGGCTCGCTCTGCGCGTGGTGCAACTGGCGCGATACGGCCACGGCCAGCGTGTCGTTGATGAGCGTGGACTTGCCCGAACCGGAAACGCCCGTCACGCACACGAGACGGCCGGCGGGTACGTGCAGGTCTACGTTCTTGAGGTTGTTGCCGGTGGCGCCAGTGAGCGTCAGCCACGGCAATTCGTCGTCGACGGGACGGCGCGTCGGAATGGCGATGGCGCGCGCGCCGCTCAGGTACTGGCCCGTCAGCGAATTCGGATCGCGCTGCACGGTCTCGGGGTCGCCCTGGGCGACGACCTCGCCGCCGTGTTCGCCGGCGCCGGGGCCCATGTCCACCACCCAGTCGGCCATGCGGATCATGTCCTCGTCGTGCTCGACGACGATGACGCTGTTGCCGAGATCGCGCAGGTGCTGCAGCGTGCCGATCAGGCGGTCGTTGTCGCGCTGGTGCAGGCCGATGGAGGGCTCGTCCAGCACGTACATCACACCCGTCAAGCCCGAACCGATCTGGCTGGCCAGACGAATGCGCTGCGCTTCGCCGCCGGAGATCGTATCCGCGCTGCGGTCCAGCGACAGATAGTTCAGGCCCACGTTGTTCAGGAAGCTGAGCCGCGCCTCGATCTCGCGCACGATGCGCTGCGCGATCTCCTGCTTGGCGCCGGTCAGGTTCAGATTGCGGAACCAGTCCAGGCAGCTGGACAGCGGCATGGACTCGACTTCATAGATGGCCTGGCCGTGGCGCTCGCCGCCGCGCGGGTCGTGCCCGATGAGCACGTTGCGCGCTTCGGGGCGCAGCCGCGAGCCCGCGCAGTCGGGGCAGGTCTTGATGTTGCGGTACTTGCCCAGTTCCTCGCGCACCGTCGCCGAGTCCGTTTCGCGCCACCGGCGCTCCAGGTTCGGGATGACGCCTTCGAACGTATGGCGCTTGACGGTGCTGCGGCCTTTTTCGTTCAGGTACAGGAACGAGATCTCTTCTTCGCCGGACCCGTACAGGACCTTGTCGCGCAGCGCCTCGGGCAGCTCCTCGAAGGGCGCCTCGATGTCGAATTCGTAATGGGCGGCCAGGCTGGTCAGCAGCGAGTGCGTGAACGCATTGCGGCGGTCCCAGCCGCGGATCGCGCCGGCGGCCAGGCTCAGTTCCGGAAAGGCGACGACCCGCTTCGGATCGAAGAAGCCCACCTGCCCGATGCCGTCGCAGCTGGGGCAGGCGCCCATCGGATTGTTGAAACTGAACAGGCGTGGCTCCAGCTCGGGCAGGCTGTGGCTGCACACCGGGCAGGCGTAGCGGCTGGAGAAGACCTGCTCGCGCTCGTTGTCCATGTCCAGCGCCAGGGCGCGGCCTTCGGCAAGCTGCAGGGCGGTTTCGAAGCTCTCGGCCAGGCGCTGCTTGCTCTCGGGCCGGATGCGCAGGCGGTCGATGACGACGTCGATGTCGTGCTTCTCGGTTTTTTTCAGCGGCGCCATGCCGTCGATTTCCATCATCTGGCCGTCGACGCGCAGGCGCACATAGCCCTGCGCCTGCAGGCTGGCGCATTCGTCCTCGAAGCTGCCCTTCTTGCCGCGCGCGATGGGGGCCAGCACGGCCAGCCGCGTCTCGGGCGTCCAGCCCAGCACCGCGTCGACCATCTGGCTGACGCTCTGGGCCTGCAGCGGCAGGCCGTGATCGGGGCAGTAGGGCGTGCCCACCCGCGCGTAGAGCAGGCGCAGGTAGTCGTGGATCTCGGTGATGGTGCCGACCGTGGAGCGGGGATTGTGTCCCGCGGCCTTCTGCTCGATCGAGATGGCCGGCGACAGCCCCTCGATGAGATCCACGTCAGGCTTGTCCATCAGTTGCAGGAACTGGCGGGCGTAGGCGGAAAGACTTTCCACATAGCGCCGTTGGCCCTCCGCGTACAGCGTGTCGAACGCCAGCGAGGATTTGCCGGACCCGGACAGACCTGTGACCACCACCAGCTTGTGGCGCGGCAGGTCCAGCGAGACGTTCTTGAGATTGTGGGTGCGGGCACCCCGGATGCGTATGCTCACGTCTGTATGGGTAACGTCCAGTTGCGTCGAAGACGCCTTTGATCCCGCGCACCCTTTGGGCGCATTTAAGCGGTTTCAAAGGCCAACTTGGTACTATAGCGCGCCGAATCCCCTCGCGTTCAAGGTCCTCCATCTGGTGGGACGGAACCGGGGCCGGCGCCGCACCGCCAGAATCAGACCGTGAGCGTATGACGTCAGATGCATGCGCGCCGCCCTAGTCATCGTTGAAATTTCCGCATGCCGGCAGACACCAAACTGAAATTGACCCCTTCCGAGCGCCGCGCCAGCGTGGCCTTGGCCGGCCTGTTTGCCGCGCGGATGCTGGGACTGTTCCTGTTGCTGCCAGTCTTTGCAGTGGCCGCAAGCGGCATGCCGGGCGGCGACGATCCCGCCCGCGTCGGCCTCGCCCTGGGCATGTACGGGCTGACCCAGGCTTTCATGCAGATTCCCTTTGGCCTCGCGTCCGACCGGTGGGGGCGCCGCCCCGTGGTGCTTTTCGGCCTGTTGTTGTTCGTCATCGGCAGCGTCGTCTGTGCGCAGGCGACCGATGTGTTCTGGATCACGATCGGCCGCGCCATTCAGGGGGCAGGGGCCATTTCCGCGGCCATCACCGCCTGGTTGGCCGACGCCACCCGCGACGAGGTGCGCACGCGCGCCATGGCGATGGTGGGCGGATCGATCGGTCTGTCGTTCGCCGTATCGCTGGTGCTTTCGCCCGTGCTGGTAGGCTGGTGGGGGCTGTCGGGATTGTTCTGGACGATCGCCTGCCTGGGCGTCGTCTGCCTGGCCGTGGCGCGCTGGGTGGTGCCGGTGGTGCCTCGCACGCAGGCCCGCACCATGCAGGCGGCCAGGCCGCGCGAGGTCCTGACCCATCGTGACCTGCTCCGGCTGAATTTCGGCGTGTTCGTGCTGCATCTGATCCAGGTGTCGCTCTTTGTCGTGGTGCCGGCGCTGCTGGCCAAGGTCGGCGGGCTGGACGCGCGCGACCTCTGGAAGGTCTACCTGCCGGTCATCCTGGTGTCTTTCGTTCTGATGGTGCCGGTGGTGTTCGTGGCGGAAAAGCGGCGCGCGCACCGCGGCGCGCTGCGGGCGTCGGTGGCCGGGCTGGTGCTGGTGTGCGCGCTGCTGCCGGCCGCCAGTCACGGCTTCTACACGCTGGCCATCGCCCTGACCGGCTTTTTCGTCGCCTTCAACGTGCTGGAGGCTTTGCAGCCCTCGCTCGTGTCGCGCGTGGCGCCGGCGGCCTACAAGGGGCTGGCGCTGGGCTTTTACAACACGGCGCAGGCGGCGGGGCTGTTTGCGGGCGGGGCCCTGGGCGGATGGCTGGCCGCGCATTCGGGCGCCAGCGCGGTATTCGTGGCCGCGGCGGTGTTGTCGGCGATCTGGCTGGCGGTCACCTGGGCGCTGCGGCCTCTAGCGTGATCGCTGGGACTTTCCCGCAGCGTGAGGAAAGTCGCCGATCTGGTCGCAAACGGCGTCCAACAGCGCCGAAATGGTTTGCCAACGGTGATCGATTTGTCACCGAACCCGTTTGGCGCGGCGAGCGCTTTCGTCGATAATACGCATCAACACAGGCTTCACCTGAGCAATCGCCGGTCATCGCTTCGCTGACCGGCGACTTTCATGAAGCCGGTCTTCAACATCGCTTTTTTATGTTGTTGCCGGCGCGCTCGCGGCAACGCGAATCGCAGGCTGTCAACAACAGAGGGACATCGGCATGGCATCGGTTAACAAAGTCATACTCGTGGGCAATCTGGGTCGCGACCCGGAAGTCCGCTACAGCCCCGACGGGGCGGCAATCTGCAACATGTCGATCGCCACGACCTCGTCCTGGAAGGACAAGGCCAGCGGCGAAAAGCGCGAAGAAACCGAATGGCACCGCGTCGTCATGTACAACCGCCTGGCTGAAATCGCCGGCGAATACCTGAAGAAGGGCCGCTCGGTCTACATCGAAGGCCGCCTCAAGACGCGCAAGTGGCAAGATAAGGACACCGGCGCCGACCGGTACAGCACCGAAATCGTCGCTGACCAGATGCAAATGCTGGGCGGCCGCGAAGACGGCGGCGGCGGTGGCGGCAGCTACGGCGGCGGTGGCGGCTACGATGACGCCCCGCGCCAGCAACGCGCCGCCCCGGCGCAGCGCCCCGCGCCCCAGCAGCGCCCGGCGGCTCCCGCAGCGGCCCCGGCCAGCAGCGGCGCCAATCTGGCGGACATGGACGACGATATTCCCTTTTGATCACCAGCAATGCTTCGAAAGCCCACCGTCTTGGTGGGCTTTTTGTTGCGCGCTTCAATAGCGCCCTGCAAGCCTCCATCCATTCTGCTTGGCTGAGGCAGGTTTGGACGCGTGTTCTCAATGAAAATGTGCGCCAGAACAGGATAAGATCCGATCCGTCACAATTTTTTGCATCGGGGCCGCTCTGGCCTTGTTCGTCGAAATGGTGCGTTCCATCCTTGGGGCGGCAAGCCCTAAAGTCGCGCTCAACACCCAAGTGAGCGTTAATACCGCAGCGCGTTCCCGCCTGAGCCCTCTTGCGCTGCAGGCGCGCTTGCGTAAAAAACGCTCATCCGCCTATGTCGAGGCAATGACCCGGCTTGATGCCGGCGGCCACGTGCACGGCAAGGCCGCCACCGAGGCACTCATGGAGGCGATCCGCGCGGAATTTCCGGATGTGCAGATCGACGCCTGGCCGCTGGGGATCATCGCCAAGTGTTTCTTGGGTGCGCCGTACGAGGTGCATACCTTGGACGCCACCGGAAGCATCATCCAGCATTTCAAGCGTGGCGAATCGTTGCCGCAAGGCATGGAGCGCGCGCGGTCGCTGGCTTGTAGCGGCCACTACACCTTTATAGAGGTCTATACCGACAAGTTGATCGCCGTGGGCGGCAATGGTCAGACCGCCATCATCGACAACTGAGCATCAAGACATATGGCAGAGCGCATTATCCAGACCGCGGACCTGAGCAACATCCTCGGGTCGCTGCGAAATTTGCAGGGCGATATTGGCACGGTGTCGGACCAGGTGGGTTCGGTGGGCCGCGAACTGAATCAGACCCGGGAAGAGCTGTCTCGACTCGAGCAGGCGTTCGCCGATTTCGTGGCGTCCGACCTCAAGGCCAAGGAGCTTGCGCTGGCCGAGACGCGCCAAGTGAAAGTGCGCCAGGAATTGGACACCACCTATGAGTATTACGGGGTCGTGCGGCGCCAAGCAACCGGCATTCTTCAGGCCTCCGATATCCAGCTTGTGCGCACGGAAACGCTGCGCAGCGCCACCGAAGAACTCATGATTTCCGCGCCGCGCTACTGGCTGGCTCCGGCGCTGGTGGCCCTGTCCGCCTGGCTGGGCGATAACCGTGCCCTCGCGGAACGCGCGCTTGCCGAAGCCATACGCCGTGACGACGAAAAGACATCACTGTTTTTTGCGCTGATCGCCCGCCGGGCCGGTCGCAACGAGCTCAATCGCACGTGGCTGGACCGCTATTTCGGCCTGCAAAATCCGTTCAAGCTCGATCGTCAGACGGTGATCATGGTGGACGCGCTCGCCAACGGCGTGTTCGGCGCCGATGTTGCCCTGCATTGCAGCAAGCGCATCACCGATTGGATTGACGAGCTGTCGGCCCAGGCTGGCTTCGTGGAAGCGCAGCGCACGCAATGGGGACGCGCGTTGTTGTCGAAGGCGCCGAATGACGATCACGGCAACCGCTATTCACACCTCAAGCGCATGAGCCCCACCTGGCCCGAGCTGAACCAGGCAATCAATGGTGTAGCCATGCATGCGGCTGTGCTGGCGCATTTTGAAGGCGTCTTCCAGGGCGAAATCCGGCCCGCCGCCAGCGTGCTCGTGGCAGTTGATGATCTGCTGAGCAAGCTGGTCACGCGCTTCGATGACGAAGAGTTGCCCCTGCGCCGCCAGGAAGAGCTGTGCCGCCTGATTATCGAGGAAGGCGGCGACCGCCGCGCGGCGCAGAATCGCTTTGACCTGCAGAGCGCCGCGTTGGACGAAGAGGTCGATTTCACTCAGCTTCTGACCAACGCCGCCATGCACCCGGAGGTGTCCCACGTGACGCGCGCTACCCAACGCTTTGCCGTGGCTCACTCGCGAGACTGGATTCTGGACGGCCATGCGGATGTAACCGCCAAGGCGCGCATGGCGGTACCGGCGGACGTCCACCTTGAGATCGAAGGCTGGCAAGGCGTCACGCAGGATGGCGCGAACGAGGCCGATCTGCTGCGCAGTCTGGAAGATGAAATTGCCGCACGCCAAGCCCGGGATTTGGCGGTCATTAAGTTCAGCGCCAAACACTGGTTGGGCGTGGCGCTTAGCGCGGCGCTCATTTTGGGGGCCGTCAGCGCGGGTATTGTGCCTCTGCTGCTGGGCGGCGCCGGCCTCCTGTGGGCTTACCTCTCTCACCGGCAGATGGAGGCCAAACGGGCGCAGGTGAAAGCACATTACGCCAAATTGCGTCAACAGGCTGGCGATGCGCTACGCGCCTGCTTGGCCGAGGTCGTTGAGCTGCGACGCGATATTGCGATCCGGGACGACGTTTCGGCTCGCGTGACCCAACTGCTGGAGGGCATCAGCCCAGAACAGCATGTACTCTCCTCCCATGATTCGGTACGCCGCGTCATGCTCAAGGCATAAGGAATGATGATGATCCGCCAGATTTCTCCCGGCCCCACGCTCGAGCCCGACGCCGTACCTGCCGCTGAACCGGTTAACGCGCCTGCCACGGGCCCGGCGACGGCCGCCGCGCCTGCCGATACGCGCGACGCGCTGGCCGGCGCGCTGCCCGCGTGGGATCTCCTGCCTGCCACGCCCTTCATTCGCCGCGTCAAGTGAGCGCCGCGTCCGCGCTTATCGAAACACCGCGCAGCTATGCGCAATGGTCCGCCTGCCTGGACCGCCTGGCCGAGGGCCTCGAGGATGAGGCGTGCCTGGAGGCCATGCGTGCAGGAGAGCTCAATGCCAGCGGCGCGGTGATTACCCTGTTCTCTCAGCGTCTGGCCGGCGAGTTCAACGCTCGCTTGACGCGTTGCTCAGAACACCTGACTCGCGATCTGCGTATCGGCGGCGACGAAAACCTGGTCGTGCGCGCCATTCTGAACGCGCGCACGTGCCTGACCTTCCTGCATCGCGTGGCGCAGGTCGAGATATTTCCCGACACGCTTCGCAGCCACCTCACCGACGAAGTGCGCAAGTTTGCGCAGCGCGCGCAGCAGTCGTTGGAGGACAGCGCCAAAGGAGACCGAAGTGGACGCCTATTGGTGCTGCTGCGCAACAATCCGCTGCCCCGCTACGAGCCTGCCACACCGGACCCATCCGCCGAGGTGCCCGCCGCAAAGACGGTCATGGCCTCCGCGCAAGCGCCTCTCACGCAAGCCGGCGTGCGCCGGCGCAACATCATTCTCTGACATCGACCCATGAGCGACACGACCGAGTTCAAAGCCACGCTGACGCGCTATCTCAAGGCCCGCATCCCCTTCATTTCTATCCGAAGCGCCGAGCGCAGCCGGGTGCTTGAGCTCCTGCGAGAGGTGGTGGCGCCACTCAATGCGCCCGTGTACGTGCACACCCTGTCGCAAGGAACACGCGAGCTGACTACGGGTCGCAGCGTGAATGAGGACCGTTCGGTCACCGGCGCCGTGGACTTTGCCAGCCAGCAGTTCGCGCAGCGTCAGAACCTGTCGTGCGTGCTGACTGAAATCTCGGACATCGAAGACGACACCGCGTCCGCGCGGCACCTGCTCGACGTCGTGATGCTGGCCGCCGAGCATAGCGGCGTGGTTGTCGTCATCACAACAAAGCCCGTGTGGGGGCAATTGCAGCGTGCCGGCATGGCTCTGACGCTGTCCGCGCCCAGCGAGGACGAGATGTACGCCATCATTCATGACACGCTTGAGGCTTATCGCGGCCACTTCGAGATCGAGTGGGATAGCGATGACGAGCGCCGGGCGGCCGCTATCCTCGCGGGTATTTCGCGCATCGAGGCCGAAAACATTATCGCCACGCTGTTGGCGAACGGCCGCATTGCGAAGAGCGACATGGTCGAACTCATGCATGCGAAGGATCGAATTTTTGCGGACATCAGCGGCATCGAGCGGGTGACGGTCCGGGGCACTGAATTGAGCGTAGGCGGGCTCGGCGGACTCAAAGCATGGCTCGACAAGGAGCGCCCGCTCCTCACTGCCGATTTGCGCGAGCGTGGCATCCGGCCGCCGCGCGGGGTATTGCTGGTGGGGGTGCCAGGTTGCGGCAAATCGCTCTCTGCCAAGGCTATCGCCGCCAGCTGGAGCCTGCCACTGTATCGATTGGACCTGTCCACCATTCACGGTCAATACCTCGGACAAAGCGAGTCGCGCTTGAAGGATGCACTTGCAACGGCTGACCATGTGTCGCCCTGCATTCTTTGGATCGACGAAATCGAGAAGGGGCTGGCAGGAGCGCAAGGTTCCGGCGACGGTGGCACATCGACGCGTCTGGTCGGCCAGTTTCTCTATTGGCTTCAGGAGGCGCGCGCGCGCGTTTTCGTGGTCGCCACCGCCAACGACGTCTCCAAGCTGCCGCCAGAGCTGTTGCGCCGGGGCCGGTTTGACGAGCTGTTTTTCGTGGATCTGCCCACCCCTCAGGAGCGGCTCGAAATCATCGACATCTACGTCAAGCGCGGCTTGAAGGCCGCGCAGCCGCAGGCCTTGATGGAAGAGCTGGTGGAACTGTCCGACGGCTTTGCGGGCTCCGACCTGGAAGCCGCCGTGCGCGAGGTCGTGAAGGAGGCCTATCTGAACGGTGATGCCGCCGCCACGCCCGATCTGTTTCGAGATAGCTTCCGCAACGTGGTGCCGCTGTCGAAGACCGCGCCGGAGCAGATCGAGAGCATTCGCGCGTGGGGCCGCGAACGCGCTGTGCCGGCGTCTGGACAACCCATCGGCACGGCCATCGCGCCCACTCGGCCACGCCGGCAAGTGTTGGGCTGATCGCGACGAAAGGAGCGCCTTGGGGCGCTGGGGTCAAGAAAAGCAGGATGGCAATTGGGGAAGGAACGCCCCCCAATGTTAGCCGCAGCCTGTCTGCTCAGTGTGTATCTCGTCATGCCTTCGGATGAAGGAGCAAAGGCCGCTTCCTATTTTGAAGGATTGAATGGATCTTCATTGCAGCTTGTGCAGACGGGATCGCGACGCTGATTGCATTCGGGGCGGCCAGATTTTTTAATCTGGGCAGGTTCTTGCCTGCCCGGTTGGTCGAATATGCACGCATATTTCGCCAGAATGCCAGTGTGTACAAGACGAAATGGCTTGAATTGTTATTCTGTGCGGTGATATCGGTTGCCGCTAGCGCGTTGGTTGCGCTTAGTATCGTCCTCATCGCAAAGATTTTTCCCTTTGGCCCGGACCCGTTGGTCGCGGCAGTGGCTGGCGTGTTTGGTAATTTGTTTTCCGCAATACCCATCACTCCTGGTGGACTGGGTGTGGGCGAGGTCGCGTTCGCGGAAGTGGTCGAGGAATTGTCCGGGATGGTTGGTCCATTTGCGACCATCTATCTGACGTTTCGCCTGGGCATGTTCCTGGTAAACATCCCGGGCGGCCTGCTGGCCCGGTTGTCGCAGCATCGGGATCTGCTGCCGGTGAAATGACAGCATTCGCACGCATTCCTGCGCTTTTCAATTTGGCAATAGGCGTGGGTACCCCAAGATGCGCCTCCATAGAAGGCGCTTTTTTTATTTAGCGGTTTGAAAATCTCCCGAATAAATGAAATTGGTCTGTAACAACTGAATCGCTCATGAATTGCGCAAGCCCTTTCAAGAGTTTTTTGGCAATTATCGCAAAGGTTCGTTGGTATTGGTAACAATATGAAAATCGGAGTTTGACTCCACCCGTTGATTTAAGCGCACCCCGGTTTTTCATCCGTTTGAAACGTGCGCTGCCGCTTGCCCCGGACGTGACTCTCTGATAGCCTCTTCGGCGGTCAACCGATTGTTCTGAAAAAATGGTCCGTTACTGGCCTAAAATGCTGCGAAAAAGGAACATCGATAGTGGGCGACAATAACTTGATGAACGCCGCGGCCCCGGATAACGGCGCTGAAGCGCCGGCGACGCCGCTTGGCGATTATCAACGGGATATTTTTTGGCGGCGTTTATTCTGTAACTGGAAAGCACTGGCAATCGCTGCGGTGTTTGGAGTCGCCTGCGGCATTGCGGCTTATTTTGTCGTGCCGAAGAAATGGCCGACGATTCTTATCGTCCGCGTCGGTGATGTCAGAGCAGGGCACGAGCTAAAACCCGAATTGCTTGAACAGGTCTCGCTGACCTCGGAGTGGATAAAAAGCCACGAATTCGTTGACGCGGTGGTGTCGTCGGCAAATGCTGCGTCGCCCGGCCAGGCTGGCGGCGCATCGCGCGACGCTAAACTCTTTCGTGAGTCGCTGACTGTAAGGCCGATTCCCGGCACCCAACTGCTTAGAGTGGATTACCTGGGATATTCGCACCACCAGCTGCAGGCCTATGTCAACGCAATTGAAAAGCAGGTACGCGCGTCTCACGACAAGGTGATGGACGCGCGCCTGGAAGCGCTGATTGACTTACGTAATAAATATGATGGCGAGGTCGCGGCGGAGGGAAGAAAATTTGAGAGCTTGGGCCGCAAGTACAACTACGTTGTGCGGGGCGATCCTGATGTGTCGCTCTGGCTTGCTCCGCAATTAAGAGCCGAAATTTCCCAGAGCGAACTGATGATCGGAATATTGCGCCGATCCATAGACGAGTTGGATGATCGCATTGCTTTGGCGGGACACTATTCGGCGGATGTCGCCCAAGCCGAAATTCTTGTGCAGCCGGTAGCTCCAAGACTGAGAAATCTGCTGCCTCCCGCGATGTTGCTGGGGATTTTGTGCGGCTTCATCTTTTTGGTTATTCGAGGCAAGACGCGTTTTGTTCTTTTGAAGTAGCAATTGACGTCTTGACGCGGCGCCCGCGGCATCCTTGACGGCTTGTGGGCTCGTAGCAGCGAAGATTGCCTGGAAGGGCTTCGAATGTCAGCCCTAGAGCGTCCTTTATGTTACGGAAACTTCCTTTGGTCTATCCGTGAAATTAATCCGACATTCCGTTTACAACCTGCTCGGCCTGGGGCTTCCGCTACTCACCGCAGTATTCAGCATTCCGGTTCTCATCCGCGAGTTGGGGGATGCCCGATTTGGGCTGTTGACGCTGATCTGGGCAATCGTCAGCTACTTGAGCCTGTTTGACTTGGGACTCGGCCGTGCGTTGACGCAGCATCTTGCGGTGATGCTCGAAGGCAAGGAGCGGCGGCGCGTGGGCGCCCTGGTGGTTACCGCTATCGCAGTGATTGCGCTTTTCAGCATCGTTGCGGGCGCATTGATGGCTGCGGTGGGCCCCTGGGGGCTGGGATTCATCAGCGCCGTGCCGGACCAGGCGGAAGTGCTCAATGCCATCTGGATCATGGCGCTGGCCATGCCCGCTGTCGTGTTGACTGCGGGCTTTCGAGGGATTCTGGAGGCCAGGCACGCATTCGCGGTCATCAATCTGATCAGGCTGCCGATGGGCCTGTTGACCTTTTTGGGGCCTCTGGCCGTGGTGCTTTATGGCCCGCCCCGGCTGGACGTGATAACGATGGTTCTGGCCGGTGGGCGCGTGGTGACGTGCGCCTTGCATGCGTGGTACGCGAAGCGCTACCTGCCGGACGATGTGGGGCCCTTCAAGTTCGACAAGTCACTGATTCGGCCGCTATGCAGTTCAGGGGGTTGGATGACAATCAGCAATATCGTCAGCCCCGTCATGAGTTACGCTGATCGATTCATTGTGGGCGCTGTCATCTCGTCGGCCGCCGTTGCTTATTATGTTACGCCGCAAGAGTTGATCACCAAATTGTCGATCCTGCCTGGCGCCTTGACGGCCGTGTTATTCCCGGCTTTGGCGGCGCAGATTGCCCGGCAGGACAAAGCGGTAATGCCGTTGATAAACAAGGCAGTGGGCTGGATTTTCCTGACCCTGTTGCCCATTACGGTGGCCATCGCGATTTTTGCGAAAGAGCTTTTGACGTTGTGGGTGGGTGAATCCTTTGCGTCGCAAAGCTATGTGCTGCTGCAGATATTCTCGGCTGGCATGTTTATTACCTGTATTGCTCAAATACCCTTCACCGTCATTCAAGGGGCCGGAAAATCGCATTTGACTGCCATATTTCATCTGATCGAGGTGCCGCTATTTCTGGGAGCGTTGCTTCTTCTCGCGCGGAATTATGGCCTGACAGGGGCCGCCATCGCGTGGTTTCTCCGTGTCGCGGTTGACGCCATTTTGATGTTCTGGGGCGTCAAGCTTGTGCTGAACCGTTCGATGTTCACCAGTGCGAAACTCCGGCTCCTTTCGGTTTCAGGCCTGGCAGTAGTGGGATTCGTGGGAGCGCTCGTGCCAAGTCCATCCGTCCGTGCCGCCTGGCTGGTTGCGGTTGTCGCATTGGTGCTGTTGATTGCTATGCGCGGCAGCGCGCGTTTCGGCCGTGGGAGCAGGGCATGACTCAGGATATGGCGTTGCCTTACCGTTTCGACACGCGGCTTGCGTTGTTTGTCATCCTGCTTCCGTTCTTTCTGTTGTTCGTCGGCGATATACAGGTGCCCGTTGGCGTAAGCACGATGACTGTGCCGATGGGATTATTCATTGTCCTGCCGCTGCTGCTCACGGCAATTGCGCTTCCCCGGATTGTGATTCCCGCGCCCGCCATATTGCTGGCGGGAGCGGTAGTTTTTGGGGCGGTTGGCGTGGCGATGACACCCGAGGGCGCACATATGCGGGCGGCCGCCGGCGCCTTGCCGATGATCTATGCAATTTGCACGTTGATTTTTTACGCGCAGTTTCACCAGTTCATCAAGCAGGATTGGATCGTGCGCATGATGCTGGCCGGCGGCGTCGTGCTGGCACTTACCGTCATCGTGCTGTTCTACATCGCTGCGTATAGTCCGGGCGATTATTACGCGCGTAAGTTGTTTATCGCGACGCCGCTTGGCAGATCGAATTATCTTGCCGCCTTTCTCGTATTTTTGTTTGCACTTGCTTCGGCTAGAATGCGCGTGCTGCGGTGGCTTTTTGCGATCGCCATTTTGTGCACGATGTCCCGCGGCGGTGCCATCATATTGGCGTTGTACCTCGTTGCGCTACTGATGGACAGGAAGCGGCTGCTGTGGCTCGTGTGGGTCGTGCCAGTGGTCGGATTCGCGTTGGCGATTCTATTTTTTTCGATTGATGGTCAAAACCAGCTTCGTGACTATGGTGGGCCGTTTGCCAGCGAACTGAGCTCCGCGGTAAATCGCATGTTGCTGTGGGCGTTCAGCTTCGACCTTTGGCTTCAGCACCCTTGGTTTGGCATTGGCCCCAATACATTCCGGACGTTCATCGAGGCCAACCCGGGCATCGAGGACGTCTGGGGGACGCATAACTCCATCCTCCAGCTGCTTCTGAATTACGGACTATTCGGGGCCGTATTGTATGGATGGTACTTGCGGCTAATCTATAGGCACCTGGTCCGGGCAGAGCAGACGTCGCCGTGGTTCCGCTATCTGCGCGTGGTTTTTGTTGTACTGCTGGTGTTTTCCCTGTTCGAGCCCCTGGTGGGTTCGGCAGCATTCGAAGTGTTGCTTGTATTCATGTTGATTCTGGCACTGACACACGCCCTCCCCGCCGGCTCGGGAAGACTGATGATAATTGCGATAAGTTATTCAGAAAATGGAAATATTGCTATCCGTTGTGATTCCCACGCACAATCGCTCCAAGTATGCGATTCATGCGGTTCGCTCCATACTGGCCATCGGGGATCGCAGCCTGGAACTGGTTGTCAGTGACACCAGTACAGACGGACTGCTCGAAGAGTTGGTTCGCCAGGGTGATAATCCGCCCTGCGATGACCCCCGGTTCAAATATTTGCGGCCCGCAGAAAAGCTGGATATGACCGGGAATCACAATAATGTGATCGGCGCCGCCTCCGGAGAGTTTGTCTGCCTGATCGGCGACGACGACACCATCACGGAAGACGCGTTGCTGGCGGCGCGGTGGGCCAAGGAAAATCAGATCGACGTTATCGCGCCGAAGGTCATGTCGAATTATGTGTGGCCGGATTTCAGGTCCAAGATTTTTGGCGCGGGGCACGCCGGCAGGTTGTATCTGCCGAGCCGGATCGGACCCGTGGTTGTTCGCGAGTCATCCGACAGCCTGTCCGCAGCCTTGTTGAATGCCGCCCAGGGAACGGATGGCCTTCCAAAGATCTACCACGGGATCGTGCGGCGCAGCCTGCTCGAAAAAATGAAAGCGCTGTCTGGCGCCTTTTTCCATGGATCCAGCCCCGATGTGTCCGGCGCGATCGGCTTGGCGCTGTGCGGTGGCCGGTTCGTGGAGATCGACTATCCCCTGACCATTCCTGGTGCATCGGGCGGTAGCAATACGGGCCGCAGCGCCATGAATCAGCACAAGGGAAAGCTGGGAGTCGAATCGCAAACCAAGGCGTTCGTAAGCGCCGGTTGGACGGAAGGGGTGCCGCGCTTTTTTTCCGTTGAAACCGTCTGGGCGCATGCGGCGCTGGAGACCATTGCAAAAATATCCCCGGCCGAGGTGTCGCGATTCAATTTCGCTCGGTTGATCGCCGTGTGCCAGACGTTGCACGGCGAGTACGCTTCTGAGATTGAGCAGGCGATTCCGCTGGCCGCGGGTATCGTCGGCATGCCGCGCTCTGATTTCCTTAAGAAAGTGGCATTCGAGAAAAGGCGTTATCGCCGCCAGCGGCTCGTCAGGCTACTGCGCCGGGCATTGCGTCCCACGGTTGCCGGCGGGCGGGAATATACCGGTGCCATCGATACGGTGGCTCAGACGCCGGCGGTGCTCAAGGCGCACATGGCGGGCCGTCATTGGAGCTGGGACAAGGCGGTCAAGCGCTGACGCACCGGACGCTGCCAGTGGCGGCGGCTACTTTTTTCCGGGCGCCGGCGTCGGTGGGGCGCCGGCCGGGAGAAAGGCCTGCACCAGAAAATCAATGAAGGCGCGCGCGCGGGCCGTCTGATTGCGGCGCTGCGGATAGTAGACGAACAGGTCGGCCGACGGCAGCGCGAAATCGGGCAACACCACCCGCAGCCGGCCGCTTTCCAGGTATTTGGCCAGATCCCATTCCGACCGGATCAAGATGCCGTGGCCGTCCAGGGCCCAGCCCAGAACGATGTCACCGTCGTTGCTGGAAAGCCCGCCTTCGACCTTCACCACTTCCACCCCGCCTTGATGCGTGAAGCGCCAGACGCCGTGCGCTTCGTCGTTTTGCCGGTGAAGAATGCATTGGTGATGAGCGAGGTCGGCAAGGGTGGCGGGCGTGCCGTGCGCCTTCAGGTAGTGAGGCGAGGCGCAAAGAAAGCGGCGATTGGTCATGATGCGCCGCGCGGCAAGACGCTTGTCGGGGAGTTCGCCGAAGCGGATGGCCAGGTCGAAGCCGCCTTCCACCAGGTCCATGGGACGGTCGGTCACCTCCAGTTCGACCTGGACCGGCGGATAGCGCCTTGCAAAGTCCGAGACCAGCGGCGCGATGGTCGTGCGGCCGAAACCCAGCGTGGCATTGACCCGGATAAGGCCGCGCGGTTGCGCGCTGCTGCTCGACACCACGTCCTCCATTTCCCGCAGGTCGGCAAGGATCCGAGCCGCGTAGGTCAGATAGGTTTCGCCTTCATTGGTCAGACTGATGCTGCGCGTTGTGCGGTTGACCAGCCGCACGCCGAGGCGCTTTTCCATCAGCGCGAGCCGCTTGGTGGCCGCGGGAGGCGTCAGGTCCAGCTGCCGCGCCG
Organism: Achromobacter sp. JD417; assembly: GCF_041879325.1. Lineage (NCBI taxonomy): Bacteria > Pseudomonadati > Pseudomonadota > Betaproteobacteria > Burkholderiales > Alcaligenaceae > Achromobacter > Achromobacter sp. JD417. Next base: position 6,078,456 of record NZ_CP087159.1, on the reverse strand, counting down.
CCGCGGACAGGCTGCCCAGCCGCGCGATCAGCACAAAGAATTGCAGCTCTGAGGCAAGGTCCGCTTTCACTGGAAGTTAATAATCAAATGAACTTGGGTGAATTCTAGGGCAGGGATGCGCCACTAATCTATCGATTCACGATGCGCCCCAACTGGAGACAAGCCATGAGAATCGTCGATATCCGCGAGCAGACCCTGCCCATCAGTTCACCTATCCGCAACGCCTACATCGATTTCAGCAAGATGACGCTGAGCCTGGTCGCGGTGATCACCGACGTGATCCGCGACGGCAAGCCGGTGGTCGGTTACGGGTTCAACTCCAACGGCCGCTATGGCCAGGGCAAGCTGATGCGCGAGCGCTTCATCCCGCGCGTGCTGGAGGCGGACCCGGATTCGCTCGCGGATGCCACGGGGCGCAACCTGGACCCGCACAAGGTCTGGGATGCGATGTTCAGGAACGAGAAGCCCGGCGGCCACGGCGAGCGATCGGTCGCGATCGGCACCATCGACATGGCCGTGTGGGATGCAGTCGCAAAGATTGAAGGCAAGCCGCTATTTCAGTTGCTGGCCGAACGCTATGGCAATGGCCAGCCCGACCGTCGGGTGTTCGTGTATGCGGCAGGCGGGTACTACCATCCGGGACAGGACCACGCCAAGCTCAAGGATGAGATGCGCAGCTATCTGGACCGCGGCTATACGGTCGTGAAAAAGAAGATCGGCGGTGCATCGCTGGACGAAGACCTGCGCCGGATCGACTCGGTGCTCAGCGTGCTGCAGGACGGCCAGAAGCTGGCTGTCGACGCGAACGGGCGGTTCGATCTGGACACGGCGATTGCATACGCCAAGGCGCTGTCCCAGTACGATCTCTTCTGGTACGAGGAGGCCGGCGACCCGCTGGACTTCGAGCTTCAGGCGACGCTGCGCAACTACTACGACAAGCCCATGGCGACGGGCGAAAACCTCTTTTCGATGCAGGATGCCCGCAACCTGATCCGCTACGGCGGCATGCGCGCGGACCGCGACTATCTGCAGTTCGATTGCGCGCTCAGTTACGGGCTGGTGGAGTATCTGCGCACATTGGCGATGCTTCGTCAGCACGGCTGGTCTGCCAGCCGGTGCGTGCCGCATGGCGGGCACCAGATGTCGTTGAACATCGCGGCGGGCCTGGGGCTTGGCGGCAATGAAAGTTATCCGGATCTGTTCCAGCCGTTCGGCGGGTTTCCAGATGGCGTGAAGGTGGAAGCTGGCCATGTGACGATGCCCGATCTGCCTGGCATCGGCTTTGAGGGCAAGTCGGATCTGTATGCCGTCATGCGCGCACTGTCGGCGTGACGCAGGGTGGGGCGGCTCCGTTGGCTGAGTCGCCGGGCGGCCCGGCGGCAGCGTTGCGTGCCGCCGGGTCCCTACAAGCTGTGTTGCCAATTCGCCCCAAGAAATAAATTGTTTCACTTAAACCGCTTGCGCTGTCTATCTAGTAGTAGGTAAGATTCATCCATCGACGCAGCGCACCCAACAAAACCGCCCGGCGCCGAACCCAGAAATACAGTAGGTCCGCTTTTTTATTTCGCTCGACATCTACCTACAAGTAGATAGCTAACTGAAACGCACACTTTAACTTATCTCGGAGATTGACCATGAAGACCCTCGTATCCGCCCTGATTCTTTCCGCTTCGTTCATCGGTGCCGCTCAAGCCGGCGAACTGGACTACCCGCCTGCCCTGGACACGCACAGCACGGTGACCCGCGCTCAAGTCCAGCAAGAACTGGCCGCTGCCCGTGCCAACGGCGAGCTGGCGTTTGGTGAAGAAGGCTACGCCGCCGCCCCGATCGCTTTCGCCGGTGACAAGCCCCGCGCCCAAGTGAAGCAAGAACTGGCTGCCGCCCGCGCCCAAGGCCTGACCGACAGCGGCGAACTGGACTACCCGCCCGTTCAAGGCTGATTTTTTTCGACCGCTTATCTATCTATAACTAGATAGCTGTAACCCAACTTCGACGCAGCAACTCACATTGACTGGAGCATTCTCATGAAGACCCTCGTATCCGCCCTGATCCTGTCCGCTTCCTTCATCGGCGCCGCCCAAGCCGGCGAACTGGACTACCCGCCCGAACTGAACACCCAAAGCACCGTGACCCGGGCTCAAGTGCAGCAAGAACTGGCCGCCGCCCGTGCCAACGGCGAACTGGTGTTCGGCGAAGAAGGCTACGCCGCCGCCCCGATCGCTTTTGCCGGTGACAAGACCCGCGCCCAAGTGAAGCAGGAACTGGCTGCCGCCCGGGCTCAAGGCCTGACCGAAAGCGGCGAACTGGACTACCCGCCCGTTCAAGGCTGATTTTTTCCGACCGCTTACCTATCTACAACTAGATAGCAATAACCAACTTCGATATAGCAACTCACACTGACTGGAGCATTCTCATGAAGACCCTCGTATCCGCCCTGATCCTGTCCGCCTCCTTCATCGGCGCCGCCCAAGCTGGCGAACTGGACTACCCGCCTGCCTTGAACACGCAAAGTACGGTGACGCGCGCTCAGGTGCAGCAAGAACTGGCCGCCGCACGCGCCAACGGTGAACTGGTGTCGGGCGAAGAAGGCTACGCCGCCACTGCGTATGCCCACGCCGGCGACAAGACCCGTGCCCAAGTGAAGCAGGAACTGGCCGCCGCCCGCGCCCAAGGCCTGACCGACGGCGGCGAACTGGACTACCCGCCCGTGCAAGGCTGAAGCAGATGGCAATCGAAGCGGACCCCGGGAACGGGATCATTCCCGGCCGGGGTTCGCTGGCACTGTCGGCGGCTTGAGCGGCCCTCTCGGCAATACCGATCAGGGACCGTCCCAATGACGAGCCGACCTATTAGTAGGTAATATGCAGCCATGGATACCCCGACTTCCAACACCACTCGCGAATTGCTTCTGGCGCATGCCGAGAAGCTGATCCGCATGCGCGGATGCAATGGCTTCAGCTACCGCGACCTGGCTGAGCATGTGGGCGTGAAGACGTCCAGCATCCACTACTACTTTCCGGGCAAGGACGACCTGCTTTACGAAGCCGTCGAAGCCTACAGCACGCGCGCACTTGGCGCGGTGCGTGGAATCGATACCACGCTGCCGGCGCAGGCGCAGCTTGAGAAATACCTCTCGATGATGGAATCGGCCGCTTGCGGTTCCGGTGAACTCTGTCTGGGCGGCATGCTGGCCGCCGACGTGATGAGCCTGTCCGAGCGGGTCCGCGGCGCGTTGCAGGGATTTTTCCGCGCGCACGAAGCGTGGTTGGCCCGCGTGCTGGCCGAAGGCGCGGCGCAGGGCACGCTGAAGTTTTCCGGAACGCCCGAAGCCGCGGGGCGCGCCGTGTTCGCGACGATCCAGGGCTGCCTGCTGGTGTCGCGACTGTTTCAGCAGCCGCCGGCGCTGTGCGAAGCAATCAGCGCGCTTTACGTCGAATGCGAAGGCAAGACGACGGGACACGCAGCCTGAACGTTGTGCTTCGGCACCCGCCTTTCACGGATTCACGGCCGCCTTGCGCTTGCAGGCGGCCGTTGCCATTGGGCCCGCGGGTCTCGTAGCAGCGGTTCTACGCCAACGCGCGCGCCATGTCGGTACTGGTGCGTTGCTGCACGCCAAGATCCCGCATGCGATGCAGAAAACCGGCCTGCGCGTTGGCAAAACCCGCGACCGGACTCATGCAGTCGGTCAGCAGCACGATGCGCGACAGATTGCCGCCGGGCAGATGCTCGGCCAGGTGCTCGACGGTGGCCTTCACGCAGTGGCTGCCCGCTTCGCCCGCCACAAGAATCAGATCCGCGCGGTCCAGCGAATCCAGCAAGCCGCGGTTGAGCTGGCTGCGCGGGTCGTCGGCGTCCGGCACCTCGGCCATCAGTGCGCTGTAGTGTTCCGTCCAGGGGTTGGCGCCTTTGGGCACCTTGCGCACGATGAACTGGCGGTCTTCCTCCCAGCGGCCGTAGGCGGCGCGCACGTCGGCATGCACGTTGTGGCCCCAGGTGCCGATTTCGCAATGCACCGGCCACGCCATCAGGGTGTAACGGCCGCGGGCTTCAAGTTCGTCCAGGTAGTTCAGGGTGCGCGGCACGTCGTCATCATGTCGTGGCACGAATTCGCCCGCGCGCAACTGAGCGGCCGTGATCGGCGTGAAGGCCGGCACCGGGTCGCCGTTGCCCATGCGCCAAAAGGTGGGGTGCGCGATATCCAGCCGGTGGTGCGAATCGAGTGTGACCGTGATCGACGAGAGCGCGTGAGCGGTGGCGTCGATGAAGCGCGCCAGCCGCTGCATGTCCGCGTGCGCGCCTGCGATGGGCAGGGCGGGCTCGACCGGCGATCCGGTCAGGGGATCGGTGGGCCGATAAGCGTCGGGCAGGTCGCAAAAATCGTTTTGCGGGTCGACGATCAGCAGATGAATGGAGCGCGTCATGGTGTGTGGGGCGGAGTGGAAACCGGACGGTATTCCCGGGCGCCCGGCCTCAGAACAGCACAAGATGGTCGGCGCGGTCGGGCAACTGGCGCAGCAGCGCGCGCCACTGGCGCCAAAGGACGGAGGATACGCCTAATGCGCCTATCGGAATGAGAATCCACATGGCCTGCTCCTGTCAAGATTCGCACGGTCGTGCGAAATTTAGCGAAAGTAAATGCCGGGACGGAGCCGGCGAAGTGGGACTACTCGATGTACTTGAAGCTGCGGTACGTGGAGATGAGGCGTTCGTAACCTGCCCTCACGCGCTCGTGCGCCTTGGGGTCGCGAAGGAACCGGGCGTCGTGCATCAAGCCGATCATCAGGCTGTAGACCTCGAACACCAGCTGCTGCGGATCGGTGTCGGGACGCAAATGCCCGGCCTCCAGCGCCTGGTTCACCGTGCGCACCATGGCGGCGCGCCAGCGTTTCAGGTTGTGTTCCAGCACCGAGCGTAGCGGGGAGTCGACGTCGTCGTATTCAAATGCGCCGGCTACGTAGATGCAGCCGGTAAGCGTCTCGACATTGCTGGCGCGGTCGATCCACAGCGAAACCAGGGCATTCAGGCGCGGCAGACCGCGCGGATACGCCATGGCCGGCGTGAAGACGGCTTCGACGAAGCGCCGGTCGTATTCATCCAGCACCGCCTGCTGCAGGGCTTCCAGCGATCCGACGCGCGAGAACACGCCGCTCTTGCTGATGCCGAGCCGTTTGGCGACCTGGCCCAGCGAAAGGCTTTCCATGCCTTGCGCGGCGGCCATGTCGAGCGCCGTGTTCACGATCGCCGCGAAGGTGAGTTCGCTTTTCTCGGTTTTTGCTGTCATGGCGGAAATTTAGCACGATCGTGCGAAAAGATCGCCACCTTTAATTCGGGGCGGATGCTAGCGTGAGATCCGGCTTGCGCGACCGGCCTTGTGGGCAGCGTCAGCCGAAAAAAAGCCGGACGGCAATGCCGTCCGGCGTGGTCACTGCACGGTCAGGCTCAGGCGCGTGCGGCCTTGTACTCCAGGCGGTACTTGTGCAGCAGCGGCTCGGTGTAGCCGTTGGGCTGCGTCAGCCCTTCGAACACCAGCGCGCATGCGGCCTTGAACGCCAGCGAGGTGTCGAAGTTGCCTGCCATCGGCTGGTAGAGCGGATCGCCCGCATTCTGCCCGTCGACGATCTTGGCCATGCGCTTGAAGGTCTCCATGACCTGATCGCGGTTCGTGATGCCGTGGCGCAGCCAGTTGGCGATGTGCTGGCTGGAGATGCGCAACGTGGCGCGGTCTTCCATCAGCCCCACGTTGTGGATGTCGGGCACCTTCGAGCAGCCCACGCCCTGGTCGATCCAGCGCACCACATAGCCGAGAATGCCTTGCACGTTGTTGTCCAGCTCTTGCTGGATGTCGGCGGCGGACCATTTGGAAGGATCGCCGACCGGCACGGTGAGCAGGCCATTCAGAAGCTCGTCGCGCACGCTGTCCAGCCGGGTGCGTTCGAGTTCCTGTTGGACCGCCTGCACGTCGATCTGGTGGTAATGCAGCGCGTGCAGCGTGGCGGCCGTGGGCGAGGGCACCCAGGCGGTATTGGCGCCCGCCTTGGGATGCGCGATCTTCTGTTCGAGCATGGCGGCCATCAGGTCGGGCATGGCCCACATGCCCTTGCCGATCTGGGCGCGGCCGCGCAGGCCGGCGTCCAGCCCGACCAGCACGTTGTTGCGTTCGTAGGCGGCGATCCATGCGCTGGACTTCATGTCGCCCTTGCGCATCATGGGGCCGGCTTCCATGCCCGAGTGCATCTCGTCGCCGGTGCGGTCCAGAAAGCCCGTGTTGATGAAGGCGACGCGCGAGGCGGCGGCTTCGATGCAGGCCTTCAGGTTGACGCTGGTGCGGCGCTCTTCGTCCATGATGCCCATTTTCAGGGTGTTGCGCGGCACGCGGATCAAGTCTTCGACGCGGTCGAAGAGCTCGCTGGCGAACGCGGCTTCGGCGGGGCCGTGCATCTTGGGCTTGACGATGTAGACCGAGCCCGTGCGCGAATTGAGCTTGTTCTGGCGGTCCTGCAGCGCGGCCAGGCTGGTGACGACGGCGTCCAGGATGCCTTCGGGAATCTCCTGGCCGTCGCGGTCCAGCACCGCCGGGTTGGTCATCAGATGGCCCACGTTGCGCACGAACATGAGCGAGCGGCCATGCAGCGTCAGCGCCGAACCGTCCGGCCGCGTGTAGTTGCGGTCTGCGTTGAGCTTGCGGGTGAAGGTCTTGCCGCCCTTGGTGACGTCCTCGGTCAGGTCGCCCTTCATCAGGCCGAGCCAGTTGCGATAGATCTGGACCTTGTCGTCGGCGTCGACCGCGGCGACCGAGTCTTCGCAGTCCATGATGGTGGTCAGCGCCGCTTCGACCACCACGTCCTTGACGCCCGCCGCATCGGTGCTGCCAATGGTGCTGGCGCGGTCGATCTGGATCTCGAAATGCAGGCCGTTGTTCTTGAGCAGGATGGCCGTCGGGGCGGACGCATCGCCCTGGTAGCCGACGAATTGCGCGCCGGACTTGAGGCCGGTTGCGCCGGTGGCAAGCGCCACGCGCAGCTCACCGCCTTCGACCGTGTAGCCCTTGGCATCGGCGTGCGAGCCCTGCGCAAGCGGCGCGGCCGTGTCCAGGAAGCTGCGCGCGCGCGCGATGACGGCGGCGCCGCGTTCCGGGTTGTAGCCGCGGCCCGTGTCGCCGGGCGTGGCGGGGATGGCGTCGGTGCCGTACAGGGCGTCGTACAGGCTGCCCCAACGCGCGTTGGCGGCGTTCAGCGCATAACGAGGATTGGACATCGGCACGACGAGCTGCGGGCCGGCCTGCTGCGAGATTTCGGTGTCCACGTTGTCGGTGGTGGCGCGCACGGTGGCCGGTTGCGGCAGCAGATAGCCGATGCCTTCAAGGAACTTGCGGTAGGCGGCCGGATCCGTAATGGGACCAGGATGGGCGCGGTGCCAGGCGTCGAGCTCGGCCTGCAGGCGGTCGCGCTCGGCGAGCAAGGCCCGGTTCTTCGGCGCCAGATCGTGCACCAGGGCTGCAAAGCCTTGCCAGAAGCCGTCGGCATCCAGGCCGGAGCCGGGCAGCGCTTCCTGTTCAATGAATTGACTGAGATTGGCCGCCACTTGCAGGCCGTGGTGCTGGATGCGTTGAGTCATGCGGATCTCTGGCGATAAGTAAGGCAGACCGGCGCGCCGCGCCGGGTGAGGGGTGCTGACATCATCGTCCGCGCCCGCCCCGATGTCCATACGAAAACCAGCTGGTCATACCAGTTTGTGAGGCGGTCGTCAGGCGAAGCGCCGATTTTTGTGGTTTGATATCAGCAACTTACCGAGGCAAGGCCGAGCCGCGCAAGCGTCGACCGCGCATGGTCATACCACTGGTGCGGAGATTGCATGCACGCGGAAATCGAAGAAAAGCCCCGTCAGGTGGCCGATGAAGTCGCCGAACGGATCGAGCGCCTGATTCTGGATGGCGTACTCAAGGCGGGACAGGCCCTGCCGTCCGAGCGGCGCCTGACCGAAAAGCTGGGCGTATCGCGCACGGCGCTGCGCGAGGGCCTGAAGCTGCTGCGCGCGCGCGAGATCATCCACACCGCGCAAGGCAAGGGCTCGTTCGTGGCGCAAATCTCGAAGGTGGACGCCGGCCCGCTGATGCATCTGTTCAATTCGCAGCCGCGCACGCTGTATGACCTGTTGGAAGTGCGGTCGTTGCTGGAGGCCGAATCGGCGCGGCTGGCGGCCATTCGCGGAACCGAGGCGGATTTCATCATGATCCGGCGCCGGTATGACGAGATGGTGTCCGCGCAGGGCGCCGCCACCGACACCGCCACCCATGCACATCTGGATCACGCCTTTCATCTGGCGATCTGCGAGGCCTCGCACAATCCCGTGCTGGTGCATACGCTGCAATCGCTGACGGATCTGCTGCTGGGGTCGGTGTTCGCCTGCGTGAACAACCTGTATCACCGCGAACCGGAAAAGCGGCAGATCGACCGGCAGCACACGCGGCTTTTCAATGCCGTGATCGGGCGCCAGCCCGAGCAGGCCCGCAAGGCGGCGGCGGACCATGTGGATAGCGTGCGCCAGAGCCTGGCGGACATCGAGCAGGAAGAGCAGCGCCTGGTGCGTGCGACGCTGCGCCTGGAAGGCTGGACGTAACGCCGCACGCACGAAAGTGCGGGTCGCGCGTGCTGCCCCGGGACCGCTAGCGGTCGGCTACCGCGCAGCCAGCCAGCGCCAGCGGCTTGCCCGCATAGATGCGGCCGAAGCGGTTGTTGAGGAGGGCGTCCAGACCGATGGCCTCTTGTCCCACAAAGCCCTGCTGCGCCAGCACGCCGTGCGCCACCAGATCGAGCGCGGCGCAGATGCCGGCAGCGGTGGACAACTGGATCGCGCTGAGCCGATGGCCGTCCACCTCGGCACCGAACACTCGGATCGGATACGACTCTTCCTCCAGGCGGCCATGCCGATAGCCGGAGGCCGATGCCTGGATGACGATCACGTCCTGCTCGGTGGTGGGGATGGCCGACTCGAAGATGTCCTTGAGCAGATCGCGGCGATCGCGCAGGCGCAGGTCATTGAGCAGCAGCTTCATGATGCTGCAATGACCGGGGTAGCGCACCGACTTGTAGTCGACGTTGCGGGCGCGCCCCAGCAGCGTGGCGGGCAGGGTACCCAGGCCGCCCGAGGTGTTGAAGGCCTCGTACTCGACGCCGTCCAGCGCAAAGGTTTCGTAGCCTTCCAATGCGGGCACGCTGGTCAATTGCCCGTCGACGATGGCCTCGCACGGATTGCAGTATTCGTTGATGAGCCCCTCGGTGCTCCACGTCAGGTTGTAGCGCAGGCTGTTGGAGGGATAGCGCGGCAGTGCGCCGACCCGCATCCGCAGGTCCAGCAGAGTGTCGAAGCGGCGCGCCAGCGCATTGCCGACGATGCCGATGAAGCCGGGCGCCAGGCCGCATTGCGGCATGAGCACGCCGCGCGCCTCGTTGGCGAGCGCCTGGATCGCATGCGTGCTGGCGACGTCTTCGGTGAGGTCGAAGTAATGCACGCCGGCCTTGGCACATAGGCCCGCCACCGCGACTGCGCGATGAAAGGGCAGCGCATTGACCACGGCGTAAGCGCCTTCGATGCAGCGGGCCACGCCGGCGTCGTCGCTTACCTGTTGCGTTTCGCAGCCCAGCTCAGCCAGCACGGCAAGGCGGCCGGCGTCCTGGTCCGCGACCAGAACCGAATAATCGCCGCTGCGTTCCAGCATCAGCGCGATCGCGAAACCGATTTTTCCGGCGCCCAACAGAACGATGGGTTTGGTGTGCGTGGACATGATGCTGCTCCTGCAATGAGAGGGAAGGGAAGTGGCCTCAATCCTATGCGGGAGTGCTGTCGATTTGTAGCAGCAAAAATGTCGAATCGGCTTTAAGTAACGTCGTTATGACTTATTTATCTGTCGAAGCGTCAAACAAAAAGCCCTCTGGCTTGAGGCCAGAGGGCTGCCTGGTTGTGATTCACGGCCGGCGCGGACCGTGGATCAGCTGCCCAGGTGGGGGGGATAGTCCATGTTGCCGAAGGTCACCAGGCCTTCGGTCTTGGCTTGCGCCAGTTGCGATTCAACTTGGGCGCGGGTCAGCGTCGAGGCGGAAGCCGACGCCGCGACGGGCGGGTAGTCCATGTTGCCGAAGGTGACCTGGCCGGCATTCTTGGCCTGGGCCAGTTCAGCTTGCACTTGCTGCGAGGTCAGGCTGCTGCGCTGGGCGATGGGGGCGGGATAGCCTTCTTCGCCGAAGGTGTATTGGCCCGAAACCTTGGCTTGTTGCAGCTCGGCTTGAACCTGAGCGCGGGTGGTGGCTTGGTCGGCTTCGGCGGCTTGGGCGCCGGCGGCCAGAACGGACATGGACAACATCAATGCGGTAGCAAGGGTTTTCATGGCAGACCTCCGAGTCTTGTGAGCTTGGGATTCGAGCCTCAGACCTGATTGCCTGGGGCTCGCTTGCTGTGTCCCGATGAGAGGCATTCTGTGCCTAAACAACCCTGGGATAAACCCTTATTCCTTGAAAACATCTTTCCATAATCATGGCTAATCGACATGGATTGTCCATGTTGGCGCCATGGGTGGCGATATTTCCATGGGATGACGTGTCAGATTTCCGGCAGCGCGCCGGGGGCTGGCGGGTGCGGCGAAGACAGGGGGAGGGGGCCAGAAGTCGGCCAGAAGGAGATGGCCGGAAGTCGGCCGGAAGGAGGTGGCCAGTGCGGCGAGCCGCCCTGGCCAGCAGACTGCGGCGGATCAGCGGTTCAGATCGGCCAGGGCGTCGTTGTATTCGGCCTGCGCTTCGTCGAGTTTGCGTTGGGCCTTGTCGATCTTGTCCTGTTTGCCCTTGGCCTTGGCCTCTTTCAGCTCCTGCTGGCGCTCGGTGACCTTGGATTGCTTCTCGCGCACGTCGGCTTCGCGCTGCGATTGCAGGCGGCTGTCGGTGCAGCTTGCCTTGGCCTCGGACAGCGCCTTGCGAAGGCCTGCCTCGCGGCGCGTGTTGTTCTGCGCCTGCGCGGCGGCGATGTCGTTTTCGATGTGGCAGAACTTGGCCGCGCAACCGCGCAGCGGTGCGCAGTCGGTGGCGGCCTGCGCCGGCATTGCGGCAAAGAGGGCGCACGCGGCGGCGGCGACAGTGAGGGATTTGAACGATGCGGGCATGCGGTGACTCCGTGACGTGGGCGGAAGGGCCATCATCGCCCGCGCGCGGCAATCCCGCAAACAGGCGGGCCAAAGCGGCAAGCGCCACGGCCGGGCGCCGTGGCGCTTGCCGGGGATCAGCGGATCAGCGCACCCGCCAGCGCGGCCACGACAAGCAGCGCGCCCAGCCACAGGTTGGCGCGAAAGAGCATGAAGTTACGGTCGGGGCGCTGAATGTCGAAGACTTTCAGTTGCCACGCGAGGTGCGCCGCCACGGCAATCATGCCCACCTGATACGCCCACGACAGGCCCATCGCATGCCCGCCCCAGGCCCACAACAGCACCGTGCCCACGTAGAAACCGCCGATCCAGAGCTTGCCCTGGTCGCCAAAGCGCATGGCGGTCGAGTGCAGGCCCAGGCTGCGATCGTCGCGCACGTCCACGTAGGCGTAGATGCTGTCGTAGCCCACTTGCCACAGCACGGCGCCCATCCACATGGCGATGGCGGCAAGCGGCACATGGTTCTGCGTGTCCGACCAGGCCATGAGCATGCCCCAGTTAAAGCAGATGCCCAGCACGACCTGCGGCCAGTACGTGACGCGCTTGCACAGCGGATAGATGAAGACGAAGGGCAGAACCGCCACGGCCAGCCAGCGGCTCATATCGTTCAGGAAAAAGAGCAGCGAGCCGCAGACCAGCAGCTGGCCGAGCAGGAACCAGATGGCGTTCTTCATCGACAGCTGGCCGCTGGTCAGCGGACGGAAGCGCGTGCGTTCGACGTGTTTGTCGAAGTTGCGGTCGCACATGTCGTTGACGGTGCAGCCGATGCCGCGCATGAGCAACGCGCCCAGCGAGAAGACGATGAGGCGTTTGAAGTCGGGCAGGCCGCCCGCGGCCTGGACCAGCGCGGCGATCGCCGGCAGCAGGGTCAGCCAGGTGCCGATGGGACGGTCCAGGCGGCACAGGCGGGCATAGGGACGCCATGACTTCGGAAGCCAGCGTTCGACCCAGTCGGTGAAGACGATGTCACTGAGGTCGGCGGGGGAAGGTTGCGAAGCGCTCACTGTCTCGGTCAAAAGAGGTCGGGAAAGCCGACAGCATAAAACAACGGCCGGGCGCTGCGCCCGGCCGATCGGTAATCACGGCATCCGCGCCGCCCCGTCAAGGGACGGCTTCGGATCTGGTCATTCCGCCTTCAGCAGCTTGCCCAGGATGGCGATGCCGGTGCGGATCTTGTCTTCCGGCACGGTCGCGAAACTGAGGCGCAGCGTGTTGCGCTTGCCTTCGCCGCTGTAGAACGGCGCGCCGGGCACGAAGGCCACGTTCTGCGCGATGGCTTTTTCGAGCAGCTTGGTGCTGTCGATGTGCTCGGGCAGCGTCAGCCAGATGAACATGCCGCCTTCCGGCTTGGTCCAGGTGACGGTGGACGGGAATTCCTTCTGGATGGCGTCCAGCATGCAGCTGCCCTGGGCGCGGTAGATCTCGCGCACGTTCGGCAGGTGTTCGGCCAGGAAGCCGTCCTTGACGATTTCGTACACGGCCATCTGGGTCAGCGTGGGCGTGTGCAGGTCCGTGGCCTGCTTGGCCTGCACCAGCTTGTTGATGAGGGCGCGGCCGCCAACGATGTAGCCCAGGCGCAGGCCCGGCGCCAGCACCTTGGAGAACGTGCCCAGGCGGACGACGTTCGCGCCGTATTCATTGGCAAGCGCGATCAGGCCGGGCTGCGGCTCGCCGGCGTAACGCAGTTCGCCGTAGGGATCGTCCTCGACGATGGTCAGGCCCAGTTCGGCGGCGCGCTTGACCAGCGCGATGCGGCGTTCCAGGTTGAGCGTGCGGCCCGTCGGGTTCTGGAAGTTGGGCAGGGCGTACAGGAAGCGGGCGCCGGCGGCTAGTTCGGGCGTGATCGCTTCGGGGATCAGGCCGCCTTCGTCGGTGGGCACCGGCACGAAGTTCGGCTGGTACAGGCTGAACGATTGCAGCGCGCCCAGATAGCTGGGGTCTTCGACCAGCACCTTGCTGTCCTTGTCGATGAGCACCTTGCCCAGCAGATCCAGCGCCTGCTGCGAGCCGGAGACGATGAGGACCTGGTCGGGGGCGACGTCGGCGCCGGACGCGGTCAGTTCATCGGCGACCCACTTGCGCAGGGGCGCATAACCTTCGGTGGGGCCGTATTGCAGGGCCGCGCGGCCGTTGGTGGACAGGACCTTGTCGAATGCCGCACGCACCACTTCTACCGGAAAGCCGCCGGGCGCGGGCAGACCGCCTGCGAACGAAATGACTTCGGGGCGCTCGGTGACCTTGAGAATCTCGCGGATGGCGGAGCTGGTGAGTTGCAGGGCGCGTTCCGAAAAGGAAAACGCAGGTTCGATAGGCTTGTCCATGGAGTGCTTCTTGATCAAGAAGGGTGGGTCGGGTGATACGGTTGACAACAAAGTATTGTCCCATACGGTAACAGCCCGGCCCCTTTATCGGGGGGAACCCCTAAAATCACCTGCATCGATAACCGCCTGTACAGTTACATTCCATGTTCGAAGCCGCTCCCATCGTCGCCGAGTCCAAAGCCGCCCTGTATGCCGAACTGGCCGTCCAGGCGCGTGCGCTGCTGCAAGGCGAGCCCGACCGCATCGCCAACGCCGCGAACCTGAGCGCGCTGGCGTTCCAGGCCCTGCCCGAACTGAACTGGGCGGGGTTTTATTTCTTCGACGGCACGGAATTGGTACTGGGCCCCTTCCAGGGCAAGCCCGCCTGCGTGCGCATTGCGCTTGATCGCGGCGTGTGCGGCGCAGCAGCCAGCCAGCGCCAGACGCAGCTCGTGCCGGACGTGCATGCCTTTCCCGGCCACATCGCCTGCGACGCGGCTTCGCGTTCGGAAATCGTGGTGCCGCTGGTGCACGGGGGCGAACTGATTGGCGTGTGGGACGTGGACAGCCCCGTGCCGGACCGCTTCGACGAAGACGACCGCAAGGGCATGGAAGCGCTGTGCCAGGTGTTCCTCGCGACGCTCGGCTGACTGCCGTCCCGCGGCCACCGGATTCGGCCGGAAATGCCTGTCGTTGACACCGCCGCGCCCGCCCGGTAGATTGCTGCATCCGCCGCCTATCGCGTCCCCGATCATTCATGATTCATCAGGCCCACCAGACTGCTAGCCACCTCCGCGCCCTTGGCGTGGTGCTGGCTGCCGCCGGCCTGAAATCCAAAAAACAGCCGCTCATCTGACCGGAGCATGCTGTTCCGTCAGATGGGCGACGGAACAGCGGCCTGCCGGCAGCGCTTTGGCGCACCCGCGCGCACCCCCACTGATATCCCGAGCACTTCTGTACGGTCCCCCAACGGTCCATACGAAGGAGTGTTCTCATGCAATCGAATCAATCTCTGTTCCAGGGTGTCTGGGTGCCCCTGGTCACGCCGTTTTCGGGCGGCCATGTCGACGGCGGAGCCCTGCGCCGCCTCGTGCGTCACTATCTGGCGGCGGGCGTGGACGGCCTGGTCGTATGCGGCAGCACCGGCGAGGCGGCGGCCCTGGACGATGCCGAGCAGCTCGCCGTGCTGGACGCGGTGCTGGCCGAAGCCGGCCCGCTGCCCATCGTGATGGGACTGGCCGGCAATCACCAGGGCCATGTGCTGCAGCGGCTGTCGGCCTTCGGTACGCGGCCGCTGGCCGGCATCCTGGCGCCCGCGCCGTATTACGTGCGCGCGGGCCAGGAAGGCGCCGCCGCCTACTTCCGCTGCCTGGCCGATGCCTCGCGCTTTCCGCTGGTGCTCTACGACATTCCGTACCGGACCGGCACCACGCTGGACACGTCCACGCTGCTGGCGCTGGCGGCGCACCCGAATATCGCCGCCATCAAGGACTGCGGCGGATCCCTGGAAAAGACGGTGGCGCTGATTGCCGATGGTCAGATGAACGTGCTGGCGGGCGAAGACCTGCAGTCGCTGTCCGCAATGTGCCTGGGGGCCACGGGCATGATCGCTGCCGCCGCGCATGTGCGTCCCGATCTTTTCGTGGCCATGCACCGCGCGGTGCGCGAGCAGCGGCTGGACGAGGCCAGGACCCTGTTTCATGCGTTGGCGCCAGTGATCGGGTTGACGTTCGGCGAGCCGAATCCGGGGCCGCTGAAAGCGCAACTTGCCCGCCAGGGGCTGCTGTCGAACGAATTGCGCCTGCCCATGCTGCCGGCCAGCGCGGCGCTCGCGGCGCAGCTGGATGCCGCGGTGGATGCGCTGGATCGGCAGCTTCCGGCGGGTGGGCCGGCGCTGCGCGCGGCATGAGCGGTTTGTGGCGTCCGGATTCAATTGGTAATACCTGCCCTACCGGGAAGCTGACGGATTGCTTATGATGCGGCCATTCTTCGGGGTGAAACAAAACCTTCATGGGCCAAGCTTTTGAAGCCTTGTCCGCCTGGCAGGTCATGCTGGCGGGGCTGCTCTTTTTCGGCGGCATCTACCTGGTCTTTGGCGCGGCCACTTGGCTGCTGACGCGGCACGTCCTGCCGGCCCTTGGCCTGGGCCGGCCGCTCGATCCGCGGCCCCTGGCGCCGGGACAACTGCGGCGCGAACTGGCGCAGTCGGGTCTGTCGATCCTGCTGTTCGGCACCGGCATGATCTTCCCGTGGGGCCTTTTGCAACTGGGTTGGGCGCGCCTGGACCCGGACGCGAGCTGGCAGCAGATCGTGCTGGAAATCCTGGCGCTCGTGGCCTGGAACGACGTGCATTTCTGGATCAACCACCGGCTGCTGCATACGCGGCTGCTGCGCCGTTTTCACCTGCCGCACCACCGCTCGGTCGTAACCACGCCGTTCTCGACCTACAGCTTTCATCCCATCGAGGCGCTGATGCTGGGCAACGTGATCCTCTTGCCGATGGTGGTGCATGATTTCAGCTTCTGGTCGCTGCTGTCGGTGCCGCTGTTCAGCCTGTTCTTCAATTGCATCGGTCACGCCAACTACGATTTCTTTCCCAAGGTGTCGTACGCGCACTGGTTTGCCGCCAGCCGCCGGCACCATCTGCACCATGCCTGCTACAACGGCAACTACGGCTTCCAGTTCACCTTCATGGATCGCCTGTTCCGCACGCGGCTGGGGGCGGACGCCGCCGAGCGCCAGTTGCAGGCCCATCGCCAGCGCGAATCCGGCGCCGGCCTGCGAGGCTCCGCATAGTGGCGCCAAGCTTGGGCCCGCGGCGCACGCTGCCCGCGCTGCGCAACCGGCGCGATTGGCAGAGCCTGGCCTACCTGGCCGCGCTGCCCCTGCTTGCCGGCTGGCAGTGGTTCCACGGGTTCTGGTGGCCGGCCTACGCGCTGATGCTGTTCCTGACGCTGGGCATCGGCGTCATCCATCACAATCACACGCACTTGAGGATGTGGCGCGGCCGCCGCGCCAACCGCATCACCGATTTCTGGATCACGTTGCTGCAGGGCCATCCGACGTTCGTGTTCTACCCGGCCCACGTCGCCAATCACCACCGCTTCAAGCACGGCGCGCGCGATGTGGCGCGCACCTATCGGTTTGGCGGCGATACCAACCATCTGTGGGGCTACGTTATCCATCCGGTGCAGGCGGCCTGGGTGCTGTATCCGTTGTTCTTTGCGTGGCTGGGCCGGTTGCGCCGGCACTGGCCAGGCGCCTGGCGCTATTGCATGGCGCAGTACGGCGCGTGGCTGGGCCTGTGGGCCGGCCTCATCGCCGTGAATCCTGTCAAGGCGCTGGTGTTCGTGATCGTGCCGCAGCTTCACGGCCTGCATTGGCTGCTGGCCACCAACTATCTGCAGCACGCGCACGCGGACGGCGGGCCGCGGCAGGTGGCGGGCCTGAACTACGCGCGCAACTTCGAGGGGCTGGTCAATCCGCTGCTCTTTAACATTGGCCTGCACACTGCGCACCACGAACATCCGCGCGCGCACTGGTCCGAACTGACCCGCCTGCATCGCGAGCACTACCGCGGCCGCGTGCGCGCCGAATTGAATGAGCGCGGCCTTGCGCCCTACATGTTCCGCGTGTTCGTGCTGGGCGCCTTCATCCCCAGGTTTCGCAGCCGTTCCTGCATGGCGCCCGAGCACGTCCGCTAGCGCCGCACTCCCCCTTTTTCAACCAGAGATCCGTCATGCCCATTGCGTTTCATCGTGTCTACCTGGAGAGCGCCGGTTATTTCATGCCGGGCGAGCCCGTGTCCAACGAGGCCATGGATGACTACATCGCCCCGCTGAACCGCATGTCCAGCCGGATCAAGACCCGCATCCTGGCCGAGAACGGCATCAAGCAGCGCTATTACGCCATCGACCCCGAGGGCACGACCGTGTTTTCCAATGCGCAGCTGGCGGCCAACGCCATCCGCGATTGCCTGCGGCGCCACGACACCGACCTGTCGGCCATATCGATGCTGGCCAGCGGTTCGTCCGGGGGCGATGCGCTGATGCCGGGGTTTTCCAACATGATCCAGGGCGAGCTGGCCGCGCCGCCCATGGAAACGCTGTCGGTGCATGGCATCTGCGCTGCCGGAGTGTCGGCGATCCAGGCGGCCGCGCAAGGCGTCGAACTGGGCGCGCATGCCAGCGCGCTGGCGGTCGCCAGCGAATTGCCGTCGCGCCTGTTCAAGCGCTCGCGCTTTGCCGCGCGCGGCTATGACGCCGACTTCGACGCGCACTTCCTGCGCTGGATGCTGTCGGACGGGGCCGGCGCGGTATTGCTGGGCAACAGCGGACGGCCGCTGCCCGGCGCCTCGCAGGGCGTGCGGTTGCGCCTGAAGTGGGTGCATCAGCGCGCGTTCTCGGGCGACTATCCCGTCTGCATGCAGCTCGGGCTGTCCGCCGACCGGAGCAAGGGGCATCTGGACTACCCCTCGTGGAACGAGGCCGAGACCGACGGTGCGCTGTCGCTGCGCCAGGACATCCGCCTGTTGCCGCATCTGTTCGACATCGGCATCCACGAGTACGCCAAGCTGGTGCGCGACGGATGGGTGGATCCGGACCAGGTCGATCATTTCCTGTGCCATTACTCGTCCGAGAAATTCATTCCCGTTGTGGAAGACCTGATGGAGAAGGCCGGGCTGGTGATCCCGCGCGAGCGCTGGTTCAGCAACCTGGCGTGGCGCGGCAACACGGGCGCGGCATCCATCATGATCATGCTGGCCGAGTTCCTGGAAACGCGGGAGGTCAAGCCGGGCGAGCAGATCTTCTGCTACATCCCCGAATCCGGACGTTTCATGGCGGCCTACATGCTGCTGGAGGCCGAAGCGGTGCATGCAACGCCTGCAGTGGCTGCCGGTGCGCCCGCCGCGGCCGCGCGCGAGGATGCGGGATCCGCCGATGCCGACGCGATCGCGCCGCCGCATGATCCCGACATGGCGCCGCAGGGCCTGGGACAACTCTTGACCGAGCTGGCGGCGATCTGGCACGACTACCGCTCGCGCGTGTGGCGCACGCCGGTGATCCGGCGTCTGCGCAACCGGCAGTTCCAGACCGCGGACTACCTGGCGTGGATGGAGAACTGGATTCCGCAGGTGCGCGAAGGCAGCAAGTGGATGCGCGAGGGCGCCGCGTCGCTGACCGAGCAATACGCGCCGCTGGCCGCGCTGATCGACATGCACGCGGGCGAGGAGCAGAACGACTTCCAGATCCTGTTCCAGGACTATCGCAACGCCGGCGGCGCGGTGGACAGCATCGACGCCTTGCGCCGCAATCCGGGCGGCGAAGCGCTGAACGCCTATCTGCACAGCGTGGCCGCCACGCGCGACCCCATCGGCCTGTTGGGCGCGATCTACATCATCGAAGGCACGGGGCAACGCATCGTGCCTGCGCTCTTGCCGCTGCTCAAGGCCAGCCTGAAATTGCCGCCCGACGCCTTCCGCTTCCTGGAGTACCACGGCCACAACGATGAGCACCATCTGGCGCGGTGGCTGTCGGCGGTGGAACTGGCGCTCGATTGCGACGAGGATGGGCGCGCCGAACAGCGCATCGTCGACACCGCGCGCCGCACGGCGGCGCTTTACCTGATGCAGTTTCATCATGTGATGGAGGCGGATGCGGCATGAAGAAGGAACCCGAATTCCTTGCCCGGGAACACGATCCGGCAGACCCCAGCCCCTGGCTGGCCCTTTACCTGGATCGCAGCACGCCGCTGCCGGACAAGGTCAAGAAAGCGTGGCTGACGGATTCCAGCTGCGCGTCGCGGCAATACCTGCTGCCGTTCCTGCGGCCGATCGCGCGCGCCTTCATCATCCTGATCCAGATCGTCAAGACATTCCTGCCGCGCCGCTGGTCGCATTCGCGGCTGCTGCACCGCATCCTGGCCTGGGGCTTGAAGCGGTTCGTGTCGCCCGAGGCGAACTGGCTGATTTTGCGGCACTTCCATCTGGGGGCGCAGGCGCTGTCGTTCATCGCCGCGAACTCGCCGGTGCCCATCAGCACGACGCCGCTCGAGCCGATGACGATCGACGATCTGAAGGACGATCTGTTCGTCAAGCACGACCTGAATCTCTTTAACTTCGTCATCCGGCTGAACCAGGCGCTGCGCGACGCGGGCGTGGAGATGCATGCCCCGCAGACGGTGGACTATTCGATGCTGCGCGATCCGCCGATCCGGCTGGAGGACATGCCGCAGGGCAAGCTGAATTTCCTGGACCTGCAAAGCGCCATCGAGCTGTTCACGCCGCTTTACCAGCTTTTGCTGACCGACAACGATTTCTGGCGCGCGGCCAATTCGCTTCAGCTTGACGAGACCGTGGGCATCTATGCGGCCAAGCTGCTGGGGGCTCCGCAGCACCTCATCCTGGTCAACAACAACCATCCGCTGGTGCCGATGTCCACGCTGCGCGCGGGCTACCGGCTGGTGCTGCACGGGCTGTCCACGGAAATGCTGCATAGCCTGCTGATGGAGATGAAGGCGGCGCAGGCGGGCGCCGAGCCGCCGGCCCCGATCGCATAGAAAAGGCGGCAGGGATCAGTGTTGACCCGGCGTTACACCGGCCGGGCGCTGGGCTATATTGCGACGCTTGTCTTACAAGCCCGGCGGCGCCCGTAGCCGCCCGGCACCCTAGGAAATGCCGCAAATGCCTCAGACGCTAGAGGTCATCGCCACCATCCTGTTCGCCGTGGCGGTCCTCCATACTTTCTCGGTTCCCTTCTTCGCGCGGCTCGCGCATCGAGGGGGGCCGCACGCGGGCTTCTGGCATCTGTTCTCCGAGGTCGAGGCCGTCTTCGGCGTCTGGGCGTTCGCGCTGATCGTGACCATGGCCGCGCTGGCCGGACCGGCGGGCGCCATCGACTACATGGACACGCGCAACTTCACGGAGCCGCTGTTCGTTTTCGCGATCATGGTCGTGGCGGCCAGCCGGCCGATTCTTGAGCTGGTGGGGCTGCTGGTGCGCATCGTCGCGCGAGCCCTACCCATGCCGCGCGAGCTGTCCACCTTCTTCGTCGTGATGGCCATGGTGCCGCTGGGCGGCTCGTTCATCACCGAACCGGCCGCGATGACGTTGGCCGCGATCCTGCTGCGCGACGCCTACTTCCGCAGCAGCGGCCGGGCCGGTTTCAAGTACCTGACGCTCGGCGTGCTGTTCGTGAACGTGTCCATCGGCGGCGTGCTGACGTCCTACGCGGCGCCGCCCGTCCTGATGGTGGCGAGCACGTTCGGCTGGGATTCGGCCTTCATGCTCCAGCATTTCGGCTGGCGCGCGGCGCTGGCGGTCTGCTTGAATGCGGGGCTGCTGACGTTCATCTGCCGCAAGGCGCTGCTGGAAGGCTCGGTGGGCACCCGCGGTGGCGTCGATGCCCCCGAAGGCCCCGGCAAGCGTGGCCCAGTTCCCGCCCTGGTGATCGCGGTGCACCTGGTGTTCCTCATCGCCATCGTGCTGACTGCGCATCATCCGGCCATTTTCCTGGGCTTGTTGATGATGTTCATCGGGTTTGCCGAGGCCTACAAGCGCCACCAGGACCGTCTGATGATCAAGGAAGGCCTGATGGTGGGCTTCTTCCTGGCCGGGCTGGTGGTGCTGGGCGGACTGCAGAAATGGTGGCTGCAGGACCTCTTGGGAGGGCTGGAGCCTTTCGTCCTGTTCTGGGGCGCGACCGCGCTCACGGCGATTACCGACAACGCCGCGCTTACCTACCTGGGTTCGCTCGTGGAGGGCACCAGCGAGGCCTGGCGTTACATGCTGGTGGCCGGCGCGGTCACGGGCGGCGGGCTGACGGTGATCGCCAATGCGCCGAACCCGGCCGGTTTCGCGATCCTGAAGAACCATTTCCCGGACGGCAGCATCTCGTCCGGGCGCCTGTTCCTGTGCGCCCTGGGGCCGACCCTGGTGGCGGCCTTGATGTTCCTGCTGCCCGTGTAGCGAGCCGTCCGCCTGCCCGGGCGGTCTGCCCCCCGGGCGCGGCCCGGGGCCTGCACGCTGGGCCGGACTCCGACGCTTTATGAAAAACCGCTAAAATTCAAGACTTTCCCGTATTTTTCTAGCCTGGCCCAGCGGCCGCGCCCCGCGCCCGCGCGCGGCGGCAGGCCGATTTTGATATGCCCGGCTTTTCGCCTGGGAGTCCTCGATGCCCATCTATGCCTACAAGTGCAGCGCCTGCGGCCATGCCAAAGACGTCTTGCAGAAGATCTCTGACGCGCCGCTTTCGGAATGCCCCGAATGCGGTCAAAGCACGTTTTCCAAGCAGGTGACCGCGGCTGGATTCCAGCTCAAGGGCTCCGGCTGGTATGTCACGGACTTCCGTGGCAACGGCAGCGGCGGCAGCCAGGGCACAGCGCCCGCGGGCGCGTCAGCCCCGGCTGAAAGCGCCGCTCCCGCCGCCGCGCCTGCCGCGGCGCCGGCAGCCACGCCCGCCCCGGCGGCGCCTGCTGCCGGCAGCGCCGCCTCCTAGAGCGCTCGCGATGCGAATGCGCGTCATCAAGAAGTACTTCATCACCGGGCTGTTGATCTGGGTTCCCCTGGTCATCACGGTGTGGGTACTGGGGCTGCTGGTCGCCACCCTGGAAGGGTTCGTGCCTGGCTTTCTGTCCTCCGAATCGCTGTTCGGCCTGGACATTCCCGGTTTCCGCTTCGTCCTGGTGATCGCGGTGGTGCTTCTGACGGGCGTGTTCGCCGCCAACCTGATCGGCCGCACGATGGTCGACCAGTGGGAAAGTCTGCTGGGCCGCATCCCGCTCGTGCGCTCCATCTACAACTCGGTCAAGCAGGTCAGCGATACCGTGCTTGCCCCCAACGGACAGGCGTTTCGCCGCGCGGTGCTGGTGCAGTATCCGCGCGCGGGGGCCTGGACCATCGCTTTCGTCACCGGCACGCCCAGCGGTGAAGTGGCCGACAGCCTGCCTGGCGACCACATCAGCGTGTACGTGCCGACGACGCCCAACCCCACGTCCGGCTTTTTCCTGATGGTGCCTCGCGCCGAGGTGATCGACCTTCAGATGAGCGTGGACGCGGCCCTGAAGTACATCGTTTCCATGGGCGTAGTCGCCCCGGCCCCGGCGGCAACGCCCGTGGTCCGGCCGGCTGCGCTCGCTCCGGCGCCGGGCGTGCAGGACGCACCCCGCGCCGATTCGTAACCCTTAAACACCAAGCACACAACGGAGTCATCCCGCATGCGTACCTGCTACACCGGCCAGGTTTGCCGTGACCATCTCGGCCAGACCGTCACCCTGTACGGCTGGGTGAACCGCCGCCGCGACCACGGCGGGGTCATCTTCATCGACCTGCGCGACCGCGCGGGCCTGGCGCAGATCGTGTTCGATCCGGACAACGCCGCCTTCGCCACCGCCGAGCGCCTGCGCAATGAATTCTGCATCCGCGTCACCGGCCTGGTGCGCGAGCGTCCGGCGGGCACGGCCAACGCCGAACTGGCCTCCGGCGAAGTCGAAGTGCTCTGCAAGGAAGTCGAGATCCTGAACGCGTCGGTCACCCCGCCGTTCCAGCTGGACGACGACAACCTGTCGGAAACCACCCGCCTCACGCACCGCGTACTGGACCTGCGCCGCCCGCAGATGCAGCGCAACCTGATGCTGCGCTACCGCGTGTCCATCGAAACCCGCAAGTTCCTGGACGAGCTGGGCTTCATCGACATCGAAACCCCGATGCTGGCCAAGAGCACGCCCGAAGGCGCGCGCGACTACCTGGTGCCCTCGCGTGTGAACGCCGGCCACTTCTTCGCGTTGCCGCAGTCGCCGCAGCTGTTCAAGCAGATGCTGATGGTGTCGGGCTTTGACCGTTACTACCAGATCACCAAGTGCTTCCGCGACGAAGACCTGCGTGCCGACCGTCAGCCGGAATTCACCCAGATCGATTGCGAGACCTCGTTCCTGAACGAGATCGAAATCCGCGAGATCTTCGAGAACCTGATCCGCCACGTGTTCAAGGTGGTGCAGGGCGTCGACCTGCCGTCGCCGTTCCCGATCATGCCCTGGACCGAAGCGATGCGCCGCTACGGCTCGGACAAGCCGGATCTGCGCGTGCAACTCGAGTTCACCGACATCACCGACGTGATGCGCGACGTGGACTTCAAGGTGTTTGCCGCCGCCGCCACGGCGCCCGGCAGCCGTGTGGTCGCCCTGCGCGTGCCGGGCGGCGCCGAAATGTCGCGCAGCGAGATCGACGCCTACACGCAGTTCGTCGGCATCTACGGCGCCAAGGGCCTGGCCTACATCAAGGTCAACGAAGTGGCCAAGGGCCGCGACGGCCTGCAATCGCCCATCGTCAAGAACCTGCACGACGCCGCGCTGGCTGAACTGGTCAAGCGCACCGGCGCCCAGGACGGCGACATCATCTTCTTTGGCGCGGACCGCGAGAAGGTCGTCAACGACGCCATCGGCGCGCTGCGCGTGAAGATCGGCCACAGCGAATTCGGCAAGAAGACGGGTCTGTTCACGGCCGGCTGGAAGCCGCTGTGGGTGGTCGACTTCCCGATGTTCGAGTATGACGAGGAAGACGGCCGCTACACCGCCGCCCACCACCCGTTCACCAGCCCCAAGGACGGCCACGAGGACTTCCTGGAATCCGATCCCAGCAAGGCGTTCGCCAAGGCCTACGACATGGTGCTGAACGGCTGGGAAATCGGCGGCGGCTCGGTCCGTATTCACCGCGAGGAAGTGCAGAGCAAGGTGTTCCGCGCGCTGAAGATCGGCGCCGAGGAAGCCCGCGAGAAGTTCGGCTACCTGCTGGACGCGCTGCAGTACGGCGCGCCTCCGCACGGCGGCATCGCCTTCGGCCTGGACCGCATCGTCACCATGATGACCGGCGCCGAATCGATCCGCGACGTGATCGCCTTCCCGAAGACGCAGCGCGCCCAGGATCTGCTGACGCAAGCGCCCTCGGAAGTCGACGAGAAGCAACTGCGCGAGCTGCACATCCGCCTGCGCAACGTCGAAAAGGCGTAACCACTTCCGAAGCGTCCTTGGCGCTTCGGAAGCGGTGTCTGACACCCAGGTGCGGGGCTCTCGGATTGAAGGGCCTCTGGCGCGGGTGTCAGACACCGGTGCCGTGGCAAAGATGAGATTGCCCGGCTGAAATGGAGTAATCTGGCTAACGCCGCCAACCACGGCGGCGGCTGGCCAGAGGACCTTCCGGGACCCGGCCGGCAGTTCCCAAGATTTGAAAGGCGCCATTGCTTCCATGTCGCTCATCCGAGTCGTCAGCTACAACATACACAAGGGCCGTTCGGCACTAGGCCGGCGCGACTCCCTGAATGAACTTCGCCTGGGCCTGTATGGCCTGCGCCCAGATCTGGTCTTCCTGCAGGAGGTCCAGGGCCGCAACGAGCATAAGTCGCTGCTCGACGCACAGCACGAATCCCTTGCCGCGGCCTTGCGGCTGGATGTGGCCTACGGCCGCAATGCCGTGCGCCATGCCACCGATCATGGCAACGCGCTGCTCTCGCGCTATCCCATCATCGACCACGAAAATCTCGACATTTCCGATCACCGTCTCGAGCAGCGTGGACTTCTGCACGCGCGCGTCGAGGTCGGGGATCGTGCCGTGCATTGCTTCGTGGTGCATCTGGGCCTGTTCGCCGGCAGCCGCAGCCGCCAGATCCTGGCGCTGACCGAGCGCATCAAGCGCATGGTGCCCGATGGCGAGCCCATCCTGATCGCGGGCGATTTCAACGACTGGAACGACAGGCTGGCGCCGATGTTCGTGCAGCAGCTCGGGTTGTACGAAGTGTTCTCGCATGCCCCGCGCAGCCATGGTGGCGATCTGCCGCGCCTGCGCGACTCGGTCAAACGGCTGTCCAACGCCTTGCGCGGACTGCCCAATAGCGGCGTCTCGGTCATGGAGCGCACCAACCAGCTTGGCAT
Organism: Achromobacter sp. JD417; assembly: GCF_041879325.1. NCBI lineage: Bacteria > Pseudomonadati > Pseudomonadota > Betaproteobacteria > Burkholderiales > Alcaligenaceae > Achromobacter > Achromobacter sp. JD417. The sequence goes on along the minus strand of NZ_CP087159.1, from coordinate 6,053,052 downwards.
GGGGGGAAGCTCGTTGCTCGCGCCGCCGCCGCGAACGTTCCCGGCGGTGTTTCCCTGGTTCCGCCTGGACCGCATCTACCAGCGCGGCTTCGCGGTGCGCAGCGCCCGGGTGCTGCGCGGCCGCGAATGGGCCAGGCTGTCCGATCACTCCCCCTTGCTCGCGGAGCTGGAACTCCCGTGAAGGACGAGCAGGACAGGCTGGAATGGGTGCCGGGCAACGATATCCGTCTGCTCGAGAACGGCGCCGACTTCTTTCCCGCGCTGTGCGCGGCGATCGATGCCGCCACCGTGAGCGTGCATCTGGAAACCTACATCTTCATGATCGACCGCACCGGCGCGAAGGTGCTGGAGTGCCTGGCGGCGGCCGCGCGCCGTGGCGTGAAGGTGCGCGTGGTGCTGGATGGGTTTGGCAGCGCCTTGCATGGCGAGCGCGTGCGGGTCGCGCTGACCAATGCGGGCGCGCAGTGCCGCATCTTCCGGCCTGAGCCCCGCTGGTTCGCGCGGTACGTGCCGTCGCGCAGCCGCCTGCGGCGCCTGCATCGCAAGGTCACGATCATCGATGGCCGCATGGCGTTCATCGGCGGCATCAACGTCATCGACGACTACGACGATCTGGATCCGACCGACGGTCTGACGGGACCGCGGTTCGATTTCGCCGTGCAGGTCGAAGGCCCGCTGGTCACGCAGGCGGCCCACGCGCAGGAACTGTTATGGGTGCGCCTGAACTGGGCGCGTCTGCGGCGCCATCCGCGCGACTGGCATCGCCTGCAGTTGCTCAAGCCGCGCGACGTTCCCGCGCCGCCAGGCGGCATGCTGCGCGCCGCGCTGGTGCTGCGAGACAACCTGCGCTTTCGGCGCACGTTCGAGCGCGCCTATCTGTTCGGCATCTCGCGCGCGCGCCGCGACATCCTGATCGCCAATGCCTATTTCTTTCCCGGCGTGCGCTTTCGCCGCGCGCTGGCCAAGGCCGCGGCCCGCGGCGTGCGGGTGCGCCTGCTCTTGCAGGGCAAGGTCGAGTACCGGATGCAGTACCACGCCACGCGTTCGCTGTACGACAAGCTTCTGCGCGACGGCATCGAGATCTACGAGTACATGCCGGGTTACCTGCACGCCAAGGTCGCGGTGATCGACAACGTGGCCACCGTGGGCTCGTCCAACCTGGACCCCTTCAGCCTGCTGCTGGCGCGCGAGGCCAACGTCGTGGTCGACAGCCAGCCGTTCGCGTGGGACCTGCAAGAACGCCTGGAAACCGCCATCCGCGAGGGCGGGCGCTTCATCCGGCCGCTGGACTATCAGCGCCGGGGATTCGTGCGGCGTTGGATCGACGCGGCGTCCTACGCGCTCTTGCGGATCGGCGTGGCGTTCACGGGAACGTCGGACAAATACTGAGCACGGGCGCACGCCGGCGCGGCAGTAAACTACCCGCTTTGGAGGCCAGCCCTCCGATCAGGCACAACGCAATGAGCATTCTCGTCACCGGAGGCGCCGGGTTCATCGGATCCAACTTCGTGCTGGATTGGCTGGCGCTTGGCGATGAGACGGTCGTCAATCTGGACAAGCTGACCTACGCCGGCAACCGCGCCAATCTGGGTAGCCTGGCGCACGACGCGCGCCATGTGCTGGTCGTGGCGGACATCGCCGACACGCATCGGGTGACCGAGGTGCTGCGCCAGCATCGTCCGCGCGCCATCATCAATTTTGCCGCCGAAACCCACGTCGACCGTTCGATCGCGGGCGCTGGCAATTTCGTCAGGACCAACGTCGGCGGCACGTTCGGCTTGCTGGAAGCCGCCCGCACGTTCTGGAGCGAACTGGACGGCGCCGCGCGCGATGCGTTCCGGTTCCTGCATGTGTCGACGGACGAGGTCTACGGCTCGCTGGCGCCATCCGATCCGGGCTTTACCGAAACCAGCCCCTACCAGCCCAACAATCCCTACGCCGCCAGCAAGGCGGGCGGGGACCATCTGGTGCGCGCGTGGGCGCAGACCTACGGACTGCCGGTGCTCATGACGCACTGTTCGAACAATTTCGGCCCCCGGCAGTTTCCCGAAAAGCTGATTCCCCTGATGATCCATCACGCGCTGGCGGGCAAGCCACTGCCCGTTTACGGAGATGGCCTGCACGCGCGCGACTGGCTGTATGTCGCCGACCATTGCGACGGCTTGCGCAAGGTGCTGCAACACGGCCGGCCTGGCGAAACCTACAACCTGGGCGCGGGTAACGAGCGCACCACGCTGCAGGTCGTCGAGGCGGTGTGCGCCTTGCTGGATGTCTTGCGGCCGCGGCCCGATGGCAGGGCGTACCGCGACCTGATTGCGCTGGTCGCCGACCGGCCCGGCCACGATCGCCGCTACGCCATCGATGCGCACAAGGCGCGGCAGACGTTGGGTTGGCAGCCCGCCGAAACGTTTGCCTCGGGCCTGGAAAAGACCGTCCGGTGGTATCTGGATCATCCGCAGTGGCTGCGTGATGGGGCAGGGCACGCGCGCCCGGCTGAAGGAGACGCATCATGACGGCAACGGGCGCGCGCAAGGGGATCATCCTGGCGGGCGGGTCGGGCACGCGGCTGCATCCCGCGACGCTGGCGGTAAGCAAGCAGCTCATGCCCGTATACGACAAGCCCATGATCTATTACCCGCTGACCACGCTGATGCTGGCCGGCATACGCGAGATCCTGATCATCTCCACCCCCGACGACCTGCCGCGATTCCGGCAGTTGCTGGGCGACGGCGGGCAGTGGGGCCTGTCGCTGGAATACGCGGTGCAGCCGGCGCCCGAAGGCCTGGCGCAGGCGTTTTTGATCGGGGCGGACTTCATCGGGCAGGCGCCCTGCGCGCTGGTGCTGGGCGACAACCTTTTCTACGGGCACGATTTTCACCAGCTGCTTGCCGGCGCCATGGCGCGTGAGGCGGGCGCCACCATCTTTGCCTACCATGTCCAGGATCCGCAACGCTACGGCGTGGTCGAGTTCGACGCGCACGGCAACGCGCTGCGTATCGAGGAAAAGCCCGCGTCGCCCAAATCGAACTACGCGGTGACCGGACTGTATTTCTACGACAATCGGGTGATCGACCTGGCGCGCCAGATCCGTCCGTCCGCGCGCAACGAGCTGGAAATCACCGACGTGAATCAGGCGTACCTGGAACTCGGGGCGCTCAACGTCGAAATCATGGGACGAGGGCATGCGTGGCTGGATACGGGCACGCACGATAGCCTGCTCGATGCATCGCAGTTCATTGCGACGCTTGAACGCCGGCAAGGCTTGAAGGTGGCATGCCCTGAAGAGATCGCATTCCGTAAGCGCTGGATCGACGCGGCGCAACTGGAAACGCTGGCCCGTCCGCTGGTCAAAAGCGGCTATGGCCAGTACCTGATGAACCTTCTTACCCGGCTGCCTCATTGATGCGCGTGACGCCCTTGTCCCTGCCCGAGGTCCTGCGCATCGATCCCGTGATGCACCAGGACGACCGCGGCTATTTCGTCGAGACCTATGTGCAATCGGTCTTTGACGCGGCAGCCGGCCGGCCGGTCCGCTTTCTGCAGGACAACCAGTCGCACTCGCGGCGCCACGTCCTGCGCGGCCTGCATTATCAGACGCTGCAACCGCAGGGCAAGCTGGTGCGCGTCACCGAAGGCGAGATCTTCGATGTCGCGGTCGATATGCGGGAAGGATCGCCCACGTTCGGCCAATGGACGAGCGAGATCCTGTCGTCGGAGAACCTGCGCCAGCTCTGGGTGCCCGAAGGCTTTGCGCACGGATTTCTGGTGCTGTCCGAATACGCCAATGTGGTCTACAAGACGACCGCGCCGTACCTGCCGGCGCATCAGCAATGCGTGATGTGGAACGACCCGGCGATTGCGATTGCCTGGCCGGTGCAGGCCGAGCCGATATTGTCCGACAGCGACCGCCGTGGCCTCGCCCTGGCGCAAGCGCCGCGGATGGCGCCGGCCTAGCGGGGCGTTCAGCGGGGGCGCTTCATTCCGACCAGTCCCAACGCCAGCGCGGTGCCGACAAGAATGATGCCCGCGCCCGCGAGGATGGGCGCGGTGATGGCTTCGTCCAGAAACCACGCGCCCCAGACCACCCCGAAGATGGGAACCAGGAACGTGACGCTGACCGCGCCGGTCGGGCCCACGTTGGCGATCAGCCGGAAGAACACGATGTATGCGGCGCCGGTGCACACGACGGCAAGCAGGACCGTCGCGCCCCAGGCCTCCCAGGACACCGGCTGTTGCGGCCAGGTGGCCACGGCAGCGGGCAGCAGGACCAATGCGGCCGACACCATGCTGCCCGTTGCGCTGGTCAAGGGGTCCACGCCTGTCAGGAAACGCTTCGTCCAGTTCGCGGCAACGCCGTAGAAGACGGGCGCGGAGACGGCGGCGAGCACGGCAAAGCCCGTGCCGCCGGATTGAAAGTCGAGCTTGTCCCAGACCAGCACCACGATGCCGGACAGACCGATCAGCAGCCCCAGCGAGCGCGTCCACGGCAACCGGTCTTTCAGCCACAGCCAGCCGATCACGGCGCCCCACACCGGCGTCACGGCGTTGGCGACGGACAAAAAGCCCGCGCCCAACGACTGGGCGGCGTAGGCGTAAAGCAGGAAGGGCAGCGCGGCATTCAAGGTGCCGACCATGAGAATGGCTTTCCAGCGGCGTGCGATCAAGGGCAGCTTGTTGCGCCAGATCGCGGCGGGCAGGAGAAAGAGCGCAGCCAGTCCCACGCGCAGTTCGATGAGCGCCACCGGTCCGAACTCCGGCACGGCGACGCGCATGAAAAGAAAAGAGCCGCCCCAGACGGCGGCTAGAATCAACAGGTCCTGCAGATCGCGGCGTTGCATGTTCAGCTCTGAATCAACCGTGGCTGCGGCTCGTGACCAGGTTTCTCATCTTCACCCGGTGCGCCAGCACCGCGCACGAGAGGGAGAGGAAAATACACAGGATCAGGCCGGTGCGCACGCCCGAGAGCACCGTGCTGTGGGAAATCAGGATGCCGACGACGGCGGTACCCAGCGCGCTGCCGATGGCGCGCGTTGTCTGCACCAGCGCCGAGGCGACGCCCACGTCGCGCCGCTCGCTGAGCATCTGCATGAAAAGCGTCAGGTTGGGCAGCAGAAAGCCCAGTGCACAGCCGTTGACGAAGAATGCGCCAAGAATCCACCACGCCGACGTGCCTGGCGAAATCAGCAGCACCATCAGCGATCCGGCCGCCAGCAGGACGCCGCCGAACACCATCAGGCGCTGCGGTTCGGTCTGCTTGGGAAACATCCGGCCGTTGATGATGCTGCCCACCGAGATCGCGGCCACCAGCGGCGTCAGCAGCAGTCCCGCCTGGCTGGGCGTATAGCCCAGCACCTGTTGCAGCAGCAGCGGGCTGTAGAAGATCAGGATGAACATCACCGCGCCGACCATCATTGCCGCCACGTTCAGCAGGCGCGGCTCGTGTCCCGAGAGCACGCGCAGCGGGAAGATGGGCGACTTCACGCGGCGCTCGGTGGGAATCAGGATGGCGATGGCGGCGGCGCCGACCAGCGCCAGCGTCAGGCCAAGGATCGGGTGCGCGTGTTCGCCGCTGGCAAAGGCAAGCTCCAGCGCGGCCAGCGGCGCGCCCACGGCCAGCACGAGCAGGATGGCGCCAAGCCAGTCGATCTTGCGGCTGCCGTCATGGATGGGCCGGATGCGCGGGAAATAACGCGCCAGGAGGAAAAACGCGCCCGCGGCCGCGATGGGCGAGATGAAGAACGCGGCGCGCCATCCCAGGGCCTGCGTGGCCGCGCCGCCCAGCACGGGGCCGATGCCGCTGGCCATGGCGAAAGCGGCGGACACCAGCGCCATCCATCTGACCCGCTGCTTGGCGTCGGGGAACAGGTCCGCCGGCGCGGCGAAGGCGGTGGCGATCATCATGCCGCCGCCCACCCCCTGCAGGGTGCGGAACACGATCAGCTGCGTCATGGACTGCGCCAGGCCACAGGCAATGGAGCCAAGCGCGATGATGAGCACCGACACCAGCATCAGGGGCTTGCGGCCAAACATGTCGCCAAGCCGGCCGAAGATCAGGATGGAAGCCGCCGTGGCAAGCAGATAGCCCGTGCCGACCCAGGCGTACAGCGCCATGCCGTTCAGGGCCTCGGCCACGCGCGGCAGCGTGGTGCTGATGATGGTGGAATCCAGGGCGGCAAGCACAACAGTGGCCGACACCCCCGCCATCGCCATCAGCAAGTCCCGTCTTGAACGTGCGGGATCAGTGGCTGGCTGAGCGGGTGGCGGCGGCGGAGTCATGCCGCCTAGGATATCACCGGCACCCTAGGGTTATCACTTGTAAAAAGCGTGGTATCCCCAGAATACGGCGATCACCAATACGACAAGCATCCAGGACCAGCTGGAATTGGACAGGCCCCGCGGTTCGGGTTCGGGCGGCGGTGGCGGGGGCGCCAGACGCGGCTGGGCCGCCATGTGGTCGATGAAGGCAGTGAAGAACTTGTCGACGATTTTCTCGGCGGCCTTCAGGAGCACGCCTTCCCCGCACTCGCCCAGCTTGCCGCCTGCCATGCCGGCAACGGTGTAGGCCACGCGGGTGCCCTCGTCCTTGGTGGTCAGGTTGACCTGCGCCGTGCCGATCGCCAGGCAGGCGGCTCGCCCCTTGCCTTCGAACACCAGCGTGCAGCTGTTTGGGGCGTTGACATCGGAGAGCAGGATCTCACCGTCGTAGTCGGTGTCGATACCGGCGATCTTGGCGCGCAGCGTGACCGCGTACTCGGTCGGGCTGCGCATCGCGACTTCCACACACCCCGGAATGCACTTCTGTAACACTCGCGGGTCGGTCAACGCATCCCAGGTCTGGTGCTGCGTCGAAGGAATCCATTGGGCATCGGCAATGCGCATGGCTGTCTCCCTGTTCCAACAGTGTTGTGAATCCATTGTGGACCGGTCTGGAGAAAATAGCCACGAGACGACGGCACTGCCAGGTCTTAGTAATAGTGAGACGTACTATTGTTTGTAGATCTGAATGAGTAATACCGTCGGAAAATCCGCTTCGGCCTGCGTTTTCAGCATGTTATGATATCCAGTTGCACTAAAACTTAGTATGCGCACCTTGCGCCCTGAGGTTTCGTCCGTTCATTTTGAATAATTTGCAAAACCAATGTTGCGAATAATTTTCTGGTTGTAATTTGGACGCCCGGGCTTTAAAGCGATAGGTCGGCAGCATATTACGGCGCTTTTTTCCTGATGAATCAGCCTCTGAATGGCCGCTCCCGGGTTTTGGCGGCGTCAGTAATGCAATTATTTCCAATAACTTTATGTCCGCCCCGGATTTCGTAAGAAGCGGGACGGTCAAGTGGGATAGGTAGTGTGAATCCTCATCAGGCACAGCGTGTATCTCCGGCTGCGATGTTCGACAGCATCTGGAGCAATCGAAAGCTCGCGGTTCAAATGTGCAAGCGGGAAGTCCTGGGCCGCTATCGCGGCTCGATCTTCGGGCTGGCGTGGTCTTTTTTCACGCCGCTGCTCATGCTGACGGTATACACGTTTTTCTTTACCGTAGTGTTTAAGGCGCGCTGGGGCGTCAGCCAGGATGCCAGCCACGCGAATTTCGCGGTCGTGCTGTTCGTCGGGCTGATTGTTCACGGGCTGTTTTCCGAGTGCATCAGCCGCGCGCCGGGCCTCATCCACAGCAACGTGACCTACGTGAAAAAGGTCGTCTTTCCCCTGGAGATCTTTCCGTGGGTGGCGATGGGCGCCGCGCTTTTTCATGCGGCGATCAGCGTGTGCGTGCTCTTGATTGCTCAATTGGTGCTCAGCGGCTCCATCAGCTGGACGGCGATATTTTTCCCGGTCGTGCTGATGCCGCTGCTGATGGTGACCATGGGATTTGCCTGGTTCCTGTCGGCAACGGGCGTTTATGTTCGCGACATCGGCCAGACGATCGGCCTGTTGATGTCGGTGCTGCTGTTCGTCTCTCCGGTTTTCTATCCGATTTCAAATCTGCCGCCCAAGGTGCAGATGGTTGTGATGCTCAATCCCCTTACCTTGATTATTGAAGAATCCCGCAAGGTGCTGCTTTACGGCGAATTGCCGAATTGGGGCGCGCTTGGTATTTACGCAGCCATCAGCATGGTGATTGCGTGGGCAGGTTTTTGGTGGTTCCAGAAGGCGCGCAAGGGGTTTGCTGATGTCCTCTGATGGCAATGTCATTCGCGTAGATCGCCTGAGCAAGTGTTATCAGATCTACGATCGGCCGCACGACCGGCTGAAGCAGTTTGTCGCGCCCCGTCTGCGCAGCATGCTTGGCCGGCCGCCGGTCAACTATTTCCGCGAATTCTGGGCGTTGCGCGACGTGTCCTTCAATGTGGGCCGCGGCGAGACCGTGGGCATCATTGGCCGCAATGGCTCGGGCAAGTCCACCCTGCTGCAGATGATCTGCGGCACGCTGATGCCGACCTCGGGCACCGTGGAGACGCAAGGCCGCGTCGCCGCTCTGCTGGAACTGGGCGCGGGATTCAACCCCGAGTTCACCGGGCGCGAAAATGTGTTTCTGAATGCGATGGTTTTGGGGTTGAGTCAGCCCGAAATCGAGGCGCGTTTTGATGAGATTGCGGCATTTGCCGATATTGGCCAGTTTATCGAGCAGCCGGTCAAACATTATTCCAGCGGCATGTACGCCCGCCTGGCTTTCGCTGTGGCGATCAACGTGGACCCGGATATCCTCGTCGTCGACGAGGCGCTGGCCGTTGGCGACGAACCCTTCCAGCGCAAATGTTTTGCGCGAATCGACGCGATCAAGAATCGCGGCGCCACGATTCTGTTTGTTTCGCATTCTGGCGCGGCCATTATCAATCTGTGCGACCGCGCGGTGCTGCTCAATGCAGGCGAACGCCTGTTCACCGGTATTCCGAAGCGGGCCGTTTATTTTGGCCAGAAGCTCGGCAACACCACCAGCGATAAAGCCGTCGAGCTGATCGCGGAAATCCGCCGGATCGACGCCGAGGGCGAGAGCGCGGCCAGTCTGGCCGAGCCGGCGGCCGACGAAGCCAAGCAGGCCGCTGCCGCCGATTCGGTCCCGTCGGGCGGCCTGGAGCCGTTCTTCGATGCGAGCTTCGTGCCGGATACGCTGTCCTACGACGAAGTGGGCGCCAAGCTGTCCGCGCCCATGCTTCAGACATTGGGCGGCGCGCAGGTCAATCACATTCTTCGTGGCCATCGCTACAAGCTCAAGTGCAGCGTGCAGTTCACCGAGGATTGCCCCGCGGTCCGGTTCTACGCGCTGATCCGCACCACGTCGGGTATCGATCTGGCGGGCTGCGCCCACCCCATCCTGGACGAACACGGCATCGACTTCACCGCCGGCACCTCGTTGGACCTGGAATTCGAGTTTGAATGCTCGCTGAACCCGGCAACGTATTTTTGCACCTTCGCCGCTCAGGGCGAGGACGGTTCATTGCATCATCGTATTGTCGACGCGATCGTGTTTCGCGTGATGGCTGACGAGCCGCGTCCAGCCACTGGCCTTTTCGACATCGGATTTCAACCCAGGATCTTGCTGGATGCCGTTTCCGAGTAATCGGCGACGCCTGGCAGGATAGAGAACTGAAATGCACAATCTTCCGACGGATTACAAAGAACACAAAGGAATGCTGTTTCCGGAGACGGACGGCAGTATTCCCGAATTCACGTACACCGATGGCGCCGACTTCGAACAGCAGATCGAGCGCATCATCGCCGACGCCAAGGATCGCTCGCTGTTTTCCCGCGAATTGGTGGGCGCCATCTGGGACTGGCGGTCCGCCTGCCACCTGTCGCCCGTGCGCGCCAACATCCTGCGCCCGCTCGAGAAGCTGTGCCGGGGCCGCGTGCTGGAACTGGGATCCGGGTGCGGCATCATCACGCGGTATCTGGGCGAGCTGGGCGGCGATGTCGTGGCCCTGGAGGCCTCGGCTCACCGCGCCTCGATCACGCGCCAGCGCACGGCCGACTTGAACAATGTCACCGTCGTCTGCGACCGCATCGAAGATTTCAACGCCGAAAAGAAATTCGACGTCGTGACGATGATCGGCGTATTGCAGTACGCCCGGCTTTTTTCCCATTGCGGCGACCGCGCCGAACTGGACCTGCTGGCCAATGCCGCGCGCCAGCTCAATGACGACGGCGTTCTGGTCATCGCCATCCAGAACAAGCTGGGTCTGAAGTATTTCTCGGGCTTTCCCGAGCCGAACGTGGACGTGCCCTACTACGGCGTGGAGGGGCAATACGGGCCCGAGACCATCATCCGTTTCGGGCTGGATGAGCTCAAGGGCATCCTGGGTTCCGTCGGACTAAGCGCGCAGGAAGTGTATTTCCCGCTGCCGGACTATCACATGCCGGTGTCGCTCCTGACCTCGAAGGGGCTGGATCCGAAGGGCCAGTTTGCCGCCCGTCCGCTGTTGACCGGGACGGTCGGCCGCGACCGCGCCCGGCCCGACTGGATCGTGCCGGCTTTCTCGCTGGAGCAGGCCTGGGCCTCGATCCACGAAAACGGCCTGGCTGAAGACCTGGCGAACTCGTTTCTGATCATTGCCGGCAAGTCGGAGCGGGCCGTGGCCGCGCTGCGCGAAGCGCAGGATCTTGCCTGGCACTATAGCGTCGAGCGCCACCCGGCGTTTGCCACCGCGAAGCGCTTTTACCTGGACGGCGGCGAAGTCCGCACGGCGCGGGACCGCGTGACGCAGGAAGCCGCGCCGGCGTTGCCGGTCAGCCATTCGATCGACGATGGCCCGTATCTGAAGGGCAATCTCTGGTGGCTGAGCCTGGTAAAGGTGCTGAACACGCCGGGCTGGTCGGCGATGGACGTGTGCAACTGGGCGCGGCCCTGGATCGACGCGATCTGCCGCGAGGCGGATCTGGGCCCGGCGGTGTCGCTGTCGCTGGACAAGTCGGTGCCCGGCGCTCTGTTCGACTGGACCCCCTTGAACTGCATGGAAGTCGCGCCCGGCGAGCTGGCCTTCTTCGACAAGGAATGGAAGCTCGAATCGGACCTGACGCTGTCCTACGTGATCTTGCGTGGCCTGTTCGGCAGTCTGGCCAGCGTTTCCAGCTGCGCCCAGCCCGCCGAAGGCACGCCGCTGGAAATCCTGGAACTGTTGCGTGAATCGCTGCGGATGCAGAGCATCGGCATCACTGATGATCACGTCGAGAAGTACATCGCACAGGAATCCAGCGTGCAGCACTGGATCAACGGCGGCGTTGAAGGCCGCATCGGCGCGCCTTGGGTTACCTACGTCAAGTCCGCCAAGCTGGTGGTGCGCATCGACGGCCGGCACATGCGCGCGCTGCTCGACGACGCCAAGGCGCATGACGCGAACCAGCAGGCGGTGATCCAGACGCAGGCCGCGGAGATCGCTGCCATGCGCACGACGCTGGAACAATATCAAAGCAGGGCGCTTGCGGAAGCCGGCTCCCGGTGGCGGCGTGCGTTCCGCGCGTTGTTTGGACGGTCCGCCTGAGCCTTACGCGGTTTTTGGGGCGACGACAGTAGCGCATGGTTGCGTTGTCGCCATTACAAGAGTGAATGAAATCCCATGTAGCGCCAGGCGGAGGGGAAACCATGAAAAACGTACATGGTCAGCGTTCGCAACAGGCCTGGTTCGACATAAGAGGATTGGCGGGCACACGATGAGAGTTTTGCAAGTTAACGGATACCAGTCGCCGGGACGCCGCTTCAATGGGCTGTCCCTGAAGCCTCATCTCGAGGCGCTTGGTGTTTCCTCCAAGCATTTCGTGTGGGAGCAGGACCGTCAGGAAGAAGGCGTCGTGAGCCTGCACGGCAAGCTGCTGCGCAAGGTCAACCGGCTGACGCGGGGCGTCGAGAAAGTGCTGTCGCTGCAATCGCAGCTGTATTCGAACGGCATGCACATGCGCCGCATGGAGGCGTTCCGCGAAGCGGACCTGGTTCACTACCACATCATCCATTCCGGTTTTCTGAGCATGCAGTCGCTGCCGGCGATGACCGCCGAGAAGCCCTCGCTGTGGACGCTGCACGATCCGTGGGCGATGACCGGCCATTGCATTCACCCTTTTTCGTGCCAGCGATGGAAGACGGGCTGTGGCCAGTGCCCCGATCTGAAGACCGATTTTGCGATCCAGCGCGACACGACAGCGCTGAACTTCCGGCTCAAGCGGATGGCCTACCGGCGCTCGAACTTCGAGATCCTCGTGGCCTCGAGCTGGATGGAGAACATGGTCCGGCAGTCGCCCCTGATGGACGGCGTGGCCGTTCACAAGGTGCCGTTTGGCCTGGACCTGGATTTCTTCAAACCCGGTGACCAGGCAGCGGCCAAGGCCCGCCTGGGCATCGAGCCGCATCGGCTGGTGCTGTGCTTCCGGTCCGTGGTCAACGATTTCAAGGGCCTGCAGTATGTGATCGAGGCGCTGGACCGCTTGCAGACGCAGGTGCCCATCTGCCTCTTGACGCTCAACGACAAGGGTCGGATCGAGAAGTTCAAGGACAGGTTTCAGGTCGTCGAACTGGGCTGGACGAATGACGATAGCGTGATGCAGGACGTCTATAGTGCGACTGACCTGTTCCTCATGCCGTCACTGGCCGATTCGTTTGGGTTGATGGCGGTCGAGGCGATGGCTTGCGGCAAGCCCACCATCTGCTTCGAAGGGACCGCCTTGCCCGAGGTCGTGTTCACGCCGGAAGCGGGGCTGGCGGTGCCGTCCCGCGATTCGGCCGCGCTGGCGGCGGCGATGGAGCGGCTGATCGGCGATCCGCAGGAGCGGCTGGCACGAGGCGCAAGATCGCGCCAGCTGGCCGAGCAGCACTATGACATACGCTTGCAGGCCGAGCGTATGGTGGACGTTTACGAACGTGTGATCCACGGAAGGCAGTCAGGAAAATGACAACGGCGGATACGTTGACCACCAGGATTGCGGATCCGAAGTCCGAGGCGGTGCCTGGCAAACAGAGAGCGGCCTGGGCGGACCTGTGCCGGGTGGTGGCCATCTATGGCGTGATCCTGATTCACTCCTGCGGCGCGGCGTTCTACGCCTTCGGCAAGAGTCCGTTGCCCGACTGGCTGTCGGCCAACGCGCTGGATTCCGCCGTGCGCGTGGCGGTGCCGCTGTTCGTGATGATTTCAGGCGCGATGCTGCTGCGCCCGGGGATGCAGGTGGTCTCGACCGTCAACATCCTGCGCCGGGTGCTGAAGGTATTCATCCCGCTGGTCTTCTGGAGCGCTGCGTTCCTGTACCGCAACGGTGCGCTGGGCAGTTACGGCGCGGGCCTGCTCGCGATGTTTTCCGAGCCGGTGATGTACCACCTGTGGTTCGTGTACATGATCGTCGGGCTGTATGTCCTGCTGCCTTTCCTGCAGGCAATCTACGAAGTGCTGCGCAGCCGACCGGCGCTGAGCGTCTATTTCTTCGTGATCTGGTTTGCCGTCACCAGCGTGCCGCAGTATTGGCCGCTGCCGGTCCTGCGGATCATGCAGCTCACCAGCTTTCTTGGGTATGGCGGCTTGTTCATCCTGGGCGGCCTCTTGGCCGGCGTTGACCGCAAGGCCATCCCGCGGTGGGCGTGCATTGCCGTCTATGCCATCTGCTCGGCGATCACGTTCTATCTGACGTGGCGTTTTAGCGAAAAGGCCGGCGTGCCCGTCGAACGTGCCTACGTCTATTTCACGCCTAACGTGGTCATCGCCTCGATCGCGGCGTTTCTGGCGTTCGTGACGGTAGATCTGTCGGCGCGGTCCGCGGCGATTGCGAAATGGCTGAGCGACCGCGCCTTCATCATCTTTTTCGTGCATGTGGTGGTGCTGGAGCATGTTCGCTTCAGCAGCGCGATCCGCATTGCGACGGAGCACCTGCCTGCCGGGCTCGTGATCCTGTTGATTTCCCTCAGCACGTTTTTCATCTGCGGTGTTATCGCGGCCGCGATTCGCCTGATTCCGGGAGCCAGCCGTGTCGCCGGATAACGATTCGACCACCATGGACCATCCGAACGCGCGCAAGGGCAGGATTCTGCTGTTGAGCTACGCCTTCCCGCCCATGCAGGTGCAGATGACGGCAGCGGTCTACAAGCCCATGGCTGCGCTTGCCCGTTCCGGATACGACGTCGACGTCGTGTGCGCGGACTCCTTCTGCGCGGAATTGCCGCTGGATCACAGCCTGCTGCCGTTCGCCGAGAAGACGTTCGGCCGGATCGACCGGCTGCGGCCCGCGAAGAACCTGATGAGCCTCGTGCGGTCCTCCATCCGCAAGCTCGATCGCGTGCCGGACCTGATGACCGTGCTGCGCGAATCCGCGTACAGCAAGCTCATGGACATGGATCTCAGCCAGTACGACGCCGTGATGACCTGGTCGCCGTTTCATTCGGTCAACGCCGTGATGACGCGCGTGAAGAAGGCGCGGCGCAACGTGAAGTGGCTGGCACAGTTCAGCGACCCCTGGGCGGGCAATCCGCTTGAGGTCAGCCGGCTGACCAAGCTGTGGAACGCCCGGCACGAGCCGCGCGCGGTGGCGGCGGCCGATTTCATCGTGCACAGCTCGCGATATTCCCTGGATCTGATGATGCAGGGGCAGCCCGAATCCGTGCGCCGCCGCACCGATGTGATTCCCCATGCCTTCGATGAAGCCCTCTTCCCGCAGCGGCCGAAGGCAAGGAACGATCGCATCGTCATGCGTTATGTGGGCGTGCTGTACGGCCGCCGCTCGCCCGAACCGCTGTTCCAGGCACTGGGACGCCTGTTTCAGCGGCGGCCGGACCTGCGCGGCGTGCTCTGCCTCGAGCTGATCGGCCTGGTGCCGCCCGAGATGCTTGCCACCGAGGCCGCCCTGAGCCTGCCGGAGGGCACCGTGCGCGCCGTCGGCAACGTGTCGTTCGTCGAATCGCTGGAGCAGATGTACGACGCGGACATTCTGCTGCTGATCGAAGCCAATGTGCGCCAGAACCTGTTCCTGCCCAGCAAGCTGTCCGACTACATCGGCGCGGATACGCCCATCGTGGGCCTGACGCCGCCGGGCGGTTCCGAGGACGCAATGAAGCACCTTGGCTGCTGGCACGCCCGCCCGTCCGAGGTCGAGGATATCGAGAAGGCGGTTGAAGGCGCCGTGGACCACGTGCTGCGCAAGGACGGGTCCGATTGGTGCAATCAGGCCTACCGCGATACATTCAGCGGCAATCGGATCGCGCAGCGCTTTGGCAAGATCCTGGAGGGGCTCTGACGCTGGCTTGCCCGCAGGCAACGCCGGTTCCCGCATATCCATGCCCATAAGCTACTAATCAATATGGCTGTAGAAGTCGTCTTATACGCACCCAACGTGCACACCGGCGGCGGCCTTGTGCTGCTGCAGGCGCTTTTGGGCGCCTGGCCGGCCGGTTCGCCGCTGCGTCTGTTCCTGGATGCCCGCAACGAACCGCGGGTGCAGATTCCCGAGGGCGCTGCCGTGCATTGGGTAGCGCCGACGGCGCTTGCCCGCCTGAAGGGAGAATTCGCGGCGCGCCGGGCCGCGGGACCCGACGACATACTTTTCTGCTTTCATGGCCTGCCGCCGGTGCTGCCTTCGCGCGCTCGCGTCGTCGTGTTCCTGCAGAACCGGAATTACCTGCGCGGCGTGCGGCTGTCGCAGTTTCCGCTGCCCACGCGGCTGCGCCTGATCTTCGAGCGGACAATCGGGCGGTGTTTCCGTCATCGGGTCTCGGAGTACGTGGTTCAGACGCCGACCATGCGCCGCGAGGTGCTGGATTGGCTTGGTGCCGCCGAGCGCGTGCCGCCCGTCAGGATCGCGCCTTTCGTGGCCGACATCACCGTGGGCGATCCCGCAGTGCAGACAGAGCGGACCCGCCAGTGGGATTTTGTCTATGTGGCCGACGGCGTGGCGCACAAGAATCATCGGCGCCTCCTCGACGCTTGGCGGCTGCTGGCCGAGGACGGTTTGCGACCGTCGCTCGTTTTGACCCTGGGCCCTCGGGACAAGGTCTTGGCGCAGGAACTTCTGGCCGTGGCGGACCGCCATGGGCTGCGGGTCGAGAATCGGGGCGAGCTGACGCGTGAAGGCGTGGCGGCGCTGTATGCGCAGGCGGGCGCGCTGGTGTTCCCATCGTTCGGCGAATCGTTTGGCCTGCCGTTGATCGAGGCCGCCAATGCCGGCCTGCCGATCGTGGCGTCCGAGCTCGATTATGTGCGCGACGTGTGCGTGCCCGTCCAGACGTTCGATCCGGGCTCGGCCACGTCGATTGCGCGGGCGGTGCGCCGCCAGCTGGACGCGCCCAGCCCGGTGGTGGCGCCCGAAACACCCGCGCAGTTCTGGGCCCGGCTCCGTGCCGACTCCTCAGTAGCGAGCGCCTCGTGAGAATCCTGATCGTCAGCCAGTATTTCTGGCCGGAGCAGTTCTTCATCAACGACTTCGTGCGCGCATTGACGGCGCAGGGGCATGTGGTCGAGGTGCTGACCGGCAAGCCCAACTATCCGGACGGCAAGATCTTCGACGGCTATACCGAAGAGGGTTGCACGAGCGAGCAGTGGGATGACGGCACCGTGATTCATCGGGTACCGCTGCGCACGCGGCGCGCGGGCGGCGGCAAGAATCTGGTCCTCAATTACTTGTCGTTTGTCGTCAACGGGCTGCGCCATGGGTACCGGGCTGTCGGGCACAAGGATTTCGATGTCGTCCTGGCGGTGGCATTTTCGCCGATCACGTCGGTAATCCCCGCTATTTACCTCAAATGGCGCAAGAAACTGCCGCTGGCGATCTGGATCCAGGACCTCTGGCCGGAAAGCCTGAGCGCGACCGGCTTCGTGCGAAACCGCACGATTCTTGCCGGCGTGGGCATGATGGTGCGCGCGATATATGGGGCCGCATCGCTGCTGCTTGTGCAGTCCAAGGCATTCCGCGAGCCCGTTGCACGCCTGGCTTCTGACCGCAAGATCGTCTATTACCCCAATTCAAGCCCCGATCCCCGCGCAACGCCACTAAAGCCTTGCACGTTGCCCGCTTCCCTGCTGGCAACGCTGGAGAATAATTTTTGCGTCGTCTTTGCAGGTAACCTTGGGACTGCCCAGTCGCTGCATACAATCCTTGCCGCCGCGCGCAAGCTCAAAGGGCGCAACGATTCCAGAATCGTGCTGGTGGGCAGCGGCAGCATGCTGGGGCGAATCCGCGACGAGGTGGAGCGAGAAGGCTTATCCAATGTCGTGCTTGCCGGGCGCTTTCCCAACGATCAGATGCCGCATATCTTTGACAGGGCGGGGGCGTTGCTGGTCACTTTAAATAGGGACGCGATCCTGGCGCAGACGATTCCCAGCAAGGTGCAGGCGTATTTGGCCGCGGGCCGGCCGATCATCGGCGCGCTGGACGGGGCGGGCGCCGAGGTCATTCGTGATGCAGGCGCCGGGCTGGTATGCGCCGCCGAGGATTCGGATGGTCTGGCCGACTGCATAGAACGACTGCGCGCAATGAATGAGGGCGAGCGCGAGGCGCTTGCCGCCTCCGGCCGCCGGTTCTACCTTGAGCATTACGAGATAACCCGTCAGGTCGACCGATTAGTGAGTATTCTTTCTGAGAAACTCGAATTGAAAGAGAAGGCTTAGCATGAAAATTTTGGTTCTAGGGGTAACGGGCATGCTGGGTAGCGCGGTTTTTTCGCGCTTCAGCGACGATCCGGCATTCGAGACATACGGGACGCTGCGCGGTGCGGCTGGCCTGCGCCATTTCGATGAGCGCCATCGCAATAATCTGCTGACCGGCGTCGACGTGCTGGATAATGATTCCCTCGTGACGGTAATGGCCCGGGTCAAGCCGGACGTGGTCATCAACTGTGTCGGATTGATCAAGCAGCTTGCCGATGCCAAGGATCCCTTGGCGGCGCTGCCGGTGAACGCCATGCTGCCGCACCGGCTGTCGCGCCTTTGCGCGCTGGCGTCGGCCCGCCTGATCCACGTCAGCACCGACTGCGTGTTCGATGGTCGCAAAGGGATGTACCTGGAAT
Source organism: Achromobacter sp. JD417 (assembly GCF_041879325.1). Lineage (NCBI taxonomy): Bacteria > Pseudomonadati > Pseudomonadota > Betaproteobacteria > Burkholderiales > Alcaligenaceae > Achromobacter > Achromobacter sp. JD417. The sequence goes on along the minus strand of NZ_CP087159.1, from coordinate 6,035,093 downwards.
CGGATCCCTCCGATGCCGAGGACCTTTACGGCAAGTCGAAGTACATTGGCGAGGTCACGTCCGACGTCAACGCCATCACCCTGCGCACCTCGATCATCGGTCACGAATTGGGCAGCAATGTGGCGCTGGTGGACTGGTTCCTGTCGCAACCGGGCCCCGTCAAGGGATTCACGCGCGCCGTGTTTTCCGGCCTGCCGACCACCGAGCTGGCGCGGGTGATGAAGGACTTCGTGATTCCCCACCCCGAGCTGCACGGCCTGTATCACTGCGCCGTTGCGCCGATCGACAAGTATTCGCTTCTGAAGCTCGTGGCGCAGGTGTATGGCAAGGACATCGACATCATTGCAGACGATCAATTGAAGATCGACCGGTCGCTGGATGCCACGCGCCTCTTGCAGGCGACGGGTTATGTGCCTCCCTCGTGGCCGGAATTGATTCGTGAAATGCACGCGCATCGCCTGGTTCCCTAACGGATTAAATGGTTAATTTATGTTCGACAATAAAGTTCTCATGATTACCGGCGGTACCGGGTCCTTTGGACATACGGTGCTCAAGCGTTTCCTTTCCACGGATGTGCGAGAGATCCGCGTCTTCAGCCGCGACGAAAAAAAACAAGAGGACATGCGCATTGCCTTGGCCGACGACAAGGTCAAGTTCCACATCGGTGACGTGCGCGATTACGACAGCATCGCCCAGGCGATGATCGGCGTGGACTATGTGTTTCACGCGGCGGCACTCAAGCAGGTGCCGTCCTGCGAGTTCTATCCCATGGAAGCGGTCAAGACCAACGTGCTCGGCACGGAAAACGTCCTGAACGCGGCGATTGCAGCGGGCGTGCAGCGTGTGGTCGTGCTGAGCACGGACAAGGCGGTGTACCCGATCAACGCCATGGGCATCTCCAAGGCAATGGCCGAGAAGCTGGTGGTGGCCAAGTCCCGCGTCGCCGTCAATAACGGTCCGGTGATCTGCGCGACGCGCTACGGCAACGTGATGGCCTCGCGCGGGTCGGTGATTCCGCTGTTCATCAGCCAGCTGAAGACGGGCGAACCGCTTACCGTCACCGATCCCAACATGACGCGCTTCCTGATGTCGCTCGAGGATTCGGTGGACCTGGTGCTGCATGCGTTCGAGCACGCCAAGCAAGGCGACATCTTTGTGCAGAAGGCGCCGGCTTCCACCGTCGCCGACCTGGCGGTTGCGCTCAAGGAACTGATTGGCGGTGACAGCCCGCTCAAGGTGATCGGCACGCGGCACGGTGAAAAGCTGTACGAGTCGCTGATTTCGCGCGAGGAAATGGCAAAGGCCGAAGACATGGGCCGCTATTACCGGATTCCCGCCGATAACCGGGATCTGAACTACAAGAAGTATTTCGTCGAAGGCGAAACCGAGATTTCCGAGCTGGACGATTACACGTCGCACAACACGGAGCGACTGGATGTCGAAGGTGTGAAGAAGTTGCTGTTGAATCTGGAATACATCCGGGGGCAGATCGATGCTTAAGGTCATGACGCTGGTCGGCACGCGTCCGGAACTCATCAAGATGAGCCGCGTCATCGCGGAACTGGATGCGCAGGTCGATCATGTACTGGTGCATTCCGGCCAGAATTACGACTACGAACTGAACCAGGTGTTTTTCGACGACCTGCAGATTCGCAAGCCGGATTATTTTCTGGGCGCGGCGGGCGATACCGCGGCCAAGACGATCGGCGACGTCATCATCAAGTCCGACGAGATCTTCGAACAGGAAAAGCCGGACGCGCTGCTGCTGTACGGCGACACCAACACCTGCCTGGCGGTAATCGCCGCCAAGCGCCGCAAGATTCCGGTGTTCCACATGGAGGCGGGCAATCGCTGTTTCGATCAGCGCGTGCCCGAAGAGCTGAACCGCAAGGTGCTCGACCACCTGAGCGACATCAACATGGTCCTGACCGAGCATGCGCGCCGCTACCTGATCGCCGAAGGCATCCGTCCCGAGACGATCATCAAGACCGGTTCGCACATGCAGGAAGTGCTGGCGTACTACATGGACGACATCCAGAAGTCGGACGTGCTGGCGCGCGAAGGCCTGACCGAAGACAAGTTCTTCCTGGTCAGCGTGCACCGCGAAGAAAACGTGGACACGCCGCAGAACCTGCGCGATCTGCTCGACACGCTGCGCCACCTGGCCGACACGTACGAATACCCGATCATCGTGTCGACGCACCCGCGCACCCGCAAGCGCCTGGAGGCGTTGGGCGACGCGCTGGACCATCCGCTGATCCGCTTCGTCAAGCCGTTTGGTCTGCTTGACTACATCAAGCTGCAGATGGGCGCATTCTGCGTGCTGTCCGATAGCGGCACGATCACGGAAGAAGCGTCGCTGCTGAACCTGCCGGCCATCACCGTGCGCAATGCGCACGAGCGTCCCGAAGGCATGGACGAGGGCACGTTGATCATGAGCGGCCTGAAGGCCGAGCGGGTGGCCGACGCGGTTCGTGTGGTCACCAGCCAGCATCGCCGCGGCGAGCGCGTGATTCCCGTGGTCAAGGACTACGAAGGCGGCCCGGTCTCCAAGCAGGTCGTGCGCGTGGTGTTGAGCTATACGGACTATGTGAACCGGACTGTGTGGTCGAAATCCTGAACCGTCACCTGACTGCTGAATCATGCCTACAGTGATTTTCTGGTGCATTCTGGCGGCGGCCTTGGGTCTGGCCTGGGTACTTACCGGCGCGCTGCGCCGGTATGCCTTGGCCAGCCGCAGGCTGCTTGACGTCCCGAACAGCCGTAGTTCGCATGTGGTCACCACCCCGCGTGGCGGCGGCGTGGCCTTTGTGTTGAGCTTTCTGCTCGGCCTGCCGGTGCTTGTCTGGCTGGGCCTGCTGCCCGCGGTGACCGCGGTGGCGTTGGGCGGAGCGGGCACGGCCGTGGCCATCATCGGATTTCTGGACGACCGCGGCCATGTCGCGGTCCGCTGGCGGCTGCTGGTTCATTTTGGCAGCGCGGTCTGGCTGATGGCCTGGTTTGGCGGGCTGCCCGCGGAAGCGCTGGGTCAGGCGTCCGCGTTCTGGGCGGCCGTGGCTAGCGTGCTGGGTGTCTTTGCGCTGGTCTGGCTGCTCAACCTGTACAACTTCATGGATGGCATCGACGGCCTGGCTGCGTCGGAAGCGATCTGCGCGGCGGTCGGGGCAAGCGTGATCTACGTTCTGACCGGCCATGAAGGCGCCATTGTGGCGCCCCTGCTGCTGGCTGCGGCCGTGGCGGGTTTTCTGTTGTGGAATTTCCCGCCGGCGCGCATTTTCATGGGCGATGCCGGCAGCAGCTTTCTGGGAATCGTCCTGGGTGGTTTGGCACTGCACGGCGCGTGGCAGCAACCGGCCTTGCTGTGGGCCTGGCTGATCCTGCTGGGCGTCTTTGCCGTGGATGCAACCTGGACGCTCTTGCGACGGCTTGGACGCGGCGAGCGCGTCTATCTGGCACATCGCATGCACGCGTACCAGCACGCCACGCGACGCTTCGGCGCGCACAAGCCGGTCCTGCTGACGGTGATTGCGTTGAATGTGTTCTGGCTGTTCCCCATCGCGCTTTGCGTGGCGCGCGGCTGGCTCTCTCCGCTGGCAGGTGTGCCTTTGGCGTATGGCCCTTTGCTGGCGCTTGCGATAGGCTGCAAGGCGGGCGTGCCCGAGAACCCCGGGCACCATCCGCAGGCGTCATAAGACGGCGCCGAGGAAACCTCCGTTATGTGTTTTTCGCGGTCCGCTTCAGTGGCGGCCGTATTGCTACACTTTCATTTCGAGTCTTGGATTGAGACCACGAAGACCAAACGCCCACAATGACGAGCGGCATGAGTTTCCGGCAGATGCCGCTCGGTTGGGGTGACAAAAAGGGACAATAAGAGACGATGGCGAGATCGCTAGTGATTATCGGGGCGGGCATGCACGGACGCGCGGTGGCTGAGGCCGCCGAGCTCAGCGGCCATTGGCAGGAAATCCTGTTTGTGGACGACCGCTGGCCCGCCTTGCAGGAGACCGCTGGCCGCAAGGTCGTGTCCAATCTGGCGGGCCTGAGCGGCTTGGCGGCCGATCAGGCCCAGGCGATTGCGGCAGTTGGCAATAACGCGTTGCGCGCCGGCTGGGTCAAGGCCATCGAAGCTGCGGGCTTGCCCCTGGCGACGGTGATTCATCCGGCGGCCTGCGTCAGTCCCAGCGCCACCATCGAGGCAGGCACTGCCATTCTGGCGATGGCGATGGTGGGGGCGAGCGCCTATATTGGCACGGGGTCCATCCTGAACGCGCACAGCACCGCGGATCACGATACCCATCTGGAAAACTATGCGCACCTGGGCACCGGCGTGCATCTGGCCGGCGGCGTGAAAGTCGGCGCCGGCGCCTGGCTTCAGGCGGGCTGCTGCGCGGGCTATGGCGTGGTCGTTCCCCCGGACACGGTGTATCCCCCGGGAACCGCTTTGAGCAATTGATTCGCCTTGTCCGAATTTGTTGTCAATCCTTTAACTGGACGTCGCTGGACGTAAATCGTGCCATTACCCATCGCTTTTCGTTCCCTCATGGTGTTTCTGTTCGACCTGTTGGCGGCCCTCGTCGCCTGGGTGGGGGGCTTTCTACTGCGCTTCAATTTCGAATGGCCGGTGGGTTACGGCAACCAGATGCTGTTCGGCCTGCCGCTGCTGCTGATCGTGCACGCGATCGCTTGCCGTTGGGCCGGTCTTTATCGCGGCATATGGCTCTTCGCCAGCCTGCCCGACCTGAAGCGCGTCCTGAAGGCCGTGGCGGTCTCGGCGATCGCGCTGCTGATCGTCGCCAACCTGGTTCCCCCCTCGTTTTCGATTCCCCGCTCGCTGTTCCTGCTGTACCCGCTGCTGCTGCTCCTGTTCATGGGCGGCGGCCGGGCGGCGTGGCGGATGTGGAAGGAGCACCGGCTGTACGGCGGCCTGATCGCCCAAGGCAAACCCGTGGTGCTGGTGGGGGCGGGCATGCGCGCCGCTTCGCTGGTGCGCGAGCTTGAGCGCAGCCCGGACTGGCAGGTCGTCGCGCTTGTCGACGACAACCCCAAGAAGTGGGGCCGGGAACTGGGCGGATATCCCGTCGTGGGATCGCTGGATCGCCTGCCCAGCGTGTTGCAGGAATTCAAGGCGCGGCACATCATCCTGGCCATGCCGGGCGCGTCGGCCGACGTCAAGCGCCGCGTGACGGAGTTGGCCGTGCATTCGGGTGCGCAGGTATTCGTGCTGCCCGAGGTGGACGACCTGATGAGCGGACGCGTCGCCATCAGCCAGATGCGGCCTGTCGAGATCGAGGATCTGCTGGGCCGCGACCCGGTGCAGATCGACTCGGCCCACGTCAGCACCCTGTTGCGGGGCACCACCGTGCTCGTGACCGGGGCCGGCGGGTCGATCGGCAGCGAGCTTTGCCATCAGCTCGTGCGCTTTGCGCCGGCGCGCGTCGTGCTGGTCGAAACGAGCGAATACGCGCTCTACAAGATCGAACAATGGTTTTCCACGCATTGGCCGGGCGTCAGCCTGATCACGCTGGCGGGCGATGTGAAGGACGCCGACCGCATGGACGAGATCTTTGCGCGCTACCGGCCGCAGGTGATCTTCCACGCCGCCGCGTACAAGCATGTCCCCCTGATGGAGGTCGACAACGCGTGGCAGGCGGTGCGCAACAACGTGGGCGGCACGCTGGTCGTGGCCCAGTGCGCGCAGCGGCACAAGGCTGAACGCTTCGTCCTGATTTCCACCGACAAGGCGGTCAACCCCACCAATGTCATGGGCGCGACCAAGCGCCTGGCCGAGATGGTTTGCGAGGCCTTCCAGGCCGAAAAGGGTGGGACGCGCTTTGGCATCGTCCGATTCGGCAACGTGCTGGGCAGCACCGGCAGCGTCATCCCGAAATTCCATCAGCAGATCCAGCACGGCGGGCCGGTCACGGTCACGCATCCGGACATCACCCGCTATTTCATGTCCATTCCCGAAGCCGCGCAGCTGGTGTTGCAGGCGGCCGCCATGGGAGACGGGGGCGAGATCCATGTGCTGGACATGGGGTATCCGGTCAAGATCGTGGATTTGGCACGCAACATGATTCGCCTGTCGGGGTACGACGAAGAGCAGATCCGGATCGAGTTCACCGGGTTGCGGCCAGGCGAAAAGCTCTATGAAGAATTGCTGGCCGATTGCGAACAGACGCGGCCGACGCCGCATACCAAGTTGCGCATCGCCCGCTCGCGGCCCGTGCCGCCGGCGTTCCTGCGTGAATTGACCGAATGGCTCGAGAGCAGCAAGACCTACAGCGACGAAGTCGTGCGCGCCGGGTTGTTGCGATGGGTGCCGGAGTACACGCCCAAGGCGCATGAGGCCGGGTCTGAAGGGATGGCGGGCGTTTCCGCGCGCACGGAGGCCTCGTCATGATGGCCGGCACCGATCCGCGTCGCGTGGGCGTGCTGGGCGCGACCAGCCTGGTGGGCCCCGCGCTGCTGAGCGAACTGAAGGCCCAATCATTCGCGCCCATCGCCTATTCCCGCCGGCGCGCCGCGTCCGCGGACGATGGCGTCCAGTGGCGCGCGCTTCCCGAGGCCGGCGGCAAGCCGGAATCGGTGTTTGGCGAACAAGATATTCCGGTATGGGTGTCGCTGGCGCCCATCTGGATCCTGCCGCAATATTTCGACGCGCTGCGCGCCAGCGGGGCCAAGCGAATTGTCGCCCTGTCCTCGACCAGCCGGTTCACCAAGACGTCGTCTTCGGTTGAATCCGAACAGGCCCTGGCGCGCAAGCTGATCGACGCCGAGGCCGCGCTGATCGCCTGGGCTGAAGCGGCCGGCGTCGAGTACGTGATCCTGCGTCCGACCCTGATCTACGGGGGCGAGCACGACGGCAACATTTCCGAAATTGCCCGTTTCATCCGCCGGTTCGGCATGTTCCCGGTGTTTGGCGCCGCGCGCGGCCTGCGTCAGCCCGTCAAGGCCGCCGATATCGCGGCGGCAAGCGTTGCGGCCGTCACCGCGCCGGCGGCGGGCAATCAGGCGTACAACCTGTCGGGCGGCGAAACCCTGCAATACCGGCAGATGGTGGCCCGGGTGTTCGCGGCGATGGGCAAGCGCCCGCGCATCCTGACCGTGCCGCTGGGCATCTTCAAGCTTGCGCTGGCCGGCGTGCGCCTCGTGCCGCGCTATAGGCACTGGTCGGTCGGCATGGCCGAACGCATGAACGAAGACCTGGTGTTCGCGCATGACGACGCTCAGCGCGACCTGGGCTATCGGCCATCAAAGTTCGAACCCTAGGCAAGGCAGCGGGCGCGCATGGATCCGGCGGTTTGTTGTAAATTGCCGGAATTCTCGCGATTTTCCATTGCCTTTCAATTGGTCCAAGCAACCGTGATCGACGCTTGCACACGGCCTGAACCATTGCATTCTTCTTGATGCCCACTCGCATTCTCATTGTCCGCACGTCTTCCCTGGGCGACCTCGTCCACATGCTGCCGGCGATCACGGATATCGCCCGGCATGTGCCGGACGCGCAGATCGACTGGGTCGTCGAGGAAGCGTTTGCCGAGATACCGACGTGGCATCCCGCCGTCAACGAAGTCATCAAGGTCGCGCACCGGCGCTGGCGTAAGTCGTGGTGGTCTGCCCAAGTGCGGGCCGAGCGCCGCGCGCTGCGCGAGCGCCTGCGCGCCGTGCGCTACGACATCGTCCTGGACATGCAGGCCCTCTTGAAATCGGCTTGGCTGGTGCGCCAGACGCAGGGCGTCAAGCACGGGCTGGACTGGCGGTCGGCGCGCGAACCGCTGGCCTCGCTGTTCTACAACGTGCGTCATCGCGTCGAGTTCTGGCAGCCCGCCGTGATCCGCCAGCGCAAGCTGGCCGGCCTGACGTTCGGCTACCAGCATGCCGGCCTGCCGGATTTTGGATTGCAATCCTTTGCGCGCCAGGCCACGCAGGCGCCCGAGCCGGTCGTGGAAGTGGGCAGCGGCGGCCTGAACGCCGCCGAGCTGCCCCGGCTGCATCACCTGGACACGGACCGCGGCTATGCGGTGATCATGCCGTCGGCCAGCCGCGACGACAAGCTGTGGCCCGAAGAGGACTGGCGCGTGGTGTTTCGCCGCCTGCGCGAGGCCGGCTGCACGCTCAAGCTGCTGGCGGGCAACGAACAGGAAGCCGAACGCGCCCAGCTGCTGGTGGCCGGCATGGAAGGGGCCGAGGTGATGCCCCGCATGGACCTGACCGCGGTGGCCAAGCTGCTTGCCGGCGCGCGCCTGATGGTGGGGCTGGACAGCGGCCTCACGCATCTGTCGGCCGCGCTGGGCCGTCCCACGATCGGCATCTACCGCGCATCCACGCCGGTGCGCACCCCGCTGGTCGGATCCAACTACACCGCCAGCCTGGGCGACCGCGGCGCCTCGCCGTCGCGTGAGGCCGTCATGGCCTCGGTCGAGCAGGCGCTCGCCGCGCAGTGACATGAACCGCGGCGTCTACACGCTCGCGCTGCGGACCCTGGCGCCGCTGATCTGGCTGTGGATGGCCCGCCGCGCCAAACGCGCAGGCGGCCGCTGGGAAATCTTTTCTCCCGAGCGCTTTGGCCGCCCCGAGCCCGCCTCGCAGTCGCCGGACAACCCCGTGTGGGTGCATGCCGTCAGCCTGGGCGAGACACGGGCCGCGCTGCCGCTCTTGATCGCGTTGCTGGCGCAAGGCCTGCCTGTGTTGCTGACGCACACGACGGCGACGGGCCGTGCCGAGGGCGAGCGCCTCTTCAAGGACGCAATCGCCCAGGGACAACTGCGCCAAGCCTGGCTTCCCTACGATTTTCCCGGCGCGACCCGCCGTTTCATGGCGGCGCACCGGCCGCGCTGCGGCCTGCTCATGGAGCGCGAGATCTGGCCCAATCTGCTGGCAGCGGCCCGGCAGGCCAAGGTGCCCATGGCGCTCGTCAGCGCGCGCTATTCCGCGTCGTCGCTACGGCAGGCGCGCCGGATGGGCAGCGTGATGCGCGAGGCGCTGGCGGGTCTGGACAAAGTACTGGCGCAGACGGCGGAAGATGCCGGCCGGCTGGCGCAGGCTGGGGCTCCTGCGGCCGAGATCACCGGCAATCTCAAGTTTGACCTTGTGCTGCCTGCCGCGCAGGTCGAGGCAGGACACGCCTGGCGCGCGCAACTGGGACGTTCCGTGGTGGCCGTGGCCAGCACGCGCGAGGGCGAAGACGCCCCGTTCATCGCGGCAATCAAGCGCCACGCGGCTGCACCGGGCGCGCCGCTCTTTCTGTTGATTCCGCGGCATCCGCAGCGTTTTGACGAAGCGGCGGGGCTGCTGTCGAACGCGAAAGTGCCGTTCGAACGGCGCTCGGCGGGCGCCGCCACATCGCCGGATACCGCCGTGCTGCTGGGCGACACGCTGGGCGAAATGGCTTTTTATTACGCGGCTTCGGATGTGGCGATCGTGGCGGGCAGTTTTGCGCCGCTGGGCGGCCAGAACCTGATCGAAGCCTGCGCGGCGGGCGTGCCCGTGATCGTCGGGCCGCATACGTTCAATTTCAAGCAGGCGGCCGAGGATGCCATCGAGGCCGGCGCGGCACGCCGCGCGGCGGATCCGGCGCAAGCGGTGGACGCCGCGATGGCGCTGCTAAGCGATACGGACGGCAGGCGGCAGGCGAGCAAGGCGGCCAGGGCCTGGTTCGACCAGCACGCCGGCGCGACGGCGCGCACGATGGCCGCGCTGGCGCCCTGGCTGGACGAGCCGGCTGCGCGCCGGTAAGGCGCTCGTCAAGGCACTAGTTAAGGCGTTTTGCGCGGCGTCAGCGTCACGGCGCCGGGGTTCAATTCCTGGCTGAACCGCCGCGCATCCCGGCCCTCGTCCTCGGGCCGGGCGCCCAGCCAGCCCTGTCCCAGCGCAAAGACGCCCAGGTTCGCAAGCAGGATCAGGATGAAGAGCACGCGCATGCCGGACCTTCGTCAGAAAGAGGTGTTCAAGGTGGCGCGCGCCACGGCGGCCAGCCCGTCCAGGACGGGATGGTCCAGGTAGACGGGAACGGGCGTCGCGCCAAACGCGCCGCCCGCATCGGCCAGCAGGCGTTCGATTTCTTGATGCACTTCGGGCCAGCCGCCGCCGGCCGCGTAGATCTGCGGCGTCTGGCCGTACCGCTGGCGGCCCGCCAGCCATTGGCGCACGACGGCGCCGGCCTGGGCCGCGGCAATGCCCGAGGCGATGGCCTCGTGCGTGTCCGTGGGGTAGGGCACGACCTGGCCGTTGGCGATGGGCAGGTTGGCCGTGCCGTGTGCAAGCGAGGTGCGCATCATGGCCGGGCCCGGCAGGATCAGGCCGCCCGCGAAGACGTTGTCCGGTCCGACGGTGTCGATGGTGGTGGCGGTGCCGAAGCTGGCCAGCACGAAAGGCGGATGCGTGCCCGGCAGGCGCGAGAGCACGCCTAGCAGCGATGCCCAGCGGTCGGCGCCCAGCTGGGTGGGGGTGCGATAGCTGTTGACCAGACCCAGCGTCGTTGCTTGCGACAGCGACCAGGTGACCGCGCAGCCGTGTTTGCTCAGGATGTCCGCGATGGCGTCGCCGCGGGCCGCGCCGGCGACGTTCACGCCCAACGCGCGCAGCGGCGGCCGCGGCAGGGCGGCCAGCCAGTCATCCAGCGCGTTCAGGTCCAGGCCGTCGAAGGCGACGGCCGCGGGCTCGCGCGGCATGTCCGGATTGCTGGCGTCCAGCCAACCCACTTTGAGTCGGCTGTTGCCGGAGTCGATGAGAATAATCATGCTTGGCGTCGAATCGAAATTTCACCGACCGAGATCGGTGTGGCGCCCTCGGGCGTTTGCACCAGCAGGCGGCCTTGATCGTCCACGCCACAGGCGGTGCCGCTTAGAAGAATAGCGCCCTTGTCCAGCACGTTCACCTTGCGGCCCGCCAGGGCGTCCACCTGGTCGAAACGCTGCCGGAATACGCCGAAGCCTTCGCGTTCGAGCGTGCGGACCGCTTCGTGCCAGGCCGTGGCGCTGGCGCAGACCAGGTCGGCGGCCGCAGCCGCGTGCGCGGCGCCGGCCTGCACCTGGGTCCAGTCCGCGACCTCGCGGCCCAGGGCAAGCGACAGCTCGGCCGCATCGATGAGATTCACGCCCATGCCGATCACCACGGTGTATCCGGCGTCGCGGCCGCCCGGATTGCGGGTGGTTTCCACCAGGATGCCGGCCAGCTTGGCGTCGTGCCATTGGACGTCGTTGGGCCATTTCATGCACAGGCCGCGCGGCTGGCGCCCGGCGACGGTGCGCAGCGCCTCGCAAGCGGCCACGCCGGCCAGCGGCGACAACGCGGCCAGTTGCGTGGCCGGCAGGTGCACGTCGAATGCGCACGAGAACATCAGCGTGGAGCCCGAGCGGTTCTGCCACGGGCGGCCGGCGCGGCCCCGGCCGGTCTCCTGCAGATGCGTGCCCAGCAGCCAGGGCTTGCCCGCGCCGGCGCCCGAGCGCGCGCGCGCAAGCAGGTCGGCATTGGTCGATCCGGTGCTGCGGGTCCAGGCAATGTCCTGGAAGGCGGGCAGGCGGTCCGCGAGCGTCCGGGCAAGCGTTTCCGGGGCGGGCAGGTCGATGGGGCAAACGGGGGCGGGCATGGCCGCGATTGTAGGGCACGCGGGCCGCGCTCGCGGCTGCGGGGCCCCAGCGTTTATGATTGGCGATACATTTTGCATCGGTACCCCGACGACATGCCGCATTCCGCACTGCTTGCGACCGCCGCCGCGCCTTTTCGCTACGAAGGCGGGGTTTGCCACGTGGGCGGCGATTGGAGCGTCCTGGCGCTGGCCGAGTCGGGCGAGGTCGAACGAAGGCGCGCGGCCCTCGCGCAGGCGGCCAAGGACGGCGCCCGTTGGGACATGCACAGCATCCATCGGCTGGACACCATCGGCGCGCTGATCATCTGGCAGGCCTGGGGCGAGAAGCTGCCCGAGCGCGTGCGCTGGGGCGCCGGGCAGCAGGATGTCTTCAACACGCTGGCGATGAACAAGGGCGAGACGCCCGCGGCGGCGCCCAAGCCCGAGACATGGTCGTGGGTACGCGCCACCGGCGGCGCCGTCCTGCAGGCCGCCGAAAACGGCAAGGCGCTGCTCATCATGCTGGGCCAGCTCGTGCTGGATGTCGGCGCCATGCTGCGCCGGCCCTGGCTGGGCCCGTGGCGCGAGATTTCCGCGCAGGTGTACCGGACCGGCGCGCAGGCGCTGGGCATCACGGCGCTGGTGGGCTTTCTGATCGGCGTGGTGCTGTCTTACCTGTCGGCCCAGCAGCTTCAGATGTTCGGCGCCGACCGCTTCATCGTGCGCCTTTTGGGGGTCTCCATCGTGCGCGAGCTGGGACCGGTGCTTGCGGCGATCCTCGTGGCCGGCCGGTCGGGATCCGCGATTACGGCGCAGATCGGGGTGATGCGCGTGACGCAGGAACTGGACGCGATGCTGGTGATGGGCATTTCGCACGGCCAGCGCCTCATCCTGCCGCGGGTGGTGGCGCTGGCGGTCACGATGCCGCTGCTGGTGCTGTGGACCAGCACCATGGCGCTCCTGGGCGGCATGCTGGCGGCGATGGCGCAGCTGGGCGTGTCCGCGCAGTGGTTCCTGCAATCGCTGCCCGATGCGATCTCGCTAACCAATTACTGGATCGGCATGCTCAAGGGCGTGACCTTCGGCATCCTGATCGCGCTCATTGCGTGCCACTTCGGCCTGCGCATCCAGCCCAACACCGAAAGCCTGGGACGCGGCACCACGACATCCGTGGTTACGTCGATCACGGGCGTGATTCTGCTGGATGCGGTGTACGCGGTCATCTTCAGCACGGTGGGCATCTGATGAATAGCGCCGCGCAGCACCGGCTGTTTACCGAAGAGGGCGTGACCGTCGAGCCGGTCATCACCGTGCGCGGCCTTCGCACGGCCTTCGGCGATCACGTGGTGCACGAGAACCTGGACCTGACGGTGTTTCCGGGAGAAATCCTGGTGCTGGTCGGCGGCTCGGGCACGGGCAAGACGGTGCTGCTGCGGCAGATCATCGGGCTGGACGTGCCGGCCGCGGGCACCGTGAAGGTGCTGGGGCATACGCTTTCGGAACTGTCTCCGGGCGAACGCCGGCGCCTGTCATACCGCTGGGGCATGCTGTTCCAGGCGGGCGCGCTTTTCTCGGCGCTGTCGGTGTTCGACAACGTGGCGCTGCCGCTTCGCGAATTGCGCACGGTGCCCGAAGACCTGGTGCGTGACGTGGTCATGTGCCGGCTTGCGATGGTGGGCCTGTCGTCGCGCGATGCGGACAAGCGTCCCTCGGACCTGTCCGGCGGCATGGTCAAGCGCGTGGCGCTGGCGCGCGCGCTGTCGCTGGACCCGGAATTGCTGTTCCTGGACGAGCCCACGGCGGGGCTCGATCCGCTGCGGTCCGACGAATTCGTCGACCTGGTGCGCAGTTTGCACCGGCAGCTTGGCTTTACCGTCGTCATGGTGACGCACGACCTGGACACGCTGCTGGCGCTGGCCACGCGCGTGGCCGTGCTGGCCGAGAAACGGGTGATCATTTGCGACACGGTGCCTGAAGTCCTGAAGTTCGATCACCCGTTCATTCATACGTTCTTCCTGGGCGAGCGCGGCTTGCGCGCGCTGGGAGATTTGGCACCGAAGGGAATGCACCATGGAAAACCGTAGTCATGCGCTCATGGCCGGTATCTTCACGCTGGTCCTGCTGGCTGCCGCGACGCTGACGGCCATCTGGATCGGCCGCGACCGGACGCAATTGCAGCCATACGAAATCATTTCGGCCACGGCCGTCACCGGCCTGAATCCGCAATCGGCCGTGCGGTACCAGGGCGTGCCCGTGGGCCGCGTGCAGTCGCTGGCGCTCAATCCCGACAAGCCGGGGCAGGTGCGTATCCGTATCGGCGTGGCTCCCAACACGCCGATCACCGAATCGACCTGGGCCGAACTGGGCGTGCAGGGCGTGACCGGCATGGCCAACGTGGACCTGCGCGATGACGGCTCGTCGCTCAAGCGCCTGACGTCCACCGCCGAGCATCCGGCCGCCATTCCGCTGCGTCCGGGCTTTCTGGACCGCATCGAAAAGCGCGGCGACAAGCTGATTTCCAACGTCGAGGTGGCGACGGAGCAATTGAAGCGCGTGCTGAGCGAACAGAACGTGCAGGCCCTCACGGCCAGCCTGCAGAACGCCACCGACATCTCGCAGTCCCTGAAGGACGCCACCCGTGATCTGGCGCCCACGCTGGCCAAGCTCGGTCCGCTGATGGATTCCTTGAACACTACCTCGCGCCAGGCCGACCGCGCCGCGCGCGAGATCGGCGACCTGGCCCAGCAGGCCCGCCAGTCGCTCGCGCGATTGAACGCGCCCGACGGCCCGCTGGCCGTCGCGACCCGCAGCCTGAACGACATCGCGCTGGCCGCCGCGCGGCTCGATGGCGAGACCTTGCCGGCCTTCACCACCATGGCCAACGATGTCAGCACGGCCGCACGGGGCGCCACCACCACCTTGCGCCGTGTGGACAGCACGCCGCAATCGTTCCTGTTCGGTCCCGCGCCCATTGCGCCGGGACCCGGCGAGCCCGGCTTTGCCGGATTCCGGAGATAGATCCCATGAAGATGCGCAGCGCCATTCTGATCCTGACCCTGGCCCTGGCCGGTTGCGGCATCGGCCGCGTGGACGCGCCGCCCCAGTTGTTCGACCTGGGGCTGGACGCGCGGCCCGTGCCTGCCTTGCCGGCGCGCGATCCGATCGCGCTGTCGTTCCAGGCCGCGCCGGGGCTGTCCGACACCGGCATGATCTGGCGCGTGGGCGACAGCGCCGCGCCCCGGTCGTACGCCACCTATCGCTGGGCGGCGTCGCCCGCCGAGCTGGTGCGCCAGCGCATCACCGATCGCCTGTCGCGCCAGGGCGCGGTGCTGGGCGACCGCGTCACGTTGCAGACGCCGCAATTGCAGGTGTCGCTGGCGCAGTTCGAGCAGGTGTTCACCGAGGACGGCCAGTCGAGCCAGGGACGCCTGCTGCTGCAAGCCGTGTTGCTGAACGGGCGCGAGGTCGTGGGCCAGAAGCGCATCATGGTGGCCGCGCCCGCGCCCACGCAGGATGCCGCAGGCGGCGTGGCCGCGCTGCGCCAGGCCACCGACGAGGCCAGCGACCAGCTTGCGCAATGGCTGGCGGCGACGCTGCGACCGCCTGCCGCCGCGCGCGGAAAGTGAGCTCGGGCTCGCGCTTGCGCGCGCCGTTGACGGTTGACCCGGATTTCGCCGCGCGGGCCGGGCGGTTAACATCGTTCCTTTTTCCGCACGTTGAGTCCCGCCATGTCCGCACGCACTGAAACCCACGCTTTCGTCGGCGCCGCCGGCCGTATCGATTGCGCCATCGACTGGCCCGCCGACGCGCCGCGCGGCTGGGCGCTGGTGCTGCATCCGCATCCGCTGCAGGGCGGCGCACGCGAGAACAAGGTGGTCACGACCTTGTCGCGCGCCTGCGTGCAGCACGGCCTGGTGGCGGTGCGTCCCAACTTCCGCGGTGTCGGCCACTCCGAGGGCGTGTTCGACAAATCCGTCGGCGAAACCGAAGACATGCTGGCCGTCGTGGCGCAGATGCGCGAGCTGCACCCCGAGCTGGCGCAGGCGCCGTGGGTGCTGGCGGGATTCTCGTTTGGCACGGCGGTCGCCGCGCAGACCTACGCCGCGCTGGCCGAGCAGGGCGACGCCGTTCTGCCGTCGGCGCTGATGCTGATGGGGCCGGCGGTCAACCGCTTCCAATCGCACGAAGTGCAGGTGCCCGACGACACGCTGATGGTGCATGGCGAAGAGGACGAGGTGGTGCCGTTGTCCGAAGCCATGGACTGGGCGCGGCCGCGTTCGATTCCGGTCGTGGTGGTGCCTGGCGCCTCGCATTTTTTCCACGGCAAGCTGCTCGTGCTGCGTCAGCTGGTGCAGGCCCGCCTGAAGGTCGCGCTGGACTGAAACGGGCCTTGCCGCCGCGGCAGGTTGCATCAGGTTGCATGTTTTAGGCGCGCAGGGAACCCTGCGCGGCCGGGATGGGTCTGATCGACTGCCTATAATTGTCAGCCACTTGGCCCGCGCCGGCGGGCGTCATTCCTGGACCCACGTTGCCGATGAAGAAATTGCCTCACTCCGCTCAATCCCCCGTTGTCTTTACCCGCCGCCTGATCTCGGGCGCCGTGTTGTCAGCGATGCTGGCGGCCTCACTGCCGGCGTGGGCGCAGCAGGCGCCAGCCGCACCCGCCGCCGCGCCGGCCGCGACGGCCCCGGCGCCGTCGCCCTCGGGTGCAGTGCCTGTTGGCGACGTGTCGGCCGTCCCGGCTCCCACCATCGCGGCCAAGGCCTGGATCGTCATCGATGTGAATAGCGGCCAGACGCTGGCCGCATCCAACCCCGACATGAAGGTCGAGCCGGCCTCGCTCACCAAGATCATGACGGCCTACGTCGTGTTCAACGCGCTGGACGAAAAGCGCCTGACGCTGGAGCAGACCGTGCCGGTGTCCGAGCACGCGTGGCGCACGGGCGGCTCGCGCATGTTCATCGAGCCGCGCAAGCCGGTCACGGTGGACGAACTGAACCAGGGCATGATCGTGCAATCGGGCAACGACGCCTCCGTGGCGCTGGCCGAAGCCGTGGGCGGCAGCGAATCTGCCTTTGCCGCGCTGATGAACCAGGAAGCCGAGCGCCTGGGCATGAAGAACACGCACTTCATGAACGCCACGGGCCTGCCCGATCCCCAGCACGTGACGTCCACGCGCGATCTGGCCACGCTGTCCGCGCACCTCATCACGGATCACCCGGACTTCTTCCACTACTACAAGCAGAAGAGCTACACCTACAACAAGATCACGCAGCCCAACCGCAATCGCCTGTTGTGGGCCGACCCCTCGGTCGATGGCATGAAGACCGGCCATACCGACTCGGCCGGCTACTGCCTGGTCTCCACCGCCATGCGCGGCGACCGCCGCATCCTGGTGGTCGTGGTGGGCACCGACAGCGAAGCGACCCGCGCCGAAGAAAGCCTGAAGCTCCTGAACTGGAGCTTCCAGAACTTCGACACGGTCAAGCTGTTCGACAAGAGCCAGCCGGGCATCGACGCCCGCGTCTGGGAAGGCACCGCCGAAAACGTCAAGCTGGGTCCGCCCAATCCGGTTTCCATCGCCGTGCCGCGCGGCAAGGCCGGCGACTTGAAGCCGGTTGCCCAGCGCACCGATCCGCTGATCGCGCCGCTGGCCAAGGGTCAGCAGGTCGGCACGCTGCAGTTCACGCTGGACGGCAAGGTGCTGCGCACGGAACCGCTGGTGGTGCAGGACGCCGTCGAGCGCGCCGGGTTCTTTGGCCGCATGGTCGACACCGTCAAGCGCTGGTTCCAGTAAATCGGCGCACCGCGGCCAGGGCCGCGGGTGTAAGCTAGCAGCGGGCGTTTCGTGCGCGAAACGCCCGTTTTGCATTCTTCGGGGGCGGGCCGCGCGGCTCGTCCCTGTTCCATTTCAAATTCAGGAGTGCCTCATGATTCCGGGCGTGCCGGGCGAAAGCCAGGTGTATCTCAACGGTGAATTCCTGCGCATGGACGAGGCCAAGGTCTCTGTCCTGGACCGCGGCTTCATTTTCGGCGACGGCATTTACGAAGTCGTCCCCGTGTACCAGGGCAATGCGTTCCGCATGGCCGAACACCTTGACCGTCTTGACCGCAGCCTGGCCGCCTTGCGCATCGCGCAGCCGTTCGACCGCAGCGGGTGGATCAACCTGATCGAGCAGTTGCTGGACCGCTCCAACCTGGACACCTGCATCGTCTATCTGCAAGTGACGCGCGGCGTGGCCAAGCGCGACCATCCGTTCCCGTCGCCGGCCGTCACCCCCACGGTGTTCGGCATGATCGCGGCCTGGTCGCCGCCGACGGCCGCGCAACGCGCACAGGGCCTGTCCGCCATCAGCATCCCCGACGAACGCTGGCTGCACTGCGAGATCAAG
Source organism: Achromobacter sp. JD417 (assembly GCF_041879325.1). Classification (NCBI taxonomy): domain Bacteria; kingdom Pseudomonadati; phylum Pseudomonadota; class Betaproteobacteria; order Burkholderiales; family Alcaligenaceae; genus Achromobacter; species Achromobacter sp. JD417. Next base: position 6,017,135 of record NZ_CP087159.1, on the reverse strand, counting down.
TCCGTGTCTCTGTTGGGCAACGTGCTGGCCAAGCAGCAGGCCGTGGATGCGCAGGTGGACGAAGTCCTGCAGTTCCGCGACGGCTACCTGACCGAAGGCGCGTCCACCAATATCTGGGTCGTGTCCGGCGGCAAGCTGCTGGCCCCGCCCAAGAACAATCTGATCCTCGAAGGCATCCGCTACGGCCTGATGGGTGAACTGGCCGCCGAGGCCGGCATCCCGTTCGAGTCCCGCCGGATCTCGCAAGCCGAGGTGGAGCAGGCCGACGAGCTGATGCTGTCGTCCGCCACCAAGGAAGTGCTGGCCATCGTTTCGCTGGACGGCAAACCGGTCGGTTCGGGCAAGCCCGGCCCTGTTTTTGAGCAATTGCGTGCGGGTTATGATGCCCGCATCGCCGCGCTGTAGTCCCGGCGCGGGGCGGCCCGCTTGCGATACCTGCGGGTTGGCCGCCCGCCCCGGCGGCGCCCGTCGGCACTTGCCGGCGCGCCGCTTGCCCCCATATAAGAACATTCAGGGGCAACTCTTTTTAGGCACATCATGCACATTCCGCCCGAAGATTCGTTGATCGAATATCCCAGCGACTTTCCCATCAAGGTCATGGGCAAGCACCATCCCGACTTTGCGCAGACGCTGACCGAGGTCGTATTGCAGTTCGATCCGGCATTCGACGCCGCGACCGTCGAAATGCGGCCCAGCAAGGGCGGCAACTATCTTGGCCTGACCTTCACCGTGCGCGCGACCTCGCGCGAGCAGCTCGACGCGCTGTACCGGGCGCTGCATGGCCATCCCATGGTGTCCATCGTCCTGTAAGGCAAGACCGCTGTGATCAAGTGGCTCGCGCGGCCGGTGGACTACCTGCCGGTCTGGCAGGACATGCAGGCGTACACCAGTCAGCGCGACGCCGGCACGCCAGATGAAATCTGGCTGTGCGAGCACACGCCGGTCTACACGCTGGGCCAGGCGGGCCGGCCGGAGCACGTGCTCAACCCCGGCAACATTCCCATCGTGCATTGCGACCGCGGCGGTCAGGTGACCTATCACGGCCCCGGGCAGGTCATGGCCTACGCGCTCTTTGACCTGCGCCGCGCCGACATGTACGTCAAGGAATACGTGGCGCTGCTGGAATCGGCCGTCATCGACACGCTCGCGCAGTTGGGCGTGGGCGGGGCCTGTCGCAAGCCCGGTGCGCCGGGCGTCTATGTGCCGCATCCCGAAGGCGGTGAGCTGGCCAAGATCGCGGCGCTGGGCATCAAGATTCGCAACGGCCGCGCCTACCATGGCGTGTCGCTGAACGTCGAGATGGACCTGGCGCCGTTCCTGGGCATCAACCCCTGTGGCTACGAAGGCTTGCGCACCGTCGACATGGCGGCCTGTGGCGTGCGCCGCACGCCCACCGAGACGGGCGACGCGCTGGCGCAGAACCTGGCGCTCGCCTGGCATCGCCGAAGGAACACGAATTGAAGACCTACACCGCGGCCGAGGTCGCCGCCACCACGCCCGAACAGCTCGCCCGGCTGCGCGAATCCGGGCCGCCCGAGGAATACGCCGCCTGGATCCGCGCCGCCGCCGACCTGGGGCTGACCGAGGCGCAGACGATCTACGGGCAGATGCTGCTGGACGGCGTGGGCGTCGAACGCCAACCCGCCGAGGGACTGTCGTGGTTCAAGCGCGCGGCGCACGCCGATCACCCCATGGCCATCAACATGGTGGGGCGCTGCTATGAAAACGGCTGGGGCGTGGCGGCCGACGATACGGTCGCGGCCTACTGGTTCCGGCGTGCGGCGGACGCGGGCCTGGATTGGGGCATGTACAACTACGCGCACATGCTGCGCACGGGCCGCGGCGGCGTCACGCAGAATCAGGCGGCGGCGCTGGCGCTGTACCAGCAGGCCGCGCAGGCCGGTCACGTGAAGTCGATTGGCGTGGTGGGCCGCTATCACGAAGCGGGCGACGTGGTCCCGCAAGACCTGGAACGCGCGTTCGACTGCTATCGGCGCTGCGCCGAGGGCGGCGATTTCCGGGGCATGTTCCACCTGGGCCGCATGCTGCTGTTGCAGGGCCGCAAGGAAGACGCCGTGGCGTGGCTTGTGCGCGTTCCCGAAACCGCCACGCACGCGTTCCTGAAGGAAGCCAACGGCATGCTGCAGGACTGCGGCTTTCCTGCCCTGTACGAGGTCGCGGACTGACGCGGATCAGGTGCTGAGCCGCAGGTCCAGCACCACATCGATCATGTCGCGCTGGCCCGCGCCGCGCTCGCCCTCCAGCCGGTCCAACAGCAACTGACCGGCCCGCCGGCCCAGTTCGGCGGCGTTCACACCCAGCGTGGTCAGGCCCTGCACCCACTGCACGGCGCTGCCGTCATCCGAAAACCCCAGCACGGCCAGATCCTGCGGCACCTGCAGGTCGCGGTTGTGCGCTTCCGACACGGCGGCGGCCGCCAGCAGGTCGGACGTGCAGAACACCGCATCGAAGATCGTGTTGGTGGCCAGCAAGCGCAGAAAAGCCATGCGGCCGTCGTTCATGTGCTGGACCTCGGGCTGCACGATGTCGGCGACCCGTTCCAGGCCCAGCGCGGCGGCGCTGCCGACGAAGCCCTCGCGCCGGGCGCGCTCCCAGGGCGTGTCGGCGCTGATGCAGGCAACGCGCAAATGGCGCTTTTCGGCCAGGTGCCGCGCCGCCATGCGGCCGGCCTCGGCGTTGTCGATCGCCACCGCGCTGTCCAGCATCTGGGGCGAAACGCTCCAGGTTTCGACGACCGGAATCTCCAGCGCGGCGAGCGTGGCGCGCAGTGCAGCGTTGTCCAGGGGACCGACGACGAGGGCGGCCGCTGGCTGCAGCGCCTCCAGCCGCGGCAGCGCCGCGGCGTCGTGCCAGGGCGCCGCCGCCAGGTAATAGCCGGCGGGGCCCAGCCGCTCGCTGCACGCCTGGAGGGCGCGGGCGGTCGGGCCGGCATCCAGACGGGCGGCAATCACGGCAATCGGGGCGGGCGAGGGCAGGCAGGGCATGGCAAAAGACAGGAAATGTGTCAGGCCAGACGATAACCCAGGGCCGGCGGTCCCCGGGGGCGCGGGACGTTCCCGCGGCGGATCGGGCCGTGAGGGGTAAAATGCCTGTTTTCTCCCAGACCCGGCCGTTTTTGCGCGCCGGTCACGAAGGTGTCCCATGTCCACGCTCGCCGAGTCTCCTGTGCCCTCGAACGAATCCGCCGCCGCGCCTGCCGAGGCGGTCTACGATCCGACGCAAAAGCAGAAATCGCAGGCCAAGACGGCGCGCATTCCCATCAAGATCATTCCGGCCGAGCGCCTGAAGAAGCCCGAATGGATCCGCGTGAAGGCCGCCGCGCCCGGTTCGCGCTTCTACGACATCAAGCGCATCCTGCGCGAGCACAACCTGCACACGGTCTGTGAAGAGGCCTCGTGCCCGAACATCGGCGAATGCTTCGGCAAGGGCACCGCCACCTTCATGATCATGGGCGACAAGTGCACGCGCCGCTGCCCGTTCTGTGATGTGGGCCACGGCCGGCCCGATCCGCTGGACACCAAGGAACCCGAAAACCTGGCGCGCACCATCGCCGCCATGAAGCTGTCGTACGTGGTGATCACCTCGGTCGACCGCGACGACCTGCGCGATGGGGGCGCGGGCCACTTCGTGGACTGCATCACGCATATCCGCGAACTGTCGCCCACCACCCGCATCGAGGTGCTGGTGCCCGACTTCCGCGGCCGCCTGGACCGCGCGCTGACCATCCTGAACGCCGGTCCTCCGGACGTCATGAACCACAACCTGGAAACCGTGCCGCGTCTGTACAAGCAGGCGCGTCCGGGCTCGGACTACATGCACTCGCTGAAGTTGCTGGCCGAGTTCAAGAAGCTGCATCCGGAAGTGCCCACCAAATCGGGCCTGATGCTGGGCCTGGGCGAGACCGACGAGGAAATCCTGCAGGTGATGCGCGACATGCGCGAGCACAACGTGGACATGATCACGATCGGCCAGTACCTGCAGCCGTCCGAACACCACCTGCCGGTGCTGCGCTACGTGCACCCCGATACGTTCGCGATGTTCGAGCGCGAAGCGTACGCGATGGGGTTCTCGCATGCGGCGGTTGGCGCGATGGTGCGGTCTTCGTACCACGCCGACGAGCAGGCGCACGCGGCTGGCGTGAATTGATCGTCTGATCGGTCTGGGCGTGGCCTTGCGTGGCCGCGCCCGCTACGCCTGCGAAAAAAACTTCTCCACGCCGCAGGCCACGAGCGCATCCAGGCTCTCGTCCACATACGCGGTCCAGTCCGCCGGCGCAAAGCCGGTTGCCAACGCCAAGGCCGTCGTGTCCAGCCGTGAGTTGCGCGGCCGCGCGGCGTCTGCCGCATAGTCCGCCGACGCCACGGCGGCAATCTGCTCAGGTTTCAGCATTAGATTGACGCCCCGCTTGAGGGCGCCCGCGACAAGGTACTGCGCATAGGCATGCCAGCTTGTGGAGCCGGCAGCCGCGACGTGATAAAGCCCCGACGGCAGCCCCCGCGCCTGATGCAGGGCGATGCAGCGCACCGTGGTTTGCGCGATCAGCGAAGCGGGCGTTGGCGTGCCGTGCTGGTCCGCCACGACATGTAGCGATGCACGCGTGCGGGCCAGGTTCAGGATCGTGCGAAAGAAATTGTGCCCGTGCAGCGAATGGATCCAGCTGCAGCGCAGCACCAGCGCCTGGCAACCGCTTGCCGCAATGGCGCGTTCTCCGGCCAGTTTGGTGGCGCCATACACATTGATGGGATTGGGCGCGTCGGCTTCGGTGTAGGGCCGCGCAAGCGCGCCGTCAAAGACGTAATCCGTGGAGTAGTGAACCAGCAGCGCGCCGCTGGCCGCAGCGTGCCGTGCCAGCGTGGACACCGCCACCGCGTTCACCTGGGCGGCTGCTTCGGGTTCGCGCTCGGCTTGGTCGACTGCGGTCCATGCGGCCGCGTTGACGATGATGTCCGGGCGATGCGCGTGCAGCACCGCGGTAATGGCCCCCTGGTCGCGCAGATCCAGGGCATCCCGGCCCAGCGCCGTCAGATCGCCCGCCGCCGGCAGGACGGCCTGCAGCGCACGGCCCAGCTGGCCGTCCTTGCCCAATAACAGGATGCTTGGCATGAGGGCGGGCTCCGGAAGGCGCGAGGACAGGTCAGCGGCGCGCCTGCGCGCCGGCCCAGAAGGTGTCCTGCTGACCAAGATGCCGGTTGACGTAGCGCGCCAGCACGAACATCAGGTCCGAGAGCCGGTTCAGGTATTGCCTGACCGGCGCGTTGACGGCCTCGACGCCCGCCAGCGCCACCACGGCGCGTTCGGCGCGCCGGGCCACCGTGCGGGCCATGTGCGCCAGCGCCGCGGGCCGGGAACCGCCAGGCAGGATGAATTCACGCAGCGGCGGCAGCGCCGCGTTGTAATGCGCCAGGCGCGCATCCAGGTGGGCCACCTGTTCGTCCTTGACCGCCACATGGCCGGGGATGCACAGCTCCGCGCCCATGTCGAACAGGTCGTGCTGGATGGTGAGCAGGTCCGCGGCCACGTCCTCGGGCAGGGTTTCGGTCAGCAGCAGGCCGATGACGCTGTTCAGCTCGTCCACGTCGCCCAGGGCGGCGATGCGGGGGGCGTCCTTGGGGATCCGGGATCCGTCCCCCAGTCCAGTGGTGCCATCGTCACCGGTGCGGGTGGCAATGACGGATAAGCGGTTGGCCATGGTGATGTGATTCGGTGTGGTGAGAAGCGGGTGGTGAAAGAGGTAAGCGGCTTGCGTCCGACGGTAAGCGCGCGCACCGCGAACAGGGGCTGTCAGCAAACAACCGTCAGGATTGTTGCGCACTGGCAGCGGAACTGTTGCATTCGCGCAGTATCCTAGCACTGTAAAAAGCGGCAAGGCCGCCTCGGCGTCTTGCCCGCTCGGACCGCATAGGGAGGTTTCATATGGGTTTTAACCGCAAATACACAACGCCCATGGCCGTTGCCACCGCAATGGCCGTCGTCTCGCTGGCCACGCCCCTGGCGTTCGCGCAGCAGGCCGACGCCACGGGCGAGGTGCGGCGCGTGGACGCCGCTGCGGGCAAGGTCACGATCAAGCACGATGCCATCAAGGCGCTGGACCTGCCGGCGATGTCGCTGGTCTATCAGGCCGATCCGGCGTTGCTGGCCAATATCAAGGCGGGCGACAAGGTGCGCTTCACCGCCACGCGCAAGGACGGCAAGTACGTGGTGACGGCGATCTCGAACTGACGCCGGCCTAATGAAAAACCCCGCCGCAATCGCTTGCGGCGGGGTTTTTTGCGCCCGGTTGCGCCGGGGGCGGGATCAGAGCACGTAGCGCGCCAGGTCCTGGCTGCTGGCGGCTTCGGCCAGCTGCGCGTTGACGTAGGCGGCGTCGATCCTGACGTGCCTGTCCTGGCTGGAGGTCGCATCGAAGGACAGCTCGTCGAGCAGCTTTTCCATCACCGTGTACAGACGGCGGGCGCCGATGTTCTCGGTGGTTTCGTTGACCTCGAAGGCCAGCTCCGCCAGGCGGCGCACGCCTTCGTCGGTGAATTCGAGCTCGACGTCCTCGGTGGCCATCAGCGCCGTGTACTGCTTGGTCAGCGACGCATCCGTGTCGGACAGGATGCGCACGAAGTCTTCGGCGGTGAGCGATTCGAGTTCGACGCGGATCGGGAAACGGCCTTGCAGCTCGGGGATCAGGTCCGACGGGCGCGACAGGTGAAAGGCGCCCGACGCGATGAACAGGATGTGATCGGTGCGGACCATGCCGTAGCGCGTGTTGACGGTGGTGCCTTCAACCAGCGGCAGCAGGTCGCGCTGCACGCCCTGGCGCGAGACATCGGCGCCGCCGGATTCCTGGCGGGCGGCAATCTTGTCGATCTCGTCCAGGAAGACGATGCCGTTTTGCTCGACGTTGGTGATCGCCACGCTGCGCAGGTCTTCTTCGTTGACGCGCTTGGCGGCTTCTTCGTCGACGATGAGCTTGAAGGCTTCGCGCACCTTCATCTTCTTGGGCTTTTTCTTGTCGCGCGCCATGCCCGCGAACATGCCGCGCAGCTGCTCGGCCATTTCTTCCATGCCCGGGGGCGTCATGACGTCCATTTGCGGCACGGTCTGGGCGACTTCGATCTCGATCTCCAGATCGTCGATCAGCCCTTCGCGCAGGCGCTTCCTGAAGGTCTGGCGGGCGCTGTTGTCTTCGCCGCGCTGCGGTTCGCCCGAGGCGCCGCGGGGCGGAGGCACCAGCGCGTCCAGGATGCGGTCTTCGGCGGCGTCCTCAGCCTGGGTGCGCACGCGGCGCATTTCCAGCTCGCGGGTCTGCTTGATGGAGTATTCGGTCAGGTCGCGGATGATGGTGTCCACGTCGCGGCCCACGTAGCCGACCTCGGTGAACTTGGTGGCTTCGATCTTGATGAACGGCGCGTTGGCCAGCTTGGCCAGGCGGCGCGCGATCTCGGTCTTGCCGACGCCCGTCGGGCCGATCATCAGGATGTTCTTGGGATGGATTTCGTGGCGCAGGGGCTCGGCGACCTGCTGGCGGCGCCAGCGGTTGCGCAGCGCCACGGCGACGGCGCGCTTGGCGCGGTTCTGGCCGACGATGTATTTGTCGAGTTCGGAGACGATCTCTCCGGGCGTCATGTTGGATGCGGACATGAGGGCGAATCCTTGATGCTAGGGCGGGCTGGGAGGGCGCCGCGGCGCAGGCTGCGCCGCGTGGCGGGCGTCAGTCGCCCAGCGTTTCGATGACGTGGTTCTGGTTGGTGTAGATGCACAGGTCGCCGGCGATCTCGAGCGATTGCTTGATGATCGTCTCGGGCGGCAGGTCGGTGTTGCGCAGCAGCGCGAGGGCGGCCGACTGGGCGTACGCGCCGCCGGAGCCGATGGCGGCCAGGCCGTGCTCGGGTTCCAGGACGTCGCCATTGCCGGTGAGCACCAGCGTGTGCTCGGCGTCAGCCACGATCAGCATGGCTTCCAGACGGCGCAGGACTCGGTCGGTGCGCCAGTCGCGGGTCAGTTCGACCGCGGCGCGCATCAGGTTGCCCTGGTGCTTTTCAAGCTTGGCCTCGAAGCGTTCCTGCAGCGTGAACGCATCGGCGGTGGCGCCGGCAAAGCCAGCGAGAATCTTGTCGTGATAGAGGCGGCGGATCTTGCGGGCAGTGCCCTTGATGACGATGTTGCCCAGGGTGACCTGGCCATCGCCGCCCAGCGCGACGCGGTTGCCGCGGCGCACACACACGATGGTGGTGGCGTGAAATTGTTCCATGCGTTCCTTCCTATGAAAAAGTTAGCTGGGGGCGGTCGCGGGGATATCAAGGTCTGGGGACTTCATGCGCCCCGGGGACAATAAAAAAGGCCATGCGCGGAAACCGGCATGGCCTTTCAGGGGACGGAGCGAATGCGGGACGGGTCAGTCGCCGTACAGCTTTTGACGCATCTCGCGGCGTTCTTGCGCTTCGAGCGACAGGGTGGCCGTGGGGCGGGCGAGCAGGCGCGGGATGCCGATGGGCTCGCCCGTTTCTTCGCACCAGCCGTATTCGCCGCTGTCGATGCGGGCGATGGACTGTTGCACCTTCTTGAGCAGCTTGCGCTCGCGGTCGCGGGTGCGCAGTTCCAGGGCGTGCTCTTCCTCGATGGTGGCGCGGTCGGCGGGATCGGGCACGAATTGCGTTTCACGCAGGTGCTCGGTGGTCTCGCCGGCGTTGGCCAGAATGTCCTGCTCGAGTTGTTTGAGCCGTTCCTTGAAGAACGCCAATTGGCGGTCGTTCATGTAGTCGGACTCGGGCATGGCCAGCATTTCCTTCTCGCTGGGCAGATCAATCGCCGTATCGCTCGTCGACTTGCTTGATTTTTTGGTTGCTGCCTTGGTAGCCATGTAAACACTCCACTATGAATCGATCCTGGCGCGGGCGTCCGTCCCGGTCCGTGTTACTTGTTGCCTACGCTATCCGTACCTCACAGTACTGCCTTCGTCGCATCGCGTCACGCAGGAATGGGGATTACCCCGCCAGGCACTGCTCCAAGCCCCGGGTAAAAATCTCCTGGGGCAGCTTACGTCCGATGAACACCATCTTGGTGGACGGTTTTTCGGCCGCGGTCCACGGCTTGCCGGGTTCGGCGCCCATCATCATGTGCACACCCTGGAACAACATGCGGCGGTTGATGCCCTTCATGTACAGGATGCCCTTGTAGCGCATCAGGTCGGGGCCATAGACCTGCACGACGCCGCCCAGGAATTCCTCAAGGCGCGCGGGATCGAACGGCTTGTTGGAACGGAACACGAACGCGCCGATTTCGTCGTCGTGCTTGGGGTGGTGATGATGGGCATGATTGCAGTGCGCGCCGCATTCGCCGTCGTGGTCATGATCGTGATCGTGGTCATGGCCGTGGCCGTGATCGTGGTCATGGCCGTGGCCGTGGCCGTGATCGTGGTCGTGATCGTGCCCGTGGGCATGGTCGTGCGCGGCGTCCGGATGCTCATCGGCCAGAAACTCCGGGTCGATGTCCAGAATGGAATTCAGGTTGAAGCCGCTGATGTCGATGATGGACTTGAGGTCGACGTCGCCGAAGTTGACGGCGGTGATCGGCGCGCGCGGGTTCATGTGAACCAGGCGGTGGCGCAGCGCTTCGTAGTCGACTTCGTTGACCAGGTCTTTCTTCGAGATCAGGATGCGGTCGGCGAAACCGACCTGCTTCTGGGCTTCGGGTTGTGCGTCGAGCGTGGCCATGCCGTGCTTGGCATCGACCACCGTGACCACCGCGTCCAGGCGGTAGTACTCGGCGATGTCGTCATCCATGAAGAACGTCTGGCATACGGGGCCGGGGTTGGCCATGCCGGTGGTTTCGAGGATGACGCGTTCGAAATTCAGGTCGCCGGCTTCGCGCTTGGCGCGAAGGTCGGACAGCGTGCGCATCAGGTCGCCGCGCACGGTGCAGCAGACGCACCCGTTGGACAGTTCGATGATTTCTTCGTCGCTGTCCTGCACGAGCAGGTCGTTGTCGATGCTTTCCGGCCCGAATTCGTTTTCGATGACCGCGACGCGGCGGCCATGGAATTCGGTCAGGATGCGTTTGAGCAGGGTGGTCTTGCCCGCACCGAGGAAGCCGGTGAGGATGGTGACGGGAACCATTTTGTCCAAACTGCGCGGGGTATTCATGGCGAAGCTGCTAGCGTGATGTCAGGGGCGTGAAACACGGCGCCTGACGGGGTTTTCAGTCCCTGCCGGAGATGTCTGCCACAGGCTGCGACAGCCGCCGATAGCGGCCGGACGCAGGATTACAGCACAGTCGGGGGCAGGGGGCAAACCCCGGGCCAACCCGGGGGGCCGTGGCCGCCAGATGGCAGCCGTACGCCGTCAAGTATGGCGCGATACCCCTATTTTGGGGCGGTTTGCGGGGTTTCAAGAGCGCATGGGCGCCCAAGCGGTAACCGCGCTGAAACGTTCAGGTCAGGCGGACGCATCCAACGGATGAAACGAAAGGGGGAAGAACCCCGTTCAGTGATGATGGTGGTGGTGACCCGCGTCGGCCGGCTGCGTCTTTTGGCACTGCGGGCACAGGGCGCGGATCTCGGTTTCGTGCGTGGCCAGCGCATAACCCGTCTGGGCGACACGTTCGGCCAGCTGCCGGCTCATGGCCGGGTCGGAGACTTCGGCGACGGCGCCGCAACCGGTACAGACCACGAGCAGGTCGTGCGGCGCGCCGCCGGCGTCGTGGCAGGCGCTCCAGGCGTTGACGGCATCCAGGCGGTGTATCAGGCCTTCGTCCATCAGGAAGTCCAGCGCACGGTACACCGTGGGTGGCGCGGCGCCGGGATGAACGGCGCGCATCGCGTCCAGCAGCTCGTAGGCCTTCAGGCTGCGGCCATGGCGCAGCAGGAGTTCAAGGACCTTGCGGCGGATGGGGGTCAGGCGGCGTCCGCGCTGCGCGCACAGCGTTTCGGCGACGCTGAGCTGAGCGCCTACGCTGTCGTTGCGGGGTGGACGGGACGGTGCGGACATGGCGGGCTTTATCTGAATGGAAAGCGCGCGCGCGATGCGCGCGCGAGATGCCTGGAAGGTAGCAGAAAACCCCTGGGTCCGGTAACTGGCCGGCGGGCTACTTCGGTTTGGTTATGATATAACATAATAAAACCATCGCTGTTCCTGTCCGCTGCCGTTTTCCGCTGTTGCCTGCCATGTCCCATTTCACGCTCCTGCCCCCGCGGTCCGGCGCCGCGCCCGGCCGGCGCGCGCCCGCCCGATCCGCCTTTCTTGTTTCCGCATGGCGCCGCATGGCGTATGCCGCGGTGGCCGCCGCCGTGCTGTGGGCGCTGACCGGCTGGGCGCTGGACTGGTGGACGCTTGCGGGGTGGCTGCGATGACGGCGGCGCCCATCACCGTCGAGCTGGCCGACGCCTCGTTCGGCTGGCACGGGCGGCCCGCGCTGCGCTCGGTCTCGGGCAGTTTCGCGCCGGGCGGCATGACCGCCGTGGTCGGCCCGAACGGCGCGGGCAAGTCCACGCTCATCAAGGGAATCATGGGCGTGCTGCGCCCGATGACGGGCAGCGTGCGCATCCAGGGCGCCGGGCGGTCGGCGCTGGCGTGGCTGCCGCAGGCGGCGGAACTGGACCGGTCGTTTCCCACCACGGTGCTGGACCTGGTGGCCATGGGCGCCTGGCGACGCGTGGGCGGATGGCGCGGGTTTGGCGGCGAGGAACTGGATTGCTGCATGCAGGCGCTGGAAACCGTGGGCCTGGCCGATGCGGCGGACCGGGGCGTGGACGCGCTGTCGGGCGGGCAGATGCAGCGCGCCCTGTTTGCGCGGATGCTGGTGCAGGACGCGCCGGTGCTGCTATTGGATGAGCCTTTCGCGGCCGTGGACAGCCACACGGCCGAGGACCTGATGGCCCTGCTGTGCGGCCTGCATGGACAGGGCCGCACCGTGATTGCGGTGCTGCACGATCTGGACCTGGTGCGCGATCACTTTCCGCAATGCCTGCTGCTGTCGGGTTCGGTGGTGGCGTGGGGCGACACTGCCGCGACGTTGAGCGAGGCCCACCTGAAGGCGGCCCGCCAGCGGCAGGCGGGAGCCTGGTCATGACGCTTGCACACTGGCTGGTGTCGCCGTTCCTGGACTACGGCTTCATGCGGCGCGCGCTGGCCGGCGCCTGCGCGTTGTCGCTGGGCGCGGCGCCCTTGGGCGTTTTTCTCGTATTGCGGCGCATGAGCCTGATGGGCGACGCGATGTCGCACGCCATCCTGCCAGGCGTGGCCGCGGGCTTTCTGATGGCGGGCCTGTCGCTGGGCGCGATGATGCTGGGCGGCATCGCCACCGGCCTGGCCGTGGCATTGCTGGCCGGGCTGGTGGCCCGGCTGACGCCGCTGCGCGAAGACGCCAGCTTTGCTGCCTTCTACCTGATCTCGCTCGGGCTGGGCGTGCTGCTGGTGTCGCTGCGCGGCTCCAACATGGACCTGCTGCACGTGCTGTTCGGCACGGTGCTGGGGCTGGACGACGCGGCGCTGCTGCTTGTGACGGCCACCGCCAGCGTGACCTTGCTTGTCCTGGCGGCAATCTACCGGCTGCTGGTGGCCGAATGCCTGGACCCGGGGTTCCTGCGCGCCAGCGGCGGCATGGGCGGCCTTGTGCACATGGGCTTTCTGGTGCTGGTGGTCGTGAACCTGGTGGCGGGCTTTCAGGTGCTGGGCACGCTGATGGTGGTGGGAATCATGATGTTGCCGGCCGCCGCGGCGCGCTTCTGGGTGCGCAGCGCGGCCCGGCAGATTCCGCTGTCGGCGGCGATCGGCGTCGCGTCTTCCGTGGCCGGGCTGCTGGTCTCCTATCACTTCGACGTGCCGGCCTCGCCCGCGATCATCCTGGCGGCCGGCGCCTGCTATCTGTTTTCCATCGTGGGCGGCCCGCAGGGCGGGCTGCTGCGGGCAACGCGCCGCGCGCGACCTGCCTGAGACTTCCTAAGGAGATTGACCATGCGTTCGATTCTGCCGGCTCGCCGCCGCGCACTGCTGGCCCTGGCGGGCGCTTGCCTGACGGCCGTCCTGGGCACTGCACAGGCCGCCGAGCCGTTGAAGGTGGTGGCCAGCTTTTCCATCCTGGGCGACATCGTGCGGGAAGTGGGCGGCGCCGACATCAGCCTGACCACGCTGGTCGGCCCCGACGGCGACGCGCACGGCTACGAGCCCACGCCGGGCGATGCGAAGAAGCTTGCCGAGGCGCGCGTGCTGGTGGTGAACGGGCTGGATTTCGAGACCTGGCTGCCCAAGCTGACAAAGGCGTCGGGCTTCGCGGGACAGACGGTGACGGCGTCCCAGGGCGTCGCGCCGCGCAAGTTCGCGGGGCATGGCGAAGAGCATGACCATGGGCATAAGGACGATCACAAGGACGACAATGACCACGATCACGATCACGACCACGACCACGAGCCGGGCCATCATCATCACCACGGCGACGCCGATCCGCATGCCTGGCAGAGCCTGGCCAACGGCGTGATCTACGCGCGCAATGTGGCCAACGGCCTGGCGGCCGCGGACCCCGCGCATGCGCAGGCCTACCGCCAACGCGCCGACACATATATCGCCAAGCTGCAGGCGCTGGACGCCAGCGTGCGCAAAAGCTTCGACGCCATTGGCGCCGACCGGCGCAAGGTTGTGACCTCGCACGACGCGTTCGGTTATTTCGGCGACGCCTATGGCGTGACGTTCATCCCCGCGATGGGCGTGTCGACGGACGCCGAGCCGTCGGCGCGCGAGGTGGCCGCGATCATCGAACAGGTGCGGCGCGACGAGGTGCCGGCGGTGTTCGTCGAGAACATCAGCAGTCCCAAACTGGTCCAGCAAATTGCCCGCGAGACCGGCGCCAAGGTGGGTGGTACGCTCTACTCCGATGCCCTGTCCAAGCCCGGACAGCCGGGCGCCACCTATCTGGAAATGTTTGAATGGAACGCACGCCAGCTTGCCGCGGCCTTGCAACCCTGAGCGCCGTGGCGGCGCTGCTGACGGCGGGCGCCGCCAACGCGCACCCGCACATGTGGATCGACGCGCGCGCGCAGATCGATGTCGATGCCGAGCAGCGCATCACCGCCGTGCGGCAGGTGTGGCGGTTCGACGAAATGTTCGGCGCCTATGCGACGCAGGGCCTGAAAAAGGGCAAGGACGGATCCCTGCCCGCGGCGACGCTGCAAGGCATGGCGCAGGACTGGATGAAGGCGCTGGGCGAACCGATCTCCCACTACTTCACCCGGGTCACGGTCAACGGCAAGAGCGCGGCATTCGCCGCGCCGCGCGACGCCCGCGTCGACTGGAACCCCAAGACCACGCGGCTCACGCTGTCCTTCACGTTGCCGCTGGCCGAGCCCGTCGCGCCGGGCGCGGGCGGCGCGCAAGTGGACATCTACGACCCCACCTATTTCGTGGCCTACGCATTTGACGAGAAGGGAGCGGTGTCGCTGGGCGGACCGCAGGGCGCGGCCTGCACGGCCGACTATCGCAAGCCCAAGGAACTGGATTGGAAAACCATGCAGGAACTGGCCGCGATCCCGGCCGACCCGGACGCCTTGCCGGACGAGCTTTTTGCCATCACCAAGGGGCTCACGCACCGCATCGAGGTGCGATGCCCGTAACCCGGCCGCAACGCGCGCTGGCGGTCGTTCTGCTGCTGATGCTGGGCGGCATATCGGCCGCCGCCGCGCAAGGCGCGCATCCGTTCGGCGTGCCCGAAAGCGGGGGCGGGCTGGCAGGGCCCGGCTGGCTGTCCAGCTTCTTTGGCAGCGTGTCCGTCTGGCAGTCGCATTTCTACCGGCAACTGACGGGCGCGGTGCGCGCCTGGCAGGCGGACGGCGGCGCGGCGTGGGCCCTGATGGGCCTGTCCTTTGCCTATGGCGTCTTTCATGCGCTGGGACCGGGCCACGGCAAGGCGGTGATCTCATCCTATGTGCTGGCCAACCGCCAGACGGCGCGCAACGGGGCGCTGCTCGCCTTGGCGTCGTCACTGATCCAGGCGCTGGTGGCTATCGTGATGGTGGCGGTGCTGGCGGTCGTGTTCAACGCCACCGCGGCCACCATGAACGAAGCCACGCGCTGGCTGGAGCTGGCTTCGTATGCGCTGGTGACGCTGTTGGGCGTGTGGCTGGTGTGGATCAAGGCGGTGAGACCGCTGCTGCGGCGGGCCGGCGCGCGTGGGCAGGCGCATGATCACGGACACGCGCATGATCACGAACACGAACACGAACACGAACACGAACACGCACAGGCACACGCACATGCACATGCACATGCAAACGCGGAGGCCCACGCGCATCATCACGGACACGATCACAACGACCATCACCACGATCACGACTGCGGTTGCGGTCACGCGCATGTGCCCGCGCCCGAGCAGGTCGCCGGTCCGCTGAACTGGCGGCGCGCGTGGTCTGCCATCCTGGCGGTGGGCCTGCGGCCGTGCAGCGGGGCATTGATCGTGCTGGTGTTCGCGCTGTCCCAGGGCTTTTTCATGGCGGGCGTGGCATCGGCGCTGGCGATGGGCCTGGGCACGGGGCTGACCGTGGCGGCGCTGGCCTGCCTGGCCGTCGCCGCCGGGGGCGCCGCCACGCGCCTGGGCAGCCGCATGTCCAGCGCGGGCGCGGCATGGCTGCGTTACGGCATCGAGGCGCTGGCGGCGATTGCCGTGCTGTTGCTGGGGGTGATGCTGCTGGGCGGCATGGTCGCCGCGGGCGGCTAGCGGTCGATGACGGGCAGCTCGCGGCGCGGGCCGCGGGTGTCAGGACTTGCGCCCGGCGCGTGGATGCGCCTGGTCGTAGGCCTTGGCCAGATGCTGGAAATCGAGCCGCGTGTAGATTTGTGTGGTCGAGATGTTGGCGTGGCCCAGCATCTCTTGCACGGCGCGCAGGTCCTGCGCGGACTGCAACACGTGGCTGGCAAAACTGTGGCGCAAGACATGAGGATGCACATGCGTGGGCACCCCGGCCGTCTGCGCGATGCGTGCGAGCTGCAACTGCACCACGCGCGGCGAAATGCGGCGTCCGCGCGCGCCCAGAAACAGCGCGGCAGCGTCTTCGGGCAGCGGCGAGGGCGGCGCGAGCTGCGGACGCACCTCGATCCACTTGCGCAGCGCGGCCATGGCCTGCTGGCCCACCGGCACCGAGCGGCGCTTGCCGCCCTTGCCCAGCACCACGACCTCGGCCTCGTCCGGATTCAGCCAGCCGCGCGACTCGTAGTCGGCCGTGCGCGTGTAGCGCAGGTCCAATCCCACCAGCTCCGACAGACGCAATCCGCTGGAATACAGGAGTTCGAACATGGCCTGGTCGCGCAGGGCGGCCGGTTCGGTGGCGACCTGGGCCGGCGCGCTGTCCAGCAGGGCCTGGGTCTGCTCGACCGACAGCGCCTTGGGCAGGCCGCGGGGCGCCTTGGGGGCGCGCACGCCCGCCACGGGATTGCCAGCCAGCTCGGCGGCCGGCGCCCACCATTGGTAAAAGCCGCGCCAGGCCGCCAGCGTGCGCGCCAGACTGCGCGGGCCGCGGCCCTGCGCATGCAGGCGCGCCACGAATTGGCGGATGTGGCCGTTGCCCAGCTTGTCCAGCGGCAGGCCGGCCTTGTCGGCGAGTTCGCGCAAAAAGTGCAATTCGCGCCGGTAGCCATCCAAGGTATGGGGCGAGTACCGGCGGTTGGTCTCCAGATGGCGCAGCCAGGCGCTCATCGGATCGGGCAGGGCGGGCGGATTGGCGTTCGGCTCGGTGTCGCGCATCGCGTTGTCCTTGTCCGCCCCTGCAGCCTTACGCCTTGGGCGAGGCCGGATTCAGCCGATGCAGCGCGGCGGACGCGAGCTGGGCGATCGACTCCAGGAACGTCGTGCCCATTTCGGGCGTGAATCGTTCGGGGTCGTCGGAGCCCAGCACCAAGAGGCCCACGGCCGCGCCGTCTGCTTCCAGACGCAGCGGCACCAGCGCCAGCGACTTGGGCTTGGCGTCCAGCCAGGTCACGGCTTCGAAGGCAGTGTCGGTGCCGACATAAGGCGTCTTCAGGCTGTCGGTGAAGGTGCGCACGTCTTCGGAGACGGGCTCGCCGTAGCCTTGATCGGGCAATTCGGACAGGTTCCACAGGCGCAGCGCCACGTGGTTCAGTTCGAATTGCTCGGCCAGGCCCAGCGCGATCTCGCCGGGCACCAGTTGCGGATCGCATTCGGACAACAGGCGGCAGCACCACTTGGCCACGTGCGAACCGATGGTCTCGTTGGCGGAGGCATTGCGTACCAGTTCATTCAGGCGCCATTCCAGTTCGCGGGTGCGCTCGCGCAGCGTGAGGATCTGGCGTTCGCCCAGCGAGATGGCGCGCGACCCGTGAGGGTGCGGCACCTGCAGGGTGGCGAAGACGTCGGCGTGTTCGTCGAAGAAACCGGGATTTTCTTGCAGAAAGGCTGCGATGTCCTGGGCGGTGAAAGCGGTATCGGTCATAGGGGTTATCGGTTCAGCGCCATGGAGAAGACGAGCTTGTCGATGTCGACCTGGCCCGTGAAGACGGATTCGGCCGGGCCGGTCATGCGCAGTTGTTCGCCATTCCAGGCGACGGTCAGCACACCGCCGCGCGTTTGCACGCGCACGGGCGAATCGAGCAGGCCGCGGCGGATGCCGGCCGCGACCGCGGCGCAGGCGCCCGTGCCGCAGGCCAGCGTTTCGCCGGCGCCGCGTTCGAAGACGCGCAGGCGGATGTTGTGGCGGTCAACAACCTGCATGAAGCCGGCGTTGACGCGGCGGGCAAAGCGCGGATGGGTTTCGATCAGCGGACCCAGCACGGCGACGGGGGCGGTGTCGACGTTCTCGACCACCTGCACGGCGTGCGGATTGGAGATGGCAACCGCCGACACGGCGACCACGCGCGGCAGGCCGGCGGGCGCGTCCAGATCCAGTTCCCAGACGGTGTCCTGGCCCTGCGTGGCCGAAGGCAGGCCGGCGGTGTCAAAGGGCAGCGCCGCCGGGTCGAAGCGGGTGCTGCCCATTTCGACGGTGACCTGCTCGTCGTCGCCTTCGTCCAGGACCAGGATGCCCGTGGCGATTTCCGCGCGCAGCGGGTTGCGGTCGGACAGGCCTTGCTCGTGCACGAAGCGCACGAAGCAGCGGGCGCCGTTGCCGCAGTGTTCGACCTCGCTGCCGTCGGAATTGAAAATGCGATAGCGAAAGTCGGCGTCCGGCCGCGTGGCGCGTTCGACCAGCAGGATCTGGTCGGCGCCGATGCCGAAGTGGCGGTCGCCGAGCGCGCGCGCGCGCTCGGGCGTCATCTCGATGGTTTGGCGAACGCCATCGAGCACAACGAAATCGTTGCCCGCGCCGTGCATTTTGGTGAAGTTCCAGTTCATCACCGGATTATCGCCCATTCTCGCGGCGCGGCGAGCGACGGCGGTCAGTACAGCTTGGGCTCGCCTTCGGGGCGCGTCTTGAAGCGGCGGTGGACCCAGTAATACTGGCTGGGGCAGCGGCGCACCCAGCTTTCGAGGTCGCGGTTCAGGCGGGCAGTGGCCGCTTCCAGGCTGTCGCTGCCGGGGAAGTCTTCAAGCGGCGGCAGCACGTCGACGTGGTACTTGCCGGTGTCCGGATTCCAGAATCCCACGATCGGCAGGACCGCGGCGTTCCATTTCTGGGCAAGTTGGGCCGTGGCGAGCAGCGTGGCGGCGGGCACGCCGAAGAACGGCACGAAGACCGAACCCTGCCGGCCGAAGTCCATGTCGGGCAGGTAGTAGACGGGGCGGGGCGCGCGCAGATGCCGGATCAGGTCGCGCACGCCGTCCTTGCGGCTGACGAGGAACACTTCATTGAAGCGCGCCCGCCCGGCGGCCACGACGGCGTCGATGTGCGGATCGCTTTGGGGCGTATACATGGTGGCCGCGCTGGGCACTTCCATGGTTAGGCGGGTGGCGGCCGCGTCCAGCGCAATGAAGTGCGGCGCCAGCAGGATGACGGCGCGGCCTTCGGCGGTCAGCGCGTTGATGCGGTCGGCGCCCGTCTGCGTGACCATGTCCTTGATGGCGTCGGGCGTGCCGTACCAGAGCACGCCGCGGTCGACGATGGACTGCGCCAGCGCGCGGAAGTGGTCGGCCACCCATTGTTCGCGCACGGCCTCGGGCTGGTCGGGAAAGCACAGTTCCAGGTTGCGGCGCACGATGCGGGCGCGCGACTTGGCCAGCCGGGGCGCCAGCCAGCCCAGCACGGCGCCGATGCGCAGGCGCGTCGACGGCTTGATACGGCCGAACCATTTCAGCAGGGAGACCAGCGTGCGCGTTTTTTTATCGTTCATGGATGCGGAATGAGACCGGGCGGCGGGATCGGCGGAAAGGCTCAGGCGGCCGGGGGCGGCGGTTCGGCGCCGGGCGCCGGCGTGGCGCCGCGCGGGGTCTTGTAGCGGTTGTAGCTCCAGAGGTACTGGTCGGGGCAGCGGCGGATCAGCGTTTCCATTGCGGCGTTGATGAGCGCGGCCTGGGCCTCGGGCTCGGCCGGCAGCGGCTCGGGCACCCGGACGTAGTGGATGCGCCAGCCGCGGCCCTTGGGCAGGCGTTCGCCGGCGGTGAGGATGATGGGGACGTTGGTCTGCGACGCGAGCTTGCCGGGCAGTGTCATGGTGTAGGCCAGGCGTCCGAAGAAGGGCACCCACACGCCGTCGCCCACGCTGGGCGCCTGATCGGGCAGCATGCCGACGGACTCGCCGCGGCGCAACGCGCGCACGAATTCGCGCACGCCCTGCATGTTGGCGGGCACCGCGTTGACGGCCGAACTGTTGCGCGCCGTTTCCAGCAGCGGCGCCAGCGCTTGCTTGCGCGGGGGGCGGAACATCACCGTCATGGGCATCTGGCGGGCCAGATAGCGGGCGGTGATCTCGAAGCAGCCCAGGTGCGGGGTCAGAAAGAGAATGCCCCGGTTTTCGGCGCGGGCGGCGGCGACAACGTCGTCATCGTCCGAGACCACCTGCGCCAGGCTTTCCTGGTTGCGGAACCAGACGCGGGGATTTTCCAGGATCATCGCGCCGGCTTCGGCCGCCGCGCGCCGCGCAAACGCCGCGCCGGGGTAGCCGGCCTGCGCCGCATTGGCCTGCAGGCGCCGCCGGTATTTGCCCGGCAAGGCGTAGATGGCGCGTCCCGCGAACCGCCCGATCGCATGCGCGACGGGGAGCGGCAGGGCGGCAAAAAGTCGGAACAGGGGCAGCAACATGCTTCAAAAGGTTGAAATCGGGCAGGGTAATACCGCTGATCGAGGCATATGGATACACCCCGGCCGCAAGCATAAGAACGGCATTTTCGCTTAAAATGCGCCCAGTCGCCGAGTTAACCGACAACTTGCGGGGCGACGGCAAGGGCAAAGCGCTTAGCGCGGCCCGTGCCAAATCCGCTAAAGCGTCGCGCCCAGTTGGCATTGTCATGCAGACCGGGGTGCAACGCGCCTCGAGAACCTATGCGCCGGCAAGACCGGACACTAAGGACGCATCTGTGGCCAACAACGATTTTCTCTTTACTTCCGAATCCGTCTCCGAAGGGCACCCCGACAAGGTTGCCGATCAGATCTCCGATTCGATCCTCGACGCCATCTTCACGCAAGACCCGAACGCGCGTGTCGCAGCCGAAACGCTGTGCAACACCGGCCTGGTCGTGCTGGCTGGCGAAATCACCACCACCGCCAACGTCGACTACATCCAGGTCGCGCGCGACACGATCCGCCGCATCGGCTATGACAACACCGAGTACGGCATCGACTACAAGGGTTGCGCGGTGCTGGTCGCCTACGACAAGCAGTCGCCCGACATCGCGCAGGGCGTGGACCGCAGCTCGGAAGACTACCTGAACCAGGGCGCGGGCGACCAAGGCCTGATGTTCGGCTACGCCTGCGACGAAACCCCCGACCTGATGCCCGCCCCGATCTGGTACGCGCACCGCCTGGTGCAGCGCCAGAGCGAACTGCGCAAGGACGGCCGCCTTGGCTGGCTGCGCCCGGACGCCAAGTCGCAGGTCACGTTCCGCTACGTCGACGGCCGTCCCGCCGAAGTCGACACCGTCGTGCTGTCGACCCAGCATGCGCCGGAAGTCTCGCAAGAGACCATCCGCGAAGCGGTCATCGAAGACATCATCAAGCCCAGCTTCCCCGAAGGCCTGATCACGCCCAAGACCAAGTTCCTGGTCAACCCGACCGGCCGCTTCGTCATTGGCGGCCCGCAAGGCGATTGCGGCTTGACCGGCCGCAAGATCATCGTCGACACGTACGGCGGCGCTTGCCCGCACGGCGGCGGCGCGTTCTCGGGCAAGGATCCGTCCAAGGTCGACCGTTCGGCCGCCTACGCCGCCCGCTACGTGGCCAAGAACATCGTGGCCGCCGGTCTGGCGCGCCAGTGCCAGGTGCAGGTCAGCTACGCCATCGGCGTGGCCGAACCCATCAACATCACCGTCTACACGGAAGGCACGGGCGTCATCCCCGACGACCAGATCGCCAAGCTGGTGCGCGAGCACTTCGACCTGCGTCCGAAGGGCATCGTGAACATGCTGGACCTGCTGCGCCCGATCTACACCAAGACCGCCGCCTACGGCCACTTCGGCCGCTCCGAGCCCGAGTTCTCGTGGGAAGCCACGGACAAGGTCCAGGAACTGAAGAAGTCCGCCTGACGCCAACCGCTACCCCGGTTGAAAAAAGCGCCCGATCCGATCGGGCGCTTTTTCTTTTTCAGAGTCTCCAGGCCGACAGGTCCGGATGCCGCGGCACGGGCGACAGCACCGCTTCCAGCGCCGCCGCGCAATCGAGCAGCGCGGCATCGGCGCCCGCGGGCGCCAGCAATTGCACGGCGCTCGGCAAGCCCTGCGCGTCCAGCCCTGACGGCAGCGCGATCGCCGCCGCACCCAGGAAGTTGGCCGGGCGCAGCAGCTTGCCCAGGCCGGCGTGGCGCGTGTCCTGCGCGTCCAGCGCCTGCGCGGCCTGGTCGATGGCGGGCATGAGCAAGGCGTCGATGCCCTGCACGGCCTGCCCGAAGGCCGCCATGTCGGCCTGGCGGCGCGACAGCGCGGCCTCGTAGCTGGCCTGTGTGATCCGGCCGCCAGCGGCGATGCGCGCGCGCACCACGTCCCACAACGGTTGCGACAGGTCTTCGGCCAGCGCGCCGAAATGCCGATAGGCCTCGTAGGCCAGCACCAGCGAGTTGTCGTCGGCCATGCGGGCAAAGGACAGCGACGCGGGCGGATGCCAGGCGGTGGGCGTATAGCCGGCCTGCGCCAGGCGTTGCTGCGCCGAGTGCCAGGCTTGCAGCGCCTCGTCGGTGAGCGGGGCGGGCCAGGACTGCGGCGCCAGCACGGCGACGGCGCCGGGCTTGCGGGGGGCGCTGTGCCGCAGGCTGGTGAAGCAGGTGGCAGGCAGCGCAAGCGTGGCGCCGTCATCGACGTCCGGCGTGGCCAGCAGTTGCGTAAGCAGACGCGCGTCGGCGACGGTGCGCGCAATCGGGCCCAGCACGTCCAGCGTTTCCGACAGCGGCAGGCAGCCGGCCCGGCTGATGAGGCCCGAAGACGGCTTGTAGCCGACGACGCCGTTCAGCGCCGCCGGCGCGCGCACGGAGCCGCCCGTGTCGCCGCCCAGTGCGATCGGGGCCAGGCCCGCGGCCACAGCCACACCCGCGCCGCTGGACGAACCGCCGGGCGCGCGCGCGACGGTGGCGTCCCACGGATTGCGGGCGGTGCCCTGCGTGGGGTTCTGTCCCGACAGCCCGAACGCGAATTCCGTCATGCGCGTCTTGCCCAGGATCACCATGCCCGCTGCCGCCAGTCCGCGAGCCGCGGCGGCGGTCTCGGTGCTGACGACGCCGGCGCGCGCCTGAGAGCCCCCGCTGACGACGGTGCCTTCCCACTGCACGCTGTCCTTGACCGCGACGGGCACGCCATGCAGGGGGCCAGCACAAATGCCGGCGTCCAGCAGCCGGTCCGCCGCGTCGGCCTGCGCCAGCGCGCGCTCGGCCGTGACCACGCTGTAGGCCGCCAGCGCCGCGCCGCGTTCGATCCGGTCAAGGAAATGCAGGGTGAGGTCGCGCGAACGCAGCTTGCGCTCGCGGATGGCGCGGGCAAGCTGGCGCGCATCCTGGAAATGCAGGTCGATGTCTTGGGCGGGCATAAGTCTCATCGAAAAGGAAAAAGCCTTCCGGTCCGCGGCGGGACCGGAAAGCGATGTGTGGGAAGGGCGCGAGAAGAGGACGGCCTATTTCAGGACCTGGCCCTTCGTCTCGGGCATGCGGATGAAGGTGATCAGCGTGATCACGGCGCCAGCCAGCACGTAATAGAAGAACCAGCGCTCCATGCCCTTGCTTTGCAGCCAGGTCAGCAGGTAGGGCGTGGTGCCGCCCAGCAGCGCGACGACCAGGTTGTACGGCGTGCCGATGCCGACGGCGCGCACGCTGGTGGGAAACTGTTCTGACATGATGGCGGGCGCAATCGCGGTGTACATGGCGTAGAGCACCAGCCCGAACAGCTCGACCGCCAGGATCGAACCGAACGACGGCCCGAGCGTGGTCATGACCGGGTAGAAGAAGATCAGGTAGCCTGCGGCAAAGAAGATGAGCTGCGGCTTGCGGCCGATGCGGTCGGACAGCATGCCGAACAGCGGCTGCACCAGCATGAACACGATCAGCGCGACGGTGTTGGCCGCGAACGCGGTCTTGGGGTCGGCGCCGACCTGGCGGATGGCGTAGGTGGGCACGTAGGCCACGAAGATGTAGAACGCAAACGTGGTCAGGACCGAGAAGCCGACGATGCGCAGCACTTCGCGCGGGTGGTCGCGCAGCAGCGTGCGCAGCGGCTGCTTTTCAACGCCGGCCTTCTTGGCGTGCGAGAACGCTTCGGTTTCCGGGATGGCGCGGCGGATCCACATGCCGGCCAGGCCGCCCAGCGCGCCCAGCATGAACGGGATGCGCCAGCCCCACTCGGCCATGTCGGCCTTGGTGAGAACGGTGGTGAGGATCCAGCCCACGGCCGAGGCGGCCAGGATGCCGACCGCGGCGCTGAAGAACACGAAGCTGGAGTAGAAGCCGCGCTTGTTGGGCGGCGCCATTTCCGCCAGAAAGGTCGTGGCCGAGGCATACTCTCCGCCCAGCGACAGGCCTTGCAGCAGGCGCGCGGCGGTCAGCAGCAGGGGGGCGGCAATGCCGATGGTGGCGTAGGTGGGCGTGATGGCGATGATGAGCGAGCCGCCCGCCATCATGAGGATCGTCAGGCCCAGCGCGGCCTTGCGGCCATAGCGGTCCGAGAAGATGCCCAGCACCCAGCCGCCGACGGGACGCATGAAAAAGCCCACCGCAAAGATGCCGAACGTCGCGAGCAGGGCGGTGGTTTCGTTGCCCGGCGGAAAGAACTGGCTGGAAAAGAAGATGGCGAACGACGCGTAGATGGTCCAATCGAACCATTCCACCGCATTGCCTACACTACCGGCCAGAATCGTGCGGCCGCGCGATACGGGCGGGGCGCTTGCCCCTTGCGCCTGACGCAAGGTTGCGGATGTGCTGCTCATGACGTCCTCAAAGTGGGTTTTGTTTTTTGGTCAAATAGACCAATAAAATTTGTGTTTTTATCAATGCGCGAACGTTAGATTAATGAATATGGTCACGTCAAGTAAGGGTAATTCCCTAATCGGCGCGTTGGACGAGACGGATCTCGCGTGCCTCGTCGCGCTGCAGGCGCAACCTCGTGCCTCCTGGCGGGAGCTGGGCGCGGCAACCGGCATCGCAGAGCGAACCGTGGCGCGGCGCGTCAAGCGCCTGATGGACGCGGACGCGCTGCGCGTCATCGCGGAGCCGGATCCGCTGGCCACCGGCCGTGGCGTGGTGCTGCACGCGTGGGTGCGCTGCCGATCGGGCCGCGTGCCGGACGTGGCCGAGCATCTGGCGCGGCTGGACATCAGTCAGCTCGTCGTGACGCTGGCCGGATCGGCCGACCTGATGGCCGAGCTGACGCTTGCCGACGCGGCCGACATGCCGGATGTGGTGACCCGCGTGCTGCCGTCCATCGATGGCGTCGAGCACGTGGAGGCGCGGCTGGTGCTGCGGCCATTCCGGCGCGCGGGCCAGTGGCGCATCCAGCCGCAGGCCGGCGGCGATGCGGACGCGCCGCGGCTGTCGCCGCCCGCGGCGTTGACGGATCCCGAGCAGCGCATGGTGACGCACCTGATGCGCGACGGGCGCGCCAGCCTGGCCGAATTGGCCGAGCGCTCCGGCGTCAGCGAACCGACCGCGCATCGCCTGCTGCAGAACCTGGTGGAGCGCCGCGCGCTGAGCTTTCGCGTCGAAGTCGAGCCGGCGCTGGTGGGCTTTCCGGTAGAGGCGGTGATTTCCGTGCAGGTGCGGCCGCAGGCGGTCGACGCGCTGGCCGCGCATCTGGCGCTGGACCCCAACACGCGCTGCCTGTTCGGCACCAGCGGCGCCTCGCAGCTCTTCTGGCACGTGCTGTGCCGCGACAGCCTGCATCTGTGGGACGTGGTGACGCGCCGGCTGGGCGAACTGGACGGGGTGCTGAACAGCGAGGTGGGCGTGGTGATGCGCGCGCACAAGCGTTGCGGCATTGTGCGCGCGGGGGCGCGGCTGGATCCGGACGCGGCGTGACGGGGAGACGGCGGCCGGCGGGGCAGCCGCCTTGCCGCCGCCCCGCCGGTCAGGCGCCGAGGTACGCGCGGGCCAGCGCGCCGTCCTGCGCGATGTCGGCCGCAGCGCCGTGCGCCGCAACCCGGCCGGATTCCAGCACGTACGCGCGGTCGGCCAGCGACAGCGCCAGCGCGGCCATCTGATCCACCAGCAGGATCGTCATCGATTCCTTGCGCAGCCGGTCCAGCGCCTCGAACAGCTCGTCGATGATCTTGGGCGCCAGGCCCAGCGACGGCTCGTCCAGCAGCAGGATCACGGGCTTGGCCATCAGGCCGCGCGCAATCGCGAGCATCTGCTGCTCGCCGCCGGAAAGCAGCCCCGCGCGCTGGTGCAGCCGTTCGCGCAGGCGCGGAAAGCGCGTCAGCATTTCCTCGACGCGCGCCTCGCGGTCCTCCGGATGCAGGAAGGCGCCCAGCCGGATGTTGTCCAGCACGCTCAGCCCCGGAAACACCTGGCGGCCTTCGGGCACCAGCACCAGGCCGCGCGCGACGATGCGGTCCGCGGCCAGGCCGTGCAGTTCCTGGCCCTGCAGGTGCATGCCGCCCTGCGCCGGCCGGTGCAGCCCGGCCAGCGTGCGCATCAGCGTGGATTTGCCCGCGCCGTTCGCGCCCAACAGCGCCACCATCTCGCCCTGCCTGACCTGCAGATCGATGCCGTGCAGCACGGGGTTGGCGCCGTGGCCGGTTGTCAGGTTGCCCACGCCCAGCACCTCGGGCGGCAGCGCCTCGCCGGCCGACCTGTGCCGCGCGGCCGGCGCACGGCGCGCGGCCTCGTCGCCCAGGTAGGCTTGCCGCACCTCGGGGGATTGCTGGATCTCGGCGACGCTGCCCTGCGCCAGTTCGCGCCCGGCGTCGATCGCCACGATGTGATCGGACACGCCCATCACCAGTGTCATGTCGTGCTCGACCAGCAGCACGCCCGCGCCAGCGTCGGCGATGCGCCGCAGCAGTCCGGCCAGCCGCGTCTTGTCCTCGCGCGAGAGGCCCGCCGCGGGCTCGTCCATCAGCAGCACGTCGGCGTCGGTGGCCAGCGCCCGCGCAATTTCCACCAGCCGCCGGTCCACGTGCGGCAGGTCGGCCGCGGCGATGTCCAGCGCGCCTTCGTAGCCGCAGAACGCGAGCAGGGCGCGCGCGCGTTCGCGCACGTCGGCCGCCAGGTACCGGTGCGAGGCCAGCAGCCCGCCCAGGCGGCCGCGCAGCATGCCCAGCGCGACGTTGTCCTCGACGCTCAACGTGTCGAAGAGCTGCGAGGTCTGGTAGGTGCGGGCAATGCCGCTGCGCGCCACGCGGTGGGCCGCCAGCGCGGCCAGTGGCGCATCGCCCAGCTTCACGTTGCCGCTGGTCGGCTGGTAGTAGCCGCTCAGCATGTTGATGACGGTGGACTTGCCCGCGCCGTTGGGGCCGATCAGCGCGGTCACGGCGCCGGGCGGCACGGTGAAGGACACCGCCTGCACGGCGCGCACGCCGCCGAAGGTCATGGTGAGCGCGTCGGCATGCAGCGTGCGGCGCAACCGCGCGGACGTGGGCATGGCGCCGTGGCGGGGCGCCAGACCCTGCGTCTGCGCGCGCCGGCGCCAGCGCGCCAGCAGTCCGGCGGCGCCTTCGGGTGCGGCCCACAGCACCACCAGCAGGAAGGCGCCGAAGAACAGCAGGCGGTATTCCTCCAGGCTGGACAGCATTTCCGGCAGCAGGCCCACCACCACCGCGCCAAGTAGCGGTCCGGCCAGCGAGCCCGCGCCGCCGATCGTCACCGCCAGCACGAACAGGATGGACTGCATGAAGTTGAAGTTGTGCGGCGTGATCATGCCGGTCAGCGGCGCATACAGGCCGCCGGCCAGCCCGACCACGGCGGCCGACACCATGAAGGCCACCGCCTTGACCGCCAGCGGATTGATGCCGATCGATTCGCTGGCCGTCTCGCTGTCCTTGACCGCGCGCATGGCCGCGCCCCATGTGCCGCGCGACAGCAGCGCGTAGCCGATCAGCGCGGCAAACACCGCCACGATGGCCAGCATGGCCACGCCGCGGTCGCCGCCCAGGCTGCCGATGGCGGGCTGCACGATGCCCATCAGGCCGTTCTGGCCGCCGGTGAGGGCGCCGCCCTCGATCAGCGCGTGCTCCACGATGAAGCCGAAGGCAATCGTGATCATCGCCAGGTAGGGGCCTTTCACGCGCAGCGCCGGCACCGCGAGCAGCAGGCCGAACGCGGCGCACACCAGCGCGGCGGCCGGCCACGCCAGCCAGAAGCTCCACCCGGCCTGGCCGGTCAGGATGGCGACCGTGTAGGCGCCGATGGCATAAAAGCCCGCGTGGCCGAACGACATCTGGCCGGTCAGGCCCAGCAGCACGTTCAGGCCGATGCCGGCCAGCGCCAGCAGCGCCACGTTGCCCAGCACGAAGACGTAGTAGCCGTTGACGGTGGCCGCCAGCATCAGGGCCACCGCGGCCAGCAGGGCGTACAGCGCCGGCGGCAGCCAGCGCATTGCGGATTGCGTGATCATCAGACCTTCCTCACATCGGCGCGCCCGAACAGGCCATTGGGCAGCACGGCCAGCATGACGATCACCAGCGTGAAGCTGATGATCTGCGTGTACCCCGACCCCAGCGCCACGGTGATCAGCGCTTCGACCACGCCGAACAGGAGGCCCGCGATCATCACGCCCCATGCGCTGGTGATGCCGCCCAGGATGGCGACCACGTAGGCCTTCAACCCGAAAAGCGTGCCCATGTCCGCCGTCACGTTAAAGAGCGGCGCGACCAGCGCGCCGGCCACGCCCGCAAACAGCGTGGACACCGCGAAGGCCGCCATGATGGCGTGGCGCACGGGGATGCCCATGAGCCGCGCGGCGTTCGGGTTCTGCACCACGGCAAGCAGCGCCACGCCCCAGCGGGTGCGGCGCGACAAAGTGTGCAGCGCCGCCGCCAGCGCCAGTCCGACCACCGGAATCAGCAGTTGCAGCGGGTAGATGCCCAGCCCCAGTCCGCCGATTTCAAGCGGCGCTTGCGCCAGCGGCGACGGCAGGCTGCGTGGCTCCTTGCCGAACGTGAACATGACCACGTTGTCCAGCACGATGCCCAGCGCCACCGTGGACATGAGCCACGCGTTCGAACCGCGGCTGGCAAACGGCCTGACCGCCAGCCGTTCCACGACCAGCCCGTAGAGCGCGCACAGCGCCAGCGCGAACACCAGCGCGATGGCCAGCGGCCAGCCCAGCGTCTGGGCGAACGTGTAGGTCAGCACGGCGCCCAGCATCATGGAGCTGCCCTGGGCGAAATTCACCGTGCCGGACACGGCGTAGGTCAGGTAAAAGCCCAGGGCCATCAGGCCGTACATGCTTCCCAGGCCCAGGCCGCTGACGATGGCGGACATCAACAACATGCGCGTCTCCCGCGTGGTCCGGCCGCGTTACTGCGTGCCCTTGACGGGCAGGATGCGGTTGTCGATGAAGTGCGTCCAGACGTAGTCGTCCTGGCGCAGCGCGTCGTGCGTGGCCGGCGTGAAGGGCTGCTCGTACGTCTTGATCAGGCCTTCGTACTTGCCGATCTTGTAGAAGCCCTGGCGCACCGCGTCGCCGTCGGTGGAACCGGCCTGCGCGATGGCCAGAGCGGCCAGCTGCATGCCGTCGTAGGCGTTGGCCACGCCCACGGCGGGCGTGATGTCCTGCGGTCCCTTGATGTCGGAATACTTGGCCTTGAGCGCCTGCATCACCTTGTCGCCCACCGGTCCCTGCTTGCCGAAGAAGCTATAGGTCTGCACGAAGTGCACGTTCTTGGCATTGGGACCAGCCAGCTCGGTGAAGCGTCCGCCGGCAGGGCCCCAGTGCGAGACGACCGGCACCTTCCAGCCCATGCGGTCCAGCGACTTCACCACCTGCGCCGACGGGCCCACGTTGCCCACGAGGAACAGGGTGTCGGCGCCCGCGGCCTTCAAGCGGCTCAGTTGTGGCACGATGTCCAGGTCATTGGGCTGGAATTTCTCGACGCCGGCGGGCGTGACCTTGGCCGCGGCCAGCGCGGCGTTCAAGCCTTTTTCGTTGGATTCGCCCCACGGGTTGTTCACCAGAATCATGCCGGGCTTGGCGCTCTGGAACGTCTTCTGCGCGTACTGCACCATCGCGCTGTCGACGATCTCGTCCATCGCGGACACGCGAAACACGAAGTTGGGGTTGCCCTTGTTCTGCGTGATGGCCGTGCCGGCGGCCCACGGGCCCATGAACGGCACTTTTTCCTGGTTCACGATGGGCACGATGGCCATGGAGACCGGCGTGTCCAGGCCGCCAAACAGCACGGCAACCTTTTCCTTGTAGATCAGCTCGCGCGCGGCGGCCATGCCCTTGGCGGGATTGCCTTCATCGTCGCGGCGCACCAGCACGACCTGGCGGCCGCCCAGAAGGCCGCCGCGCGCGTTGATCTCGTCGATGGCGACCGTCATGCCGCGCGTGAGCGCTTCGCCCGCGCGCGCCGACTCCCCGGACAGCGCGGTGATCAGGCCGATCTTGATCGGGTCCGCGGCCAGCGCCGGCTGCGTGGCCAGGCCCGCAGCGAAAAGGGCGGCGGCGGTCGCGCGGCGCATGAAGGAACGACGGGTCGGGGTCATCGGGACACTCCTGAAAAAGTGGAATGAATCTTGCATGGGGTTAAGTGCTGCTTCGTTCCCTCATGCAAGATCCATGCCACCTGTTCCACGCCGCCTGCCGCATGCCGACTTCGCCCCGCCGCCGCAGGGCGCGGGCGGCGCAGACGGGGTTTGTGCACACCGATGCCAGGATTTTGTCGCCAAAACCGCAGCGATTTTGTTCACAATCATGCTTCAGGATTTGCACCAAAATGAATCCATCCTCGCTTCAAAGCACTAAACCGGGGCGCGACGATCAGTCGCCGTGGACGCCGCAACCCCTGGCCTGCCACGGCCGCTTTCCGTATCGCGGCATCGCCGGCCGCGCCGACTATTCCTGGCCCAATGGCGCGCGCCTGGCCGTGTACCTGGGGTTCAACATCGAGCATTTCGCCTTCGGAGAGGGACTGGGCGCCGAGCTGGGCCCGCCGTCGCCGCATCCGGACGTCCTGAACTACGCCTGGCGCGAATACGGCAACCGCGTGGGGGCCTGGCGCTGCCTGGAACTGTTCGACGAACTGCGCCTGCCGGCTGGCGTGCTGATCAATACCGCGCTGTACGAGCACTGCCCGGAACTGGTGGATGCGTTTCTCGCGCGCGGCGATGAGCTGATCGGCCACGGGTACAGCAACGCGCACCGGCAGGGCGGGCTGCCCGAAGCGGAGGAACGCGCGCTGCTTGCGCATTGCCGCGACCGCATCCTGCGGCATGCGGGCAGCGAGCCGGCCGGCTGGCTGTCGCCCTGGATCTCCGAGAGCCACGCGACGCCCGATCTGCTGGCCGAGTCGGGCTACCGGTACACGCTGAACTGGTGCCATGACGACCAGCCGATGCGCATGCGCACCCGCGCGGGCGACCTGTGGGCGATTCCTTATCCGCAGGAGCTCAATGACATTCCGATGATCATGGGCCGCAAGATGGACGCGCGCGATTTTGCCGATATGATCCTTGACCAGTTCGAGGAAATGCGCGCGCAGGCGGTCCGCCAGCCGCTGGTCATGGGCATCGCGCTGCATCCGTACATCGTCGGCCAGCCGTACCGGCTGCGTCATTTGCGGCGCGCGCTGGCGCCGCTGGCCGCCGCCCGCGACCGGGGCGAGATCTGGTTCACCACGCCGGGCGAGATCTGCCGGCACGTGGACAGCCTGCCGCCGGGCGTGATCGACTAGGCGCTGTCCCGCCCCTTGATGTGTTTCCCTTGTTGAACCGAGTCCCGCATGTCCACCAAAAGCGCCGCCAAACCCAACAGTTCCGCCACCGCGCGGTCCAAGTCCGCCAAGCCCGCCGCGGACGATGACGTCCTGCCCGACGCCGACATGGAGCGCCGCATCTGCGAAGCGGTCTACGAAAGCGTGATGAGCCAGCGGCTCACGCCCGGCACCAAGCTGCCCGAAGCCGCGATCTGCGAACTGTTCGGCGTGTCGCGGTCGGTGGCCCGCAAGGCGTTGCAGCGGCTGGCGCACGAGCATGTGGTGGACCTGCATCACAACCGCGGCGCGGTGGTGGCCGAACCCACGCCTGAAGACACCCGCCAGATCTTCCAGGCGCGCCGCGCGCTGGAAGCCGCGCTGCTGCCGCTGGCCGCGGCCCGTGCGACGCGCGCCGATTACGCCTCGCTGCGCCGGCAGCTGCGCGACGAGCACGCGCTGCTGCATCGCGCCGGGCAACCGGCCTGGGCGCGGCAGGCCAGCGCCTTTCACGTCCGCCTGGGCGAACTGTCCGGCAACACCATCCTGCACGGCTACCTGGCCGAGCTGGTGTCGCGCTGTTCGCTCATCGTGGCGCTGTACGAGCCGCCGGGCAATGCCGCCTGCGAACACGGCGAACACGTGCTGATCGTGGACATGCTGGAGCGCGGCGACGTGGCCGAAGCCGTGCGGATCAACGACAACCACCTTGCGGACCTGGAGCGGCGCATCAGCCTGGAGCGCCCGCAGCCCGCGCAAACCCTTGCCCAGATGCTGGGACTGGCCTGATATGGAAATCGACTTCGACGCTATCACCGAATACCAGCGCTACAAGCTGATGGCCAGCCTGATCGTGCCCCGGCCGATCGCGCTGATCACCACGCTGTCCGAGACCGGCGTGGTCAACGCCGCGCCGTTCAGCATGTTCAACATGCTGGGCGAGGACCCGCCCATCGTGATGGTCAGCATCAACCGCCTGGAAGACGGCGGCCTGAAGGACACGGCGGTCAACATCGCGCGGGACAAGGAATTCGTGGTCCACCTGACCGACGAGGCCATGGCGGAAAAGATGCACCGCTGCGGCGACCGCCTGCCGTCCGATGTCAGCGAACTGGCGCATGCGGGCCTGGACGCCGCGCCCAGCCACCGCGTGGCGCCGCCGCGGATCGTGCAGGCCCCCGTTGCGTTCGAGTGCACGCTCTTTGAAACCCTGGAGACAGCCAGCCGCCAGATCTTCATCGGCCAGGTCCGCTGGCTGCATGCGCGCGACGGGCTGATCGACACGGAAACGTGGCGCGTGCGGCTGCAGGACTATTTTCCGGTGGGGCGGTTTGGCGCCAGCTTCTATGTGCGCACGCGCGACCGCTACGCCATCGACGCGGACAGCGCGCCCGCGGGCGCTGCGGCCCGCACGCCCATCGACGAGATCTGAGCGCTCACCACACCGCGGCGTCCGAGCCCGGCGCGCGCACGCGTCGCGCAAAGCGCCGCGACAGGAAGTCGACGAAGGCCAGCGTCTTGGCCGGCAGGTTCAGCCGTTCCGGATAGAGGGCGTGGATGTCGGCGGGCGGGGTGCGCCAGTCCGTCAGGACTTCGCGCAACCGGCCTTCGCGCAGGTGCGCCGCGGTTTCCCATTCGGAGCGCATGACGATGCCGTGGCCGTCCAGCGCCCATTCCAATGCGCTTTGGCCGTCGTTCGAGCTGACCGGCCCGCGCACCTTCACGGTTTCCGCGCGGGCGCCCGATTCCAGCCGCCAGGTGCCGTAGGCCACGTCGTTCTCGCGCACGACGATGCAGCGGTGGCGCTGCAGGTCGCCGGGCGTGCGCGGCTCGCCATGCGTTTCCAGGTAGCGGGGCGATGCGCACAGCAGGCGCCGGTTGGACGCGATCCGGCGTGCCGTCAGCCGCGCATCGGGCAGGTCGCCGAACCGCACCGCCACGTCAAAGCCTTCCTCGATCAGGTTCAGCGGCCTGTCGGTCAGCCGCATCTGCACTTCCACATCGGGGTACTGCCGGCAAAAGTCCGAGACGGCCGGCACGATGTGGGCCCGTCCGAAGCCGAACGTGGCGTTCAGCCGCAGCAGCCCCTGGGGCTGGGCGCGCGCACTGGACACCGATCGCTCCAGCGCCTGCAGGTCGGCCAGGATGCGGGATCCCTCGGCAAGATACAGCTCGCCTTCCTGCGTCACGCTGACCCGGCGGGTGGTGCGGTTCAAGAGGCGCACTCCCAGGCGCTGCTCCAGCTTGGCCAGACGCGTGCTGACCGCGGGCGGGGTCAACCCCAGTTCGCGGGCGGTGGCGGACAGGTTGCCGTGCTTGACCACGAGCGAGAAAAAGGCGAGATCGGAGAGCGCATCCATGGCTATTTATAAATCCGATTTAACAAAGCTTTATTTTTTCTCCGAATTATAAGAACCGACTGGGTCTATACACTGGGTTCACCGACACAGAGCCGCATCCACGCGGCCAACCGAGGAGACCCGAAAAATGAAGACAGCCAGATTGGCCGGCGCATTGTGCGCCGCCCTTGCCGCATCCTGTTGGGCCCATTCCGCCGCCGCCAGCAACGCCTTTCCCGAGCGTGCGGTGACGCTGATCGTGCCGTTCGCGCCGGGCGGCAGCGTGGACATCGCGGCCCGCCTGATCTCCGACGCGTGGGCCAAGGAACTGGGGCAGAGCGTGATCGTGGAGAACCGCGCCGGCGCGTCCGGCAACATCGGCATGACGGCCGTGGCGCGCGCCGAGCCCAACGGCTACACGCTGGGCATCAACACCATGTCGCTGGCCATCAATCCGGCGCTCTTCAAGACCATGCCGTTCGATACCGCGAAGGACTTGCGTTCCGTGGGCACGGTGGGCACGTCGCAGCATGTGCTGACGGTCACCAATGCGTTGCCCGTGCAGTCGGTGAGCGAACTGCTGGCCTATGTGCGCGCCCGTCCCGCCAACGACCTGAGCTTTGGCTCGGCCGGCACCGGCAGCACGTTCCACATGGCGGCCGAGTTGTTCAAGTCCGTTTCCAAGACGCAGATCATGCACGTGCCGTACAAGGGCGGCGGTCCCGCCATGCTGGACACGATCAGCGGACAGGTGCAGATGAGCTTTCCGGTGCTGTCCGCGGCCAAGCCGCAGGTCGATGGCAAGAAGCTGCGCGCGCTCGGGGTGACGGGCACGGCACGCTCGCCGCTGCTGCCCGACGTGCCGACCATCGCCGAGTCCGGCCTGCCCGGCTACGAATTCAACACCTGGTTCGTCATCAGCGCGCCGGCGGGGACGCCGCAGCCGGTCATCGACACGCTGAACGCCAAGCTTGGCCAGGCGCTGAAATCGGCCGCGCTGACGCAGCGCATGCAGAAAGAGGGCTTCGAACCCCTGATCACGTCGCCGGACAAGACCGATGCGATGGTGGCCGCGGAGATGACGCGCTGGTCCGGCATCGTCAAGGAAGCCGGGATCGAGGCGAATTGAGCGCTTTTCAAGGTTTAACGCGCATTACCCGCCCGCGCGCGCCGCGGGCGCATTCTTCAAGCAAGGAAGTACAGACATGCCCGGCATGACGCTATACGACAAACTGGTGGCCAGCCATGAGGTGGCCCGGATCGACGGCGAGCACGTGCTGCTCTACGTCGACCTGCACATCATGAACGAGTACACCAGCCCGCAAGCCTTCAGCGGCCTGGCCGCGCGCGGCCGGGGCGTGTTGCGGCCGGGTCAGCAGATGGCGGTGGTGGACCACATCATCCCCACGCATCCCGTGCCGTCCGCGCTGCGCGTGATCGCCGATGATGCCTCGTCGCGCCAGGCGCTGAACCTGAAGCGCAATTGCGACGAACAGCGCATCGCGCTCTTTGACACCACCGATCCGCTGCAGGGCATCGAGCACGTCATCGCGCCGGAACACGGCATGATCCTGCCCGGCATGGTGGTGCTGTGCGGCGACAGCCACACCACCACATATGGCGCGCTGGGCGCGCTGGGCTTTGGCATCGGCACGAGCGAAGTCGAGCACATCCTGGCGACGCAGACGCTGGTGTACCGCGTGGCGCGCAACATGCGTATCCGCATCGACGGCACGCTGCCGGCGCATGTGTCGGCCAAGGATCTGGTCATCTACATCGTGCACCGCATCGGCGCGCAGGGCGCGCGCGGCCATGCCGTGGAGTTCTGCGGCGAGGCCGTGGCCGCGCTGTCCGCCGAAGCGCGCATGACCCTGTGCA
Source organism: Achromobacter sp. JD417 (assembly GCF_041879325.1). Classification (NCBI taxonomy): domain Bacteria; kingdom Pseudomonadati; phylum Pseudomonadota; class Betaproteobacteria; order Burkholderiales; family Alcaligenaceae; genus Achromobacter; species Achromobacter sp. JD417. The sequence continues at coordinate 5,981,498 of NZ_CP087159.1, read as the reverse complement.
ACATGACGGTCGAGGCCGGCGCGCGCGCCGCGCTGATCGCACCGGACGCCGTCACCGACGCCTACGTCACGGCGCACGCGCCGCAGCTGCGCGGCGCGTTGCTGGACGAGGCGCGCGCCTGGTGGGCCACGCTGCGCTCGGACGACGGCGCGCACTTCGATGTGGAACACGTGTTCGAGGCGAGCCGCATTGCGCCCTTCGTGACGTGGGGCACGAGCCCGGACCAGGCGATTGCCGTCGACGGCGCGGTGCCGGATCCGCGCGACGAGCCGGACACGCTGGCCCGGCTGGCGCTGGAGAAGGCGATGGACTATATCGGCCTTGCCGCCGGCGAGCCGATTGCCGGGGTGCCGATCGATCGGGTGTTCATCGGCTCCTGTACCAATGGCCGAATCGAGGACCTGCGCGTCGTGGCGGGTCTGGTGCGCGGCAGGAAGGTGGCCGCGGGGGTGCGCGCGATGGTGGTGCCGGGGTCCGGCGCCGTGCGCGCCCAGGCCGAAGCCGAGGGGCTGGCGGCCGACCTGATCGCGGCGGGCTTCGAATGGCGCCAGCCCGGCTGTTCGATGTGCCTGGCGATGAACGACGACGTGCTGCGCCCGGGCGAGCGCTGCGCATCCACCACCAACCGGAATTTCGAGGGACGCCAGGGGCGGGCAGGGCGCACGCACCTGATGAGTCCCGCCATGGCCGCCGCCGCCGCACTGGCCGGCCGTATCGTCGACGTGCGCGCATGGGGAGACGCCAAATGACTGCAATGATCGAAGGCGTGGCCGCGCCGTTGCCGTATTCCAATCTGGACACCGACCAGATCATGCCCAAGCAGTTTCTGCGCATCATCGACAAGGCCGGGCTGGACAAGGGCCTGCTGTACGACCTGCGCTTTGACGCGCAGGGCGCGCCGCGGCCGGACTGCGTGCTGAATCAGCCGGCCTATGCGGGCGCCAGCATTCTGGTGGCGGGCCCCAACTTTGGCTGCGGCTCCAGCCGTGAACACGCCGTCTGGGGCTTGCAGCAGTTCGGCATCCGGGCGGTGATCGCGTCCAGCTTTGGCGAGATCTTCTATTTCAACGCGCTCAACAACGGCTTGCTCTTGGTGACGCTGCCACCCGCCGAGGTCGACGCGCTGCTCTCGAAGGTGTCCAATACCCCGGCGGCCGGATCCAACCGCGTCGGCATCGACGTGATGGCCGGCCAGGTGCGCGCCGCCGATGGCTGGCAGGCCCGCTTTGACCTGCCGGCGCGTCATCGCAGCATGTTCGCGCAGGGGCAGGACATGGTGGGTGCGACGCTGCAGCAGTTGCCAGAGGTCGCGCGTTTCGAAGCCCGCCATTGGGCGCGCTTTCCGTGGATGAAGGACGTGGCGCGCCAGGTGCGCGACCGGCTGGACGCCGCCTGACGCGGCAGCCGCGCCACGACGATAGGAGATGACGCAGATGACCGCCTTTTTCGACCTGCCGGTGCGGCGCTTTGCCGCCAACGGTGTGGAGATCGCCGCCCGCATCGACGGCTCGGGTCCGCCCCTGCTGCTCTTGCACGGGCATCCGCAGACCCACGCCATCTGGCACCGCGTCTGGCCCGAGCTGACGCGTCATCGCACCTGCGTGGCCGCGGACCTGCGCGGCTATGGCGACAGCGGCAAGCCCGCCGCCAGCGCCGATCACGCCGCTCATTCCAAGCGGGTCATGGCGGCGGACATGGTGGCGTTGATGCGCGGGCTGGGTCACGACCGCTTCGAGATCCTGGCCCATGACCGCGGCGCGCGGGTCGCGCACCGGCTGGCGCTGGACCATCCCGAGGCCGTCGCCCGCATGATGCTGCTGGACATCGCGCCCACGCTGGATATGTACGAAGGCACGACGCGCGCCTTTGCGCAGGCCTATTTCCATTGGTTCTGGCTGATCCAGCCGGCCCCCGTGCCTGAAACGATGATCGAACACGACCCGATCTTCTACCTGCGGTCCGTGATGGGCGGCCGGCCGGGCGGGCTGGCGCACTTTTCCAACGAGGCCATGGCGGAATACGAGCGCGCCGCGTGTCAGCCCGGGTGGGCCACGGGCATCTGCGAGGACTACCGCGCCTCGGCCACGATCGATCTTTCGCATGACGAAGCGGGCCGCGCGGCCGGCGAGCGCCTGCGCATGCCGGTGCGCGCGATGTGGGGCGAGCGCGGGGCCGTCGGCCGCAACTTCGATGTGCTGGCGCTGTGGCGCGCGGTGGCCGACGACGTGACGGGCGGGCCGCTACCCGGCGCGCATTACCTCGCCGAGGAATCACCGGACGCGGTGCTGGCCGAGGCAGGCGATTTCTTCGGTTGGCGCTGAGGCAGGCCGGGCGGGTCCGCGTGTCGACCAAGCCTTGGCGGGCGATAGGGATATCCAAAAAGGGACGCACCCCTGGTGTTAACCTTCGCCCCATGAATCGTTACTTCGCCGATCTTTCCGAATTGCCCGACGCCGAGGACGCGCAACGCGCCTTCAAGGCCTCGGATTCGCCCTGCGTGGCCGTCTGCTCCACGCTGTTTGACGACATCTGCCGCGGCTGCGGCCGCACCGCCATGGAAGTCGCCAACTGGGTGTTCATGTCGGAAGCCGAAAAGCGCGAAGTCTGGATCCGCATCCGCTCGCAAGGGTATCCGCGGCGCAACAACTGACGCGCCGCGCCGGGGGCGCCACACCGCTTTCGTGGCCTTGAGGGCCGGGACCCTGTCCCCGTCTTGGGCTTGTCACATGGCGTAGGCTCAATAGCGCCATTGCCCACTTCCGGCTCCATCATGCGCATCGTTCTCGTCACGGATGCCTGGCATCCGCAAGTCAACGGCGTCGTCCGCACCTGGACGACCATGCGGCAGATCCTCAGCGAATGGGGCCACGAGCTGATCGTGGTGAGCCCCGAGGGCAGCCGAACCCTCCCCGCGCCTTCCGAACCCGATCTGCGCCTGTGCCTCACGCCCGGCCGGCAATTGCGCCGCGTGCTGGGCGACACCATTCCCGATGCGCTGCACATCGCCACGGAAGGCCCGCTGGGGCTGGCGGCCCGCCGCATGGCGCTGCGGCGCGGCTGGCGCTTCACCACGTCCTTTCACACCATGTTTCCGGACTACCTGCAGGCGCGCATGGGCATTCCCGCCGCGCTCCCGTGGCGCTACCTGCGCTGGTTTCACCGGCCGTCGCAGTGCGTGTTGGTGCCCACGCCCACGGTGCGCGACATCCTCGTGCGGCGCGGGCTGGCGAATCTGCGGGTCTGGTCGCGCGGGGTGGATCCGCGCAAGTTCCAGCCCGCGTCCAGCCAGGCGTTCCGGGATCTGCCCCGGCCCGTCTGGCTGAGCGTGGGCCGCGTCGCCAAGGAAAAGAACCTGGATGCCTTCCTGTCCCTGGATCTGCCGGGCACGAAGGTGGTGGTGGGCGCGGGGCCCGACGAGGCGCGCCTGAAAAAGCGATTTCCGGACGCCGTCTTCCTGGGCATGCAGCAGGACGGCGCGCTGCCGGGGTATTACGCGGCGGCCGACGTCTTCGTGTTTCCCAGCCTGACCGATACCTTCGGGCTTGTCATGCTGGAGGCGATGGCCTGCGGCACGCCGGTTGCCGCCTTCCGCAGCGAGGCGCCCATTGCCGTGGTGCAGGAGGGCGTCACGGGCCGGCTGGACGACGACCTGAAGCGCGCCTGCCTGGCCGCGCTGCCGCTGGACCGCGACGCCGTGCGGGCACACGCGCTGACCCGCAGCTGGGATTCGGTCGCCGCGGACCTGCTGGATGCACTGGTGCCGCTGACGCAGGGGGATTCGCGCGGGGCGGCCAACGCCTGGGCCACCACAACCTGATACAGACGCTCGGCCCGGATGTGCTGGCCGTTCGGGGCGCCAACCTTGTACAATGCCCGGCAATCCTGAGGAGCGTTGCGACGACCCTGCGGTCCCCCAGGTGGCCCCCTTGCGCGGCCACCCCATGCGGACCCCGGCTCGCCAGGCTCAGGAATCCTTGTTCAAGCGCCGCGCCTTGCGCGTCGCTACAGCAACGGCGCTCACCTTTGTCGCGTATGGCGGGAAAGGCGAGCACTCGACTGTCGTGGTGTATTCGCGTTGTCCGGCCATCTCGTGCGCCGTTCGTAATTTACGTGGAGCCTACACACCATGAACGCTGTGACTGATAAATCCTTTACCGACTACCTCGTCGCCGACATGTCGCTGGCCGGCTGGGGCCGCCGCGAACTCGCCATCGCCGAAACCGAAATGCCCGGCCTGATGGCCATCCGCGAGGAATTCGCCGCGTCGCAGCCGCTCAAGGGCGCGCGCATCGCCGGCAGCCTGCACATGACCATCCAGACCGGCGTGCTGATCGAAACGCTGGTGGCGCTGGGCGCCGAAGTGCGCTGGGCCTCGTGCAACATCTTCTCCACGCAGGACCACGCCGCCGCCGCCATCGCCGCGTCCGGCACGCCGGTCTTCGCCGTCAAGGGCGAGACGCTGGAAGAGTACTGGCAGTACACGCACAAGATCTTCGAATGGCCCAACGGCCAGAACGCCAACATGATCCTGGACGATGGCGGCGACGCCACGTTGATGCTGCACCTGGGCACCAAGGCCGAAAAGGACCTCTCCGTCCTGGCCAACCCGGGCAGCGACGAAGAGCGCATCCTGTTCGCCGCCATCAAGGAAACGCTCAAGCGCGATCCGAGGTGGTACTCGACCCGCCTGGCGCTGATCAAGGGTGTGACCGAAGAAACCACCACCGGCGTGCATCGCCTGTACCAGATGTCGCAGAAGGGCGAGCTGGCGTTTGCCGCCATCAACGTCAACGACTCGGTCACCAAGTCCAAGTTCGACAACCTGTACGGCTGCCGCGAATCGCTGGTTGACGGCATCAAGCGCGCCACCGACGTCATGGTCGCCGGCAAGATTGCGGTTGTGGCCGGTTACGGCGACGTGGGCAAGGGCTGCGCCCAGGCGCTGGTCGCGTTGCGCGCGCAAGTGTGGGTCACCGAAATCGACCCGATCTGCGCCCTGCAGGCCGCCATGGAAGGCTTCAAGGTCGTGACGATGGAAGAAGCCGCCGCCCACGGCGACATCTTTGTCACCGCCACCGGCAACTACCATGTGATCACCCGCGAGCACATGAACGCCATGAAGGACCAGGCCATCGTCTGCAACATCGGCCACTTCGACAACGAAATCGACGTCGCTGCCCTGGCCGACTGCAAGTGGGAAGAAATCAAGCCCCAAGTCGACCACGTCATCTTCCCGGACGGCAAGCGCATCATCCTGCTGGCGCAGGGCCGTCTCGTGAACCTGGGCTGCGCCACCGGCCACCCCTCGTTCGTGATGTCGTCCTCGTTCGCCAACCAGACGATCGCCCAGATCGAACTGTTCACGCGCAACGAAGCCTACAAGTCCGGCGAAGTCTACGTGCTGCCCAAGCACCTGGACGAGAAGGTCGCCCGCCTGCACCTGAAGAAGCTGGGCGTCAAGCTCACGACGCTGCGCCAGGATCAGGCCGACTACATCAGCGTGCCGGTCGAGGGCCCCTACAAGCCCAACCACTACCGCTATTGATGGATGTAGCACAATAGGAAAATACCGCGCCATGTCGGCGCGGATTTTCCGATCTGCGGGTCACGCCCGTCTTCGCCCGGCGTCGACGGGTCCGCGGAGCGTCAATACAGGAGTTCGAACATGGTGACACTGATACTCGTCTGGATCCTGAACGCGGTGGCCTTGCTGGCCGTTGCCTACCTGCTGCCCGGCATCACGGTGGCCAGTTTCGGTTCGGCGCTCATCGCCGCGCTGGTGCTGGGCCTGGTGAACATGCTGGTCAAGCCGGTCCTGGTGCTGCTGACGCTGCCCATCACGATCGTTACCCTCGGGCTTTTCCTCATCGTCATCAACGCCTTGCTGTTCTGGTTCGTGGGCTCAGTGCTCAAGGGCTTCCAGGTCAACGGGTTCTGGTGGGCCGTGGGTGGCGCGATCCTGTACAGCATCATTTCCGGTCTCCTGACCAAGCTGATCCCGTAGGGTAGAGATCCCCCCCGAGCGCTGCGCGCTTCCCCCAGGGGCGTGCCTGCGGACCGGCGGAGCCCGGATCCGCGGCACCCCGCGCTGTCACACTGGCCGAATGCGGCGCTTAGCCATAAAAATACTGATATGTCCGAATCGATTTCTCCTGCTTTCAGTCTGGAATTCTTTCCTCCCCGCGACCTGGCCGGCCAGGAGCGGTTGGTGCGCGCGGCCAAGCAGATGCTGGCCATCCAGCCCAAGTACGTCAGCGTGACGTTCGGCGCGGGCGGCTCCACGCGCGCCGGCACGGCCGACGCCGTGCGCACGCTGCGCAACCTGGGTTGTGACGCCGCGCCGCACCTGTCGTGCGTGGGCGCATCGCGCCAGGATCTGCGGGACATCCTGCAGGCCTACAAGCGCGAAGGCGTGCGGCGCGTGGTGGCCCTGCGCGGCGACCTGCCGTCGGGCATGGGCGGCGACGCGGGCGAGCTGCGCTACGCCAACGAGCTGGTGTCGTTCATCCGCGAGGAAACCGGCGACTGGTTCCACATCGAAGTGGCCGCCTATCCCGAAATGCATCCCCAGGCCGCCAATCCCTCGGCCGACCTGGATCATTTCGTGACCAAGGTGAAGGCGGGCGCCGATGCCGCCATCACGCAGTACTTCTTCAATGCCGACGCCTATTTCGACTTCGTCGACCGGGCCCGCGCCAAGGGCGTGAACGTGCCGATCGTGCCGGGCATCATGCCCATCACGAACCACACGCAGCTGCTGCGGTTCTCGGAGATGTGCGGCGCGGAAGTCCCGCGCTGGATCCGCCTGCGCCTGGCCGAATTCGGCGACGACAAGGCTTCGATCCGCGCCTTTGGCGTGGACGTCGTGACCGAGCTGTGCCAGACGCTGCTGGACAACGGCGCGCCCGGCCTGCATTTCTACACGCTGAACCATTCCGAAGCGCCGCTGGCGATTTGGAAGGAACTGACGGTGTGAGCGGTCGGCGGCGCGGCGGCGGAAATGCCGCTGGCTGCCGTCGTGAAGGGCCGGCGTCTTTCCCGGTCTTAATAAGTTGGTCAGATCGATCCCCACGAAGCGTTACGCTGCGTGGGGATTTTTCTTTCTGGTAACTCAGACTCGCGCCTCAGCAGTTTCGAAGTATTCATATGTGCAAGGGCGCGGCTCCGCCTTAGATTGAACGACTTTTTGTTCAATCAACGAGTGAAACTCACATGGCGGGAGCGGCGACTGATTTGATGGCCGATGCGTCCAGATGGACGCGTCGGGTGGTAAGTACATTGCCATGTCCGGATTGGACCTCGCTGGAACACGGTATCCGCCCCTGGATTTTTCTGGACGGCGCCCGCAGCGACGCACTCGAAAGCGACGTTCTGCGAATCACAAGGGCATTCGAGCACCGGTGGGTCTGGCGCGACACGCCTCGGGAGTACCGCAACCCAGGCTATCGCCATGGTCCCCTGCTCGTGCCCCTCGACGAGGCCTTGTTCACGCACGCCCTTGACCATTGGTTCCGTCAGCAAACCGGGATCATCCTGCTCGCCTCTGACGATCACGACAACCTGGTCGCCCATCTGCAACAGTTGCATCAACTGACGGGTTCAGACGGACTTCCGATCAGCTTCAGCCTTAACGGCGCGCGGGCGCTTGAAGAGTTCTGCGAAGGCTTGAACGCGCACACCCTGGCCAGGCTGTTCGGCCCCATCCAACGCTTCATCTGGTATGCGGGCGACGAGCATCAGGGCGAATGGCTGGTTGCGGACTCTCCCTTCCCGGGGCAAGCCACAACCGCGCTGGACGAGCCCATCGCCTTGACGAAAGCCGATGAGATCTCACTCGACGAGGCCAGCCTCGCGTGGTTCATGCGTGACTGCGCGCGCAGTGTTCGCCAGCGAACGCCGGCCTACGACGATCCAAAGAATGAACCAGTCCTGTGGCGTTGCATCGACCTCTTCATGCACGAGGCGGGCGATCAACTCGCACTCATCTTGGAACGCGACGTTCGCCGCTACGTCGATCTGCGCTTTCGCTACCCGCAAGCGTTTTTCTCCACAGACAATGCGCTTCGCGAAATGCTGACCAGCCGGCACATTCCGGGAAAACAGCGGTTGGTGGACGCCGAAGCGCGGCTCTCGACCCTTGTGGCGCGGTAAAGGAGCCTCATCAGGTGGACGACAAAGCGGTGAACTACAAAAAGGCACTGGGTTCCATTCGCCCGAATGAAAAGCGCCTGGGCAAGGCCATCTCCCCACCGGCCTGCGAACGCGGTGTGCCCCTGTATCCGCTGCGCTATGGCATTGCCGATCACGCGTGGGACAGGGAGGTGTTTCCCCGCCTTAACACCGAGGGCTATCCCGCACTCAAGGCCGGCAAAGCGTACGGATTGCGCACATTGCGTCCGGGCACTTACGTCTACCTTTTCTACTTCGAGCACGGGCGTATGTGGACGCAGCATTACCAAGTCACCGAGGAAGTGCGATTCGCCCGTATCTGGTGGCGTGATGCGGACGACGACGATGCCACGCCGGGCCGGCTCAGCCGGCCCGATACGGTGGGTGCTCAGACGTATCTCTTCGCGCCGGACGCAAAGACTGCCGAAACCGTACACATCCTGGTGAGCGACACGCTGCTGTCCCACCGCACGTTGTGGGCCATCGAAACCAATGACGGCGGCCTTCGCGATGCATTGAGCACGCAATGCAGGCCTGCGGGCAATGCGTATCAAGAACACATCTTCGACGCGACGCTGCTGGGCGAGGCCGCACCGGAACTCGTCTCGCCATCCGGACATGGCGCGCCCCGGCCGTTTGGATGGAGCGAAATCCAGTTCTCGGAAAAGGCGCCAAATCACCACAACATTCAAGCCAACATGTACCTCGCGTTGCTGCCCCGCAAGGACTTCACGCCCCTGGTGGTTGCGTTGCAGGATCCGATCGGGATCGCCAGCGAGCTTCATTATCGGATTACCCATTCCGTGACCCGCAAGACGGAATACGCCGGACGCAACGCGCACAAATTGCAGAGCGCAACGCTCATCCGCAATTACTTCGAGGCGATGAAGAAAGAGGCGGGTAGAAACCCAGACGTCGCCAACACGATCACGCGGCAGCAAAACTTGGTGAACTACAGCGGCGCCATGTCATTCCCCGGCGTCTACGCCAAGGAAATCGAAGCGTTTGACCGCACTATCGCAGCAGCGGTAGCGGATTCCGTTGCGTGGGTTCGCCTTATCGATCCCTCGCGGTTGCTGGGCAAGGCGCTGCGTTGCTTTGATCGCGGCGTGATCCACAACGCCCATGACTATGAGGACGCCGTTCTGCAGTGCATTGGCGGTCTGGTGCACGCGAAAGATGGCATACAGGTGTTGAATGACCTGATCAATCTTCCCGTCGACAAAAGTCCCTTTTGGCTCGCGCTGGCCAATGGCAACGAACTGCTTCTTGCCCGTCTGAAGGCCAGTTCCGGGGAGCTTGCCAAGAATCTTTTCAGCGTCTTGGACAGATTTCTGGAAGAGCACAAGCTAACGGCAGCCTCCAACGCCCTCATCGGGCTGCTGCAGGCTGTGCCGGAATCCAAAGTGGCGGATGCATTTGTGCCTCGTCTGCGGCACGTGATGGAGATCAGAGCCGGCATCACCATTGTGCGATATGACTTCGGAATTGCGGATTTGCAGCGTGCAGCTTACGAATTTCAAGGGTATCAAGCCCTAGGCGAAGAGAAATTTCGTGAGTGGAAGATGCCGCCCCCGAAGAGCAATCCCGCAGACTCCGCAAAAAGGGCGTCAGTCTTTGACTGGGTGCAGGTTGATGACGCGACTTCCCGCACAACTGATCCGATCCGAGGCGATCGATCTGCACTCCCGGCACCACGTTCAATTCAGATGACGGGCAATCCGTTCATCAATATGTTGAACCGTGTGCGAGGGCCCCTAGGGCATTTGTTTTCCGGTCTGGGTGGGCTCTTAGCTTTAAAAGGCTTGGCTAGTGCCTGGAAGAAGCAGAAAGACAACAGCGCTCCGGTTGCCAACTATGTGGGTCTTTTCGGAGCCATGAGTACGGTCGTCGCTGCCAGCATAGAACTTGGCACATCTATGGTTTCCAGCACGACCACAGGACGTGCGAGCAAACTTGCCGAAAGGGGAATGAAAATCCTTTCAGCAAAATATGGGATGGCAGTTTTTGGAGCATTGGGATCCGGACTTGTGTCCGCATCTGACTCCATCAGATCGATCAGCGCATTTAAAGACAGTAACCCTGTCCTTGGGGGAATGCTGATGGGTTCAGCGTTAGCAGGTGGCGTGCTGACCGCAGCCACGTGGGGAGGCGGCATGGCAGCAGCCGCGACTATCAGCAATGGCGGGGCAGCCGTTGCCGCCCTCGGGCTCACTCCGTTGGGCTGGACAATTGTCGCGGGCGTCGCAGTTATTTTCATTGTGGGGTTTGCATTCGGTGCCGACCTGGCCAAACACGGTCCGGTCGAAATCTGGCTTAAACACAGTGCGTGGGGTGTTCACGAACGTCATTACTCCAACCATGAAGAACTCGACGCTGTCCACAGTTTGTACTACCGACCGCGATTGACACCCGCCTGGAATAATTCGCCACATCATTCAGTGGGCAACCTCCGGATCAGTTGCCAAATCCCCGGGATATCCGACATGCCGACAGAAAGATTCCAGACAAAACTGGTCTTCTCCTTAAGCGGCATCAAGCTTTCTCCCGTGCATGGACCAATCATCCTCGCCCGCGGGTCGAGTGCGATCGACTACCGCCGAGAATGCCTCGTTACCTCATTAGGCAGCACTGGCAATGAGTGCGGCTGGGCGATTCAAATGCATAAGGACACAAAAGTAGAACTGCAATATCTCTACTTCCCCGACCCCGATGGACATCCTGATCTCATGCTGCGACAGCCTGATGCGCCTGCGCCAATGGTATTCACTTCGAGTGGTTGGTTTCATAATTCAATCGATCCGGCAAAACTCGAACCCATAGGTGCGCCGAGATGACCGGCACAATAAAGCGCCTCCCAAAGAGCTTTCGCTTTGGAGGCACGCCTCTATCTGAAAGGGACGCCCTGTCTGCAAGTCCGGAACCGGATGGTGTACGAAGGGTCAACGCGAACTGCATTGAGCTCGATACCTATGCCAACTATGCACAAAGCGGTGCTGCAGCATCAATCGGCATGTCCATAAACATCGCCATCGCAACATTTATCGTCGGCGTCCTTGCGGTTGGCCTCGAAAATATGACCCTGGAGCGGACCATGATGATGATTGCCCTGTCGCCTGCTCTGACCGTCATGGCGTTTATCTTTTATCTCGCCAGCGGCGCCCACAGAAGTCGTGGCGCGTTCGTACGCATCCATCGAGGCACTCGTAAACTGTATTTCGTCTATCCAAGCCGGAAGCTCCTTCACGTTCTCGACTGGGACGAGCTCGAAGCGATGGCCGGCTACATCCCTATCGTCTCAGCAAGCGGCTATACCAGCCGACACCCGCTTTACCTGATCGGCGTCGACTATGCGATGGATCCGCCAACTGAAATCTGTGCGGCATGCGGCAACCTCGGCCTGTTGGACGGAGACCGATCAGCCAAGTCGCTGTGGTCTTATCTCCAAGCCTTTATGGCTCATGGGCCCGAAGGTTTGCCCCAGCCTGCGCCGTTACCCCCTCGACTTAGCCGCAAACAAGAAACCCTTCAACCTTACCGAGACTGGTATGCCGGATTGCGCGGCAGACTCGTTCGGCCCTACGGCGTGTTGAAAGCGCCGATCACCATTCCGCTGTGGATCGGCTGGCTCTTGATCATTGTTTTCCCCGACAGCGTGGAGGCCTTCATTCAGTACAACGTGCCTTTCGCTCGGTTTCCCAAGGAAATTGACCAGCTGTGCGGATTCGACGATATCCAGCCAGGGGCCATTGGCATCAGCGGCGACCGCATTCCCCCGTAGAACAGGCTCAAGCGATGACGTCATAAGCTCGCGTCATCGTGAACCAGCGCGGGTCTACCGCCTAGAACGAAGCCGTCCGAACGCCAACGTCCCTGGCTGCATCAAGTGTTTTCCGACAAGGCCACCGCTTCGAAGGCGTACCCCTTCACACGGGCGCTGCCGAGATGGCCTTGTTGTGTTCCGCCGCGGCGCCCAAGCGGGCGCCGCAGGCCTCAATCCGCGTACACGCCCGCCTTGCGAATCACTCCGCCCCATTTGTCGACTTCAGACTTCAGCCACGTCTGCAGGCCCTCAGGCGTCTGCTTGGCTTCGGGCACGATTTCGGCGCCCAGCTCGGCCATCTTCTGTGTGAAAGCCGGATCCTTTAGTGCGGCGCGCAGCGCGGCGTTGAACTTGTTGATGGCCTCGGGCGGCGTGCCCTTGGGGGCGTAGACACCGTGCCACACCTTGACCTCGAAATCCTTCAGGCCGCCTTCTTGCAGGGTGGGCGCGTCGGGCAGGGTCTTGATGCGTTCCTGGGTGGTGACGCCGTACAGCTTGACGCGTTCGGCCTTGATCTGCGGGATGGTCTGCGTGGTCTGGTCGCACAGCACGTCCACCTGGCCGCCCAGCAGCGCCGTCATGGCGGGTGCTGTGCCCGCGTAGGGCACGGTCGTGAACTGCACGCCCAGCGACTCCTGCAGCAGCATGCCGCACAGCTGGGACACGGCGCCCAGGCCGGCATTGGCCAGGTTGATCTTGTTGCCGTTTTCCTTGGCGTACTTGATGAAGTTGGCCATGCCGTCGGCCGGCAGATCCTTGCGGCCCAGCAGGGTCATGGGCACGTCGGCGACCTGGCCGACATAGGCGAAGTCGGTCAGCGGATTGAACGACAGCTTGCGGTACAACGCGGGCGCCGTGGCCATGCCGTTGTGGTGGATCAGGAAGGTGTAGCCGTCGGGCGCGGCGCGGGCCACGTGTTGCGAGGCCAGCGTGCCGCCCGCGCCGGTGCGGTTTTCGATGACGACGCTCTGGCCCAGCGTCTTGGCCATGGAGGCGCCCAGGCTGCGGGCCACGACGTCGGTGGGACCGCCCGCGGCAAACGGCACGACCAGTGAAATCGGGTGATTCGGGTAGGCTCCTTGCGCGCCGGCGTTGCCAACAGCCAGGCAGGACAGGGCCAGCACGGGCCAGGCTGCGCGTTTGATCGCGCGCGCGTATCGGTGGGACATGTCTCACTCCTTGTAGTGTCTTTGGCCCGCGATGCTGCGCATGGCGGGCAGGCATCGGCAGTGTGGCGCGACAAGGGCGAGGTTGGGAATTCGCGGTTTCGCAAGCCGGGCTTCGGCGCGCGGAAAGGAGGGTTTACGTGGACTTGCCGGCAGAAGCGATAAGAAGCGTGCGTGTAGCGCCTCGGATGGGCAGGGTCTCACCTGGGCCCGGGCCGGTGCGAACTGCGCGCACGGGTTCCCGACTGCGCCCGAGCCGGGCCATCACGGCTCCGGGATGTTTTCCCGGAAGATCACCTGCAGCCGCGGCAGGTAGCTGGGTTCGGGCGCGCCCTTGACGGCCGCCACCAGCAGCTTGACGATCTCGCGCGCCTCGACGCGCGGGTTCTGGTCGATCACGGCGTCCATGGTGCGATCGAGCAGCAGGCGGCGCGTGGCCTCGGTAAGGTCGTGACCGACGAAGACGATGCGAGACGCAGAGGGCGCCGTGATCGGCCGGGCCGCGTTAGGCCGGGCCGCGTCAGGCCCCGCGTCGGCCGCCCATCCCTCAGCCGGCCGCGCCTCCTTCAGCGCCCGCGCGATGCCTTGATTGCCGGCGCCGATGTTGTAGATTGCGTGCGGCGGGTCCTTGCGCAGCAGATCCTGCGTGACGGCAAAGGCGCGGTCGCGGTCATCGCCGATCTCAAGAATGTGGGCGACGCGCAGGTGCGGAAACTCTTCGCTCAGCAGCGATCGAAAGCCCATCTCGCGTTCTTCGTGGCCGCGATAGGCCAATGACCCGACGAACACCGCGACCTTCCGTTCGGTGTGCTGCGGCAGAAACCGCCCCAGCAACAGCGCGGCCAGACGGCCCGCGGCGCGGTTGTCGATGCCCACGTACCCCAGGCGCGCCGAGATCGGAATGTCCGACACCAGGGTGCTTACGTGCACGCCGCTGTCGCGCAGCGCCATGATGGCGTCGCGCACCTGGGGATGGTCCAGTCCGACCAAGCCAACGGCCTGCGTCTGTTCGCGCAGCTCGTAGAGCTTTTTTGCGAGTTTGTTGGCATCGAACCCTTCGATCAGATGCAGGCGGGCCTGCACATCGGGGCGGGTGGCGGCTTCTTCGAGCAGGTGCCGGCCCAACGCGGTCATGAAGCTGTTGGTACCGGCGGGCAAAACGAAATCGACCCGGACGTCCTGACTGGCGGCCTCGGCGCCCGGGACGAAGTAGCCCAGGCGATTGGCAATCGCCAGCACGCGGTCGCGGGTCTTGCCGCGCACGCCGTCGCGGTCGTTCAGTACCCGGTCCACGGTGGCGGTGGACATACCGGCTTCGCGGGCAATGAGGGAAATGGTGGGGCGCATGCGGGATCGGGCTCTCAAGACACCATCAGGACGATGGCGGCGCGGCCATCATAAGCCATCATTTGCAATCATTCGAGATCAAAAAGGTAACGCTTCCGCCCTATGAGCGCCTTCCGCCTTTACCCCTGATTGTTTTGATGTGAATATCGCGGCTCAATACATCAAACACCGCACGGCAGGGTGCCAGGCAGTCGACAGGGCACACCAGGCCGGCAGGAGGAGACCATGTCGCACCCCACCTTGGTGCCCGACCCGCCCGTCCGGGAACGGCGCTTTCGCATCGGCTGCATCGGCGCCGGCATGATCATGGCCGAATGCCATCTGGCGGCCTACCAGCAGGCCGGCTTCACGGTGGCGGCGATTGCGTCGCGTACCCGCAGCAAAGCGGCCGCGGTCGCCGAACGCTACGGCAACCCGCGTGTGCACGAGGATCCGCTGGCCCTGATCGCCGATCCGCAGATCGAGATCGTGGACATCGCGTATCCGCCCGACCTGCAGCCCGCGCTGATTCGCGCCGCATTAGCCGCCCCGCACGTGCGCGGCGTGCTGGCGCAAAAGCCCCTCGCCCTCTCGCTGGATGAAGCCCGCGCCTTGCGCGACGAGGCGCGTGCCGCCGGCAAGATCCTATCGGTCAACCAGAACATGCGCTACGACCAGTCGATGCGTACGCTCAAGCAGCTGCTCGACCAGGGCGTGCTGGGCACGCCGGTGTTCGCACAGATCGACATGCACGCGATCCCGCACTGGCAGGATTTCTTGCGCGGCTATGACCGGCTGACGCTCTCGAACATGAGCGTTCATCACCTCGATGCCCTGCGCTACCTGTTTGGCGAGCCCACCGAGATCACCAGCATCACCCGCCCCGACCCGCGCACCGAGTTCGCGCATCGGGATGGGCTGGTCTGCACCACGCTGCGATTTGGCAACGGCCTGCTGGCGCTGTCGCTCGAAGACGTGTGGTCCGGCCCGCGGGCCGAGGGATACCCCGACGACCAGCACATCCGCTGGCGCGTGGAAGGCACCGAGGGCGTGGCGCGCGGCACCATCGGCTGGCCCACCGGCGAGCCGTCGACCCTGAGCTACGCCTCGCGCGCGGCCCAAGGCCATACCGACGGGCGATGGGTGACGCCCACGTGGGACACGATGTGGTTTCCGCATGCCTTCATTGGCGTGATGGAGCAGTTGCAGTACGCGCTGGCCAGCGGCACCGAGCCTGCGTTGAGCGTGACCGACAACGTACGCACGATGGCGCTGGTCGAGGCCGCGTATACGTCCATCGCCGAAGGCCGCACGGTATGGCTGCCGGCTGTTGAATAACCAGACAGAAAAACAGACGGAGACAACCATCATGATCCAGACCGGAATCTTCTCGGGCTACTTTCCCTATGAGCTGGAGCGCACCGCCAAGGTGATCCGCTCGCACGGCTTCAACACCGTGCAGCTGGACCTGCATTTCAAGGACATGGAGCTCGGCCCGGGGCAGTTGACCGCGCAGAAATGCACGCAGATCCGCGACACGTTCCGCAACTATGACCTGCCGGTGTCCTGCATCTCGGCCTATACCAACATCGTTCATCCCGATCCCGCCGAGCGCCAGCGCCGTAACGGCTATCTCAAGGAGATCCTCACGCACGCGCGCCAGCTGGGTTCGCCTTACGTGATCTCGGAAACGGGCACGTTCGACACCGAAAGCGACTGGGTGCATCACCCCAAGAACAAGACCGAGGAAGGCTGGGACCAGTGCCGCGCGGTGATCGCCGAGCTGTCGCAACATGCCTATGACCATGGCGCGGTGTTCCTGCTGGAGACCTACGTGAACAACGTGGTGGGATCGGTAGAGGAGACGCTGCGCATGTTCGCCGAGGTGGATCACCCGGGCCTGGGCCTCCTGATGGATCCGACGAACTACTTCGAAGCGCACAACATCGACCAGATGGACCGCACGCTCAATCAGGTGTTCGACGCGCTCTCGGACAAGATCTGCATCGCGCATGCCAAGGACGTGAAGCGTTCGGGCGATGACAAGTCGGAAAAGCACAGCGATATCGGTGACGAGGGCGCGGCCGAAAGCCATACGTTCCGTGGGGTCGGCGAGATCGAGCTGCCCGCGCCGGGCCTGGGCGCGCTCAATTACGACCTGTACTTGCAGCGCCTGGCAAAGAAGCACCCCAACATTCCCATCATCATCGAACACCTGACCGAAGACGACGTGCCGCGCGCCAAGCAGTTCCTCGACGAGCGGCTGCGCGCGAACGGTCTGTAGGCCGGCGCCGCAGGCAAGCCAGGCGCACCGCGAAGCCATCCTCGAACAAGGCCCGCGGCGCGCCGCTCGAACACGATTCTGAACACCGACACCGGCAGACGCGCGCCCGCGCATCCGCCAGGGAGAACTCATGCCTGATATTTACGGAACCTGGATGACGCGCCGCGACGTAGAGGCGCGCACCGGACAGCTTGCGCAGTTTGCCGGCGTACGCCTGATGACGCTGGACGACGGGCTGGAGCGCGGTATCCGCATGCTGGAGTTCCGCAGCGGCACGGGCCTGCGTTTCACGGTGCTGGTGGATCGTGCGATGGACATCGCCGATTGCGAATACCGCGGTTTTGCCATGGGATGGCAATCGCCCTCGGGCTTTCGCCATCCCGGACTGCATGACTACGAAGGCGAGGGCGGGCTGGGCTGGATGCGCTCGTTTTCGGGACTCATGGTGACCTGCGGGCTGGATCACATCCTGTTCATGTACGACGCGCCGGCCGACAACTATGTGTATGGCCCCCGCAAGACGGCCAAGCAATCCATCCATGGCCGCGTCGGCACCATTCCCGCGCGGCTGACCGGCTACGGCGAACGCTGGGACGGCGATCGCTGCGTGCTGTGGGCCGAAGGGGTGGTGAGCCAGGGCACCGTGTTCGGCGAGCATCTGGAGCTGCACCGCCGCATCGAGATCGAGGTGGGCACCAACGACATCAAGCTGTCGGACCGTGTGGTGAATCGCGGCTTTTACCGCACGCCCCATATGCTCTGCTATCACATCAACCTGGGTTATCCGGTGCTGGACGCCGGCTCGCGCTATCTGGCGCCGATCCACGAGGTGGTGTGGGCCGCGCACGAGCAGGACTACCGCAAGCAGGGCGTGGGCTACCGCCGCATGCCGGCGCCGCAACTGGGCTTTCATGAGCAGGTGTGGCAGCACGAGATGGCCGCCGCGGCCGACGGCAGCGTGCCGGTCGCACTGGTGAACGATGCGCTGGGCCTCGGGATGCAGGTCAGCACCTACAAACATCAATTCCCCTGCCAGTATCAATGGCAGAACCTGCAGTCGGGCCAGTACGCGATGGGCATCGAGCCCTCCACCAACCATGTGCTGGGCCAGGGCGCGGCGCGCGAGCGCAACGAGCTCATCTGGCTGGAGCATGGCGAGGAGCGCTGCTACGACACCACGTTTAGCGTGCTGGGCTCGGCCGCCGACATCGCGGCCTGCGAAGCGCGCATCCGCGCGATCGCCGTGCAGCCCGAGACCGACTATCCGCCGTTGTCGGGGCGCTTTGCGCCCATCGCGGGGCGCCCATGAGCGCGCGCTTCTCATTGCAAGGCCGCCGTGTTCTGTACACGGGCGCGGCGGGCGGGTTTGGCGTGGACACCACGGTCGCGCTGCTGCAAGCGGGCGCCCGTGTGATCGCGCTGGATAACCACGCCGGGCATATCGATCGCCTGCGCAGCACCGTGCCGGCGCCGCTTGCCGGGCAGCTTCAGATCCTGCAGGCGGACCTTGCCGACGCCAGCGCGCTGCAAGCGCACCTTGAGCGGTTGACCGCCGAGGGCGCGATCGACGTGGTCATCAACAACGCGGCCATCTATCCCTCGCGCCCGTTCGAGGAATACAGCGATGCCGAGCTGGCGCGCGTGCACCGCGTGAACGTGGAGGCCGCCGTGCAGATCGTGCGCGCGGCGCTGCCGGGCATGCGCGAGCAGCAATGGGGCCGCGTGATCAACATCTCGTCGATCACGCTGTCGGGTGGATGGGAAAACCTGCTGCCCTACGTGCAGTCCAAAGGCGCGATGGTGGGCGTCACGCGCGCCTTCGCCCGCGAGTTTGGCAAGTGGGGCATCACGGTCAACGCCATTTCGCCGGGCGCGTTCCCGACCGACGCCGAGAAGATCCATCCCGATCCCGAGGGCTACAACCGCATGGTGCTCGAACGCCAGTCGGTCAAGCGCCGCGGGCACGCCGGCGACATCGCCGCGGCCATCGTGTTCCTGGCCTCGGACGAGGCGGGTTTCATTTCCGGACAGACGCTGGCGGTGGACGGCGGCTGGGTCATGCATTGAAAGGCGCATCGGCGCCACGCAGAGGGTAGAAGCAATGAGCATTCTTTCTGGCTACAAGGTTCTGGACTGCTCCATCGCCATGGCGGGGCCGTTCGCGGCGCAGCGCCTGGGCGACCTGGGCGCCGACGTCATCAAGATCGAGCCGCCCACCGGCGAATGGCAGCGGCACGCGCCCGCCGGCGGCATCACGGGCAACAAGATCAACGTGTCCTTTCTTTCGCTGAACCGCAACAAACGTTCGCTGGCGATCGACCTGAAGAGCGCCGGCGGCAAGGAGATCATCCAGAAGCTCGCGGCGCAGGCCGATGTGTTCATCCAGAACTACCGGCCGGGTGTCGCCGGCCGCCTGGGCGTGGACTACGAGACCTTGTCGGCCCTGAACCCGCGCCTGATTTATGTATCGATGTCGGGTTTCGGCGAGGACGGCCCCTATGCCACGCGTCCCGGACAGGATCTGCTGCTGCAGGCGATGTCGGGCGCGATGCTGTCGTCGGGCCGGGCCGGCGAGGCGCCGCGCGCGGCGGGCCAGTATGTGGTCGACGCCGTCACCGCGTATTGCGCGTTCGAAGGCGTGCTGGCCGCGCTGCTGCACCGAGAGCGCACCGGCGAAGGCCAGAAGGTCGAGGTCAACATGCTGGATGCCATCACCACGATCCAGATGCAGGAGCTCTCGGTGTACACGGTGGGGCACAAACCGCAGGTGCGCAGTGCCGAGCCGCACGCGCACGTGTACATCCGCGCGCCCTATGGCACCTTTGCGACCAGCGACGGCTATCTGGCGCTGGCCATGCCCGACATGAAGGTGCTGGCGCGCGTGACTGAAGAACCGCGCCTGGCGGACTACGCCGGCGAGCGCGACGGTTGGGAAAAGCGCGACGAGATCTACGCGCTGGTGCGCGACACGTTGGCCCGCGCCTCGACCGCCGACTGGTTCGCCAAGCTGGATGCCGCCGGCATCTGGTGCAGCCCCGTGTATGGCTACGCCGATCTGGTCGACGATCCGCAGATCGCGCACAACGGCACGTTCGTCGAATACGAGCATCCGACCGAAGGCCGGATCAAGACGCCGGGCTTTCCGATCCGCTTTTCCAAGACCCCTAGCCAAGTGGTGCGCGGCGCACCGCTTACCGGCCAGCACACCGACGAAGTGCTGCGCGACTTCGGCTTCAGCGCCGACGAGATCGCCGCGCATGCGGCCTCGGGCGCGGTGCTGCGAGGGGCCTCGGAATGAGCGAGCGTGCGTTGCCCTATCGCGGCCTGACCTGGGATCACCCGCGCGGCTACAACGCCCTGCACGCGGCCACCGCCCACACGCCGCAGGTGCACTGGGACAAGCAATCGCTCGAGGGTTTCGAGTCGGCGCCCATTGCCGAACTCTGCGCCCGCTATGACCTGGTGGTGCTGGATCACCCCCATCTTGGCGAAGCCCTGGCGCACGATTGCCTGCAAGCGCTGGACACCGTGTTCGCGCCCGACGAGCTGGCGCGGATCGCGCGCGACAGCATCGGGCTGTCGTACGACAGTTATCGCATGGCCGGCCGCCAATGGGCGCTGCCGCTGGACGCCGCCACGCAGGTGATGGCCACGCGCGCCGACCGGTTGGACGGCCCCGTGCCGCGCACCTGGCATGAGGTGCTGATGCTGTCACAACGCAGCGGCTCGGTCGCGCTCAGCTGGGGCGGACCACATCCGTTTCTGTCGCTGCAGTCGATCGCCGCCGCGCTCGCACCCGATACGGATCTGCGGCCGCACGGCGCCTGGCACGACGATGCGACGCTCGCCGACGCGTGCGACGTGCTTTCCGAATTGGCGCGGCGCACGCCCGCGCACGCTCTGGCTTACAACCCGATCGCGCTGCTGGGCCACATGAGCGCGCGCGACGACATCACGCTCTGCCCGCTGGTCTATGGCTACGTGAACTACGCCACTTCCGCGGTCGCCAAGCCGCTCACGTTCCGCGACGCGCCCCAGGCCGACGCTGGCCGGCCCGGATCGATCCTGGGTGGGACCGGCATTGCGATATCGCGGCGCTGCATCGTGGGCCCAGAGTTGCGCGCGCACCTGTTGTGGTTGCTGGCAGCCGACACCCAAAGCCGCTTCATCCCGCAGCACGAAGGCCAGCCCAGCCATCGCGGCAGCTGGGCCGACGCAGACGTGAACGCGGCCAGCGGCAACTTCTATGCCAACACGGCCCGCACACTGGAAGCGGCCTCGATCCGGCCGCGGCACGACGGCTACATCGCCTTCCAGGGCGAGGCCTCGCAGTTCCTGCGCGACGGCGTTGCCGCCCGCGCACCCTCTCACACCTTGGCGCGCGGCCTGACCCAGCGCTTTCAGGCCAGCCTGGCCGCCGCCTCCCCGCACCCCGCTGCATAAGGATTTCGACGTGAGCGCACTCGTCAATCTCAGTATCGATGGCCATGTCGCCATCATCGAACTCAACCGTCCCGAGAAGCTGAACGCGATGACGCCCGAGATGGCCGACTTGCTGATCGCCGCGGTGGAAGCGTGCAATGCCGACGCGCAGGTGCGCGCGGTGATCCTGACCGGCGCGGGTCCCAAGGCCTTCTGCGCCGGCTCGGACATCACCGAGCTGGACCGCTACGCCACGCCCTGGGATTTCCGCAACCGGCTCGATTACTGCGACTGCGTGCGCATGTTGAAGAAGCCCACCGTGGCCGCGATCAACGGCTATACGTTCGGCGGCGGCCTGGAAATGGCATTGGCCTGCGATATCCGCATCGCTGCCGACAACGCGCGCCTGGGCGCGCCCGAGATCAAGCTGGGATGGATTGGCGGCGGCGGCATGACCGCGCAGCTTGTCCATGCGATCGGCCCGAGCAATGCCGCCCTGATGGTGCTGACGGGCGATCCCATCCGCGCCGAGCAGGCGCTGGCCTGGGGGCTGGTGAGCGAGGTGGTGCCGCAGGAGCAGCTGCGCGAGCGCGCGCAGATGCTTGCCGCCACCATCGCCTCGCGCGCGCCCATTGCGGCCGAGACGGCCCGCGTCAATCTGCGCGCCGCGCTGTCGATGCCGCTGGAAAAGGCCGTGGAATACGAGCGCGATCTGCAGGCGATCTGCTTTGCCACCGCCGACGCCAAGGAAGGCCGCAAGGCATTCGAAGAAAGGCGCGCGCCGAAGTTCGAGCGGCGCTGACGCGGGGGGGCGCCGCCCAGCGCGGTGCCGCAACCCTATCAGTTGGGCTGGTCCTTGCCCGGGTCTTCGGCCAGCACCTGCGGCGTCACATAGGCGCTGCGCGCCGCATCGGCCGGCTCCATGCGCAGGGGCTGGTGCACCCGCGATGGCGGCACCAGCGAGCCCGGCGCGTCGGGGTTGGTCCACAGCGGATCGGGGATCTCGGCAAAGACCTGGCGCAGGCGTTCGCCCCAGGTGCCGCGGATCATGCGGAAATACTCGTTGTGCTCGTCGATGCTGGCAAAGTGCGTGACGCGAAGCGAATTGGCGTCGTACACCAGCAGGTCCAGCGGCAGGCCCACCGAGATATTCGAGCGCAGTGTGGAATCCATCGAGATCAGGGCGCACTTGGCGGCCTCGTCCAGCGAGGTGTCCGGTTGCAGCACGCGGTCCAGGATGGGCTTGCCGTATTTGGCCTCGCCGATCTGGAAGTACGGGCATTCCTGGCCCGCCTCGATGAAGTTGCCGGCCGAATACACCTGGAACAGGCGGCATTGCTCCATGCCGATCTGCCCGCCGAAGATCATGCTGACGTTGAAGTCGACACCCTGTTCGTGCAGGGCGGCGGCCTCGCTGTGATAGACCTCGCGCACTGCCGCGCCCACCAGGCGCGTGGCCGTGAACATGTCGGGGGCGTTCCAGAGGGTGTCGGCGCCTTCCTCGCGCTGGCGGGTCAGCACGTTCAGCACGGCCTGGCTGACCGCCAGGTTGCCGGAGGTCATCAGGACCATGACGCGCTCGCCCGGCCGCTCGAACACGGTCATCTTGCGAAAGACACTGATCTGGTCGACCCCGGCATTGGTGCGGGAGTCGGAAAGAAACACCAGGCCGGCGTCCAGGCGGGCAGCTACACAGTAGGTCATGATCGGAAAGAGGGAAAAGCCACCCCGCATTGTATTGCGGCGGGGCGGGGCGGATGTTACGGCCTACTGCTGCGCGCCGGCCTGGACCTGGACGCTGATTTCCATGGACTCCTCGCCGCCGCCGGTGCGCACCCCCCGCACGGGCGAGGCCGAGTCGTAATCCCGGCCCACGGCCAGCCGGCAATGGCATTCCGAGGCGAACTGGCTGTTGGTGATGTCCACGCTGGTCCAGCCCAGGTCGGGCAGCCAGACGTCGGCCCAGGCGTGGCTAGCCGCGTGCTCGGCCGTGGTGTACAGGTAGCCGCTGACATAGCGTGCGGGCACGTTCAGGCCGCGCACGCACGCAAGGAACAGGTGGGCGTGGTCCTGGCATACGCCATGACCCAACGCCAGCACCTGGTTGGCGGCGGTGGTGACGTCCGTGGTGCCGGGCTCGTACGCCACGCGCCCGTGGATGGCGCCCGCCAGCGTCAGGATGTCGTCCGAGGTCGACAGCCCGTTCGGCAGCACCGCGCGCGCGAACGCAAGAACCGTCTCGTCCGCCTGTGTCAGCCGCGTCTGCACGCAATAGGCATGCACCGGCAGCCGGCTGTCCTCGCCGCCCAGCACGCCACGCACCAGCGGCGCCACCAGCACCTGGCCGGACACGCGCAGCTCGATGTCGCTGTGCGGCTCGTTCAACGTCAGCGTGTGCGTGATGTTGCCGTAGGCGTCGACCTGCTTGTCCAGCTCGCCCGGCGCCTCGATGTTCCAGCGCAGGACGCGCTGGTGTTCGTCGTCGCGCGGCGTCAGGCGCAGGGTCTGGATGCTGTAGTTGACCGGCGCGGTGTAGCGGTAATGCGTGACGTGCGTGATGATCTGCTTCATGGCTGTCTCCGTGTTATGCCGACAGCGGCACCAGGAAGTCCTGGCTGATCCGGTTGCCCAGGTCGTTGATGCGGTCAAGGAACCGGTCCAGGTACCGGTGCAGTCCGCTCGCCAGGATGTCCTCGACGCGGCCGTACTGCAGCTCAGCACACAACATGCCCGCGCGCCGCTCGGTCTCGGTCGAGCGCTGGTTCGCCACGCGCGTCAGGTCGTCGGCCACCGCCCGTATCGAGGCCAGCAGCGACCGCGGCATGTCGCCGTGCAGGATCAGCAGTTCGGCCACGCGATCGGGGGTAATGACGTCACGGTACACCTTGCGGTAGATCTCCAGGCCGGACACGGAGCTGAGCAGCGCCGACCAGCGGTAGAACTCGCTTTGCACGGCCGCGGCGCTGGCCGGTTCCGCGCGGCTTTCCTGCGCGCCCGCGCTGCTGCGTTCGTGGAACTTCACGTCCAGCATGCGGGCGGTGTTGTCGGCGCGCTCCAGGTGCATGCCGATGCGCATGAAGTACAGCGCCTCGTCTTCCAGCATGGTGCCGATCGTGACGCCGCGCGCCAGGTGGGAACGGAATTTGACCCACTCGAAGAATTCGCCCGGGTTGCGTTCCAGCAGCCCGGTATGCAGGTGCTTGAGCAGCTCGAGCCACGTCGTGTTGTAGGTTTCCCAGACTTCCGTCGTGAGGCTGCCGCGCACGGCGCGCGCGTTTTCGCGGGCGGCGCGCATGCACGAATAGATCGACGAGGAATTCTCCGGGTCGCGCACCATGTATTCCAGCACGTCGTGCGGCGAGATCGACGCGTACTTGCTCTGATACAGCCCCTGCAATTCAGAGATGCGCAGCACGCCCAGCCACGAGCCCTCGCGCGTATGCGTGTCCTGCGGCAGCAGCGACATCTGCAGGTTCACGTCCAGCATGCGGGCGGTGTTTTCGGCGCGCTCGGTATAGCGGCACATCCAGAACAGGTTGTCGGCGGTTCGGCTCAGCATGGTCAGTCCTCCAGCACCCAGGTGTCCTTCGTGCCGCCGCCCTGGCTGCTATTGACCACCAGCGAGCCCTCGGTCAGCGCCACGCGGCACAGGCCGCCCGGCACGGTGCGGATCTCCTTGCCGCACAGCACGTACGGCCGCAGATCCACGTGACGCGGCGCGACGCCCGATTCCACGTAGGTGGGCGTGGTCGACAGCGCCAGCGTGGGCTGCGCGATGTAGTTGGCGGGATTGGCGCGCACGCGGTCCCGGAACGATTCCACCTCGGCGCGCGAGGCGGACGGCCCCACCAGCATCCCGTACCCGCCCGCGCCATGCACTTCCTTGACGACCAGGTCCTGCATGTTGGCCAGCACGTGCGACAGCTCGTCCGGCCGGCCGCAGCGCCAGGTCGGCACGTTCGACAGGATGGGTTCCTCGCCCAGATAGAAGCGGATCATGTCGGGCACGTAGAGATACGTGGACTTGTCGTCGGCGATGCCGGTGCCGATCGCGTTGGCGAGCGTGACGCGGCCGGCGCGATACACCGACAAGAGGCCCGGCACGCCCAGCGCGGAATCGGCGCGAAAGGACAGCGGATCAAGAAAATCGTCGTCCAGCCGGCGGTAGATCACGTCGACCTTGCGCGGCCCGCGCGTGGTGCGCATGTAGACGGTGTTCTGCTCGACGAACAGGTCCTGGCCTTCCACCAGTTCCACGCCCATCTGCTGGGCCAGGAAGGCGTGCTCGAAGTAGGCGGAGTTGTACATGCCCGGCGTCAGCACCACCACGGTGGGATCGTCGCCGCCGTGCGGCGCGACCTCGCGCAGGTTGTCCAGCAACAGGTCGGGGTAGTGCGCGACGGGTTCGACCTTGATGCGGCCGAACGCGTCGGGCATGAGCCGCATCGACATCTTGCGGTTCTCCAGCATGTACGACACGCCCGACGGCACGCGCAGGTTGTCCTCCAGTACATAGAATTCACCGGCGCCCGCCCGCACGAGGTCCACGCCGGCGATGTGGCAGTAGATGTCTTCGGCAACATCGACGTCCTGCATCTCCGGACGGTATTGCGCGTTCAGGAAGACCTGCTCGGCCGGCACGATGCCCGCGCGCACGATGTCGTGGCCGTGATAGATGTCGCGGATGAACAGGTTCAGTGCGCGCACGCGCTGTTTGAGGCCGGCTTCCAGGTGGCGCCATTCCTCGGCGGGAATGATGCGCGGGATGAGGTCGAAAGGGATCAGGCGCTCGGTGCCGGCGGCGTCGCCCGCAACCGAAAACGTGATGCCGACGCGGCGAAAGCTCAGGTCGGCCTCCAGCCGGCGCACGGACATGGCTTCGTCAGACTGCTCGTTGTGCCAGCGCTCGAACGCCTGGTAGTGGGAGCGGATGCGGTTCTCGCCATCGCGCATTTCGTCAAAGGCGGATGGACGGGCGGGTAGGTCCTTCATGGCTCCTCCGTGCAGATGCTTGCGGCCGCTTGCACGCGGCCGTCATCCGGCCGTGGCCGGCCGGTCAAGGTGTACAAGCAACCCGCATGCCAGCTTTGGCGGCAGACGGGGCGTTACGGCATCAATATGCGCTGCGGGCGGGGGAAATGCCATCCCCGGGGCGGACGACGGCGTAATCCGGGGACGGGAGGCCGCCAGGGGGGCGAGGGCGGCTGGAGCGCTGCCCGGGCGCGCGCACCAAGCTGGTGCGTCACGCCGGACGAAACTGGTGCGTCAGCGGGGACGCGTCAATTCATGCGATAGGAATGCAGCACCGATCCGCTCTTGCCGCCTTGCTCCAGCGGCGCGTGCGGCACCCAGCCGTCCTGCGTCAGCACCGCGTCCAACCGGACATCGTGCGCGGCGGGGACATAGCCCGGGTCCAGCTCGCCGCAGCTCCATGCGATGCCGACGGCAGTGAAGGGGTGGCCGCGGTCGCGCAGGGCGGCCAGGGTGCGGTCGTAATAGCCGCCGCCATAGCCCAGGCGGTCGCCGAGTTCGGTGTAACCCAGCGTGGGCACCA
This sequence comes from Achromobacter sp. JD417, assembly GCF_041879325.1. NCBI lineage: Bacteria > Pseudomonadati > Pseudomonadota > Betaproteobacteria > Burkholderiales > Alcaligenaceae > Achromobacter > Achromobacter sp. JD417. The sequence goes on along the minus strand of NZ_CP087159.1, from coordinate 5,954,754 downwards.
GCACCACGTCAGGCAGAAGTTCCGGGCCGGCCACGGGCTCCTGGATGCCGTAGGGGCCGGCGCGCAGCTCGGCCTCGGGCGTCCAGGGCAGGAAGGCGAGCGGCGCGTTGCGCTCGCGCACGACCGGCAGCGCCACCGTCATGCCGGCCTCGCTCCATTGCGTCAGGAGCGGGCGCAGATCGGGCTCGTCGGCCATCGGCCAGAACGCGGCCACGGTGGTGGGTGCCGGATTGCCGGCCTGCACGGCCTGGTCGCGGGCCACATTCAGCCAGGTGAAAAGGCGTGCGCGCATGAGCAAAGCGCCCCGGCTGCGCTGGTCTTCAGGCATTTCGGTGCGCAATTTCCGCAATCGCGTGCGGTGGACTGCGGTATCCTCTGGAGTATTTTGCGTAGTCATGCGGTGGCTGTAACCGGGGGGTTGAATATGAAGGCAAACATGCTGAAGACGAACATGCGTATGCTCAGCATGCGGGTGCGTCGCGAGACAGGCGCCCGGCAGCCCCCACGGTATCAGAATTCCTCGTTGCAAGCCGCCGACGCCCGCGCCGGGCTGCGCCGCTTGCTGCCGCTGGTGGCGCTTTTCACGGTTGCCTGTGCGCCCGTCGATGCGCAGCAGCGCAGCGCCGCCGTCAATCCCCAGCCTCAGCCCGCCGTGCAGGCGGCCCAGCCGATGATCGCCGTGCCTCCCGTGGTGCTGGCGGGCCTGCCGCCGACCGCGGAAACGCCCGCGCTGGCCGCCGTGGTCGCCGCCCGCGAAGCCATGAACCGCAAGCAGTGGTCGGTGCTGGGCGCCCTGGTGCCGCAGGCCAAGGGCGACCCGCTGGGCATGTATCCGGAATACTGGCTGCTGCGCTATCAGCTCTGGACGCCGCCCGCCTCGGGCCGGCCCGTGGCGGCGCTGCAGCAGTTCATCAACAGCAATGGCGACGCCTACCTGGCCGACCGCCTGCGCGGCGACTGGCTGCTCGCCGCCGCCCGCAGCGGCGACTTCGAAACGGTGCGCAAGCTGGCGCCCGTCAAAAACAGCAACGCGCAGATCGAATGCGCCATCCTGGACGGCAAGCACATGACCGGCCAGCGCGCCACGGCCGCGCAGGCGATGGCCGTGTTCTCGCCCGGCAGCGCGTGCTGGGCGCTGTACGACCAGCTCGTGGCCGACGGCATCCTGGGCTGGGAGCAGCTCGAGCCGCAGCTGCGCGATGCCATCGAGGCCAACAAGACCACCGATGCGCGCAAGTTCGTGCAGTACATGTTCGAACCGCGCGACGTGAAGACCTACGACGTCATCATGAAAGACCCCATGAAGTGGCTGACGCGGCAGGACCGCATGCCCGTGGGTCGCAACGAAAAGGAACTGGTCACGATCGCGCTGGCCCGCCTGGCGCGCTCGGACGTCAGCGTCGCCGACTCCTACCTGCGCCGGGAATGGGCCAAGTCGATGTCCAAGTCGAACCTGGCCTGGGTGCGCGGCCAGTACGCGCTGACCGCCGCGCTGGGCCTGGACAGCCGGGCGAACGATTGGTACCGCGAGGCGGGCCATATCCGCATGACCGAATACAACGCCGCCTGGAAGGTGCGCGCCGCGTTGCGCCAGCCGAAAATCGACTGGAAGTGGGTCATCGAATCCATCGACGAAATGCCGCCTTCGCAACAGGCCGAGACGGTCTGGGTGTACTGGAAGGCCCGCGGGCAGGCCGCGACGGGCAACAAGGACAAGGCGCAGGCCGCCTACGCCAGCATCGCCGACCGCTTTGATTTCTACGGCCAGCTGGCCGCGGAAGAGCTGGGCCGCCGCATCAATGTGCCGCCGCGTCCCGCGCCCATCAGCGATCGCGAGATCGCCGAGGCCCGCGCCAATCCGGGCCTGCAACGCGCCGTGCTGCTGTTCCGCCTGGGCTGGCGCGCCGAAGCCGTGCCCGAGTGGAACTTCACGCTGCGCGGCATGAGCGACCGCCAGCTGTTGGCCGCCGCCGAGCTGGCCCGCGCCGAGAACATCTACGACCGCGTGGTCAACACGTCGGACCGCACCGAAAAGGAATTCGACTTCAGCCAGCGCTTCATCGCGCCGTTCGAGGGCCGCGTTACCGCCAAGGCCAATGCCATCGCGCTGGATCCGGCCTGGGTGTACGGGCTGATCCGCCAGGAATCGCGCTTCATCATGGATGCGCGCTCGCACGTGGGCGCCTCGGGGCTGATGCAGCTCATGCCCGCCACGGCCAAGTGGGTGGCCGGCAAGATCGGCATGAGCGACTTCACGCCGGCCAGCGTCAACGATTTCGACACCAACACCGAGCTTGGCACCAACTACCTGAACATCGTGCTGCGCGGCCTGGACGGCTCGCAGATGCTGGCCAGCGCCGGTTACAACGCAGGTCCGGGCCGGCCGCGCAATTGGCGTTCGACGTTCACGCATCCCGTCGAAGGCGCCATCTTTGCCGAGACCATTCCGTTCACCGAAACCCGCATCTACGTCAAGAACGTGATGTCCAACGCCACGTATTACGCGGCCATGTTCACCGGCCAGCCGCAATCGCTGAAGGAGCGCCTGGGCAACGTCGTGCCGGCAGGCACCGAAACCGCCGCCGCGCCATGACGCGCGATCCGGCGACCGAAGGCCTGCGCGCCTATATCGTTGGCGGCGCGGTGCGAGATGCGCTGCTCGGCCTGCCGCACGGCGATCACGATTGGGTCGTGGTGGGCGCCACGCCCGAAGACATGACCGGCCGCGGCTTCATCCCCGTCGGCGGCGATTTCCCCGTCTTCCTGCACCCCCGCACCAAAGAGGAATATGCCCTGGCGCGCACCGAACGCAAGTCGGGGCGCGGCTACAAGGGCTTCACCTTCTACACGGGCGCGGACGTCACGCTGGAGGACGACCTGCGCCGGCGTGACCTGACGGTGAATGCCATTGCCCAGGACGAAGACGGCCGGCTCGTGGACCCGCTGGGCGGCGCGGACGACCTGCGCGCCCGGGTCTTTCGTCATGTGGGCGATGCGTTCGAAGAGGATCCCGTACGCATCCTGCGCCTCGCCCGCTTTGCCGCGCGCTTTGGCGATTTCAGCATTGCGCCGGAAACGATGGCGCTGTGCCGCCGCATGGTCGAGGCCGGCGAGGCCGATGCGCTGGTGGCCGAACGCGTCTGGAAGGAATTGTCGCGCGGCCTGATGGCGCAGGCGCCTTCGCGCATGCTGGGCGTGCTGAACGAATCCGGCGCGTTGGCGCGCGTGATGCCCGAATTGCAGGGCGTGGACGAAGTGGCTGCGCAGTTGGATCGCGCCGCGCAGCAGGGCTTGCCGCTGGCAAGCCGCTATGCGCTGATGTGCCGCCTGACGCCGAAGCGCGAAGCGCTGGGACGGCGGATGCGCGTGCCCACGGAATGCAACGACTACGCGCGACTCTTGCCTGAAGTCCTCGACGCATTGGGTGCGCAGGATGGCATGCCGGATGGCATGCCGGATGGCCCGGGCAGGGCCGATGCGCAGTTGGCGCTGATGGAGCGCGCCGATGCCTTGCGCAAGCCGGAACGCTTTTTTGAACTGTTGGATGCCGCGGCCGTGTTGCGCGCGGTGGACCTTCCCGCGTGGCAATCGCGGGTGGCGGCGGTGCGGGGCGTGGACGCGGGCGCCATCGCCAAGGCTTGCGCGGGCGAGCCGGCGCGCATCAAGGAAAGCGTGCGCCAGGCGCGCCTGGCGCGTCTGGCCGATTTGCAGGCGGTCTGATCCGGCTTCCGCGCTACAGCTTGCCCAGCCGGTCGCCGCGCGAGAACCCGCTCAACGGCGCCGTCATGCCGCGGCCGACGGCCAGCACCTTGAACAACTCGCCCATCTCCGCCTCCGACAGCAGCTTCTGCACGGGCGCCACCGCCTGCGCGTAGGCCTGCGCATCGGACGGATCCAGTCCGGCCAGCAGGTCCATGAGGCCCGCGTTCATCAGGAAGCGCGCCTGCGACGTGTAGCCCAGCACCTGCATTCCCGCCGCCAGCGCCGCGTCCGCCATCGCGGTGAAATCCACGTGCGCCGTGATGTCCTGCAGGCCCGGCGCGGTGAACGGGTCGCCGTGCGCGTGGTGCCGCAGGTGGCACATCAGCGTGCCGCCCGCGCGCTGCGGGTGGTAGTACTCGCTGCGCGGAAAGCCATAGTCCACCAGCAGCGCCGCGCCGCGTTCCAGCCAGCTGCCCATCGCCGCGATCCACGCCTCGCCCTGCAGATTGATTTCCGACACGTAGCCCGGCAGTGCCGGCATGCGCGCCGCGACCGCGGCCGCGAGGGTGGCCGGGGCGGGGCGATCTTCCCACGAGAAACCGCCGTCGGCGTCCGCCGCCACGCCGCGTTCCAGCACCTGGCCGGCGTCGCTCCAGACAAAAAGGGAAACCGGCATCGCGTCCAGCACTTCGTTGGCCAGCACGCATCCGGAAAACGCGTGGGGCAGGGCGTCCAGCCATTGCACCCGGTCGCCGAAGGGCGCCAGCCGTTCGGCCTGGCGCGCGCGCAGGTCCGCCGACACTTCCAGAATCAGATAGCGCGTGTCGGACAGCCCCAACGCGTCCAGTTCGCGCAGCACGCCCTCGGCGAGCGCGCCGGTGCCGGCCCCGAATTCCAGCACGGCGCGCGTGTCCGTCTGACGCAGCACCTCGGCCGCCTGGCGCGCCAGCGTGCGCGAGAACAGCGGCGTGAGCTGCGGCGCGGTCACGAAGTCGCCGGCGGGCGTCTTGCCGCCGTCGTCGGCATCGGCCAGCTTGACGTTGCCCGCCGCGTAATAGCCCAGTCCCGGCGCGTAAAGGGCCTCGGCCATCCAGTGATCGAACGGCAGCCAGCCGCCGCTCGCCGCGATGGCGGCGCGCAGGTGGGCGGCCGTGGCGTCGCTGTGTTCGCGTGCGGCGGGGGACAGGGGCGGAAGATTGGCGGGGGCGGGGCGTTGCATGAGCGGATGGTACTGGCGCAAACCGGCATTTTCCCAAAAAAAAGCCCCGCAGCATGGCCGCGGGGCTTTTTTCGGATCAGACGGACAGATTAGCCGCGGCGATCGGTCGACTTGGTGAAACGCTTGGCGGGACCGCCGGGGCGCTTGTCGAACGAGGGCTTGCCACGGAAGCCGACTTCGGGACGATCGCCGCCACGGAAGCCGCCTTCGCGCTGGGGACGGTCGCCGAAGCTGGGACGGTCGCCAAAGCTGGGACGCGCGTCGCGATCGCCACCGCGGAAACCGCCTTCACGGGGGCCGCGCTCGCTGAACGGACGGGCGTCGCGCTGGGGACGGTCGCCGTAGCTGGGGCGGTCGCCAAAGCTGGGACGCGAATCGCGGTCGCCGCCACGGAAGCCGCCTTCACGCTGGGGACGGTCGCCGAAGGGGCGATTGCCCTGGTAGCCGCCTTCGCGCTGCGGACGATCGCCGAAGCTGGGACGGTCGCCAAACGAACGCTGCGGGCGGTCGCCGAACGGACGGTCTTCAAAGGAGCGGTTGCCCTGGTAGCCGCCGTCGCGCGGCTTGAATTCGCCACGCGGGCCGCCGAAGGAACGGCCTTCACGCGGGGCGCCATCGCGGCCGCCGTCGCGGTTGCCGGCAAAGCCGCCCGACGCATGGCGCGAACCGCCGAAGCCGCCGGGACGCTTGCCGAAAGGCTTGCCAAAGGGCTTGCCGCCGCCGCCACCGGTGGACGGACGCGGGGTGCGCTTGGGTTCCAGACCGGCGATCACTTCAGGCGTGATCGACTGGCCAATGTAGTGCTCGATGCGGCGGACCTTGTGGCGCTCGGAATGCGTGGCCAGCGTGAACGCCAGGCCGCTGCGGCCGGCGCGGCCCGTACGGCCGATGCGGTGCACGTAGTCTTCAGCCTGCATCGGCAGGTCGAAGTTGACGGCGTGGCTGATGCCTTGCACGTCGATGCCGCGGGCGGCCACGTCGGTGGCCACCAGGATGCGCAACTGGCCGCGTTGCAGTTGCGACAGCGTGCGGGTGCGCTGGCGCTGGTTCATGTCGCCGTGCAGGGCGGCGGCGGCAAAGCCCTGGTCGGCCAGGCGGTCGGCCAGGTCGTCCGCGCCGCGCTTGGTCGACGTGAAGACGATGGCCTGATCCAGCGAGGCGTCGCGCAGCACGTGGTCCAGCAGCTGCATCTTGTGGCTGGCGTCGTCCGCGTACAGCAGGCTTTGCGTGATGTTGGTGTGCTTTTCCTTGGCGCCGGCGATCTCGATGCGCTGCGGCTCGCGCATCATGCGCGCGGCCAGCTTGGCAACGGTGCCGTCCAGGGTGGCCGAGAACAGCAGCGTCTGGCGCTCTTGCGGCAGGCGCTCGATGATGGTCTCGATATCTTCGATGAAGCCCATGTCCAGCATGCGGTCGGCTTCGTCCAGCACCAGGGTGTGCACGGTGTTGAGCTTGACGCGGCCCGATTGCAGGTGATCGATCAGGCGGCCGGGGGTGGCGACCAGCACGTCGACGCGGCGCGACAGCGCCTTCAGTTGCGCGCCGTAGGGCATGCCGCCCACGACGGTCGCGGTGCGCAGGTCGGCCAGCTTGCGGCCGTAGGTGGCGGTGGCGTCCGTGACTTGCAGGGCCAGTTCGCGGGTCGGGGTCAGCACCAGCACTTGCACGCCGACGCCCTTGTTGGCGGGCATCTGGGCAATGCGGTGCAGGGCGGGCAGCATGAAGGCCGCGGTCTTGCCGCTGCCGGTCTGCGAGGACACCATCAGGTCATGGCCGGCCAGCGCTTGCGGAATGGCGGCGGCTTGAACGGTGGTGGGGGTGGTGAAGCCAGCTTCTTGAACGGCCGACAACAGGGCGGGCGCGAGACCCAGGGTTTCGAAAGACATTACTTTCCCTTGCCGCAATCAATGCGACGCAGTGCTTGGTCGGGCCAGGGGATTAGGCGGCCGGATCCAGGCGACGGTTGATGGAGCATCGTGCCGACCGGATCAACCATGCGCGTGGCGCGTTCTCTTGTACTGATGGAACGCAGGGCGAAAGGAAAGGGGTCAGGAATCGATGATAGTTCGGCATGAGGCCGGGGGTTGGTTTCCCGGCGGACTGCAAAAAATTCCGCTAAATCAAGGCGGTAAATGCCGAACTCGTTTTGTGCAGTGCGGCGATCATAACCTGAATTCACCCTGCAAGGGAATTATTTTTTTGTCCAGCCCCCAATCAATAGGGTTTTTCCCTTGGTTTTCCAGCCACGCGTTGGTGGCCCGGAAATGACCGCAGCCCAGGAACGGCACCGGGGGGCGCCGGGCGGACAGCGGGGAAGGGTGATTGGACATCAGCACCAGATGGCCGCTGTCGGGCGGCAGCAACAGCCGCTTGGCCTGGGCGTGGGCGCCCCACAGCATGAACACCTTGGGCGACGGATCGCGCGCGACGAGCTTGATGAGGGCATCGGTCACCGTTTCCCAGCCGCGTTTGGCGTGCGACGCGGGCTGGCCGTCTTCCACGGTGAGCGCCGTGTTCAGCAGCAGCACGCCCTGCTCGGCCCAGGCGGTGAGGTCATTGCCCGCCGGAACGCCCAGGTCCGGATAGTCGCGCGCAATCTCGTTGAAGATGTTGCGCAGGCTGGGGGGGCGCTTGCAGTCGTCCGGCACCGAGAACGCCAGCCCCTGCGCCTGGCCGGGGCCGTGGTAGGGGTCCTGGCCCAGGATCACGACCCGTACGTCCGAGGGCGCCAGGCCTTGCAAGGCGCGAAAGGGCGTGGCGGGATACACCACGGCGCCCTGCGCCAGGCGCGCTTCCACATGGCTGGTCGCGGCGGCAAGGGCTGCGGCCACGGCGGGGTCGGCGGACAGGGCGGCCTGCCAGGCGGCGGGCAGTTGCCCGGCCTGCGTGGCCAGGGCGTTGGGCGTAAGGCGGTTGTCGGTCGGCATGGGCGCGATTTTGGCATATCCGCCGGTCAGCCCGACCGGTGCCTCTCGCCCGTTCAGACCGGCCAGCCGGCCTGCCGGTGCGCCGAGTCCCAGAACATCCATTCCAGTTGGGCGGCGTGCGTATAGGCCTGGTGCATCGCTTCCACGGTCTGCGGCGAGGCGGTTTGGGCGGCCCGATCCACGGTGGCGATCACCGCGCGGACCAGCGCGTGGAAGTCATCGCCGGCGTAGGTGTCGATCCAGGCGGCGTACGGATTGGGCCGAACGGCGCGCGCGTGGATGTCGCGCCCGATCTCCGCGTAGATCCAGAAGCAGGGGAGCAGGGCAGCCAGGGCGACCGGATAGGGTGCGCTCCAGGCGGTGGCGATGAGGAAGCTGGTGTAGTGATGGCTCGCCGGCGTCAGCGGCGTGGCCTCGAACGTGGCCGCGTCGATGCCGAACTGTTGCATGAAACCGGCATGCAGGCTGCGTTCGGCCACGACGGCGCCCTTGGCGGCTTCGGCAAACTGCACGACGCCGTCTGCGTCGTCGGCCTTGGCAGCGGCAATGGCCAGCGCGCGTCCAAACGCGACCAGATAGTGCGCGTCCTGGATCATGTAGTGCTTGAACGCGTCCTCGGCAAGCTGGCCGCTGGCCAGTTCGCGGTTGAACGGCATGTCGCGCGTCTTTTCATAGAGCGCAGCGTTGCGGGTCCAGGCGTCGGAGCTGAAAGACATGAAATTCCTCTTAGGCGTCGCCTCGCGCGCGCGTGGATGCGCGGCGCCGGCGGGGCATAAGCGTACCAAGACAGCGGGGAATTCAGGCCGCGCGCTTGCGGTGATGGCGGGCGAATTCCAGGAGCGCGTCGCGCAGCACCACGGCCTGATTGTGTTCGGTGTTGCGCGCACCGTACAGCAGGGTCAGGGGGCGATCGCCCGCGGCCTCCAGCAGGGCTGCCATGCGCGCTTGCTGCTCGGGCGTGGCCAGTTCGGCCAGGTACTTGGCGCGGAATGCGTCCCAGCGTTCCTCGACGTGGCTGAACCATTTGCACAGTTCAGCGCTGGGGGCGATGTCGCGGGCCCATTCGTCCAGGCCGAGGTCCGCGCGGCGCAGGCCGCGAGGCCACATGCGGTCGACGAGGGCAAGGTAATGCCCTTGCGGACCGGTGCCTTCGTAAACGCGCTGCACGATGATGCGGGACGTTTTCATGCCGACTCCTGCGCCGTGGGTGCGGACAGTCTACTTCACGGGCCGAGCGGCCAAGGCCACACGCGCGGTCAGCTCGCACGTCGTTGAGCCGCCATGGCAAGAACCTGAACGGTAACTGAATGTACACAACTTGCGTCTTTCTTCCCTGAAATCGAGGTCTATTGCCACCGAAGTCACGTCATCTGCGGGCTGTGTTCCCGCCTGGCGACAGAGAGGCTTGTCGGGCTGCGGCGTTGTGGTTTACATTCGCTTAAATTCTATGTAACAACTCCGTTGGAGGCCGACCCAGTCGGCCTTTTTGAACCCACGCCCAACAGTCGTGGCTTGGCCAGGCTGCCTGGCGCCCCTTGCCGTCATGCCGCCACGCCATCATCCCGTCCTCCTTGCCTTGCCTGGCACCGCCGACACCCTTTGCCGGCATCGGCAGGCCCCTGCGCAAATCGCCTGCAGCAGCCCGCTGCTCCGCCCATGCTGAATTCCGACGATCTTCCCGCTAGCCACGCCGGGACCGGCGGCCCCTTGCGCATCCTGCATACGGAAGCCGCCACGGCCTTTGGCGGCCAGGAATTCTGTATCTATAAGGAGATGGTCGCCATGCGCGAGCGCGGCCATCACCTGGAAGCGGTCTGCCAGCCGCACGCCGAACTGGCGCAGCGGCTTCGCGACGCCGGGTTCACCGTGCACACCGTGAACATGGACGGCGCCGTCAATTTCGTGCGCAGCGTGGCGTTCGTGCGGCGCGTGGCGGCGCGCGGCCGCTTCGACGTGGTCAACACGCACAGCCGCAGCGACACGGTGCGCGCGGCAATGGGCGCGCGCCTTGCCCGCACCCCGCTCATCGTGCGCACCCGTCACCTGGCCAAGCCGATCAACTCGCTGTACGCCTACACGTGGCTGGCCCACCGCGTCATCGCCGTGAGCCGGCACGTGCAACGCCAATTGCTGGATGGCGGCGCGCCGCCCGAGGCCGTCGCCACCATCCATTCGCCGATTGTGTTGCCCGAAGGCGACGGCAAGGGCAGCCTGCGCCAGGAACTCGGCCTGCCGGGCGATGCGCTGGTCGTGGGCTGTGTGGCCGTCATGCGCACGGAAAAGGGCCATGCCGACCTGATCGACGCCTTCCAGCGCGTGCTGGCCGCGTTTCCGCAAGCCCATCTGGTGCTGGCCGGGGACGGCATGCCGGTGTTCGAGCGTCTGAAGGGACAGGTTCAGGCGCTGGGCCTGGCGTCCCGCGTGCACTTTCTGGGCCGGCGGCATGACATCGGCAACGTGCTGCAGGCGTTTGACGTGTTCGCCTTGCCGACCCATCGCGAAGCCTTCGGCACGGCATTTGTCGAAGCTGCCGCCATGGGCGTGCCCGTGATTGGCACGGACGTGGGGGGCGTTCCCGAAACCATGCAGGCGGGCGTGACCGGCCTGCTGGTGCCGCCGCGCGATCCCGCCGCGTTGGCCGCCGCGCTGGAAAGCCTGCTGGCCGACCCCGAACGCCGCCGCCGCATGGGCGAAGCGGGCCGGGAGCTCATTCGGGGGCAGGGGCTTTTCAGCGTCGACCGCGCGGCGCAGTTGGTCGAAGCGGCCTACGCACGCTGGCTGGGAGAACGGCGGGGGCGGGCCCCCGCGGCGCCCAGCGGCTCGATGCCGTAGAACGGTCAGTGCGGTAGAAAGCCCAGTGCGGTAAAACGGTCAGTGCGCTGGACCGCTCAATGCCACAGCAGCGCGTTCATCGCTTCGACCAGACGGTCGCGGTAGCGCGGCAGCAGGGCCGACACTGCTTCTTGCCGGCGCTTCCAGGAATCGGGCTCGGCGCCCGGCGCGATGCGCGGCGCCGCCCAGATCGGATCCGGAAAATGCCGGTCGCCGCGCCAACGCGGGATCACGTGCCAATGCAGATGCGGCACCATGTTGCCAAGCGATGCCAGGTTGACCTTGTCGGGCGTCAGGATCGCCTGCTGCGTCTCCTCGACCACATACACCGCCCGCATGAGCAGGTCGCGCCCGTGCGTGGACAGGCTGGTCATCTCGGCCAGGTGAGCGTTCCAGATCACCCGCGTAAACCCCGGATAGTCGGGGTCCTCGACCTCGATGATGCGCAGGTGCGGTCCCCGCCACAAGAGCGTGCCGCCGTCTTCCTGGCACAGCGGACAGTTGGGATCGCGCGCGCTCAAGCCATCACCTTGCGGTACTGGATGAAGCCGGACCGGTCGGCAATGCGGTCGTAGAGCTGCATGGCGGTCGCGTTGGTTTCGTGCGTCAGCCAATAGACGCGGGCGCAATTGGCCGCGGCGGCTTCGGCGTAGACGTGTTCGATCAGCTTGCGCCCGGCGCCCGTGCCGCGCGCCTCCTGGTCCACATACAGATCCTGCAAATAGCAGTAATCGCCCGCGGTCCAGGTGGAGCGGTGGAAGATCCAGTGCACCAAGCCCACCGCGCGGCCGCTTTCGTAGGCCAGCGCCGCGTGCATGGGCTCGGCCGGATCCAGAAAGCGCGCCCACGTGTTGCGCGTGACGGCGTCGTCGATGCTGACGCGGTAGAAGTCCTGGTAGCCCTTCCACAGCGGCAGCCATGCGTCGAAGTCAGCGGCAACGATGGGACGGATATCTGCGGTACTCATGGGGCGGAGCCTCCTGGCGGAATTCAGAGTTGGTTTTCCATGGCTTCGACGATATGCCGCAGCACTTGCAGCCGAGCGTAACGCTTGTCGTTGGCCGACACCAGATGCCAGGGCGCGTGGGGCACGTCGGTCCGCATCATCATCTCGTTGGCCGCCGCCGCGTACTCGGCCCACTTGTCGCGGTTACGCCAGTCGTCGGGCGTGATCTTGAAATTCTTGAACGGCGATTTTTCGCGTTCGCGAAAGCGGGCGAGCTGTTCGTCGGGCGTGACCGCCAGCCAGAACTTGAGCACCAACGCGCCGCTGGCCGCCAGCTGTTCTTCGAAGTCGTTGATCTCTGCGTAAGCCCGGCGCCACTTGGCGGGGGGAATCAGCTTCTCGACCCGCTCGACCAGCACGCGGCCATACCACGAGCGGTCAAAGAGCGCGATCCGGCCATGGCGGGGAATGCGGCGCCAGAACCGCCACAGGTAGGGACGGGCCAATTCTTCCGAGCTGGGCGCGGACACGGGCGTGATGTCGAATTGCCGGGCGTCCAGCGCGTGCGTGACGCGGCGGATGGCGCCGCCCTTGCCGGCCGCATCCTGACCTTCAAACACCAGGATCAGCGAGCGATCCTTGAACTTGTCGGAGCGGGCGGCGAGCGCCAGCCGGCCTTGCAGCAGGCCGAGTTCGGATTCGTAGTCTTCCTTCTCGACCTTGGCGTCATAGTCCAGCTTGCCCAGGCGGTCGACGATGCGCGTCGTGCTGGAATGCGCCACGAAGGCGGGCGGCAGGCGCGGCACGCCGCGCCGGCGCAGCGCCGTCAGCACCGCTTCGGCCGTGCGCGCGGTGCGCATGTTCTCGTCGGCGCTGGGGATCACCACCCAGGGCGCGTGACCGCAGTCCGTGTGATTGAGCACGACGTGCGCACCCGACCGGATGCGGTCGAAACGCTTGTTGACCTTCATGTCGACCGGGCTGACCTGCCACGCGGTCTCGGGACTGGCGAGCAGGCGCTGCGCCCGTTCCTTTTGCGCCTTGGCCGACAGGTGGAACCACAGCTTGACGATCTGTACGCCTTCCGAGGCCAGCATCGTTTCAAAGCGCATGATGGCGGCGGCATGGGCCTCGATGGCGTCTGCATTGGGCTTTTTGCGCACGGCTTCGATGACCAGCGGCGTGTACCAGGAGCCGAACACGATGCCGGTGCTGCCCTTGGGCGGCAGATCGCGCCAGTAGCGCCACAAGGGCGGACGATCCAGTTCGTCGCCTTCGCGCGGCCCATAGGCCAGCGTGCGGATGTGGCGCGGATCCATCCATTCGTTGAGCAGGTTGATCGTGGCGCCCTTGCCGGCCCCGTCGATGCCCGCCACGACGACCAGAAGCGTCTTGTCGGCCTGGCGCAGGCGTTCGTACTGCGCATTCAGCAGTCCGACCCGCAGCCGCGTTTCCAGCGCCTTGAATTCATCTTTGGAGAGGGTAGGGTCTGCTTCGGCTTCGGCGAACATGGATGCGTCGGATCGGGTTGCTGCGATCGGGCGATCTTGCGGGATATGGCCGTGCGGCGCAAGTGCGCCGCGGCCAGGTGTCAAAGCGCATTGACGGGAATCTTCAGATACCGCACGCCGTTGTCCTCGGCCGGCGGGAAATGTCCCGCGCGGATGTTCACCTGGATGGCGGGCAGGATCAGTGTGGGCATCGACAGTGTCGCGTCCCGCCGGGTGCGCATGGCGACGAATTCATCTTCGGTGATGCCATCGCGCACGTGGATGTTGCCGCGGCGCTGGTCGGCCACGGTGGTCTGCCAGGCGGCGTCGCGGCCCTCGGGCGGATAGTCGTGACACATGAAGAGGCGCGTGTCGTCGGGCAGGCTCAAGAGGCGCCGGATCGACTGGTACAGCAGGTGCGCATCGCCGCCCGGGAAATCGCAGCGCGCCGTGCCGACATCGGGCATGAACAGCGTGTCGCCCACAAACGCTGCGTCGCCGATCAGGTAGGCCATGTCGGCTGGCGTGTGTCCCGGCACGTGCACCGCCGTGGCGGTCAGCGCGCCGATCTGAAAGGTCTCGCCGTCGGCGAACAGATGGCCGAACTGCGATCCATCGAGCTGAAAGGCCGGCTCCAGGTTCAGGATCTTCTTGAACACGCCCTGCACGCTGCGGATGCTTTGGCCGATGGCGATGACGCCGCCCAGCTGCCGTTGCAGATAGGGCGCGGCGGACAGGTGATCGGCGTGGGCGTGGGTCTCCAGCAGCCAGACCGTCCGCAGCCCCCGCTCGCGGACATAGTCGGCCACGCGGTCCGCGTTGGCGGTGCTGGTGCGGCCCGATTTGGGGTCGAAGTCCAGCACCGAATCGATGATGGCGCAGGCGCCGCCGGGCCCTGCCTCGTGAACGACGTAGGTGATGGTCGAGGTGACAGTGTCAAAAAAGGCCTGGATGTGCGGATTCATGGGGGCTCGGGAATGGTGGGCGGGCACGTCGGAACAGTTTACGTAAAAAAATAATATTTGCGAATAGTTTATTCAGAAATATAATGACGACGCTGTTGCCTCGTTTTCCTCCACTGTCAGCGCCCCGCCATGAATGCCCCGCTTACCGAATGTGAAGTCTCCTCCCTGCGTGAATCGGCCTCCCAGGCCTGCACGCTGCTCAAGGCCCTGGCCAACGAAGACCGCTTGCTCCTCTTGTGCCAGCTGGTCCACCATGAACGCAACGTCGGCGAGCTGGAATCGCTGACCGGCATCCGCCAGCCCACGCTCTCGCAGCAGCTTGGCGTGCTGCGCGACGAAGGACTCGTCGTCACGCGGCGCGAAGGCAAGTACGTCTACTACCAGATGGCCAGTTTCGAGGTCAGCCAGGTGATGAAAACCTTGTCCAGCCTGTACTGCGGACGCGCACTGGAGTCCCTCAAATGAACGTGGACTGGTCTGCCTTTACGCCGCTCGCCGGCACGGCGGGGGGGCTTCTTATCGGCGCCGGCGCGGTCTTGCTGATGCTGGGCGCCGGGCGCATTGCCGGCATCAGCGGCATCGTGGGCGGTCTTTTCACCCCGACGCGAGGCGACGGTTGGCGCGTGGCCTTCCTGCTGGGACTGTGCGCCGCGCCGTGGGTCTACCGGCTGTTCGCCACTCTGCCGTCCATCACCGTCGATGCCAGCACGCCCCGGCTGATCGTGGCCGGCCTGCTCGTCGGGATCGGCACGCGATACGGGTCCGGCTGCACCAGCGGCCACGGCGTCTGCGGCCTGTCCCGCGGATCTCGCCGTTCGTTCGTCGCGACGGCAATCTTCATGGCGGCCGGATTCGTGACGGTCTACGTCTTGCGCCACGCGGTGGGAGGCTGACATGGCTGCGATCTACGCTTTTGCCGCCGGGCTCGTCTTCGGATTCGGCCTGTTGGTGTCGGGACTTGCCGACCCTGCGCGCGTGTTGGGATTTCTGGACCTGGCGGGCTTGTGGAATCCCACCCTGGCGTTTGTGATGGGCGGCGCCGTCGTCGTGGCCAGCATCGGATTTGCGCTCTTGCGTCGCCGCCGCGCCAGCCTGTCGGGCGAACCCATGCGCTGGCCGCAGGCCACGCAGCTGGACTGGCGTCTGGCCGGCGGCAGCCTGGCGTTTGGCGTGGGCTGGGGCGTGGCGGGATTCTGTCCCGGCCCCGCCGTCGTCGCCGCGGCGGCCGGCATCGGCGAGGCCGGCATTTTTGTGGTCGCCATGCTTGCGGGGATGGCGATCCACGCCATCATCGAACGCGCCCGGCGCGGCGGGGCCTGACCCCGCGTCCGCCGCCTTACTCGTACGTGCGGATGTCGTCGATCACCTTGCCGTCGTTCGGCAGGCCGCCTGCGTCCACCCATTGCACATCGGCGCGCAGCTTGGTCACGTCGCGCGCCGAATCGGCGATGCGCTTGGCCAGGTCATCGTTCTGCTCGCGCGACTCCACCTTGAGCACCATGCGGTCCGAGCCCGTGCTGCCGCTGATGACCAGCCGCGCCCGCAGGATTTCCGGATGCCGCCGGACCACGTCAGCCACCTGCGAGGGGTGCACGAACATGCCGCGCACCTTGGTCGTCTGGTCGGCGCGCCCCATCCAGCCCTTGATGCGGGTGTTGGTGCGCCCGCACGGCGAAATGCCCGGCATCACCGCCGACAGGTCGCCGGTGCCGAACCGCACCAGCGGGTAATCGGGGTTCAGCGTGGTCACCACGACCTCGCCGACTTCGCCGTCGCGCACGGGCTCGCCGGTGCCCGGACGCACGATTTCGACGATGATGTCTTCGCCCACCACCAACCCCTCGCGGGCAGGCGTCTCGAAAGCGATCATGCCCAGGTCGGCGCTGCCGTATGCCTGGTAGCCGTCGATGCCGCGCGCCGCCAGCCAGTCGCGCAGCGAGGGCGGGAAGGCCTCTCCGGAAACCAGCGCGCGGCGCAGCGAATCGAGCTTCACGCCCAGTTCATCGGATTTTTCCAGAATGATCTTCAGGAAGCTGGGCGTGCCGGTGTAGCCGCTGGGCGACAGGTCCTGAATCGCGCGCACCTGCTGTTCGGTCTGTCCAGTGCCGCCGGGGAATACGGTGCAGCCCACCGCATGGGCGGCCGTCTCCATCATCGAGCCGGCCGGCGTGAAGTGATAGGAAAAGCAGTTGTAGGCCAGTTCGCCGGCGCGAAAGCCCGCCGCGTACAGGGCGCGCGCAAAGCGCCAGTAATCCGAGCGCGCGCTTTCCGGTTCGTAGATCGGGCCCGGCGAGGCAAACACCCGCATCGCTTCGCCCCAGCCGATCGCGGAAAAGCCGCCGAAAGCCTTGGCGGGCCCAGCGGGCCGGGCGGCGTCATCGCGGCTGTGCTGCTGGCGTTCAAGCAATTCGTGCTTGCGCAGCACTGGCAGCCGGGCCAGCGCCTCGCGCGAGGTGACCGTGGCCGGGTCCACGCCGAGCAATTGCTCGGCGATGGCCGGCGCGCGCGCGATGGCCCGCGCAATCGCCCCTGGCAGGGCCGCCATCAGATCGCGCTCGCGTTGCTCGGGCGCTCGGGTTTCGAGGTCATCGAAAAACTCGGACATGGAATCGCACCTTCTCGTGTGCCGGTTGGCGGCGCCGTTGCCGGCGCCATGCGGCAAGCGCTGGCTTGCCCGCGTCGGAAATCAGGCCAGCCAGCGTTTGCGGCGGCGGTAGAACTTGTTGTCCCGGAAACTCTTGCGCTCGCCGCTGGAGATGCCCAGGTAAAACTCCTTCACGTCCTCGTTCTGCGCCAGGTCGGACGCGGCGCCGTCCATCATCACGCGCCCGTTCTCCAGGATGTAGCCGTAATCGGCGTAGCGCAGGGCGATGTTGGTGTTCTGCTCGGCCAACAGGAAGCTCACGCGCTCGCGCTGGTTCAGGTCGCGCACGATCTCGAAGATTTCTTCGACGATCTGCGGCGCAAGACCCATCGACGGTTCATCCAGCAGGATCATGTTCGGGTTGGCCATCAGCGCGCGGCCGATCGCGGTCATCTGCTGCTCGCCGCCCGAGGTGTATCCGGACTGGCTGGTGCGGCGCTGCTTCAAGCGCGGGAAATACTGGTAGACCCGTTCCAGCGCGGCGGCGGTGTCGCCGCGGCTCATGCTGCGCGTATAGGCGCCGGTCAGCAGGTTTTCCTCGATGGTGAGGTGGGCGAAGCAGTGCCGGCCTTCCATCACCTGCACGACGCCGCGCTTGACCAGCTCGGCCGGCGTCAGCTTTTCGATGCGCTGGCCGCGGTACTGGATGTGGCCTTTGGTGACGTCGCCGCGCTCGCCCTTGAGCAGATTGGAGATCGCGCGCAGCGTGGTGGTCTTGCCCGCGCCGTTCGCGCCCAGCAGCGCCACGATCCTGCCTTCCGGCACCTGCAGGGACACGCCCTTGAGCACCAGGATCACGTGGTTGTAGATCACCTCGATGCCGTTCACATCGAGCAGCACCGGCGGGGCGCCTGCGGCGGCAATATTGGCGTCGTTCATAAACATTCCTGCAGCGTGGCGGCGGCCGGCCGGAAAGCCGGCCGCCGGGTCATATCAACATGCGTTGCGCACCCGCGGCATGGCCGCCGCGGGCGCTCCAGGGGCATCACTCACACTTGCGGGGCGTAATGTTCTTTTCCTTGGCGTACTTGGCCGCCGATTCCTTGACCATCGGGTCCAGGATCGTCTTGTCGGCCTGATACCAGTCGGAAACGACCTTGAACTTGGAACCGTCCCATTGCACGATGCGAGCCCAGTCGTCGCCCTTGTGGTTGGCGCACGAGGTCTTGACCGGACGCATGATCTGGCCAAAGCCCAGCTTGTCGAGCTTTTCCTGCGTCAGGTCCAGGTTCTCGAAGCCCCAGCGCACCTGCTCCGGCGTCAGCGCCTTGCCCTTGCCGTACTTCTCCTGCGCGGCGCGGATCGCTTCGACCTGCAGCATCGAGATCATCATGCCGCGCGTGTGGGCGATGGTGCCCAACGTGGTCTTGCCGGTCTTGTCCGCGCCCTGGCCCTTGTCGTAGACGTACTTCTTCAGATCGTCGTAGACCTTGTCGCTGTCGGCGCCGCTGTTGTGGATGGTGATGGCGTTGTAGCCCTTGGCGACATCGCCCAGGTCCTTGACGTCGCCTTCCGAGCCGGCCCACCAGATCGCGTACATCTTGTCGCGCGGATAGCCGCTGGCCTGCGCTTCGCGGATGGCGGTGGGCGTCATGATGCCCGCGCTCCACAGCAGCACGTAGTTCGGGCGCGCCTGGCGGATCTGCAGCCAGGTGGACTTCTGCTCCACGCCCGGCGCCGTCACCGGGTACAGCAGCAATTCAAAGCCTTCCTTGGCCGCGCGCTTTTGCAGCAGCGGGATCGGTTCCTTGCCGTACGGCGAGTCGTGATAGACCAGGGCGATCTTCTTGCCCTTGAGCTTGTCCATGCCGCCTTCTTTCTTGGCGATGTCCTGGATCATCACGTCGGCGGCGGTCCAGTACGTGCCCAAGAGCGGGAAGTTCCACTCGAACACGCTGCCGTCCACCGATTGCGACAGGCCGTAGCCCATCGTTTCCACGGGCACCTTGTCGACGATGGCCTTGTCGCTGACCGCGAAGGTGATGCCGGTGGACTGCGTGTCGAAGCCCGATGCGCCGGTGCCCTTGCCCTTCAGGCGCTCGTAGCATTCCACGCCGCGGTCCGTGGCGTAGGCGGTTTCGCATTCTTCGTACGTGATCTTGACGCCGTTCACGCCGCCATCGCGCTCGTTCACGAGCTTCAGGTAATCCAGCTTGCCATCGGCCCAGGGAATGCCCAGCGGCGCGAACGATCCCGTGCGATACACCAGCAACGGAACGAACTGCTCTTCGGCCGCCATTGCCGGCGTGGCCACGGCGCCTGCGGCGCCGGCTGCGGCCATCAAGGCTGCCGCCAACTTCAGGTTAAGACGCTTCATCTCCATTTACCTCCTGCGTGGTGTTTGGGTCGGTCAACCCTGTGACACCGGGATTGGCCCGGTCTTGAGCCGGGTATTCGGGGCGGGGGTCCAGCGCGGTTGTGCTGCGATGGACCCACGGAAATCAAAACGAAACACGATCAGTGCGGGAACGGCCAGATCCTCAACTTCTCCTTGCCGATGCTCCACAGCCGCGCCAGGCCGTGCGGCTCGGCGATCAGGAAGAACACGATCAGCGCGCCGAACACCATGTGCTCGATGTGGGCGGCGGTGTCCACCGACAGCGGCAGGCCCAGCATGTGCGGGATGTTGGACAGCGCCACGGGCACCAGCACGATGAACGCGGCGCCAAAGAAGCTGCCGATGATCGAGCCCAGCCCGCCGATGATGACCATGAACAGCAGCTGGAACGAGCGGCCCAGGTCGAACGCCAGCGGCTCCCACGAACCCAGGTGTATGTAGCCCCACAAGGCGCCGGCCACGCCGACGATGAACGAACTGACCGCAAACGCCGTCAGCTTGGCGTACATGGGCCGGATGCCGATGACGGAAGCGGCGACGTCCATGTCGCGGATCGCCATCCATTGGCGGCCGATGGCGCCGCGCACCAGGTTCTTGGCCAGCAGGCTGAAGATGACGACCAGGATCAGCACGAACAGGTACTTCTCCATGGCGCTCTGCACCGGCAGCCCGAACGCCGTGAGCGGCGGCACCGACACGCTGCCCGAGGACGAATAGTTGGTGAAGAAGGGGATGCGCAGGAACGCCCAGTCCACGAAGAACTGCGCGGCCAGTGTCGCCACCGCGAGGTACAGGCCACGGATGCGCAGGCTGGGGATGCCGAAGATCACGCCGACGAGGGTGGCAAAGCAGCCCCCCAAGAGAATCTGCGCCACCAGCGGCATGCCGGGAAAGCGCACGCCGAAGTTCCACGCCGCATACGCGCCCACCGCCATGAAGGCGCCCGTTCCCAGCGAGATCTGGCCGCAGTAGCCGACCAGGATGTTCAGGCCCACGGCGGCCAGCGCCAGGATCAGGAACGGAATCAGGATGGCGCGCAGCAGATAGTCGCTGGCCATCGCCGGCACGGCGATGAACGCCACCGCC
The DNA here is from genome assembly GCF_041879325.1 of Achromobacter sp. JD417. Taxonomy (NCBI): domain Bacteria; kingdom Pseudomonadati; phylum Pseudomonadota; class Betaproteobacteria; order Burkholderiales; family Alcaligenaceae; genus Achromobacter; species Achromobacter sp. JD417. Next base: position 5,934,605 of record NZ_CP087159.1, on the reverse strand, counting down.
ATCAGCAGCCAGATGAAGACGCGATCCTGGCGGATCGGGAAGATCTGCTGGTCAGCGCGATAGCTGGTCTTGAATTGGCCGTTTTCGCGATAGAACATGTTTTATCCTCGGTGACGCAGGCTTAGACGCGGTCGATGATCTTCTCGCCGAACAGCCCTTGCGGACGGAACAGCAGGAACACCAGCGCCAGCACATAGGCGAACCAGATTTCGATGCCGCCGCCCACCAGCGACCCCAGATACACCTCGGACAGCTTTTCCCCCACCCCGATGATGAGCCCGCCCAGAATGGCGCCCGGCACCGACGTCAAACCGCCCAGGATCACCACCGGCAACGCGCGCAGCGCGGCGGTGGACAACGTGAACTGCACGCCGAACTTCGATCCCCAGATGATCCCGGCCACCAGCGCCACCAGACCCGCCACGCTCCACACGATCACCCAGATGCGGTTCAACGGAATGCCGATCGACTGCGCGGCCTGATGGTCGTCGGCCACGGCGCGCAGCGCGCGGCCCGTCGAGGTGTACTGGAAGAAGAGCGCCAGCGCCGCCACCAGCAGCGCCGCAATGACCGCGGCGGTCAGATCCTCCAGGTTGATGAGCAGCCCCCCCTCGAACACCGAGTCCAGGATCAACAGCGGATCCTTGGGCATGCCGACATTGATGGAATACACCGAGCTGCCGAACGTGATCTGGCCCAGTCCGTCCAGGAAATAGCTGATGCCCAGCGTGGCCATCAGGAGCGTGGTGGCTTCCTGGTTGACCAGATGGCGCAGCACGAAGCGTTCGATCGCCACGGCCAGCAGGAACATCACGATGGCGCTGACAATGAATGCCAGCACGTTGGCCAGGATCATGTTGTCAAAGCCCAGCCAGCGCGGCAGCCATTCCGAAAAGCGCGCCATCGACAGCGCCGCCACCAGCACCATCGCGCCCTGCGCAAAGTTGAAGACGCCGGACGCCTTGAAGATCAGCACGAATCCCAGGCCGATCAGCGCGTACAGCATGCCGCTCATCAGGCCGCCGAATAAGGTCTCTAGAAAAAATCCCATGTCTTTCCGCCTTGGGTTGTCCGGCTTAGTGCGACACGCCGAGATAGGCGCGAATGACGTCTTCATTTGCCCGAACTTCATCGGGCTTGCCGTCGCCGATCTTCTTGCCGTAGTCCAGCACGACCACGCGGTCCGAGATGTCCATGACCACGCCCATGTCGTGTTCGATCAGCACGATGGTCGTGCCGAACTCATCGTTCACATCCAGGATGAAGCGGCTCATGTCCTGCTTTTCCTCGATGTTCATCCCGGCCATCGGCTCGTCCAGCAGCAACAGGCGCGGCTCCATTGCCAGCGCGCGGCCCAGGTCGACGCGCTTCTGCAGCCCGTAGGGCAGGCGGCCGACCGGCGTCTTGCGGTAGGCCTGGATTTCCAGGAAGTCGATGATGTTTTCGACGAACTCGCGATGCTGGATCTCCTCGCGCTCGGCAGGCCCCAGGCGAAACGCCTGCGCCAGCAGGCCGCTCTTCATGCGCAGGTTGCGGCCCGTCATGATGTTGTCCAGCACGCTCATGCCCTTGAACAGCGCCAGGTTCTGGAACGTGCGCGCGATGCCCATCTCGGCGGCGCGGCGCGGGTTCATGCGCGAGAACCGCTGGTTGCGGAATTCAATGCCGCCTTGCTGCGGCGTGTACACGCCGTTGATGACGTTGAGCATGGAGCTCTTGCCCGCGCCGTTGGGCCCGATGATGGCGCGGATCTCGTGCTCGCGCACGTTGAAGGAAATATCGGTCAGCGCCTTGACGCCGCCGAAAGACAAGGAGATGTTCTGCATGTCCAGCATGACATCGCCGATACGCTGGTCGCGGTCGTTATGGCTCATGATCTCTACGCGGCTCGGGCGGTGATGACGGGAAACGTCTTGACCGGGCAGATCCGCAGATCCGCCGAAATCTTGCCGGTGCGTCCGTCTTCGAATTTCACTTCGGTCTCGATGAACTGCGACTGCTTGCCGCCAAAGAGCGCATCGATCAGCACGCCATACTTCTGCGCGATGAAGGCGCGGCGCACCTTGCGCGTGCGGGTCAGCTCGTCGTCATCGGGGTCCAGTTCCTTGTGCAGGATCAGGAAGCGGCTGATCTGCGAGGCCGCCAGCTTGGGATCGGTCGCCAGGTCCGCATTGACCTGTTCCACGCATTCGGCAATGAGCTGATAGACCTCGTCCTTGCCCGCCAGGTCGGTGTAGCCGGCGTAGGCCAGGCCGCGGCGCTCGGCCCAGTTGCCCACGGCTTCCAGGTCGATGTTGATGAACGCGCACACATCCTCGCGGTTCGCGCCAAACGCCACCGCTTCCTTGATGTGCTGGAAGAACTTGAGCTTGTTTTCGATGTACTTGGGCGCGAAGAGGCTGCCGTTGGCCAGCTTGCCCACGTCCTTGGCGCGATCGATGATCTTTAGCTGTCCGTCGGTGTCCAGGTAACCGGCATCGCCCGTGTGGAACCAGCCGTCGGCGCTGCGCGCCTCGGCCGTGGCGTCCGGATTGCGGTAGTACTCCTTGAACAGGCCCGGGCTCTTGACCAGGATCTCGCCGTTGTCGGCCACGCGGATTTCCACGCCGGCCACGGGCGGTCCGACGGTGTCGTCGCGCACCTGCCCGTCGGGCTGCACGCAGACGAACACCGAGGTCTCGGTGGACCCGTACAACTGCTTGAGGTTGATGCCGATGGAGCGGTAGAACACAAAGAGGTCGGGCCCGATGGCCTCGCCCGCCGTGTAGGCCACGCGCACGCGGCTCATGCCCAGCGCGTTGCGCAGCGGGCCGTAGATCAGCACATTGCCCAATGCATAGCGCATGCGGTCCCAGGCGTTCACGGACTCGCCGTCCAGGATCTTGGTGCCGACGCGGCGCGCCAGCTTCATGCAGGCGCCAAACAGCTTGCGCTTGAGATATCCCGCGTCTTCCATGCGGATCATCACGTGCGTCAGCAGCCCTTCCAGCACGCGCGGCGGCGCAAAGTAATAGGTGGGGCCAATGTCGCGCATGTCGATCGACACGGTATCGGGCGACTCGGGATGATTCACCGTGAAGCCCGTGACCAGCAGCTGCGTGTACGAGAACATGTTCTGGCCGATCCAGGCGGGCGGCAGGTAGGCCAGCACGTCTTCCTGGTCGGTCAGCTTTTCCATGTCGGACACGGCGCGCGCGCGGTCGATGAGCGCGTGGTGCGTCAGCACGACGCCCTTGGGCTTGCCCGTCGTGCCGGATGTGTAGAACATCGCCGCGGGGTCCTGCGGCTGCACGGCGGCCACGGCGCGCGCGTAAAAGTCGGGGTGCTTGGCCGCGTATTCGCCACCCAGCGCTTCCAGTTGCTCATAAGACAGCAGCATGGGATCGGCGTAGTGACGCAGGCCGCGCGGGTCGTCGAAGACGACGTGCTTGAGCGCGGGGCATTGCTCGCGCACTTCGATCATCTTGTCGACCTGTTCCTGGTCCTCGACGATCGCGACGCTGATCTCCGCATCCTGCAGCACGTAGACCATTTCCTGGGCCACGGCGTCCTGATAGAGCGGAACGGGAATCGCACCGAGCGACTGCGCGGCCATCATGGCCATGTACAGACGCGGGCGATTCTCGCCAATGACGGCCACGTGCATGCCGGGCTGGATGCCAAGCGACGCAAGACCCTGCGCGACGTGACGGACATGGTCCGCCACTTCGGACCAGGTCAGGGTTTGCCAGATCCCCAGGTCTTTCTCTCGTATCGCGGGCCGCGACCCACGAACGTTGGCATGCGCGAGCAGCAGCGCCGGAAAGGTGTCCGGCGCCGCCGGCATCTGTGCAGATGCGGGCGATGAATGTGCCACGTTGTCTCCTCCGGTTTGGGCGCATCGCGCGCGGTGCCTGCGTTGAAGCGGCTGCGGCGGCGTGCTTGACCAGTTGGTTTTAGATTTACGGCAGGAGTTAAGGTATAAGGTTGGGTTGCTACCAACTGTCACCATCGCGACATTCAAGGACCTTTTAGGGTATTCCCGATGCAGCTATCCGACTCCCTGCAACTCGCCGCCGCCTGGTTCCGCGTACTCGACGCCGAACAGCAAGCGCGCGTGGAGCGGGACCTTTCCGTGCAGCAGGTCGTTGCCGGATCGATCATAGAGCGCAAAGGCGAACTCGCCCAGGCATGGATCGGTGTGCTTGCGGGACTGGTGAAGGTGTCGGTGGGCAATTCGGAAGGCAAGGTCGCATCGCTGACGGGCGTGCCCGCCGGCGGCTGGATCGGCGAAGGTTCGCTCCTGAAGCGCGAAGTCCGCAAATACGACATCGTGGCGCTGCGCGACTCGGTGGTGGCGCGTCTGCCGGGTGCGACGTTCGACTGGTTGCTGGATACCAGTATTCCGTTCAACCGCTATCTGCTGCACCAATTGAACGAGCGCGTGGCGCAGTTCATCGGCAAGGCGGAGTACGACCGTCTGCTGGATCCCGACGCGCGCGTCGCCCGCTGTCTGGCCGAGCTCTTCAACCCTTTGCTGTATCCGGGCATGGGCATGCGCCTGACGATTACGCAGGAAGAAGTCGGCTATCTGGCCCGTGTCTCGCGCCAGCGCGCCAATCAGGCGCTGCGCAAGCTTGAGGAAGCGGGATTGCTGAATGTCGAATACGGCGCGGTGCGCGTGCTGGATCTGGACGGCCTGAAGCAATACGGCTCGGATCGGGGCACGTCGGAAACGGAGCAGGCGGCGTAAGCCGGGGCAAGCCGAGGCGCGAAAAAAAAAGTGTTGACGATAAATCGCGCGCTATTTAATATTGCGCCATGAAATCCAGAAACAAGACCAAAGGCGCTTTCAACCCGCTGCTGCTGGACAGCCAGTTGTGCTTCGCCTTGTACTCGACCTCGCTGGCGATGAACAAGGTGTACCGCAAGCTGTTGCGCGGGCTGGATCTGACCTATCCGCAATACCTGGTAATGCTGGTGCTGTGGGAAGGCGACGAAATTACGGTGACGGATATCGGCGACCGCCTGTTCCTGGATTCCGCCACGCTGACGCCGCTGCTCAAGCGCCTGGAAGCCGCCGGACTGGTGACGCGCAAGCGCGCCGTGAACGACGAACGCCAGGTAATCGTGAGCCTGACCAAGCAGGGCCGCGAGCTGCGCGAAAAGGCCGAAGCGGTGCCGCATGCGGTAGGTGCGGCGGCGCAGTGTTCGCTGGACGAAGCGCAGGGCATGACGAAGACGCTGCACGCGCTGCGGGAAAAGCTGGTCGAAAGTCTTTGAGGTTGCGGGTGATGACTGTCATCATCCGGTTTTATAAGTAGCGCACGATATTGTTGTTCACGATTTAAAGTTTCAGGCAAGCCGCAAGTTCATCGTTGACCGCCAACACGGGAAGGGTCCCGCAAGGCAAGCAGTACAAACTTCATTTAAAGGAACCACACCATGTCTATCGAAAAAGTCCTCTACCGCGCCAACGCCACCGCCACCGGAGGCCGCGAAGGCCGTGGCGTCAGCGACGACGGCAACCTGGACGTCAAGCTGACCACCCCGCGCGAACTGGGCGGCGCCGGCGCCGCGGGCACGAACCCGGAACAACTGTTCGCCGTCGGCTACTCGGCCTGCTTCCTGGGCGCAATGAAGTTCGTCGCCAACCGCGACAAAATCGCGATCCCGGCAGACGTGTCCGTGAACGGCACCGTCGGCATCGGCGCGATCCCCACCGGCTTCGGCATCGAAGTCGAACTGAAGATCTCGCTGCCGGGCCTGGACCGTGCCGAAGCCGAAAAGCTGGTCGCAGCCGCACACATCGTGTGCCCGTACTCGAACGCCACGCGCGGCAACATCGATGTGACGTTGACGATCGTTTGAGGTTGACGTTGCATCGAGGGTGATGTGACGTGAGCGTGGGCCTTGCTGGGGATGACCGAGTTGGTCGGTTTCCTGCATAGGCCCATTTTTTATTGGGCGACGCCGAGTGCTTCATAGGTCGCCCGACGTCGCGGTCACCGTGGGCACGATCGCCCACGATTGCGGTCCGGAGCCTTCGCTCCGGACTCCCCCCTCGTCATCTTCGTCCGCCTTCGGCTCCCTTCAGATTCCCTCGGGCGCATCGACGGCGCTCGCACCCACGGTGCCCGCGACGTCGTGCTGCGAGGGTCTTTGGTATGTGGCGCTGTAAGACCTGTGGTCAGGGCAGGAGATCTGCGGGGCCGCCGAATTGCTGCCGCCCGGGCGGCGGCAATCGGCATCGGAGACGTGGGTCGTCGGTGCGGGGTGCGCTTGCGCGCGGGCGCAGATCAGTTTTCGAATGACGCTCGTCAGAGGGGGGAGAGCGGTGATGGGCGGCGCGGCGACGGTCAGCTATAACTTGCCGACCCGTACGCGCCGCCCATCGGGCACTGGAGTTCAACTGACGACTGTTGCCGTCGCTGTCTGAACCTGCCAAGAGCGTCTGCCGCTGCCGGTGTCTGACACCCTTGGGAGACGTCCTCGGTGTGAAGCGAATCTCTCCAGGGTGTCAGACACTAGACATGAAGCAGCCACACGCGAAGCGTCATCGCCCCGACGCAAGACGTCGCGTAAGCCCCCGAAGGCCGCCCGCGCGGCCGCCGCGGGCGGGCCCCGCAAGATCTTTCTCTCTCCCCACCGTGGGCAAGAACCTAAAGAACCCCACTCGCCCCGCAGACAGCAAAGCTGAATCTACAAGAGCCCGTCGCAGCGGGGGCCGAGGCGCGCGGGGCGTGTAGATGCGCCCGAGGGAAACCGAAGGGAGCCGAAGGCGTACGAGGTTGACGAAGGGGCAGTCCGGAGCGAAGGCTCCGGACCGCAATCGTAGCCCCGCGCGCCTCGGCCCCCGCTGCGGCGGGCGTCTTAAGAACCACCCTCAACGCCAGCCAAAAAAAAACCCCAAATAAACCTCAATGCGACCCACCCAAATAAGCCGCCACCACCGCCGGATCATGCTTCAGCTTCTCCGCACTCCCATGCACAGAAATCCGCCCATTCTCCAGCACATACCCATAATCCGCGACATTCAACGCCGCCGCCGCGAACTGCTCCACCAGCAGCATCGTCACGCCTTCTTCCTTGAGCCGCGCAATGATCCGGAACACTTCCTCCACGAGAATCGGCGCCAATCCCATCGACGGCTCGTCCAGCAGCACCAGCTCGGGATTCAGCATCACCGCACGCGCCATCGCCAGCATCTGCTGCTCGCCGCCCGATAACGTGCCTGCCAGCTGATCGCGCCGTTCCTTCAGCCGAGGGAACAGATCCATCGCCCGCCCCAGATCCGCCTGTACGTCACCCTTCGGCCGGCTGCCCGTCAGGCGAGGAAACGCGCCCAGCAGCAGGTTGTCCGTCACCGACAGCGTCGGAAACACCCGGCGGCCCTCCGGTGAATGCGCCAGCCCCAGCCGCGCAATCCGATGCGACTCCAGCCCGTCGATGCGCTTGCTGCCCAGCGTGATCTCGCCCGCCGTCGGCCGGATCATCCCCGACAATGCCCGCATCGTCGTCGTCTTGCCGGCCCCGTTCGAGCCGATCAGCGTGACCACCTTTGCCTTGGGCACCTCCATGCTGATGCCGTGCAGCACCTTCACCTTCCCGTAGCCTGCTTCCAGATTCTTGATCGATAGCATCTTGTTGTCCCCTTGGCGTCAGGCGGGCGCGCCGCCCAGATACGCCTCGATCACCTTGGCGTTGCTTTGCACTTCATTGGGCAGCCCTTCGGCGATCTTCTGGCCGAAGTCCAGCACCGACACGGTGTCGCACACGCCCATCACCACATCCATGTGGTGTTCGATGAGGATCAGCGTGATGCCGTGATCGCGCACTTTGCGGATGATGGCCAGCAGCTCCACGATGTCGGGCGCCGTCAGGCCGGCCGCCGGTTCGTCCAGCAGCAGCAGTTGCGGATCCAGCGCCAGCGCGCGTGCGATCTCAAGCAGGCGTTGCTTGCCGTACGGCAGGTTGCGCGCTTCTTCGTTGGCCAGCGACTCCAGCCCCACGAACTCCAGCAGCGCCATGGCCCGCGCCCGGGCGCCCTGTTCTTCGGTCTTCCACTTGGGCGTGCGCAGCGCGATGGCCGCCAGGCCCGTCGTGAAGGTGTGGTGCAGGCCCACCAGCACGTTCTCCAGCGCGGTCATTTCGCCAAAGAGCTGCACGTTCTGGAATGTGCGGGCGATGCCGGCCTCGGCGATATGGGCCGGGGGCAGGCCGACAAGCGACTTGCCGGAAAACTCCACCGCACCGGCCGTGGGCACGTAGATGCCGGTCAGCACGTTCATCATGGTGCTCTTGCCGGAGCCGTTCGGTCCGATCAGCCCGTGGATCGTGCCGCGTTTGACGGTCAGGTCCACTTCGTTCAGCGCCTTCAGGCCGCCAAACTGCATCAGCACGCTCTTGGCCGCAAGCAGTGTCTCGCCCTTGCCCGCCACCGCGTCGGGCACGGCGTCCTGTTCCTTCACCAGGTCCTTCTTCACCGTCAGCGCCGCGCGGCGCGAGGAGAAGAACAGGTTGCGCACGAAGCCCACGATGCCGTCGGGCAGGTAATACACGACGAACAGGATCATGGCGCCGAAGATGGTCAGACGCCAGTCGGTCACGGCCTCCAGCCAGTACGAGAAGATGGCCAGCACGATCGTCCCGATCACCGGCACCGCAACCTTGCGCGGTTCGGTGCGGCCCTTCGAGATGGCCACGGCGCTGCCTACCGTCACCAGGATCGCCACCGCCAGCGCGATCAGGCGGAACGTGCCGATGTCGTCCAGCATCTTGGGCAGCAGCACGATGATCGACGCGCCCAGCAGCGCGCCGGTGCGGCTCTTGCGTCCGCCCATGATGATGGCCAGCAGGAACAGGATCGTGAGTTCGAAGTTGTACGTGTTCGGCGAGATGTACTGTTCCGAATACGAATACAGCGCACCCGCCAGGCCGGCGAAACCGGCACTGATGACGAAGGCGATCACCTTGTGGCGGTACACCGACACGCCCATGCAGTCGGATGCGATCGGGCTGTCACGCAGGGCTTCGAACGAGCGGCCCAGGTGCGACTTCAGGATCCGGTGCACCACGATCAGCGAGATCACCAGCAGCGCGGCGACCAGCCAGAAATACTCGGCCTTGGTCAGCACGTGCCCCGCGATGGACGGCTTGGAGATCTTGATGCCGAGCGGGCCTTCGGTCAGGAAGGTCATCTCGTTGATCAGGATCTGGATGATCGTGCCGAAAGCCAGCGTCACCATCGCCAGATAGGGGCCCGTGACGCGCAGCGCCGGCAGGGCCAGCACCGCGCCGAAAGCGGCGGCGATGAGGATGGCGGCGGGTAGCGTCAGCCAGATCGGAATCTGCAGGTGAAAGACCAGCACGCCGGCCACATACGAGCCGATGCCGAACAGGCCCGCGTGGCCCAGCGACACCTGGCCGGTGTACCCCACCACGATATCGAGCCCGAACAGCAGGATCGAATAGATCATGATGGTTTCAATCAGGTGCAGGTAATACGTGTTCGTCACGCCCAGCGGCACGGCGGCCAGGCAGGCAACGGCCACGATGGATAGGAGAAGGTGCAGGGGTTTCATCGCTTACACCTTCTTGATCGCGGTCTTGCCGAACAGGCCGGCGGGCTTGAAGGTCAGAACGAGCAACAGCAATACCAATCCCGGCACGTCTTTGTATCCCGTTGATAGATAGAAACCGGTGGTCGTCTCGGCGATCCCCAGGATCAGCCCGCCCACCACGACGCCCATCCCGCTGGACAGGCCGCCAATGATCGCGACGGCAAACGCCTTCAGGCCCAGCACCGCGCCCATCGTGGCGCCGGTCAGCGTCAGCGGCGCGACCAGCACGCCTGCGAATGCCGCGGTCAGCGACGACAGCGCATACGAGAACGTGATGACCATGCCGGTGTTGATGCCCATCAGGCCGGCCGCGTCGCGGTCGTTGGACGTGGCGACGAAGGCCTTGCCGTAGATCGACTTGCGGTTGAAGATCTCCACCAGGATCATCATGCCCAGCGCGCCAAACACCACCAGCAACTCCATCGGCAAGACGTTCGCGCCCAGCACCTGGATGGGCGCCTCGGGCAGCGGCGAGGGAAAGCGCAGGTCGTCGCGGCCCCAGATGTTCTCGGCCACGTTCTTGAAGATGATGCCCAGCGCAATGGTGGCCATGATCCAGCCGAATTCGGATCGCGTCTTGATGGCGGGCCGCACGCCCACGCGCTCGACCAGCGCGCCTTGCGCGAAGCCGAAGATGCAGACGATGGGAATCATGACCCAGTAGTTCACGCCCAGTCCGACAAGCGTCAGACCGACGAGCGCACCCAGCATCAGGGCTTCGCCCTGGCCGAAGTTCAAGGTGCCGGACGTGGCAAAGGTGAGCTGGTAGCCAAAGGCAATGACCGCGTAGATCATGCCTAGCGCGATACCGCTATAGATGAGCTGTAGAAGAATCATGGTGTGTGTCTTGAGGCGCTGTGTTCCGTCCCAACCCCCTTGGGCAGAACGCTGTTTTCAGGCGGCTGCATGCCCCGCGCCCTGAGCTTGGGGCGCGGGCGGCGGCGGCCGGGCAGCCGCCGCCTTCCTGCTTGTCGGGATTAGTTGGCCTTGACGACCCGGCCGCCCTTGACCTCGCCGATGACCACTTCCTTGGCGGTGATCGCGTCGTGGTTGTCGTGCGTGAAGGGCTTGTTGTAGGTCATCACTACGCCCTCGACCGGGGTCTGCAGGTTTTCCAGCGCTTCGCGCACCTTGGGACCGTCGGTGGAGTTCGCCTGCTTGATGGCGGCTGCCAGCAGGAAGATCGAGTCATAGCCCTGCGCGGCCGACACCGGCGAGTCGATGCGGTTGTTCTTGGGCTTGAACTTGGCCAGGTAGGCGTCGATGAACGCCTTGCGCTTGGGCGTGTCCGGGTCCTGGATGAAGGTCTGCGGCATGCGCGCGCCTTCGCCGTTGGCGCCGGAGTTGTCGATGTAGTTGGCCATCGACAGCGTCCAGCTGCCGATGATCGGCACCTTCCACCCCAGCTTGGTCATGCCGTTGGCGATCTGCGCCAGCTCGGGGCCGATGCCGTAGGTCAGCACGGCTTCGGCGCCCGCGGCCTTGGCCTTGAGCAGCTGGGCCGTCATGTCGACGTCCTTGATGTTGAACTTTTCGACGGCCACGGGCTTGATGCCCTTGGCGTCCAGCGCTTTCTCCAGGTCCTCGCGGCCAAGCTGGCCGTAGTTGGTGGAGTCGGCCAGGATCGCCACTTTCTTGAAGCCGCGGCGCGTGATCGCTTCTTCGACGATCATCGGGGCCTGGATGCTGTCGTGCGCCGCGTTGCGGAACACGTAGTTGTCGGGGTATTCCGGCGCCTTGAACTGATGAGTGATCACGCTGCCGGTGGCCACGTTGTTGAACACCGGAATCTTGGCGTCCTGGTAGAAGCGCTGGGAGGCCAGCGCCACGCCCGTGTTGATGTAGCCGACGGTGGCGGTCACCTGTTCCTTGTTGATCAGCTCCTGCGCGATCTGCACGCCGCGCTCGTTCTTGGCTTCGTCATCGCGTTCGACGGCGACGAGCTGGCGGCCCAGCACGCCGCCGTTCTTGTTGATCTCTTCGATGGCCAGGCGCACGCCGTCGCGCATGCTGACGCCCATGGAGGACGAGCCGCCGGTGTAGGGGCCGGCCACGCCGATCTTGATGGGGTCGGCGGCGTAAGACGCGGCCGATACGGCAAATGCAAGGGTTCCTGCAAGCAGCTTCAAACGAAAATCCATGGATGTCTCCGTTGTAATTGGGTGAACTGCGTGGAAAGCCGTGTGCCGGCGCCAGTCGGCGTGGGTTGTTTTGTTGGCGCGCTCCTTTATTGCGTGTCGTGACTGTCTGCTTAATCGCTTACGCGAATCTGACCCGGTGGCGCTTTTCCGCGTAAATACCTAGTGCCGCTGCAAGGTTCCTTTCAGACTGCTGAACGTCTTTAGCCTGATGGCGGTCCCGCAGCCGCATCGGTGCGCCGGGCGCGCGCAGACGTGCTGGCCGCATCCTAGCGATCAGGATGCGGCGTCGTGCGGAAAATCATTCCGCCATCAAGTGGAAATTTATTCCTGACCGGCCTCGGGCCCGCATGGCCATTGGGCTGCGCGCTGGCAGACCTCGGTCAGCCATAGGGAAAACGCCTGGACTGCGCCGCCAGATGCGCGTGTGGTTTCGGTGCACAGGTAGTACTGCGACTCGCCGGGGATTTCCACGTCCAGCAGGCGGACCAGCTTGCCTTCGTCCAGCCACTCGGCGGCCAGCGACCGGCGCGTCAGCGCCACGCCCTGGCCCGCGCGCGCGGCGGCGAGCATCATGCCCAGGTCCACCAGCCACACGCCGCGCGACGGCTCGGGCCAGTCCAGGCCGGCGGCCGCCAGCCACGGACGCCAAGGCTCCATTGGGCAACGCAGCAGGTCGGCGCGCGCCAGGTCCGCGGGCCGCAGGAACGGGCCGCGCGCCGCCTGGTAGCCGGGTGAGCACACCGCGAACACCGGATCGTGCGTGAGGGGGTGCGCGTTCAGGCCGGGATACTTGCCGCTGCCAAAGCGGATCCACACATCGGCGTTGGGCGGCATGATGTCCAGGTAGGGAATGGACAGCATGATCTCCAGTTCGACGTCGGGGTGCGCGGCGGTGAAGCCGGGCAGGGCGGGGATCAGGACCTGCCGGGCGAACGTGGGCGTGGACACCACGCGCAGCGTTTCCAGCTTGGGTTCGTTGCGCTTGTGCAGCGAGGCGTCCGACAGCAGGTCGAGCGCCGTGCGCACCTGTTCCAGATACTCGCGTCCGGCCGCGCTCAAGGTTGCGCCGCGGCTGCTGCGGATGAAGAGGGTGACGTCCAGCAGCGTCTCAAGCGAGGCAATACGCTTGCCGATGGCGCTGGCGGTGACAAAGAGCTCTTCGCTGGCGCGCTCGAAAGAACCCAGCCGGGCCGCGGCTTCGAAGGCCTGGATGGCGGCAAGCGGCGGCAGGCGCACGTCTTTGGAAAGGGAAGGTCCGCGCATGGAGCGGTGGCGGGCCGGCCCTGCGCCCGACGGAAAGTGGTGAGGCGACGATTATAAAAGTGCTGGCCTGCGAGCCTCAGACGCCCTTGACCGCCAGGCTGACCGCCAACCCGGCCATGACTGCGGCGATGACCCCGTCCAGGACCCGCCAGGCCGTCGCGCTGGCAAAGAACGGGGCGAAGAGGCGCGACCCGATGCCCAGCACGGCGAGCCACAGCAGGCTGGCCGTGAAGGCGCCGGCCGCGAAGGCCATGCGGGCGTCTTCGAAGCCATGCGCCAGCGAGCCCACCACCACCATGTCCAGCCAGAAATGCGGATTGAGCAGCGAAAAGCCCAGCGCGCCCAGCATGGCGGCGCGGCGCGACGGCACCACGTCGCGCGCGGCGGCCAGGCCACCCGTGGCCGTCCAGGCGCGGCGCGCGGACTGCGCCGCGTACCAGGTCAGAAAGGCCACGCCGAACCACAGCACGGCGGTGGTCAGCCAGGGGAACCACGCGGTCAGCGCCTGCAGGCCGGACACGCTCGCGAAGATGAACACCAGGTCGATCAGCGCGCAGATGGCGACCACGCTGAGCAGGTGCGCGCGCATGAGGCCCTGGCGCAGGATGAACGCGCTTTGCGCGCCCACGACAGCGAACAGGCCGAGGCCCGTGGCCGTGCCGCTGGCCCAGGCGGTGAGGAAGGCGGGGGATGACAACGTGGCAAACATGGAAGGGATACCTGTGAAACCGGTGACTGCAACGCCTGTGGCGGCGCTTCGATGGGTTGCCGGGCGCGTGGAGCGGACGGCATGGTGTGATTTTCCCTTGCCATGTGTATGAAATACAGCTAATTTTCCTTCACTATATTAAGCATAGCTAATGTTATGAGAATCGATCACGGCAACCTGCGCGCACTGGCCGCGGTGGTGCGCGAAGGCAGTTTCGAGCGCGCGGCGCTGTCGCTCAGCGTCACGCCGTCGGCGGTGTCGCAACGGATCAAGGCCCTGGAAGACCGCATGGGCCGGCTGCTGGTCCAGCGCACCGTGCCGGCCGCCGCCACGGCCGACGGCCAGGTGCTGGTCCAATTGGCCGAGCAGACCGCCTTGCTCGAGCACGACGCGCTGAACCGGCTGGGCGTTGCCGATGACGACATCCCCCACGCCAGCATCCCGATCGCCGTCAATCACGACAGCCTGGAAACCTGGTTCGTCGACGCCGCCCTGCAGTTCGCCGCGCGCACCCGCGCCACGCTCGACATGCTGTCCGAAGACCAGGATCACACGGCCGCCCTGCTGCGCAACGGCTCCGTGCTGGGCGCCGTGACCACGCTGGCCGATCCCGTGCAGGGTTGCCGCATCCATGCGCTGGGCAGCATGCGCTACGTGGCCACCTGCACGCCCGACTTCCACAAGCGCTACTTCGCGTCGGGGGTCAATGCGCAGACGCTGGCCCAGGCGCCCGTGCTGGTGTTCAACCGCAAAGACGCCCTGCAGGCGCGCTTTGCGCACAAGATCGCCGACCCCGCGCCGTGGGAGCCGCCGGTCTGGTGGGTGCCGTCCACACGCGCATTCGTGCAGGCGACGCTGGGCGGGTTGGGTTGGACCATGAACCCGCTGCCGCTGGTGCAGGAACACCTTGATGCCGGTCAACTCGTCCTGCTGCGCGGCCGGGCTTGGGAGGACGTGCCGCTCTACTGGCAGCATTGGCGGGTAAACTCCGAGGCCATGGAAGCTTTGACCGACGCGGTGCTGTCAGCCGCCCGCAGCCTGGTCAGGCGCCGTTAACGTCTCAGGAGGACACGCATGAACATCCGCAAGTTTGCCGCCATTGCCGCGATTGGCCTGTGCACCGCCGGTTCGGCGTGGGCCAAGGACTACAAGGTGGGCCAGGTCGAAATCGACGATCTCTGGGTGCGCGCTTCCGCGCCGGGCCAGGCCAACGGTGCGGGCTACATGGATATCGACAACGACGCCAAGGCACCGGACCGCCTGCTTTCCGTGACATCGGACGCCGCCGAGCGCGTGGAGCTGCACACCGTGCAGACCGAGAACGGCGTGTCCAAGATGCGTCAGGTCGAAGGCGGCATCGCGCTGCCCGCCGACACCGAGGTCAAGCTCAGCCCGGGCGGCTACCACGTCATGTTCATCAAGCTGAAGGCGCCGTTCAAGGACGGCGCCACCGTGCCCGCCACGCTCAAGTTCGAAAAGGCGGGCGAAGTGGCGGTGCAGTTCAAGGTCATGCCGGCCTCGCACAACCCCGGCATGAGCCACGGTCATGGCGGCATGAAGCACTGATCCTGGCAGGCCCGCGTCCCCGGGACGCGGCAGGCTTGCCAAGCGGCTGCGGCCTTGCCGCCGCCGCCAATAACAAGGCCGACTCGCAATGAGTCGGCCTTTTGCTTGATCCGCTTACCTGCGCCGCTGCGGGCGAGTGTCAGCGGGCAGCGATCAATACAAGCCTTGCTGGCGCATGGCGTCCGCGACCTTCACGAAGCCGGCGATGTTGGCGCCGTCCAGGTAGTTCACGTACTCGCGCTCGGAGTGGCCGTGACGCACGCAGTTTTCGTGGATGTCGCGCATGATGGCGTGCAGGCGGGCGTCCACTTCCTCGCGGGTCCAAGACAGGCGGGCCGAGTTCTGCGCCATTTCCAGGCCCGACACGGCCACGCCGCCGGCGTTGCTGGCCTTGCCCGGCGCGTACAGCACACGGGCGGCAACGAAGGCCTTGGCGGCCTCAAGCGTGGCGGGCATGTTCGCGCCTTCGGCGACGGCTAGCACGCCGTTCTTGATGAGCGTCTGCGCATCCGACAGCTCCAGCTCGTTCTGCGTGGCGCACGGCAGGGCGACGTCGACGGGCACATGCCACGGGCGCTTGCCGGCCTCGTACTGCAGGCCGAATTGGCGGGCGTAGGTGTCCAGGCGGCCACGCAGGTCGTTCTTGATGTGCATCAGCGCCACGAGCTTCTCGTGGTTGAAGCCGGCCTCGTCGACGACGGTGCCGTTCGAATCCGACACGGTGATGACGCGGGCGCCCAGGGCCATCGCCTTCTCGATGGCGTATTGCGCCACGTTGCCCGAGCCCGACACGGAAACGCGCATGCCGTCGAAGGACTTGCCCACGCGCTTGAGCATTTCTTCGGCGAAGTACACGGTGCCGTAGCCGGTGGCCTCGGGACGGATCAGGCTGCCGCCGAAGGTCAGGCCCTTGCCGGTGAACACGCTGGCCGTCGAGTTGGACAGCTTTTTCATCATGCCGGCCATGAAGCCGACTTCGCGCGCGCCCACGCCGATGTCGCCGGCCGGCACGTCGGTGTCCGGGCCCAGGTGGCGGTACAGCTCGATCATCAGCGCCTGGCAAAAGCGCATGACTTCGGCATCGGACTTGCCCTTGGGATCGAAGTCCGAGCCGCCCTTGCCGCCGCCCATGGGCAACGTGGTCAGCGAGTTCTTCAGGGTCTGTTCGAAGGCGAGGAACTTCAGGATCGACAGGTTCACGGACGGGTGAAAGCGCATGCCGCCCTTGAACGGGCCGATCGCCGAGCTGTGCTGGATGCGGAAGGCGCGGTTGACCTGGGCGCGGCCCTGGTCGTCGGTCCAGCAGACGCGGAACTGGATGACGCGCTCGGGTTCGACCAGGCGTTCGAGCAGGGCGTGTTCAGCGTAGTGAGGATGCTTCTCGACGAAAGGCCACAAGCTGAGCATCACCTCCTGGACGGCTTGCATGTACTCGGGTTGCTGCGGGTCGCGCGCGGCGACGCCACGCAGAAAGTCGTCCAGACTCTGCACTTTCACCATGATCTCCTCGGGGGTGCTTCGAATAGGTGCGGAAATTGCGCCAGATTGGGGCGCGATCAGTTTGTTTTGGTGCAAGACTGCACCGGTATGGTGCGGCGATTGTAGGGGCAAAATGTTGCCCTGCGCAAAGCGAAAAACCGCGCCATCACGTTGATAACAAACAGATTTTTCTAAGCAAAAATCGGGGACGTATTTACGGGCGGGCGTCTCGGGATTCGGATTCCAAAGGTGCGCGGTTGGGCGTGATGCTTGAAATATCAGGGAAAATTAATATGTCCCCGTTTTAAATGCCCGCCTCGTCATAGGGGTGGCTGCCCGTGCCCGCAGGCCACGAGGTCATTGGCAGGCCGCTTGCATGCGCAGCGGCCCGCGATCCAAACGTGATAAGTCCCCAATTAAGATTTGAGATAAATCACGCGCGCAAGGTGGTGTCGTAATCGATCGTCAACGGCGCGTGATCCGAGAAGCGCTCGTCCTTGTAGATGGCCACGTTACGCGCCTTGGCGGCGATGCCCGGCGTGGCGATCTGGTAGTCGATGCGCCACCCGACGTTCTTGGCCCAGGCCTGGCCGCGATTGCTCCACCAGGTGTATTGGTCCGGACGGTCATCAATGGTGCGAAACACGTCCACAAAGCCGCGCTTGTCGAAGACGTCCGTGAGCCACGCGCGCTCTTCGGGCAGGAAGCCCGAGTTCTTCATGTTGCCCTTCCAATTCTTCAGGTCGATTTCCTTGTGTGCGATGTTCCAGTCGCCGCAGATGACGAATTCGCGGCCGGTCGTCTTGTGCTCGTGCATCAGGGCATCGATCCACGGCGCGAACCGGTCCAGGAAGCGGTACTTCGCCTGCTGGCGTTCGTCGCCGCTGGAGCCGGAAGGCAGGTAAGCGCTGATGATCGACAGATCCTTCCAGTCGGCGCGGATGATGCGGCCTTCGTTGTCGAACTCTTCACAATCAAAGCCGTTGTTCACGCGCTCGGCGGCATCTCGCAGGTAGATGCCCACGCCGCTGTAGCCCTTTTTCACGGCGTGGTGAAAGTGGCCGGTATAGCCGGGCGGATGCCGCAGGTCGTCGGTCAGGTCCTCGTGGGATACCTTGATTTCCTGCAGGCACAGCACGTCGGCGGCGTGCTTTTCCATCCACGGTTGCAGGCCCTTCTTGAAGGCGGACCGGATGCCATTGAGGTTGATCGACGTGATGCGCAGCAAAGCGAAACTCCTGTAATGCGGCCGCAGGGGGCGGACAATGCCAGGAATTTAACCGACTCGGCGGCGCCATCCGGAAAAGTCCCCGACAGCGGATAAAATGCGGGGTCTGCCACCTACCGGAACCCCTTGCATGCCCGCCGCCCAGTCCTCCGTCACCGCCCTGGATTTCGTCCGCTTTGCCTTGAACGAGGGCGTTCTGCGCTTTGGCAGCTTCAAGGTCAAGTCGGGCCGTATCAGCCCCTATTTCTTTAACGCGGGCCTGTTCAACAATGGCCGCTCGGTCGGGAAGCTGGCGCAGTTCTACGCGCAGGCCCTGCTGGATTCCGGCGTCGAGTTCGACATGCTGTTTGGCCCGGCGTACAAGGGCATCCCGCTGTCCACCGCCACCGCCGTGGCGTTGGCCGGCCATCCTGATATGCAGGGCCGCAGCGACGTGCCATTTGCCTACAACCGCAAGGAAGCCAAGGACCATGGCGAAGGCGGCACCCTGGTCGGCGCGCCGCTCAAGGGCAAGGTCGTCATCATCGACGACGTCATCACTGCCGGCACGTCGGTGCGCGAATCGGTGGAAATCATCCGCGCCGCGGGCGCAGAGCCGGCCGCCGTGCTGATCGCGATGGACCGCATGGAGCGCGCCGGCCCGGACGACGCCTTGTCGCCGCACTCGGCCGTGCAGGACGTGGCCAAGACCTATGGCATCCCCGTGGTCGCGATTGCTTCACTGACCGACATCCTGGCCTTGCTGCAAGACGACGCGGCGTTTGCCGAGAACCGGGATGCCGTGCTGGCGTATCGGACGAAGTACGGGGTGAAGTAAGGGGAGCCATACTGCGCGAGCGGTTCCGCCAGGTGTGAGGGCGGTCCAAGTACGGAAACCCCGCAGGTTTGCGCCGCGGCACATAGTTTCTGATCGAAGGTCGCAAGCGTGGCGCCAGTTGCCAATGCCAGCTCCAGATAGGACGCGTCGTAGACGGTCAGGCTGTGTTTCCGGGCGAGGGACACGCTGGCAGCCAGCCAAAGCTGCGTGGGGCGTTGCTCTTCAGAGAAGGGCACGCGGCTCAGGATCTCCGAGAATTTGGTCAGCATGGTCGCGCTGGCCATGCCTGAGCGCTCCGCGCGCATCGCGCCATGGGCGACCTCCAGATGCCAGATCGTTGGCACATAGGTGACGTAGTCGTCCAGCCCCTCCAGGATGCGAAAGGCTGCCTCTCGAAAGGGCTGGCTGGGCAGGCTCAGCCAGTTGAGCGCAACCGAGGCGTCAAGGACAAGTTTCATTCGTGCACCGGCTTTACCGCCGCCCACCAGCTTTCATAGCTGTCGTGCTGGATGGAGGGAAACGTCTTTATCGACTCCACTGCCCAATGCGCGTTTTCGCTCATCATGGGATTGACGGGGCGGATCTGGGCGTAGGGCTGTCCGTCGCGCAGGACGACGATGCGGGCTCCTTGGTGTGCGGCTTCAATGAGCGAATCCACACGCTGGGGCAGTTGTTCCAGGGGCACTTCAAAGTACGGAGACATGTTGTCTTCCCATCAGACATTGACCGCTCCATTCTTCGCCAAAGAAAAAGCCGCGGCAATCTGCCGCGGCTTCGGATTAGTCTGATTTCGCAATAAGCGATCAACTATCCAACTTCTGCTTCAGCAAATCATTCACCTGCTGCGGGTTGGCCTTCCCGCGAGCGGCCTTCATGATCTGGCCGACCAGGGAGTTGAACGCTTTTTGTTTGCCGGCGCGGTACTCCTCGACGATGGCCGGGTTGGCGGCCAGCACCTCGTCGATCATCGCGCCGATGGCGCCCGTGTCGCTGATCTGCTTTAAGCCGCGGGACTCGATGATGGCGTCGGCGTCGCCGCCGTTCTCGCCGGCCCACATGGCGCCAAAGACCTCGCGGGCGATCTTGTTGGAGATCGTGCCGTCGATGATGCGGCCGATCAGGGCCGCCAGCGCGGGCGCGGCGACGGGCGATTCGGCGATGGTCTTTTCTTCCTTGTTGAGCACCGCGGCGACTTCGCCCATGACCCAGTTGGACGCAAGCTTGGCCTGACCGGCCGGCAGCGCGTGCGCCACGGCTTCAAAGTAGGCGGCCAGGTCGCGGCTGACGGTCAGCTGGGCCGCGTCGTAGGCGGGCAGGCCGTATTCCGATTCGAAGCGGGCGCGCTGGGCGGCCGGCAGTTCGGGCATGGCGGCGCGGACCTCGTCCACCCAGTCGCTGGAGATCACCAGCGTGGGCAGGTCGGGGTCGGGGAAATAGCGGTAGTCGTGCGCGTCTTCCTTGCTGCGCATGCTGCGCGTTTCGTCGCGGTCGGCGTCGTACAGACGCGTTTCCTGGACGACGGTGCCGCCGTCCTCGATCAGCTCGATCTGGCGGCGCGCTTCATAGGTGATGGCGCGTTCCAGGAAGCGGAACGAGTTGACGTTCTTGATCTCGGTGCGGGTGCCGAATTCCTTCTGGCCCACCGGGCGCACCGACACGTTGGCGTCGCAGCGGAACGAGCCTTCCTGCATGTTGCCATCGCAGATGCCCAGCCACACGACCAGGCTGTGCAGCGCGCGCGCATAGGCCACGGCTTCGGCGGCCGAGCGCATTTCGGGTTCGGTCACGATTTCCAGCAGCGGGGTGCCGGCGCGGTTCAGGTCGATGCCGCTGGCGGGGCTGCCATTGGCCAGGCTGAAGTCGTCGTGCAGGGACTTGCCGGCGTCTTCCTCCAGGTGGGCGCGCGTCAGGTTGACGGTCTTTTCCTCTTCGCCCACGAAGAACGACAGCGAGCCGCCCACCACCACGGGCAGCTCGTACTGGCTGATCTGGTAGCCCTTGGGCAGGTCAGGGTAGAAGTAGTTCTTGCGCGCAAAGACCGAGCGCGGCGCGATCTTGGCGCCCACGGCCAGGCCGAAGCGGATGGCGCGTTCGGCGGCGCCGCGGTTCATGACCGGCAGGCTGCCCGGCAAGGCCAGGTCGACTTCATTGGCCTGCGTGTTGGGCGCGGCGCCGAATTGCGTGCTGCTGCCCGAAAAGATCTTGGAGTCCGTGGAAAGCTGCGTGTGCGTTTCCAGGCCGATGACGATTTCCCAGTTCATGTTCTCAGCCTTGCTGGACAGGGGCACGCTGATGCCAGTCCGTCACGTGTTGGTAGCGGTCGGCGATGGCCAGCAGGCGGCCTTCGTCGAAGTAGTTGCCGATGATCTGCAGGCCGATGGGGCGATTTTGTTTTTCGCCTCCGAAACCGCAGGGGATCGACATGGCGGGCAGGCCCGCCAGGCTGACGCCCAGCGTGTAGACGTCGGCCAGCCAGTCGGCGGTCGGGTCGTCGCGGTTGTCGCCGATGTTCTTGGCGACCGTGGGCGTGACTGGTCCCATGATGACGTCGCACTGGTCCGCAAAGGCGCGCTGGAAGTCCTGCGCGATCAGGCGGCGCAGGCGCTGCGCCTGCAGGTAGTAGGCGTCGTAATAGCCGTGGGACAGCACGTAGGTGCCGATCAGGATGCGGCGCTTGACCTCGTCGCCGAAACCTTCGGCGCGCGAGCGGCTGATCATCTCGTTCAGGTCGCCGTACTGCTTGGCGCGGTGGCCGTAGCGCACGCCGTCGTAGCGCGCCAGGTTGCTGGACGCTTCGGCGGGGGCGATCACGTAGTACGCCGGAATGGCCAGCTCGGTGCGCGGCAGCGAGACCGGCACGCGCACGGCGCCCAGCGCCTCGAACTGCTCAAGCGCGGCCTGCACGGCAGCGGCCACGTCGGACGCCAGGCCGGCGCCAAAATATTCCTCGGGCACGCCGATGCGCAGGCCCTTCAGGGGCTGGCTGCCGGCGGCGTCGAAGCGCCCTTGCGCGGCGTCGAAGTCGCGGCGCACGCGGCCGGGCTCATTAACGGCGCTGTCGCACTTTTCCAGGCTGGTGGCGTCGCGCGGGTCAAAGCCGCTGATGACGTCCAGCAGTTCGAGCAGGTCGCGGCTGCTGGGGGCCAGCGGGCCGGCCTGGTCCAGGCTGGAGCCGAAGGCCACCATGCCATAGCGAGACACAGTGCCATAGGTGGGCTTGATGCCGCTCACGCCGCACAGGGCGGCGGGCTGGCGAACCGAGCCGCCGGTGTCGGTGCCGGTGGCGGCAGCGACCAGGCGCGCGGCCACGGCGGCGGCGGAACCGCCCGACGAGCCGCCGGGCACGGCAGCGTGGTCCCACGGGTTCTTTACGGCGCCGTAGGCGGAGTTCTCGTTGCCGGAGCCCATGGCGAATTCGTCGCAGTTCAGCTTGCCCAGCGAAACCGCGCCGGCCGCTTGCAGGCGCTCCACGACGGTGGCGTCGAACGGGCTGGTGTAACCCTCGAGCATCTTGCTGCCCGCGGTGGTGCGCCAGCCGCGCGTGACGAAGGCGTCCTTGTGGGCGATCGGGATGCCCGCCAGCGGGCCAGCGGTGCCGGCCGCCAGCGCGGCGTCGGCCGCGCGCGCCTGGGCCAGCGTCAATTCGGCGTCAATATGTAAAAAGCTGTTCAGGCCGCTGGCCGCTTCGGCGGCCGACAAGGCGCTTTGCGCCAGGTCGACGGCACTGACTTCGCGTTGGGCGAGGGCCGCGCGCAGGGCGGCGATCCCCTCGAACTGGGTGTGCAGGGCAGGTTTCGTCATGACTTATTCCAGGACCTTGGGAACCAGGAACAGGCCGTCCTGGGCATCCGGCGCGTTGGCCAGCAGTTCCTCGCGGCGGGCTTGCGAACCGGCTTCGGTCACGGCGTCTTCACGCAGGCGCAATACGATGTCTTCGTGGGCGGACAGCGGATGGGCCAAAGGTTCCACGCCTTGCGTATCGACGGACTGGAGCCGCTCGATCAAGTGGAGGATGCCGTTGAGTTCGGCCTGCGCGACGGTGCGCTGGTCGGGGGTCAGTTCGATTCTGGCCAGCCGGGCAATGCGGGCCACATCTTTGTCGTTGAGCGCCATGAGGAATTGCAAAAATCGGTGAGCGAAGGCCGCGGGGCGGGAGTAAGCAGTATGCACATGCCAAACCCGTTACAAAGCTTGAATAGCCTGCATTTATGCGCTATTTCCGGGGAAATTATAAGTTATGATTCACGGTTTAATCGCCGTGATGACAGGCGGACCCGTCGTTTTACGGGCCAAACGCCCCGCGGCTTGACCCCAATTCCCCCCCAGAATTTAGCTGAGCTCCCATGTTCGGATTCCTGCGCAGTTATTTTTCCAGCGATATGGCGATTGACCTCGGTACCGCCAATACGCTGATTTACGTCCGCGGCAAGGGCATCGTTCTCGATGAGCCTTCCGTGGTCGCAATCCGTCATGAAGGCGGGCCCCACGGCAAGAAGATCATTCAAGCCGTCGGGCACGAAGCCAAGCAGATGCTCGGCCGCGTTCCCGGCAACATCGAGGCCATCCGGCCCATGAAGGACGGCGTGATCGCCGACTTCACGGTCACCGAGCAGATGCTCAAGCAGTTCATCCGCATGGTGCACCCCCGCAACATGCTGGCGCCCAGCCCGCGGATCATCGTCTGCGTTCCCTGCGGTTCCACCCAGGTTGAACGCCGCGCCATCCGCGAATCGGCCCTCGGCGCCGGCGCTTCCCACGTATTCCTGATCGAAGAACCCATGGCCGCGGCCATCGGCGCCGGCCTGGCCGTGTCCGACGCCAGCGGCTCGATGGTCGTCGACATCGGCGGCGGCACCACCGAAGTGGCCGTCATCTCGCTGGGCGGCATGGTCTACAAGGGTTCCGTGCGCGTCGGCGGCGACAAGTTCGACGAGGCCATCGTCAACTACATCCGCCGCAACTACGGCATGCTGATCGGCGAACCCACGGCCGAACTGATCAAGAAGGAAATCGGCTCGGCGTTCCCGGGTTCCGAAGTCCGCGAAATCGAAGTCAAGGGTCGCAATCTGGCCGAAGGCGTGCCGCGCAGCTTCACGGTTTCGTCCAACGAGATCCTGGAATCGCTGACCGATCCGCTCAACCAGATCGTGTCCGCCGTCAAGATCGCCCTTGAACAGACGCCGCCCGAGCTGGGCGCCGACATCACCGACAAGGGCATCGCCCTGACCGGTGGCGGCGCGTTGCTGCGCGACCTGGACCGCCTGCTGCAAGAAGAAACCGGTCTGCCGGTCGTGGTGGCCGACGATCCCCTGACCTGCGTCGTGCGCGGTTGCGGCGAGGCGCTGGAACACCTTGAGAAACTGGGCGCCATCTTCATCAACGACTAATATTGCCCGCCAGCCCGGAGCCCCGCTTTTTTCTGGCTCCGGCCGCTGCGGGGGCCTCGGACGCGGGCGCCCGGGCTGAGATTCATGCAACGACAAGGGACTCCCCCCCTATTCAGGCGCGGCCCACCGGCAGAGGTGCGGCTGGTCGTTCTGGTCGTCCTTGCCCTGGCCCTGATCGTCATGGATTCACAATGGCGCATGTTGGAGCCGGCGCGCCGGACGATCGCCGTGGCGCTTTATCCCTTCCAGCGCGCCGTCATGGCGCCGCGCGACCTCGTCCAGCAAGTCAATGAGTGGGTCAACGCGGCCAATCTCATCCGCAGCGAAAACGAGGCCCTGCAACGCCAGCGCATCGAGCTTGCCCAGGTCGCGTCCCACGCCGCCCAGCTCGCCGCCGAAAACTCCCAGTTGCGCCGCCTGCTTGGTGTGACCGACACCGTGGCGCAGTCCGCGGTGGTGGTCGAAGTCATGTACGAACCCACCAACGCGTTCACCCAGCGACTGGTCTTCAACAAGGGCAGCAAGGCCGGTCTTGCCCCCGGCATGCCCGTCATCGACGAAGGCGGCGTGGTCGGCCAGATCGTCCGCGTGACGCCGATGACCGCCGAGGCGGCCCTGGTCACCGACGAACAGGTCTCCATCCCGGTGCAACTGCTGCGCAACGGACTGCGTCTGATTGCATTTGGCGGCAATTCCCCCGGCAAGATGGAAGTGCGTTACCTGGCGGCAAATGCCGACATCAAGGAAGGCGATACTATTGTCACCAGCGGCGTCGGCGGCCTCTTTCCCGCCGGCCTGCCCGTGGCCAAGGTGACCTCGGTCGAACGCGATACCGCATCCGGTTTCGCGCGCGCCGTGTGTGAACCCCTGGCCCACCCCGAACGCTATCGCCACTTCCTGGTTCTGCAAGTGGATGTGGATCGCGCCGAGTCCAACCGTCAGGAGGTCGATTCCGGTGGATCGGACTAACCAACAAGCCGCAGGGCAGTCTCCGCGCCGCCTTGGCACGCCCAGCAACGTGCAGCCCGACAGGCTGTCGGGGCCCGCGCATGCCTTCTTCGTGTGGGGCACCGTGCTGCTCGCGTGGCTGGTGTCGCTGCTGCCGTGGCGCCTGTGGCAGGGCGCGCCCGACGTGCTGCTGCTCATCATCGCCTTCTGGTGCGTGCACGAGCCACGCCGCGTGGGCCTGTTCACGGCCTTCTTCTTCGGCCTGCTGATGGACGTGCACGACGCGGGCCTCTTGGGCGAGCATGCGCTGTCGTACACGCTCGTCGCCTACGGCGCGGTGGTCCTGCACCGCCGGCTGCAGCGCTTCGACCTCTGGAGCCAGGCCATGCACATGCTGCCTGTGTTCTTCATTGCGCGCTTTGTCACCCAGATCATCCACGCGTGGCTGGCCGGCAAATGGCCGGGCTGGGACTGGGGCATCAGCGTGCTGTTGACCGCCGCCCTGTGGCCGCTGGCGGGCTGGGTGCTGCACCTGCCGCAACGTGGTGTCGACGACGCCGAATCCTCATCCGCCTGACGGCGGCGTCGCGTCATGTTTGAATTCAAGAAAACCGGCCAGCAGCAGAAGCAGCGCTTCCGCCTGCGCGCGTGGGTGGGCGGCGCCTTCGCGCTGGTGTGTTTTGGCGTGCTGGTGGGCCGGTTCTGGTACCTGCAGGTCGACCGCTACGAAGGCCTGTCCGAACGCGCCGACCGCAACCGCATCGCGGTCGTGCCGATCCCCCCGCGCCGCGGCGAGATCCTGGACCGCAACGGCGAAGTCCTGGCCCGCAACTACCGCACCTACACCCTCGAAGTCGTGCCGGCCCACGCGGGCAACATGAACGAACTCTTCGAGCGCCTGACGGAAGTCGTCTACATCAGCCCGTCCGACCAGCGCCGCTTCAAGCGCCGCGCCGCCGAGTCCAGCCGCTACGCCAGCCTGCAGCTTCGCAACAACCTGAACGAGACCGAGGCCGCGTGGTTTGCCGCGCACGCGTTTCAGTTTCCGGGCGTGGAACTGCGCGCCCGCTGGGTGCGCGAGTACCCGCAGGGCGTGTCGGCCGCGCACGTGGTGGGCTACATCGGCCGCATCGCCGACAACGACATCGAGGAACTGGACCGCGCCGGACAACTGGGCAACTATCGCGGCACCGAGGTCATCGGCAAGAAGGGCATCGAAAAGACCTGGGAAGAGCAACTGCACGGCCGCACCGGTCTTGAAGAAGTCGAGGTGACGGCGGGCGGTCGGCCCATGCGCACGTTGCGCCGCATCGATCCGGTGCCTGGCTCGGACATCATGCTGTCCATCGACATGGGACTGCAGAAGGTGGCCGAAGAGGCGTTCGAAGGCCAGCGCGGCGCGCTCGTCGCCATCGATCCGGACACGGGCGAAGTGCTGGCTTTCGTGTCGCAGCCATCATTCGATCCGAACCTCTTTGTGGACGGCATCGATGTCGACAATTGGCGCATGCTGAACGAATCGCCGGACCATCCCCTGATCAATCGTCCGCTGTACGGCACCTATCCCATCGGCTCCACCTATAAGCCCTTCGTCGGCCTGGCCGCGCTGGAACTGGGCAAGCGCCGCGCGACCGACCGTATCTCGGACCCGGGCTACTACGAATTCGGCGGACAGAAGTTCCGCAACGCCGGCGGTGCGGCCTACGGCATGACGGACATGCACAAGGCCATCGTCGTGTCCTCCGACACCTATTTCTATTCGCTTGGCCCCGAAATCGGCGTGAACGCCCTGCACGATTTCACCAAACAGTTCGGGTTTGGCCAGATCACGGGCATCGACCTGGAAGGCGAAAAGCGCGGCGTGCTGCCATCCACCGATTGGAAGCGCGCGGCCTACAAGGACAAGGAACGCCAGCGCTGGTACGCGGGCGAGACCATTTCCGTCGCGGTGGGCCAGGGCTACAACGCGTTCACGCTGCTTCAACTGGCGCAGGGCACTTCCACGCTGGCCAACAACGGGCTATACCGCCGTCCGCACCTGGTGCACGCGGTGCGCGATCCGCGCTCGGGTGTGGCCAAGCCGACCGAGTCGCCGCCCGACTATCGCATTCCGCTCAAGCAGGCCAATGTGGACGTCATCAAAAATGCCATGGCCGACGTGGTGCGGGCCGGCACGGCGCGGCGCGCGTTCGCCAACACGCCCTACCAGGCCGCCGGCAAGACCGGCACCGCGCAGGTGTTCAGCCTGCGCGGCGGCCACTACCGCGCCAGCGCCATCGACGAGCGTCTGCGCGACCACGCGCTGTTCATGGGCTTCGCGCCGCTTGAGCACCCGCGCATCGCCGTGGCGCTGATCGTCGAGAACGCCGGTTGGGGCGCCAGCGTGGCGGCCCCCGTCGCGCGCAAGGTCTTCGACTACTGGCTGGCCAAGGACCGCCAGGACAAGATCGTTCGTCCCGAGCGCGCGGACACCATGGCGACCGTCGACGACATCGCCTCCGACCTGGTGCGCCAACAATGAAGCGCCTTGGCCTGATCCTGCTGCGCGTCTTCACGGCCTTCGACTGGCCGCTGCTCGCGATCCTGATGATGTTCGCGGCGCTGGGCCTGACGGTGATGCACTCGGCCGTCGGCGGCACCGACTGGCGTTTTGCGGAACAGTCGCGCAATTTCATCATCGCCTTCTTCGCGATGTGGACGATGGCGCTGATTCCGCCGAAGCTGCTGATGAAGCTGGCCTTGCCGTTCTACGTGGTGGGGGTGGTGCTGCTGCTGGGCGTCGAATTCTTCGGCGAGACCAGCAAGGGCGCGACCCGCTGGCTTAACCTGGGCGTGACGCGCATCCAG
This sequence comes from Achromobacter sp. JD417, assembly GCF_041879325.1. Classification (NCBI taxonomy): domain Bacteria; kingdom Pseudomonadati; phylum Pseudomonadota; class Betaproteobacteria; order Burkholderiales; family Alcaligenaceae; genus Achromobacter; species Achromobacter sp. JD417. Next base: position 5,906,618 of record NZ_CP087159.1, on the reverse strand, counting down.
CCGTCCGAGATGATGAAGATCGCGGTGCCGATGATGCTGGCCTGGTACTTCCAGCGCCACGAAGGCGCAGTCCGCGTGCGCGACTTCCTCGCCGCGGCCGCAATGCTGGCCGCGCCTTTCGGCCTGATCGTGCTGCAGCCCGACCTGGGCACGGCGCTGCTGGTGTTCGGCGCGGGCTTTTTCGTGATCTATTTCGCCGGCCTCTCGTTCAAGCTGCTGGTGCCGGTCATGCTGGCTGGCATCATTGCTATCGGCACGCTGGTCTACTACGAAGACCAGCTCTGCGAGCCGGACGTGGACTGGGTGGTGCTGCACGATTACCAGAAGCACCGGGTCTGCACGCTGCTCAATCCCAGCTCCGATCCGCTGGGCAAGGGCTTTCACACAATCCAATCGATGATCGCGGTGGGCTCCGGCGGCGTCTACGGCAAGGGCTACATGAAGGGAACGCAGACGCACCTGGACTTCATCCCCGAACGCACGACCGACTTCATCTTCGCGGTGTACGCCGAGGAATTCGGCCTGTACGGCGGCATCGCGATCCTGGTGCTGTACGGCCTGATGATGGCGCGCGGTTTGACGATCGCCTCCCGGGCCTCATCGCAATTCGGCCGCCTGCTGGCCGGCGCGCTGACGATGATGCTGTTCATCTATGTCTTCGTGAACGTCGGGATGGTGACGGGGATCCTGCCCGTGGTGGGGGTGCCGTTGCCTTTCATGAGCTACGGCGGGACGGCGTTGTTCACGATGGGGATTGCGTTTGGGATCATGATGAGTATTAGTCGGCATCGGTCTGTGAAGACTTGATGTTGGTGGTTGTTCTTCGTCGGTCGATGTCTCTGTGACTTGGAGTGCTTCTTAGGGCGATGATTTTCGTGCCGTGGCGTGCTTCGTAGGGCGATAGTCTTTGCGCTACGGACTTCTTCGTAGGTCGCCCGACGCCGCGGTCACCGTGGGCACGATCGCCCACGATTGCGGTCCGGAGCCTTCGCTCCGGACTTCCCCTTCGTCATCTTCGTCCGCCTTCGGCTCCCTTCAGATTCCCTCGGGCGCATCGACGGCGCTCGCACCCCCGGTGCCCGCGACGCCGTGCTGCCAGGGTCTTTGGTTTGGGGCGCTGCAAGACCTGTGGTCAGGGAAGGGGATTTGCGGGGCCGCCGAATTGCTGCCGCCCGGGCGGCGGCAATCGGCATCGGGCCGGTGGGACGTCGTGGCGGTGTGCGCTTCGCGCTGGCGGAGGTTGGTGTGCTGATGGCATCGCGAACAAGGGGGAGGGGCGGTGATGGGCGACGCGCGTCGGCCGCCGGCCACAACGTGCCGACCCGTACGCGCGCCGCCCATCGGGCACTGGGGTTCAAGTGACGGTTAATGGCGAGCCGGGCGCGATTCGCAGTTGGGTTCGGACAGCGGAATGAGTGTCGGTTTTCCGTCTTGTGCCGGTGTCTGACACCCTAGGGAGAAGCACTTGGTATGACGGAAATCTCCCCAGGGTGTCAGACACCTTGTATCGCGCCGCCCATCGGGCACTGGCGTTCAAGTGACGAATAATGGCGAGCCGAGCGCGATTTGCAGTTGGATTCGAACAGCGGAATGAGTGTCGGCATTCCGTCTTGTGCCGGTGTCTGACACCCTAGAGAGATGCATTCGGTATGACGCGAATCTCACCAGGGTGTCAGACACCTTGTATCTTGGCCACTGTAGTGATTAGCTATCGCTACAAGCGGACCGATGAGCGTGTTCAGACACCTAGAGCCTGGACTTTGTGGTTCAGATTACGCCTCGGTTCCGCACCTCTGAGCCGGCTGGACACTGGACGGTAGCCTAGGGCATTGGACCCTGTATGTACAAGGCAAGTGGGCGCAGCGGGCTTCTTTGGTATTGGCAAGGGAGCTTAGGTTTATGTTTTTTCTCGGAATTGACGTTTCTAAGGCGAAGCTGGATTGCGCGCTGCTTGGCAGCGATGCCAACAAACGCAAGACCAAGGTCGTACCCAACTCGATAGCGGGCGTGCAGACGCTGCTGCAGTGGTGCGCCAAGCAGGGAGCCGAGCCGGCGCAGTTGCATGCCGTGCTCGAGCCCACAGGGCAATACCATGAGCAGGCTGCTACGGCCCTGCATGACGCTTCGGTCAGTGTCTCGTTGGTCAACCCTGCCCAGGTGCGCGACTTCGCCGGTGCGCTGGCGGTGCGCTCCAAAACCGATGGGATCGATAGCTACGTGCTGGCCCGCTACGGTCAGGCGCTCAAGCCTGGGCTGTGGCGCCCCGCGCCGCTGCATGCCCGTCAACTACGGGCCTTGTTGGCTCGGCGCGACGCGCTGGCCAAGGATCTGCAGCGCGAACTCAATCGCCAGGAGAAGACGCAGTTCAGTGATCCACCCGTGCTGGTCGAGGGATCCATCGCCAAAACGATCGCGTTCCTGCGCGAAGAGATCAAACGCCTGGATCATGCGATCAATGACCACATCGACCGCCACCCGGACCTGAAGGAGGATCGGGAACTGCTGACCAGCATCCCCGGCATCGGGGATCGAGCGGGGAACTCGATCCTGTCGATCATGCATAACCGACCTATCGAGTCAGCCGAGGGCTTGGCCTCCTACCTGGGGGTGGTGCCGGTGCAACGCCAGTCCGGCACCAGTCTGAACAGCCGGCCGCGGCTATCTAAAACGGGTCCCAGCACGGTACGTGCCACCCTCTACATGGCCGCTATCGTCAGCAAGCGCTTCAACCCACACGTTGGTGCGCTTTACGCGCGGCTCTTAGCAGCTGGAAAGAGCAAAATGGCCGCGCTAGGCGCGGCCATGAGAAAGCTGGTGCATCTATGCTTCGGCGTGCTTAAAACTCGGACACCGTATCGGCCCGACTACGCCTGAACGCTTGACGGTCAAGACGGTATCTTGAGCCGTCGCAGCCACACGCGAAGCGTCATCACCACGACGCAAGGCGCCGCGTAAGCCCCCGAAGGCCGCCCGCGCGGCCGCCCGGGGGCGGGCACCGCAAGATCTTTCTCTCTCCCCCCACCGTGGGCAAGAACCTAAAGAACACAAATCGTCCCGCCGCCAGTAAAGCTGAAGCGACTGGAGCACGTCGTAGCGGGGGCTGGGGTGCGCGGGGCGTGTAGATGCGCCCGAGGGAAACCGAAGGGAGCCGAAGGCGTACGAGGTTGACGAAGGGGCAGTCCGGAGCGAAGGCTCCGGACCGCAATCGTAGCCCCGCGCACCCCAGCCCCCGCTACGACGTGCGTCAAAAGAACCCGCCTGAATGTCAGCCTCAACGTTTCGCCATTGAAACTGCCACCGCTAACACCGACCGCTTCAACGCCGCCGTGTCAAAACCTTCCTCAAGGCAACGCTTCAGGCACCCCAAGCTCCACGGCCAACTTCGTCAACCCGTCCCAAATCCGGCTGTCAAACTCCACCGAATCCGCATTGACCGCCCGATTGCGAGCCTCGTACTCCCCCGGATACTGCACCGCTTCCACGCCGGGTTGCGGTTTGCACGCATGCAGGTAGTCGATGAAGGCGCCGACTTCCATCGACCGCCAATCCGTATTGAAGTCCACCTGCGGATCCAGCAGCAGCGCGAACATGTTGTTCGTCGCCACGCCGATGCGCGGATGTTCCGGTTGGATGGTGCCGCCGCCGGACAGTACGCCGGCAAGCAGTTCGGCCACCAGTCCCAGCGCGTAACCCTTGTGGCCGCCGAATGGCAGCAGTGCGCCGGGCGGGTCGGTGAAGAGCGCGCCCGGGTCCGTCGTCGGGTTGCCGTCGGCATCGATCAGCGACCCCGGCGGCGCCTGTTCGCCCTTCGCCGCCAGCACGCGCGCCTTGTTCACCGCGATCGAGCTGGTGGCCATGTCCACGATGAACGGCGGACGTCCGCCGGGCAGGGGGCCGGCAAAGCACAGCGGGTTCGTGGTCAGGCACGCCTGAGCGCCGCCGAACGGGGCGACGGTGGGCGAGCGGTTGATCACGTTGGTGAAGGCCAGCAGGATCAGGCCCTTGGCCGCCACCATTTCGCCAAAATGGCCCATGCGGCCAAGGTGATGGCTGTGGCGCAGGGTCAGGATGCACTGGCCGTGTTCCTGTGTGCGCTCGATCGCCTTTTCGATGACGACCTTGCCCACGTACTGACCCAGTCCGTGGTGGCCGTCGTAGGCCAGCATGGCGCCGCGGTCGTTGAGAAGTTCGGGGCGGCCGTCGGGTTGGGCCAGGCCCTCGGACAACACGCGGCGGTAGTTGGTCAGGATGGACAGGCCGTGGCTGGTGTAGCCGACACGGTCGGATTCCACCAGGTGTTCGGCCACGTCGCGGGCGATGTCTTCGGGCACGCCTTGCGCCATCAGCACCCGGCGGCCGTATTCGTTGGCTTGGGCAATCGTGATCTTCATGAAGATTCCTTACAGCCAGCCCAGCCAGCGCCAGTACGTCATGCCCATCAGCAGCATCAGCAGGTAGCCGACGATGGTCACGATGATACCGACCTTGGCGAACTGCTTGGCGTTGAAAGTCTCGGTGCCCAGGCACACCATGTTTTGCGGCGCGTTGATGGGCAGGATGAAGCCGTAGCTGACCACGAAGCCCAGCAGCATCGTCATGCCCAGGCGGCTGAATTCGCCCGGCAGCGTTGCCAGCACCGAGATCAGGATGGGCAGCATGGCCGAGGTCAGCGCAGTGGCGCTGGCAAAGCCCAGGTGGATCACGATCAGGAAGGCGGCCAGGATGGCGAAGATGGCGAGCGGGCCAAGGTGATCCAGGCCGGTGTGTTGCACCACCTGGTTGCCCAGCCATTGGCCGGCCTGCGTCGTCAAAAGCGCCGTGCCCAGGCTGATGCCGACGCCGAACACGATCACCGTGCCCCATGGGATGCGCGATTGCACGTCTTTCCATGTCATCACGCCAAAGCGCGGCAACATCAGCAGCACGAGGCCGAAGTAGGTGGTCGAGGTGGTGTCGAACTTGTGCAGCTTGCCTTCGGTCGACCAGAACAGCAGCAACATGATGGACACGGCCATCAGGCGCTTTTGCGCGCCGGTCATGGGGCCGAGGTCGAGCAGCGACTTTTCGACGGCTTCCTTGCCGCCGGCAATGCTGTTGCTTTCAGGCGGCAGCAGCTTGAGCACGATGACGATCAGCACGGCGGACATGATCAGCGACCAGGGTGCGCCGGCAATTAGCCAGTCCGACCAGGCCACGCGTTCGCCCAGCATCTTTTCCATGAAGCCGACCGTCAGCAGGTTTTGCGCCGCGGCGGTCTGGATGCCGACGTTCCAGATGCTGGTGGCCTGGGCCACGATGATCATGATGCCGGCGGCGATGTTCGAGCGCTTGTCCACGCCGAAGGCCGCGATCACGCCCATCATGATGGGAACCACGGCGGCGCTGCGCGCGGTGGCGCTGGGCACGACCAGGCTCAGCACGATCGTCACGGCGATACATCCGATGAGGATGCGGCGCGTGCTGGTGCCCACTTTGGACAACGTGACCAGCGCGATGCGGCGGTCCAGCCCCGTGAAGGTCATGGCGGCGGCAATGAACAGGGCGCCGGTGACCAGCGCCAGCGCCGAATTTGCGAAGCCGGTGAGCGCCATGCTGATGGCGGCCGACGTGCCGTACAGCACGTTGGGATCCTTGATGGTGGGTGCGGTGCCCAGCAGGAAGGCCATCAGTGTCGTGATCATGATGGCGCTGGCTTCGTAGGAGACGGCTTCAGTGATCCAGACGACCACGGCAAACGCCAGGATAGCCAGCATGCGGTGTCCCGCAACGGGCAGGTCCGCGGGCAGGGGCATCATTAAAACGCCGATCATCACGAGGATGCCGGCGATGAGCCCGATGGGTATTTTGGCTTTTTTGGGGGCTTGCGAGGCGGGGACTGCGGTTTCCGCGGCCATATCCTTCTCCGGTTGAGGTCAAACTGACGAAACACCGCCCGCGAGCACGGGGTCAATCAAATCGGTGTGTCGACGCTACAGGATGATCGTGACGGCATTGAGGAAAACCCGTATTGATGAACATCAAGCAAGCGGAGAACAGCGCTTGTGGAAAACTTGTCCCGGGCATTATGCTCGTCGCCCCCTGCGTGGGGCAAGCAAGTGAGTGTTGCATTTACACGAACCAATCGGGTCACGATGAATGCGTTTCGCCCCGCAGGGGCCGCGCGCATTGTTCCGTGAAATGACGCTAATGCAGGCGGCTCAGCCCAAGGCCAGGCGCAGTTGTTCGTCCAGATGCAGCGTGGGGGTGACCCGCCATCCGCTCTGGGCATAGCGCAGCCAGCGGCCCAGCACCAAGTGCGTCAGCAGGCTGGCGTGCGCGGCGACATTGGCTTCCTGCGGCAGGCCGCCGTCGGTGATCGCGATGCGCAGCGACTGTTTTAGCGACGCCTCGATGCGATCGTTGATGTGGTTGATGCGTTCCTGCAGCCGGTTGTCTTCGGTGACCAGCGCGTCGCCGGTCAGCACTCGCGTCATGCCCTTGTTGCGTTCCGAGAAGGTCAGCAGCATGGCGACCGTCTTGTGCGCCTGGGGCACGCCGTAGGGCTCGGCGGTGGCGATCTGGTTCACCAGCGTGAAGATGCTGGTTTCGATGAATTCGATCAGCCCCTCGAACATCTGCGCCTTGCTGGCGAAGTGCCGGTAGAGGGCGGCTTCGGAAACCTCAAGGCGCGCGGCCAGCGCGGCCGTGGTGATGCGGGACGCGTGCGGCTGCTCCAGCATTTCGGCCAGAGTCTGCAGAATCTGGGTCTTGCGCTCGCCGGGTTTGCTCGCCATGGAAGGGACTGCTTCGCGCAGGATGACGGGTGGAGGGGGAGTGGAGCGCGCCGTCAGGCCCGCAGGGGGCGTCGGCGTAACAACAAATCACTGACGCAGTTTACCCGCAAGTCGACGTAGGCCGGGCGGTGCGAGCGTCCGCGGCCGAAGGGCGTGCCGGGGTGGTAGACGTGGACCGTCTTTAAGCCCGCCACGCGGGCGCCCCGCAGGTTGGCGAGCGTGTCTTCCACGAGCACGGCGCGGTGGGCGGGAACGCCTTCGCGCGCCAGCACGTAACGCAGCAGCGCCGCGGAAGGCTTGGGGCGGTATTGGCCATGCAGCCGCATGTGCTCGATGGCCCACAGGCTGTCGAACTGGCGCAGGATGCCCAGGTGCGACAGGACGGACCGCGCATAGTGCAGCGGCGCGTTGGTAAGCAGCACCTTGCGGCCGGGCAGGCGGCGCAGCTTGTCGGCGAGCGCCTTTTCCGACCGCATCAGCGGCGCGACGTCGAAGTCATGGCTGCGATGCAGAAATTCATGCGCATTGACGCCGTGGTGCCGCACCATGCCGATCATGGTGGCGCCGTAGCGTTTCCAGTACTGCGACCGCACCAGGTTGGCGGCATCCACGTCCACGTTGAGCGCCTCGGCCACCGCCATCGTCATGCCGTGATCGATCTTGGAGAAGATGGCGTGCGAGGTGTCGTGGAGCGTGTTGTCCAGGTCGAAGAGCCACAGGCGCTCGGGCGCGCCCGTGGCGATCCCGCGCGACCGGCGCATGCGGACCGCGGGCCGCAGCAGCTGGCGACGCGCTTGCATCATGAGAGGCTCACGGCGCGCAGTGCTGCGGAATCGGGCTGCATCAGTGCGAGCTGATCATCGTGCCGACGCCCTGGTCGGTCAGGATTTCAAGAAGCAGGCAGTGCGGCACGCGGCCGTCGACGATGTGCACCGAGTTCACGCCGTTCTTGGCTGCGTCCAGCGCGGACGAGATCTTGGGCAGCATGCCGCCGGAGATCGTGCCGTCGGCAAAGAGCTCGTCGATGGTCTGGGCGGACAGGCTGCGCAGCAGCTTGCCGCCCTTGTCCAGCACCCCGGGGGTGTTGGTCAGCATCAGCAGCTTTTCGGCGCCCAGCACTTCGGCCATCTTGCCGGCGACCACGTCGGCATTGATGTTGTACGCCGTGCCGTCTTCTCCATAGCCGATGGGCGAGATGACGGGAATGAACTGGTCGTCTTGCAGGGCCTTCACGACGGCCGGTTCGACCATGGTGATGTCGCCCACGAAGCCGATGTCGATGGGCTCGGACGGGTTGTCCTTGTTGGCCATCAGTTTCTTCTGGGCCTGGATCAGGCCGCCGTCCTTGCCGGTCAGGCCCACGGCCTTGCCGCCGACCTCGTTGATCATCATGACGATGTCCTGCTGGACCTGGCCGCCCAGCACCCATTCCACGACTTCCATGGTCTCGGCGTCGGTGACGCGCATGCCCTGGATGAAGGTGCCTTGCTTGCCAATGCGGCGCAGGGCGTCATCGATCTGCGGACCACCGCCGTGGACCACCACCGGGTTCAGACCCACCAGCTTGAGCAGCACGACATCGTGCGCGAAGCTGCGCTGCAATCGCTCTTCCGTCATGGCGTTGCCGCCGTACTTGACCACGATGGTCTTGCCGTGAAATCGTCGGATATACGGCAGAGCCTCGGACAGCACGGCGGCTTTGACGGCGGGAGACGAAACGGCAGCAGGGTCGGGGGTGTCGGTCATGGCAGCTAAGTCGGCAAATAAATAACAGGTAAGTTAGCGGGCGTTAAAAAAATGCCTGCACAAGAACGCGGTTGGAACGCGGCTAGCGCAAGCATACGACGGATTGTAGTCCCCTCAGGTTTCTTATGCTGGAAAGCCATGTCCTTATGCCCGACAAATAACCGGCATTCAGGTAAATTGGGGGCGTTTTCACAACGGCTGGCCCCGCAAAAGGGGGCTCGCCCGAACCTGCGGGGACATCTATCCCCGTTTTTCATCCATAAAAGAGGCAAGACATGCGTTTGAACTTCGCCCGTTCCGCCCTGGCGGCGTCGGTCCTTCTGGTTGCCGCCAATGCGGCCCATGCCGAGAAGGTGGTCGTCGGCGCCACGCAGGTTCCGCACGCCGAGATCCTTGAAGTGGTCAAGCCCAAGCTGGCCAAGGAAGGCGTGGAGCTCGACATCAAGGTGTTCAGCGACTACGTGCAGCCCAACCTGCAACTGGCGGACAAGCAGCTGGACGCCAACTTCTTCCAGCACAAGCCGTACCTGGACAGCTTCAACAAGGACCGCAAGGCGACCCTCGTGCCGGTGGCGCTGGTCCATGTCGAGCCCTTCGGCGGTTACTCCAAGAAGATCAAGAGCCTGTCGGACCTGAAGGACGGCGCCACGGTCGCCATCCCCAATGATCCGTCCAATGGCGGCCGCGCACTGGTGCTGCTGCAAAAGCAGGGCGTCATCAAGCTCAAGGACCCGGCCAACATCCTGGCCACGGCCGCGGATGTTGTCGAGAACCCCAAGAAGCTTAAGTTCCGCGAACTGGAAGCGGCCATGCTGCCGCGTGCGCTGGACGACGTGGATCTGGCGCTGATCAACACCAACTACGCGCTGGAAGCCGGCCTCGTGCCGACCAAGGACGCCCTGTTCATCGAAGGCGCCGATTCCCCCTACGCCAACGTGCTGGTCACCCGCAGCGACAACAAGGACGCCCCGGGCATCAAGAAGCTGGTCGACGCGCTGCACTCGCCGGAGGTCAAGACCTTCATCCAGGAAAAGTACAAGGGCGCGGTGGTTCCCGCCTTCTGATGCACGGCGCGCGGGTGGCTGTGAGCCGCCCGCTCCCGCCCTTCGGCAGCCCCCAAACAAAACGCCGCCCGTTATTTTGCGGGCGGCGTTTTGTTTGGGGGCTGCTTGCGTGGGCGGATCAGCCGGCGGCCAGTGCCTTTTCCACCGTGGCGTGGAATTCGGCCTTGTCGTATTCGCCCAGATAACGCTTGATTATGCGTCCCTCTTTGTCGATGAGGAACGCCGTGGGCGTCAGGCGGATGTCGCCGAAGGCGCGCGCGATGTCGCCCTTGGTGTCCAGCGCAACGGGGAACGGCAGCTTGCGGGTCTCGGCGAAGTTCAGCACGAAGTTGGGCGGGTCGTAGTTCATGGCGACCGCAATGGCCTCATACCCCTTGTCCGCATACTCGTTGTAGGCGGAGATGGTGTCGGGCATTTGCTTGACGCACGTGACGCAGCTGGTCGCCCAGAATTTGACCAGCACGACCTTGCCGCGCAGGTCCTGCATCGAGAACGTCTTGCCTTCCAGGGTGGTGAAGGTGACGTCGGGGGCGGTCTGGGCCGGGCGCATGGCGAACCACGCGCCGATGCCGACCGCGACCAGGACTGCGAGGGCTACGATGGCTTTTTTCATTTGATGGGCATTGCTTCGACGCCGCCGCTCGTGCCGCCGGTGCCCGCCGCGTTGTCGGTGGCCGGACCGGTGCCGCTTTCGATGGGCGCCTTGCTTTCGGTGGTGGCGGGTTTGGAGCCGCTTCCCGACAGGCGGATCGCCTCTTCGCGGCTGATGGTTTCAAAGAGCTTGACCACCTTGGTCACACCGCCGACGTCGGCGGTGGCGTTGGCGGCGTAGTCGCCTTCGGCCTGGGTGACCTTGCCCATCAGGTAGACGACGCCGCGGTCGGTGGTGACCGCGATGGTGCCGGAGGGCACGTACTTGGTGTTGAGCAGGGCGGTCTTGACCTTGGAGGTCAGCCAGGTGTCGTTAGAGCGCTGGCCAAACGAGGCGATGGGGCCGACATTGAGCTGGTTGATGACCTGCTTCACGTTTTCCACGCCCTGGGCAATGGTGGTGGCCTGGTTCTTGGCTTCTTCGGAGGGCACGTCGCCCGTCAGCAGAAGGTGGCCGCCGTAGGCCATGGCATTGACGCGTGCGGTATCGCCCAGCTTTTGGGAGATCAGGTTCTGCGCCTTGAACGCCATATTTTGGTCTTCGAGCTGGACGCCGGACGTGCGGCGGTCGGTGACGACCACCGCCGTAGTGGCGGCGGCGCCGCCCACGATCAAAGGCGCGCAGGCCGTCAGCGAAAGCGCCGCGGTGGACAGCGCGGCGGCAAGCATCAGCGGGCGGACTGCGGGTCTGACGTCAAGAATCATTCGGTGTCTCCAAGCAGAAGAGCGTCGATGCCGTCGCACAGCGCGTGCAGCAGCAGAATATGGACTTCCTGGATGCGCATGGTGCGATCGCTGGGAACACATAGATGGACGTCCATCGGGGTAATGAGTTCCCCCATGACGCCGCCGCCCTTGCCGGTCAGGGCCAGGACGTGCATTTCGCGTGCGCTCGCGGCTTCCATGGCGCGGACCACGTTGGGCGAATTGCCGCTGGTGGAAATGGCCACGAGCACGTCGCCGGCCTGCCCGAAGGCGTTGACCTGCCGTTCAAAGACTTCGTCAAAGCCGTAGTCGTTGCCGACCGCCGTGAGGATGGAGGTGTCGGTATTGAGCGCGATGCCCGCGAGCGGCAGGCGTTCGCGTTCGAAGCGGCCCACCAGCTCGGCGATGAAATGTTGCGCGTCGGCGGCCGAGCCGCCATTGCCGCAAGCCAGAATCTTGCCGTTGTTCGCCAGGGCGCCGAACAGCACGTCCACGGCCACGGCCAGCGGTTCGGCCAGGACGTTCATGCTTTGTTCGTGAGCGGCCATGGCGTCGCGAAAGTGCGACGTCATACGAGAGGTCATATCCATGGGCGCGATTATCTCACGGGGCCGGGCCGCGGTTCTGTCCGCGCGCAACGATCGCCCAGGGCCGGCGCCGGACTGCGCCACCCGGATCAGGGCAGCCAGAAAGCGCCGCGCAGCCAGGCCGGCTCGCCGTCGTCGAAAACCACCGCGTCGAAACGGGCGGGCGGGGGCGCGCCTTGCCAGTGGCGGCGGGCCAGTTCGGGCAGCCACAGCGCCGCCGCCCGCGCCAGCCGCGCCTGCTTTTCCCGGCCGATGCTGGCGGCGGCCCCGCCGAACCGGCGATTGGCACGCGCCCGGACCTCCACGAAGACGAGCGTGTTGCCGTCGCGCATGGCCAGATCGATTTCGCCGGCGCGGCAGGCCAGGTTGCGCGCCAGCAGCGTCAGGCCGTGCGCCAGCAGCAGGCGCAGCGCGGCCGCTTCATGATGATCGCCGCGCCGCTGCGTGGGCGAGCGGCGCGGGGGCGGACGGTCGGCCGGCGTGCGTCCGGTGCGCCGCCGGCGTTTGGCGGCGCGGCGGCGGGCGGCCAGGGCAAGTTCGCAGGCCAGGCGCAGGGTGTCGTCCGTCATGGATTCCAAAGGCAGCGGGCATAGGCGGCTACACTGACATGGTTTTCCGAGTCCGCAGGCTGCAATGAATCAAAACGTCTCACCTCCCGTTGCCGGCGATGCCTGGTCCCGCGTGTCGGAACGCGTGGCCGGCCAGCATTGGCCCGCCTCGACGCTGTATGTCGTGGCCACGCCCATCGGCAATCTGGGCGACCTGGGCCTGCGTGCCTGGCACGCCCTGCAGCGGGCCGACGTGATTGCTGCCGAAGACACGCGCGCCAGCCGCACGCTGCTCGATGCCTGGGGCGTGGGCACGCCGCTCATGGCGGCGCACCGCCACAACGAGGCAGCCGCGGCGCAGGCCATCTGCGAGCGCCTGGCGCAAGGCCAGCGCGTGGCGCTGGTGTCCGACGCCGGCGCGCCCGCGGTCAGCGACCCCGGCGCGCGGGTGGTCCGGGCGGTGCGCGCCGCCGGCTATGCCGTGGTGCCGGTGCCCGGCCCCAGCGCCGTGATCGCCGCGCTGATGGGCAGCGGCGTCACCACGGACGAGAACCCCGCCTACGCCTTCGCGGGCTTTGCGCCACCGAAGGCGGTGGCCCGCCAGCGCTGGCTGCGCCAGTGGTGCGCATTGCCCGCGCCCGTCGTGATGTTCGAGTCGCCGCACCGGCTGGCGGCCACCTTTGCCGACCTGCTCGAGGTGTGTGGCCCCGACCGCGAACTGACCGTGGCGCGCGAGCTGACCAAGCGTTTCGAAGAGATCGGCACCTTCCGGCTGGGCGAGGCGTCCGCCTGGCTGGCTGCGGATCCGCATCGCGAGCAGGGCGAATTCGTGCTGATCGTCCATGCCGAGCCCGAAGCGGCCGCGGACGAGGACGCGGACCCGGCCCACGACGTTCTGCTGGACGCCTTGCTGGAATCGCTGTCCGTGCGCGATGCCGCGCGCGTCGCCGCCAAGGTGACCGGCCAGCCTCGCGACGTCCTGTACAACCGCGCCCTGGCGCGCAAGAAGACGCAGGAATAATCCATGGCGTATTCGACGCTCGTGTCCAACAAACCGGCCGACCCGAACGAGCAGCTGACCTATCGCGACATGCCGACGCCGCTGGGCGAGATGCGCCTGGTCGCCAGTCCCAAGGGGTTGCGCGGCGCATGGTTCACCGATCAGGCGCTTCTGCCGTCGCCGGAAGGCTGGACGCTGTCCGGCGACGACCCCTTCCTGGAGCAGGCGCGGCGCGAACTGGACGAGTGGTTCGCCGGCGAGCGGCGCGTGTTCGACGTGACGCTCGACCCCGTGGGAACGACGTTTCAGCATCAGGTCTGGCATGCGCTGTGCGCGCTGGAATTCGGCGTGCTCACCAGCTACGGCGAGCTGGCCCGCGCCGTGGACCGGCCCAAGGGCGCGCAGGCGGTGGGCGGCGCCGTGGGCCGCAACCCCATCAGCATCATCATTCCGTGCCACCGCGTGATCGGCGCGGACACGTCGCTGACGGGTTTTGGCGGCGGATTGCCCCGCAAGCAGGCGCTGCTGGCCCACGAGGGCAATCGCTATCTCAGCCGCAGCGCGCGTGCCCGCCGGGTCTGCGACGGGCAGGCAGAGCTATCCTGGTAGGCAAGCCCGGCGCCCGGCCGCTTATTTGGGCGCTGACTAGGCCGCTGATTTGGCTGCAAACTTGGCCGCCGGCTTGGCCAATTACCGCGATGCGTTATTGCGACGCGATGGTCGGCAGAATGCCGATGCGGTCCGACACGAGCGGCACGGCATTGAGCGCACTCTGGCGGTCGGGATACGGACCGATCCGCACCCGGTAAAGATTGTTGGTCTGTTCCACCGTCGCCGCAGGCGCGCCTTCGGCGCCCAGTTGCGTGTTGATGCGGCTGACCAGCGACTGCGCATTGGCGGGCTGGCTGAACGCGCCCACCTGCAGGTAGACGCTGCCGCTGGCCACGCCGGCCGCCGGACGCATCGGTGCGGGGCTGGGCGCGGCTGGCGTCAGGGGCTCAGGCGTCAGCGCCACGGGCGTGGCGGCCACGGGCGCCATCACGGGCGTCGAGCCCGTGGCCGATTCCGGCTCCGGCGCGGGGGCCGCGGGCGCGCCTTGCGAGGCGAGCCGGCGGATCTCGTCGGCCTGGATCGCTTCCACGACCACCTGGCCGCTGCCCGGGCCGATGATGCCCAGCTTGTAGGCGGCCACGTATGACAGGTCCATGATGCGGTCGCTGTGGAAGGGGCCGCGGTCGTTCACCCGCACGATGATCGTCTTGCCGTTGACCAGGCTGGTCACCCGCGCATAGCTGGGAATCGGCAGTGTCGTGTGCGCGGCCGTCATGGCGTACATGTCGTAGGTCTCGCCGATCGACGTGGAGTTGCCATGGAACTTCTTGCCGTACCACGAGGCGATGCCGCGCTTCTTGTAGGGCTGTCCGCTGGTGTCCGGCACGTAGCGCTGGCCGAACACGACGTAGGGCCGGTTTGCGCCGCTGGCGTAGGGCTCCAGCTTGGGCACGGCGTCTGGAATCTGGTCCAGGTTCGACGGCGGATTGGCATCCGGCCCGTCGTCCTTGTAGTAACCGCCCTTCTTGCGTCCGCCGCTGGTGGAGCAGCCTGCCACGGCGATCGCCAGCAGCAGCACGGAAATGAGATGTAGGGGGCGGGAAAGCGTCATGCGGTTTCGTCGGGCAGTTGCGTGCGGTGGCGCACCAGGAGCGGGTCGTGATCGGCAAAGCGCAGCGCCAGCTGTTCCACCACGTAGACCGAGCGGTGCTGGCCGCCGGTACAGCCGATGGCCACGGTCAGGTAGTTGCGGGTGTCCTGCGTGTACAGCGGCAGCCAGCGCTTCAGGAAGCCCGCGATGTCGTCGATCATCAGACCCACCTGCTCGTATCCCGCGAGCCACGTGGCCACGGGCTCGTCGCGGCCCGTCAGCGGGCGCAGATTGCGGTCGTAATGGGGATTGGGCAGGCAGCGGACGTCGAACACCAGGTCCGCGTCTCCGGGCACGCCGCGCTTGTACGCGAAGGATTCGAACGTCAGCACCAGCGGCGCACGGTCTGCCTTGATCAGGTCGCGGATCCAGGCGCGAAGCTGGCCGGGCGTCAGGTCCGAGGTGTCGATGACGTGTTCCTGCTCGCGCAGCGGCGCCAGCAGTTCTCTTTCCAGGGCGATGCACTCGGTCAGCGACGGCGCGGTGCCGCCGCGCTGCAGGCGGTCGGTCAGCGGATGGCGGCGGCGCGATTCGGAATAACGCTGCACCAGCGTAGCCGTGTTGGCATCCAGGAAGACGACCCGCAGGCTGGTGCCCATGGCGCGCAACGCGGTGACCACATCGGGCAGTTCGGCAAGCTCGCCCGGCGAGCGCACGTCGATGGCGACCGCCACGCGCTCCATGCCGTCATCGCGCGCCTGGGCAATGAACTCGGTCAGGAAGCGGACGGGAAGATTGTCGACGCAGGTATAGCTTGCGTCCTCGAGCATGCGCAGCGCGACGGATTTGCCGGAGCCGGAAATGCCGGTGACGAGGACGACTTTCAACATGGACATGATTGTGGCACGCTTTTCCAGGACGATGCCGGCGGGATAGCATCTGATATGGCCATAAACTCAGGAACTGCTTCTGTTCCCTGCTGCTTGCCCTGACGTAAGCTAGGGGCCGCAAACTCCGCAGTTCCATCGCAGTTCCACTTTACGCGCCCCGCCGTCTCGATTCGGGGTTTGGAATTCGACCTAGATGTTAGCCCTCATTTCCTCTTGTAGTGTTTCACTGCTGCGGTTTTGGACGATCCCAAGGGCCTTGGCCGCGGCGGCTGTTGTGTTTATGTCCGCGCCCGCGCTGGCGCAGCAGCCCGATCCGCCGGTCTTGCAGCCCGACACCATGGCGGCGCGCGTGGCGGCCTGTACGGCCTGTCATGGCGCGCAGGGCAGGGCGGGTGCCGATGGCTACTACCCGCGGCTGGCCGGCAAGCCGCAAGACTATCTCTACCACCAGCTGCTCAATTTCCGCGACGGACGGCGGCAGTATCGGCCCATGACGCATCTACTGGCGGGGCTGCCCGACGACTACCTGCGCGAAATGGCCGCGTATTTTGCCGACCAGCATGTGCCGTATCCGGCGCCCGTGCGCGCGGACGTGTCCGCGGCCACGCTCGAGGCTGGCCGCAAGCTCGCCCGCGATGGCGACGCGGCGCGCGGCCTGCCGGCCTGTGCGTCCTGTCACGGCGCGGCGCTCTCGGGCATGCTGCCCGCGATTCCCGGCCTGCTGGGGCTGCCCCGCGATTACATCGGCGCGCAGATCGGCAGCTGGAAGAACGGCCTGCGCCGCGCCGCCGCGCCGGACTGCATGGCCGACATCTCCCACAAGCTCACGCCTGCCGACATCGGCGCACTCGCGGCCTGGCTGTCGTCGCAGCCTGTCGTCGAGCCCTACGTGCCTGATGCCGCGAATTCGGTCCGGCTGCCCGCGGAATGCGGCAGCCAGGCGCAACGCTGAACGGGGCCGCGAATGACGCTGATGAAAAGAGTTCTGGGTGTCCTGTTGCTGGTGGCCGTGGCGGCCGTCGGCGGGTTGTATTGGCTGGGCACGCGTGACGATGCCAGCACCGGGCCCACTGCCGCGGCAGCCGAGGGCGCCACGCTGATCGAACGCGGCCGCTATCTGGCACTGGCCGGCAACTGCATGGCCTGCCACACCAGCCAGGGAGGCAAGACGTTTGCGGGCGGCACGCCCATTCCCACGCCGTTCGGCACGGTCTACGGCCCGAACATCACGCCCGATCCGGATACCGGCATCGGCGCATGGACGGCCGACGACTTCTGGCAGGCGCTGCACAACGGTAAATCGAAGGACGGCACCTTGCTGTATCCGGCGTTCCCGTACACCGAGTACACGCGGGTCAACCGCAGCGACGCCGACGCGCTCTTTGCCTATCTGCGCAGCGTGTCGCCCGTCAAGCAGGCGAACCGTCCGCCCGACATGAATTTCCCGTACGACCAACGCGCGCTGCTGGCGGCGTGGCGCGCGCTGTACTTCAAGCCTGGCGTGCAAGCGCCCGATCCCGGCCAGTCGGTCCAATGGAATCGCGGCCGGTACCTGGTCGAGGGGCTGGGGCATTGCGCGGCCTGCCATACGCCGCGCAACAGCCTGGGCGCCACGCGTACCCGCGACGCGCTGGCGGGGGGCGTGATTCCGGTGCTGGACTGGTACGCGCCGCCGCTCACGAACGACATGCAGACCGGCATGGGGCGCTGGTCCGCGCAGGACATTGCCGCGCTGCTCAAGACCGGCATTTCGGCGCATTCGACCGTCAGCGGACCCATGGCCGAAGTCGTGCTGGGCAGCACCCAGCACCTGACCGACGACGACGCCCTTGCCATCGGCACGTATTTGAAGTCGTTGCCCGCCACGCCGCCCGCGACCGATGCGCGTGCCGCCATCCCCGCGCCCGCGGCCATGGAACTGGGCGGCAAGCTGTACCGCCAGCAATGCGCGCAATGCCACCAGGCCGACGGTAAAGGCAGCGGCACGGCATGGCCCGCGCTGGCCGGCAATCCCACGGTGACCGCCCCATCGCCCGTGAACGCCATCCGCATGGTGCTCGACGGCGGCTACGCCCCGGCCACGGCCGCAAACCCGCGTCCGCACGGCATGCCGCCGTTCGGCCAAGTGCTCAACGACAACGACATCTCGATGCTGGTGACCTACATCCGCAACAGCTGGGGGAACGAAGCAGGCGCGGTGAGCGGCCTGGAGGTCAAGCGCGCGCGGGCGTCGTCGACGTTGAACTAGCGCCCGGCGGTGGCCGCGCGGCAGGCCTCGTGCGCCAGGTCGCCCAGCGTGCGGATCGCCGCTTCGGTGCTTGCGTCCCACGGGTGCCCGTAGTTCAGGCGTAGCGCGCTGCCAAATTGGCCGCTGGCAGAGAAGATCGGGCCGGGCGCCACGCTGATGCCGCGCGCCAGCGCCTGGCGGTGCAGCGACAGTGCCTCCACGGCGGCGGGCAGTTCCAGCCACAGGAAGAATCCGCCCTGCGGCCGCGTCACGCGCGTGCCGGCAGGAAAGGCCTGCGCGATCGCGTCGGCCATGCGCTCCTGCTGCGCCTTCAAGGTCTGCCGCAACCGGCGCAGATGGCGGTCGTAGCCGCCTTGTTCCAAGTATTCGGCAATCGCGCCCTGCGCGGGGCCGGACGCCGACAGCGTCGATGACAGTTTCAGCCGTTGCACCTGCTGGGCGTAGCGCCCGGCGCTGGCCCAGCCAATGCGATAGCCGGGCGCAAGGCATTTCGAAAACGACGAGCAGTGCAGCACCAGCCCGCGCGTGTCGTAGGCCTTGGCGGGAACGGGCCGCGTTGCGCCGAAGTAGAGCTCGCCATAGACGTCGTCCTCGATCAGCGGAATGTCGTGCCGGGCAAGCAGTTCGACGAGCCGGCGCTTGTTGTCGTCGGGCATCAGGCAGCCCAGCGGATTCTGGAATTGCGTCATCAGCCAGCAGGCGCGTGGCGCGTGGCGCAGGATGGCCGCCTGCATCGCGTCCAGGTCGATGCCGGTGCGCGGATGCGTGGGCACTTCCAGCGCTTTCAGCCCAAGGCGTTCCAGCGCCTGCAATGCGCCGTAGAAGGTCGGCGCTTCCACCATGACGGTGTCGCCCGGCTGCGTGACCGCCTGCAGGCAGAGATTCAGGGCTTCGAGCGCGCCATTCGTGACGACGATGTCGGTGGCGGGCAGGTTGATGCCGCCGATCAGGTAGCGCAGCGCGATCTGCCGGCGCAGGCGCGGATTGCCGGGCGCCAGGTCCTCAACGGTGTCGCGCGGGTCCTGGCGCTTCAGATGCGTGGCCATCGCCTGCGCCAATCGCGGAAGCGGAAAGAGCAGCGGCGAGGGGAAGGCCGAGCCCAGCGGGGTGACATCGCGATTGCGCACCGAGCCCAGGATGTCGAAGATCCGTTCGCTGATCGCCAGTTCGGTCGATTCACCGTCGGGGCATGAGGCGCCGGGTTCGGGCGGCAGCGATTCGGCGGGGGCGTTGACGTAGTAGCCCGAGCGCGGCTGCGCGCGGATGAGACCGCGTGCTTCAAGCAGGTAGTAGGCCTGGAACACCGTCGAGGGGCTGACGCCGCGCGCGGCACACGCGTCGCGCACGGAGGGCAGCTTGTCGCCGGCGCGCAGCACGCCGCTTGCGATCGACGTGGCGATCTCGTCGGCCAGGGTCTCGTAGAGGCTCACGATGCCGCAGGGCGACGACGCGGGCTCATTTGCTGCTTTGGAGGATCGCCATGGCCTGGCGTTCCATGAATTCGCCCAGCGTGTCGATGCCGCGCAATTTCAGGATGGTGTTGCGCACGGCCGCCTCGACCAGCACGGCCAGGTTGCGGCCCGCGGCCACCTGCAGCATCACTTTACGCACGGGCAGTCCCAGCATGTCCTGCGTGATGTCTTGCAGCGGCAGGCGTTCGAACTTGTCCTGTGCGGTGGCACGCACCAGGTGCACGATAAGCTTGAGCCGCATCTTGCGGCGCACCGAGGTTTCGCCAAAGATGGTGCGGATGTCGAGCAGGCCCAGGCCGCGGACTTCCAGCAGGTTCTGCAGCAATTGCGGACAGTGGCCTTCGATCATGTTGGGCGCGGTGCGCGAGAACTCGACTGCGTCGTCGGCCACCAGGCCGTGGCCGCGCGAGATCAGTTCCAGCGCCAGTTCGCTCTTGCCCAGACCCGATTCGCCCGTGATCAGCACGCCCAGTCCCAGCACGTCCAGGAACACGCCGTGCACCGTGGTGGTGGGCGCCAGCTTCTTGCCCAGATAGATGCGCAAGAGGTCGATCAGTTGCGCGGCCGCGACCGGCGTGGACAGCAGCGGTACCTGGTGCTGGTCGCATTGGTCGACGAGGTCTTGCGGCGGCGTCAGGCCATCGGCCAGCAGAATCGCAGGGACGCCGCCGATCAGCAGCTCGTCCATGTGGTGCATGCGGCGGCGCAGGTCGAAGCGCGTGTAATACGCCAGCTCTTCCTGGCCAAACACCTGGATGCGAGACGGGTGGATCAGGTTCAAGTGGCCGACCAGGTCGGCGGCCGCCATGCCGTCATCGGGAATCGCGCGGTCCGCCGCGCCTTGGCCCGAGATCCAGTTAAAAGGGATTTTGTCGGCGTTGTCGTCGACGAGTTCCTGCACCGTGAGCATGGCAGCGATTCCGCGTGGGATCAGAGTTGGCCGGTCGTGAGCATTCTGTGCACGATGGCCGGGTCGGGCTCGGTGGCCAGCGCCTCGCGCAATGCCTTGTTGGACATGAGCTGGGCGAGTTCGGCCAGGATGTCCAGGTGCTGCTGCGTGGCCGTTTCAGGCACCAGCAGGCACAGCAGCATCGACACGGGTTGACCGTCGGGCGCGTCGAACGTGATGGGCTGGGCAAGGCGGATGAATGCCGCCAGCGCTTGTTCCAGACCTTTCACGCGGCCGTGCGGCACGGCCACGCCCTGGCCGAGGGCGGTTGACCCCAGACGCTCGCGGGCAAAAAGGCTGTCGAACACGAGCGCGCGTGCCAAGCCGTTGTTGTTTTCAAAAAGCAGACCGGCCTGTTCGAACGCACGTTTCTTGCTCGTGGCGAGCATATCGAGCACGACGTTGCCGGCGGGGAGGATGCGCGACAAATGATTCATCAGGGCATTATAGGGTTATATGACGCACTGCAACAATCAACCGCCCCGGGCGTTTCGGACGACCGGAAGCGATCGGGGCACAAGAGCGACAGCATAGTCTGATCGCGGCGCGTTGTGGGCATTCTGGGGGTGGCGATCATCACGGCGCGGCGCACGTCTGGCAAAAGCCCAGGAAAACGCCAATCGGCCGGCGGGCGCCAGCGGGATGAAACACGAGGGGGGAGGGGACTTTGCCGATGCCCCGGCTGGACGCAAGGTCTAGCGGGACACCGGGACTTAGGCAGGATCCTGGGATCCCTGTACGGCTAGTCGCTCAGGTGAGCGGTCATGAAGCGCGTTACTGCTGGGGTGGCGAGAGGGTCGCCGCTTGCCGCTTCACGGACTCTGCTGAATGACTTCTTACCTTGTCCTTGTGCTTGATGACCTGACGGTCGACTTTGTCAGCAAGAAGGTCGATGGCTGCATAGAGGTTTTCATCGGTTGCTTCACAATGAATGTCCTTGCCGCTCAGTCGCATGGTGATTTCGGCTCTATGCCGCAGGGGCTCTACTGAGAGCATGACCTGGGTATCGATGACGTGATCGAAATGCCGCAGCACTCGCGCCAGTTTGTTCATGACATATTCCCGGATGGCCGGGGTGACGTCGAGGTGACGACCGCAGATGCTCAGGTTCATAGTGTGCTCTCCTTCTAAAAGAGGAAAAAGGTGCGCAAAAGGCGCGGTGAAGTCGTTAGGCGTTCTCCTTCAATAAGCAGGTTCGTTTAGTACTAGTGTATAGACTCGGGCCGATAAAACAAGCTGACCTACCGCAAGTTCATGGCAATTTTATGGCTGAGCCCCTAGGGCGTATGGCCCTTCTTTCCCAGGCGTTACGGTGTCTTTCAGCATGGGGTTACATCCGGAAGTGTTCGCCCAGGTACACGCGGCGAACGGCGGGGTCGCCCACGATTTCCTCGGGGTGGCCGTCGGTCAGCACCTTGCCTTCGCTGATGATGTAGGCTCGGTCGCAGATGCCCAGGGTTTCGCGCACGTTATGGTCGGTGATCAGCACGCCGATGCCGCGGCCCTTCAGGAAGCGCACGATGCGCTGGATCTCGATGACCGCGATCGGGTCCACGCCGGCAAACGGTTCGTCCAGCAGGATGAAGCGCGGGCTGGTCGCCAGCGCGCGCGCAATTTCCACGCGGCGGCGTTCGCCGCCCGACAGCGAAATCGCGGCATTGCTGCGGATGTGGCCGATCTGCAGTTCTTCGAGCAGCGACTCCATCTGTTCATTGATCTTGGGCGTCGTCAACGGACGGCCGTCCGGACCCACCTGCAATTCCAGCACGGCGCGGATGTTCTGTTCGACCGTCAGGCGGCGGAACACGGAAGCGTCCTGCGGCAGGTACGACAGGCCCATGCGCGCGCGCTTGTGGATGGGCATTGCCGTGATGACGGCGCCGTCGATTTCGATGCGGCCCGCATCCGCGGGCACCAGGCCGACGATCATATAGAAGCTGGTGGTCTTGCCGGCGCCGTTGGGGCCCAGCAGGCCCACGACTTCGCCGCTGACCACGGACAGGGACACATCCTGCACCACGGTGCGGCCGTTGTAGGTCTTGCGCAGTCCGGTTGCGCGCAGGCTGCCCTGCTTGACGCCCGAAGGGGCGGAGGTCACGGGGGTCGGCACTGAAGGTTGGTTCATCGTGGCTGCGATTGGTGTTGCATGGGAAGCGCTTCAGCGCCCTTTCTTGGCTGCCTGCTGCTTGCGGCATTCGGCGACGGCGGCGTCCAGCTTGGCGCGCGGTTCGGCCAAGGAACGCACGCGTCCGCCGGCCGCGGCGGAATTCGGGCCGCCTTGTGCTTCGTACGTGCCGGACTTCTCGTTGTAGCGTACCCGTTCGCCGCGAATGGTATCGAACGGTTTCCCACAGACGTAGCGGGTCACGATGGCCTGGCCGATCAGGTCGAACGTGCTGTTGGTGCCGTCGTATTCGGCGCGCAGGCCCTTGCCTTCGATGAGTTCGAAGTTTTCGGGGCGTTCCTGGCGGATGGTGACGACCTTGCCTTTGTTGGCGGTGGCCGTGCCGTATTGGTTGCCCTGCGCGTCCTCGTTCATCTGCAGCGTGTCGGACGTCAGCGTCATCAGGCCGCGCGTCATGTTAACGTTGCCGGTGAACACGCTTTGTTTCTTCACGTCGTCGTAGTGCAGCGTGTCCGACAGGATCAGCGTGCTGGGCTCTTCAGTTGGCGTTGCCGCCTTCGGGTCCGCGGCATGGGCCGGCGCAAACGCGCAAGCCGTCAACAGCACGGCGCCCATCAGGCGGGTCGTCGGGGCGAAGAGGGTCCGAAGGTCGGTCATGGTTTTTTCTGGTTAGAGTTGTTGGCAGGAATTTCGGTGCGGCGCTGCTGCCTGCCTTCCGAACCGGCAATTTCCACGTCGGTCGACGCCGACACCTGCAATTGGCGAGTCTTGTTGTTGTAGTGCATGCCCGTGCCCTGCATGCGCGAGCGGCCCTTCAGGACCGTGGCGGGCAGGTCGGTGAAGACCACGTCGTCATCGGGCAGGATGATGAGTTGCTGGCTGCGCACGTCCAGCATGTCGTTTTCGGCATCGGGCTGGCGCAGCACGTGGGCGTCGCCCTGCATGACGATCCGCTTGCCGCCCTGTTCCATCACGGCCGTCTTTGAAACCGCGACCGTGATCGGATTGGTCTCGCGCTGGCCCACCGCGCGCGGCGCGGTGACGTGATACGAATCGTCGTCGGGAAAGTGCTCCATGTAGTCGCCTTCCAGGCGATTGATGGGCTTGCCCGTGGGATCAGTGCGCAGCATCACGAATTCGCGCGACCATGCGTCCATTTCGTGGGTGACGCGGCGCGGCGGGTCCACCTGGATGGCGCGCTGCGCGTAATCGGCCGCCCACCACGAGCTGGTGACCAGCACCAGCAGCAGGAACAGCGCGATCAGTGAGGGAAAACGTTCTTTCATCGGGTGCGCCGCGAGGGCGTATTCGTTAACGGGGCGATCACTGGATGGCTCCGGGGCCGAGCAGGCCCGGCGATGCCAGGAATGCGCCCAGGCGGCCTTGCGAGGCCAAGAGGAGATCGCAGCATTCGCGTACGGCCCCGCTTCCGCCGGGCAGGGTGGAAACCCAGTGGGCCGCCTGGCTGACGTAGCCGGGAGCGTTGGGCACGCTGGCCGCGAAGCCGGCGCGCTGCAAGGCCGGCAGGTCGATGATGTCATCGCCCATGTAGCCGGTTTGATTCAGTTGGACACCGCAGCGCTGCGCAAGTTCGGTCAGGGCGCTGCCCTTGTCGCGCACGCCCTGGATGACTTCGGCGATGCCCAGTTCCGCGGCGCGGCGGGCGACGATGGGGCCGGAACGTCCGGTGATCAGCGCCACTTTCAGGCCGCCTTCCATCAGCAGCCGCAGCCCGTGGCCGTCCAGCACGTGGAAGCGCTTTTGCAGTTCGCCGCCTTCGCCGTAATAGAGGCTGCCGTCGGTCAGCACGCCGTCCACGTCGAAAACCATCAGGCGCACGGCCGCGGCGCGTTCGCGCACGATGGCAGGGATACGGGCAAGCACCAGCGCTTCGGCCGGGTGATTCACGGAAGCAGAAAGGTTCATAGTCATACCACTTTAGCGGCCATCAGATCGTGCATGTGCAATGCGCCGACCAGCGCGCCGTCATTGTCCAACACCAGCATGTGATTGAGCCGTTGTTCGTCCATCTGCCGGGCGGCCTCGACCGCCAGCGCCTCGGGATTGATGCTGCGCGGCGAGCGCGTCATGCCCGCCTCGACGGTCAGGCTGCGGATATCGCCGTGCCGCGCGATGAGACGGCGCAGGTCGCCGTCGGTGAAGATGCCCTGCGGGCGGTGCTGCGCGTCGGTGACGACGGTCATGCCCATGCCCTTGGCCGACATGACCTCCAGCGCCTGCGATACCGGGGTGCCCGCCATGACAATAGGCAGGGCGTCTCCCTGGCGCATGACGTCGCGCACGTGGGTGAGCAGGCGGCGGCCCAGCGCGCCGCCCGGGTGCGAGCGGGCAAAGTCCTGCGGCCCGAAACCGCGGGCCTCCAGGCAGGCGACAGCCAGGGCGTCGCCCAGCGCCAGGGCGGCGGTCGTGCTGGCGGTGGGCGCCAGGTTCATCGGGCAGGCTTCCTGGGCCACGCTGGCATCCAGATGGATGTCGGCCTGCCGGGCCAGTTCGGATTGCGGGTTGCCGGTGATGGCGACCAGCCCCGCGCCCATGCGGCGCACGACGGGCAGGATCGTCAGCAATTCCGAGCCCGAGCCGGAATAGGAGATCGCGATGAGGACGTCGTCGCGGGTGATCATGCCCAGATCGCCGTGGACGGCCTCGGCCGCATGCACGAAGAAGGCGGGCGTGCCGGTGGAGGCCAGCGTCGCGGCGATCTTGCGGGCGATGTGTCCCGTTTTTCCGATGCCGCTGACGACCACCCGTCCGCGGCAGGCGAGCAGCAAGTCAACGACACGCGTGAAGCTGTCGTCCAGCCGGGCGGACAGGTCTTGCAGCCCTTGGCTTTCAATCTGAAGCGTTCTGCGCGCAGATGCCAGCGCGGTGCCGGACGAAGAGGTGGGATGGTCGTTCATGGGGCGGATTTTAATCGCAGTACGCTAGTTTGCCCCGCGCAGGGGCGTATGGCATGCTGGCGAGTCTTTCAACGGCTTTCAAACTTTCCTTCCAGGCCCGCTCCATGTCCAGCATTTCCAGTCCCGTCCTTGGCACGCCACTGTCCCCCTTGGCCACCCGCGTCATGCTGCTGGGTTCCGGTGAACTGGGCAAAGAGGTCATCATCGCCCTGCAGCGCCTGGGCGTCGAAGTCATTGCGGTGGATCGGTATGCCGACGCCCCGGGCCATCAGGTGGCGCACCGGGCGCATGTGGTGTCGATGACCGACCCGCAGGCCTTGCGGCAGGTCATCGAAGCGGAGCAACCGGACGTTATTGTCCCCGAAATCGAGGCCATTGCCACCAGCTTGCTGGTGGAACTGGAGGCGGCCGGCGTGGCGCGGGTCACCCCGACGGCCCGCGCGGCACAGCTCACCATGAATCGCGAAGGCATCCGCCGCCTCGCGGCCGAGACGTTGGGGCTGCCGACCTCGCCCTACCGCTTTGTCGACACCGAGGACGAGCTGCGCCAGGCCATCGATGGCGGCATCGGCTATCCCTGCGTCATCAAGCCGGTCATGTCCTCGTCGGGCAAGGGCCAGTCGGTCATCAAGAGCGCCGACGACGTGGCCTCCGCGTGGCGCTACGCCCAGGAAGGGGGACGGGTCGGGGGCGGCCGCGCCATCGTCGAGGGGTTCATCCGCTTCGACTACGAAATCACGCTTCTGACCGTACGGGCCCGCGGGGCCGACGGTCAGGTCGAGACCTGCTACTGCGAACCCATCGGCCACAAGCAGGTCGACGGCGACTACGTCGAAAGCTGGCAGCCGCACCCCATGTCTCCGGCGGCGCTCCAGCGTGCGCGCGACATCGCGCTGGCCGTCACGTCCGAGCTGGGCGGACTGGGCATTTTCGGCGTCGAGCTCTTCGTGGCGGGCGACCAGGTCTGGTTCTCCGAGGTCAGCCCGCGTCCGCACGACACCGGCATGGTCACCATGATTACCCAGGTGCAGAACGAGTTCGAACTGCACGCGCGCGCGCTGCTGGGGCTGCCGGTCGACCCCAGCCTGCGCCAGCCGGGCGCCAGCAGCGTCATCTATGGCGGCGTGGAAGCCCGGGCGGTGACGTTCCATGGCGTGGCCGAGGCGCTGGCCGAGCCCGGCACGGACATCCGCCTCTTCGGCAAGCCCGAATCCTTCGTGAAACGCCGCATGGGCGTGGGCCTGGCCGTGGCGGAAGACGTTGCTGCCGCCCGCGCCAAGGCCAAGCGCGTGTCGGCCGCCGTGACCGTCAAGGCCGGTTGATCGTCCGCGCGGGCCTGTCCCGGACCGGGTAGCGCCCGCCGTTACCCCGCTTTTTCCCCCCCATCAACGCCACCCGCCAACCGGCCGGTGGCGTTTTTGCTGGGCGCCATTTCCCGATTTGTGTTGTATGGCTGTCACGTTCGGCGGCTAATTTGGCCTGCCCGCGCCCTGAATGGCGCCCGGTTGCGCCTTCGCCCCTGAGCGCTGTGTGGTTTGCGCTTTCTCATCGTTTGTTCGATAATTTCAGAAATTTCTGAAATCGAAGTAACTGCATGTGTCGTGCAGCCCCTTCACTGTGTTACTGGCTGATCCTCATGGCGCTTTCCCCCCAGATCGAACGATTTGTCCTGCACTTTGGTGAGATGGGCAGCCGTTGGGGCGTGAATCGCACCGTCGGCCAGATCTACGCCCTGCTATTTCTCGCGCCGCAGCCGCTGAACGCCGACGATATCGCCGAGGCCCTGGGCTTTTCGCGCTCGAACGTCAGCCTTGGGCTGAAAGAGCTGCAGTCCTGGCGCCTGGTCAAGCTGATGCATCAGGTGGGCGACCGCCGCGACTACTTCGAGACCCCCAAGGACGTCTGGGAAATCTTCCGCATCCTCATGGAAGAGAAGCGCAAGCGCGAAGTCGACCCCACCCTCACGCTCCTGCGCGACACGTTGCTGGAGTCGCCGTCCGGGGCCGACGAGGCTTACGCGCAACAACGAATGACCGAAATGCTGGAGCTCATCGAACTATCCACGGGGTGGTTCGATGAGGTTCAACGGCTGCCGCCCGAAACTCTGCAAAGCCTCATGAAACTTGGTTCCAAGGTTCAGAAGGTGTTGGGATTCGCCGGCAAATTGCGGGGCAAGGGCTGACCCGTCACGCCTCGATTTTTCAGGAAACCTCTATGAAGTTGTATGCAACGCCCCTAACATGGCGCGGTAGACGGCCTGGGAACCATGCCGGTTGCCGCAGCGCGTCGACGCCTTGGGAGCAGCCTCATGATTGATCTCGATGTCGTGAATCTCTCGCGGTTCCAGTTCGCCGCGACTGCGCTCTACCATTTCATTTTTGTCCCGCTCACGCTTGGCCTGTCGTTCATGCTGGCCATCATGGAAAGCGTGTACGTCATGACCGGACGCGCCATCTGGAAGAAGATGACGATGTTCTGGGGCACGCTGTTCGGCATCAACTTCGCGCTGGGCGTGGCCACGGGCGTGGTGATGGAGTTCCAGTTCGGCATGAACTGGTCCTACTACAGCCACTACGTGGGCGACGTCTTCGGCGCGCCGCTGGCCCTTGAAGGGCTGATGGCGTTCTTCCTGGAAGCCACCTTCGTCGGCCTGTTCTTCTTCGGCTGGAACCGCATGTCCAAGGTCAGCCACCTGGCCGTGACCTGGCTGGTGGCCTTCGGCACGAACTTCTCGGCCCTGTGGATCCTGATCGCCAACGGCTGGATGCAGAACCCGGTCGGCGCGGTCTTCAATCCGGACACGATGCGCATGGAAATGACCGACTTCGCCGCGGTCATCTTCAACCCGGTCGCGCAAGCCAAGTTCGTGCATACCGTCAGTGCCGGTTACGTGGCGGGCGCCATGTTCGTCATGTCGATCAGCGCGTGGTATCTGCTGCGCGGCCGTCATATCGACCTGGCCAAGCGCTCGATGGCGGTAGCTGCCAGCTTCGGCCTGGCCGGCGCACTGTCGGTGGTCGTCCTGGGCGATGAAAGCGGCTATCTCACCACCGAACACCAGAAGATGAAGATCGCGGCCATGGAATCCATGTGGCATACCGAGCCCGCGCCCGCGTCCTTCAACCTGATCGCCATCCCGAACCAGGCCGAGCGCCGCAACGACTTCGCGATCGAGATTCCCTATGTCATGGGCATTATCGGCACGCGTTCGCTGACCACGCCGCTGCTGGGCATCAACGACCTGATCCTGCGCGCCGAGAATCGCATCCGCGACGGCATCGTGGCCTACGAGGCCCTGCAGAAGATCCGCGCGAACCCGAAGGATGTGGATGCGCGCATGGTGTTCGACAGGACCTGGCCGGACCTGGGCTACGCGCTCCTCGTCAAGCGCCATCAGCCCGACATCAGCAAGGTCACCGAAGCGGACATCAAGCAGGCCGCGATCGATACCGTGCCAACCGTGGCGCCGCTTTTCTGGGCGTTCCGCATCATGGTCGCGGTGGGCATGTACCTGATCCTGTTCTTCGGCGTGGCGTTCTGGCTTGCCTCGCGCGGCCGGCTGGACAAGCGTCCGGCGCTGCTCAAGGTGGCGTTGTGGAGCCTGCCGCTGCCGTGGGTCGCGATCGAAAGCGGCTGGTTCGTCGCCGAGTACGGCCGCCAGCCCTGGGTGATCGAAGGCGTGCTGCCCACGTACTACGCGGCGTCGGGTCTGACCATGACCGACCTAGTCATCAGCCTGTCGATCTTCCTGGTGCTGTACACGATCCTGCTCATCATCGGCGTTAAGGTCATGCTGCACGCCATCAAGGCCGGACCGAAATCCGACGGGCCGGCGCCGGGTGATGCCGCCGCCGATCCCGTCCACGCCGCCGTGCGCGCCTGAGGGGAGAAACGCAAATGGATACCCTAATTCCTTTTGACTACGGCACGCTGCGCGTGGTGTGGTGGGTGCTGCTGGGCGCCTTGCTCATCGGCTTTGCCGTCATGGACGGCTTTGACCTGGGCGTGGCGGCGCTGTTGCCGGTGGTCGCCAAGACCGACGCCGAGCGCCGCATCGTCATCAACGTGGTGGGGCCGGTCTGGGAAGGCAATCAGGTCTGGCTCATCACCGCGGGCGGCGCCATCTTTGCCGCGTGGCCCTTGCTCTATGCCGCATCGTTCTCCGGCTTTTATCTGGCGATGATGCTGGTCCTGCTGGCGCTGATCCTGCGGCCGGTGGGCTTCAAGTACCGCAGCAAGATGGAAGGCACGCGCTGGCGCAATCGCTGGGACGCTGTGCTGTGCTTTTCGGGCGTGGTGGCATCGCTGGTGTTCGGCGTGGCGATGGGCAACATCGTGCTGGGCGTGCCGTTCACGTTCGACGCCGTGACGCTGCGCCCGATCTACGAAGGGCACTTCTTCCAGCTGTTCATGCCGTTCGCCCTGCTTGCAGGCGTGCTGAGCGTGGTGATGCTGGCCATGCACGGCGCGGTGCTGCTGGCCTGGCGCACGGATGATCCCGTGTCCTCGCGCGCTCGCAACTGGGGCCGTCTGTGCGCGGTGCTGACGGCAGTGCTGTTCGTGGCCGGCGGCTTCTGGGTCGCGGGCGGCGTGCCGGGTCATGCAATCACCAGCGCGGTCGATATGTCCGCGCCGTCCGATCCGATGCTCAAGACCGTGTCGGTGCAGACCGGCGCCTGGATGGCCAATTACGCGAAGTGGCCGTGGATGTGGATCGCGCCCGCGCTGGGCGTGGCCGGCGCGGTGCTGGCGGCGCTGCTCTTGACCGTGCGCGCCAACATGCTGGCATTCCTGTCGTCCTCGGCGTCGATTGCCGGCGTGATCCTGACGGTGGGCTTCTCGCTCTTTCCGTTCATCATGCCGTCCTCGACCAATCCGAAGGCCGGCCTGACCATCTGGGACGGCTCGTCCAGCCACCTGACGCTGTGGATCATGGTGATTGCCGTGGCCGTCTTCCTGCCGATCGTGACCGTCTACACCGGCTGGGTGTACCGCGTCATGCGCGGCAAGGTCACCCATGATTCGGTGGGCGACACGCCCAACTCGTACTGATAAAGGAGCCTCGTCCATGTGGTATTTCTCGTGGATTCTCGGCCTTGGCCTGGCGTGCGCATTCGCCATTCTCAATGCGATGTGGTTCGAGCTGCGCGAAGGTCAGACCCATGACCCGCGCGCCAGCCGCGACGTCGAGTGAGCGGCGGCGCAAGCAGCCTCGAGCACGACCCGTCGGCGTCCCTGCAGAAGCCGCCGCGCGAACAGTCGCGGTGGCTGATGGGACTGGCCAGGACGGCGCGGTATCCGCTGATCGTGGCGGGCGCCGCGCCGCTGGTCAGCGGCGCATTGCTCGTCGTGCAGGCCTGGCTTCTTGCCAGCGTGCTGGACTCGGCGATCGTGGGCGGCACGCCGCGGCATGAACTGCTGGGCGGCATCGCCGGTATTGCGGGGCTGATGCTGCTGCGCGCGTGCATCGCCTGGGCGGGCGAGCGCGCCGGCGCGGATGCCTCCGAGCGCATCAAGCGCCACGTGCGCCAGTCGCTGTTCCTGCGGCTGGTGCAAAAAGGCCCTTACTGGAGCCGCGGCAAAGCGTCAGGCGAACTGGCGAGCGCGGTGGTCGACCAGGTCGAGGCGCTGGATGGCTTCTTTGCGAAGTATCTGCCCGCGATGGCTGCGGCCGCGATGCTGCCGGTGGCGTTCTCGGTGGTGCTGCTGCCCGTCGACGTGATCGCGGGCCTGGTGCTGCTGATCACGGCGCCGCTGATTCCGCTCTTCATGGCGCTGGTGGGGTGGGGCGCGCAAGGCGCCAGCCGCCGCCACCTGCGTGCGTTCGCCCGGCTGTCGGGGTTTTTCGCGGACCGGTTGCGTGGGCTGTCCACGCTGAAGCTGTATGGGCGCGCGCAGGCCGAGGCCCAGTCCGTCGTGGCCGCCAGCGATGCGCTGCGCCAGCGGACGATGTCGGTGCTGCGCATCGCGTTTCTGTCCTCGGCCGTACTGGAATTTTTTGCCGCGTTGGGCGTGGCGGGCATTGCGGTCTACATCGGCCTGACTTACCTGGGATTTCTGGACATGCGCTGGTCGCCGCTGACGCTGCAGGCCGGGCTGTTCTGCTTGTTGATGGCACCCGAGGTCTACGCGCCGCTGCGCCAGTTTGCCGCCCATTATCACGACCGCGCGACGGCGCTGGCCGCCGTCACGCAAATTGCCGTCCTGTTCGATGGCCTGCCGCAAGCCGAGGCCGAAGCAGCGCCCGCTTTGGGCGGCAAGCCCGCGCATGCCGGCAAGGGCGCCGCAGTTGTCATCGATGGCTTGCGGGTCGAGGCGCCGGGCCGCGGCCACGCGGTGCTGGCCGATGCGGCGCTTGCGCTCGCGCCCGGCGAGCACATGGCGCTGATGGGACCCAGCGGCATCGGCAAATCCACCCTGATCGAAGCCATCGCGCGCCTGCGGCCCGCCGACGGCGATATTCGCATCGATGGCCTGCCGCTGGCGCAATGGGACGAGAACGCCTTGCGCCAGCGTGTGGCGCTGATCGGCCAGCGGCCGCAATTGCTGGCCGGATCGATCGCCGACAACATCCGGCTGGGCCGGCCCGGCGCCACGGATGCGCAGGTCGAGGATGCCGCGCGCCGCGCTTGCGTGCTGGAATTCGCGCAGGACCTGCCGCAAGGATTGGATACCGTGCTGGGCAGCCGCGGCCACGGCTTGTCCGGCGGGCAGGCGCAGCGCGTGGCGCTGGCCCGCCTCTTCCTGCGCGATCCGGGGCTTATCCTGCTGGACGAACCCACCGCCCACCTGGACGACGCGACGCAGGCCCGGGTGCTGGATGAGATTCTGCAATTTGCCGCCGGCCGCACGTTGGTGCTGGCGACGCACGCGCCCGCGGTGGCCGCGCGCTTGCCGCGCGTGGCGCGCATCGCCGCCGGCGCCGTGGAAGACGCATGAAGAATCTGTTGTTGCTCCTGCCGCTATACGCACGCCGCAAAGGCGGGCTTTTGCTCGCATTGTTCTGTGCGCTGGCGACCGTGGCCGCCGGCGTGGGACTGCTGGGCGTGTCGGGCTGGTTCCTGACGGGCGCGTTCCTGGCCGGCGCCGGCAGCGTCTTCAACCTGTTTGCGCCGTCCGCGCTGGTGCGGGGACTGTCCTTCCTGCGGATCGTGTCGCGCTACGCCGACCGGGTGGTGGGTCATGCCGCCACGCTGCGGTTGTTGGCGGATCTGCGCGCCTTGGTGTTTTCGGCGCTGATCCGGCTGACTCCGCGCCAGCTTGCGCGTTATCGCAGCGGCGATCTGGTCGCCCGCATGACGAATGACGTCGATGCGCTGGATACGGTCTTTCTGTTTGTGCTGGCGCCGCTGGCCACCGCGATCGTTGCCGGCGCGGTGCTGACCGCAGTGCTGGGGCAATGGGTTCCCGCGGCGGCGCTGGTCTTTGCACTGGCGCTGCTGACGGCGTGCGTGATCGTGCCCCTGTGGCTGCTGCGCGCGGCGCGCAAGCCAGGCGCGGCCGCGCAGGAAAGCGCGGCCGGGCTACGCGCCGCCACGCTGGATGCGGTTGACGGCCACGCCGACATGGTGGCCCTGAATGCCCAGGCCGAGACGCTGGCGCATTTCGAGCGTCTGTGCGAAGCCAGCGCCCAGGCGCGCCGCAGCCAGGCGCGGGTGGCGGTGCGCGGGCAATGGTTCCTGCAGGTGGCCGCGGGCGTGGCGGTGATGGCGCTGTTGTGGTTTGGGCTTGCCGCGCATGAGGCGGGGGGGATCGAAGCGCCCGTCCTGGCGGGCTTGCTGCTAGCCGTCATCGGCATTTTCGAGGTCGCCGGTCCGATCATGCGGGGCGCATCCCGGATGGGATCGGCAATGTCGGCCGCTGCGCGCATCCGCGAGGTCACGCAATGCGAACCCGACATGCAGGATCCGGCGGTGCCGCACCCCTTGCCCCATAGCGGCGCGCTGGAACTGGATGGTGTCGGCTTCGCCTATCCCGCCCGCGCCGCCGGCGATGGCGTGCGGGTGCTGAAAGACATCAACCTGCGAATCGAACCGGGCGAACGCGTGGCCATCCTGGGTCCAAGCGGCGCGGGGAAATCCACGCTGCTGCATCTGATCCTCAGGCTTGAGGATCCGCAGGCAGGGCAGGTCCGCTTCGGCGGGTGCGATGCGCGCGCGTGTGCGCAGGCCGATTGGCACCGGCGGATCGTCCTGCTGTCGCAGGATTCGCCCCTGTTTCTGGGCACGCTGCGCACCAACCTGTTGATCGGCAATCCCGACGCCGACGATGGCGCGCTGTGGCAGGCGCTGGATGCAGCAAGACTCGGTGATTTCGTGCGCGGCCTGCCCGATGGCCTGGACACCTGGGCTGGCGAAACCGGCTCGCAGCTGTCGGCCGGGCAAGCGCGGCGCCTGTGCCTGGCCCGGGCGTTGCTGGCGCCCGCCGCGGTCATCGTGCTGGACGAGCCGACCGCGGGATTGGATGGCGCGGCCGAAGCGGCATTCTTTGCGGACCTGGAACACGCGGTGCGCGGACGCACCGTGGTGCTGGCCACGCACGCGGCCCTGCCCGAGGGCGCGGTGCACCGTTGCCATGTGTTGCGCAACGGTCGACTGCATGACATGTCATCGCATGCGGCAATCCTGGCTTAAGCGCGGCGGCGCGGTTATAGTTCGCCTTGCTTCAATTCACTCAGGGCCGTACCCATGCAGACCGACAACGCCGAGTTCATCCGGCGCACCATCCGCAGCGTTCCGGACTGGCCCCAACCCGGTGTCACGTTCCGCGATATCACGCCGGTGCTGCAGGATCCGCGTGCGTTCCGCGTCCTGATCGATCTCTTCGTCTATCGCTACATGCGCCAGCGCCTGGATCTGGTGGCGGGTGTGGACGCGCGCGGCTTCATCGTGGGCAGCGTGCTGGCCTATGAACTGAACCTGGGCTTCGTGCCCGTGCGCAAGAAGGGCAAGCTGCCTTACCGCACCGTGGCAGAGGAATACTCGCTCGAATACGGCAACGCGGCCGTCGAAATGCACACGGATTCGGTCCGAACGGGCCAGCGTGTCCTGCTGGTGGACGATCTGATCGCTACTGGCGGCACCATGCTCGCGGCCATCAAGCTGCTGCAGCGCCTGGGCGCCAACGTGGTGGAAGCCGCCGCGATCATTGATTTGCCGGATTTGGGCGGATCCGCCAAGGTGGCTGCCACCGGCACGCCGCTCTACACGGTCTGTCAGTACGGCGCGGACACGACGCCGTAGCGGTACGGCATCAGCCGCCTCCTTCGCAGGGGGCCGCCCCGCGCACCTTTCTCAGGCGTCAGACAAGCGGGGCTGGATGAAATCCAGAAAAGCCTTGGTCTTGGCCGGCAGCATGCGCGAGGGCAGCAGCGCAAACAAGGGCAGGGGCGTCAGGCTCCACTCCGGCAGCACGCGCACCAACCCCGTCTGCTTGATGGCGCGCTCCATCGCGTCGAACACCAGCAGCGGGGTGATGCCCAACCCCTGACCGGCCAATCGTCCCAGCATCCCCACGTTATTGGCCGAAAGGCGGCCAGACACCTGCACGCGCTCGACCTTGTCGCCCGAATGGAGCATCCAGAAGGACGATTCCTCGCGCATGGTGGGGCGCAGGCATTCGTGGTGGGTCAGGTCCGCCGGCACGCGCGGTTCGCCGTGGCGGGCCAGATACTCGGGCGACGCATAGAGCTGGTGCGCCATCAGCACGATCTTGCGCGAGATGAGGCTGGAATCGGGCTGCTGCCCGAAACGCAGGATCAGGTCGAATGGATTGCTGATGGGATCGATGGGGCGCATGCTCAGATCGAAGTCGCATTCGATATCCGGATGCTGTTCGCGAAATTCGCGGATCACGGCGGGCAGGAACAATTGCGCCAGGCTGGTCGGCAGCGAGATTCGCAGACGGCCCTTGGGCTGCACGGCCATGTCCAGCAGTTGGTCGTGCGCGATGCGCGCCTCTTCGACGATATGGCGGCAACGTTCGAAGTAGATGGCGCCGGCTTCGGTCAGATCGATCTTGCGCGTGCTGCGGTTGAGCAGCCGCATGCCCACGCTGCGTTCCAGTTCGCTGACCCGGCGCGAGAGCGTGGAGGTCGGGATATTCAAGGCTTCGGCGGCGTGGCTGAAGTTCTTGCGCTTGGCGACCTCGACGAATAGCGCGATGTCGTTAAGCTGAATGTCCATGAATGCCCTCGAGACTCAAGTTTCCATTTCTGGCAGATTCGTATGATAAATGGAATTATTGTCCCGCCAGTAGAAATGTCTATTTCTCCACTTTGAACAACAATTCCATCGCATGGGGGACCTCATATTGCGATACCCACCTTGCGGGAAACTGAACAAATGCGAGATTTTGCATCATCCGGCGCAATCATTGCGGGCACCTTTCCCATAGGACATGACGCTGATTCGGCAGGCAATTGTCCCATCCGTGCAAATATGTTCCCCAAATTAAGGGTTTTTACTAAGCGCCAATCGCCAGATACTTCGTCCCAGCAATCAAATTGTCATATCGAGCCCGCCAGCCTGGCGCGAGACGATGTGCAACGTTTAGGATGGAGTCATCGCAATGAAAGCCCTAGCAACCGCACTCATGGTTACCGCCACTCTGGTTGGCATGTCCGCCGCTCACGCCGATGGCAAGACGCGTGAACAAGTCCAGCAGGAACTGCAGGCCGCCAAGGCCGCGGGCACCGTCACGTTCGGCGAACTGGACTATCCGCCCGCTGCCGCCCAAACCACCAGCCTGTCGCGCGATCAAGTTCAGCAGGAACTGCAAAGCGCCAAGGCCGCAGGCCAGGTGACGAGCGCTGAACTCGACTATCCGCCCAAGGCCGTTTCGCAGACCGCCGGCAAGACCCGTGCGGAAGTTCGCCAGGAACTGGCCGATGCCAAGGCGCGCGGCGAATACACGTTCGGCGAACTGGATTACCCGCCCAAGGGCCGCTGATTCAAGACCGGCGATCCAGCCACCCGGAAGGTCACCGAAAGAACCCCTTGTGACGCCGAGGGGTTTTTTTGCGTCCTGCTTTTTGTGCGGCGGCTGAATCCGTGTGGCATTTACGCTGCAAAAACTGTTCCGCTCCCGCTACATCTGTTGCCGGCCAGGATGCGCGCCGCATGGCCGATCCGGTGATGTGAAAGCGCGATGCGAGCAATGATTCATATTTGAGATCAAGGTGTTAGCAGGCGCCAAGAGACGCCGTGCGCCTTCAGGGGCACGTCATTATCCCAACCATGGAAAGTAGTTCGTCGAAATCCGGGTTACTACGAACTGCTACAAGCCGGACACTACCCCCAGTGCATCAGCCGCGCGATTGGACGCAGCGGCATGCGAGGTTCCGCGGTCTTGCGGCGCCAAGCAGTGCGCCTTTCATCTCGCCATTTTGGGGTTTCAAATGAAGAAGACGTTTTTGGCCGTCGCGTTGCTGACCGGCTTTGCCGGCGCCGCGCAGGCCGCCGATTCCGTGACGCTGTACGGTTTGATCGACGCTGGCCTTGGCTACGAAAAAGTGAAGTTCAAGGGCGACTCGCAGAGCCGCATCGGCGCGGTGCAGGGCGTGAGCAGCGGTTCGCGCTTCGGCCTGCGCGGCACGGAAGACCTGGGCGACGGCCTGCGCGCGGTGTTCACGCTGGAAGGCGGCTTCGGTCCCCTGAACGGCAACTCGCTGCAGAGCAACCGCCTGTTCGGCCGTCAGGCCACCGTTGGCCTGGACAGCGATTCGTGGGGCCGTCTGGAATTCGGCCGTCAGACCAACCTTGCCTCGAAGTACTTCGGCTCGATCGACCCGTTCTCGATCAGCTACAACAACGCCAACATGGGCACCACGTTCGGCAGCGCCAACACGATGCGCCTGGACAACATGGTCCTGTATCAAACCCCCAGCCTGGGCGGCCTGAAGGTCGGCCTGGGTTATGCGTTCAGTGCGGACGACACCGTCACCGATTCGACGCAGAAGGGCTTTGCCACGGGCAACAACAACCGTGTGATCACCGCTGGCGTGCAGTACGTCAACGGCCCGCTGAACCTGGCCGCCGCCTACGATCGCTTCAACCCGTCCAACGACCGCGTCGGCGGCAAGGATGCGGCGCGCATTCAGGAATACATCGTCGGCGGTT
This sequence comes from Achromobacter sp. JD417, assembly GCF_041879325.1. Classification (NCBI taxonomy): domain Bacteria; kingdom Pseudomonadati; phylum Pseudomonadota; class Betaproteobacteria; order Burkholderiales; family Alcaligenaceae; genus Achromobacter; species Achromobacter sp. JD417. The sequence goes on along the minus strand of NZ_CP087159.1, from coordinate 5,869,181 downwards.
CGTACGACTTTGAAGTCGTGAAGCTGGCCGCCGCCTTTGGCCAGACCCGCGACGGCTGGTTCATCGGCCAGAACATGGGCACCACGCCCGACGGCATGAACAAGCTGGGTTCGTTCAAGCTGGCCGACGGCTTTCGCGCCAACTCGTACATGGTCGGCGCCACCGTGCCGCTGGGCCGCCACGCCGTGTTCGGCTCGTGGCAGCGCGCCACCGCCAGCAATGACAAGCTGACGGGCGACGACGCAACGTTCAACGTGTACAGCCTTGGCTACACCTACGAGTTCACCAAGCGCACGAACCTGTACGCGTACGCCTCTTATGGCGACAACTACGCGTTCCAGCACGATGCCACCGATACGGCGGTTGCCGTCGGCCTGCGTCACCGTTTCTAAGCAACAGCGCGTCCGGCCGGACCTTGCTGAATGCGCGGTCCATTCTCCGTGGACCGCCGAGTGACAGCGACCCCCCCCTACATTGGATCCGGCCGGGCGTGACTTGCGCCCAGAAGGGAAGGGCCTCCGCAAGGAGGCCCTCTCGCTTGCAGCGCCGGAACTACAGGAAGAGCTTGTAGGCCGGGTTGTCGGTCTCGTTCCAGTGGGGATAACCCAATTCCGCCACGAAATTGCGGAACAGCTTCTTGTCCGCGGGCGGCACCTGGATGCCGATCAGGATGCGGCCATAGTCGGCGCCCTGGTTGCGGTAGTGGAACAGGCTGATGTTCCAGTCGGGATTCATCGCGTTCAGAAAGCGCATCAGCGCGCCCGGACGCTCGGGAAATTCAAAGCGGTACAGCAATTCGTTTCGCGCCAGCGCCGAGCGGCCGCCCACCATGTGGCGCAGGTGGGTCTTGGCCATTTCGTCGTGAGTCAGATCCAGCGTGTCGAATCCATGCCGGCGGAAGTTCGCGGCGATCTTGTCGGGTTCCGCGGCGGACGAGACCTGGATGCCGACGAACACGTGGGCGCGATCCGCGTCCGAGATGCGGTAGTTGAATTCGGTGACGCTGCGTTCGCCCACCAGTTCGCAGAAGCGGCGGAAGCTCCCGCGCTGCTCGGGCATGGTGACCGCGAAGACGGCCTCGCGCATTTCGCCGACCTCGGCGCGTTCGGCCACGAAGCGCAGCCGGTCGAAGTTCATGTTCGCGCCGCATGCAATGGCGACGAGCGTCTTGTTCTTCAGGTTGTGCTCGGCCGCATACTGCTTGGCGCCTGCCACCGCCATCGCGCCGGCCGGCTCCAGCACGCTGCGCGTGTCCTGAAAGACGTCCTTGATGGCCGCGCAGATCGCATCGGTGTTGACCACCACGTAATCGTCCACGTACTTGCGCGCCAGCTTGAAGGTCTCGGCGCCCACCATCTTGACCGCCGTGCCGTCCGAGAACAGGCCGACGTCGTTCAGCTGGACGCGCCGGCCCGCGCGCACGCTGCGCAGCATGGCGTCGGAGTCTTCGGTCTGTACGCCGATGATCTTGATCTCGGGGCGCAGCTGCTTGATGTACGCCGCGACCCCGGCAATGAGGCCGCCGCCGCCGATGGCCACGAAGATCGCATCGATGTGGCTGGGGTGCTGGCGCAGGATTTCCATGCCGACGGTGCCCTGGCCGGCGATCACGTCGGGATCGTCGAAGGGATGGACGAAGGTCAGCTTCTCTTTCTTTTCCAGCACCTGCGCGTGCGCGTAGGCATCCGAAAAGCTCTCGCCGGCCAGCACGACCTCGCCGCCCAGGCGGCGCACGGCATCGATCTTGACCTGCGGGCTGGTCGTGGGCATGACGATCACGGCGCGGCAGCCCAGGCGGCTGGCCGCCAGCGCGACGCCCTGCGCGTGGTTGCCGGCCGAGGCCGCGATGACGCCGCGGTTGCGGGCCGCCGGACTCAGGTTCGCCATCTTGTTGTAGGCGCCGCGCAGCTTGAAGCTGAACACCGCCTGGGTATCCTCGCGCTTGAGCAACATCGTGTTCGACATCCGCTGCGACAGCAGGGGCGCTGCCTCGAGCGGGGATTCGACCGCAACGTCGTAAACCTTGGAAGTCAGGATGCGTTTCAGATAATCAGTGGACATGGACCGCGCGATAGGGCAAGAGTGGGGACTGGCCAGGATTATTGCAGGGAATGCCTGTCGCCTTCCCGGTTTCCCGCGGCTACACTGCCGCAACCATGGAAGAAAGTCTCTTATCCGCAGTTCATTGGCTCTTGGGGGTGCTGGCGCTGCCCTCGGTGGGCCTGCCGGCCATCTTCACCGTCTCGCTCGTGTCGGCGACCCTGCTGCCGCTGGGCTCCGAGCCGGCGGTGTTCGGCTATATCAAGCTATCGCCGGACATGTTCTGGCCCGCCGTCCTGGTGGCGACGGCCGGCAACACCGTGGGCGGCGCCATCAGCTACGCGATGGGGCTGGGCGCCGAGAAAGCGGTCGAGCGCTGGAAGGAAAAGCACCCCCATCCGCATCCCAAGGCCACCGAAGGCGGCCGGATGCGCGGACGCTGGAACGAGCGCGCCCACGATTGGCTGCATCGGATAGGGCCGCCGGCGCTGCTCTTGTCCTGGTTGCCCGCAGTGGGTGACCCCCTGTGCGCCGTCGCGGGCTGGTTGCGCCTGTCCTTCTGGCCCTGCGTCTTCTACATGGCCATCGGCAAATTCATGCGCTATCTGTTCATGACTGCCGGCCTGCTCTGGTTCTTCCCGGGCAAAATCTAGCGCTGACGCCACACTTAAACGGGGACGAAACGCGTCGTCCCCGATGCGCTTTTGCACGGCTTGCCCGGGTTATTCGGGGCCAGGTCGGGACAATGGCATAAAATACTTTTTTAAGGGCCCCCTCTTGCCGCCATGAACGCCCCACTCGCCAGCCACATCTTGAACGGGGCGATGCCGCCCGCCGCACCCGCGCGATTGCGCGAAATCCCCTACAACTACACGTCGTTTTCCGACCGCGAAATCGTGGGCCGGTTGCTGGGCGAAGATGCCTGGAGCCTGCTGAGCGATCTGCGCGGCGAGCGCCGCACGGGCCGTTCCGCCCGGATGCTCTACGAAGTGTTGGGCGATATCTGGGTCGTGCGCCGCAACCCTTACCTGCAGGATGACCTGCTCGACAATCCCAAGCGCCGCAAGCAGCTCATCGAGGCCTTGCATCACCGCCTGGGCGAAATCGACAAGCGCCGCGAACCGGGCGCGCCCGCCGAAGCCGGCCACGATCCGCATCGCGACGAGAAGGTGGTCGGGCTGCTGGCCCGGGCGCGTTCGGCCATTGCCGCCTTCGAAGGCGAGTTCGACCAGACCGCCATGATGCGCAAGCAGGCCCAGAAGGTGCTGGGCCGCATCACGGCGCGCGACAACATCAAGTTCGACGGCCTGTCGCGCGTGTCGCACGTTACCGATGCGACCGACTGGCGCGTGGAATACCCCTTCGTCGTGCTCACGCCCGACACCGAGGACGAGATCGCCGCGCTGGTCACCGCCTGTATCGAACTGGGCCTGACCATCGTGCCGCGCGGCGGCGGAACCGGGTACACCGGCGGCGCCATTCCGCTGACCTGGAAGTCGGCGGTCATCAACACCGAGAAATTCGACAAGCTGGGCAAGGTCGAGTCCTGTATCCTGCCCGGCCTCACCGAGCCCGTCGCGGTCATCCACGCCGGCGCCGGCGTGGTCACCAAGCGCGTGTCCGAAGCGGCCGAGGCGGCCGGCTTTGTGTTCGCCGTGGACCCGACGTCCGCCGAGGCCTCGTGCGTGGGCGGCAACATCGCCATGAACGCCGGCGGCAAGAAGGCCGTGCTGTGGGGCACCGCGCTGGACAACCTGGCCTGGTGGCGCATGGTCGATCCGGACGGCAACTGGCTGGAAGTGACGCGCCTGGACCACAACATGGGCAAGATCCATGACGTGGAAGTGGCCCGCTTCGAGCTCAAGTGGTTCGACGGCAAGGGCAAGCCCGGCGAACGCCTGCTCAAGACCGAGACGCTGGAAATCCAGGGCCGTGTGTTCCGCAAGGAAGGCCTGGGCAAGGACGTCACGGACAAGTTCCTGGCGGGCCTGCCCGGCATTCAGAAAGAAGGCTGCGACGGTCTCATCACGTCGGCGCGCTGGGTGCTGCACCGCATGCCGCGCCACACGCGCACCGTCTGCATGGAATTTTTCGGGCAGGCGCGCGACGCCATCCCGTCCATCGTCGAGGTCAAGGGTTACCTGGACGGCGAAGGCAAGGCGCGCGGCGCCATCCTGGCCGGCCTGGAGCACCTGGACGAACGCTATCTGCGCGCGGTGGGCTACGCCACCAAGAGCAAGCGCGGCGTGCTGCCCAAGATGGTCCTGATCGGCGACATCGTCGGCGATGACGACGACGCGGTGGCCGCGGCCGCCAGCGAGGTCGTGCGGCTGGCCAACACGCGCCACGGCGAAGGCTTTGTGGCCGTCAGCCCCGAGGCGCGCAAGAAATTCTGGCTGGACCGTTCGCGCACCGCCGCGATCGCCCGTCACACCAACGCCTTCAAGATCAACGAAGACGTCGTGATCCCGCTGCCCCGCATGGGCGAATACACGGACCACATCGAACGCATCAACATCGAGCTCTCCACGAGCAACAAGCTCAAGCTGCTGGGGGAACTTGACGCCTATCTGTGCACGCCGCTGCCGGTGGGCAAGATCGACGATGCCGACATCGAAATCACCCGCGCCGAAGCGCTGGCCGAGCGCACGCGCCAGGCCATCGAGCTGATCGCCGCCACGCGCCAGCGCTGGCAGTGGCTGCTGGACAACCTGGACCTGCCGCTGGGCGAGGCGCTGCCGCAACTGGACGGACTGGGTCTTGGCGAACTCCACGCCAACTTGACCCAGCGCCTGGCGGCACAGCCCGGCGCACGCGTCTTTGACGTGGTGCAGGACCGCACCATCCGCGTTTCCTGGAAGACCGAGGTGCTGGCGGGCCTGCAGCGCGCGTTCTCGGGCGCGGCCTACAAGAAGATTGTCGAAGAACTCGTCGCCATTCACGCCCGGGTGCTCAAGAGCCGCGTGTTCGTCGCGCTGCACATGCACGCCGGCGACGGCAACGTGCACACCAACATCCCGGTCAACTCGGACGACTACGAAATGCTGCGCGAGGCCCACGCGGCCGTCGAGCGCATCATGCAGATCGCCCGCGACCTGGACGGCGTGATCTCCGGCGAACACGGCATCGGCCTGACCAAGTACGAGTTCCTGACCGAGGCCGAGCTGGCCCCGTTCCAGGACTACAAGCGCCGCGTCGACCCGAATGGCCACTTCAACGCCGGCAAGCTCATGCCCGGCGCGGACCTGCGCCACGCCTGGACGCCCAGCTTCAACCTGATGGGCCACGAGTCGCTGATCATGCAGCAGAGCGACATCGGCGCCATCTCGGAATCGATCAAGGACTGCCTGCGCTGCGGCAAGTGCAAGCCGGTGTGCGCCACGCACGTGCCGCGCGCGAACCTGCTGTACTCGCCCCGCAACAAGATCCTGGCCACGTCGCTGCTGGTCGAAGCCTTCCTGTACGAAGAGCAGACCCGCCGCGGCGTCAGCCTGAAGCACTGGGAAGAGTTCGAAGACGTTGCCGACCACTGCACCGTCTGCCACAAGTGCTACAACCCCTGTCCGGTAGATATCGACTTCGGCGACGTGTCGATGAACATGCGCGCCGTGCTGCGCCGCATGGGCCGCAAGTCGTTCAACCCGGGCACGGCCAGCGCCATGTTCTTCTTGAACGCCAAGGATCCGGCCACCATCAACGCCACCCGCAAGGCGATGGTTGGCGTGGGCTACAAGGTGCAGCGCGCCGCGCACGACCTGTTCTCGGGCCTGGTCAAAAAGCAGACGGCCAAGCCGCCGGCCACGGTGGGCAAGCCCCCGCTGCGCGAGCAGGTAGTGCACTTCGTGAACAAGAAGATGCCGGGCGGGCTGCCCAAGCAGGCCGCGCGCAAATTGCTCGACATCGAAGACGCGAACTACGTGCCGATCATCCGCGACCCCAAGGCCACCACGGCCGACACGGAAGCGGTGTTCTACTTCCCGGGCTGCGGTTCCGAGCGCCTGTTCTCGCAGGTGGGCCTGGCCACGCAGGCGATGCTGTGGCACGCCGGCGTGCAGACCGTGCTGCCGCCCGGCTACCTGTGCTGCGGCTATCCCCAGCGGGGCAACGGCATGACCGACAAGGCCGAGCAGATCATCACCGATAACCGGGTGCTGTTCCACCGCGTCGCCAACACGCTGAACTACCTGGACATCAAGACCGTGGTGGTCAGCTGCGGCACCTGTTACGACCAGCTTGCCGGCTATGAATTCGAGAAGATCTTCCCGGGCTGCCGGCTGATCGACATCCACGAATACCTGCTGGAAAAGGGCATCAAGCTGGAAGGGGCCAAGGGCGTGCGCTACATGTACCACGACCCCTGCCACACGCCGATGAAGCTGCAGGAGCCCATGAAGACCGTGCGCGCGCTGGTGGGCGATGGCGCGATCAAGAGCGACCGCTGCTGCGGCGAGTCGGGCACGCTGGCGGTCAGCCGTCCCGATATCTCCACGCAGGTGCGCTTTCGCAAGCAGGAAGAGCTGCAGAAGGGCGATGCCGCGATCCGCAGCGACGGCTTCTCGGGCGACGTGAAGGTCCTGACCTCGTGCCCGTCTTGCCTGCAGGGCCTGTCGCGCTACGAAGGCGACACCGGCATGGAAGCCGACTACATCGTGGTCGAGATGGCGCGCCACATTCTTGGCGAAGGCTGGATGGAAGACTACGTGCGCCGCGCCAATGCGGGCGGGATCGAACGGGTCCTGGTGTAATCCACGCCCTGCGCAATCGAGAACCGCGGCCAGCGATGGCCGCGGTTTTTTTTTTGCGCTGCGAAATGCGGGAAACCGGGCAATGAAGGCGGTGGCACCAACCCTTTTTTCCCCCTTGAAACTCCAAAAACCGCTCCCATACTTGGCACTGAAGCGATCAGACGTGCGGTCGCGGTGGTGGCGATTGTGGCGCGTCTGCATCGGTCCCTTTTTTGATCCGAGGAGACCTTCATGAGCAACTTTCCGTTCAACGACAGCGGCTTCGCGTCGGCCTTCGACGCCATTCAGGAACACATGGGCCGCGTGCTGCGCGGCGCTGGGGTGCCTGCCGCCTTGCGCGCCACGCCCCAGGGGTACTTTCCGCCCGTCAACGTCGGGGTGTCCGGCGATTCGATCGAAGTCGTTGCGTTCATTCCCGGCGTGGATCCGGAAGGCTTGAACGTGTCGATCGAAAAAAGCCTGTTGACCATCAGCGGCGAGCGCAAGCCGCAGGACCTGCCCGAAGGCGCCCGCTACTACGCGCGCGAGCGTACGCAGGGCCGTTACACGCGCGTCATCGAGCTGCCCGCCGACGCCGATCCGGACAATGTGCAGGCGCGTTACACGGACGGCTGCCTGGCCATTTCGATCAAGCGTAAGGAATCGGCCAAGCCGCGCACCGTGACCGTGCAGTGACCCGCCAACGCATCCGCATAGGAGTAACGATCATGAATGAACGCAAAGACCTGACCGTGCCCGCCGAAGCGGCCGTCTCCGAAAAGCGCGACGGACGCGGGGTGACCGTGCCGGCCGTGGACATCTACGAGGACAAGGAAGGCATCACGCTGCTTGCGGACCTGCCGGGCGTGTCCAAGGAAAGGCTGCGCATCAACGTCGAGGCCGACGTGCTGCAGATCGAGGGCGAGGCCTCGGTCGAGACGCCGAGCGACCTGCGGCTGGTGCTGGGTGAAATGCGCGCGCCGCTCTTTCGCCGGGCGTTCCGGCTGGGACAGGAGTTCGACCGCGCGCAGATCAGTGCGAGCCTGAAGCAGGGCCTTCTGACGCTGCGCATTCCGCGCGTGCGTGAGGCGCAGCCGCGGCAGATTCCTGTTGTGGCGGGGTGATTCGGGCGTCGGGACGCCATTTGGCGCGGCCCACAGGTGTCAGACACCCGATGCGTCGCCACGGCAAGCCGGCGACTGTCTCAGCCGGGTGTCTGACACCGTACCGAGCACGCCCATGGAAAAAGCCGCGGTCAGTCGACCGCGGCTTTTTGCCTTGCCGGATGACGCCGGAGCGATCACTCCAGCTTGATGTTCGCCTTCTTGATGACGTCGGCCCAGGCGCTGCGCTCCTGATCGGCATACGTCTTGAAGTCCTGCGCGGACATCGGCATGGGGATGACGCCCATGTCCAGCATCTTCTGCGAGACCGCGGGCGACTTGAGCGTGGCGTCCAGGTCGGTCGACAGCTTCTTGACGACGGCTTCCGGCAGGCCGGCCGGGCCGACCAGGCCTTGCCAGGCGTAGGCCGTGAAATTGGCCACGCCCTGTTCGGCCATCGTCGGGACGTCCGGCAGCACCGTCACGCGCTCGGGCGTGGCGGCGGCCAGCACGCGCAGCTTGCCGGCCTTGACGTTGGGCAGGCCCGATCCCAGGTCGATGAACATCATGTCGACCTGGCCGCCCAGCAGGTCCTGGATCGCGGGCGCCGCGCCCTTGTACGGAACGTGCAGCACGTTGACGCCCGTGCGTTGCTTGAAGAGTTCCAGCGCCAGGTGATGCGGTGAGCCCGCGCCGGCGGATGCAGAGGTCAGCTTGCCCGGTTCCTTCTTGGCGGCGGCGAGCACGTCTTCGACCGTCTTGTACGGCGAGTTGACGTTCACGGCCAGCAGCAGCGGGAACTTGGCGATGCCGCCGATGTAGGTGAACTTGGCGGGGTCGTAGGACAGCTTGGCGTAGAGCGACGAGTTGAAGGCCAGCGTGCCGGAGTCCGCCGTGCCTACCAGGTAGCCGTTGGGTTCGGCCTGGGCGATGGCCGTGGCGCCGATGATGGTGCCGGCGCCCGGACGGTTCTCGACCACGATGGTCTGGCCCAGCGTCTTTTCCAGGCTGCTGGCCACGGTGCGGGCCACCACGTCGGTGCCGCCGCCGGCGGGGTAGGGAACGATCCAGCGGACCGGTTGCGTGGGCCAGGACTGGGCGGATGCCGCGGTGGCGGCCAGCGACAGGGCGGCAAGCGCCAGCAGGCGCTTTGCGTGCTTGTGCATGAAGTGTCTCCTCGTGCGGGGTATCGTGAGCGCGGCGCTTGCGTCGTTGATCGACGTCAACTTACGCCGCATATTTTTTGCGTGGCTATTATGCCTTGCGCCTGCGCAAAAAGGGGCCCGTGCATTGGGCCCCCTCAAACTCCCGCATCTCCGCCTTATTGCGGATCCGGATAACTTCGCGCGCCGAAGATGGCCGAGCCGATGCGGACCTCGGTCGAGCCCTCCTCGATGGCCAGTTCGAAGTCGCCGCTCATGCCCATCGACAAACGGTCCAGCGAAACGCCGGGAATGTTCTCTTTTGCCAGTCCATCGCGCAGCTCGCGCAGCGCGCGAAAGCAGGCACGGACCTCGTCGGGGTTGGGCGAGTTGACCGCCAATGTCATCAGCCCCTGCACGCGCAGCGTGGGATAGTCGGCGGCGATGCGGCGCAGGAACGGGCCGACCTCTTCGAGCGCCATCCCGTACTTGCTGGGTTCCGACGAGGTCTTGACCTGCACCAGCACGTCCAGGGTGCGGCCCGCAGTCTGCAGGCGGCGGTGCAGGGCATCGGCCAGTTCCAGGCGGTCCAGGGATTGGACTTCCGACGCATCGCGCGCGGCGTCCTTGGCCTTGTTGGTCTGCAGGTGCCCGATCAGCACCCATTGCAGCCCCAAACCTGCCAGCGCCTCGGCCTTCTGGCGGATCTCCTGGGTCTTGTTCTCGCCAAAGCGGGTCAGGCCCAGCGCCATCGCTTCGCGGATGGCGTCCTCGCCAAAGGTTTTGCTGACGGGCAGCAGGGTCACGCTGCCAGGAGGACGGCCCGCCCGTTCGCAGGCCTCTCGGATGCGTTGCTGGATCCGGGCGAGGCGCCCGGCCATGGTGTCGTCGGCGGTCATGCAGCTCTCTGGGAAAACAGGATGTCCCATAGTGTAGGACGTGTTTTGGCGCTTGTCGGCGCGCGGGCGCTCAGCCCGGCAAGGCTGGCGTTGACCCTGTCAGAGAGGCAGGCTTAGAATTTGCGGAGATTTGTTTATATTTCAAAGTTCTATGCCGTCCGGCGCCGCCCATTCGGGCGACACGATCCCCCTCCTACTCAGCCCTTCCGCCATGTCCAGTGCAGCGCCCGAATACGTCTTTGCCACGCCATTCCTGAACCCTCCCGCCTCGCCCATCCGATCGCTCATGCCCTACGCCATGCGTCCGGGCACCATTTCGCTGGCTGGCGGATATCCGGCGCAGGAATTGTTCGACGTCGACGGCTTGTCGATCGCGTCCACGCAGGTCATGGCCCGGCTGGGCGCCTGCCTGCAGTATTCCAACATCGACGGCCAGGCCAGCCTGCGGCATGAGCTGGCGCGCCTGTCTGCGGCGCGTGGCCTGCATTGCAATGCCGACACGGAACTGGTCGTGACAGGCGGCTCGCAGCAGGCGCTGGCGCTCCTGACCCGCGTGATGCTGCAGCCCGGCGACCACGCCATCATCGAATCGCCGGCCTTCCCGAACTCCGTGCAGGCCTTGCGCTACACGGGAGCGACGGTCCACACCGTGCCTTCGGGCCCGGATGGCATCGACGTGGATGCGCTGGACGAATTGGCCGCGCGCGTCAAGCCCAAGATGGTCTGCGTCGTTGCCTCGTTTTCGAACCCCTGCGGCGCCACCATTTCGCGCGCGCGCCGCCTGCGGCTGCTGGAGCTGGCGGTCAAGCACCGTTTCCTGATCGTCGAAGACGACCCTTACAGCGAACTGCGCTTTGCCGGGCAGGCCGTGCCGCCCATCGCGGCGCTGGCCGAGGGCGAGGCCCGCCATTGGGCGGTTTACCTGGCCAGCATGTCCAAGACCATGGCGCCCGCGCTGCGCATCGGCTGGCTGGTCGCGCCGCCCGAAATCCGCCGCCGCTGCGTCGCCGCGAAGGCCGCCGACGACATGGCGTCCTCGGCCTGGATCCAGGAGGTCGTCGCCCAGTATCTGGCCAACGGCCGCTATGACGAACACGTGCCGCGCATCCGCGCCGCCTACGGCTTGCGCTGCACCGCCATGGCGGACGCGCTGGCGCGCGAACTGGATGGCCGCATCACGTTCAGCAAGCCCGAAGGCGGCATGTTCTTCTGGGCGCGCCTGACCGGCGAGGTGGATGCGACGCGCCTGTTGCCCTACGCCATCGAGCACGAAGTCGTCTACGTGCCCGGCAAGGCGTTCTACGCCGACGCGGCGCAGGCGGATCTGTTCGCCATGCGCATGTCGTTCGCCACCATGAATGAAACCCAGATCGCACAGGGCATGGTCCGCCTGGGCCGCGCGCTCGACGCGTGCCAGGCCAACGAGCCGGTGTCGATTTCGCTGGCGGCTTGACGGCGCGCAGCGTCACGCCCACCCCGCGTTGCTATCCTTTCTGCGCAGGTCCGCCGGCACGCGCCGGCGGCATACCTAAATAAGCGTCCGTTATTTGGCGGGGGCGCTTCATGTCTATAAGCTGCTTGCCTTGGCGCGCTTTCGCGCCCGGTAGCAGAAAGGAATTCTCGTCATGAACATTGCAAAAGGGTTGGTGGGCGCGGCGCTTCTGATGGCAGCCGCGCAGGGCGCGCAGGCCGCAACACTGGACGTCGTGAAACAGCGCGGCGCCGTCGCATGCGGCACGACCACGGGCTTTGCGGGCTTTTCCGCGCCCGACGCGCAAGGCAAATGGCAGGGCCTGGATGTGGACCTGTGCCGCGCGATCGCCGCCGCGGTGTTCGGCGATGCGAACAAGATCAAGGTGGTGCCGCTCAATTCGCAGCAGCGCTTCACCGCGCTGCAGTCCGGCGAAGTCGATGTGCTGACGCGCAACACCACGGTGACGCAGCAACGCGACACGGCGCTGGGCATCATCCATGCCGGCATCAACTTCTACGACGGCCAGGGCTTCCTGGTGCCCAAATCGCTGGGCGTGAAAAGCGCCAAGGAAATCAACGGCGCCACGGTCTGCCTGCAGACCGGCACGTCCAACGAGAACACCCTGGCCGACTGGGCGCGCGCCAACAATGTGACCTACAAGCCCGTCGTCATCGAGACCTTCAACGAGGTCGTCAACGCGTTTGCCTCGGGCCGCTGCGACGTGTTCTCGACCGACGCCTCGGGCCTGGCCTCGATCCGCATCTCCAAGCTGCAGAATCCCGACGACTACGTCGTGCTGCCCGAGATCATCTCCAAGGAACCGCTGGGCCCGTTCGTGCGGCAGGGTGACGACGCGTGGCTGAACATCGTGCGCTGGTCGCTGTCGGCCATGATCGAAGCCGAGGAATACGGTGTCACGTCCAAGAACGTGGACGAACAGGCCAAGAGCGCCAATCCCAACATCAAGCGCATCCTGGGCGTGACGCCCGGTAGCGGCGCGAATCTGGGGCTGGACGAGAAGTGGGCCTACAACATCGTCAAGCAGGTAGGCAACTACGGCGAGAGCTTCGAGCGCAACGTGGGCGAGGGCAGCCCGCTCAAGATCAAGCGCGGCTTGAATGCGCAGTGGACGCAGGGCGGATTGATGTACGCGTTGCCCATCCGTTGAACCCGCGTGTCTCAAAGCCCCTGCGTGTCAGACACCTTGTGCGTCTGACACCGGCTGATTTTGGACGGAATCAGGCGCTCTTGTATAACTCTCCGATCTTCACAAACGCCGCGCGCAGTTCCCGCGTGCCGCCTTGAAAAATCACCGGCTTTCCGCGGTGCGTGAAGACGACGAGCCGCTTGGAAAACACCATCGGCACGAAGCGCGCGAAGCGCACGTCTTCCCAGGCCACTTCGCGCCGCGTGAACCATGTCTGGCGGATGCCGTGATCGTCGATCGTGGTGATGGACGTCTGCATGTGCCACGAGACAAACAACAGCGCCACAAAGCACAGCACCACGGCCACTGCCAGCAGCGTGTCGAAGGGCTGTGAGGGCGCGCGGATGGCGGTGGTGACGACCTGCACGCCCAGCACCGCAAGCAACACCCAGGTCAGGATGCGCACCCAGTCCGGCCAGGCCTGGCCCGCCAGGGGCAACGGGCCGATGGCGCGGAGCAGCGCCGCGAGGTCTTCGGGCGCGCGGGTGGCTGTCGGGGTGGTCATGCGGGCCGGGTCATGCGGACGGGGGCGTGCGGCGCGGGATCAGGCCGCGCGCTTGGCGGCGATGGCGTTGCCGGCGCGGCTGGAGCCCTTGCGGTTCAGATGCGCGGACATCCATTGCCCGATGTCGACCACGGCGTCGAAGTCCACGCCCGTGTCGATGTCCAGGCCGCGCAGCATGTACAGCACGTCTTCCGTCGCGACGTTGCCGGTGGCGCCCTTTGCGTAGGGGCAGCCGCCCAGGCCGGCCACCGACGTGTGGAAGATGGAAATGTTGGTTTCCAAGGCTGCCAGGATGTTGGCAAGCGCCTGGCCATAGGTGTCGTGAAAATGGCCCGACACGCGCGCCGGGTCCACGACCTGCGTGACGGCGGCCATCACTTCGCGCACGCGCTTGGGGTTGCCCACGCCGATGGTGTCGGCCACGTCGATCTCATCGACCTGCATCGCCAGGTAGCGCTGCGCCACGTCCACCACGGCCTCGACGGGAACTTCGCCCTGATAGGGACAGCCCAGCGCGCAGCTGATGCTGCCGCGCACGCGGATGCCGGCTTCGCGCGCGGCCTGCACGACGGGCTCGAAACGCGCGATGGATTCGGCGATGGAGCAGTTGATGTTCTTTTGGGAAAAGGCCTCGCTGGCTGCGCCGAAGATCACGATTTCGTCCGCGCGGGCGGCCAGCGCCCCTTCAAAACCCTTCATGTTGGGCGTCAGCACCGAATAGATGGTGCCGGGCCGGCGTTCGATGCGCGCCATCACGTCGGCGCCGTCGGCCATCTGCGGCACCCATTTGGGCGACACGAACGACGCGGCTTCCACATTGGGGAAGCCCGCGGCGCTCAGGCGGTTGACCAGTTCCACCTTGATGTCGGTGGGGACGAATTCCTTTTCGTTCTGCAGACCGTCTCGAGGCGATACCTCGACGATCTTCACGCGGGAGGGCAATGCCATGTCTCTTCCTGTGTCGGTATTGGGAGGCCGGCGCTACAAGGCTGCGGCGCTGCCGAACATATTAGCGCCATCGCATCCGGCCCCGTTGCAGTGCTAGTGCAAACGCTGGTAGCGGCCATCGTCCAGCCGGGCGATGCGGCCCTGCAATTCCAGCTCCACCAGTTGCGTCTGCAGGTCGGCCGTCTGCAGGCCGCACCGCGCCTGGATGGCGTCCAGATGCAGCGGGTCGAAACCCAGGGCGTCGAGCACGGGATGGGCGGGGGCCGGGGCCGGTGTCTGCCTGCGCGCGGGTGGCGTCGGCGTGGGGCCCCCGCCAAGCTCGTCCGTGATGTCCATGGCGGTTTCGACCAGCTTGGCGCCCTGGCGGATCAAGGCATGGCAGCCGCGCGACAGCGGCGAATGGATGGAGCCGGGGATGGCAAAGACTTCGCGTCCGCATTCTCCGGCTAGCCGCGCGGTGATCAGCGACCCGCTCTGCTTGGCCGCTTCCACCACCAGCACGCCGCGCGCCAGGCCCGCCACGATGCGGTTGCGCTTGGGAAAATGCTGCGGGCGCGCGCCGGTGCCCAGCGGCAGCTCCGACACCAGCGCACCGTGCGCGGCGATGCGGTGCGCCAGGTCGCGATGGCTGGCCGGATAGATGCGGTCGATGCCCGTTCCCATGACCGCAACGGTGCCCGCGCCCTGCGGGCCGGCGTCCAGCGCCCCTTCATGCGCGGCGGCGTCGATGCCTAGCGCCAGGCCGCTGACGACGCGCCAGCCGTTGCCCGCAAGATGCCGGGCAAACGCGCGCGCATTTTCCTGGCCGCCGGGCGTGGCATTGCGAGCGCCCACGACCGCCAGCGACGGCCCCTGCAGAAAAGCGGGGTCCCCGGCGACGTACAGCAGGATGGGCGGGTCGGCGATCGTCAGCAGGCTTTGCGGATAGGAGGGATCGGCCAGCGTGAGGACGTGGCGGCCGGGCTGCTGCACCCATTCCAGCGCCGCCTGCACGTGCTTTTCCATGTCGGCCGGCATGGGCGCGGCCAATTGCCGCGCCAGCGCTTCCGGCACGTGCCGCGAGAGCGCGGTGGCGCGCTGCGCGTAGATCTGGTCGGGCAGACCAAGGGCGGCGAGCAGCTGGCAGGCGGTCGCGGAACCGACGTTGGGTTCGAGGGACAGCCGCAGCCAGGCGGCGAGTTCTTCGGGCGATTGCGTGAGGGGCATGAAACGGGCGCGGAAAAGGCGTCTGGGGTTCGAGAGTGTCGCATGCGCCATGCGCGTCCATCAGGACCGGGGTGGACGGATATGCGCGGCCGCGCAAATGGCGAAAACCGCCTGCAAAAACGGTGCCGCAGCAATGTCCGCAATCCCTGAATTAGCCGAAAACTATTAGAAATCAAGACTCTAATGAATTAAACTCTCGACCAAGCATCACTACTGGCGATCCCTCTTCAATGGCTTTACTTCCCATCCTTCGCTACCCGGATCCGCGCTTGCATAAAAAGGCCAAGCCGGTTGCCGAGGTCGACGACCGCATCCGCCAACTCGTGCGCGACATGGCCGAAACCATGTACGACGCGCCGGGTGTCGGCCTGGCCGCGACCCAGGTCGACGTGCACGAGCGCGTCGTCGTGATCGACGTATCCGAGGAAAGCAATTCGCTGCTGACCCTGATCAACCCCGAGATCACCTGGCGCAGCGACGACTACAAGATCTACGAAGAAGGCTGCCTGTCCGTTCCCGGCGTTTACGACGAAGTGGAACGCGCGTCGCGCATCCGCTGCAAGGCGCTGGACATCGACGGCAAGCCTTTCGAGTTCGAGGCCGACGGTCTTCTGGCCGTTTGCGTGCAGCACGAACTCGATCACCTGGAAGGCAAGGTGTTCGTCGAGTACCTGTCCAACCTCAAGCAGAATCGCATCAAGACCAAGCTCAAGAAGGCCGAGCGCGAAGCGCTGCGCGCCTGACGGAGAGCCGGTCCATGCGTATCGTCTTTGCCGGAACCCCGGAATTTGCCCGTATCGCGTTCGACGCCCTGCGGGCCGCGGGCCACGAAATCCCCTTGGTCATGACGCAGCCGGACCGGCCGGCGGGGCGGGGCTTGAAGCTCACGCCCAGCCCGGTCAAGCAAGCGGCGCTGGATGCCGGCATTGCCGTGGCCCAGCCGCGCAGCCTGCGTCTGGATGGCCGTTATCCGGACGAGGCCGCCGAGGCCCGTGCGTTGCTGGAAAGCGTGGCGCCCGATGTCATGGTGGTGGCTGCGTACGGATTGATCTTGCCGCAATGGGTGCTGGATCTGCCGCGTCTGGGCTGCCTGAACATCCACGCCAGCCTTTTGCCGCGCTGGCGCGGCGCCGCACCCATCCAGCGCGCCATCGAGGCGGGCGATGCCCGTACCGGCGTCACCATCATGCAGATGGACGAAGGCCTGGATACGGGCGATATGCTGCTTGAACGTATCGTGCCGATCTCGGACGAGACCAATGCCGCGCAGCTGCACGACGCGTTGGCGCAGGCTGGCGGTGAAGCCATCGTCCAGGCGCTGGATGCGTTGGCCAATGGCGGCCTGACTGCGCGCAAGCAGCCGGAAGACGGCGTGACCTACGCGGCCAAGCTGGACAAGGCCGAAGCCGCGCTCGATTGCAGTCAGCCCGCCCAATTGCTGGCGCGCCGCGTGCGGGCTTTCAATCCCGTCCCGGGCGCCAGCATCCGGTTGCCGGGGCTGCCCGATGCCGTGAAGGTCTGGCGCGCCCAGGCGCTGGCCGAGACCACCACGGCGGCCCCGGGCAGCGTGCTGCGCGCCGATGCGGCGGGCATCGACATCGCCACCGGCCAGGGCGTGCTGCGCCTGCTTGAATTGCAAAAGGCGGGCGGCAAGCGCCAGCCGGTGGATGTGTTCGTGCGCGGCTGGCAGCCCGCCTGACGGCGCTGTGCCAGGCGGCTCACGCCTGGCCGCGCGCCGCCAGCAGATCCAGATACGCGCCCGACAGCAACTGCTCGGGCGCGACGCCCAGCCCGGCCATCAGCGTTCGGGCTTCTTCCATGCCTGCTTCGACGCTTTCGTCGTCGCGCAGCACCACTTCCAGCTCCAGGAATTCGCCCAGGCCTTGCACGCGGTCCAGGTGGATGCGCGTGCGCCCGGCGATGAACACCTTGCGGTGTTTCCTGACGCGGCCGATCACGCCATAGGCGTGCGACAAGGCCTCGCGCAGTGTGTCGGGCGCGTCGGTGGGTGAGATGACGTAGAAGCTTTCCTTGGGGCCGCTATCGTCGGCGCGCCGATAGAAGATCAGCTCGCCCGAGCCGTCCGCGAAGGCGCGCAGCTTCAGGCGGCCGTTGGCGCACGTGAAGAAGGTGTCGTCCTGGTCGATGAAGACCGGCTCTTTTCCCGATAGCGCCGCGGCCAGGTGTTCGAGGGCATCCAGGCTGTCTACCCGCGCCTTGATCTCGACATTGCGTGCCATGGCCGCGCTCCGGATTCAGTAAAGCGAACCGGCCACGCGGGCGGGCAGTTCGCGATCGTAGGTCACGCCGTCGAACGTGCCCGCGGTCAGGTCGGACAGAATGCGGCCTACGCTGGGCAGCGCGGTGCGGGGGATCTGCGTCTGCGGGTCCCAGAGGCGCGAGCGCAGCAGGGCGCGCGAGCATTGGAAATAGACCTTCTGCACGTCGATGACCAGCACGGAGCGGGGCAGCTTGCCGTCCATTTCGAAGCGCGCCAGAAGCGCCGGGTCGACGCTGATGCGCGCCGTGCCGTTCACTCGCAATGTTTCGCCCACGCCCGGCACGAGGAACAGCAGGGCCACGCGCGGATCGGCAATGACGTTGAGCAGGCTGTCCACGCGGTTGTTGCCGCGGCGGTCGGGCAGGAGCAACGTCTTTTCATCTTCCACCACCACAAACCCGGCGGGGTCGCCGCGCGGCGAGGCATCCAGCCCATCCGGTCCCGCCGTCGCCAGCAGCGCGAACGGCGCGGCCTCGATGAACGCGCGGTAGTGCGGATGCACGTGGTCGACCTCTTTTTTCAGGGAGGCTTCGCCGGGCGAACCGTAAAGCGCGTGCAGGGCGTCGGCGTCGGTAATCAGGTGAGCGGGATCGGTATGCATGGGATCTGGGCGTTATGCCAGTGCGTTGGGAAGGTCTTGAACCGCCAGGAACAGCTCGTCGGGGCCGCGGCCGCGCAGGGCGTCGACATGGTTGTAGCCCCAGGCAACCGATCCGACACGCACGCCCGCCTTGCGGGCCGCGTCGATGTCGCGCATTTCGTCGCCCACCAGCAGGAACCGCTCGGGGGACGTGCCGTGCTGCTTGAGCAGGCGGTCGATCTTGGCGGCCTTGCCGAACAGGTCGCTGCCGCACTCGTAGTCGTCAAAGAGCGCCGCGGTTTCCTCGCCCAGCACGCGCTTGACGTTCTCGACGGAGTTCGAGCTGACCACCGCCAGGCGCAGGCCGCTCGCCTTCAGGCGGGCCAACGCTTGCGGGATGCCATCAAATAGCTGCACGCTGGGATCGATTTCCTGCATCAGCGTGCGCACGTGCGTCATGATCGCGGGCAGCTTCCATAGCGGGATGTTCAGGTACTTCAGGATCTCCATCGCATCGCGGCTGCGAAGCGCTTCGCGTTCGGACGCATCGATCTTGCGGAAGTTGTACTTCTCCGCGACGGTATTGAGAATGGTGTTGAACCACGGCATGGTGTCTGCCAGGGTCCCGTCGAAGTCGAAGGCTGCAATGTCGTATTTCAATTCTTGAATCCAATGCCGGCAGGCTGGGCGGGGACGCCTCTCCCACGCTGACAGGCGTCGTCGCGCATCCCTACATGCCGTGCGGGTGAAGCAAATAGTGCACGACCGGCGCCAGGTCTTCAAGCGGCGGAGCGCCGGCGACCACGCGCGCGGCGCTGGTCCAGGGGTAGTCCAGGGCCAGCAGCCAGCCGAACACCGCGGACGCATCGCCCGGGGGCAGGGTCACCATGGTTTCGATCGTGATGGTCAGGCGCTTGGCGCGATACGGGTCGGGCTGGAACTCCCAGTCGTATCGCCCACAGCCCACGCGCACGTTGCCGGTCGCCTTTTCGGTCATGCCGACCAGCCAGTCGCAGTGGTAATCCGGCAGGCGCGTGTCCGCAGGCGGGCGCGACAGGTAGAAGGTGTAGACGTTGTCGTAGGTCTGGCCAAACTTGCGCACCAGCGTGTCGGTGATGGCGGCCAGGCCATGCGATTCAGGCGGAAAGGCGATGGCCTGCGTGCGCAGGGCCATTTTCAGCACGGCGTCGGGCGCGAAGGCGCGGGCCATGTAGTGCGGGCGGTTCTCGTCCTTGGCGTGAAAATAGTCGCGCAATACGGACTCGGTGCAACCGGGGAACAACGAATCGGTAGGCATTGCGGGGGCTTCCGTTCAGGTCTTTGGCGTGGGGGTCAGGGCTTTCGGATCGGATCGAACCACTTCGAGACGTTAGGCGGCTCGTAGATGGCGTAGCGATCCAGCAGCAAGGCAGGGTCTTCTTCCACCACCAGCATGTCGCGATGCTGGGGACGGATGAATGCTTCTTCCACGGAGTGGTTAATGAATTGCATCAGGGCATCGTAGTACCCGGCCACGTTCAGCAATCCGCAGGGCTTCTGGTGCATGTTCAGTTGCGCCCAGGTCCAGACTTCGAAGAATTCTTCCAGCGTGCCGGCGCCGCCGGGCAGGGCGACAAAGCCGTCGGCCTTCTCCATCATCATCGCCTTGCGCTCGTGCATGTTCTGCACCGTGTGCAGCTCGGTCAGCCCCAGATGCGCCTGTTCCTTCTTGAGAAGCAGTTCGGGGATGACGCCGATGACGCGGCCGCCGCCGGCCAGCACTTCGTTGGCCACCACGCCCATGATCCCGACGATGGATCCGCCGTACACCAGGCCCAGGTCGCGCTTGACGAGTTCGCGCGCCAGCACGCGGGCCTGCTCGACGTAGTCCGGACGCGTGCCCGGGTTGGAGCCGCAATACACGCAGATATTCTTCAGAGTCATAAAACGGGTGGGAAATTGCCGGCCGCGTTACAGATTGCGTCACGCGGCCTTTCGCGAAGCCGATAGTTTACGCAAGGTTGCCGGAGGACTCCCGAGACCCTGGGCGAGCACCGCGGGGAGACGCGGGCAATGTTTGGACACAGCAAGTTCCGGCGCGCTCGGTAGACTGAAGATTGCGAAAACGACTGGAAGTCCAGCGTCGTGCTGCTTTCACGGACTAGAGGAGCTAACGATATGGAACAAGCAAACCGCAACCCGCAGGAAAACAAGCGTCCCTTCGATATGGACGTGAAGGCGATTCGCGCCAAGGCGCGCAAGGACATCGAATCCGGCGCCATCACCGACACGTATCGCGCAGACCGTGAAACCGTGCTGAAACTGCTGAATGAAGCGCTGGCCACGGAAATCGTCTGTGTGCTGCGCTACAAGCGCCACTATTTCATGGCCCGCGGCCTGAATGCGGAACCGGTCGCGGCCGAGTTTGCCGAGCATGCTGCGCAGGAGCAGGATCACGCCGACAAGCTGGCCGAGCGGATCGTGCAGCTGGGCGGCGAGCCGAACCTGTCGCCCAAGGGCATTCTGGACCGCAGCCATTCCGAATACGTCGAAGGCGACTCGCTGGAAGAGATGATCAAGGAAAACCTGATCGCCGAGCGTATCGCCATCGACAGCTATCGCCAGATGATCGATTACATCGGTGAACAGGATTCCACCACGCGCCGCCTACTGGAGGAAATCCTGGCGGTGGAAGAGGAACACGCCGACGATCTGTCGGACTTCCTGGCCAAGTCCTGATCGGGCGCCGCCCCGTCCGCGGGGCGGATTGATGGGCGGCAGCGGGGTCCCGGGATCTGCGGCTCGTCACTCCCCAAGAAAAACGCCGTCCGGCGCGCGATGCGCCGGACGGCGTTTGTCCGAAGGCGCTGCGATTACAGCGCGTCGGCCCAGAGGTCGTACTCGTCGGACTCGGTGACGCGCACGCGCACCATGTCGCCCGGCTGCAGGGGCTTGTCCGAACTGACGTAGACGCAGCCGTCGATTTCCGGCGCGTCGCCCGCGCTGCGGCCCACCGCGCCGTCTTCATCGACCTCGTCGATCAGCACGTCGATCTCGCGGCCGACCTTCAGCGCCAGGCGCTGGGCGGAGATGGTCTGCTGCAGCGCCATGAAGCGCTCCCAGCGACCCTGCTTGACGTCGTCCGGCACCGGATCGGCCAGCTCGTTGGCCGGCGCGCCTTCAACCGGCGAATACTGGAAACAGCCCACGCGGTCCAGTTGCGCTTCCTGCATCCAGTCCAGCAGATATTGGAAGTCTTCCTCGGTTTCGCCGGGAAATCCGACGATGAAGGTCGAGCGGATCGTCAGGTCCGGGCAGATTTCGCGCCAGCGCTTGATGCGCGCAAGCGTCTTGTCTTCGAAGGCGGGGCGCTTCATCAGCTTCAGGATGCGCGGACTGGCGTGCTGGAACGGGATGTCCAGGTAGGGCAGGATCTTGCCCTCGGCCATCAGCGGAATCACTTCATCGACGTGCGGGTACGGGTACACGTAATGCAGGCGCGTCCAGACGCCCATTTCGGACAAGGCCATACAGAGCTCGGTCATGCGGGTCTTGACCGGGCGGCCGTTCCAGAAACCGCTGCGGTATTTCAGGTCCACGCCGTAGGCGCTGGTGTCCTGCGAGATCACGAGCAGCTCTTTGACGCCGGCCTTCACCAGACGCTCGGCTTCGTTCAGCACGTCGCCGACGGGACGGCTGACCAGGTCGCCGCGCATCGAGGGAATGATGCAGAAGCTGCAGCGATGATTGCAGCCTTCGGAGATCTTCAGGTACGCATAGTGGCGCGGCGTGAGCTTCACGCCCTGCGGCGGAACCAGGTCCACGTAGGGATTGTGGTCCGTGCGCGGGGGCGCCACGCCGTGCACGGCGCGCACGACCTCTTCATATTGCTGGGGACCGGTCACCGACAGCACGCTGGGATGCACGTCGCGGATCACCGATTCCTCGACGCCCATACAGCCGGTCACGATAACCTTGCCGTTCTCGGCCAGGGCTTCGCCGATGGCTTCCAGCGACTCGGCCTTGGCGCTGTCGATGAAACCACAGGTGTTCACGACGACCACGTCGGCACCGTTGTATTCCGGCGTGATTTCGTAGCCTTCGGTGCGCAGCTGGGTCAGGATGCGTTCGGAGTCGACCAGGGCTTTGGGGCAGCCCAGCGACACGAACCCCACGCGCGGCGCGCGTCCCGGGTTGGCCTCTTGGGCGGCGGCCGTGATGGCGTCCAGCGTCGCGTCGGCGCCATTGCTGGGATTAGTGCCGGCGCCTTTGCCGGGGCGGGAATGTTCAATAACTTCCAATCTAATTCACCGTAGGTTCGCGCACGGGCATTGGGCGTGCGGCGGGGTAATCGTCAAAGGGTCAGGGCCAGGCCGGGGCGTCCACGGAGGACAGGTGGCGCAGCGTTTCGGGATGCAGCATGGCAACCCGCAGCAATGTCTGCGCGGCGCCTGAAGGGTTGCGCCGGCCTTGTTCCCAATCCTGCAAGGTACGCACGCTAACGCCCAGCAACGCCGCGAAATCCGCCTGCGGCAGGCCCACGCGATTGCGCGCTTCGCTGATGTGCGACGCCTGCCACCGGACGGACCGGGCAAGCGGAACAGCCTTATTCATAACTCAGTCAGGGGGGGAGGGGGGCGGCGTTTTCCCGCCAACCGGACTCCAGGCTGGCGGCCGCTCCCGTGGCGATAGCGGGGAAAGCGCAGAATTATACGGCATTGCCGTAGGCGCGGATAGCGCCGGGTGCGCAACCGGCCTGCGAAAAGGGGGGCGGAGAAGCGGACGCGGACCGTCGGCCCGTGTCAGGTTCAGGCCGCGGTTCGCCGATACAGCGCCAGCGTCCCGGCCAGACCGATCAGCATGCCCCCGCAGATCCGGTTCAGCCAGCGCAGGCCGCCCGCCTGGAAGGCGCGTACCATCTGCGCACCCAGCGTGGCGTACGCCAGCATCGTCGCCACGTTCAGCAGTGCCAGGATCCCGGCCAGGATGGCGTATTGGGCGGGCAGCGGCGCCGCGGGGTTGATGAACTGGGGCAGAAAGGCCGACATGAAAAGCAGGGCCTTGGGGTTGGTCAGCGCCACGACGAAGCTGCGCATGCCAAGGGCCAGGCCGTCCGGACGGGCGTCTCGGGGGCGCTCGGACGGCAGGGTCAGCGCCGCGTCCGAACGCAGGAGCTTGACGCCCAGCCACGCCAGATACGCCGCGCCCGCCCATTTGACGATCTGGAAGGCGACCTCGGAGGCCGCCAGCAGCACGCCCAGGCCGCAGGCCACCGCGCCGATCAGGACCAGATCCGCCAGCACGGCGCCGCCCATGCCCCAGCACGCGGCGCGCACGCCGTGGCGCGAGCCGTTGGACAGGGCGAGAAGCACGGTGGGACCGGGCGTGATGATGGCGACGGCAGAGGCCAGGACGAACAGCAGCAGCGTGGCAAGGGTCATGATCGGGCTCCGGGGCAGGCACCCAGTGTGCCGCGCCCGCCGCCCTCTCGTCCAGGTCCGGGCTACCATAGCGGTCTTACTCTTTGATTTCGCCCCATGTCCACGCGTTCCGACTCCCCCAATCTGGCTCCTCCGCTCTCTTCAGTCCTTCTTGCCAGCGCGGAAGTGGTGGAGGATGTGCTCGACGGCCGTTCGCTCACCGAGGCGCTGGCCGACGTGGACGCCGCGCTGCGTCCGGCGACGCAGGCCGTGTCGTTTCATGCGATGCGCTACCTGGGTTGGGCCGATGCGGTCGCGCGCGAGATGGTGCAGCGCTATCCCAGCGTGCTGTTCGAGTCCCTGCTGCTGGTGTCGCTGACGCTGCTCAAGGAAGAGGGCGATGCGGCCGTGGCCTTGCCCGGCATGCCGGTCTATGCCCCGCACACGGTCGTCGACCAGGCGGTGACCGCGGCCGCCGGCTCGCGCGCCCTGGCGTCGTACAAGGGCATGCTCAACGCCTGCCTGCGCCGCTTCCTGCGCGAACGCGCCGCGCTTGAAGCCGCGGTGGCCGACAGCCCCGAGGCGCAATTCAATCATCCCGGCTGGTGGGTCAAGCAGCTGACCGTGGCCTATCCCAAGCAATGGCGCGACATCCTGGCGGCCGCCAACCTGCCGGCCCCGCTGACGTTGCGGGTGAACCGCCGTCGCGCCACCCGCGAACAGGTGCTGGCGGCGTTTGCCGATGCGGGCCTGGCGGCCGAGCCGGTGGGCCAGTCGGGTGTGGTGCTCGCCACGCCCAAACCGGTGACGCAGTTGCCCGGCTTTGCCGAGGGCTGGTGGTCGGTGCAGGACGCGGGCGCGCAGCTCGCCGCCGAATTGCTGGCGCCCGCGAACGGCATGCGGGTGCTGGACGCGTGCTCGGCGCCGGGCGGCAAGACGGCGCATCTGCTTGAGCTGGCCGATATCGACCTGCTTGCCCTGGACGCCGATGCCGACCGGCTTGCCCGCGTGGAACAGAACCTGGCGCGGCTGGGCTTGGGCGGCGGTCACGTCCGGCTCAAGGCGGCCGATGCGGCCGACCTGGACGCCTGGTGGGACGGCAAGCCCTTTGACGCGGTGCTGGCCGACGTGCCCTGCACGGCGTCGGGCATCGTGCGGCGTCACCCCGACATCCGCTGGCTGCGCCGCGAGAACGACCTGCGCCGCACGGCCAGCCTGCAGACCCGGATCCTGGACGCGCTCTGGTCCACCGTGGCGCCAGGCGGCCGCCTGCTCTATGTGACATGCTCGGTCTTTCCGATCGAAGGCACGCGCCAGGCCCTGGAGTTTCTGCAGCGCCACCCCGACGCAACCCGCCTGGAGGCACCGGGCCAGTTGCTGCCAGTTGCGGTCGATGCAACACCCGCGGCGCAACACGACGGGTTTTTCTACGCCTTGTTTGCCAAGCAGTCCTGAATCCCGAAGAATAGGGGCATGACGTAGTCCCGGTGCCGTATGTCCATTATTTCGCGCGTATTTCTTGGGTTGTTGCTGGTATCTGCCGTGCTTTTGACCGCGCCGGGCGGCTTGGCGCATGCGTCCGAACCTCGCGTCACCCGGGTGGATCCGGTGGTGCGGGACGGCAACCTGGAAATCGATGCGGATATCGAATTCGAGCTGAATCAGCAGTTGCGCGACGCCGCCCAGCGCGGCGTCGCCTTGTATTTCACGGCCGACCTCACCATCACCCGCGAGCGCTGGTACTGGTTCGACCAGTCGCTGGTGGACACGTCCCGCACCTGGCGGGTGGTCTATAACGCGCTGACCCGTCAATGGCGGGCTGGCGTGGGCGAGCTGTCCTTTCCGGTGGCCTCGCTGGACGATGCGATGAGCGCCATCCGGCACATCCGCAATTGGCGGGTGGCGGAGGCGAGCGAGTTTGATGCGGGGTCGCAATACAACGGGCAATTGCGCCTGAGGCTGGATACGTCGCTGTTGCCGCGGCCGTTCCAGGTCAATGCCCTGAACAGCAGTTCTTGGGCGCAGGCGACGCCGTGGATGGACTTCTCGTTCATGTTGGGCGACAAGGAGAAAGATCCCTCATGAGGCTTTTGCTTCGGCTGGCGCTGATGGTCGGCGCCGTGAGCGGTCTGGCGCTGCTGGGCTTACTGGCCTGGTCCACCGGAAACGCCTCGCGCTTTGCGCGCTACTACGACACGCTGCTGGTCCTGAACGGCATTTTCGCGCTGGCGCTCTTTATCTGGGTGGTCGCGCTGACGGTGCGGCTGGCCCGGCAGATCCGGCGCCGGCAGTTCGGCGCGCGGCTCACCGCCCGGTTTTCCCTGGCGTTCGCCCTGATCGGCGTGGTGCCCGGCGCGCTCATCTACACCGTGTCGGTGCAATTCATGTCGCGCTCGATCGAATCCTGGTTCAACGTGCGCGTGGATACGGCGCTGGAAGCCGGCCTGAACCTGGGCCGCGCCGCGCTGGATTCGCTGCTGGCGGACCTGGACGCGCGGGCGCGCTCGATGGCCGTCGAGCTGAACCGCAGCACCGACAGCGGCGTGACGCTGGCGCTGACCCGGCTGCGCGAGGCCAATGGCGTGCAGGAAGCCATGGTGTTCACGGGCAGCGGCCGCATGGTGGCATTTTCGACCAGCCAGTATGGGCAACTGCTGCCTGCAATGCCGCCGTCCACGGTGATGAACCAGTTGCGGCTGGCGCGCGGCTACTCGGCGGCCGAAGCCGACGATCCCGTGACGCCGGGCGCCGAGGGCGGCCTGCATCTGCGCGTGGTGATCCCGCTGAACGGCCCGGACCGCTACGACAACCTGCTGGGGCCAGCGTCCGAACCCCGCTGGCTGCAGCTGCTGCAGCCGGTGCCCGAGCAGATCGCGCACAACGCCAACCTCGTGCAACAGGGCTTTCGCGATTACCAGGAGCTGGCGCTGTCGCGGCTGGGCCTGCGCAAGCTCTACGGCATCACGCTGACGCTGGCCCTGCTGCTGGCGGCGTTCGGCGCCATCGCGGTGGCGTTGTCCCTGTCCAAGCGGCTGGTGCGCCCGCTGCTGAGCCTGGCAGGCGGCACGCAGGCGGTGGGCGTGGGCGACTACCGGCCCTTGCCCGAACCCCCGGAACGCGACGAAGTCGGCCAGCTTACGCGCTCGTTCAACGCCATGACGCGCCAGCTCGACGAGGCGCGCCGCATGGTCGAAAGCAACCGTCAGCAGCTCGAGCGCTCCAACGTCTACCTGGAAAGCGTGCTGTCCAACCTGTCCTCCGGCGTGCTGGTGTTCGATGAAGCCTTCCGCGTCACCACGGTCAACCAGGGCGCCCAGACCATCCTGGGCGCCGACTTGCGTTCGGTGATCGGCCGCCCGCTGGAGACGGCGGACGGCATGCTGGAATTTGCGAACATCGTGCGTCAGGCGTTTTCCACGCATGCGGCGGTCGGTTCCGAACGCCAGCACTGGCAGCAGCAGTTCGAAATCGCGCCCGCCGCGGTCGAAGGCGAGACCGCATCGCAGCCGCTGACGCTGCTGGCGCGGGGCACGCACCTGCGCGTGGACGGGCGCGGCAACGGCTATCTGGTGGTGTTCGACGACATCACCGAAGTGATCTCGGCCAACCGGACGGTGGCGTGGGGCGAGGTGGCGCGCCGTCTGGCCCACGAAATCAAGAATCCGCTGACCCCCATCCAGCTCTCGGCCGAGCGCCTTGCCATGAAGCTGGAAGGCAAGCTGCCGCCCGCCGAGGCCCAGATCGTGGCGCGCTCGACCAACACGATCGTGAACCAGGTGGCGTCGCTCAAGCAGATGGTGGACGACTTCCGCGAATACGCCCGCACGCCGCCGGCCGTCATGCAACGCATCAACTTCAACGCGCTGGTGGCGGACGTGTTGTCGCTCTACGGCTGGGAGCCCGAGGGCGGGGCATCGCGCCTGTCGGAGAAGGCCCTGAATCTGGACGTGAGCCTGGCGGCCGGCCTGCCCGACATCGAAGGCGATCCGACCCAGCTTCGGCAGGTGATCCACAATCTGCTGTCGAATGCCCGCGATGCGATCGCGGAACTCGGCGGGCAGGGCCGCGTCAGCGTGACGACGCAGCTCATGCGCAGCGAACAGCCCGATCGCGTGGCCCATCAGGCGCTGCGTTTCACGGTGGCCGACACCGGTCCGGGCTTCCCGCCGCAGGTCATGCAGCGCGCGTTCGAGCCCTACGTAACCACAAAGTCCCACGGGACTGGGTTAGGATTGGCAATCGTCCGCAAGATCGTGGAAGAGCATGGCGGACGTATCGACCTTGCCAACCGCAAGGAAGGAGGGGCGCGGATTTCCATCCTGTTGACCCGGCTCGCGCCCGGGTCCGATACTATGGACGCCACCGCGCAAGAAAAGGATAATGCGGCTACGCAATAGGTGGATGCTTTATGGCCAGAATTCTGGTGGTTGACGACGAAGTCGGTATACGCGAGCTTTTGTCGGAAATCCTTTACGACGAGGGACACACGGTCGAGCTGGCCGAAAACGCGGCGCAAGCGCGCGCTGCCCGTCTTCGCATGCGTCCCGATCTGGTGTTGCTGGACATCTGGATGCCGGACACCGACGGTGTCAGCCTGCTCAAGGAGTGGGGCTCGCAAGGCTTGCTGGATATGCCTGTCATCATGATGAGCGGCCACGCCACCATCGACACGGCAGTCGAGGCCACGCGCATCGGCGCCATGGATTTCCTGGAAAAACCCATCACGCTGCAGCGTCTGCTCAAGACCGTTGCCGCGGGTCTGGCGCGGGGCCGCGTGCCGCATCCGGCGCCTGCCGCCGCCAATCCGGCGGTCGCCAGCCCGGTGGTCGCGCTGGAAGACGAACTCGATCCGCCGGCCGCGCTGGCTGCGGTGTCCGTCAACGATGCGCCGGCCACCTCCAACGGCCAGCTTGGCAGCATCTCGCTGGACCAGCCGCTGCGCGAGGCGCGCGACGAATTCGAGCGCATCTACTTCGAATATCACCTGGTCAGGGAAAGCCACAGCATGACGCGCGTGTCCGAACGCACCGGGCTGGAACGCACCCACCTCTACCGCAAGCTCAAGCAATTGGGCATCGAGTCCGCGCGCAAGCGCAGCACATGAAGATCCTCATCATGGGCGCTGGTCGCGTAGGCACCAGCGTGGCGGAAAACCTGGTGTCCGAGCAAAACGACATCACGGTCATCGATTCCGCCCCCGCCCAGCTGCAATACCTGCAAGAACACTTTGACCTGCGTGTCGTCCTGGGAGACGGCTCGCAGGTGTCGGTGCTTGAAAACGCCGGCGCCGCCGATACCGATCTTTTCATCGCCTGTGCGGCGTCCGACGCCGCCAACATGGTCGCGTGCAAGATTGCGCGCCAGCTCTTCAACGTTCCCCGCCGCATCGCCCGCATCCGCTCGGCCGAGTTCCCCGAACATCCCGAACTCATGAGCGAAGAAGGCTTCTGCATCGACGCGCTCATCAGCCCCGAACGCAGCGTCACCACTTACCTGCACAGCTTGATCGAATTTCCCGAGGCCTTGCAGGTCGTGGAATTTGCGGAAGGGCGCGTCAGCGTCGTGACGGTCCGGGTGGGGCATGGCAGCCCGATGGCGCATTCGTCCGTCGACAAGCTGCGCGACGTCTGGCCGGACGTGAAGGCGCGCGTGATCGACGTGCTGCGCGGCGGGCGTCCCCTTCGCGCGGGCAGCGGCACCGTCATCGCGCCGGGCGACGAAGTCGTGCTGGTCGTGGATTCCGACCATGCCCGCCGCGCGGTGCGCAAGCTGCGAGACGCCGAGCGGGCCGTGCGCCGCGTGATGATCGCGGGCGGCGGCAATATCGGCCTGCGGCTCGCGCGCCAGCTCGCCGAAGAAAAGTACAGCGTGCGCATCATCGAGCACGACCTCAAGCGCTGCGAGTACCTGGCGACCCAGCTGCCGGACAGCGTACTGGTCCTGCACGGCAGCGGCACCGACGAGGCGCTGCTCGAGCGCGAAAACATCGAGGACATGGACACCTGGCTGGCGCTGACCAGCGACGACGAGGACAACATCATGTCCTCGCTGCTCGCCAAGCGGCTGGGCGCACGCAAGGTGATCGCGCTGATCAACCGGCAGGCGTACGGCGAACTGATGCAGGGCAGCCATATCGACATCGCGGTGTCGCCCTCGCAAGCCACCATGAGCGAGCTGCTACGCCACGTGCGCCGCGGCGACGTGGCCGCCGTGCATCGGCTGCGCCAGGGCGTGGCGGAAGCCCTGGAAGCCATTGCCCATGGCGACCGCTCCACGTCCAAGGTGGTGGGCCGCGCGGTGGGCAAGATCAGCCTGCCCAAGGGCGCCAGCATCGGCGCGCTGGTGCGCGGCGAAGAAATCATCCTGCCCGACGCCGATACCGTCATCGAAACCGACGACCACGTCATCGTCTTCGTGCCCTCGCGCCAGCAGATGCCGCGCGTGGAAAAGCTGTTCCAGGTCTCGGCGTCCTTCTTCTGATGCGCTGCCCCTCTCACTCCTTGCGTGGGCCGCGCGCGGCCGGATAAGCCTTCATGAAGCGCGTTCTGGCCACTCTGTACATCCTGGGGCTCACCATGGTGATGTTCGCCCTCACCATGCTGATCCCGCTGTTCATCGCCTATGTGGGGGCGGACGGGGCGCGCGACGCGTTCCGGGACGGGTTTCTCATTTCGGTGGGCATTGGCGGCGGCCTGGCCGCGCTGACCCGGCGCAACCGCAGTGAATTGCGGGCGCGCGACGGCTTCGTGCTGGTGTCGGCGGTGTGGGCGGGCCTGCCCCTGCTGGCGGCCATTCCGCTCCTGCTGTATTTCCATGGCGCCGGGCTGCCCCTGTCCTTCACCGGGGCCTATTTCGAGGCGATGTCCGGGCTGACCACGACGGGCGCCACGGTCCTGACCAACCTGGACACCTTGCCGCCGTCGATCAACCTGTGGCGCGCCACGCTGATCTGGATCGGCGGCATGGGCATCCTGGTGCTGGCCGTCGCCATTCTTCCCCTGCTGGGCGTGGGCGGCCACCAGGTGGTCCGGGCGGAAACCCCGGGTCCGATGAAGGACGAGCGGCTGACGCCGCGCATCGCCAGCACGGCCAAGGCGCTGTACGCGGTGTACTTCGTGTTTTCGATTCTCTGTTTCCTGGCGTACCGGCTGGCCGGCCTGTCCTGGTTCGAGGCCTGGTGCCACATGGCCACCACCATGGGGCTGGGGGGCTTTTCCACCTGGGACGACGGCTTCGCGCACTTTGACTCCGTGGCGGTCGAAATGGTGGCGATGGTGTTCATGCTGATCGCCGGCATCAACTTCGCGACGCACTTCAACGCCTTCCGCCAGCGCAGCCCGCGCGCCTATTGGCGCTGCCCTGAGGCCATCCCGTACCTGGTCGTGGTGCTGGGAGTGGGGGTGATCATCTCGGTGTACCTGTTCATCAAGGACGTCTACACGGATCCCCTGGAGGCGCTGCGCTACGGGATGTTCAACACCATCTCCATGGCCACCACCACGGGCTATGCCAACACGGACTTCGCGCAGTGGCCGCTGTTTGCGCCGCTGACGATGCTGCTGCTGTCGGGTTTTGCGACCTCGGCCGGGTCGACGGGGGGCGGGATCAAGATGATCCGCGCCATCCTGCTGATCAAGCAGGCCCGCAACGAGCTGGTGACGATGCTGCACCCGCATGCCGTCAGTCCGGTCCGGATCAACGGCAGGGCGGTGGAGACCCGGACCATGTCGTCTGTCCTGGCCTTCATGCTGTTCTACGGCCTGTCGATCGCCGTGTTCACCAGCCTGCTGCTGCTCTCGGGCCTGGACCCCATCACGGCGTTCTCGGCAGTGTTTGCCAGCGTGAACAACACGGGGCCGGGGCTGGGGCCCGTGGGTCCGATGGGCTCGTTCGCCGTGCTGTCGGACTTCCAGATCTGGGTCTGCACCTTTGCCATGCTGATCGGCCGCCTGGAGCTCTTGACCGTGCTGGTCCTGTTCACGCCAATCTTCTGGCGCAAATAGCCGCCGTCCGGCGTCAATTTGATAAGGGATAACCCTGATCAGGGTTATCCCATCCCCCCTCGGAATCCCCGTCAATACTGGCTTTCGGCGCCTGGCGCGGTGGCGACCCGCGCCAATCCTATGCTGTAAGCGCTTGCTTACTTTTCTTCAGAGGGCAAAACCGGATGATTCGCGATGTTGCACACAAATGTCACGATTTTCAATCGTTTTGCCACAAAGCTGCGGCTATCATGCGTTCACAAGCCGCCGTCTAGCGCCCCCCGGGAAGTTGCCGGGCTTCAAGGTCGAACGGCGCATACCCTCATCAAACATTCAAAGGAGTCCGAGATGGAACAAATCCCGTTCATTTCGTCGGCCCCCAACACCCTGGGCATCGAACTTGAGTTGCAACTGATCGACCCCCGCAGTTTTGACCTTGCTGCAGCCTCTGACGAACTGTTGGCCCAGATGGCCAATCATCCCATTGCCGACCGCGTCAAACCCGAAATCACGCGGTCGATGATCGAACTGAACTCCTCGGTGCACGAGCACCCCATGGGCCTTCTGGCCGAAATGCGCGAGATGCGCGACGCCCTGGTTGAAGCGGCCGACGCGGTGGGCGTGTCGGTGGCGGGCGGCGGCGCCCATCCCTTCATGCGCTGGCAGGAACGCTCCATCTCGGATACCCCGCGCTTCCAGTACTTGGCCGAAATGTACGGTTACCTGGCGCGTCAATTTACGGTTTTCGGCCAGCACATCCACCTGGGCGTGAAGAGCGGCGATGATTCCATCAAGCTTTTGCGCCGCCTGTCGCCCTACGTGCCGCATTTCATCGCGCTGTCGGCGTCGTCCCCCTACTGCGAGGGGGTGGATACCCTGTTCTCGTGCTCGCGCCTGAACGCGGTCAACAGCTTCCCGCTGGCCGGGCATATGCCCGCCGAGGTCAAGGACTGGTACCAGTTCGAGGCCCATCTGTCGCAACTGCGCGCCTTCGGCCTGGCCGAAAGCATCAAGGACCTGTACTGGGATATCCGTCCCAAGCCCGAGTACGGCACGGTCGAAATCCGTGTTTGCGACACGCCGCTGACCGTGGAACGCGCCTGCCAGGTGGCGGCGTTTGCCCAGGTGCTGGCGGTGCTGCTGATGCGCGAGGAAGATCCCAGCGACAACGCGTGGCTGTCCTACCGCAGCAACCATTTCCAGGCCTGCCGTTTTGGCCTGCAGGGCAGCTACGTGACGCCGGAAGGGCAACGTGTGCGCCTGATCGACCATCTGCGTGCGCTGTTCCAGCGCCTGATGCCGGTGGCCGAGGAACTGGGCACGGGCGACATGATCGCCGCTCTGCGCGACGATGCCATGCGTGCCGGCAACGATGCCCGCTGGCTGCGCAGCCAGTATCACCGCCTGCGCGACCTGCCGCTGATGGTGGAGGCCATGTCCAATGCCTGGCGCGGCACGGCGGCCCCCGTCGCGCCGCCCGCCGAGCCCACTGCGGTGCTGCGCCGCCGGATCCGGGCGACGTCCGAGCCCATGCAGAGCCTGGCCGCGTCCGAGCCCGGCGTCATCGTGCCCGAACGGCTGCACTAGAAGTGCCAGCGGCGGGGCCCCCGTGTCAGGGGGCGCCGCGGTGCCGGCCGCCGATCGCGCTGACGGACAGGCGGGTTTCTCCGGCCACGGTCCGATGCGCGGCGGCGCGCCAGGCGTGGCCGTACGCCACCTCGATGCTCAGCACGATAAGTCCGTCGGCATTGCGCTGCGCTTCCAGCGCGGCGCACAGGCGGTCGCGCCAATCCCGTCCCACCAGCCCGCCGCGGCGGCCTTCGGCCGGGTTTCCGCCCAGGGCGCGCACGTCCTGTAGCAGCTTTTCCGGACTGCGATAGGTCAGGGTCAGGATTTCCTGGTCCATGACCGGATCCGCAAAGCCGTTCTCCACCAGCAGGTCGCCGAAGTCGTGCATGTCCACGAAGGACGGCGTGGCGGTGCGCAGGCCTGCGTCGGCCAATGCCTGGCGCAATTCGCGCAGGGTGGCCGGGCCCAGACAGGAAAACATCGCCAGGCCGCCGACTTTCAGGATGCGGCGCCACTCGGCCAGCACGGCGTGCGGTTCGCGGTGCCAGTGCATCGCCATGTTCGACCACACCAGTTCCAGCGATTCGGGCTGCAGGCCCGTGTTTGCCAGATCCGCATTGACGAACGTGGGGGCGGCGGGGCCGCGGCGCGCCAGCTTGCCGATCCAGGCAGACAGGCCGCCCGGTGCGTGGCGCTTGCGCGCTTCGGCCAGCAGCGGCTCACAGTTGTCCAGGCCGGTATAGGCGGCATCCGGGTAGCGCTCGCGCAGCAGCGGCAGGTTGTCGCCGGCGCCGCAGCCGGCGTCCAGCAAGGCTTGCGGCTGCACCCGGATGTACTGCAGGCGGCCGAGCATGCGGCGCGCCACCTCGCCATAAAGGAATTGGGCGTCAGCCAGGTCGCCGCGGCGCGCGAACTGGCGCGGCACGTCGGCGCTGACGAGGGGCAGGGAGGGGGGCGTTGCGGTTTCTGGCAGGGACATTTCGGTCGCGCCCGCGGGATCTCCCGGGGCGGAGCATGGTTTGATCTGGGATGGCACACATTATTGCGCATCCCGGCCGCAGGCTCCGATTGCCCCTACTGGACATGGGGCGACGGCTGCTGTCGCGCGTGGGCGGCGATTGCCCGTTATGCGGCGCACGGGTCGCGGGGGCGCGGCTGTGCGCCGGCTGTCAGGCCGACATCCTGGCGGGGCCGCCGGGCGCATCGGCCAGATGCCCGCAGTGCGCGCTTCGCCTCAACGGTGGCGGGCAACATTGCGCGGCCTGCCTGGCGGCGCCGCGCTCATTCAGCAGGACCATCGCGGCCTTTGACTACGCGCCGCCCGGCGACACGCTGATCCTGATGCTCAAGACGCAGTTGCGGCTCAGCATGGCGCCGGTGCTGGCGCGGCTGATGGCGCAGGCGTTGCAGGCGGCGGACGGGGCAGCCAGTCCGGGCGCGGGCGCCTGGCGTGGCGATCTGCTTCTGGTCCCCATCCCGGCCAGCCGCGCGTCGCTGCGCCAGCGCGGCATGAACCCGGCAGCCGAGATCGCGCGCAGCCTGGCGGCCGAACTGTCGCTGCCCGCGCCTCGCCTTGTCCTGGCGCGGCGGCGCGAGACGCCCCGGCAGGCCACGCTGGACCGGCGCGCCAGGCAGCGCGGGGCCGCGGGTCTTTTCACCTGCACCGGCGCGGTTCTCGATCGGCATGTGGCGGTGGTGGACGACGTGATGACCACCGGCAGCACCGCTGGGGCTGCCGCGGCGGCCCTGATGGCGGCGGGCGCGGCCAGCGTCACGGTGCTGGTCGCCGCGCGCACGCCCTGACGTACGCCGGGTTGCCGGCGTACGTCAGGGCCAATGCGGCATTGCAAAGCTATAGATAACGCGACGGGGCAACGCGACAGGCAAAAGCGACCGACAGCGCATCGGCCGGCATCCAGACCTGGCCGACACGATGGCCCGCCGCGCGCCGGCCCATCCTGGCAAATCGGCGACAATCACGCCTGCGGCCGCTTCCGGCCGCACGCCTTTTCATCTTCCCTGCGCCATGTTCCACGTCATTCTTGTCTGCCCGGAGATCCCGCCCAACACGGGCAACGCCATTCGCCTGTGCGCCAATACCGGCGCGCAGCTGCATCTGGTGCGGCCGTTGGGGTTTGAACTGGATGACGCCCGCATGCGGCGGGCCGGGTTGGACTATCACGAGTGGCAACCCGTGCGCGTGCACGACACGCTGCGCGAGGCGCTGGAAGATACCGGCGCGGCCGCGTCCAGCATCTACGCGCTGACCACGCACGCGCAGCGCAGCGTGGCCGATGTCGGTTTCAAGCCGGGGGATGTGTTCGTGTTTGGCCGCGAAAGCGCCGGCTTGTCCGACGAACACCAGGCGATGTTTCCGCCCCAGCAGCGGCTGCGGCTGCCGATGCGCGCCGGCCAGCGCAGCCTGAACCTGTCGAATGCCGTGGCGGTCACGGTGTTCGAAGCCTGGCGCCAGCAGGGATACGAAGGGGGCGCGTAGGCGCCGCCCTTCGGCCGGGAAGCTCAGTCCAGCGACAGCTTGAGCTTGTCGATCACCTGATCCCAACGCGCCTTTTCATTCTTGATGCGGGCGGTCAGGGCTTCCGGGGTGGACGGGGCGGGCGTGAAGTATTGCAGCGCAAGCTGCTTGCGCACGGCATCGCTGTTGATGATGCGCGCCAGTTCGCTATTGAGCCGTTCGACGATCGGCGTGGGCGTGCCGGACGGCGCCAGGATCGCATTCCACGAGATGGCTTCGAAATCCGGATAGCCTTGCGAGGCCATGGTCGGCACGCCGGGCAGGGCGTCGCTGGGCTGCAGGCTAGTCACGGCCAGCAGCTTGACCTTGCCGTCGCGCGCCTGCGGCACGGCGATCGCCGGCACCATGAAGCCCGCCTGCACGTCGCCGCCGATGATGGCGGTGATGACCTGGGGAAAGCCGGAGTACGGGATGTGCGCCAGGTCCACGCCCGCGCTTTCCTTGAACATTTCCATGGCCAGGTGGGCCGAGCTGCCCGGGCCGACCGACCCGTAGTTCAGCGAATTGCCGCGGCCTTTGACCAGCTTGACGAAGTCCTGGACGTTGTCGACCTTCAGGCTGCCCGGCACCACCAGCACGTTGGGGCTGGTGCCCACCAGCGACACCGGCTCCAGATCGGTCAGGGGGTCATAGCCCAGCGTCTTCTTGTACAGGGTGGGGGCGGTGACCAGCGGGCCGTTGATCGTGTAGAGCAGCGTGTAGCCGTCGGGCTTGGCCTGCGCCACCATGCGCGTGCCGATGTTGCCGCCCGCGCCCGGCTTGTTGTCGATGACGATGGGCTGACCCAGGGCCTGGGAAAGGGGCTCGGAAATCGTGCGCGCCAGGATGTCGGGAGACGAGCCCGGCGGGAAGGGCACCACCATGTGGATCGGGCGCTCAGGCCAGTCGGCATGGGCGGCAAAGGGCACGATGGCGGCCAGGCTCAGGCAAAGGCCACGCAGCAGCGGGCCGACCCGGAACTTGCGGGTTTGCGTCATGAAGGATGTCTCCTCGGGGTGGGTGTCGTGTGTTGTTGTCGGAGCGGAATGGACAGAGGCGCGGTCTAGGCGGCGCCGAAGGCCTCGCCGGAGCCGGACCCTTCGTAACGCGCATCCCGCGCCAGCAGGGCCGAGACGGCCGTCATGGGCGCCACGCCTTCGAACAGCACGGCGCACACGGCTTCGGTAATGGGCAATTCGACATGGATGGCGCGGGCGCGTTCCAGCGCGGCGCGGGCGCAGCGCACGCCCTCGGCGGTGATGCCGCTGGCCAGGATGTCGGCCAGCTTGCGGCCGGCGCCGATCTCCAGGCCCACGCGCCGGTTGCGCGATAGCTCGCCCGTGGCGGTCAGCACCAGATCGCCCAGGCCGGTCAGCCCAGCGAAGGTTTCGGCCTGCGCGCCCAGCGCGACGCCAAAACGGGTCATCTCGGCCAGACCGCGGGTAATCAGGGCCGCGCGGGCATTGGTGCCCAGCGCAAGGCCGTCGCAGATGCCGCAGGCAACCGCGATCACGTTCTTCAGCGCGCCGCCCACCTCGACGCCGACCAGGTCGGTGCTGGCGTAGACCCGCAGGGCCGCGCCATGGAACGCCGCGGTCGTGACCTCGCGCAGCGCGGGGCTGCTGCTGGCGACCGTCAGCGCGACGGGCAGGCCTTGCGCGACCTCGCGGGCGAACGAGGGGCCTGACAAGGCGCCGCCCGTTGCGCCGGGCAGGGCCTCGCGCATGATTTCGTGGGGCAGTCTGGCCGTGTCGGCTTCAAAGCCCTTGCACGTCCAGACGATGGGGGTGTCCTGCAGGCCCAGGGCGGGCAGCCGCTGCGATAGCGCCTCGCAGATGGACATGAGACCCGCGACGGGCACGCCCAGCACGATCAGGGGGCGCGCGGCGTCGTCCTGCAAGGTGCGCAGCGTGGCGTCCAGATCGGCGGAAAACTGCAGCGTCCTGGGCAGGGAAATGCCCGCCAGATAGCGGGCATTTTCGTGGGTGGCGGCCATGGCGGCCGCTTGCGCGGCTTCGCGCGCCCAGAGCTGGGTGGGGTGGCGGCGGCTGGCGGCCGCCGCCAGCGCGGTGCCCCAACTGCCCGCACCCAGGACGGCGACGCGCAGGCGCGGCTCGGCGGGTTGGTTCATGGGGCGCCGCGGGGTGCTTACTGGCGGGTCGCGCCGGGGGGCAGGATGATGCCCGAGTCGCCGCCGCTACCATTGGCGGCGCCAGCCTGCTGCTGTTGCAGTTCGGCGATGCGCTGTTCGTACAGGGCCTGGAAGTTGACTTCGGTCAGGTGCAGCGGGGGCATCGAGGTGCGGGTGATCGCGTCAGCGATGTTGGCGCGCAGGTACGGGTAGAGCATCGTGGGGCAGACAATGCCCAGCAGCGGATCGAGCTGTTCTTCGGGGATGTTGGCCGCTTCGAAGATGCCGGCTTGCGTGCCTTCGACCAGGTACACAACCTTGTCGTTGATGCGCGTGGTGACGGTGACGGTGACCGTGGTTTCGAACACGGTTTCGGCCAGGCGCTGACCGCCCACGGTGATGCTCACCTCGACCTGGGGCGCTTCCTGCTCCAGGAACACGTGAGGCGCGTTAGGCATTTCCAGCGAGAGGTCTTTCAGGTAGACGCGCTGCAGATTGAACGAGGGCGCGTCGTTGCCGCCTTCTTGCTGGGAGTTTTGGTCTTGATCAGCCATGAGTGTTTCCGTTGGTGGGAGAGGCAAAAAGGGGCGATTAGCCGTTCAGCAAGGGGGTGAGTCCACCCGAGCGGTCCAGGGCCATCAGGTCGTCGCAACCGCCGACATGGGTATCGCCGATGAAGATCTGCGGGACGGTGCGCCGGCCGGTGCGTTCGATCATGACATCGCGCTGGGACGGTTCCCGGTCGATCTGGATGATTTCCAGGTCAGTCACGCCGCGCTGCTCGAGCAGCGACTTGGCGCGGGCGCAATAAGGGCAATAGTCCTTGCTGTACATGACGACTTTGTTCATAGGGCGCTCCTGTGGGTACAAGAATAGGTAGATGGGGGCGAGTCCGCCCGCTTCAACCCTTCTGGGTGACCGGCAGGCTGGCGGCGGACCAGGCGCGCATGCCGCCTTCCAGCGGCACGACGTCGGTGAAGCCCTGAGCGCGCAGCTTGGCGGCGGCGCGGGCCGAATCGCGGCCATTGTCGCAAACCACCACGAGCGGCTTGTTCTTGGGCAGCGAGCTGGCCTTCTGCTCGATGTCGGCTGCCGGCACGTTTCGTGCCTGGGCGATGTGGCCGGCCTGGAATTGCTCGGCAGGGCGCACGTCGACCCACACGGCATTGCGCTGGTTGACCATCTGGATGGCTTCATTCGTGCTGATGGCAGATCCGGTACGGCCCTTGCGCAGGGCCGGAATGATCAGCATCACGCCAGACACCACGGCGACGGCGACAATGAAAATGTTGTTTTTATCGAGCAAGAATTGCAAAAGGTCCACGAAGGCTTCCTGTAGTACGTCGGCTGGCGCTACGCCGGCTTGCATGTCGGCAAGTCCGCCGGCCAGCCGGGTAGGGGCGAACCCTGATGCATCGCGTCCAGGACATGGACGCGGTGCGCCGGGGCAGAATCACGGGCAAAATCACTCAATTATAAAATGAGCCCATTCCTTAACCATCCTCCAACTTTAACCCGCGCTGCGGGCGCCCCAAACCATGCACAAACTCGTACTGATGCGCCACGGTGAAAGCCAGTGGAATCTTGAAAACCGTTTCACCGGCTGGACCGACGTCGACCTGACCGACACGGGCCGCGAACAGGCCCGCAAGGCGGGCGAACTGCTCAAGAAGGAAGGCTTTGCCTTCGACCTGGCCTACACCTCCGTGCTCAAGCGCGCCATCCGCACCCTGTGGATCGCACTGGACGCCATGGACGCCATGTACACCCCGGTCGGCGTGAACTGGCGCCTGAACGAGCGCCATTACGGCGCCCTGCAAGGCCTGAACAAGTCCGAAACTGCCGCCAAGTACGGCGACGAGCAGGTGCTGATCTGGCGCCGCGCCTACGCCATCGCCCCGGAACCGTTGTCCCTGGACGACGAACGCCACCCGCGTTTCGACAGCCGCTACGCCAAGATTCCGGCCGACCAGCTGCCCGCCACCGAGTGCCTGAAGGACACCGTGGCCCGCGTGCTGCCGTTCTGGAACGAATCGATCGCCCCGGCCATCCGTTCCGGCCGCAAGGTGCTGATCGCCGCCCACGGCAACAGCCTGCGCGCCCTGATCAAGCATCTGGATAACGTGTCGGACGACGACATCGTCAACCTGAACATCCCGACCGGCCAGCCGCTCGTCTATGAACTGGATGATGACCTGCGCCCGATCCGCCACTATTATCTGGGCGATGCCGCCGAGATCGAGGCGGCCATGGCTGCGGTTGCAGCCCAGGGCAAGGCCAAGAAGGACTGATATCTCTATGCGTCGCACGGCGGGGTTGTTGTTGGCGGTCATGTTGGCCAGTGGGACGCTGCCTGCGCGCGCCGCGCCCAGCGACCTTGCCGGGCGTCAGTCCGATGCCGAGAAACAGCAGGCCGCCTTGCGCGACCGCATCGAGAGCCTGCAAAAGGAAATCGACGACCGCGAGGCCGCCCGCAAAGAAGCGGCCGACGCGCTCAAGCAGTCGGAATCGTCCATTTCCCGGATCAACCTGCGCCTGAAGGAACTGGCCGAGGCCAACCGCAAGGCGACGGCCGATCTCGCGTCGCTGGAAAAGCAGATCGCCGCGCAGGAGGCCGTGCTGGCCAAGCGCCGCGTCGAACTGGCCGACCAGCTGCGCACCCAATACACCAGCGGCCTGTCGCCCTGGACGGCGCTGCTCTCCGGCGACGATCCCCAGGTGCTGGGCCGCAATCTGGGCTATCTGGACTACGTGTCCCGCGCCCGGGCCGACGCTGTCA
The DNA here is from genome assembly GCF_041879325.1 of Achromobacter sp. JD417. Classification (NCBI taxonomy): domain Bacteria; kingdom Pseudomonadati; phylum Pseudomonadota; class Betaproteobacteria; order Burkholderiales; family Alcaligenaceae; genus Achromobacter; species Achromobacter sp. JD417. The sequence continues at coordinate 5,828,697 of NZ_CP087159.1, read as the reverse complement.
AGGCCTTGCGGGCCGACATCGACCGCCTGGCGGCGTTGCAAGCCCGCGCGGATGAACGCCGCGCCGAGATCGAAAAAGGGGTCGCCGAGACCTCCGAACAGAAAACTGCGCTGGTCGCGCAGCAAAAAGAGCGCGCCAGCCTGCTGGCCCAGCTGGAAGGACAGATCGCAGCCCAGCGCGCCGAGGCCAACAAGCTCGGGCGTGACGACCAGCGCCTGTCACGGCTCATCACCGATCTGGACGCGGCGATTGCCAAGCAGATCGAGGAAGCGCGCAAGGCGGAAGAGGCGCGCAAGCGCGCCGAGGAAGTCCGCCGGGCCGAGGAGGCGCGGCGTGCGGCCGAGGAAGCCCGCCGCGTGGCCGAAGAAACCAAGAAGCGCGCCGAGGCCGAACGCCGCGCGCAGGACGCCCGCCGCAAGGCCGAGGCCGACCGCAAGGTCGCCGAGGACGGCGCCCGCCGCGACACCGAAGCCCGCGAGGCCGCCCAGGCGCGCGAACAGGTCGAGGCGGCCGCCCGCCAGAATCGGGGGCCGGTGGCCGTGGCCGACCCGGATGCCGCCGGATTGCGTCCCGCCGAGCAGCGGCAGACCCGCATTGGCGGGCCCGCCGACACGCCGGCGCAAACAAAGCCTGCCGAACCGCCCAAAAAGACGGAACCGATTGACGAGCCCGCCACTCCAACGCGCAGTGCATCGGCTCAGCAGACCGCAAAGGCGCCGCCCGTGGGCGGCGGCAGTGGTCTGCGGCACGGGCTGACCATGCCGGTGCGCGGCCAGGTGCAGGGCAGGTTCGGGGTGGATCGCCCGGACGGGGGCGTATGGCGGGGCGTGGTGCTGCGCGCGCCAGAAGGGACGCCCGTCAAGGTGGTGGCCCCCGGTACTGTGGTTTACGCCGATTGGCTGCGCGGCTTTGGCAACCTGATCATTGTGGATCATGGCCAGCAGTACCTGACCGTCTATGCTTACAACCAGAGCCTGCTCAAACGGGTGGGCGATCCGGTGGCTGGCGGCGATACTATTGCAACCGTCGGCGCAACCGGCGGCCAAGTGGAATCCGGCCTATACTTTGAAATTCGCCATCGTGGCGCTCCAGTGGACCCGGCCCAATGGCTGGCGCAGTAGATGTAGGTCGGCCGGTCGTGCACCGGTTTGCTGGGATGCGATCGGCGCAGATGCTGTCGGTAAATGAATGTCGTTGGAAAAATACCGTTGGTAAATTACCAAACCCATCGGCGAAAACAAAATTCGGGAAGTGTGCATGGGCACTCGTAAGTTTCGCGGTTTCGGTCTGATTGCCATCGGTGCGGTGGCTGGCGTGTTGCTCAGTGTTGGCGTGACTGCGGTCGCCCAGCGCGGCAGCCCCCTGCCTCTGGACGAGCTCAGGCAACTGAGCAATGTGTTTGCCGCCATCAAGAACAACTACGTCGAGGCCGTCGACGACAAGACCCTGATCGACAATGCCATCTCCGGCATGGTGTCGAACCTGGATCCCCACTCCGCCTATCTGGATGCCGACGCGTTCCGCGAGATGCAGACCGCGACGCAAGGCGAGTTCGGCGGCCTGGGCATCGAGGTCGGCGCCGAAGACGGCTTCGTGAAGGTCATCTCGCCCATCGAAGACACGCCCGCCGCCCGCGCGGGCGTCATGGCTGGCGACCTCATCATCAAGATCGACGACACGCCCACCAAGGGCATGACCCTGAACGACGCGGTCAAGCTCATGCGCGGCGCGCCCAAGTCGCCCATCACCCTGACGATCATGCGCGCCGACCGGCCGCAGCCGATCGTCGTGAAGATCGTGCGCGACATCATCAAGGTGCGCAGCGTGCGCAGCAAGATGCTGGACAACGGCATCGCCTACGTGCGCGTCGCCCAGTTCCAGGAAAAGACCGGCGCCGATCTCGCCCGCCAGCTCAAGGAGCTGGGCGCGAAGGAACCGCCCAAGGGCCTCGTGCTGGACCTGCGCAATGACCCGGGTGGCCTGTTGACCAGCGCCATTGGCGTGTCCGGCGCGTTCCTGCCGCCCGATGCGCTCATCGTGTCCACGGACGGCCGCACCCCGGACGCCCGCCACAAGTACCTGGCCACGCCTTCGGAATACGCTCGCGGCGAAAGCAACTACCTGTCCGGCCTGCCGGCCTGGACCAAGACGGTCCCCATGGTGGTGTTGGTGAACGTGGGCTCGGCTTCGGCATCCGAAATCGTGGCCGGTGCGCTGCAGGACCACAAGCGCGCCAAGGTGCTGGGCAACCGCACGTTCGGCAAGGGCTCGGTGCAGGTGATCCTGCCGCTGTCCGAATCCACCGCGGTCAAGCTCACCACGTCGCGCTACTTCACGCCCAGCGGCCGCTCCATCCAGGCGACCGGCATCGAACCGGACTACGTCGTTGCCGACACGGCCGACGGCGACCTGTTCCGCCTGCCGCGCGAAGCCGACCTGCAACGCCACCTGTCGAACCAGCAGACCACCAACGAGATCAAGTCCAGCGCCGACCAGGACAACGTGGAACTGCCGGCCAAGGTGTTTGAATTCGGCGGCAAGGACGACTTCCAGCTTCAGCAGGCGCTGAACCTGCTGGCCGGCAAGCCGGTGCAGAAGGGCTCGGCCCGCGCCCAGGCCAAGGCTGACGCCAAGGCCGGCGGCGGGACGCCCCAGCGCATGAAGATCACGCCGACCGGAGTCGAGCCCAGCAAGGACAAATGAACGACGAGCAACTGCTGCGCTACGCCCGCCACATCCTGCTGGACGAACTCGGGATCGAAGGGCAGGAAAAACTGCTGGCGGCGCGTGTGCTCATCGTGGGGGCGGGCGGATTGGGTTCGCCCGCCGCGCTCTACCTGGCCACCGCCGGCGTGGGCGACATCACGCTGGCCGACGACGACGTCGTCGAACTGAGCAACCTGCAACGCCAGATCCTGCACACGACCGCCAGCGTCGGCCGTCCCAAGGCCGAGTCCGGCCGCGACATGCTGGGCGCCTTCAATCCGCAGACCCGCGTTCATGCCCGGGTCGAGCGCTTGAAGGACCAGGCCCTGTCCGACGCGGTCGCCCAAACGGACCTGGTGCTGGACTGCACCGACAACTTCACCACCCGTCACGCCATAAATCGCGCCTGCGTGCAGCATCGCAAGCCGCTGGTTTCGGGCGCCGCGATCCGCTTTGACGGCCAGGTCAGCGTCTACGACCTGCGCGACGACAACGCACCCTGCTACCACTGCCTGTTTCCCGAAGCCGACGACGTCGAGGAAGCCAACTGCGCCACCATGGGCGTGTTCGCGCCGGTGGTCGGCATCATCGGCAGCATGCAGGCCGCCGAAGCCCTGAAGCTGCTGTCCGGGGTGGGCGAAAGCCTGTCCGGACGCCTGCTCTGGCTGGACGTGCGCACCATGCAATGGCGCAGCGTCAACGTGCAGCGCGACCCTGAATGCACGGTTTGCGGGCACCGCGGGCACGGCTAAAGACCGCCCGTATTGCACCCAAGGACAATACTAAAGGTTTCAAATACCTGCTATAACGCCAGCCAGCCTACTGAATTCGGGTAGATGGTCATGGATATGACGGCGTGGATACAGGACTGAAGTTCAGCTTGCCCAAGTGGCGGCTGACGCGTTGGCTGACGCATTCCGGGCATGACACGCCTGCGGACATCCGCGCGGCGCTCATTGCCAGTCTGTTCGGCACGCTCCCCATTTTTGCCGGCGGGGTCATCAACACCCTGATGATCTCGGGCGTCGTCGCGTGGCGCCGGCCCGAACCGCTGTACGTCTCGTGGCTGATCCTGGAGATCGTGCTCGCGCTGGTGCGCGTCACGATTCTGCGCGCCGCCCTGCGGGCGGCCCCCAAGGGCGGCAACACCTATACCGATCTGTACATCCTGCTGGCGCTGCTCTGGGCGTTCAGCGTGGGCTATGGCGTGTTCGTCACCTTGCTGAACGGGGACTGGCTGGCGGCGACGCTGGCCGGCGTGTCGTGCGGCGCCATGGCGGGCGGGATCTGCTTTCGCAACTACGGCGCGCCCCGGCTGGTGGGCGCCATGATCTTCCTGAGCCTGGGCCCCATGTGCCTGGGCGCCCTGTTCACGGGCGAATGGGTCATGGCGATCGTCTTCATCCAGATCCCGTTTTATCTCATCAGCATGGTCATCGCCTCGCACCGGCTCAACCGGATTCTGGTGTCCACCATGCTGGCCGAGCGGGACAGCGACCGGCGCGCCAGCGAAGACGCGCTGACCGGCCTGGCCAACCGCGCCGGCCTGCTGGCGGCGCTGGAGCGTGTGTGTAGCAGCGCGCGCGGCCATGACAGCGCCGCCGCGCTGCTGTACATGGACATGGACGATTTCAAGCGGATCAACGACACCCACGGACACGCCGGGGGCGACCAGGTGCTCAAGACCATCGCGGAGCGCATGCGGGCCATGCTGCGGGTGGACGACGTTGCCGCAAGAATCGGCGGTGACGAATTCATCGTCCTGGTCACCGGCATCGACGCCACGGCCGCGCTGCGGCTGGGCGAGCATCTGCTGCGCGACGTCTCGCAGCCCATCACGCTGGCCGACGGCAACCGGGTCTGCGTGGGGCTGTCCATCGGCATCTCGATCATGTCGGGCGCCAACCGCACCCCGCAAGGCGCGCTGGATTCCGCCGACGCGGCGCTGTACCGGGCCAAGGCGCAGGGCGGCCGCTGCTGCGTGGTCGACCAAGGCCAAGTCATCGCTGAAAGCGAAGGCCTGCAAAGCGCGTCGGTCGCCGCTTGAAGCGACGGCGCTCGTCCGCCGCGGCCGTGCGGGGCCGAATCTGTCCAAATCTGGACGCCGTTCACTGATTTTCGCGCTTCACCATCACGGCATACGGACCGCATGACAGGCGCTCTGAAACAATTGAAGTTATCAGATAACCTGAAAAATCTGCCTATAATCCGCTCATGTTGACCAAGAGCCTCACCCTCACCGAGCAGGTCGCCCGCCAGCTCGCCAGCGAAATCGCCGACGGCATCCACGCCGTCGGTGCCAAGCTGCCGTCCGGCCGTGTGCTGGCCGAGCAGTACGGCGTCAGCGCCGCCGTCATCCGCGAAGCCACGGAACGCCTGCGCGCGCAGGGCCTGATCCAAAGCCGGCAGGGGTCGGGCAGCACGGTCGTCTCGCGCACGGGCGCACAGGGCTTCCAGGTGTCCACCGGCATTGCGGTCGACCGCGACAAGCTCGCCAACGTCTACGAACTGCGCATGGAACTGGAAGGCGGCGCCGCCGCGCTGGCTGCGGTTCGCAGCACGGCGTCGGACCTGGACGCCATGGCATCGGCCCTCGCCTCGCTTCAGGCCCATCTGGACCACCCCGAGGCGGGCGTCGAACACGACATCGCCTTTCACGTCGCCATCGCGACGGCCACGCACAACAGCTACTACCAGGACCTGCTGCAATACCTGAACCTGCAGCTGCGCCTGGCCGTCAGCACCGCCCGGTCAAACAGCCGCCTGCAGGAAGGCCTGACCGCCGCCGTGCACCAGGAACACGTCGCCGTGTTCGAGGCCATTCGCGCGCGCGATCCGGACCGCGCCCGCCAGGCCGCCATCCGCCACCTGCAGCAAGCCGCCGGCCGCCTGCAACTCGATCTTCTCTTTCCCGCCGCATCCCACATCTCATGAGCGCAACCGACTTTTCTCAACGGCTGGTCCAGGCTTTGGGCCCCGATACCGTGTTCACCGACCCGGCGGACATCGCCCCGTGGCTGTCCGACTGGCGCGGCCTGTATAACGGCCAGGCCCAAGCCGTCGTGCGCCCGCGCACGACAGCCGAGGTCGCCACATGCCTCGCCCTGTGCCAGGAAGCCGGCGTGCCGGTCGTGCCGCGCGGCGGCAACACCGGCCTGTGCGGCGGCGCCACGCCCGACGGCGGCGCCAACAACGTCGTCATCAGCCTGGACCGCATGAATGCGGTGCGCGCCATCGACACCGTCGCCAACACCATGGTTGCCGAGGCCGGCGCCATTCTGGGCAACCTGCGCCGCGCGGCCCAGGACGCCGGCCGCCTGCTGCCGCTCAGCCTGGCCGCGGAAGACTCCAGCCAGATCGGCGGCAACGTCGCCACCAATGCCGGCGGCGTGAACGTGGTGCGCTACGGCATGGCCCGCGAACTGGTCCTCGGCCTAGAAGCGGTGCTGCCCACCGGCGAAATCTTTCACGGCCTGCGCACCCTGCGCAAGGACAACACCGGCTACGACCTCAAGCAACTGCTCATCGGGTCGGAAGGCACGCTCGGCATCATCACCGCCGTCGCGCTGCGCCTGTACCCGCGCACCGACGTGCGCTCCGTCGTGCTGGCCGCGGTCGAATCCCCGGCGCAGGCGCTGCAACTGTTCGAGATCCTGTTCGAACAATGCGGCGCACGCCTGCAAGCCTTCGAATTCTTCACCGGCGATTGCCTGGACCTGGTGCTGACGCACGCCGAGGGCGTGCAGGAGCCCTTCGAACAACGCTACCCGGCCTATGTGCTGGTGGAACTGGCCGACACCACCGACGAGGCCGCGCTCAACACGCTGCTCGAAAACGTCATCGGCACGGCGCTTGAACGCGGCCTGTGCCTGGACGCCGCGGTCTCGGCGTCACTGGCGCAATTGCAGACGCTGTGGAAGCTGCGCGAGGAAATCTCCGAAGCCCAACGCGCCGACGGCCCCCATCTGAAGCACGACGTATCGCTGCCGATCGAGCGCATTCCCGACTTCATGCAATCGGCCGAAGCGCGCGTACGCGCCCTGTACCCCGACATCCGCCCGTTCATCTTCGGCCACTTCGGCGACGGCAACCTGCACTACAACCTGTCCCGCCCGGCAGGCGCAGACCGCAACTGGGTCGCGGAGCATGGGGCTGCGATCACGGATGCGGTGTTGGATGAAGTGAACCGGTATGGGGGGAGTATTTCGGCTGAGCACGGAATTGGTCAGCTCAAGCGTGAGCATTTCCTGCATAGCAAGGATGCCGTGGAGTTACGGTTGATGCGGGAGATCAAGAAGGTGATGGATCCTGCGGGGATTATGAATCCTGGGAAGTTGTTGTAGGCGTTGGTTTGGATTTTCGGGGTGGACGGAGCTTTGTTGTTCCATTAGATCTTCGTGGTTGCTTTAGATCTTTGTAGTTGCAGCGGATCTGCGTAGGTCGGATCTTCATAGGTGCAGCGGATCTACGTAGTTGCCGCGGATCTTCGGGGGGGCACGGAGCTTGTCGTGGCTTTAGATCTTCGTAGTTGCATCGGATCTTCGTAGGTCGCCCGACGCCGCGGTCACCGTGGGCACGATCGCCCACGATTGCGGTCCGGAGCCTTCGCTCCGGACTGCCCCGTCGTCATCTTCGTCCGCCTTCGGCTCCCTTCAGATTCCCTCGGGCGCATCGACGGCGCTCGCACCCACGGTGACCGCGACGCCGTGCTGCGAGGGTCTTTGGTATGTGGCGCTGTAAGACCTGTGGTCAGGGCAGGAGATCTGCGGGGCCGCCGAATTGCTGCCGCCCGGGCGGCGGCAATCGGCATATGAGCGTCTGGTCGTCGGGGCGATGTGCGCTAGCGCGCTGGCGGGGATCGGCTTGCTAATGGTGCTCTCCGACGGGGGAGGGGCGGTGATGGGCGGCGCGCGTCGACGGCCAGCTACAACCTGCCCACCTCTACGCGCGCCGCCCATCGAGCACTGGAGTTCATTTGACGATCAATGGCGGTCGTGCCGGAACTTGGCGAGAGCGCTTGCTGCTGCTGGTGTCTGACACCCTCGGGAGGTGAACTCGGCATGAAGTGCCTCTCACCAGGGTGTCAGACACCCTTGTTTATGGCGTCTCTGCCTGAACCCGCCCAGAACGTCTGCCGCTGCCGGTGTCTGACACCCTAGGATCAATGGCGGTCGTGCCGGAACTTGGCGAGACCGTTTGCTGCTGCTGGTGTCTGACACCCTCGGGAGGTGAACTCGGCATGAAGCGCCTCTCACCAGGGTGTCAGACACCCTTGTATCTTGGCCACTGTAGTGATTAGCTATCGCTACAAGCGGACCGATGAGCGTGTTCAGACACCTAGAGCCTGGACTTTGTGGTTCAGATTACGCCTCGGTTCCGCACCTCTGAGCCGGCTGGACACTGGACGGTAGCCTAGGGCATTGGACCCTGTATGTACAAGGCAAGTGGGCGCAGCGGGCTTCTTTGGTATTGGCAAGGGAGCTTAGGTTTATGTTTTTTCTCGGAATTGACGTTTCTAAGGCGAAGCTGGATTGCACGCTGCTTGGCAGCGATGCCAACAAACGCAAGACCAAGGTCGTACCCAACTCGATAGCGGGCGTGCAGACGCTGCTGCAGTGGTGCGCCAAGCAGGGAGCCGAGCCGGCGCAGTTGCATGCCGTGCTCGAGCCCACAGGGCAATACCATGAGCAGGCTGCTACGGCCCTGCATGACGCTTCGGTCAGTGTCTCGTTGGTCAACCCTGCCCAGGTGCGCGACTTCGCCGGTGCGCTGGCGGTGCGCTCCAAAACCGATGGGATCGATAGCTACGTGCTGGCCCGCTACGGTCAGGCGCTCAAGCCTGGGCTGTGGCGCCCCGCGCCGCTGCATGCCCGTCAACTACGGGCCTTGTTGGCTCGGCGCGACGCGCTGGCCAAGGATCTGCAGCGCGAACTCAATCGCCAGGAGAAGACGCAGTTCAGTGATCCACCCGTGCTGGTCGAGGGATCCATCGCCAAAACGATCGCGTTCCTGCGCGAAGAGATCAAACGCCTGGATCATGCGATCAATGACCACATCGACCGCCACCCGGACCTGAAGGAGGATCGAGAACTGCTGACCAGCATCCCCGGCATCGGGGATCGAGCGGGGAACGCGATCCTGTCGATCATGCATAACCGGCCCATCGAGTCAGCCGAGGGCTTGGCCTCCTACTTGGGGGTGGTACCGGTGCAACGCCAGTCCGGCACCAGTCTGAACAGCCGGCCGCGGCTATCTAAAACGGGTCCCAGCACGGTACGTGCCACCCTCTACATGGCCGCTATCGTCAGCAAGCGCTTCAACCCACACGTTGGTGCGCTTTACGCGCGGCTCTTAGCAGCTGGAAAGAGCAAAATGGCCGCGCTAGGCGCGGCCATGAGAAAGCTGGTGCATCTATGCTTCGGCGTGCTTAAAACTCGGACACCGTATCGGCCCGACTACGCCTGAACGCTTGACGGTCAAGACGGTATCTTGTTTATCGCGTCTCTGCCTGAACCCGCCCAGAACGTCTGCCGCTGCCGGTGTCTGACACCCTAGGATCAATGGCGGTCGTGCCGGAACTTGGCGAGACCGTTTGCTGCTGCTGGTGTCTGACACCCTCGGGAGGTGAATTCGGCATGAAGTGCCTCTCACCAGGGTGTCAGGCACCTTAAGAGGAAGCAGCCACACGCGAAGCGTCATAGCGACGACGCAAGACTCCGCGTAAGCCCACGAAGGCCGCCCGCGCGGCCGCCCGGGGGCGGGCCCCGCAAGACCTTTCTCTCCCACACCTCCGCAGGCAAGAACCTCAAGAACCCGACTCCCCCCGCCGCCCGAAAAGATTCAACTGCAAAGCCCGGTGTGGCGTGGGCCTGGGGCGGGCGGGGCGTTTAGATGCGCCCGAGGGAATCCGAAGGGAGCCGAAGGCGGACGAGGATGACGACGGGGCAGTCCGGAGCGAAGGCTCCGGACCGCAATCGGAGCCCCGCCCGCCCCAGGCCCACGACGCGCCGGGCGTCTAAAGAACCCGATCCACCGCAAGCCGCGACCCGCGACCCGCAAGCCGCAAGTCACAACCCCTTCACTCCATCAACCAAATCACCCGCCAGCAATTCACTGCCGGTGATAAACCTCACTCCCTTTCCGCACAAACTCCACCGACTTCTCCTGCATCCCCTTCGCCAGCGCTTCCTTCTCGCTGACTCCCTGAGCCGCCGCATAATCCCGCACATCCTGCGTGATCTTCATGCTGCAGAAATGCGGGCCGCACATCGAGCAGAAGTGCGCCACCTTCATCGAATCCTTAGGCAGCGTCTCGTCGTGGAATTCCTTCGCCGTATCCGGATCCAGACCCAGATTGAACTGATCGTCCCAGCGGAACTCGAAGCGCGCCTTCGATAGTGCGTTGTCGCGGATCGCCGCGCCCGGATGTCCCTTGGCCAGGTCCGCCGCGTGCGCCGCGATCTTGTACGTGATGATGCCGTCCTTCACGTCCTTCTTGTTCGGCAGCCCCAGGTGTTCCTTCGGCGTCACGTAGCAAAGCATCGCCGTGCCATACCAGCCGATCAGCGCCGCGCCGATGCCAGACGTGATGTGGTCGTAGCCCGGGGCGATGTCCGTCGTCAGCGGGCCCAGCGTGTAGAACGGCGCCTCGTGGCAGTGTTCCAGCTGCAGCTCCATGTTTTCCTTGATCATCTGCATTGGCACATGACCCGGGCCTTCGATCATCACCTGCACGTCGTGCTTCCACGCCACCTGCGTCAGTTCGCCCAGCGTCTTCAGTTCCGCGAACTGCGCCTCGTCGTTTGCGTCGTAGCCCGAGCCTGGACGCAGGCCGTCGCCCAGCGAGAAGCTCACGTCGTACGCTTTCATGATTTCGCAGATCTCTTCGAAGCGCTCGTACAGGAAGCTCTCCTTGTGATGCGCCAGGCACCACTTGGCCATGATCGAGCCGCCGCGCGACACGATGCCCGTCATGCGGTCCGCGGTCATCGGGATGAACGGCAGGCGCACGCCTGCGTGGATCGTGAAATAGTCCACGCCTTGCTCGGCCTGCTCGATCAGCGTGTCGCGGAAGATTTCCCAGGTCAGGTCCTCGGCCTTGCCGTCCACCTTCTCAAGTGCCTGGTAGATCGGCACCGTGCCGATCGGCACCGGCGAATTGCGGATGATCCACTCGCGGGTTTCGTGGATGTGCTTGCCGGTCGACAGGTCCATCACCGTGTCGCCGCCCCAGCGGATCGCCCACGTCATCTTTTCCACTTCCTCGCCGATGCCCGAGCTGACCGCGGAATTGCCGATGTTTGCGTTGATCTTCACCAGGAAATTGCGGCCGATGGCCATCGGCTCCACTTCCGGGTGGTTGATGTTGGCGGGGATGATCGCGCGGCCGCGGGCGACTTCGGCACGCACGAACTCCGGCGTGATGGCGGCGGGGATGGCCGCGCCGAACGATCGGCCCGGGTGCTGGCGCAGCAGGCGCTTGACCATTTTTTCGCCGTCGGGGCCGCTGTCGCGCAGCGTTTGCAGGTAGTGCTCGCGGCGCAGGCTTTCGCGGATCGCCACGTATTCCATTTCCGGCGTGATGATGCCGCGGCGCGCGTAGTGCATCTGCGAAACGTTCGCGCCGGACTTTGCGCGGCGCGGCGGGCGCTGCAGGTCAAAGCGCATTGCCGTCAGCTTGGGATCGGTCAGGCGCGACTTGCCGTAGTCGCTGGTCGGGCCGGACAGCAGCTCCGTGTCGCCGCGTTCCTCGATCCACGCGCGGCGCAGTTCCGGCAGGCCGCGGCGGATGTCGATCTTGACGTCCGGGTCCGTGTAGGGACCGCTACAGTCATACACCGTCAGCGGCGGATTTTTTTCGCCGCCGAACATCGTCGGCGTGTCGTCCTGTTCGATCTCCCGGAAGGGGACCCGGATGTCCGGGCGTGAGCCCACCTCATACACGCGGCGTGATTTGGGCAGCGGTGCGACGGCCGCAGCGTCGACTTCGGCGGTCGCGGCCAAAAATTTGGGATTTGCGTTCATGGAAAGCTCCAAGCGAGTGGTTGGAGCCGATCGGGATGGACTCCCGCCCAGGACGTGCGAAGACGCGTGGCGGGAATACGCTCCCAGCATCGGCATTATCCGTACTGGTACGAAGGGACTCTCTCAACACGTCGCCGCCGTGGATGGCGGGACGAGTACCCCTGCGTGAACGCGCAGTATAGAGCCAAGCAGACGCGGCGCATTGAACAATCTGCGAGCACCCTCGCAACCCGCGCGGATAGGGCGTTTGAACGAGGCTGGTATTACTGCTTTACATTTGGATTCAGTCTAGACAGACACCGCCATGCAGGTTCGGTACACTTTTTTCCACACGCCGCGTGTACAGTCTTAGAGTCTTACCGTCCGGCATCAGCCCACTTAAGAAGGAATCGAGCATGCAACTGAACCTACGCACATTGGCGCCCGCCCTCGTAGTCGTGACATTGGCGCTAGCGGGTTGCAAGACGGCCCCGACTAAGACGTCCGACGCCACGGCCACGCCCCCGGCGGGTCAGCAATCGACCACGCCCGCGGCCGCCGCGCGCGTGGATTTCTATCTGGCCAAGCGCGAACCCGGCGCCGGCCTGCGTGAAGTGAACCTGCCGGACGGCAAGCTCTATCTGCAGGAAACGCCCGTGCTCACGCGCGCCGACCTGACCGATGCCGCCGCGCTGGTGGATCGCCAAGGCCAGAACTTCGTGGGTCTGCGCTTCTCCGAAGCCGGCACCCGCAAGCTGACCGCCGTCAGCACCGCCAACGTCGGCAGCGTGCTGGCCCTGGTGATCGATCAGGAACTGGTTGCCGCGCCGCTCATCGGCGAGCCCCTGAACCGTGGCGTCCTGGCCTTTGGCGTGCCTTCGGCCCAGGCGGCCTCCGAAATCGCCGCGCGCATCCGCGGCGATGCCGTGCCCGCCGCAGGCGGAACGGCGCCCGCGCCGGCCCCTGCTGCCAAGCCCTGATCTCGGGGTGCGCAAAAAAACCGGCTTACGTGGCCGGTTTTTTTTCGTCTGCATTTTTGTCCTGGAAGGCGCATTCAACGTGCGCGCCAGGCGTCCGCGAGAACGGGAAAAATTGGTCCGCTCGATGCGGCTCGCAGTGTCGTGATCTTGAAGCGTTGCCCCCCCGGCGCGGCCCGGTGTGTCGCGGTCCGCGCGCAGAGGCCGCGATCAGCCGATCTTGCGGCCGCGCGGCTTGATGCCGCGACGAAGCAGTGTCGTTTCGATGAAGGTCTGGGTTAACGCTTCGAGCATTGCCCGTTCGTCGGGCGTCAGCGATTCGAATTGCGACGGTGAAATGTTGGGATAGGGCCACGGCGCCAGCGGACGGGGCCGGCCGCCGGGGCGCGGCGCCGACTCGGAAACGCCTGATACTGGCAAGGTATTGCTCAGGTCGTAGGCGTCCAGGGGAAGCTCCATGGGACCCTTGCCGGTTTCCAGCCATTCGACTTCGATCTTCAACACTTGCGCCAGCTTGCGCGCGGATCGGCTTGAATGCCGCAGACCACTTTCGTAGCTGCCGATCGCGCTTTGCGAGATGCGCACCAGACGGGCGAGCGCCTTCTGCGTGTGGCCACGAAGAAGACGCGCATGCTTCAGTCGGTCTGAGAATGTTTTCACAGGGCGATTGAAGCTTGCCGATCTGTCACGTTGGTGGATATAAATAACACTAGGGTGATAACAGAGGGAAGGTCGCATGTGGGAGCGGGGCAGCGTATTTATCGTGCGATCCGAGGACATTGCGGGGTGGCGGCTGGCCAGTGCGCTGCGCCAATTCGACTGGGACACGCGCGTTTTTGCATCGGTGGACGCCCTGCTCGAACACGTGTCCGGTGACGCGCCGGATCTGCTTGTCGTGCAAGGGCCTTGCGACGGCAAGGCCGATCTTGTTGACCGCATGCGCCAAGCCGCGCCGGGCGCGCGGGTGGTGTGGCAGGACGGCGGCGCCACCACGGCGCAGCGCGCGGCGGCGCTGGACGCAGGGGTCGACGCCTGCGTGCCGCCGGACATGGAACTCCTGGAGTGGGACGCGCTGCTGCGCAGCCTGTGCCGGCGCGCGCGGTGCGGACCGGGCGACTGGCGCGTCGTGGCATTTGGCCGCATGCTGGTGGGCCCCCGCGGTGAGCGCCTGCCGCTTACCCTTCGCGAGCGCGCCGTTCTCATCCGGTTGTTCAATGCGCCCGGCCACTGTCTTCATCGCGAGAGCTTCTTTCCGGCGCAAGCGCGCGATCCCCTGGACAGCGCAAGGCGCGTGGACGTGGTCGTGTCCCGGCTGCGCAACAAGGCGCGCCGGTTCAATATCGATCTTCCTTTGCTGGCGGTGCGGGGGTGGGGATATATCCTGCTGCCGCGCCTTCCTACAGCACGACCAGATTGTCCCGGTGCATGAGCTCGGGTTCGGTCATGCTGCCCAGGATGCGCGCGATCTGCGACGAAGGCTGGCGCAGGATGCGGCGCGTGTCGGCCGACGAATAATTGATCAGCCCGCGGGCGCATTCACGGCCCTGGCTGTCGACGCAGGCCACGACGTCGCCGCGGCCGAATTCGCCTTCCACGTCGGTCACGCCGATAGGCAGAAGGCTCTTGCCTTCGCGCAGCAGCGCCTGCACGGCGCCGTCGTCCAGCACCACGCGGCCACGCAGGCGCAGGTGATCGGCCAGCCACTGCTTGCGCGCCGACCACACCGGCACGACCGCCTGCAGTTCGCTGCCGATGCACTCGCCCTGGGCCAGGCGCGTCAGCACGTTGCGTTCGCGGCCCGAGGCGATGACGGTATGCGCGCCGCTGTGGGCCGCGCGCTTGGCGGCCAGCACCTTGGTCAGCATGCCGCCGGTGCCGATGCCGCTGCCCGCGCCACCCGCCATGGTTTCCAGCGCGGGGTCGCCCGCCTGGGCGTGCGACATGAACTTGGCTTGCGGATTCTTGCGCGGGTCGGAGTCGTACAGGCCGCGTTGGTCGGTCAGGATGACCAGCGTGTCGGCTTCGATCAGGTTGGTGACCAGCGCGCCCAGCGTGTCGTTGTCGCCCAGCCGGATTTCGTCGGTCACGACCGTGTCGTTTTCGTTCACGATGGGCACGACACCCAAACGCAGCAGGGCAAACAGCGTGCTGCGCGCGTTCAGGTAGCGGTGGCGGTCGGCCAGGTCTTCGTGGGTAAGCAGAATCTGCGCGGTGCGCAGGCCGTGTTCGGCGAAGGCGGCCTCGTAGGCCTGGCACAGTCCCATCTGGCCCACGGCTGCCGCGGCCTGCAGTTCGTGCATGACGGACGGGCGCTTGCGCCAGCCCAGGCGTGCCATGCCTTCCGCGATGGCGCCGCTGGACACCAGCACGATCTGCTTGCCCTGCTTGTGCAGGGCGGCGATCTGCGCGGCCCAGTGGGCGACCGCGGCGCGGTCCAGGCCTCGGCCTTCGTTGGTGACCAGCGATGAGCCGACTTTGGCGACGATGCGCTGGGCGTGGGTGACGACGGAAACGGCAGGTGATTCAGCAGACATGATGGCGGCCGGCTGCGGCGAAAAAAAGCGTAATCGAAAGGACTGCGATTATGGCTTATTCGTTACCGCCGCGCGGCGCGGCCGGCTTGTCTGCGTCGGTGCGCGTGTCGTCAAAGCGCGGGTCCGGCGCCACGTAGGTGCCTTCGGCCTGATCCTGCGCAAGCTGTTCCTTTTCGCGCTCGGCGTCCAGGTAGTCCTGCAGCGCGTAGATCAGGTCCTGCGTGCCTTCGCCCGACAGGCCCGAGATGCCGAACACCGGACCGGTCCAGCCGTAGAGCTCAAGGAAGCGGCGTTTGGTGTCCTCGGGGTCCGGCACCATGTCCAGCTTGTTCAGGATCAGCCAGCGCGGCTTGGCGGCCAGGTCGGCGTCATAGCGGCGCAGTTCCTCGACGATGGCGCGCGCATCGGCGACGGCCTGCTCGACGGGATCGGCGTCCGGATCCGGCGTGGACACGTCCACCAGGTGCAGCAGCACGCGGGTGCGCGCCAGATGGCGCAGGAACAGGTGGCCCAGGCCGGCGCCTTCGGAGGCGCCTTCGATCAGACCCGGAATGTCGGCCACGACAAAGCTGCGCGACGGCGACGTGCGCACGACGCCCAGGTTCGGGTGCAGCGTGGTGAAGGGGTAGTCGGCGATCTTCGGCTTCGCATTGGAAATGCGGGTGATCAGCGTCGACTTGCCGGCGTTGGGCAGGCCCAGCAGGCCCACGTCGGCCAGCACCTTCAGTTCCATGCGCAGGTAGCGGTGTTCGCCTTCCTTGCCGGGCGTCCATTGCTTGGGCGCGCGGTTCACGCTGGACTTGAAGTGGATGTTGCCCATGCCGCCCTGGCCGCCGGCGGCCAGCACCACCTTCTGTTCGTGCTTGTTCAGGTCGAACAGGACTTCGCCGGTTTCGGCGTCATGGATGATCGTGCCCACGGGCACGCGCAGGGTGATGTCCGGGGCTGCAGCGCCGTATTGGTCCGAGCCGCGGCCGTTTTCGCCGTTCTTGGCGCGGTGCAGGCGTGCGTAGCGGAAGTCGATCAGCGTGTTGATGTTGCGATCGGCCACCGCGTAAATGGTGCCGCCACGGCCGCCGTCGCCGCCGTCGGGGCCGCCACGGGGAATGAATTTTTCGCGGCGAAAGCTCGCCACGCCATTGCCGCCTTTGCCGGCGACCACTTCAATGGTGGCTTCGTCTACGAATTTCATGGTGTATGCGCGTGTAGTGGGTGAGGGCGGGCGTCCACACGGGGAGCCGCCGGGAGGCAAAAGAGAGCTTACTCGCCAATTGCCTTCAAACAAAAAAGCCCTGCCGCACGCGACAGGGCTTTTGCCGTTCGGGAACTGCGGCGGACCGCGTCCCAGACCGTATGCGACCGCGGACGTGAAGTCCGCGGGCTTGCCAACCGATTACTCGGCAGCGACGATCGAAACGGTCTGCTTGTTCAATGCGCCCTTGAAGCCGAATTGAACCTTGCCGTCGACCAGCGCGAACAGGGTGTGGTCCTTGCCCATGCCGACGTTCACGCCAGCGTGGAAGCGAGTACCGCGCTGACGCACGATGATCGAACCAGCGGGAATCAATTCGCCGCCGAATGCCTTGACGCCCAGACGCTTCGATTCTGAGTCGCGTCCGTTCCGCGTAGAGCCGCCGCCCTTTTTCTGTGCCATGTTTAGCTCCTGCTAAGTGGTACCGAGTCGCTTCTTAAGCCGTGATGGCTTCGATGCGGATTTCGGTGTAGTTCTGACGGTGGCCCTGACGCTTCTGATAGTGCTTGCGACGGCGCATCTTGAAGATCTTGACCTTGTCGTGGCGGCCTTGCGCAAGAACCGTTGCCTTGACCACGGCGCCGGAGACGAGGGGCGTGCCAACTTTCAGTTGGTCGCCTTCGCCCACGGACAGCACTTGGTCCAGGGTGATTTCTTGCCCAATGTCAGCCGGTATCTGTTCTATCTTGAGTTTTTCGCCAGCGGCAACGCGATACTGCTTGCCACCGGTTTTTACGACCGCGTACATGGGGTATTCCTTAAATAGGTAAATGGGTTCGTTCGTGCTGCCTGCCCTGCTGGGCAAGAATGCCGTGCTGGCCTGCCGTACCAGTGCTGGTACTAGCGCTTGTACTAGCCGAAAGTCCGCTGAATCAGGACTTGCGATGATGCCAGGCGGCGTGCACGAACAACCGACGTAATTCGGCCATTGCTGACCGAATCCGAGATATTAGCCCGGGACTTTTGGAAAGTCAAAAAGCTGTTGCAGGCTAAGGGCTTAGGTGTGGCGTGCAGGCTTCAGGCGCCCGGAATCACGCGCAGCGCAATGTCGCGCGCCACGCGGCGGATGCCTTCCGTGGCGGCTTGCCGGTGGGCGTCGTCCAGGCGGTCGGTGGGGATGGACGTGCTGACCGCCACCCGCTTGCCCAGTGGCGTCACGCCTACAAAGGCCGCAAAGCACTCGAGACCGGTGGCGACTTCTTCCCGGTCGTGGGCCAGGCCGTGGCGCCGCACGTCGTCCAGTTCGCGGTGCAGGTGGGCGGCATCGGCGATCGTGCGGTCGGTGACGCGGGGCAGGGTCTCGGGCAGCCGGGCGGCCAGGTCGTCGGGCGGCAGGCTGGCCAACAGGGCCTTGCCCAGCGCGCACGCATGTGCGGGCAGCCGCAGACCCAGGTCCGACACCAGGCGCACGGGCCGGCGCGCGTCCTCCCGGGCCAGGTAGACCACATCAAAGCCATCGAGCGCGGCCAGTTGCACGACCTCGTTGCAGCGGGCCACGAAGGCGCCGGCCGCCTGATGAAAGGCCGTCTGAAGCCCGTCGTGGCGCAGGTACGCAGCGCCTAGCGCCATCAGTTCCAGTCCGACGATATAGCCGCCGTCCAGGCGCTCGACCCAGCGGCGTTGCGCAAGGCAGTCCAGCAACAGATACAGCGTGCTCTTGGGCATCTGGCAGGCGCGGGCCAGCTCCGCGGCCTTTACCGGGGCGGGCCGGCCGGCCAGCACGCGCAGGATGTCGTGGGTGCGGCGGATGGCGGGAACGTCGTAATCGGCGGCCATAATTCCAATATGTTGGACAGATATGCAAGATGTTGGACATGATAAATGAAGTCTCCTAGACTGGCTGCGCCATGCCGGGCCAGCCGGCACAGAACACGAGCCCGCCGCCGGCAGGGCACCAACGCGAGGAGACGCCATGAACCCCAATAACCTGCTGCCCGCCGATCTTTCCGATGCCTTGCTCGTGGGCCGCGTGTGGCGGCCCGATCCCGTCGGCGGTCCAAGCGTGGTCGTGGTGCGTGGGGGAGAGGTTGTCGATATCACGGCCACGGCGCCGACCGTGTCCGACCTGCTGGACCATCCCGACCGCGTGTCGCTCGCGCGCCAGGCCAAGGGCGAATCCCTGGGTGACGCGCACGCGCTCATGGATGCCACGCTGCAAGGCGCGCAAGGGCCGCGTCTGCTTGCGCCCTGCGACCTGCAGCCGGTGAAGGCGGCGGGCGTCACGTTTGCCATCAGCCTTTTGGAGCGCCTGATCGAGGAAGAGGCGGGCGGCGACGCCGGCCGCGCCGAGGAAATCCGCGTGCGCATGCAGGCGCTGATCGGCTCCGATCTGTCGCGGCTGCGCCCGGGATCGCCCGAGGCCATCCGCCTGAAAGCCGAAATGCTTGAGCGCGGCCAGTGGTCGCAATATCTGGAAGTGGGCATCGGCCCCGACGCCGAAGTCTTCTCCAAGACGCCGCCCATGGCCTCGGTGGGCTTTGGCGCGCGGATCGGCGTGCTGCCCGAGTCGCAGTGGAACAATCCCGAACCCGAGATCGTGCTGGCCGTCGACAGCCGGGGCGAAGTGGTCGGCGCCACGCTGGGCAACGACGTGAACCTGCGCGACATCGAAGGCCGCAGCGCGCTGCTCCTGACCAAGGCCAAGGACAACAACGGCTCCTGCGCCATCGGGCCGTTCATCCGGCTGTTCGAGGGCGGATTCACGCTGGATAGCGTCCGGGGCGCCGATGTCTCGCTGCACATCGAAGGCCCCGACGGTTTCACGCTGGACGGCGTCAGTCACATGCGCGAGATCAGCCGCGACCCGCTGGACCTGGTGCGCCAGACCCACGGCGCGCACCATCAGTACCCCGACGGCTTCATGCTGTTCCTGGGCACGATGTTCTCGCCCACCAAGGATCGCAAGGGGCCGGGCACCGGGTTCACGCATGTGGCGGGTGACCGGGTGGTGATTGCCTCGGAGCGCCTGGGCGCGCTCGTGAACGAGGTGCAGCTGTCAACGGAAATCCCGCCCTGGACCTTCGGCGTGCGCGCGCTCTACGCGAACCTGATGGCGCGCGGCCTGCTGGCGCGCGGGGGCTGATCCGACCGGCGCGGGGCGCCTGGCGCCGGGCTGCGCGGCCCGGGCCGCGGGCGGCCGGACTTCCCGCGCACTCCCCGTATAATCCGTGGTCGAATCCCCCGCCGACCGCTGGCGGGCCCAGCGGTAAGAGCCGTTACGCGGCTCGCTTCACACTTGTCGGATACGTCTTGAATCTCCCCGCGCTCATTGCCCCCATTGCTGACGATATGAAAGCCGTCGACGCGGTTATCCGCGAGCGGCTGAATTCCGAAGTGGTTCTGATCCGCACGATTGGCGACTACATCATTGGGGCGGGCGGCAAGCGCATGCGCCCGGCCATGGTGCTGATGGTGGCGCGCGCGTTGGGCTACGAAGGCACCCATCACCAGTTGCTGGCAGCAGTGGTGGAATTCATCCACACCGCCACGCTGCTGCACGATGACGTCGTCGACGAATCCGACCTGCGCCGCGGCCGCGAAACCGCCAATGCGGTGTTCGGCAACGCGGCCAGCGTGCTGGTGGGCGACTACCTGTACTCGCGATCGTTCGAGATGATGGTCGAGGCCGACTCGATGCGCATCATGAGCATCCTGTCCGAAGCCACCACCGTGATCGCCGAGGGCGAGGTGCTGCAGCTTCTGAACGTGCATGACCCGGACGTCTCGCAAGAGCGCTACCTGCAGGTGGTGCGCTACAAGACGGCCAAGCTGTTCGAGGCCGCCGCCCAGGTGGGCGCCGTGCTGGCGGGCGCCACGCCCGAACAGGAAGCCGCCGCCGCCGCCTATGGCCGCCACGTGGGCACCGCGTTCCAGCTGGTCGACGACGTGCTGGACTACAGCGGCGACGCCGCCGCCCTGGGCAAGAACGTGGGCGACGACCTGCGCGAAGGCAAGCCGACCCTGCCGCTGATCCGCGTCATGGAAGTGGGCACGCCTGAGCAGCAGCAGCTGATCCGCGACGCCATCAAGACGGGCGACGCCGACTTCGCTGCCGTGGCAGCCGCCATCCAGGCCACCGACGCGCTGGAACACGCCCGCCTGGCCGCCGTGGCCGAGGCCGATCGGGCCCGCGAAGCCCTTTCGATCTACCCCATTTCCCCTTTTCAAAATTCTCTGTTAGAATTCTGCGCTTTCGCGGTGAATAGAGATCGCTAGCCAAAAACGGCGGCGAAATCGGCAGGAAGTTCACCGGGAAAGTGCACTAAGAGTGACTGAGCGATCAGGTCCTCGAAGTGAACGAAGCGGTAAGCAGTAAGTGAAGTAATGTTTGGCGGTAGTAATGTTTGGCGGTACTGAGCATCGCTGAATAAGTTGTCAAGATCGGGGCGTAGCTCAGCCTGGTAGAGTACTGCGTTCGGGACGCAGGAGTCGGAGGTTCGAATCCTCTCGCCCCGACCACTTCATGTGGTCGAGAATTCATAAAGGTGTTTCCCGACACCTTTGGCTGAAAGCCGGTATCGCGCAAGCGTTGCCGGCTTTTTTGCATTTGCGCGGGTAAATGCAAAAACTATTTCACAGCGGCCGGTGTCTGACACCCTTGAGCCACGGCGTCTAGCCCGGAGTCATTTCGCTTGGGTCTCAGACACCTTGTATAGCGAGACTTTCCGAATCGCCCGCTGAATTATCCAAGGCCTGGCCATTTATTACCGGGCGATGAAAACCCAGGCATGTCTCGTGCTGATAGGGTGCGTGCTGATCCCCAGTTTGGTGCGGGTTTTATATTGCCTCACGCAATAACCTAATAAGCAGCCGATCTGGATAATGATTTTTCAGTTTCGTTAAAACAGACCAAGAAAAACGTCTCTTCATATTTGATTACATTGATCGCAAATTCGATGTTGCGGTTTGTGTAATGAATGTAATTTTTCTAGGGATTTCCCGGGTTTATTACGGGTTGTCCTGATTTATTTCCGCAGCAATAAAAATATTTAGAAAAAAGTTTGCTGTTCGACCCCTCTACGATGCCCAGGCTCGCTACCAAGTCCATTAACAGGGTACCGAGCCAAATTCATTTTTAGCGATACGTCCGCCCCTATACGGCAACAGTATTTCGGCCTTATGTCGATTTACTCGCTTTGGGGCGTCGATTTCTAGTGTCTGCGACACGACGAAAACAGTGAGGTCCCCGTGGTAAAGAGAATCGCAGTGTGTGGCCTTGGATATGTCGGCCTGCCCGTGGCAGTGGCATTTTCCAGGCGCTTTGATGTCATCGGTTTTGACGTGGACAAGCGGAGAATCGCACGGCTGAAAGAGGGTGATGACTGGACCGGCGAGATCGAACGCGACGTATTGCTTGCTTCCCCCATGCAGTTCACGGACCAGTTGTCCGAACTGGAAGGCTGCGACTTTTTCGTGGTCGCCGTCCCGACGCCCGTCGACGACAAGAACAACCCCGACTTTTCCTTGCTGGTCCGCGCGTGCCAATCGCTCGGCCCCGTGCTTCGTCCGGGCTGCATCGTGGTCTTCGAATCGACCGTCCACCCCGGCGCCACCGAGGAAATCTGCGGTCCAGAGCTGGAAAAGGCGTCTGGCCTGCGCTGCGGCGTCGACTTCAAGCTGGGCTACAGCCCCGAGCGCATCAACCCGGGCGACCGCGAGCATCCGCTTGAGAAGATCGTGAAGATCGTTTCCGGCCAGGACGAGCAATCGCTGGAAATCATTGCCGGCGTGTACGAGCAGATTATCGATGCCGGCGTGCACCGCGCATCCTCCATCAAGGTGGCCGAAGCGGCCAAGGTGCTGGAGAACACGCAGCGCGACATCAACATCGCGCTCATGAACGAGATGTCCAAGATCTGCGGCCTGGTCGGCATCCGTACGTCGGAAGTCCTGGCCGCGGCCGGCACGAAGTGGAACTTCCTGAAATTCACCCCCGGCCTGGTGGGCGGTCACTGCATCGGCGTGGACCCCTACTACCTGACGTCCAAGGCCCAGGAACTGGGCTACCACCCCGAAGTCATCCTGTCCGGCCGCCGCATCAACGACGGCATGGCCGCGCATGTGGCCTCGCGGCTGGTGCAGCAGCTGGCGCGCAACGGCCGCCTGAACGCCTCCACCCGCGTCGGCATCCTGGGCATGACCTTCAAGGAAAACGTGCCCGACATCCGCAACTCGAAGGTCGTCGATCTTTACAACGCGCTTGGCCAGTACGGCATCACGCCGGTGGCGTGCGATCCCATGGTCGATCCGGAGCAGATGGACCACGAATATGGCATCAAGCTTGTCGGCCGCGACCAGTTCCGCGACATGGACGTGCTGATCCTGGCGGTGCCGCACCGCGAAACCATGGAAACCATCTGGGAAGACCTGCCGCAGCTCGTCAAGAACGGCGGCATGGTGTGCGACTTGAAGTCCGTCCTGGACCCCAAACGGCTGCCGGCCGACCTCTTGTACTGGACTCTGTAGTTCAGGCGCGTAATCCATACCTACAGGAGAGACCCTGAATGACTGCTTTCACTATCGCTCCGATCGGAACCTGCCGCATCCATACGCCGCTGCGCGATGCCGTGGGCCGCTACCCGATCAAGCTTCAACTCGGCCGCAACTACGGTTTCGTGCACACGGCCGCCGAAGCGCTCCAGCAGGCCCGTTTCATGTTCGGCCAAAGCGACATCCCCGCCGACGTGCAGCGCCTGATCTTCCGTCCGTCCAATGGCGAGCAGGCCCGCCGCGGCACGCACAAGCCGGCCGATCTGTACATGGTCGAGCTGTCCTCGCGCAAGCTGCTTACCATTGACGGCCATCCCATCCAGTCCAATTACCTGGGCCGCTATTTCAGCGAATTCTTCGCCGACCGCACGCGCACCCGCGCCTTCTGGTCCATGGCCGCCACCGACCGCCTGGCCGAACGCCGCGCGCAGCTCGATCAGGACCCGGTCTTCAAGAGCCTGAGCGCGGAAGACCGCGACCTGCTCGCCCGCATCGTCAAGCGTGACCAGACGGACGAGGAGATCGAGCAGGAGATGCGCCAGCTCGTCGAGCTGCTGGGCCGCGACAAGATCGTGTTCGTCACCCACGTGAATGCGCTCACGCCGGACAACGTGCCGATCGAACAGCGCCAGCAGCTGATCGCCGCCATTACCGCCGCCGCACAGCGTATCGGGGTGCCGTGCTATGACCCGACGCCGCTCATGAACAAGATCGGCCAGGCCGAGGCGATGGAAGACGGCGGGCTGGACCTGACCCACTACACGCCGGTCTTCGCCGAGCGCCTGTACACGGACTGGTTCAAGAATTTCTTCCGGCCGCGCATGAGCTCCTCGACCCCGCAGACCGCCGTGCCCAAGCTGGGCGCCGAGGAAAGCGTCGAGCGCATCGAGAAGCTGTGGGACTCGGGCGAGCTGCGCGAAGCCTCGCGCCGTGTGCGCGACGTGCTGCGCCGCTACCCGGGCCTGCCGGATCACGTGGTGCTGTTTGCGCGCATCCAGGAAGAGCTGGGCGACTACGAAGGTTCGCTGGCGCTCCTGACCAGCGCCGACGGCACGCTGGCCTCGGGCAGCAAGGCCGAGCAGATCCTGATGCGTAACCAGTTCAAGCTGGGCCGCTACGACGTGGCGTACTCGCTGGCAGCCGGCCTGCTGGGCGACGAAATCGAAACGCCGGAAATCGTCCGCATCGCGGCGGTGTCCGCCGGCCACCTGGGCTATGTCGACGAAAGCCTGGGCAACTGGAAGCAGCTGTTCCGCATCAGCGCGCCGGGCGACGCCATGTCGCTGGAAGCGGCCGACACCGTGCTGTCGCTGTTGCAGACGGGCGGCGATATGGAAGCGGCGATTCGCTGGGTCCAGGAAGTCCGCGCGGCCAATCCCAGCTACGGTCGTGGCTTCGCGGTCCTGTGGCGCGACCGCCTGCTGGCTGGCGACCGCGACGCGCTGCGCGATCTGGCGGGCGAGCAGCCCAAGCTGGAAGAGGGCGACGCGCTGGAATTGGTCAAGGAAGCCTCGTGGCGCGGTTGCATCGTGGCCGCGGCGACGCTGGCGGCCTCGTGCAACCTGGCCAAGAGCGAGCAGGAAGACATCAGCGGCTGGCTGCAGGCGCAATCGGCGACGTGGGCCGAAGAAGGCAACCGCGCGCTGGAGGAAGGACGACTGCGCGATGCGGCCGAACGCATCTGCGCGCACCGTCTGCTCAATCCCGACGCGCTGACCGGCGCACGGGCGCAGCGCGCATTCGAACGCGCCATGCGCCTCGGCGCGCGGGCCGCGCTGGTGGCGGGCAACCACAAGGAAGTGATCGACCTGACCAACCTGGCCATCGACACGAACGTGGACTTCCCCGAGCTGCACGCCATGCGTGGCCGCGCCGCCGACGCGCTGGGCGACAAGAAGACGGCCATGCGCCATCTGGAAGTGGCCGCCGCCGGCGAGTCCGCCCCGTTCAGCACGAAGCTGCACTTTGCCCGCGTGGCCTTCAATGGCGGCTGGTTCGGTGAAGCCATCGACGCCTACAAGGACGTGCTTGCCCACCCGGGCGCCGACCAGAGCGCCAAGGACGAAGCCGAGCGCCAGTTGGGCCGGTTGGGACCGCGCGCCATCCGCGGCGCCCGCGAGCTTCTGTCGAATGGCGATCATCAGGGCGCGTGGAAGCTGCTGGATCGCGTGGCCCAGTCGTGGCCCGGCATGCCGGAGGTCGATCACGAGAAGCGCCGCATCCTGGCCTATCTGTACGCCGAGGCGCGCGCCCTGGATTCGTCCAGCACGACCGAACGCCTGGCGCTGGGCGAACGTATCGTCTCGCTCGTGCCTGACGATCCCATCGGCCTGCGTCTGGCCGCAGTGGGCGCGATGCGTCTGCACCGGTTCGAACAGGCCCTGCCGTACTGGAAGACGCTGCAGGAGCGTTCCGAGAACCCGGCGCAATACGACAGTTACATCGAGCGCTGCCTCGCGTGGATCGAAAAGATCAACCGGAGAAAGGCAGCATGAATCCGCCACTGATTACCGAGCGAGCGGACGCCAAGTCCGAACTTCAGCAAGTTCAAGCGCAGTTGGAGGAAATCGTTGCGGCATCGGTGCGGGTTCAAGTCGCTCAGGAAAACCTGGCGCGGGCCAAGGCGCTTGCCCGCGGCCACATGCAAGACTCGAAGGTCCGGTTCCTGCTGCTTCGCCTGCAGGAATCGGCGGGCCTGAACGAAGGCATGGCCGAGCAGTGGACGACGCTGCTCGAGGAATGCCCGGATGACCTGCAGATCGTGCGCTATTGCGCGACGCGGCTGGTGAAGGAGCGGCACCTGGACGACGCCATGGCGCTGGTCGACCGCCATCTGCCCGCGTCCACGACGAATCCGGACCGCCTGTTCGCGCGGGCCAAGCTGCTGAGCGACATCCGCGCGCACGAGCAGTCCGACGCGCTGTTCCGCAGCCTGATCTCGCAGCACACGGACCGCAACATGCGCGTGGAGTTCGCCAAGCGCCTGCGCAAGCGCGGGCTTCTGGCGGACGCCTGGGAGGCGATCGCGCCGGTGGCCAAGCACCTGACGCCAGGCAGCAAGGCGGCCGAGCTGGCCGAAGGGCTGGCCAGCGACTACGCGTTCTATCAGCGTTTCGAATCCGAAGAGGCCTTGGCCGGCAAGGACGTGCGCATCATTTCGATGAAGCACGCGATCCTGCATTTCCGCCATCGCAAGCTTGCCGAGAACACGCCGGAAAAGGCCGTGTCGGTGGCGCTGGTCACCGGCAGCCTGGGACCGGGCGGGGCCGAGCGCCAGCTGACCCGCCTGGCCGGCGAACTGACCCGTCTGGCCGCCTCGCCGGAACAGCAGCCGCCCGACATCCTCATGCGCCCCAAGAAGGTCGAGGTGCTGGTCAAGCAGCACACCGAACCGTCCGGCGTGTCCAAGAAGCAGGATGATTTCTTCCTGCCGGTGCTCATCAAGGCGCAGATTCCCGTCACGGAGATCAACCGCCTGCCGGCGATCTCGGTGGCGCACCAGGCCCTGCCCGAAGGCAGCCTGGGCCGCCTGCTGGAGCAGCTGCCGCCGCCCGTGCACTACGGCGTGACGCGGCTGGCGCCGGTGCTGCGCGCGAACCGGTTCGACGTGGTGAGCCTGTGGCAGGACGGCACGTGCCTGTTCGGCGCCCTGGCCGCGCTTCTGGCCGGCACGCCGACCATCCACCTGGTGTTTCGCGGCCTGCCGCCGAACATCCGCAAGGACCGGTTCCGCGAAGAGTACCCCGAGCTGTACCAGGCGCTGGCGCAGGTGCCCGGCGTGGTGTTCGTCAGCAACAGCCGCAAGGCCGCGGAGGCGTATGCCGAGTGGCTGGACCTGCCGCTCGAGCGCTTTCACATCCTGTACAACGGCGTGCCCGACCTGGCGACCGATGCGTCGGACGCCGACAAGGAAAAGTGGGAAGCCTTCGAGGCCCGCACCCAGGACGCCACGGAAACGATTGGCGGCGTGTTCCGCCTAGAACCCGACAAGCGTCCGCAGCTCTTCATCAAGCTGGCGGCGCTTTACCTGAAGGAGCGGCCGCAGGCGCGCTTTTTCCTGGTGGGCGACGGGCGCCTGCGCGAGAACATCGAAGCGCTGGCGCAGGAACACGACGTCCTGGACCGGTTGCTGCTGGTGGGCCTGTCGAACCACGTGGGGTTCTGGTATTCGAAGATGGACGCCAGCGTGCTGCTGTCGCGCTATGAAGGCCTGCCGAACGTCCTGATCGAGGCGCAGCTGCTGGGCGTGCCGGTGATTTCCACGCCGGCGGGTGGGGCAGAGGAGTGTTTCGTCGAGGACGAAACGGGTCACCTGCTCAGCGACGTCGATCACCCCGACATGCACGAGGCGTACAAGAAGGTCTTGAACATGGTGGATCAGGTGCGCAGCAATGCGGACCTGCGGGCACACAGCCGCCAGCGGGCGCAGAAGCTGTTCTCGCTGGATGCGATGCTGACCAAGTTCATGAGCATCTGCATGCCCGCCATGACCGAGTCCCAGAACGACGAGCGCATCGACGTGGCGCCCCAGCGCCGCATGCTGGCGTAATCGGCAGTTGTTCTTTTTCAAGTTGTTGACGCTGAAGGATCTTATGCAAATGAACGTCCCGGCCCTGGGATCGCGGCGACACGCGACCCTTGCCCTGCTGCTTCTGGCAGCGCTGACACTCTCGGGTTGCCAGCTCCCACGGTCCGGCCCGATGCTCAGCGAAATGACCGGCGCTCACGATGACAAGGACGTCATCGTGATGCCCGTGTCGCGTGAACTGGCGCAAAAGAGCAGGGTGCCCGACGTGGCCGATTTTCCTGTGCGATACCGCGATCTGACGCAAGCCGGATTCGACAAGCTGGTGCCGGGCGACGGCATCAACGTGCGCGTCTGGGAGCGCGGCGGGCTGGGCGTGTTTGCCACGGACCCCTCCGGCGTCAGCGACCTGGGCAACCAGGAGATCGATCGTTCGGGCTATGTCTCGTTCCCGATCATCGGCAAGTTCCGCGCCGAGGGCATGACGCTTGGCCAATTGCATGACGCCATCGTGGCGCGCCTGAGCAAGCTCGTGGTCGGCGCGGACGTCAGCGTCACGCGCGCGGCCGATGCACGCGGCCAGATGGTGACGGTGCAGGGCAACCTGACCAAGCCCGGCATGTACCCCATCACGCAGACCGCCCAGCGCCTGAGCAGCGCGCTGGCGCAGGCCGCGCCGGTGCAGACCAATCCCGAGCAGCTCATCATCAGCCTGCGCCGCGACAACCAGGTTGCCTCGGTGCGGCTGGCGGACATCTACCGCAATCAGAACAACGACATTCTTCTGCGCTCGGGCGATGTCATCACCGCCTACGATGCCAAGGAATTCCTGACCGTGCTGGGCGCGGCCGGCCAGCAGGGCCGGGTCGAGATCAGCAAGCGCAACTACAGCGTGCTGGACGCGCTGGCCGATTCGCGCGGCCTGGACGACAAGCTGGCCGACCCGCGGTCGGTGTTCCTGTTCACGCCCGCGAGGGCGGGGGCCGAAGGCAAGCCGGACTTGCTGCCTGTCGTGTACCAGTTCGACCTTACGCGGCCGGAGCAGGTGGCGCTGGCGCGCGAGTTCACGGTGCATGAAGGACAGGCGATCTATATCTCGGACGCGCCGTTCACGCAGGTGCAGAAGGTGTTGTCGGCCTTCCGCGTCACGATGAGCGCCGGCTTCAGCGCCACGCGAGCCATCGACAGCGATTCGGGCGGCGGTTCGACCGGCGTAGCCCAATAGCGCGTCCATGAGCGTCCATGAGTAACGAGGATCGGATCAAGGGCTGGCGCTCGCGCCGCAAGGAAAGCAACTACACGGTAGGGTCTGGCGTCGCCAACTGGCGGCTGGACCCGGCCGCGCTGTTCGAGGCCAAGGCCCCGCCGGCCGTGCTGTTCAAGCCGCTATTGGCCCGCCTGCAGGGCGAGCCGCACGACTCCGTGGCGGCGCGGCGGGCGGTGTACGAGGCCGTGCAGGCGGAGCTGGATGCCGAGATCGCGCGCAGCGCGGTCGACGAGTCCCTGGCCGATTTTTCGCGGCGGCGTCTGCGCATCATCGTGCGCCTTCTGGAGCAGGACATCCGCGCGGGCGTGGACGTCTTCGCGCCGGGCTACATGCCGGCCAAGCTGATCGCCGAGGACGAGCGGCTGGCTGCCGCGCATGCGCGGCGCGTGGAGCGGCGCAAGCAGGACGAAGCACGCGAAGCGCGCCGCCATGCGTCGCGCAACGACATCGCGCTGGAGATCGAGGTCCCGCAAAGCGAGGCGGGCGACCTGGCGATCCTGCGCGACCGGCTGCGCACCCTGCATCAAGGGCATTCGGACGATACGGCCGGCCACCGGCCGATCGGCCGCACGCTGATGGCGATGTTCATCTATCAGCTGCGCGTGATGCACGGCGAGAGCCGCATTGCGCTGGTGTGGGCGCTGGTGGGCCCCGTGGTGCTGCTGACGCTGATTTCGTCGCTGTACATCCTGATGGGCACGCACTACATCCTGGGCATGGACGTGCAGACGTTCTCGCTGCTGGGCGCGACGACCTGGATCATGTTCCGCCAGATCGCGTTTCGGAGCAGCACGGCCTATGTCTCGGCGCGTGGCCTGTTGAACTTCCAGGGCGTCACCCCGCTGATGTGCGCGCTGGTGCAGGCCATGATCTATGTATCGGTGTATCTCGTGGTGTTCGGGGTGCTGATCACCGCGGGCCATGCGATCGGGCTCATCACGCTGCCCAAGAGCTGGGCCGGCTTCATCCTGTTTGTCGTGCTGATGGGCGTGGCGGGCGCGGCGATGGGCGTGCTGTTCGGATCGATCGCGACGTTCTGGCATTTTTTCCTGCGGCTGGCGCCGATCATCGAGCGCTTTCTCCAGATCTTCGCGGCCGTGTTTTTCGTGTCGGAGCAGTTTCCGGAGCAATTGCGGCCGTGGCTGCTGTGGTCGCCGCTGGCGCACGGCATGCAGTTGCTGCGCTCGGCGTACTTCCAGGCGTACGAGTCGCACGACGCCAGCCTGGGTTATTTCCTGACCTCGCTGGTGTTCATGATGGTGATCGCCCTGGTGGCCGAGCGCCTTGCCCGTCCCAATGTCCAGCCGATGTGAGGGTGACCAATGATCCATCTCAATGGCGTAACCGACGAACCCTATGCCTTCGGCAGCAGGCTGCCGCTGCTGGCCAACGCCACGCTCGACATTCCGGCCGGGCGGTATGCCTTGCTGTCGCCCGCGCCGGAAATGCACCGCCAGCTGGTGGACGTGCTGTGCTGCCTGCGGCCGCCGCGGCAGGGTTTCGTCAAGCACGACGGCAACGTCTCCTGGGCGATTGGCCGCCAGGGCTTCATCCGCGGCAAGGCCAGCGGCCTTGCCATGATCGATTTCGTCAGCGAGATGTACGAGATCGATCCCGACGCGACGTACGAACTGGTCGCGGACCTGATCAGCGATCCCAAGATGCTGGCCAAGCCCATGGAGCATTGGCCGCTCTACGTGCGGCAGGAGTTCTCGTTCGCGCTGGCGCTGGCGCCCGCGTTCGATGTCTACGTGATCGAAGGAAGCATCCCCTTCGAGCCTTGCCGTTTCACCCGGCTCTGGCTGGCTCTGTTCGAAGAGCGGCTGGTGGGCCGGACACTCATTTTTTCCAGTTATCGCCAGAATCAGTTGGCGGATTATTGCTTCAAAGGCTTGATCTATGAACGAAGCGCGCTCAGCATCGACGACGACCTCGACCAGTGCCTCCGCAGGTATCCCCCGCGACGATCTCGGAGCGACTCCGGCACAGGCGACGACGTCCTCGGAGGCGGCTTCGACGAAGGCCAGCTCGGCTTCTGAGGGCGGATCCGAAATCGAACGCCGCCGCCGCGAGCGGCAGTCGGCGCTGCGCGAGCGCCGGCGCCATCGCTGGGTCAACGCGCTGATCGTCCTGGTGCCGGTGGTGCTGGCGCTGATCTACCTGTCCTTCGTCGCCACGCCGCGCTACGAAGCCGAGTCGCGCTTTTTCGTGCAGTCGGCGTCCAACCAGCAGGGCGGCGGGGGCGCGGCGGCCAGCCTGCTGACCACGGGCAACTCCGGCGGCATGCTGGGCGGCTTCGTGGACGGATGGGCCGTCGCGGACTTCCTGAAATCGCGCGACAGCATGCAGCAGCTTGACCGCAAGGTCGGCCTGCGGCGTTACCTGATGAACGACGGACTGGATCCGCTGAACCGCCTGGCCGAGGACGCCAGCGAGGACGATCTGTACCGCGCCTATCAGGCCTCGGTGCACGTCTCGTTCAACGCGCTGGAGCAGATCGATGTGCTGCGCGTCAGCGCGTTCTCGTCGGAAGACGCGGCCACGCTGTCCAAGGCGCTGATCGGCCTGGCCGAGGAATTCGTCAGCTCGATGAACGAGAAGGGGGTGGCCGACAAGCTGAAGGTGAGCGAGGAGTCGGTCAAGCTGGCCGAGGAAAAGGCGTTGGCGGCGCGCGATGCGCTGACGACCTGGCGCACCAAGCACGGCAACATCGATCCCAGCGCAACGGTGTCGATGCTGCTCAACCTGTCCAGCCAGCTGGAAGGCGAGCTGAGCACCGCGCAGATCAACCTGGACAAGATCCGGGCGCTGGATAACAAGGACCATTTCATGCTCAAGCCTGCGCAGATGCAGGTGGCGGCGCTGAAAAAGCGGCTTGCTTCCGTGCGCCAGCGCCTGAGCGGCGACGGCAATACGGAAGCCAAGCAACTGAAGGAATACGAGGCGCTGCGTAATGCCCAGGTGTTTGCGGATTCCAACCTGACGCTGGCGCAGCAGTCGTACCAGCAGGCGATGACGGACGCGCTGCGCCTGCAGCGGTATCTGTCCATCATCGCGCAGCCGGTTCCGACCGACCGCCCCAGCAGCCCGCGCACCGGCATTCTGCTGTTGCAGGCCCTGGCGCTGGGATTTGTGCTCATGTTCATCGCCCGCGTCGCGATGGCTTTGTTGAGGGGGCTGCGTCATGGTTGATACGGTCGTTGGAAACTGCCCGCCGCAAGTCGGCGCCGAACCGAAGGACGCCACGGCGCGCCTGCGTGACGTCATCGGACAGATCCGGGCCTCGGCAGACCCGGCGCGCGATATGACCGCGCTGGAGCCGGCGCTGCGGCCGGCGAAGGATGGCTGGCGCGAGGTCCGGCGCCTTCTGGTGTCGCCGTACGTGAAGGAGGGCAAGCTGGCCCCCGCCGTCGCGGCGCTGGAGACGCTGATTGCCGTGTATCCCGACCGGGCCGACGACAGGCGCCTGCTCGCCAGTCTGCTCGGCCGCCTGGAGCAATGGGACAAGGCCATTGCGCAGGCGGACGCCGCGGCCGGCATCGAACCCGGCAATGCGTCGCTGCATGCCGCGCGCATCCAGCTGCGCGTGCAGGCGGGGCGCGTGCCCGAGGCGGCGGAAGTCGCCCGCACGACCCTTGCGCTTGCCCAGAGTGCGCCGGAAGATGCGTATTCGTGGCTGATGGCCTTTGTGCGTAACGGCGACGTGGCCGAAGCAGCAGGCATCGCGGCAGCGCTGGACCCGGACAACCTGCCCAACGAGCGCGTGGCCACGATGGCGGTGCGCGCTTTGCTGGCGGACCGCCGCAACGCCGCGGCCATTCGTCTTGGCGACGCCGCCTTGCGCGCGGGCCACGACTGCGCGGCGCTGCGCTCGTCGCTGGGGCTGGCGCATCTGCGGCGGGGCACCGAGGAAGATCGCAAGACGCATGCGCCGGCGCACTTTGAAGCAGGCCTGAAGGCCGCGCCCGACGACGTGCGGCTGCTGACGCTGCATGGCGAAACGCTGCTGCGCGCCGGACGCTACAAGGATTCCGTGGCGCCTTTGGCGCGCGCCATCGAACTGGCGCCCGATCTTGAACAGACGCGGGGCCTGTATGCCCGGGCGCTGCGCTACACCTTGCAGTACGACGCGGCGGCCGAGCAGATGATGTTCCTGCTGAAAAAGTCGCCGGACAACCTGCTGTGGCAGCGGTCCGCCATTGGCGCGCTGTCGCAGGCCGGGCGCAAGGACGAGGCCGAGGCGCTGTTCGAGCAATACGTGGCCAAGCGCGGCGCGCGGCTGCCGGAGACCTTCCAGGAAGCCTTGGCGCACATGGAAGCGCAGCTCGACACCGCACCCATTCCGCAGGCGCGATTGGACTGGGCCTGGTCGATGCGCGGCGACACCAGCATCGACCGCGCCACGTGGGAACGCCGCGCGCGCTGGGGACACATGATCGACCATCTGCTGTTCGATTGGCTCGAATGCCGCGAGGAACGCGTCGAAGAGGCGATGGCCATGCTGGGTGAGCTGGACACCGGCGAGCGCTTCTTTGCGCCGCTGCTTGCCGCCGGCCGCGGTGTCGTGGTCGCCACTGCCCACGTCGGGCCGATGTATGCGGGCTTGATGGCCCTGGAACTGGTCGGCATCCCGTCGCGTTGGCTGGCGTCGGCGCCCAGCATCGCCCGCAGCAGCTACGCCGAGGCGCTGATCTCGACGGCCGACCAGACCGAAGCGCAGGTCGCCAAGGCCTGCATGCGCGCGATCAACTCGGGATTCGTGCTGTGCCTGGCGATCGACGGCGCGGCCAATCCCGCCGCGCCGCGCACGACGTTCGAAGGCCAGGACGTCACCTATTCCGGCTTTGCGGCGCATCTGGCGCACCGGATGGGCGTGCCGTCCGTGTTCTACGCGCCGCGCTGGGAGAACGGTCAGGTGGCCTATACGCTGGAAATGCTGCCGGCCGCCAATCCGGGCGAAGCCGCCGACGCCTACGCGCAGCGCTGGCAGAAGGCGTACTTCGAGCGGCTGCGCGAGCACCTTGCCGGCCCGCCGGAAAACCTGCGGCTGAGCGGCGGCATCTGGCGTCACGTGACGGCGGCGGATCCGTCCGCGTGACGCACAGGGAGCGATTTGTGATGCGATTTCAAAAGACGATGATGATCGGGCTGCTGGCGCTGGCCGGCCTGCATGGCGGTGC
The DNA here is from genome assembly GCF_041879325.1 of Achromobacter sp. JD417. NCBI lineage: Bacteria > Pseudomonadati > Pseudomonadota > Betaproteobacteria > Burkholderiales > Alcaligenaceae > Achromobacter > Achromobacter sp. JD417. The sequence continues at coordinate 5,794,764 of NZ_CP087159.1, read as the reverse complement.
GGCGGCAGCAGCCGAGCCGTGCAAGGCGCCGGACGAGCAATGCCCGTTCGTCTCGGCGTTGCTGGCGCAGCGCGAAGGGTATGGGGCCAAGGCGACGGGCGGCCTGGGCGGCAAGTTCATTGAAGTGACCTCCGACCAGGACGCCGGCCCCGGCACGCTGCGGGCAGCGCTGGCGCAGGCCCGCAAGGGGCCGACGTGGATACGCTTTGCCTCGGACATGACCATCGTCCTGAAGTCGCAGTTGCGGGTTCCGTCCAACACGACCATCGACGGCCGCGGCAAGCGGGTGGCCCTGATCGACGATGGCCTGGGCGTGTACGGCGCGAAGAACGTCATCCTGACGCACCTGACCATCGACGGGCGGCTCACCCGCCTCACGCAGGCCGTGAACGTGGCCAACGACAGCCGCGACGTGTGGGTTGACCACATGGATCTGTCGCGGATGTCGGATCGCCTGTTGAACGTGAAGAACGGCTCGACCGACGTGACGATCTCGTGGACCAAGTTCCACAATTCGAACAAGGTGATGCTGCTGAACAACATCACGTCCAAGAACCTGTTCCAGAACTACGAGCGCGACTCGATTGCACGTGTAACGCTGCATCACAACTATTTCTTCAACACCGTGCAGCGCAATCCGCGCGCGCAGTTCGGCACCTTCCACCTGTTCAACAACCTGCTTGAGAACTGGGACTTCTATGGCATGAGTTTCAGCCTGGAGGCCAAGGCGCTGGTGGAAGGCAACATCTTCAACAACGATGCGCAGCGCAAGTGCGTGGAACCCGAGTTCTTTCCCACCGTGGAAGGCATCAATGTCAATTATTGTCGCTATATCCCGATTGCGCCGGCGCGCAGCGCATTGGAAAATGGCGACTCCGATCGCGGGGCCTATGAAAGACGCAAGGAGGATCACGGTTACACTCGCGACTTCAAGGCGTTTCTGCGTTTGAAAGACAACCTGTACCTGGGCGATGCGAAGCCGGTGCTGCAGGATTACCGCCCCGAGTCGGCGCCCACGCCGCCGTATTGTTACGGCTACGAGAAGGCGACGCCCGAGCTGGCCGAGAAGATCCGCAAGTTTGCGGGCAATACATCGGGCGATACGCCCCTGCCGGCCACACGTACGGGTGCGGGTTGCTAGGCTGAAAGTCACCGGCCGGGGTCTTGATTTCAGAGTTTTCCGATTGCGCGCCGTTCTGCAAGAAAGCAGGATGTCGCGCGAGATTTCACCAAGTGAGTGGCCATGGCCGATGTCGTCGTATTCGTTCGTAGCAAGTCGCGCTACGGCGACCAGATAGTGGCGTATCCCGCGCTGTATCAAGTCAAGAAATTGTGGCCGGACAAGCAGGTGCGGGTTGTGTCCCGATTTGCCGTCGAGGACTTCTATACGCAGCTGCCATGGGTGGACCAGTTTGTCCGCGCGGATGCGTTCGGCGATCAGGTCCGGGCGCTTCCGCGGCGCGCCAGCGCGTCGTTGACCCTGCATCACTCCAGCGAGCGCTTTGCCCTGATCAACCTGCTGCGCCGTCCCCCGATGCGCCTGGGCTTCAGCAACCGCCGCCTTGGCGACTGTGTCTGGACGCATTCGCACGTCAAGGACATCCGCGAATACATCGGCCTGGCAAACCTGCGGCTGCTGTCCACGGTGCAGCACCACGACCCCGAAGTCATCGCGCGCGAGTGCTTCCTTGAAATCGCACGACCCTGTGCGGACAAGGTGCAACCGGCCGACATCGTCTTCATCCCGGGCGGTGGCGCAGGCAAGTTCAAGCGGTGGCCGGTGGAGCATTACGTTGCGCTGGCCGATCTGCTGCAGGCGCGGCTGGGTGGCGGGGCGACGTTCACGTTTGTGCTGGGGCCGGCTGAAGCGGCCGAGCGCGAACGCCTGCAAGCCCTGCAGCGGGCGGACTTCCGGCTTGAGAGCTGCCGGCCCGTGGCCGAGCTGGTCGCGCTGATGCAGCACGCGCGCCTTATCGTCTCCAACGATTGCGGCCCCTCCCATATCGCGCAGGGCCTCTGTGTGCCCTATGTGGGCGTGTTCAACGAATCCAACCCCGAATGGTTCTGGGCCCGCGAGTACACCCGCGACGTCGTGCCCGAAGCGGGATTTTCGAATATCGATTCGATTGAGCCGGGGCGTGTGCTCCAGGCTTGCATGACGGTATTGGACAAATCCCCGCAGCGAACCGGGCTTGATCGGTGCGCCGCTTAGCCGATCACTAGCCGGCGCCTTGCGCGCAAGCGATAAAAAAGGCCACCCGCGAGGGTGGCCCTAATTTTTGGGCGACCGGGACGTCCCGGTCGCGCCGTCATCACACCCCGATCGGACCGCCGTCGGCACGGCGGATCACCACCGTGGACGAACGCGGGCGGACGACGCCCGTGGTGGCGACGGTGGCGTCATCGGTGTCGTAGGCCGGCCAGTTCACCGGATGCTGGATGTTCAGGAAGACGCTCGTGTAGTCCGGCGTGAAGGCAAAGCCGGTCACCTCGGCTTCGTTCGGTCCGATGAAGAAGCGGCGCAGGTCGGCCTGGTTGGTCGCATTGATCGCCGGGCCCGTGCCGGTGCTGTTGGCCAGGGCGCCGGGGATTACGGCCAGCATCTGGTCGTTGGTCGCGCGGGCCACGTCGTTGTTGCGGCCGCCGTCGATGCCGTTGTCGGTCTGGATCCACAGGATGCCGCGCGAATCGAACCCCAGGCCGTCCGGGCTGGCAAGCTGGTTCAGCGCGGTCAGGCCGGAACGGTTGGTGTCGGCATCGGCGCCGGCGTTCGAACCGAACACGAAGATGTCCCACTTGAACTTGGTCGAGCCCGGCTCGTCGTGCCAGCGCACGATGTGGCCGTTGACGTTGTTCAGGCGCGGGTTGGCCGGGTTGGTGCCGCGGCTGGCGTTGCGGCTGGTGTTGTTCGTCAGCGTCAGGTAGATGTCGCCGTTGGTCGGGTGCGTGGCCGTCCATTCCGGGCGGTCCATCGGCGTGGCGCCGACGAAGTCCGCTGCGCCGCGCGTGTTGATGATGATGTTTTCCAGGCTGCCGAATTCGTCGGCCAGCGTGCGGCCGCCCGCGCCAACGGTCGTGCCGACGAGCGGGATCCATTGGCCCGTGCCGTCGGCGTCAAAGCGCGCGACGTACAGCGTGCCCTTGTCCAGGTACTTCGCGCCCACGGCGAGGCGGTCGGTGCGCTCGGCATCCTTCGGATCCCACACGGCTTCCGACACGAAGCGGTAGATGTACTCGAAACGGGAATCGTCGCCGCTGTAGAAGGCGAGCGGCTTGCCGGCTTCGGGCATGGCGTAGGCGCAGCCTTCGTGCGCGAAACGGCCCATCGCGGTGCGCTTGGTGGCGATGCTGTTTTCGTTGAACGGATCGATCTCGACCAGGTAGCCAAAGCCGTTGACTTCGTTGCGCCAATCCTGCGTGAAGTCGGCGCCGGTCTCAGTGACGTTAAAGCGCGCGAACTCGCCCTGGACTTCCAGCGGATCGTTGGCGCCCGTTTCCCATTGGTAGCGGCCGGCGGTATCCGGCACGCCGACGCGAAGCTGGTGCGCGGGCCGCGTGCCGGTGTTCACGAAGCAGGCGGCCCAGTTTTCTTCAGCGGTGATGTACGTGCCCCACGGGGTGAAGCCGTTGCCGCAGTTGTTGTTGGTGCCACGCACCATCGTGCCGGTGGGCGAGTACGGCGTCTTGACCCAGTCCGTGCCGCCGACCGGGCCGGCCAGTTTCATCGGCGTGGCCGACGTGAAGCGGCGGTTGTAGCGCGAATTGTGAACGATGTTCCAGCGGCCGTTTTCCAGGCGCACGTGCAGGATCGCCACGCCGTGCGCGTTGATCTCCTTGCGGATTTCCTCGATGGGACGCACGCCTGCGACGTTCGTCGGGCCGTTCGGGTGCAGCGCGCCCTGGTCGATGTATTCGTGGTTGATCGCCAGCAGGCCTTCGGTGGAGCTGCCGTTGATCGGGAAGAAGTGCATGCCGTCGTGGTGCATGCCGGTGGAGTTGAGCAGGTCCGTCGAGCTGTTGTTGCCGTTGCGGTCCCAAGGATTGGCGTTGTCGTTGAACGGCGTGCCCCACGGCGCGAACACGTGGGCGGTGTAGCCGGCCGGCACGACACAGGCGTCGGTCATGGAGGTGGGCAGGGACTCGAAGCCGAGCTTGACCGGGGCGGCAGGCTGCTCGCCGCCGGGCACTTCGGGCGCGGGATTCTGGCCGCCGTTGCCGGCGTCGTCGTCATCGTCGTCGCTGCCATTACAGCCGGCCAGGCCCAGGCTGGTCATCGTCGCAAACGCGGCGGCGATGCCGCCGCGCATCACCATGCGGCGGGACATGTTCTTTTCGAGGATCTCGCTGAACGGGGTGCTCTGGCTGGGGTTGCGGACAGTCTTGTCGGAGATGGACTTGCTCATTGGAACTCCTGGCTTTGGGTCTGATGCCCGTTGGGGACGAGCAATACTAGAAGTCCGAAATGAAAGGTTAATGACAGCGCTCTGAAATTGCGGCGCGCGGCAAGCGCGTGACCAAAAACAAATGGCTGACCCCGCATGCGCGGGCGTCAGCCACGGGACCCGATGAGGCAGGCGCGTCTATCTGTTCTCGTCGTCCATCGTCAGCGCGCCGTCCTTCATGATGCCTTGCGCGATCTCTTCGGCCGATTTTCCGGCAAAGCCGTGTTCGCCGGCGGTGATGCGCAGGCTGTCGCCGTCCAGCGGACTCATCAGCGTGGCCGAGGACAGGAGAATGCCGTTCGCGCGGAACTGCACGCGCTGGCCCACGCGCTCGCGCGTGAAGTTCGCCAGCGCCTTGCTGCTGTCCGGCTTGAGCTTGATGTCGACAATGCGGGCGTTGGTGTGCGGATCGGCGCCGGGCGTGGCCTGCTCGACTTGCAGGGTGACGGATTCGGCGAGGGCGGCAAGGGGGGCGGCGGCGGCCAGCGCCGCGGCCAGGGTGGTGGCCAGCATGGGATGTCGCAGGGACGGCATGGAAACGCTCCTTCTGATGGACGACGGTTCCATCCTATACGGATCGCCTCGGGCGGGGATGACCGTCTGATATATTCCTGACGAAATTTTGCCGGCTTGGGCCGCGCCCGAGGACAGTGAGAAATGACCATGATTGCACGCGCGGCCTGCCTGTTGTCCATCGCACTTCTGGCGGGCACGGCCCACGCCGGTTCCGCACCCGCTTCGCTGTCGTGCGTATCCGAGAGCGGCAAGGTGGCGCTCAAGGGCGATATTCCTTCGCCCTCGTCCGATGCGCTGGCGCTGACCTTGACGTATGCCGCGGCCACGCTGTCGTTCGCGGCCGACGACGCGCCGGCGTATGTGGTCGCCAATTTCTCGCAGTCGGTCTTCACACTGATCGTGCCGGCCGACGGGCAGGCGCTGACGCTGTACGCGCTGCCGTCCACTGTCGCCGTGAAAAAGACGGCGGACGGCGACATGGCGGGCACGTTCCAGGCCAGGTTGCTGGGCCCGCGTCCCGGTGGCAAGGCGGCCAGCGGTTATCCCGCGCCGCTGCAGGCTACGCTGAATTGCGATTACCGCTATTCGCTGTAGGCTCCGCCCGCCGCGTTCACTGCCCAGGCATCGATTTGCGCCGCTGCGCCGCATTTGACGGGCGGGAGGCGGCACGCCCACAATCGGCCGGATGACAACCGGCAGGCGGGCCGGCGATGCCCGCCGCCACGATCCCGGAGGCACCCATGGCAGACACCCAGAAAGAAACCCAGAAGGAAACCCAGGCGCTGTTCGATCAAGGCCTGGCGCTGCGCCGCGAAGTGCTCGGCGCCGATTATGTCGACGGATCGCTGGCGCGCGCCAACGACTTCATGATGGCCTTCCAGAACATCACCACGGAGTGGTGCTGGGGCTATACATGGGGCCGTCCCGGGCTGGAGAAGAAAACGCGCAGTATGCTCAATCTGGCCATGCTGACGGCGCTGAACCGTCCGGCCGAGATCAAGCTGCACGTCAAGGGCGCCCTGAACAACGGCGTGACGGTCGAAGAGATCAAGGAGATTCTCTTGCAGGCCACGGTGTATTGCGGCATTCCCGCGGGGCTGGACGCTTTCAAGGTGGCCAACCAAGTGCTGGAAGAGGAAGGCGCATTCAAGCAGGAAGAGCAGGCCTGAGGCCCTTGCCGCGCGAAAACGGCAGGAATCGCGCGGTGCTTTTTGCCTTGCTCGCCCGGAGGGCAGGCTATGATGACTTGTCATCAAATGTGTTACAAACACACAAACTTTGAAATAAAACGCATAGGCTTCACCGCAGGACTGCATCGCGCAGCCCTGCGTCTGACATTACGCGTTCGCGCCTTGGGCGCCGACGCATTTTCCGGCACAGTTTGCGACGTCATGCCCTGCCCGGGCGCCGCCGCGAAAGCAGTATGGCTACACAAACGCAGTTTCCCGATTCCACGCGGGTGATCGCCGCCTTCGACTTTGACGGCACGCTCACCCAGCGCGATACGTTCGTCCCCTTCCTGGCCCACCTGTCGTGGGTCCGTTTTCTGACGGCGCTCTTGCGAACCGCCCCGGCGCTGGCGGCCTTTGCCATGCGCTTGCGCAGCAACGAAGACGCAAAAAGATCACTGTGCCGCGCCGCGTTGCGCGGACGTCCGCGCGCCCAGCTGGCCCACGTCGCCCGCGCCTGGGTGCACACCATCCCGCTGCGGCCGGCGCTTATCGACCGTCTTCGCTGGCACCAGCAGCGCGGCGACCGCTGCGTGCTGATCAGCGCGTCTCCCGATATCTACCTGGAAGAAGTGGCGCGATACCTGGGGTTCGACGACCTTATCTGCACGCGCATGGCGGTGGACGCAGAGGGCCGCCTGACCGGCGACTTTGACGGCCACAACTGCTGGGGGCCTGAAAAGCTGCGGCGCCTGACCGAACGCTTCGGCGGCACGGACCAATACGAACTGCACGCCTACGGCGACAGCCGCGGCGACCAGTGGCTCATCGATGCGGCGCACCAAGCGTGGTACCGCGGGCAGGCGGTCAAGCCATGACCGCCTTGCTTTCCCTCTTGCGCCCGCAGCAGTGGCTGAAGAACGGCTTCGTGCTGATCGGCCTGATCTTCAGCCACGGCTGGTCCGACCCGGCGCTGGTGTTCGCGGTGGGTGTGGGTTTCGTGGCGTTTTGCCTGGCCTCCAGCGCGGTGTATGTCCTGAACGACTACTACGACCGCGCCGCCGACGCGGCCCATCCCAAGAAACGGCTGCGCGCCATCGCCAGCGGCCGGGTGAGCCTGCCCGCCGCCCGCGCGCTGATCACCGTGCTGTTCTGCGCGGCGCTGGGCCTGCCGCTTGCGTGCGGATTGTGGCCGGTGGCGCTAGCCGTGGCCGGTTACCTGACGCTGAACATTGCCTACACGCTGAGCCTGAAGCACAAGGTGCTGGTCGATGTGTTCTGCATCGCATCCGGCTTCATGATCCGCCTGGCCTGTGGTACCTACGCGGTGGGCATCGTCCCGTCGCGCTGGATGCTGCTGTGCAGTTTCATGCTGACCCTGTTCCTGGGCTTTGCCAAGCGGCGCGCCGAGATTGCCTCGGCGCCCCTGGACGCGCCGGCGTCGGCGGGCAGCACGCGCACCGTGCTGCGGCACTATTCCCCCCAACTGCTGGACATTCTGGTGGCCATTACCGCCAGCACGACGCTGCTTGCGTATGGCCTTTACACCGTGGACTCGGACACTGCCGCGCTGCACGGGACGCAGCATCTGATCATCACGCTGCCCATCGTCACGTTCGGCGTGTTTCGCTATCTGTACCTGCTGTACAAGGGCGGATCGGGCGAAGAGCCGGGCCGCGATCTGCTTGCCGACAACCAGATACGCCTGGCGGTGCTGGCCTGGGTGGCCGTGGTGGTTTTGCTTGTAAGGACGTAGTCATGGCATATCTTTGGCTGATTCTCAGCGGGGCCTGTAGCGTGGCGGCCAGCGTGGCGCTCAAGGCGGCGGGAAGCAGCGCCGCACAAGCGGCCGCGCCGTCCCTGCTGAGCCAGGGGCTACCCTATCTGGCCGCCATCGGCGCGTACGGACTGGGTTTTGGTTTTTATGCGCTGGCGCTGCGCCAGCTGGATCTGACACTGGCCTATCCGTTGATGGTGGCTTTTGCCATCGCTGGCGTCTTTGCTTACGGCCTGTTGTCCGGCACGGAAACCATCACCGCCCTGCGGATGGCGGGCGCGGCGTTCATCGCCATTGGCGTCTTCCTGATTTCGAAATAGGCGGGCACAGGCATGCAACGTTTCTTCAATGGCGCGTGGTATCGCGGGTTTCTGCTCTGCTGCGCCTACGTCGTGGTGGCAGCGGCCGTCATGAACGGCTTCTACACCAAGTGGCGGCTCAACGACGGCCACCCGGCTCTCGGGCTGACGCAGATGGTCGAGGGCACGGCCTACCGCCCCTATGTGTATCGCCAGTTCGTGCCGGCGCTGGCCAATGGCATCCAGTCGCTGCTGCCGCCGTCCACCGTGGCGCGCCTGTCCGAACGCCTTGCCGAACCCCGGCGGGTGGACAGCCGCTCGGGCCTGGCAATGCGCTATCCGGGGTCCGAGGCCCTCACGCCGGCCGTGACCCTGCGCTATCACCTGGTCTACTACCTGACCTTCGCCGCGCTGCTGACCTCGCTTTTCGTCATGCGCCGCGTGGCGCTTCGCGCGGGGGCCGGCGCCGCGGCCGCCACGATCGCGCCCGCGCTGCTTGCGATGGTGGTGCCGTTCTTTCTGACCGAGGGCGGCTTTTTCTATGACTTCGTCGAACTGTTGTTCCTCATGAGCGCCGTGCTGCTGGCGCTGGGCGCATCGCGCCAGACGCCGGTGCGGCTGTGCGCGTTGGTGGCGCTGGCCGGGCTGGCCACCTGGAACAAGGAAGCCTTCTTCTTTTTCACGCCCGCGTTGTATCCGCTCTTGCGGCGCAACCTGCCGCGGCAGCACGCCGCAGGCGTGGTGGGCGTGCTGCTGCTGGTAAGCGGCTGCGTCTATCTGGCGCTGCGCCTGCGCTACGCCGGCAACCCCGGCTCGACGGCCGATTACCAGCTGTGGGACAACCTGCGCTTTTACGTGAACCCCGGCAACTGGCTGCGAACCGAGAATACCTATGGCGTCCTCTTGCCGCGCGGCTTCAGCATCGTGAGCATGCTGGCCTTTGCCGGCATTGCCCTCCACGGCTGGACGCGCCTGCCGCAGCCCCTGCGTTGGCACGCGAAGATGGCGCTTGCGATCAACGTGCCGCTGTTCCTGTTGTTCTGCTCGCCAGGCGAAATGCGCAACCTGAGCATGCTCTATCCGTCCCTGCTTTGCCTGCTGGCGCTGGCGCTGGCCAAATGGCTGGGCCCGCAGGGCGCCTCCCAACCGGCCGCCTCGGAAGTCCGATGATCCGTTTTTTCAATAGCGTGGTTTACCGCCGCTTTCTGCTGGCGATGTTGTATGTGATGGTGGCTGCGGCAGCCTTCAACGGTTTCTATACGAAGTGGCGGCTGAACGACGGGCATGGCCCGCATTCGCTGGCGGCCATGGTGGACGGCACCGCCCACCGTCCCTATGTGTACCGGCAATTTGCGCCGGCCATCGCCAACGGCATCCAGGATTTGCTGCCGGCCGCGACGGTGGCGCGTCTGTCCGAACGGCTGACCGAGCCGCGCCGCGTGAACAGCCGCTCGGGGCTGGCGATGCGCTATCCGGAATCGGAAGCGATGCAGGCCCCCGTGACGCTGCGCTATCACATCGTCTATTACCTGACCTTTGCGGCGCTGCTCGGCTCGCTGTTCGCCATGCGGTCGGTGTGTCTTGCGGCAGGCGCCAGCGGGGCCGCGGCCACCGCGGCGCCGATGGTCATCGCGCTGCTCTTGCCCTTCTTCCTGACCGAGGGCGGCTTCTTCTACGACTTCTTCGAAGTGCTGTTCATGGCGTGCGCGATCCTGCTGGCCTGGCGCATTCCCGTGGAGCGCCCCATGCGTGCGGCGGGACGGCTGGGCCTTCTGGCCGTCGTTGCAGCCCTGGCGACATGGAACAAGGAGGCGTTCTTCTTCTATGTGGTGACGCTGTATCCGTTTCTGCGGCGCAGCTTGCCGCGCGTGAAGGCAGCAGGCGTCGTGGCGGCACTGTTGTTCGTCTGCGGCTGCGTGTATCTGGCGCTGCGCATGCGCTACGCGGGCAATCCCGGCGGCGCGGTGAGCTTCCAGCCGGGCGCGAATTTCTTCTACTTCCTGGATCCGGGCAACTGGTTCCGCACCGAAAGCACCTACGGCGTTGCGCTGCCCAAGGGCTTGAGCGCCGTGATGGTGCTGATGATCGCGGGCGTGGCCGCGACCGGCTGGCGCCTGCTGCCCACGCCGTTTCGCGTGCACGTGCTGATGGCGCTGGCGGTCAACGTGCCGCTCTTCCTGCTGTTCGCCGCCGAAGGCGAGGCGCGCAACCTGAGCATGCTGTATCCGTCGCTGCTAGCCCTGATGTCGATGGCGCTGACCGCGTGGATCGGCGCGGCGGCCGCATCCCCATCGGCTGCCCTTCGCGCTGCCGATTCCTGACGCGCGGCCCGGGCGGCGCAGCGATGGCGGGGGCGCGGTAGCTGCTGGCTGCAGCGCAGGTTGCACCTGCCGCGGCCAGCGTTCGCAGCGGGTTGCACCCGCGGCGGGGCTACTGCAGGGATAACCCGCGAGTTTTGGCGTGCCGTGGGTTATCCCTACTTGAGCCGGGCAGCAACCGGTCGATATGCTTCGGTTAACCGTAGGGACCGCAGAGTCTTTCGGAGGAGTTTCAAACCGAGCCGGCAGTTGCTGAAAGGAACCGGATTTGCATAATGCACCTCCTTTGGATTCAGCCGTCGCGGTCTCGCGGGACAAGCCAGTGCGCGTGATCCCGTGGGCCACGTGGCTGCACCGCGTTTTCGTGGTTCTCATGTATGCGTTCATGCTTAGCCCCATCGTGCTGGTGGTCTGGCTGAGCTTCTTCAAGGACGCCATCCTCTATTTCCCGCCATCGGGCTATACGCTCTCCTGGTACGTCAAGGCCTGGGAGAACCCCGCGTTCGCCAACGGCTTCCTTTTCAGCCTGCAGGTGTCGCTGGTGGCCGCGTTCATCGGCGTGGTGATGGGCGTGCTGGCGGCGGTTGCGATTGCGCGCTACCGCTTCGCGGGCAGCAAGGGCGTCAACACCTTGCTGCTGTCGCCGCTGCTGATTCCCGGCATCGTCGCGGGCGTGGCCGTCTATCTCTTTTACCTGCGCGCTGAAAACGTGCTGGACCAGGATCTGGTCGGCACGTTCGGCGGTCTGGTCATTGCGCACGTGTGCCTCACCATTCCGTGGACCGTGCGTCTGGTCACGGCGGGCATGGCCGGGCTGGACGGCTCCATCGAGGAAGCCGCTCGCAACCTGGGCGCAAGCGCGCCCAGGGCATTCATGCGCGTCACGCTGCCCATGCTGCGGCCGTCCATCGTCGCCGCGGCGCTGTTCAGCTTTGTCGTGTCGTTCGAGAACCTGGAACTGTCGCTGTCGCTGGTGGGCCCTGGGCGCACGACGCTGCCGATCGCGATCATGCAGTACCTCGAATTCAACCTGGACCCGACCATCGCGTCGGTGGCCTCGGTGCAAATCCTGCTGTTGGGCATCATCATGCTTGTGACCGACCGCTACGTGAAACTCAGTCAGGTGGTGTAAGAAATGGCGAAGGTCTCAATCGAAAACATCCGCAAGCAGTTCGGCGCGGCGGTCGCGGTGTCGGATTTTTCCCTGGAGATTGCCGAAGGCGAGCTGGTCACCTTCCTGGGGCCCAGCGGTTGCGGCAAGACGACGACGCTGCGCATGATTGCCGGCTTCATCACGCCGACGTCGGGGCGCATCCGCATTGGCGAAACCGACGTCACACGGCTGCCGGTGCACAAGCGCGACACCGGCATGGTGTTCCAGCGCTATGCGCTGTTTCCGCACATGACGGTGGCCGAGAACGTGGCGTTCGGATTGGAAATGCACAAGGTGCCCAAGGCCGACCGCGATGCGAAGATCCGGCGCGTGCTGGACATGGTGCGCATGACTGAGCTGCGCGACCGCTATCCGCGCCAGTTGTCCGGCGGCCAGCAGCAGCGCGTGGCGATTGCGCGCGCGCTGGCGATCGAACCCAAGGTGTTCCTGCTGGATGAACCGCTGTCCAACCTGGACGCCAAGCTGCGCCTGGAAGTGCGCGAGGAAATCCGCGCGTTGCAGCGGCGCCTGGGCCTGACCACCGTCTTTGTCACGCACGACCAGGAAGAGGCGTTGGCGATTGCGGACCGCATGGCCATCATGCACGACGGCATCGTGCAGCAGGTGGGCGCGCCCGACACGCTGTACGAGCGGCCCGCCAACCTCTTCGTGGCGGACTTCCTGGGCAAGATGAACGTCTTCACGGGACGCGGCCAGGCCGGCGATCAGTTCGAGACCAAGGCCGGCCAGCGCATCGCGGCGCCGGGCGGCGGCAACGCCACGCATCTGGGCGTGCGGCCGGAGCGCGTGCGCCTGCAGACGCAGCCGACCGGCGGCAACGCGCTGCCGGGCGTGATCGAGTCGTCGCTGTACCTGGGGTCGGTGCTTGAGGTGCGGGTGCAGCTCGATGGCGGCGACCGCCTGATCAGCCAGATCGTCAATGCGGGCGCGCGCGGCGCGCCGCCAGCCGCCGGCGAGCGCGTCTATGCGTGCTTCGAGCCCGACGACTGCGTCGCCTTCACGCAATAGGAGGCGCCATGACGACCGCAACGCAGGATGGGCGCCCCAGCCGATGGCTGGGCCCCGGGCTGGCCTTTCCGGCCTCGCTGGTGGTGCTGGTGATCATCATGATCCCGATCCTTCAGCTGGCGCGCTACAGCTTCAATCATTTCGACCCGGTCGAGATGATGCAGACCGCCTTCACGTTCGAGAACTACGCCAAGTTCTTCGGCGACCCCTACTACCGCGACATCTTCTTCACCACGCTGGGCATCGCGGCGCTGTGCACGGTGCTGGCGCTGGTGCTGGGCTTTCCGGTGGCGTACTTCCTGGCGCGCACGCAAAGCCGCTACAAGAGCCTGTTCGTGATCCTCCTGGTGTTTCCGCTGATGGTGGGCAACGTGGTGCGCGCGGCCGGCTGGATGGTGGCGCTGGGCAACGCCGGCGTGGTCAACGCCGTGCTGCAGGGCCTGGGCATCATCGACAAGCCGCTGACGCTGATGTACACGCCGACCGCCGTCGTCATCGGCACCACTGCAGTCGTCATGCCGTACCTGATCCTGACGCTGCAAAGCGTGCTGGAAGGCATGGACCTGTCCGTGGAAGAGGCCGCGCGCAATGTGGGCGCCAGCTTCTTCACCACCTTCCGCCGCATCGTCTTGCCGATCGCCGCGCCGGGCGTGGCGGCGGGCACGATGCTGGTGTTCATCCTGTGCATGAACGCGTACGCCACGCCAGTGCTGCTGGGCGGCTCGGGCCTGACCATGATGGCGCCGGCGCTGTATGACCAGATCACCAAAGCCTCGAACTGGCCGTTTGGCGCCGCGCTGGCGGTCATCCTGGTCTGCGGCACGCTCGTCATCGCACTGATATCCAACTGGCTGATCCACCGGCGCTACATCAAGACCATGGCGTCCTGACCCAGACATCCCCCGAAGGAAATTCTCATGTCCGCTGTGCTGTTCAAGAATGCAAACCTGCTCGATCCGCTGCAATCCGAGCTGCTGGAAGGGCACCACGTCCTGGTGGAGGACGGCGTCATCAAGGAAGTGTCGGACAAGCCGATCACCGCGTCCTCGGCGCGGGTGATCGACGCCGCGGGCCGCACGCTGATGCCCGGCCTCATCGACCTGCACGTGCATGTGCTGGCCACGCAGCTGAATCTCAGCACGCAGGGCGTCCTGCCCGACGCGCTGGTGATGATGCGCGCGGTGCCCATCATGGCGGCCATGCTGCGCCGGGGCTTTACCACCGTGCGCGATGCGGGCGGCGCGGGCTGGGGCCTGAAGTGCGCCGTCAACGAAGGCACGGTCAAGGGACCGCGCCTGTTCATCTCGGGCCGCGCCATCAGCCAGACGGGCGGCCACGGCGATCCGCGTCCGCGTTCGGACCACCTGCGTCCCATGAGCTTTTGCGGCTGCTGCTTCCGGGCGGGCGACATCGGCCGCGTGGCCGACGGCATCGACGACGTGCGCAAGGCAGTGCGCCAGGAACTGCAGATGGGCGCGGACCAGATCAAGATGATGGCCTCGGGCGGCGTGGCGTCGCCCACCGATCCCATTGCGTCCTTTGGCTACTCCGAAGAGGAAATCCGCGTCATCGTCGATGAGGCGGCCAGCCGCCAGACGTACGTGATGGCGCATTCCTATACCGCCGACGCCATCGAGCGCGCCATCCGCAACGGCGTGCGCACCATCGAGCACGGCAACCTGGTCGACGAGCGCGTGGCGCGTTTCATGGCCGAGAAGGGCGCCTTCGTGGTGCCGACGCTGGTGACCTATGAAGCGCTGGCCAACGAAGGCGCCGACTACGGTCTGCCGGCCGATTCCGTGGCCAAGATTGCCACGGTGCGCACCGCGGGCCTGCATTCACTTGAAATCTACAAGAAGGCGGGCGTGAAGATCGGTTACGGCTCGGACCTGCTGGGCCCGTCACAGCGCCTGCAAAGCGACGAATTCCGTATCCGCCGCGAGGTGCTGTCCGCGCAGGAGGTCATCCAGTGCGCCACCACGACGGCGGCCGAAGTGCTGAACCAGGTCGGCCAGCTGGGCCGCATCCAGGAAGGGGCGCTGGCCGACATCCTGCTGGTGGACGGCGATCCGTACCGCGACCTGTCGTGCCTCTTGGGGCAGGGCGAGCACATCGGCCTCATCATGAAGGGCGGCGTCATCGAACATAACGACCTGGGGGTGTAGGGGCCATGAGCGATCCCACGTTTTCGCAATCGGAAGTCGGCGAGGAATCCCGCGACGTCAACGCGGCCAAGGGGTGGCATCCGCCCTCGGCGCCCGCGCCCCGCGACCGCGGCCTGGGGCCGTTTCCGCGGCTGATCCTGCGCGGGGCCACGATCATCGACGGCACCGGCGCGCCGCCCTGGGGCCCGGTGGATATCGTGATCGAGAACGATCGCATCACCGCGCTGGTCAACGTGGGCACGCCGCACAAGGCCATCGACCCCAAACGCCGTCCCGGCCCCGGCGATCACGAAATCGACTGCCACGGCAAGTTCGTGACGCCCGGCTTTGTCGACGCGCACGCGCACATCGGCACGCCGTATCACGCGATGAGCGGCATCGTGCCGCCCGCCGACTACATCTACAAGCTGTGGCTGGCGCATGGCGTGACCACCGTGCGCGAGATGGGCGCGATGGGCGGCCTGGGCTGGACGATGGAGCAGCGCGAGCTGTCCGCGGCCAACCAGATCGCGGCGCCGCGCATGATCGTGCATTCCGTGTTTCCCGCCGTGAACGACCGCGTCAAGACCATCCACACGCCGGAGCAGGGCCGCGAATGGGTGCGCAAGCTGGCCGCGCGCGGCGCGGACGGCATCAAGTTCTTTGGCGCGCCGCCGGCCATCATGGAAGCGGCGCTGGACGAAGCGGCCAAGGTAGGCCTGCGTTCGGGCTGCCATCACGCCCAGATGGCGGTGACGCGCGTGAATGCGCTGAAATCCGCGCGCTGGGGGCTGACCAGCTCCGAACACTACTACGGCCTGCCCGAGGCGCTGTTCGAAGACCGCGTGGTGCAGTCGTTTCCCACGGACTACAACTACAGCGACGAGTACTACCGCTTCGCGGTGGCGGGCCAGACCTTCATGCAGGCCGCGCAGCCAGGTTCGGCCAAGTGGCGCCAGGTCATGGACGAGTTCCTGGAAATCGGTCACACCTTCGTGCCCACCTTCAACATCTACGACGCCAACCGCGACCTGATGCGCGCGCGACGCGCGGACTGGCACGACGAGTACACGTGGAAGGCGGTGTGGCGCTACTTTCAGCCGCAACGCGGCGGCCACGGCGCCTACTGGTACCGCTGGAGCACCACCAACGAAATCGAATGGAAGCAGAACTACCGGCTGTGGATGCAGTTCATCAACGAATACAAGAACCTGGGCGGACGCGTCTGCGCGGGCAGCGATTCGGGCTTCATCTACCAGATCTACGGCTTCGGCTTCATCCGCGAACTGGAACTGCTGCAGGAAGCGGGCTTTCATCCCATCGAGGTGCTGCGCGCGGCCACGTCGCACAGCGCGGCGCTGCTGGGCATCGATGACGACACCGGCTCCATCGATGTGCAAAAGCGCGCCGACCTCTTGATCCACGACCAGAATCCGCTCACCGACTTCAAGCTGCTGTTCGGCACCGGCGCCATGCGCTTGAACGACGACACTGCCAAGGTCGAATGGAAGCGCTGTCTGCAGACCACCATCAAGTCGGGCGTGGTGTACGACACCGCCGAGCTGCTGGCGGACGTGCGCGCGATGGTGCGGGACAGCTGGGCCGACGATCCCGACGGCGAGCGCCCGCCCACCGGCGGCGCGCCGGCTGGGTCGCCCTGCGACCCGGGCGAGGACGTGACCTGATGGCCGTCGATCTTTTCCTGTTGTGCGGGTTCCTGGGCAGCGGCAAGACCACGCTGCTGGTGGACTACCTGCGCGATCCGGAATCGCGCGATACGGGCGTGATCGTCAACGAGGCGGGCGAGGTCGGCGTGGACGGGGCCATCGTGGCCAACGACAGCGACAACGTGCCGATGACCTTGATGGCCAACGGCTGCGTGTGCTGCTCGTTGCGCAGCGATCTGGTTTACACGCTGAGCGCGCTGCTGGATGCGCCCCGGCCTGAAGGCGAGGGTCCGTTGCAACGCGTCGTCCTGGAGTGCAGCGGCCTGTCGCGGCCCGGACCCATCATCGCGTCGCTGGCGGATCCGGAATTGGCCAGCCGCGGCCTGCGGCTGACGGTGGTCTGCACCGACGACTGCGCGCGTGATTCCGACGCGCTGGCCGAGATGGACGAAGCGATGGCGCAGTTTGGCGCGGCCCATCGCATCGTATTGACCAAGACCGATCTGCTCCCGGCCGTGCCCGGCGCGCTGGGCGAACGCGCCGCGCGCGCCGAGGCGTTGAATCCGCTTGCCGAGATCGTCGCGGAACCGGATCGCCGGCGCGCGGTGCAGGCCGCGTTCGCGCCGTCACAAGGCACGTCCGACCTGGCCGGCCTTGCGGCGCGAGTGCTTGCCGCAGGCGGGCAGGGCGCGGCGCATCCGCGCATCCGCGTCATCACGGCGCGCGCGCAAAGCGGCATCAGCTGGACCGATTTTTCCGAGTGGCTGGATAACCTGGCCGGGCTGTGCGGCGACCGCCTGCTACGCGTGAAGGCGGTGGTGCGCGTCACGGACTGCGAGGAACCCATCCTGATCCAGTCGGTCGGCTCGACGTTCAGCCTGCCGCAGCGGCTGACGCGGCAGCCCGATGCGCGCGACGCGATCATCGTGATCGCGCGTGACATCGAGGCCGACGAGATCCGCGCGTCCTCGCCGGATGCGCCGGTGCAAATGCTGGTCTGAATCCTGTTGAACCCAAGGCCGCGCGCCAGACTGGCCTGCCGCGCGGCGCATCGTAGCAAGTCGTCAGTTCCCTTCGATACGAGGTTGTTATGCAAGAGAAAAACCTGAATCGCCGTGGCTTCATCAAGACTGCCTCCGGCCTGGCCCTGGCGCCCGCCCTGGGGTGGCTGCCCGGCATGGCCAATGCGGCCGAAAAGGAAATCGTGGTGGGCACCTGGGGCGGCGATTACCAGAACCTGCTGCAGCAGATCATCAATCCCATCGTCGCCAAGCAGGACGTGAAGGTGGTCTACGACACGGGCAACGCCGTGGGGCGCGTGACCAAGCTGCGCGCCGAGAAGAACTCGCGCCGCGGCAGCATGGACGTGGCGCTGCTGGGCGAAGTCGACATGTACGACGCCGAGCGCTCGGGCACGTTGGAGCCGCTGGACACCAAGAAGCTGCCCAACCTGGCAAACGCCATCGACACGCTGAAGACGCCGTATTCGATTCCGCACATCTTCAGCGCGATGACCCTGGTCTACAACACCGAGAAGTTCCCGACCCCGCCGGATTCGCTGCAGGTGCTGCTGGATCCGAAGTGGAAGGGCCAGGTCGGCTTCTCCGACATTCTCTATCTCTACAACTCGGTCTTCGTGGGCCTGGGCGCGGACGGCAACACCAAGGACTTCGAGGGCGGCAAGCGCTTTCTGGCCAAGCTCAAGCCCAACGCGCCGCGCATCTACCCGTCCAACGAAGCCGTTGCCGCCGCCTTCAAGTCCGGCGAAATCGCGATCGCCGTCATGTGGAAGGCGCGCGCGCTGCAATGGAAGGACAGCGGTCTGCCGCTGGGCTTCGTCATCCCCAAGGAAGGCTCTGTGCCGGTGTCGTTTGAAGCGGCCGTCGCCAAGAACAGCCGCAACAAGGATGCGGCCTGGGCCTACCTGAACGCCATGCTGGATCCGCAAGGGCAGATCGGCTTTGCCGAAAAGATGGGCTACGCGCCCACCGTGACCAACGCGCAGTTGCCGGAAGCCTTGAAGCGGGTGGGCTTTTCGGACGCCGAGGTCAAGCTGCTGCACGCCTACGACCTGAAGGGCTTGACCGAGAAGAAGGCGGACATGCTCGAGTTCTGGAACAAGGAATTCAAGGCGGGCTGATCGACGGGCGGGCGCCGTTCCCGCCCTTCCGGTTATCCGTTTCATCGTTGGCCGCGTCATCGAAGCGCGATTCCTGCAAGGGAATCGCGCTTTTTCATTCGGGGAGCTGCTGCATCAGTTATGAAATGTTATATCATCCGTCTGCGTTTTGTAATGATATAACATCCGAGAGAGCGAAGATGAAAGGAAAAAAGCAGGGGTTGGGGAAAGCACGCGTCAGGGCCTCGCGCAGCCGTCGGCATGGCCGGGCGCCCTTGAAACCGCTGGTGTGCTCGCTGATGCTGATGGCGCCCGTGGCGCAGGCGCAGACCGCGAGCGAAACGCGCGCGCAGATCGTCGCGCCGATCACCGTGTCCGCCAACCCGTTGGGGCTGGACTTGAACAGCACCACGCTGCCCGCCTCGGTCCTGGAAGGTGACGCGCTGATCGAGCAGCGCAACGGGACGCTGGGCGAGACCCTCAAGAACCTGCCGGGCGTGAACAGCGACACGTTTGGCGGCGGCGCCAGCCGCCCGGTGATCCGTGGGCAGACCGCGCCCCGTGTGAAGGTGCTGTCCGATGGGTCCGAAGTGATGGACGCCTCGGCTATCTCTCCTGACCATGCCGTGACGGTCGAGCCCCTTTTGGCTGATCGCATCGAAGTCCTGCGCGGGCCGGCCACGCTGCTGTACGGCGGCGGCGCGATCGGCGGCGTGGTGAACGTGGTGGACAAGAAAATCCCCACCGAGGTGCCGGAGAAGGGCATCGCCGCCGAAGCCGAGCTGCGCGGCGCCACCGGCACCAAGGAGCGCGCCGGTGCCGTGGGCATCACGGCGGGCGAAGGCCAGTTCGCGGTGCGCGTCGAAGGCATGAAGCGCCGCACCAGCGACTACGACGTGCCGGATTGGCCCGGCGGCACGCTGGAAGGGTCGTACAGCAAATCGACGCAGGGCTCGGTGGGCATGTCGTGGATCACGCCGCGCGGCTATGTGGGCGTGGCCTTCACGCATCTGCAAAGCGAATACGGCCTGCCCGGCCACAACCACGAGTACGAAGGGTGCCACCCGCACGGCACGCATCTGCACTGCGGCGGCCACGATCATGACCACGGCGACGAGGGCGAGGAAGACCACGACCACGATCACGAGCATGGCGGCGTGCCCTACGTGAAGCTGCGCAGCAACCGGGTGGATCTGCGCGCGGAATACCAGGATCCGTTTGCCGGCTTCGAGAAGATCCGCTTTCGCGGCGGCCTGACGGACTATCAGCACGACGAGATCGAAGGCGGCGAGGTTGGCACGCGCTTCAAGAACAAGGGCTACGACATGCGGGTGGAGCTGCAGCACAAGCCCATTGCCGGGTGGCGCGGCGTGATCGGTCTGCAGAATGCGTACAGCGATTTCAGCGCCGAAGGCGAAGAGGCGTTCCTGCCGCCCAGCAAGACCCGGTCGAACGGCATTTTCGTGCTGGAGGAATACCAGTTGAACGACTGGCGGTTCGAGCTGGGCGCGCGCCAGGACTGGCAGCGCGTGTCGCCGTCGGGCGGCGCGCCGCGCAGCAGCCTGTCGGGCACGTCGCTGTCGGCCGCCGCGATCTGGGACTTCGCGCCGCAGTATTCGGTGGCGCTGTCGCTGTCGCGCTCGCAGCGCCTGCCCAACGCGCAGGAGCTGTATGCGGACGGGGTTCACCTTGCCACCAATACGTATGAACTGGGTAATCCGGACCTGACGCGCGAAACGTCGCACAACATCGACCTGACGCTGCGCAAGCATTCGGGCGACACGACGTTCTCGGCCAGCGTGTTCCACAACCGCGTCAAGAACTACATCTACGCCAATACGCTGGATCGCTTCGAGGATTTCCGCCTGATCGAATACACCCAGCAGGATGCGGAATTCACGGGCGTGGAAGGCGAGCTGCGGCACCAGTTCACGCCGGTGTTCTCGGCGGCGGTGTTTGGCGACTACGTGCGCGGCAGGCTGACGGGCGGCGACGGCAATCTGCCGCGCATTCCGGCGGGGCGCGCGGGCGTGCGCGGCAACTTCAAGTGGCAGCAGTGGTCGGGCGGCGTCGAATACGCCCGCGTGTTCGCGCAGAAGGACATTGCGGCGTACGAGGACACCACCCCGGGCTACAACATGGTCAACGCGGTCGTCGCATATCGCGGTCAGTACGGCGCGACGGGCTACGAGGTCTACCTGCGCGGCACCAATCTGTTGAACAAGCTGGCCTACAACCACGCGTCGTTCATCTCGTCGGTGGCGCCGCTGCCCGGCCGCAGCGTGCTGCTGGGCGTGCGCATGACGTACTGACCGGGTTGGGGGCGGCGCCCGGCTGTGCTATTTTCGGCGGATGCCGCCGCCCGCGGCGGCATCACGCGCCAGGAGCCCGCCATGCTGAAGTTCGCCGCCAATCTGTCGATGATGTACCCGGAACATGCGTTCCTGGACCGCTATGCGGCGGCAGCGGCCGACGGCTTCGCGGGCGTGGAATGCATGTTTCCGTATGAAGCGCCTGCCGCGTTCGTGCGCGAGCGCATGGATGCCGCCGGCGTGGCGCAGGTGCTGTTCAATGCGCCGCCCGGCATCACCGCGCAGGGCGACCGCGGCCTGGCGGCGCTGCCGGGCAGGCAGGAAGAATTCCAGGCCGGCATCGAGCAGGCGCTCTGCTATGCCACCGCGCTGTCTTGTTCCAACGTCCACGTGATGGCGGGCGTAGTGCCGCCGGACGCGTCGCGCGATGAGATGCGGGACTGCTATCTGGCCAATCTGGACTGGGCTGCGCGCGAGGCCCGGTCCGCCGGCGTCACACTGCTGATCGAACCGATCAACACGCGCGACATCCCCGGCTACTTCCTGAACCGCCAGGACGACGCGCACGCCGTCGTGCAGGCTGTCGACGCGCCCAACCTGAAAGTCCAGATGGACCTCTACCACTGCCAGATCGTCGAGGGCGACGTCACCGCCAAGCTGCGCGAATACCTGCCCACCGGGCGGGTCGGCCATCTGCAGATCGCCGGGGTGCCGCTGCGCCAGGAGCCCGACCGCGGCGAACTCGATTACGGCTGGATCTTCGGCGTGCTGCGTGAGTTGCAGTACGGCGGCTGGATCGGCTGCGAGTACCGCCCCGCGGGCGCGACCTCGGCCGGCCTGCGTTGGCTGAACGCCGCCCGCGCCTGATCCCGCGCAATGCCCCCAATCGAAGTGCAAAAGGAGTGAACTTCATGTTTCAGGGCGTGCTGCGCATGCTGTTGTCGGCTGCGCTGGCTGCGGCCATTCCGGCCGCGTCGGTGGCGGCCGGGTATCCCGATCGCCCCATTCGCTGGCTGGTGCCGTTCAGTGCTGGTGGCGGGAGCGATCTGGCCACGCGCATCGTGGCCCGGCATGTCGGCCAGACGCTGGGCCAGCCGGTGGTGGTCGAGAACCGGCCCGGCGCGGCCACCATCGTCGCCGCGCAAGAGGCCGCGCGCGCGCAGCCGGATGGCTACACGGTGCTGACCGCCGGCATGAGCACGCTGGCGCTCAACCCGTGGCTCTACAGCGATTTGCCCTACGATCCCCAGGCCGATTTCACGCCGGTGTCCACACTGGTGGCGCTGCCCATCGTCCTGGTGACCGCCCCGGATTCCGGGCTGCGCACGCTGGACGACGTCAAGACCTATCTGAAGCGCAACGAGCCGGGCAGTTACGCCTCGCTGGGCGTGGGCAGTCCGCACCATCTGGCGATGGAATTGTTCATGGAAACGATCGGGGGACGCGCCACGGCCGTGCCGTACAAGGGGACGCCGCCGGCGCTTCAGGACGTTGCTGCCGGCGTGGTGCCGCTGATGATGGCGGACCTGGCCGCCGCGCGGCCGCTGATCCAGGCGGGCAGGCTGCATGCCATCGCGGTGCCGTCCGCCGCACGATCCGGACAACTTGCCACGGTGCCGACCTTTGCCGAGGCGGGCGGTCCGGCTTTCGAGGCGGCGGCCTGGCAGGGCGTGGTGGCCCCGGCCGGCACGCCGGCGCCGGTGGTGGAGACGCTTAGCCGCGCAATCCGGCAAGCCCTGGCCTCGCCGGACGTGGTCAAGCAGCTTACCTTGCAGGGCATGGAACCGGCGGGCAGCACGCCGCAGGCGTTCGAGGCATACGCGCGCCAGGAGCACGCGCGCTGGGGCGCGGTCATCCGGAGCAAGGGGCTGTCGGCCGAGTGAGCGGGCGGGTAACAGCCGCCGCAAGGTGTACGAGAGGCGAGCAATTTGTTGCGGCGGTGTCTGACACCCGTTGAGATGCCGCTGCAAGCGGACGATCCTCTCCCCAGGGTGTCAGACACCTGGTGAGGGGTACGAGGGGCGAGCAATTTGTTGCGGCGGTGTCTGACACCCGTTGAGATGCCGCTGCAAGTGGACGATCCTCTCCCCAGGGTGTCAGACACCTGGTGAGGGGTACGAGGGGCGGGCGATTTGTTGCGGCGGTGTCTGACACCCGTTGAGATACCGCTGCAAGCGGACGATCCTCTCCCCAGGGTGTCAGACACCTAGTGAGGGGTACGAGGGGCGAGCAATTTGTTGCGGCGGTGTCTGACACCCGTTGAGATACCGCTGCAAGCGGACGATCCTCTCCCCAGGGTGTCAGACACCTGGTGAGACACCGTCCGCGCGCGCAGGGGTCTGATCAATCAGGCGCCGGAATCGGCGCCTTGCGGCTACGCTGCGCCGTGGCTGCGCAGCCCGCGGACGCGATGATGATGCCGCAAATGGCCAGCCATTGCGTCTGGGACAGGTGCTCGTTCAAGACGACAACCCCCGCCAGCGCGCCCATCGCCGGCTCCATGCTGAGCAGCACGCCGAAGGTCTTTTGCGGCAGCCGCCGCAGCGCCACCATTTCCAGCGAGTAAGGCAGGGCGCTGGACAGGATGCCGACGGCCACGCCGGCCAGGATCAATTTGGGATCCAATAGCGCCATGCCCGCGTGCGCCGCGCCGACCGGCAGGGCCACCATCGTGGCCGCCAGAAGGCCCAGCGACGTGGCCTGTCCGCCATGCACGTTTCCGGCCATCTTGCCGAAGATGATGTACAGCGCCCAGCACACGGCAGCGCCCAGTGCGTACGCGATGCCTTGCGGATCGAGATCGTGCACGGACTGCCCGGTGGGGATCAGCAGGATCAGGCCGGCCAGCGCGCAGGCGATCCAGACGAAGTCGATGGCGCGCCGCGACAGCACGACGGCCAGCGTGAGCGGCCCGGTGAATTCGATGGCAATGGCAATGCCCAGCGGCAGGGTCTTGAGCGCCATGTAGAACAGCAGGTTCATGCACGCCAGCGTCACGCCATACAGGGCGATCTTTGCGGCGTTGCGGCGCGTGAGCGGAAAGCGCCAGGGCCGCCAGAGGGCCAGCAGGATGATGGCGCCGATGACGATGCGGTATGCGGTGGTGCCTTGCGCGCCCACTTCGGGAAACAGCGATTTGGCGAACGACGTGCCCACGCACAAGGAGGCCATGGCGCCGATCAGCGACAGGGTGGGCAGCAGGGTGGACGTGGCGCTGGGGTGTCCGTTGTTCAAGGTGGCGGCGGTCATGGAAGGCTGAGGGTGTGCAATGGCGTCGTCGGTTCAGGCGGGCGAATGAGCGGTCAGGGCTGTGGATGCATCGCCGTGGAAATCAGCACGTAGATCGCCAGCCCGAACATGATTGCGCCCAGCAGCCCCTGTTGCATGCGCAGGAACCAGGGGTTGCGTCCGACCCAGCCGCGGATGCGCGACGCGCCGTACGCAAAGCAACTGCCGTAGGGCAGGCTGAGCGCCTTCATCGTGACGCCCAGCACCAGCATCTGGATCCAGACCGGTCCGTTGTCCGGCGAGGTGAACTGCGGCAGGAAGGCGATCATGAAAAGCAGCACCTTCGGGTTCAGCAGATTGGTGATGAAGCCCTGCCAGAAGGCGTCGCGCGCGTCGCTGGGCTGGGCCGCCAGCGACACCTCGGCGGCGTTCGCGCACCGGATCATGGCCTTGATGCCCAGGTAGCCCAGGTACAGGCCACCCGCCGCCTTGATGCCGACGAACAGCGTGGGAAAGGTTCGCAGCACCGACGCCAGCCCCAGCACCACGGCGGGCACCTGGATGAACCCGGCGGCCACGTTGCCCAGCACGCTATGGAAGGCGGGGCGGAATCCCTGCGTCATGCCTCGCGACAGCGTAAGCGCCATGTCGGGGCCGGGCGTAAGCTTCAAGGCCGCATCGGCGGCCAGGAACAGCAGGAACAACTGGAGTGAGGGCATTGCGGGTGCTGCGTGAAAAATCCCGCATCTGCGGGCGGAGGGCTCCCAGTGTAAGCAAGCGGCCTGAATAATTCCTGCGTCCCGCGGCCCCGAAATGAAGTTTCCCGTCGAAATGGCGAAGGATTGCATCGCCGCCCCGATTAGAATCCTCGAATAGCTTCTCCCCGCGCCATCCTGGGCGCCATTTCCCCGCGTTCCGAGCGCCTCATGGAACTAGACGATTTCGACCTGCAGATCCTGCAAAGCCTGCAGGAAGACAACCAGCGCACCAGCCAGGACGTCGCGCAACGCGTGAACCTGTCGCCGGTATCGTGCCTACGCCGCATGAAGCGGCTGCGCGAAGCCAAGGTGGTGACGGCGGACGTGTCCGTCGTCGACCCCGCCGCCGTGGGCCGCGGCATCACGATGGTCGTGCTGGTGTCATTGGAAAGCGAACGCGCCGACAAACTCGACCAGTTCAAGCGCGCCATGCAGAACGCGCCCGAAATCATGCAATGCCTGTCGGTGACGGGCGAGGTCGATTTCGTGCTGACGCTCACCATGCGCGACATGGCCGAATACGAGGTGTTCGCGCAGCGTTACTTCTGGGGCAATCCGAACGTGAAGCGGTTCTCGACGCTGGTGGTGATGAGCCGGGTGAAGAACGGGTTGACGGTGCCGGTGATGGCCGGCGGGTGAAGCGGTGCGCCGGGCAGCGCGGCCGCTCATGCGTGCCCGCAACTGGCCGTTCAAGCCCCTGACGGCTGGCCGCCGTCGCGGCTGCCGGTTCGCGCGGGGCCAGGCCCTTGCGGGTCGGCCGGCCTGGCCGCGAAGATCGCACGGCCCGCCTCTTCCGAAACACTGCGCAAGTGCAAGTCCCGCTGCGGAAAGGGGATCTGAATGCCCGCGTCCCGCAGCGTGTCGTACATCCGCGCCAGCATGTCGCTGCGGATCTCGATCCACCGGTCGAAGTCGTAAGTCCACGCGCGCAAGCTGAAATCCAGCGTGCTGGCGCCAAAGCCCATGAAGAGCACCATCGGCGCAGGCTCCGTGACGACGCCCGGCGTCTGCCGCGCGACGTCGTCCAGCAGCGCGAGCACCTGCCGCGGGTCGGTGCCGTAGGCCAGCCCGATGCTGATCTCGATCCTGCGGCTGCGGTCCAGCATCGTCCAGTTGGTCAGCTTGTCGGACAGCAGCGTGCCGTTCGGGACGATCACGTCGGCGCCGTCGAACGTCTTGATGCGGGTGGCGCGCATGCCGATATCCCTTACCTGGCCCGACGTGCCGCCGATCTCCACGACGTCGCCGGGCTGGATCGGCCGCTCGAACATCAGGATCAGGCCCGACACGAAGTTGTTCACCACGCCCTGCAGGCCAAAGCCGATGCCCACGCCCAAGGCGCCGAACACGATGGTGAGCTGGCTGGTCTGGAAACCCGCGGCCGACAGCGCGATGCCCAATCCCAGCAGCAGCACCAGGTAGTACGACAGCGAGGCGATGCTGTTGCCGACGCCGCGAGGCAGCGACATGCGGGTCAGAACCTCGTCGTGCAGGATAAGACGCACCGCGCGCGCGGCCCAGAAGGCAATCACGACCGAGATCGCGAAGACCAGGATGTTGCCCAGGCTGATCGAGACCTCGCCGACTTCCAGCGTGTAGGACAGCACCTGCGTCACGAAGGCGTAGGTGGCGCGCAGGACGCGGAAGCGGTCCATGGTGTAGACCGCCCAGCCCACGACCGCGGCGGCGCTGACAAGACGGATCAGCAGCAGCACCAGCGGCGGCGCATGTTCGCGCGCCAGCCGGAAGCGTGAGATGCCCTGGCGGGCCAGCAGAAGCTGCAGCAACGTGATGATGACGGTCACGCCCGCGTACAGCACCAGCCCGAAGTAGCCGCTGCCGATGATGCCGCTGGTCAGCATCTCGGACAGCGACACATTACCGATAAGATTCGCGCCAAGCGACACGCACAGCAGCCCCGCCGCGCACCAGGCGACGGCGCGCAAGGCGCGCACCAGCCGCTCCGAGCCGGGCGGATAGGTCTGGCGCCGTCCGCGCGCCAGGAGCCACAGAATGGCCGTCAGGGCCGCCACCGCCGCGGCCACGGTCGACAGCCGATAGAAGAGGGTGTTGGCCAGGAACAGGAAGCCCAGCCGCTCGGCAAGGAATAGCACGGTGATGACGCGCGGCCAATGGTCCAGATGCCGGCGGCTGGCGGGCGGAAGCAGGCGCAGCACCGGCACCGCCGCCAGCACCAGGGCGATCTGCTGCACCATCAACGGCGCGTCCGGCTCCAGGGCCAGCACGCCCATCATCGACAGCAAGACCCACGTGGAGATGGGCCGCCCGAGCACACCGGCGGCGGTTTCGCTCATGACGCCGGTGCGGATGGCGTTGCGGCTTTTTCTGGCCAGCCAGATCAGCAGCGGCAGCAGCAGCAGTTGCAATGTGTGCAGCGCGCGCTGATTGCTGGCGCCGGCGGCGCCGTAGTCGCGCGCGAAGCGGACCTCGATGTCCAGACCCTGGCGCAGAAGGGTCATGGTGTCCTGGTCGGATCTTCCGGACCAGTCCAACGCCCAGAGCGGCGGGGAATCCACCCGCAATAGCCGCGCGTCGACGTAGCTGATCGCTTCCATCACCTGGCGCTGGCCTGCCTTGATCTGTTCCTCGATCGCGTTGGCCCGCTGTTCCAGTTCGACCTGGCGCGACAGCGGCACGGACAGCGCCTGGCTGGCCGCCAGCAACTGCGCGATCACCACGTCGACGCGGTCGGCCAGTGCCGCCGGCAGCCCCGCCGCGCCCGGCGCGTCCTTGATCGCCTGCCAGGCCGTGCGCCGGCGCAGCAGCTCGGCCGCGTCGCTGGCGTACCAGGCCGTCGCCTGCCGCATGTCGGCCCGCCAGCGCGCCAGCCGCCGCACGTCGAAAAGCCAGTGCCGCTCCAGGCTTTCCAGCCGCATGATGGGAAAGTTGCGCAGCTGGGCCGGCTGGAATTCGTAGAGCTTTTCGTCGGCGGATTTGGCGATGGCATCGAGCGGCGGCATCAGCGCGGTCACCGGATCCGCCGTCGCCGCGCGCTGCAACACGCCCTCGGCGTACCGCAAATCCGTGTCCGCCCGCAGCGGAATCTCGGCCATCTGAATCGCGGCAGGCGGCGCGGCGGGCGGCGGCGTCTCTGCCGCAAGCGCCACGCGCGCCCATCCCAGGACCAGGCCAAACAGGCAGAAGAGGATTCGTGCGCGGGCGCGCATGTTGCGACTCCGTTAGGGGGCTGGGCAGGAACGGCGGTTTGGTAGACGGATTATTGCGGTGTTACGGCAATCCGCGCTATTGCGAATTAATGCATGCGATTCGAACAAGGGCAGGCAGAGCAGTCGCCACAATTATCAAAACATTTCTTGAGTTACATTAAGAAATCTAATTAGGCCCATTTGTATCAATGTGCGTTTACTTTCATGGAGATTGGAGTGACGTTGGAACGACAAATAAATGAACTTGGCTTGTTGCGCAGTCCGGAACCACACCCTTCCGTTGAAGTAAATGCCGAAAGTCGCTACGCAGCAGGATTGGATCTGATCGATGTGCTGGAGCCGATCTTGGCCCGGTTCGCAAAGGCAAACCCGTCAGAGAAGGCGACCATCTCTCTGTACAGTACATTTAGCGCGAATTTCGCTGAGCCAGGCCGCTCCGACTTCCTCATCGTCCAGGGAAACTCGGCATTGCTTCATGCCGTATCCGACGCATTTGCGGCTAAAGAAGATGTCTTGTCCAGATTCGGAGATGACATTCCCCCTATCAAAGGCCAAGCGATCCTGCATTTGGAAGATGGCCGCTGCTGGCAGGTATTGGACGCGGTCACTTGGTTCTCGAATGATGAGGAAGCACCTGCGGCCGTCGAAAGCGTCAGCTCGAGTGATGTTGAGTCGGAGTCGATTGATGAATTGCCCTTGGCGGATGAAGAGGGAATTGATGGGGAATTAGCCGCTACGGATGGCGATGATGCGGACCTCGCCACCGTGTCTGCGCGTCGCGGACGCCTCCGCGCGGCTCGTGCCGATGCCCGAATAGGCACGATCCGTCAAACCATTGAACGCTTGTTTGGCCTCCCGGAAGGATCGGTTGCTTTGTGCGGGCCTGATCGGCGAGCGTTGCGCGCGGACGCCTCCATCGGCACGCTGAGAAGGCGATGGCAGGACAAGTGACTATTGAGCGTGATGGCCTCTGTACGGGTTGATTTCCGATGTCCGTCACGCGTCCGTGGGCCGGCCGCGCCTTCACGGGCGACGTGAGCGTAGCCAGTTTGCATGCAAGCTCGTGCGGCTGGCCGCCCTGCCGATATGCAATCGTTTAAAGTCACACGCTGAAATTAATAGCGGGTATTAGAAGTCCATGAATCCTCAATCCCTTTCTGCATTCATTTGGTCCGTCGCGGACCTTTTGCGTGGCGACTACAAGCAATCTGAATATGGGCGCGTCATCTTGCCGTTCACCGTTCTGCGTCGGCTCGATTGCGTGTTGGCACCGACAAAGCAAGCCGTGCTCGCCGAGTTTGACGCCAAGACGAAAGCGGGCCTCAACCCCGATTCTTTCCTGCTGCGCAAGTCGGGGACAAGCTTCTACAACACATCGCCGTTGGATCTGGAAAAGCTGCTTGGTGACCAGGACCACATCCGCCAGAACTTGTACGCATACGTCCAGGCATTCTCGCCAGCCGCGCGCGACATCTTCGAACGCTTCGATTTCCATACTCAGGTTGAGCGACTGGCCAAGGCCAATTTGCTCTACCTGGTCACGGAGAAATTCGTCAACATCGACCTGCACCCCTCCGTGGTCGATAACGCCAGCATGGGCCTGGTGTTCGAAGAGCTCATCCGCAAGTTCGCCGAAATCTCGAACGAAACGGCGGGGGAGCACTTCACACCGCGCGAGGTCATCCGACTCATGGTGAACCTGTTGTTCATCGAGGACGACGACGTCCTGACGCCGGGCGCTGCCGTGGTGCGCACCATCTATGACCCGACGGCCGGCACCGGCGGCATGCTGTCGATCGCCGGGGAACACCTGCTGGCGCACAATCCGCAAGCGCGCCTGAACATGTATGGCCAGGAACTCAATGACGAGTCCTATGCCATCTGCAAGGCCGACATGCTCATCAAGGGCCAGCCGGTGGAGAACATCGTCGCTGGCAACACGCTGAGCGACGACGGTCATGCAGGTCAGAAATTCGATTACATGCTGTCCAATCCGCCCTTTGGCGTGGAGTGGAAGAAGGTCGAGAAGGCGGTTCGCCAGGAGCACGAGAACAAGGGCTTCGATGGCCGCTTCGGGCCGGGACTTCCCCGCGTGTCCGACGGGTCCATGCTGTTTCTGATGCACCTGCTCTCGAAGATGAGCCCGGTGGTCGACGGCAAGGGCGGCAGCCGCTTTGGCATTGTGCTCAACGGCTCGCCCTTGTTCACTGGCGGCGCAGGCAGTGGCGAAAGCGAAATTCGGCGCTACGTGTTGGAGAACGACCTGGTGGAGGCAATCGTCGGCCTGCCTACCGACATGTTTTACAACACCGGCATCGCCACCTACGTCTGGATTTTGTCCAACAAGAAGCCGGCTGCCCGAAAAGGTCTTGTGCAGCTCATTGACGCTAGCAGCTTCTGGCAGAAGATGCGCAAGAGCCTGGGTAGCAAGCGCAAGGAAATGAGCGACGACCACATTGCCACGGTCACGCGGTTGTTTGGGGAGTTTGTCGAGGCTGAGCTGGTCACGGTCCTGGACGCGGCAGGGCAAGTTCAGGGCGAACCGAAGCTTGTCATTGACGATCGCAAGCTGCCGACGGCGCCCGAAGGCGGCAAGCTCAAGCGCGTGCCCATTTCCCGAATTTTCAAGAACCAGGATTTCGGCTACACGACCATTACGGTGGAGCGGCCGCTGCGCGACGAGGCTGGCAACGTTGTTCTGGGCGTGAAGGGGAAACAGAAAGGAAAGCCGCAGCCGGATAGTTCGCTACGCGACACCGAGAACGTGCCGCTGGTGGAGGACATCCAAACTTACTTCGAGTGCGAAGTGCTACCGCATGCACCCGACGCGTGGATAGATGACGCCAAGAGCAAGGTCGGCTACGAAATTCCGTTCAATCGCCACTTCTATGTGTTTGAACCGCCGCGTAGCCTGCAGGCCATTGATGAAGAGCTGAAGGCCGTCTCGGCCAACATCATGAAGATGTTGAAGGAGCTGGCGGAATGAGTTTGCCGAGGTATGGGGAGTACAAGAACAGCGGTATATCCTGGCTCGGAGCGGTTCCCTCACACTGGGAGGTGCAACGGCTCAAGTACGCCTGCACAGTGTTCCCGAGCAATGTTGATAAGCACTCTCGAGACGACGAGCCTGCGGTTCGGCTTTGCAACTACACCGACGTCTACTACAACGAAAGAGTCACTTTCGACATGCCGTTCATGGAGGCGACCGCGTCGGAAGATCAGATCGCCAAGTTCACGCTGCAGGCTGACGACATCATCATCACGAAAGACTCGGAGACGGCAGACGATATAGCGATTGCGGCACATGTGCCGGAAGACTTGCCTGGCGTCGTGTGCGGCTATCACCTGTCCATGGTTCGCCCTCGCGCAGGCACGTCCGGCGCCTTCATTAAGAGGTTTTTCGATTCGGTCTACGCCAAGGCGAAATTCGCGGTTTCAGCAAACGGGCTGACGCGAGTTGGGCTGGGACAGTATGCGCTGGACAACGTGGAGCTGCCGTTTCCTCCGCTGATTGAGCAGACTGCCATTGCCGCCTTCCTCGACCGCGAAACCGCCAAAATCGACGCGCTGATTGCGGAGCAGGAGAAGCTCATCGCCCTGCTGGCCGAAAAGCGCCAGGCCATCATTTCTCATGTCGTCACCAAAGGCCTCGATCCCCACACCCCTATGAAGGACTCCGGCGTTGTGTGGCTTGGGGAAGTGCCCGCACATTGGAAGGTCCTCCGTATCAAACACCTTGTCGCGTCCATAGAACAAGGGTGGAGCCCGCAATGCGAAAACTTCCCGGTCGATTCGCCCGATGAATGGGGGGTGATGAAAGTTGGCTGTGTAAATGGCGGAACATTTCGGCCAGAAGAAAATAAAAAACTTCCACAAGAACTGGAGCCTATTCCAGCCTATTCGCTGAAATGTGGCGACCTGCTCATTTCTCGGGCGAACACGCGTGATTTGGTCGGCAGCGCCGCAGTGGTCGAAGAAAATTTCGACACTTTGATGTTGTGCGACAAGTTATACCGGCTGAAATTGGTCAATGGACTTTGTGACCCCGCTCACTTGGCAGCCTATCTAGGAACTCCGCAAGCAAGGTCACAAATCGAATTGGAAGCCACAGGAGCAAGTAGTTCAATGCTCAATATTGGCCAATCAGTAATCCTAGACCTACCCGCGCTAGTGCCATGCGTCGAGGAGCAACGTGCGATTCAACAATTTTTACGTGCTGAATCGGAACGACTGGACTCGCTTAATACGTGCGTAAACCGTACCGTTGACCTTCTGAAAGAACGTCGCGCCGCCCTCATCACCGCCGCCGTCACCGGCCAAATCGACGTACGAAAAGCCTGACCTTGGTCCATAAAGAGACAACAATGACCCACACACTCACTGCCAAAGAGCAATCGCTCGCCAAGATTTTCGGTGACGACTACGTCTTCACTATCCCCGGCTACCAGCGCCCCTATGCTTGGGGCCGCGACCAAGCGCAGGAGTTGCTTGATGACTTGCTGGGCGCTCTTGCCGCCGCGCCGCTACAACTTAGCGACGCAGCCCCATACTTCCTAGGCAGCATCGTGCTCATCAAGTCCGAGTCCACCCCTGAAGCCACCGTTGTGGATGGCCAGCAGCGGCTGACGACCTTGACGTTGTTGCTGTCCGCCATCCGAGCCACGGTCGCTGATGACGAACTACAGAAGGACATCACCGGCTGCATCTACGAAAAGGGGAACTTGGTCAAGGGCACACAGGCCCGTTATCGCCTGCTTTTGCGCGAGCGCGACCGAGACTTCTTCCGTCAGTACGTGCAACACGAAAACGGTCTGCAGGCATTGGCCTTGGTCAACACTCCTCTATCCGAGGCGCAAAGCCGCTTGCGTGCTAACGCCCAAGTGTTCGCGGACGGGCTCGCCAAGCTGTCGCAGGCGGAACTGGTACGTCTGGTGCAGTTCGTCATCACACGGTGCTACCTCGTGACCGTAGCAACGCCAGACTTGGATTCCGCGTATCGCATCTTCGGGGTGCTGAACAGCCGCGGCCTGGATCTGAGTGCCACCGACATCCTTAAAGCCGAAATCATCGGCGGCATTGCGCCCGCATTGCGTGATGCTTACACGAAAAAATGGGAAGACGAAGAAGATGCCCTCGGCCGAGACGAGTTCGGCGACCTGTTCAGCCACATTCGAATGGTCTATCGCAAGGCCAAGCCGCAGGGCACGCTGCTCAAGGAATTCAAGGAACATGTTGTTCCGGTCAAGCAGCCGCAGACTTTTGTGGAGGAGGTCTTGCTACCCATGGCCCGAGCTTTCAGCGAGCTGCGCGATGCCGACTATGCCAGCACTCACCATGCTGAGCAGGTGAATGAGTGCCTCCGGTGGCTGAACCGCTTGGAGTTCAAGGACTGGGTGCCTCCTGCGTTGGCCTTCTTCGTTCGGAATCGCCAACATCCCATGGCCGTGCTGGGCTTCTTCCGCGATTTGGAACGGCTGGGCTACTCGATGCTTGCGCGCAAGACTGGCGTCAATGATCGCATCGAGCGGTTTTCGGCTCTGACTAAGGGCATTGAGTCGGGGATGGACTTGTCGCTTGCGACTTCCCCGCTGCAGTTGTCCCAAGAGGAGCAACATCAGACTTACACAGCACTTAGCGGTCCACTGTATGAGACCCATTCGTCGCGCGCATTGGCTTTGTTGTTGCTGCGGGTTGACAACCTATTGTCCGATGGCAGTGCCAGCTATCAGCATGACGTGATCTCTGTCGAGCACGTCATGCCCCAACATCCAGCGCCGAATAGCCAGTGGGCCACATGGGTGCCAGACAAGGTCGCGCATCAATTGTGGGTTCATCGACTCGGCAATCTCGCCCTACTGAGCCGGAGGAAGAACAGCGCGGCTAGCAACCGCGACTTTGGCTGGAAGAAGTCGGCCTATTTCACCAAGGGCGGAACAAGCGCGTTTGCGCTTACCACGCAGGTTCTGCAGCATGACAACTGGACCGCCGATGTCATGCAGCATCGTCAGGAAACTCTGCTTGCCAGGCTGGAGACACATTGGCGCCTTCAGGATCGCAAGAGTAAGGCGGCGCTTGCCGAAGCCTTGATGGCTGAACTGGAAGATGCCGGTGACGCCGCAGTCTTCGAGCTTGAAAGCTCACGCCACGGCATCGCCGCCGCAGCCAGGGAGAACGGCGCAGATTTCACCGTCCTGGCTGGGTCGCAAGCTAAGCTCGAGTGGTCTGGTCAGGCGCATTCTTACCTTCAGTTGCGTGAAGACTTGCGAAGTTCGGGAGCTCTTAAGACGTCCTTCGACGGAACTCATTTGGTCTTCACTAGCGACACAGATTTCAAGAGCCCGAGCGCGGCATCGGCCACTATCCTCGGACGCACGGACAACGGCCGAATCACCTGGCGGTTGAAGGGGACCACCATCACATACGCGGCTTGGCAGGACAATCTGCCCGGAAACCAGGCGGCCTCGGGCCGCTCCGAGGTCTGAGTATGACTTTGCATCGGGAAGTTCATTTCGAGTCAGAAATCTGCGCCCACCTGGCTGCCAATGGCTGGTTTCATGACGAAGGAGATGCCGCACTTTTTGACCGCGCCAGCGGCCTGTTCCTGCCCGATGTATTGACCTGGGTGGAATCTACGCAACCCGACAACTGGCAGCGCCTGTCAAAAACTCACGGCGCATCGCTGCCCCAGGCTCTCGCCGATCGTATCCGCAAAAATCTGAATGAACGCGGCACGCTGGACGTGCTACGCCGTGGCGTGGAGATGCTGGGTCTGAAAGAGCCGTTGGAACTGGCGCAGTTCAAGCCCGCACTGGCGATCAATCCTGCCATCCAGGCGAAGTACGCGGCCAATCGGCTGCGAGTTGTTCGGCAAGTCTGTCACTCACCGAACAATCCCAAGGATGAGTTGGACCTTGTTTTGTTCCTCAATGGCATCCCGGTTGCCACGGCGGAGTTGAAGAGCAACTTCACGCAAAGCGTGCTGGACGCCGTTGACCAATACCGCTTTGACCGTCCGCCGCAGCCCAAGGGTGGAATGCCGGAGCCTTTGCTGGCGTTTCCTGGTGGCGCGCTGGTGCACTTCGCAGTGAGTCAGAGCGAAGTCATGATGACGACCAAGCTGGCCGGCAAAGACACGCTCTTCCTGCCCTTTAATCGGGGCAATGAAGGCGGCGCGGGCAATGCGCCCAACCCGGACGGATTCGCCACGGCCTACCTTTGGGAGGAGGTTTGGGCCCGTGACAGTTGGCTGGACATCCTGCATCGCTATCTCATTTGCAAACGCAATGATAAGAAGCAGCCGCACACGGTTATCTTCCCCCGATATCACCAACTGGATGCGACCCGCAAGTTGGTCGCCGACGTACTTGCGAACGGGGCTGGCGAACGTTATCTGGTTCAGCATTCAGCCGGTTCGGGTAAGACCAATTCGATTGCCTGGACGGCGCACTTCTTGGCTGATTTGCACGACGCGCAGCATCAAAAGCTTTTCGATAGCGTGTTGGTGGTCAGCGACCGTACAGTCCTGGACGCGCAGTTGCAGGAAGCGATTTTCGATTTCGAGCGAACCACCGGCGTTGTCGAAACGATAACCAACGAGCACGGTAGCAAGAGCGCTCAGCTCGGTCAGGCGCTAAAGGCCGGCAAGAAAATCATCGTCTGCACGATTCAAACCTTCCCCTTCGCCTTGCAAGAGGTGCAGAAGTTGGCTGCCACCGACGGCAAGCGTTTTGCCGTGATTGCTGACGAAGCGCACAGCTCGCAGACAGGCGAAGCCGCTGCCAAACTCAAGCAACTGTTGTCGGCTCAGGAATGGGCGGATTTGCAGGATGGTGGAGAAGTTGACACTGAGGCGCTGTTGGCCGCAGGGATGGAGGCGCGCGCGGGAGCGAAGGGACTGACCTATGTTGCATTCACCGCTACGCCCAAGGGCAAGACGCTGGAATTGTTCGGCCGCCCGGGCCAAGATGGCTTGCCGCAGCCCTTTCATGTCTATTCCATGCGTCAAGCCATCGAAGAAGGTTTCATCCTCGATGTATTGAAGAACTACACCAGCTACAAACTTGCGTTCCAGCTCGCTCACGATGGCCAGCAGTGGGACGACAAACAGGTCGAGCGCAATACGGCGATGAAAGGGCTGATGCAATGGGTGCGCCTGCATCCGTACAACATCGCCAGTAAGGTTCAGATCGTCGTTGAGCACTACCGTGAGAACGTGCAACCGCTGCTCGACGGCAAGGCCAAGGCGATGGTGGTGGTGGGCTCGCGTCGCGAAGCTGTTCGCTGGCAAAAGGCCATTCGGGCTTACGTCACCAGCAAGAACTATCCGCTGGGCGTGTTGGTGGCTTTCTCGGGCGAAGTGAGTGACACCGAGAGCTTTCCCGACCCTGTCACCGAAACCAGCGAATTGCTCAACCCTGGGTTGCGCGGGCGCGACATCCGGGAGGTGTTCAAAGGGCAGGACTACCACCTGCTGCTGGTTGCAAACAAGTTTCAGACTGGGTTCGACCAGCCGCTGTTGTGCGGCATGTATGTGGACAAGATGCTTGGCGGGATACAGGCGGTTCAGACCTTGTCTCGTCTCAACCGTGCCCATCCCGGAAAAGACACGACCTATGTGCTCGATTTCGTCAACGAGCCGGGGGACATTCTTAAAGCCTTCAAAACGTACTATGAGACGGCTGAGTTGGAAGCCGTGACCGACCCGCATCTGGTCTATGACTTGCGCGCAAAACTGGATGCCAGTGGTTGCTATGACGATTATGAGGTGGACCGCGTAGCTCAGGTCGACCTTGATCCCAACGGCACACAAAAGCAGCTCGATGCGGCCATCGCGCCGGTGGCGGATCGTTTGCTCAAGCGGTACAAGGCGGCACAGCAGGAGAAGGTCGCTGCTGAAGAAAAGCACGATGACAAATCCGCTAAAGCGGCGAAAGATCAGTTGGATGCGTTGTTGCTGTTCAAGAATGACATGGGCGCCTATGTGCGTCTCTACGCCTTCTTGAGCCAGATTTTTGACTACGGCAACACGAGTATCGAAAAGCGCTTCCTGTTTTACAAGCGCCTTATTCCGTTGTTGGAGTTCGGCAGGGAGCGCGATACGGTGGACCTCTCCAAAGTGGTCCTCACCCATCACACGCTAAAGGACAGAGGCAAACAGCCCATGACGCTTAACGCCGACGGCAGCTATCCCTTGCCACCGATGGATGCCGTCGGCAGTGGCAGCTTGCAGGACAAGCAGCAAGCCTATTTGGCGGAAATCATCGAGAAGGTCAATGGGCTCTTCGAAGGGGAGCTGAGCGACGGGGATCAACTCGTTTACGTCAACGGCGCCTTGAAAGGGAAGCTGCTGGAAAACGAGATGCTGGCGCAGCAGGCAGCCAGCAACACCAAAGAGCAATTTGCCAATTCGCCGGATTTGGGCAAGGCATTGCTGGATGCGATTATGGATGCGTTCGAAGCCCACCAGACGATGAGTACGCAGGCGCTCGGGTCGGCCAAGGTTCGCGAAGGGCTGAAAGACATTTTGCTCGGACCTGGGCAGCTCTACGAGACCTTGCGCAACCGTTCGCCGGGCGTGAACGCGTAGGTACCTCCGTCCGCTTCGTGATTTGAAGGGAATATGCGATAGGCGGCTCCAAACAAAAAGCCCAGCCGTGTGTGGCTGGGCTTTTTCATTGCAGATATGGGTCGCGAGCTGCGCGTGGGTTAATGCCTATTCATAGCCGTAAAAGGCATCTCGGAATTCTCCCGCCTCGACTTCGGCGACTTCTGGGCGCTCCTTGAACCAGCGGACGACAGATTGCCGCTGTGCTTCAGTTGGAGATCCCACCGAGGTGAGCACCATGCCATCGATCCTGCCTCGACCGACGTAGCCGGCAAAGTAGAGATCGCAGCTTTCGATCCATGCGATGAACGCATCGAGCAGCGCATCGCCATCATCGATGTCGCTAACGAGCGACCCGCGAACTTCGAAAAGACAGTCTTGGAATTCACCGACGTGCAACTTCTTGCGCTGGCGACGGTTGAGCCGGCGCAAGCGGCCATTTACAGGGGCAGTCGATCGATATTTACGCACGGAGACCTCGCGGGCGTTGAAGACGGGGAGATGCGATGGAATTTGTACGCCGCAGTGCACGACCGCGATGTCGGCGTGGCACTCTCGCCCGCTAGCTATCGGGCAAGCAGCATCCCGAGGTGGGGATACGATCTCCGGCATGGCGAAGATCTGAATTTTTGGTGGCCTGGGGCGGAATCGAACCACCGACACAAGGATTTTCAATCCTCTGCTCTACCGACTGAGCTACCAGGCCAACGAAGTCCGCAACTATACACAAAATGTCGGGACAGGTGGGGCGTAACCTCCGCCACCAACAAAAAACCCAGCGCGAGGGCTGGGTTTTTCGTGGGAACCGAAGTTCCCGAATGCTTTTGGTGGCCTGGGGCGGAATCGAACCACCGACACAAGGATTTTCAATCCTCTGCTCTACCGACTGAGCTACCAGGCCAACGAAGTCCGCAACTATACACAATTTTTCAGGCTTGTGCCAGCCGGGCGGGCGTTGTGCCACTTTTTTCTGAACCGCACGGATTTCTCGGATCGCCCGTTACCGCCGACTGTTGGCTTCACGGCACGAAAAGGCGTCAACTGGCGGCAATCGGGGGCAGAAGTGGCCTGGGGATAACCCGCAGGAGTATAATCGTCAGCGGTTTTGTTGTTACAGCCGGATGCTTTCCCGCCTTTGACGCGAGACAAGCGGGCTGCGACACATTGTTCTTATAGTGGCAGTTCTTAACGCTTAGCCGCGGGTGGCTTTCCGCCATCCCTCACACATGTCGGTAGCTGTCCTTGCCTTCGGTCTGAATCACACGTCCGCGCCGGTATCGGTCCGCGAGCGCGTGTCCATGCCCGTCGATCTGGTCAAGCCCGCCCTCGAAGGCTTGCGTTCGGCGTTCGGCGGCTCTGTCCGCGAAGCCGCCATCCTGTCCACCTGTAATCGCACCGAGATCTACTGCGCGGCCGACGGCCACGTGGCGGATCAGTTGCCCGCCTGGCTGGCCGAACACAACCGCCTGGACGCCGGCACGCTGCGCCCGCACCTGTATCGCCATCATCAAGACGACGCCGTGCGTCACGCCTTCCGCGTGGCGAGCGGCCTGGATTCCATGGTGCTGGGCGAAACCCAGATCGTGGGCCAGATGAAGGACGCGGTGCGTGCCGCCGGCGAAGCCGGTTCCCTGGGCACCTTGCTGCATCAGATGTTCCAGCGCACCTTCTCGGTCGCCAAGGAAGTCCGTTCGCAGACCGCCATCGGCGCCGAGTCCGTCTCCATGGCCGCCGCCGCGGTTCGCCTGGCCGAGCGTGTGTTCGGCAATCTGGACCAGGCCCGCACGCTGTTCATCGGCGCGGGCGAAATGATCGAATTGTGTGCCACGCACTTTGCCGCGCAGCGTCCGCGCAGCATGGTGGTGGCCAACCGCACGGCCGAACGCGCCGAACTGCTGGCCAACCGCTTCTCGGCCAGCACGATGAAGCTGTCCGACCTGACCGAGCGGCTGTCCGAATTCGACGTCGTCGTTTCCTGTACGGCAAGCTCCCTGCCCATCCTCGGTCTGGGGATGGTGGAACGGGCCACGCGCCTGCGCCGTCACCGCCCGATGGTCATGATCGATCTGGCCGTGCCGCGCGACATCGAACCCGAAGTCGGGCGCCTGGACGACGTGTATCTGTATTCCGTCGACGATCTGGGCCGGCTGGTGCAGACCGGCACCGACGCCCGCCGCGCCGCGGTGGTGCAAGCCGAAGCCATCATCGAAACCCGCGTCCAGGGCTTCATGCACTGGATGCAATCCCGCGAAGTGGTGCCCGTCATCCGCGACCTGCACCAGGCCGCCGAAGACGTCCGCGCCGCCGAACTGGAACGCGCCCGCCGCCTGCTCGCGCGGGGCGAATCACCCGAAGCCGTGCTTGAACAACTGGCGCACGGCCTGACGCAAAAGTATCTGCACGGCCCGCTCGCGGCACTGAACCGCAGCGAAGGCGACGACCGCAAGCAACTGCTTGCCTGGATGCCGCGCCTCTTCCCCGGCCGCGACTCCCGCCGTTAGCGGCTCTGCCCCACGCCCCGCCTCATGGCGGGCGTTCGCTTTGTGGGCGCCCGCTTTTTCTGTCTTCTCCTTGGGTCTTCCCCTCATGAAATCTTCCATGCGCAGCCGGCTGGAGCATTTGTGCCATCGCCTGATCGAGGTCGATGCCTTGCTCGCCGAACCGGAAACCGCGTCCGACATGGACCGCTTTCGCAAGCTTTCCCGCGAGCGCGCCGAACTGGAGCCGGTGGTCGAAGCCTTCACCGCGTTCGCCCGCACCGAGGAAGACATTGCGACGGCGCAGGAGATGCTGTCCGAGCCCGACATGAAGGCGATGGCCGAAGAAGAGATCAAGACCGGACGCGGCAAGCTGGAAACGCTGGAAGCGGCGCTGCAACTGCTGCTCTTGCCGCGTGACCCCAACGACGGGCGCAGCGTGTTTCTGGAAATCCGCGCGGGCACGGGGGGCGACGAAAGCGCGCTGTTCTCGGGCGACCTCTTGCGCATGTACACGCGCTACGCGGAACAGCGCGGCTGGCGCGTGGAACTGATGTCCGAAAGCCCGTCCGAGCTGGGCGGCTACAAGGAAGTGATCGCGCGCATCGACGGCGACGGCGCGTATGGCCGTCTGAAGTTCGAATCGGGGGCGCACCGCGTGCAGCGCGTGCCGGCGACCGAGGCGCAGGGCCGCATCCACACGTCGGCCTGCACGGTCGCCATCATGGCCGAAGCCGACGCCATGTCCGAGATCGTCATCAATCCCAGCGACCTGCGCATCGATACCTTCCGCGCCAGCGGCGCGGGCGGCCAGCACATCAACAAGACCGATTCGGCGGTGCGCATTACCCACTTGCCGACCGGGCTGGTGGTCGAATGCCAGGACGACCGTTCGCAGCACCGCAACAAGGACAAGGCCATGCAGGTGCTGGCCGCGCGCCTGAAGGACAAGGAAGAACGCGAGCGCCAGAGCAAGGAAGCGGCCGAGCGCAAGAGCCTCATCGGCACGGGCGACCGCTCCGAGCGCATCCGCACCTACAACTATCCGCAGGGCCGCGTGACCGATCACCGCATCAACCTGACGCTGTACAAGCTGCAGCAGATCATGGAAGGCGACCTCGAGGAACTGACCGGCGCGCTGATCGCCGAGCACCAGGCCGAGCAGCTTGCCGCGCTGGGCGACGACATCTGAGGTCGACGCGATGACCGCGCCCCAGATCAAGAGCCTGCTGCTGGACACGCGCCTGCCGCGCCTGGAAGTGCGCATGCTGCTGGAGCACGTGCTGGGCAAGCCGCGCGCCTGGCTGCTGGCGCACGACACCGATGCGCTGGCGCCCGAGGTGGCGGCGGCGTACGAGGCCCTGGCGCTGCGCCGGCTGGCGGGCGAACCCATGGCCTACCTGCTGGGCCATCGCGAGTTTATGGGGCACCGGTTCCAGGTGACGCCCGACGTGCTGATTCCGCGGCCCGACACGGAAGTGCTGGTGGAAACCGCGCTGGAATGCATTGCTGGCGTCACCGGGCCGATGGTGCTGGACCTGGGCACGGGCAGCGGCGCGATCGCGGTGTCGATCGCGCTGGCGCGGCGCGACGCGCGCGTGATGGCGTCGGACGTCAGCGCGGCCGCGCTGGCCGTGGCTGCCGCGAACGCGTGGGAGTTGACCGCTGCCGTGCGCTTTGTCGAAGGCAGCTGGTACGAGGCCGTGCCGGCTGGCGAGGGCTTTGACCTGATCGTGTCCAATCCGCCCTACGTGGCCAGCGACGATCCGCATCTGGACCAGGGCGACCTGCGCTTTGAGCCGCGCGGCGCGCTGACAGATGGCGCGGGCGGGCTGGAAGATCTGGCGCGCATTGTCGAAGGCGCCAGCGCCCACCTGAAGCCCGGCGGCTCGCTCTGGATGGAACACGGCTGGGATCAGGCGGAGCAGGTACGCGACATGCTGCGCCAGGCCGGGTTTGCAGACGTGCACAGCCGGCAGGATCTGGCGGGGATCGAGCGGATCTCGGGCGGGCGCTTGCAGGTCGCAGGTGTCTGACACCCGCGATGCGCCCGTTCAAGGCATAGAACCTCTCGTCGGGGTGTCAGACACCCGGGCCTAGGTTGCCGCCCCATCACCCGGCTGTCTGACACCTTGGGCCTCCGGTGTCTGACACCCTGGATATGCCCGTTCAGGTTGCCGCGCCGTCACCCGGGTGTCTGACACCTTCCCGCGCAGCTCGCCTGGTCCGACACGTGTTGTTGCGTTTGCCCCGGATATACCGGTCCCGCGCCGGGGTAATCGGGCGGTTTTCCCGGCTGTACCTATAATTGAGCAATTCCGTTTTGCCAGTCCAAGAGACCACCATGAGCGACGTTCAAGAATTCATCCGTGAAACCGTTACCCAGCACCCCGTCGTGCTGTTCATGAAGGGCACCGCCCAGTTCCCGCAATGCGGGTTCTCCGGCAA
This sequence comes from Achromobacter sp. JD417, assembly GCF_041879325.1. Lineage (NCBI taxonomy): Bacteria > Pseudomonadati > Pseudomonadota > Betaproteobacteria > Burkholderiales > Alcaligenaceae > Achromobacter > Achromobacter sp. JD417. Next base: position 5,752,116 of record NZ_CP087159.1, on the reverse strand, counting down.
GGCCATTCAGATCCTGAAAGGCTGTGGCGTGAAGAAGCTCGTCACGGTCAATGTGCTGGAGGACGACGAAGTCCGCCAGGGCATCAAGGAATTCTCCAGCTGGCCCACCATTCCGCAGCTGTACGTGTCCGGCGAGTTCATCGGCGGCTCGGACATCATGAATGAGATGAACGAGTCCGGCGAACTGAAGACGCTGCTGGAGCAATCCGGCGCCACGGCCTGACGCATCATGCGGCGGCTCGTCGTCGGCATCACGGGCGCCACCGGCGCGCTCTACGCGGTGCGCATGCTGCAGGCGCTGCGCAACGTCGAAGACGTCGAGACGCATCTGGTGGTGTCCGCCTCTGGCGTGCTGAACATCAAGCATGAGCTCGATGTCAGCCGCCACGACGTCTATGCGCTGGCCGATCATGTGCACAGCGTGCGCGACGTGGGCGCCACGCTGGCCAGCGGCGCTTTCCAGACCGCGGGCATGGTGATCGTGCCGTGCTCCATGCGCACGCTGGCGGCCGTGGCCCACGGCCTGTCCGACAACCTGATCACCCGCGCCGCGGACGTTACGTTGAAAGAGCGCCGCCGCCTTGTGATGATGGTGCGCGAGACGCCGTTCAATCTGGCTCACCTGCGCAACATGACGGCCGTGACCGAAATGGGTGGCATCGTGTTTCCGCCGCTGCCGGCGTTCTATCACCGTCCCGCGTCCATCGAAGAGATGGTGGATCACACCGTGGCGCGCGTGCTGGAACTGTTCGACATCGTCGTGCCCGGGCCGCATTGGGAAGGCACGTAGGCGCTAGCCTCCCGTCCTGACCAAGCGGGCAAGCCACGTAGGCGCTAGCCACCCCATCCGCAAAGGCACGCGGGCGCAAAGCCGCCCGCGCCGTCCCATCCCGGCAAGCCCCGCAGGCGCTACTCCACCAGGCCCAGCCCGTTCAACGCCGCCAGGTTTTCCGGCCATTTGCGCGCGCGCGCGTTCTGCAGTTCGATGCGCGCCCAGGCCATCCATCCGGCCCATTCGATGCGCTTGTCCCACGCCGTGCCCCAGGCCTGCAGCGCGGCCAGGCCGGCGGCAGCATGCTGTTCCGCGGCCTCGAAATCTCCTGACGTCAACGCCAGTTGCGCCAGCAGCAGGCGCGGTTCGCCGACCCACGGGTTGTGCTCCACCGCGGCTTCCAGCATGTGGCGGGCGCTGTCCATTTCGGTCAGGGGATGCATGCGCGTGATGACCTGCCAGTACAACGCGCTGGCCGCCGCTTCGTCGCGCGGGCTGAGCGTGGCGCGGCAATTGTCGAAGGCGGGCGGCAGCGGAATGCCGGTGTCCTGCGGCATGCGCGACAGCGGCGCCAGCAGATGCGACAGCATCGACAGGATGTTCGACGGCGGCTTGAGCGGGCCGGGCCACAGCGACGAGGCCCAGTTGGTCTTCAAGTCGCGGCGCTGCTGCTGCGGATAGCAGGCAAAGATCTCGTCTTGCCAGCTATGCCATTGCTCGCCCATGTCGGCGGCGGACACCACGGTGAATGCGGCGACCTGGCGCGGCGTGAACGTGAACACCTGCCCGTCGGCGCCTTCCAGCGTCAGGCCTTCCGGTCCCGTGCCCTGGCCCTGCAGGATGGCCTGCACGAATCGCGTGCGCGGCATGGCGCAAAAGAGGCTGACCCATTCTTCGGCTTCGGCGCCCAGCACATCGCGCAACGTGTTGCGCTCGCCTTCACGGTCAAAGAGCGTGAGGTCCACGTATTCGTTGCCGTACACGCTATGAAACAGGCCCAGCAGGCGAACCTCGCGCGGCTGGTTCCACAGCGCCAGCGTGCGGTAGACGCCCAGCAGGTGATGCTTGAACGTGCCGGCCTTGTGCCAGTCTTCGCCGGCGCTGCGCGCAAACAGCAGGTCGAGCAGGGCGGGCAGGTCGGCGTCGACGGCGGCGTAATGGTCAGCCAGCAGCGCGCGCGCATGCGGATGGAGTTCGGTAGTCGTGGACATGGAGGCGGGTGGGTTGATGAAAGCAGGCTCTATTGTGTCCGCATGCGCCGGCGCTGTCATCGCGGTGTTTATATCGAAATCCACATATCAATATGAATATTCATCGCTTCCGGTTTTGAGGCGGCGTCTCTAGAATCCGGGGTCTCATTACGACTACCTCTAGAGATCTCCCATGCGCCTTCGTCATTCCCTGGCCGTACTTGCCACCCTTATCGGTTTTGCCGGCACCTCGGCGATGGCGCAGGACGCCGAGCTGAAGGTGGGCGTCACCGTCGGTCCGCACGCGCAGATCGGCGAAGTCGTGCAGCAGGTGGCCGCCAAGGAAGGCCTGAAGGTCAAGCTGATCGAATTCAGCGATTTCATCCAGCCCAATGCCGCGCTGGACGCCAAGGAGCTGGACGTGAACATCTACCAGCACAAGCCTTTCCTGGAATCGCAGAATAAGGCGCGCGGCTACAAGCTGGTGCCGGTGGCGACGGCCGTCGTGCAGCAGATGGGCATCTATTCCAAGCGCGTGAAGTCGCTGGACGATCTGCCGCAGGGCGGCAAGGTGGCCATTCCGAACGACCCGACCAACGGCGCCCGCGCGCTGCTGGTGTTGCAGGCCGCCAAGCTGATCAAGCTGAAGGACGGGGTGACGGTGACGGCGTCGATCTTCGACATCGCCGAGAATCCCAAGAACCTGAAGTTCGTCGAGATCGAGGCCGCGCAGCTGCCGCACTCGCTCAAGGACGTGGATGCCGCCGCTGTCAATTCCGCCTACGCCATCCCCGCCGGCCTGTCGCCCTCCAAGGACGCGCTGACGCTGGAGAGCAAGGACGCGCCGTTTGCGGCCGTCGTGATCGCCGCGCGCGAGGACAACAAGAACGATCCGCGCATCGCGCGCTTCATCAAGGCCTACCAATCCGACGAAGTGAAGGCTTTCGTGGCCAAGCAGTTCCCCGGCGCTTACACGACCTCCTGGTAAGTCGTCCCGTCTGGTTCATGCGGCCGGGCGCGTGCGCGTCCGGCCTCGCGCGGTCTGGCGTTCGTCAGCCGCGGCCTCCCCGCGCGACAGCCACATGCGCGCCTCGTTCGCCAAGCCCTCCTGCAGCACCTGCGCCGGCGCGCTCATCGCGCGGTCGCGCGACCACACCACCGCCAGCACCGGGTCTTCCAGCGCCAAGAGGCGCCGCGCGGCCAGGCCCTGCCGTTCGGCGTAATGCGCGCCCAGGCTTTCCACGATGGCCACACCCAGGCCTTGCGCGGCCAGCGCGCACGCCGCCGATGATTGCGCCGCCTCGATGATGGGGCGATAGGGCAGGCCGCGTGCCTCCAGCGCCTGACGCGTCGCGCGCCCGGCGGGCAGGGCGGGGGCCAGCACGATCGGACCGGCTTCGGCGACTTCGTCGAGCGTCAACGTGGTCTTTCTTGCCCACGGATGGTCCTTCGGCATGACGGCATGCAGCCCCAGGGGCGCCAGCCGCAGGCTGGACACGCGGTCGATGTCCGGCGGCGAACCGATGATGATGCCCAGGTCGATGCGATGGTCCACCGCCATTTCGATGATTTCCAAGGCGGTGCCGGCGCGCACGGTCACGGCCACGGACGGATGGGCGCGGCGCACGCCGGCCAGGGCCGGCGGGAGCAGACTGGACGCCGCAATGGCGACGGCAGCGACATCCAGCCGTGCCAGCGCGCCCTGGCGGATGTCGACGGCCAGCCGGTCCACGGCCTCGATGCCGGCCAGCGCATTGAGGACTTCCGGGATCAGCGCGCGGCCCTGGCTGGTCAGGTGCAGCCGCCGGTTCTCGCGGCTGAAGAGCGCAAAACCCAGCCGCGTTTCCATGTCGCGCAAGAGCGCGCTGGCGGCGGGCTGCGTCATGTTGACCGATGCCGCCGCGGCGGTGACGGTGTCGTGCCGGTACATGGCGCGCAGCAGCAGGAGTTCTCGCCGGTTGAACATATGAAATTCATATGGAAATAGTCAATTCATCTATTTGACCATATGAACCGGCGGCCGCCAGAATAGCCCATCGCATTCTGCATCCCGACCTCCGCGCCGCCATGCCCGCCAACACCATCGTTTCCGTCACCTGCATTCCCTTGCGCCTGCCGTTTCATCACTGGAGCCCGTCGCCGCTGTTCGCCGGCCGTCCGCGCGACAAGCTCGACAGCGCGCTGGTGCGCGTGCAGACGGAAGACGGCACGGTGGCGTGGGGCGAGTCGTACTGCGTGGAGCCGCGCGCCTTGCCCGCCATCTTTGAAACGCTGATCGCCCCGCTGGCCTGCGGGCGGGACGCGGACGACGACACCTTGCTGCCGGGCATGCAGCGCACGCTGCACAACCTGGGGCGGTCCGGCCCCGTGGTGCACGCGCTGGCCGGGCTGGATATCGCGCTATGGGACCTGCGCGCCAAGCGCGCGGGCGTGCCGTTGTACGAACTGCTGGGCGGCAAACGCCGCGAACGGGTGCGGGTGTATGCGTCGCTGCTTCAGTACTACGGCAACGCCGAGCGCCTGGACGCGGTGACCACGCGCGCGCTGAACGAAGGCTATACCGAGATCAAGCTGCACGAGCGCACGGCCGATGCGCTGGCTGCCGTGCGCCGCAGCACGGGGCCGGGCGTGCCGATCATGGTGGACACGAACTGCGCCTGGCTGCCCGGCGAAGCCGAAGCCGCCATCGAGGCGATGCGCCCGCACGATCCGTTCTGGATCGAGGAACCCTTGTGGCCGCCGGAAGACGACCGCGCGCTGGCCCGCTTGAAGGATGCCTGCGGCATTCCGCTGGCGGTGGGCGAGAACGCCGCCAGCGCGACCGACCTGGAGCGCGTGGTGGACACGGAAGCGGCGCAATACGTGCAGCCCAGCGTGATCAAGCTGGGCCTGACCGCCGCGTGGCGCATCGCGCAAAAGTGCGCGGACACGCGCGTCGTGTGCGCGCCGCAGGTGGCGTTCTTCGGTCCCGGATACCTTGCCAGCCTGCACCTGATCGCCGCGCAACAGGCCGAGGTATCGCTGGAACGCCTGTATGTCGAATTGGCGCACGTGCCCTACGGGCGCAGCGTGCCCATCAAGGACGGCTGGGTCGACGTGCCGGACGCCCCTGGCTTGGGCGCGGACCCGGAGGCGGAACTTGCCGAGGGCCGCTACAGCAGCTGAAGCACACGCATCCGCTCCCACGCATCAGATACGAAAGACACACCGAAATACGAACCGGCCCTCAAGAGGTCGCACCGCATATGAACCTGGAGACAACCCCATGCATCCCTCACGCAGAGCGTTCCTGATCAATGGCGCGGCCCTGGCCGCTGGCGCCGCCGTGTTGCCGTGGTCTTTCGCGGCGCGCGCCGCGCAGTATCCGGACAAGGCGGTCCGCCTGACCATCCCGTATCCGCCGGGCGCGGCCACGGACACGCTGGGCCGCATGGCGGGCCAGGTGTTTGCCGAGGCGTTGGGCCAGCCCTTCGTCGTGGAGAACCGGGGCGGCGGCGGCACCACGATCGGCACGCGCGCCCTTGCGGTGTCGGCGCCCGATGGCTACACCATCGGCATGGTCGACTCCACGTTCACGATCAATCCCGCGCTGCTGGGTGAACGTCAGCCGTACGACGCCATCAAGGACTTCGCGCCGATCTCGCTGATGGCGACGGCGCCTTTCGTCATGGTGGTGCACCCCTCGGTCAAGGCGACGGACATCGCGTCCTTTGTGGCGCTGGCCAAGGCGCAGCCGGGCACGTTGTCGTTCGGGTCGGCGGGCGTGGGCAGCGGTCCGCATCTGGCCGGCGAGCAACTGCGCCAGCAGGCGGGCGTGGACGTGCTGCACGTGCCGTACCGCGGCGGCGGCACTGTGATCACCGACCTCTTGGGCGGCCAGGTGCAGTTCGGGTTTGCCACCGTGCCCACGATGCTTGAACACATCAAGGGCGGAAAGCTGCGGGCGCTGGCGGTCACCAGCCCGCAGCGCGTCAGCCAGCTGCCCGACGTGCCCACCTTTGCGGAAGCGGGCCTGCCGGGCGTGGACATCTCGCCGTTGTTCGGCCTGGTTGCGCCGGCCGGCGTGCCCGCGCCGATCATCGAGCGCCTGTCGCAGACGCTGGCCGAATCCGTGCAGCGCGGCGCGTTGCGGGACAAGCTGACGGGGATGGGCTTTCAGCCCGTCGGCAGCACGCCGGCGCAATTCGCGCAGCGCATCCAGGAGGACGTGGCCAAGTGGACGGGCGTGATCCAGCGCGGCAATATCAAGGCCGAGTAGGCGCGTCAGGCGTACTTGCCCTTCAGGCGTACTTGCCTGTCAGGCCGCCATCGACCAGCAGTTCGGTGCCGGTGATGTAAGACGCGTCGTCGGAAGCCAGAAAGGCCACCGCGTTGGCGACCTCCCAGGGCGTGCCCATGCGGCCCATCGGCACCTGCCTGTCGCGCGCCGCGCGGGCGGCGTCCAGGTCGTTGGCATCGAACATTCTGGCGACGTTGGTGGCCACGCGCGGGGTGTCGATCAGCCCGGGAATCACCGTGTTCACGCGGATGCGGTCGGCGGCATATTGCTGCGCGGCCATGCGCGCGAAGTGGATGACGGCGGCCTTGCTGACGCTGTACGCCAGATGCGGATAGCCGGTGTACCGGATGCCCGCGATCGACGACACCGCGACGATGGCCCCGCCGCCTTGCGCGCGCATCAGCGGGACCACCAGCCGTGTCGCGATCAGCAGGCTGGTCACGTTCACCTGCTGAATGCGGTCCCAGTCTTGCAGCGAGATGTCTTCGGGGCCGCCCACCTTGCCGATACCCGCGTTGGCCTGGAGGATGTCGATGCGGCCGAAGCGGCCCAGCGCCGCCTCCACCGCGGCCTGCATCGCAGCCGGGTCGGCCACGTCGGCCTGCACCGCTAGTGCGATGCCGCCGGCCGATTCGACTTCGTGCGCCGCGTCTTCGGCAGCGGTAAAGTTGGCGTCCAGCGCAACGACGGCCGCGCCCTGGCGCGCCAGCGTCACGCAACTGGCCTTGCCGATGCTCCAGCCGGGCGCCGACGTGCCCGCGCCCGCTACCAGCGCGACCTTGCCGGCCAGGCGCCCGCCGGATGCCGCCGTCATGATTGCCCGCCGTCTTGCTGATGGGACTGATGGGACTTGCCCTTGCCCACGTACGGAATGGCGTGGTCGATGGTTTCCCAGATAAACCGCCCGGAAGGGCTTTGCTGCTCTTCGGCAACGTGCGACACCAGGCCCGCCGCGCGCGAGATGACGGCAAAGCCGCGCATCAGGTCGGTGGGCACGCCGATTTCGCTGAGCAGCGCGGCCACGGCGCCCGTCGCATTGATGGTGATGTGCTTGCCGTACGTCTCGTCGATGGCGCTGGCCAGCCAGCGCAGGGCCTGCACGGACTCGCCGCTCAGCTCGCTTTCCGCCTCGGCCAGCGCCAGCAGCTTGATCGCGCGCGGATCGTCCGGCTTGTGCAGGTGATGCCCGAAGCCGGGCAGCGGGCTGCGCGAGGCGCGGTGCTCGCGTGCGATCGCCAGCGCCTCTGCGGGGCCGTCGGCAGCCTGCCGGATGCGGTCCAGCAGGCGCGAGCAATTCTCCATGGTGCCGACGAACTGGCTGCCCACGGCCATCAGCCCGGACGCCACAGCGCCCTGCAGGTTCTCGGGGGCGCTCATGTAGATCAGGCGCGTGGCGATCGCGCTGGGCGTCATGCCGTGTTCCATCAGCGTGACCAGCACGGCGTCCACGATGCGCATGTCCACCGGGCGCGCGTCGCGTCCCAGGATCTGCATGATCATCACCTCGGTGAAGGACTTCTTGCCGATCAGGTCTTCGACCAGGTCGACGTCGCGGTACGACATGCCGGTCAGGTGATGGGCGCACAGGCGGGTTTCGGGCGTGTTCATGGCGTCTCCTTCATTGCGGCGTCGCGCACCGCGTTCTTCAGCACCTTGCCCACGCTCGAGCGCGGCAGGCTGTCGTGGAAATGGATCTGCTTGGGCGTGGCCACCGGGCCCAGCAGCGTGCGCACGTGCGCCTTCAGTTCATCGTCGCTCGCTTGCGCGCCGGGTTGAAGCTGAACGGCCGCTTGCACCGCCTCGCCCCATTTGTCGTCGGGCACGCCGAATACCGAGCACTCGTAGACGGCTGGATGCGCGGACAGCGCGTTCTCGACGTCAACCGGGTAGATGTTGAAACCGCCAGTGATGATGACGTCGCGCAGCCGGTCCTTCAGGAACAGATAGCCGCGCGCATCGATGAGGCCGGTGTCGCCGGTGTGCAGCCAGCCGTCGACCACGGTTTCGGCCGTTTTCTCGGGCAGCCGCCAGTAGCCGGTCATGACCAGGTCGCCCTGGACCACCACTTCGCCGATCTCGCCGCGCGGCAAGAGCGTGCCGTCGGGCGCCATGATCGCCACGTCCGAAAGCGGCGTGACCCGGCCGACCGACGCGCGGTTCTCGGGCGCTTCGAGGTCGGCGGGGCGCAGCACGGTGACGATCTGCGGGGCCTCGGTCTGGCCGTAGGTCGTGCCCAGCACCGGACCGAAGAACGCGCGCGCGCGCTCGATTTTCTCGACGGGCATCGGCGCGCCGCCGTAGATCAGGTTGCGCAGCCGCGGGAAGTCCGCGCGCGACACACCTGGCTGCGCCATCAGCATGTAGATCAGCGTGGGCGGCATGAAGCTCAGCGTGCCGCCCCGCTCGCGAAACGCCGCCGTGATGGTGGCGGGCGACACGATATCCAGCAGCAGATGCGCGCCGCCTTGCGCCAGCACCGGCAACAGATACGTGCCCGTGCCGTGCGTGATGGGCGCGGACACGACATAGCGGTCGTCGGCCGTGAGGCCCCAGTTGAGGATCTGGTTGACGATGCCGGCGTTCCACGCGTGATACGGCTGCATCACGCCCTTGGGCAGCCCGGTGGTGCCGCCCGTGAACTTGATGGCCTGGGTGGCATCGCGGGGTAGAGCGTGCCGCAGCGGCGCACGGCCCGCGAAACCGGCCAACAGGCCATCCAGCGTCAGGTCTGCCGCCGTGTCTTCCAGTTCGACGCGACGCGCCGGGCCCACGGGCACGAGCGGCCCGCCCACGCCGTCCACGATCACGATGGTCGGCTCGGTGGCATCCAGGATGCGGCCGATCTCGCGCGCGGTGCTGCGGTAGTTGAGCGGCACCCACACCTTGCCGCTGGCCAGCACCGCCAGCAGCGCCAGGATGTGGCGCGCCGAGTTGCCGGCGCAGATGGCCACGCGCGTCTGCGGCGCCGGGTCCAGGTCCTGCAGGGCGGCCGCCAGCGCGCGGGTGTCGGCCGCCAGCCGCGCGTAGGTGACCTGCCCGTCGGGACCGTCGAGCGCCACGCGGTCCGGATGCAGCTCGGCCGCGCGGAAGAAAAAATCAATCGGGTACACCTTGGCTCCTTGGATCGCTAGTTGGCCTTGAGGTTGGCGCTTTTCACGACCGCACCCCACTTGTCGATTTCGCTGGCGATCTTCTTGGCAAAGGTCTCCGGCGTGTTGGGCGGTTGCGGCGGGAAGAATCCGCCCTGCTTGTACGAGGTCTGCAGGGCGGGGCTGGCCAGCGCCTTGTTCACTGCCTGATTCAGGCGGTCGATGACGGGTTTGGGCGTGCCGGCCGGCGCCACCAGGCCAAACCACGATTCCACGTCGAAGCCCGGCAGACCGGATTCGGCCAGCGTGGGCACATCGGGCGTGGCGGGCAGGCGCTCGGGCGAGGTCACGCCAATGGCGCGCAGCTTGCCCGCCTGCACGTGGGGCAGGGACGAGGGCAGGTTGTCGAACATGGAATCCACCTGGCCGCCCAGCAGGTCCGCCACCGCGGGGCCGCTGCCGCGATAGGGCACGTGCAGGATGTCGGTGCCGGTCTTCATCTTGAAGAGCTCGCACGACAGGTGAATGGACGATCCGCTGCCGGACGAGGCGCAGGTCAGCTTGCCGGGATTCTTCTTGGCATACGCGATGTACTCCTGCACGGACTTGATCGGCAGCTTGGGATTGACCACCAGGATGTTCGGAATGGTCGCCAGCAGGCCGACCGGTTCGAAGCCTTTGACGAAGTCGTAGTTCAGCTGGCTGTACAGCGTGCGGTTGATTGTGTTGGCGATGGACCCGACGTACAGCGTGTAGCCGTCGGGCGCGGCGCGCGAGACGATTTCTGCGCCGATGTTGCTGTTGGCGCCGGTCTTGTTCTCGACCACGACCGTCTGTCCCAGCTCTTCGGACAACGATTTGGCCATCAGGCGCGCCACGATGTCGGTGGCGCCGCCGGCGGCGTAACCGACGACGAGGGTGATGGGGCGTTCGGGATAGGGTTTGGCCGCCCAGGCGGGGGCGGCGGCCACGAGGGCGCCGCTCAAGGCCACCGCCGCAGCGGTCCAGCGCTTGCCGAATGTCTTCATTGTTGTCTCCGTCCTGTTTGTCTAATAATTGGACAGATCTCCGTCTGTCCGCCTTCATATTCGGCTTTGATGGAGGCCCTATCAACGCAAGGTGTCCAGAAATTGAACAAACCGGATTCCGAGGGTTCCGGTCCGCGCATCCTGCGGCGCGGGCTGAAGGTGCTGGGCGTGTTGCGCCAGGCCGGCGCGGCCGGCATGCACGTGGTGGACATCGCGCGGGCCGCCGGCATGCAGCGGTCCACGGTGTACCGCTACCTGGATGTGCTGGTCGAAGAAGGCTATGCCCTGCGCGAATCGGGCGCGCCGCGATGGCGTGTTGCCGAACTGGGCGTGATGATGGCCGGCGATCCGCACGCGCAGGCCGTGCGCAGCCTGCGGCCATTACTGCGCCAGATCAGCGATGTCAGCGGCGATTCGGCGTTTCTCATCTGCCGGGCGGCGAACGATTCGCTCTGCCTGCATCGCGAGGTCGGCAACTACCCGGTGCAGGTGCTGGCCGTGACGGTCGGGCATCGCCAGCCGCTGGGCGTGGGCGCGGCGGGTCTGGCGCTGCTGGGCGCGTTGCCTGCCGCCGAAGCCGACGAGGTCGTGGCGCAGAACGAGCAGGCGCTACGCGCCTATGGCGGCATGACGGTGGCGCAGATGCGGCGGCTGGTCGAGAACACACGCGGGCGCGGCTGGGCGGTGGTGGGCAACGCGGCGGTGCCGGGAGTGTTGGGCGTGGGGGTGGCACTGTGCGATGCCGGCGGGTATCCGCGGCTGGCGGTCAGCGTATCCAGCCTGATCAGCCGGATGCAGGCGCCGCGCCAGCGCAGCATTGCCGATCTGATCCGCGCGCAACTGGCGCAGAGCGGGTTCGGCATGCAGCTTGGGGCGTCGCCCGGCGAAGGGGACTGAGGCCGCAGGGGGCCTCGTTCAGGCGGCCCGTTTTTGCTACCCGTTTTTGCGACCCGTTTTTGCGACCCGTTTATGCGGCCGCGGGCGTGGGGACGCGGTACGTTTTTTGGTAGTGCACCGTGAACGTCTTGAAGGCGGCCAGCGCCTTGTGCGGATCGTGTCCAGGCTTGACGAGAAAGCTGTCAAAACCCACGCGCGCCTGGTAGTGGATGGTGTCGATCATCACGTCGCCCACCGCGCGCAGCTCGCCCTGCCACTGGTAGCGCGTGCGCAGCAATTGGGCCAGCGAGTAGCCGCGGCCATCGGTGTAGACCGGAAAGTCCACGGCGATGAAGGCAATGCCTTCGGGATGCAGCACGCCGTCTGCGTCCGCCAGATCGGTCAGGTCGGCATCGGGGCCCAGCAATACCGCCACGGGGTGCTTGTGGCGGCGCAGCGTGGCGCGCGATGTCTTCCACACGCACAGCGGGACGATCCAGCCGGGCTCGTCGGCGGGCACCTGGCCTTCGGCCGGCACTTCGGGCTCGGGCACGAAGGGGCGCGACGTGTCGGCCTCCAGCTTGCCGTTGCGGATCAGGTGCGGGCCGGGCGCGTCGTGGGCGTAGATCTCAGACATGGGCGGGCTCCGCGTGCTGCGTGGGTTTGGCGAAGGCAGGGTCCGCGTACACGTCCTGCTTGAAGGGGTCGATGCCGACGCGGTCGACCACGTCGATGAAGCGCTCGGCCTCGCTGTCGCGCAGGCCCAGGTAGGTGCGGATTAGGCGGTCGACCACGCCGGGCACCTGATGGCGCGCGAACGACGGGCCGATGATGCGGCCGATGGCCGCGCCGCCGCCGTGCGTGGATTCAAGGTCGGGCAGCGGCTTGGCGGCGCCGTTCTGGCGGCCGCCCACCGTGACCTGGTACCACTCCTCGCCGGCTTTATCGACGCCGAGGATGCCGATGTGGCCGACGTGATGGTGGCCGCAAGAGTTGATGCAGCCCGAGATGTTCAGGTCCAGCTCGCCGATTTCGAACAGGTAGTCCAGATCGTCGAACTGGCGCTGGATGGCTTCGGCCACGGGAATGGAGACGGCATTGGCCAGCGCGCAGAAGTCTCCGCCCGGACAGGCGATGATGTTGGTCAGCAGGCCGACGTTGGGCGTGGCGAGGTTCAGGGCCTCCAGCTTTTGCCACAGCTCATGCAGACGCGAACGGCGCACGTCGGCCAGGATCAGGTTCTGTTCGTGCGACACGCGCAGTTCGCCATAACCGAAGTCGTCGGCCAGGTCGGCCACGGCGTCCATCTGGTCCGCGGTGATGTCGCCCGGCGGCACGCCGGTGGGCTTGAGCGACACCGTGACCGCCGCGTAGCCGGCGACCTTGTGCGCATGCACGTTGGTGCGCAGCCAGCGCGCAAACCGCTTGTCGCCCGCGGCCAGCGCGGCGGTGTTGTCGATGTCCGCCGCGGCGGCGGCATCGTGCTGCGGCCAGACGAAGCGCGACTTGATGCGGTCCACGAATTCCTGCGTGATGGTGTCGGGGCCGCCCTTGATGCGCTGCCATTCTTCATCGACCTGCTGCGCGTAGACCTCGGGCGTCAGGTCCTTGACCAGGATCTTGATGCGCGCCTTGTACTTGTTGTCGCGGCGGCCATGCAGGTTGTACACGCGCAGCGCGGCTTGCAGATAGGTCAGCAGGTGCTGCCATTCAACGAACGGATTGATCAGTTTGCCGACGATGGGCGTGCGGCCCAGGCCGCCGCCGATCCACACGCGGAAACCCAGCTTGCCGTCGCGTTCGACCGCCTGCAGGCCGATGTCGTGCACGCCCACGGCGGCGCGGTCTTCCACGGCGCCGCTGACCGCGATCTTGAACTTGCGCGGCAAAAAGGCGAATTCCGGATGCAGCGTGGACCACTGGCGAATGATCTCGCACCAGATCAGCGGATCGACGAGCTCGTCCGGCGCGACGCCGGCAAAGTGATCCGTGGTGGTGTTGCGGATGCAGTTGCCGCTGGTCTGGATGGCGTGCATCTGCACCGTGGCGAGCTCCGCCAGGATGTCCGGCACGTCTTCGAGCTTGGGCCAGTTGAACTGGATGTTCTGACGGGTGCTGAAATGCCCGTAGCCGCGGTCCCATTTGCGCGCGATGTGCGCCAGGGTGCGCAACTGGCGCGACGCCAGCAGGCCATACGGAATCGCAACGCGCAGCATGGGAGCGTGGCGCTGGATATACAGGCCGTTCTGCAGGCGCAGGACGCGGAAATCGTCCTCGGTAAGCTGGCCGTCGAGAAAGCGGCGCGTCTGATCGGCAAACTGCGCGACACGCTGCTCGACAAGCTGTTGATCGACGGGGTCATACACGTACATGTCTACTGCCCTTGAAATCTTCTCGGTCTGAACCCCGGAACGGGGCAGGCGCACGGCGCCGGACAAACGGGATTCATAACCGTAACAGGCAGCCGTAAAGACCGTCTAAGTCATTCTGGTAATAAAGAAATAATGCCCCCACGCCGCGCGCGCTTCGCGCGCTAGCTGCCCCCCGAGGGGGCTGCCCCGCCTTCGGGCGGCCGGGCGGCGGGGCGGCTATCAATGCCCCCACGCCGCGCGCGCTTCGCGCGCTAGCTGCCCCCCGGGGGGGCTGCCCCGCCTTCGGGCGGCCGGGCGGCGGGGCGGCTATCAATGCCCCCACGCCGCGCGCGCTTTGCGCGCTAGCTGCCCCCCGAGGGGGCTGCCCCGCCTTCGGGCGGCCGGGCGGCGGGGCGGCTGTTTTTGCGGAGGCCGGGCGCTACGCCCTTTGCAAAGGTCGGCTGCCGGAGGGGCATGGTTTATGCGTGACGGGTATTTTTGCAAAGGATGGGTTTTCAGCCTTTGCGGGAAATCATCTGCACCGATGCCGTACAGCGGCGCCGTCGTTGCCTATAGATAGTCGCAACTGGCCCGGCCGGTGCTCGCCGGCGACGCGGCTACAGCGTCGCGTTCACCGCCCACCGCGCCACGAACACCAGAATGATCACCAGGCAGGCCGCGAGCAGCAGGCCGGTGGCGATGAGGGGGCCGGGTTTGTTGTGGGCGATGTCGGCGTCGTAGCCGCGGCTGCGGCGCACGCCGAAAAAGGCCCATAGCACGGAGCGGACCGTGCGCAGGAAACTGAGCATATACGCCTCCGGGCAGATTCTTGACCGTCCACTGTAGACGTTGGACTGCGGCGCAGACAGAGGCAGATCCGGTTCAACCGACCGTATCAGTTGGCGCGGCGGCATGCGCGCCGATGCCGCGCACGATGTGGTCCAGCAGTTCGCGCGCGGCGGGCGAAATGTGGCGGCCGGCGCGGCTCAGGACGTGCAGGCTGCCCTGATTCAGGATGGGATTGGCCAGCGGCAGGCTGGCCAGCCGCTGTGCCTGCATGTCGGCGGTGACGGCGATGGGGGGCGTGAGCGCGTAGCCGATGCCGGCGGCCGCGAATTGCCACAGCGCCTTGAAGGACGAAGTGGTCAGCACGTTGTGCAGCCGCACCTGCTCACTGATCTCGGCGGCCTGGATGTGCTGGCGCACGCCAAAGCCTTCCTGCATGGACGCGCCGGGGTAGTCGGCCAGGTCGGTCAAGAGCAGGGGGCGGCGCAGCCGGGTCAGCGGATGATCCTGGCGCACGATGGCGCGTATCGGTTCGGGCCGCGAGTAATGCGTGCGCAGCCGCGCGTCATTGGGCGGCTGGAACACCAGCCCGATGTAGGCGCGGTCGTCGACGATGCGCTGCACGATCTCGGAGGTGCGGGCCACGTCGATGTCTAGCGTGACTTCCGGGTGGCTACGCCAGTAACCCGGCAGGACGCGGTCGAACATGAGTTCGACAAAGCCCTCGCCCAGCACCAGATCGATGTGGCCGCGCTCAGCCTTGCGCAGGCTGTCGATCTCGGAAAAGAAGCTTTCCTGGATGTCCTGCTGGCGCTTCACGTAGCGGGCAAGGATGTGGCCGGCATCGGTGGGCACCAGCCCGCGGCCGCGGCGCTCGAACAGCGCCATGCCGCAGTCGCGTTCCAGCGCGGCGATGGCGCGGCTGACGGCGGACGGATCCATTTCCAGCGCTTCGGCCGCGCCGCGCACCGAGCCCCGGCTCATGACCTGCATGAAGTAATGCGTGCGGCGGGCGTCGAGTTGTTCATCCATGGCGGCGGCTCCGGGCGGGAATGCGGCGGATTTTCCACGCGCACAATTAAGGGTTTACCCTTAACGAACGCTGTCCCGTGCAAAAATTTCCCAGGAAAAGGCAATTCGTTGCATTTTACGCAACGTTTCTCGGCGGCGGGTGTCATGGTTGCCCGCCAACGGGCAGAGCGAAAATTGCGCAGTCCGAACCGGCGCGCCCGTTGCGCGCCGTTCGTCATCAGGGGAAAAACGATGTCTCATGCCAGCGCCAGCCTGGCCTTGCCTTCCATGCCGCTATCGGGGCGCGTGCGCATGCTCGCCGCCATCCTGCTGGTGGTCGTCATCTCCGAAGCGATCGGCAGCGTGACCTTCTCGGTCGGTCCCGGCAAGATCGTCCTGCAACCCATGCTGTGGGCCATTTTCATCGGCGCGGTCGTGGCGGCTTTCGGTCAGCGGCTGCCGTCCGGCATCGGCATCGACAAGGCCATGCAGACCCGCATCAGTGGCTACCTGCAATATGCGTTGCTGCCGTTCCTGGCCAAGCTGGGCCTGATGGTCGGCGGCGCCTTGCCGCAGGTGCGCGAGGCCGGCTGGGCGCTGGTGTTCCAGGAGTTCGGCCACTTCTTCGGCACCATGGCCATCGGCCTGCCGCTGGCGCTGCTGCTGGGCATCAAGCGCGAAGCGATCGGCGCCACGTTCTCGGTGGGCCGTGAGCCCAGCCTGGCGATCATCGGCGAGCGCTACGGCATGAATTCGCCCGAAGGCCGCGGCGTCATGGCCGAATACATCACCGGCACCGTGATCGGCGCGCTGTTCGTGGCGCTGATGGCCGGCTTCATCACCAGCCTGAACATCTTCGATCCGCGCTCGCTCGCCATGGGCGCAGGCGTGGGCTCGGGCAGCATGATGGCCGCCGGCGTGGGCGCGATCGCCTCGCAGCAGACGCCTGAAATGGCGCATCAGGTGGCTGCCCTGGCCGCCGCGGCCAACCTGCTGACCACCGTGGTGGGCGTGTACTTCACCCTCTTCATCTCGCTGCCCACGACGATCTTCCTGTACGGCAAGCTGGAGCCCGTGCTGGGCCGCTTCTCGCGCGGCAAGAACGAGGCCGTGGTCGACGACAGCGTGTCGGAAGACGTGCCGGCGCATGGCGCGAAGATGGGCTTTGGCGACCGCCTGACCGCCTACGTCATCTGTGGCCTGTTTGCGTTGGTGGGCAACCGCCTGGGCTACAACGTGCCGTTCGCGGACGCGTTGCCCGGCATGGGCATCATCGTGCTGCTGGTCGTCATCACTGACCTCATCCTGCGCGTCGTGCCCAAGCTGCCGGCGGTGTTCGTGCTGTCGCTGATCGCCATGACGGCCGGTTGCCCTGGCGTGCTGCCGTACTCGGACCAGATCATCGCAATGGTCGGCAAGGTCAACTTCCTGCCGTTCACAACGGTCATCCTGGCCATGGCCGGTCTGTCGATCCTGAAAGACCTGCCCGCCTTCCGCAAGCTAGGCTGGAAGATCGTGGTGGTGTCGCTGGCCGCCAACGCCGGCACCTTCATGGGCGCCACGATGATCGCGGAATTCTTCCACTGATCGGTCTTCGCGCCATGATAAAGCCGCCTTTATAGGCGGCTTTTTTCATGGGCCAGCTTGGGGGCGGTGTCAGACACCCGTCGAGACGCCGTCGCCCACCGACGGGCATCTCTTTTGGGTGTCTGACACCTGGGTCAGCGCAAGGATCCTTCGGGTGTCTGACACCTGGGGCAGCGCGGGAATCAGGGCGCGGCGCCGGGCCGGTAGCGCGCGTTGTCGGTTGCGTTTTCGGTGGGGCCGATGTTGGCCACCGCCGGAACGGCAGCGCTGGCTGCCTTCATGACAGCCGCGGCCTGCAACTCGACTTGCGGATTGCCCATGGCGACACGATAAGGTTGCAGCGGCGCCAGGCCTTCGATGGTGCCCCAGTCGTTCGCGGCCTGGGCGCGTTGGGCCGCCGGGTCGGGCCGGGCGGCAAAGTCTTCGACCGCGCGCCGCATGCGGGCGTCCGCGTACAGGTCGCGCAATTCATCGACGTTGATGGCCGGGGCGGCAAGAGCGAGGGGTGCGGCCGCGGGGTCCGCGTTGTCTCTGACGCGCGGGGCGTTTTGCTCGGCCCTGGCCAATTTGTCGGCCTGGGCGCGTTCCAGGCGCTGGGCTTCGCGGGCGGCCTGGGCCTGGGCGGACCGCTGCGCCTGGCGGGCCGCGAAGTTCTGCGCGGCGCGTTCGGCCTCCCAGGCGGGGCGGTTCTCATCCAGCATCGAGACGCGCGCCGGAAAAGGCGCGGCGACGTGCGGGATGGCGGAGATCGCAGAAATGGCCATGCGGGCGCTCCTTGTCGTGATTGACCTTTGGGTTGGTCTGTCAGGGGAGATGCAAGTTCACTGTAGCAAAGCCTTCTGCGAAAGGTTTTATCCATCTGTGGATTTCGTAACCGTCTCCCACGCCGCCAATTCCTCCCGCAAGGCGGCCAGCTTGCCCCTGACCAACCCGAGCGCATCGCTGCCCAGCAGCAGGTGCGCGGGCGGATGATCGGCGGCGATGGCCGCCAGCATGGCGCGCGCCGCCTTGCGCGGGTCCCCCAGTTGTCGGCCGCTTTTCTCTTCGCGCGCCTTGCGGATGGGGTCGAAGATGGCGTCGTAGTCCGCAATGGCGCGTGGGGTACGTGTCATGGATCGGCCCGCCCAGTCAGTGCGGAACGATCCAGGCGCCACGGCGGTCACGGCGATGCCCAGCGGCTGCACTTCCTTGCCCAGGGCTTCGGAAATCCCTTCCAGCGCGAACTTGCTGCCGCAGTAGTACGCGATCCCCGGCATGGTGATGTGACCGCCCATGGACGTGATGTTCAGGATGTGGCCGCGCCGGCGCTGGCGCATGAAGGGCAGGACCGCTTTCATCATCGCGACCGCGCCAAACACGTTCACGTCGAACTGGCGGCGCATTTCCGACAGCGGCGACTCTTCCATCACGCCTTCGTGACCGTAGCCCGCGTTGTTGACCAGCACATCGATGGCCCCGACGCCGGCTTCGATATCGGCCACGACGCCGTCGATGGCGTCGAAGTCGGTGACGTCCAGGACGCGCCCGATGGCCGCGCCTGGGGACAAGGCCTCGAAGGCGATCCGCGCGGGGTCGCTGCGCACGGTTCCAACCACCCGATGGCCGGCGGCCAGGGCCTCCTCGGCCAATGCGCGGCCGAAGCCGCTGCTGACGCCGGTGATGAGCAGGGTTTTGGGGGAGGTCATGGAGTCGGCTCCAAAGTCAGTGGAGAATGCATGGTAGTCTCGCAAAAACGCGCGGATAAGCCGTATTCCGCTACTTATCTTGCATAGAACTATGAACGCGATTTCCCCGGCCGCGGACGGCGCGGCAGGCCCCGCTCTTGCCGAGAGCCGCATGGCCGAGCTGCTGCGCGGCTTGGCGCCCCATGAGGGCTACAACCTGACGGCGTTGCCCAGCGTGCGCGTGCTGCGCGCCAACCGCGCGCTGGCGCGCACGCCCGTGCTGTATGACCCCGGGATCGTGATCGTGTGCCAGGGCAGTAAGCGCGGTTATTTCGGGGATCGGCTTTACCTCTATGACGAGCAGCACTACCTGGCCGTCTCCGTCCCGGTTCCTTTCAGCATGGAGACTGAAGCCACGCCCGAGCGGCCGCTGCTGGCGCTGTACCTGCACCTGGACTTTGCGTTGGCGGCGGAGCTAGCGTCGCAGATCGACGGCGCCGGGCATGCGGCGCCTGTCCAGGCGCCGCAGAGCATGATGTCGACCCCGATGGATGAAGCGATGCGTGCGTCGGTGTTGCGCTTCATCGAGGCCATGGCCAAGCCGTTGGAAGCCGCAGTACTGGGAGCGGGCCTGCTGCGCGAACTCTATTTCCGCGTGCTGACCGGCCCGCAGGGCAGTTCGATGCGGGAAGCACTATCGCTGCGAGGGCAGTTTGGCCGTATTGGCAAATCCCTGCGTGTCATCCATGCGGAGTATGCCCAGCCGCTGGATGTCACCAGGCTGGCGAATGAGGCGGGCATGAGCGTGCCGAGCTTTCACAGCCATTTCAAGGCGGTGACGCAGGCGTCTCCGATGCAGTACGTGAAATCGACCCGCCTGCACCAGGCGCGCCTCTTGATGGTGCGGCAGGACCTGACGGCCGAGACGGCGAGCCAGGCGGTGGGCTACACGAGCCCGTCCCAGTTCAGCCGCGAGTTCAAGCGCCTATTTGGCCTGACGCCAGCGGCAGAGGCGCGGCGCATGCGTGAAGGCTTCGCCATACCAGCCTTCGCGCAAGCCGCGTTCGTGTCGTCGCATTGATGCCGTGGCACTTACCGGCGCAGAACGCCGGCGGGCGGATCAGGGCTTGGTGGCCTGCATCGAGGGGCGTTGGCTGAAATCCTCGTACCAGGCAGCCGTGGCCGGGTGCGAGGCGCGCCAGTCCAGGTCAGGGAAGCGGAAGTCCAGGTAACCCAGCGCGCAGCCGATGGTGACGGTGCCGATGTCCAGGCGGCCTGCGAGGCCCGCGGCGTTCTTCTCGATGAGCGCAAGGCCATCGCGCACCTTGCCCAGCTGGCCCTCGACCCAGCCATCCCAGCGCAAGGCCTCGGGACGCAGCACGGTCTCGTAGCGCGCCAGCAGCGCCGCGCCCAGCATGCCGTCGGCCATTGCCTGCTCGGTCAGCACGGGCCAGCGGGCCTTGCCGGCAGGAAAAAACGATCCGCCGCCCAGGTCGTTCAGATACTCGCAGACAACGCGGCTGTCGAACAGCGCCTGGCCTTCATCGGTGATGAAGGTGGGCACCTGGCCCAGCGGATTGCTCGGGATGATGGTCTGGTCGCGGGCGACGGGACCGGCGGCGCTGGGCAGCTTTTCAATCCGGTCGGCCAGGCCGAGTTCGTGGGCGATGACCATGCACTTGCGTACGAAGGGCGAAGCGGGCGAGAAGAAGATTTTCATGGGGTTCCCTGTCGGTGAGAGGCGTCAGTGTTGCGCAGCGTGCTAACGCTGTCCAGCCTGCTTGCGGATGACAATCGGGAAGGCATGAAGCGGGGAATCGCCAGCGGCAAGGGGAAGCGGCCGGCGGCGGAAAGGCAGAGAGGCGCGTCGGACGAGCCGCGCCCCGCGTGCTGACGACGCCGGAACCCTTGCGGACCGGCGCTCACGGCTTTATTCCGTAACGCCCGTTTCCAGGCAGGGCTTGAACTCGCCGGATTCCGGATCGCGCAGGAACAGGACGCCGGTGGCCACGCCAAAGTAGGCGCCGTGCAGTTCCAGTTCGCCCTTTTCGACGCGGCGGCGGATTGACGGGAACGTCATCAGGTTGTTCAGGCTGTGCGCGACGGTGGCCAGTTCCAGGCGCTTGAGGTTGGCCTGGCGGTCGCCGGTCTCCGGGGACATGCCCTTGGCGACGGGTTCGATCTGCGACATCCATTTGCCGATGAAATCGCTCTTGCTGAGCGGCGTGGCGTCGTCGAAGAAGAAGCGGATGCCGCCGCAGGAGGCGTGGCCCAGGACGACGATGTGCTTGACGTTCAGGCCGTTGACCGCGAATTCGATGGCGGCGCTGGTGCCGTGGTACGACGATTCCGAGTCGGGATCACAGGGCGGCACGAGGTTGGCCACGTTGCGCACCACAAACATTTCACCGGGGCCTGCGTCGAAGATCGCTTCGGGCGACACGCGCGAGTCGCAACAGCCAATGATCAGGATTTCCGGGCTTTGGCCGATTTCGGCCAGCTTTTGGTAGCGGCTGCTTTCCGTCTGGAAGCGGCCGTCAAGGAAGGATTGGTAGCCTTCGGAGAGTCTTTTGGGAAACATGATCTTCAGTTCCTAATATCGAGGCCAGGCTTGCTGGCGCGCCGGCATACGCACGAAGGGGCTTCGTGTGGAAGCCCCTTTTATCGAGTCGGCAGTCGGGATTTTCCCATAATTGGGCTGATAGCCACCTGTCTAAACCCTGATATCGAAAGGGTTTTTTGCGGCGGGTCGAAGCCCTGGGGAGCCTTAGCGGGCCGCTACGTCCAGCGGGGTCACGCGGGCGAATTCAAGCGGCGTGATGGCCTTGACCACCTTGATCTGGCCGGGGGCGAGAGGGCCCACGATGTCTTCGCTGACCCGGCCGACCTCGCGGTTCTGGGCGTCGTACAGGACGTACGTCAGAAGGACGCTGTTGACGGGGCGTTCGGACTGGTTGGCCAGGAAACCAGTGATGGTCGAGACGTTGCGGGTGCTGTCGCGCACGGCCTGGACGTTGCCCAAAGTGACGCCATAGGCAAGGCTTTGCGCGCCGGCGGCGGCGGCGCAGGCGCTGGCCAGCACGGCAATCGAGGCGAGGATGATTTTTTTCATGGGCGTCTCCTGGGGCTCGCGGCGCGGGTTTTGCCTATCTCACTCCTTTCCGGCCGGGGATACAACGGGTCAGATGGATGAATGGGTAACAGGTTGCGGCGGAAGTTGCCATCGCTGTGGGTTTGTCCGATGATGACCGGGCCGGCGCCTTGGCCGGCGGACCGTGCCGCCCGCGTCGCGCGTGCCATTGCGCGAGGGGCGCTCAAGGGAGGAACTCATGCTTTCCCGTACCACCCAGCTGGCCTCGGCCATCCTGTTGTCCGCATGTTTTGCCGGCGCGCAGGCCCAGACCCCCGCCGCGCCCTCAACCGCCAAGACGCCCACGCCGCAGCAACAGCGCATGTCGGACTGCAACAAGGCCGCCGAGGGCAAGAAAGGCGACGACCGCAAGACCTTCATGAGCAGCTGCCTGAAGGGCGAGGAGCCGGCCAAGCAACTGACGCCGCAGCAGCAGAAGATGAAGGACTGCAACGCCAAGGCCGGCGAGCAAAAGCTGACGGGTGAGGCCCGCAAGACTTTCATGAGCACCTGCCTGAAGGGCTGACCGCCCGGCAAGCAAAAACGCCAGACGAGGTCTGGCGTTTTTTTTGGTCCGCTGACAGAGGCGCTATGCACGTCACGCCGTCGCAATCGGCGTAACGGGCGATCCGATCGCATGCGGCAGGCGCAGCGGGGGCGCTGTCAGCATGAAGTGGTGGCGGCCGTTGGCATGCAGGAAATCCGCCAGCTCCTTCAAATACCAAAGCTCGGCCAGCGGCAGGCCCAACTTGAACAGGCAGTGGTGATGCAGCGGCAGCATGGGACGCGCGCCGGACTTTTCGCGGGCGGGGTAGGCCTCGACCGCGTAGTTGTCGGCGCAGATGGCCGCGATGCCGCTGTCGGTGATCCATTGCAGCAGCGCGTCGTCGGTGCCGTCCAGCGCGGCGCCGTAGGTGTGCAGCACCTCGGGGTCCGGGGCGCCGTTCATGGCGACCACGGCTTCGGCGTAGCCGGTGCGCAGTACCAGCATGTCGCCGGGCTCCACGGCGATGCCGTCCGCGTCCAGCACGTGCATGAGTTCGGCGTGGCCGATCAGCGTGCGGCCCGGGCCGTAATGGCGGAACAGGTCCACCAGCACCCCGCGGCCCTGCATGCCCTTTTGTGCCAGATTCTCGACGCCCAGCTTCAGCGCGGCGGACGGGCCGCCGCTGTTGCAGCCGCAGCCGGTGTGGTCGCCGTCGGCGGGGCCCACGACGTCCACGCCGGCCTGAAAGCCGTTGTAGTAGCGCAGTTCCGGCGTGCCGTCGCCATCGGCGTCAAACAGCGCGCCCACGTGCGCCAGCGCGTCCCACTGCGTCGAGTACTGCATGGACAGCAGCACCTGGTCGTCGCTCAGCACGTCCAGCGCGTCCGGATTGACGTTCTTGAGCGGGAAGTTCAGGTACGGCGTGTCCTTGAGCTTCGTCGGGCTTAGCTGCGGCGGATGGCGTCGCGGGTTGAGCACGTTGCCGCCCGGCAGGTCCAGCGGCAGGGACAGGCAGAAGGTCTTGCCGGCGCGGATCTCGCGCGCGCCCTTCAGAACCTGCTCTTCGGTGATGAGGTTCAGGCGCCCGAGTTGGTCGTCGGGCCCGAAGTCGCCCCAGTTGGAGCCTTCGGGCCGGTGCTTCCAGCGTTGCATGCGGCTCACCCCGTCAGGAAGTCGACGACCACGCGGGTGAAGGCTTCCGGTTGCTCCCAGTTCGAGATGTGGGAGGTGTTCAGTTCGACATAGCGCGCGCCGGGAATGGCGGCGGCCAGTTCCTGGCCTTGCGCGGGCGTGGCGGCCAGGTCGTGCGTGCTGCTGATGACGAGTGTGGGCGCGGTGATCGAAGACACCTGTTCGCGGAAGTCGGCGTCGCGCAGCGCGGCGCAGTTGCTCGCGTAGCCCGCGTCCGGCGTGCGGCGCAGCATGTCGATCAGGACCTGCGTGAGGCCGGGTTCGGCGGCGCGGTAGCCGTCGGTCAGCCAGCGCTCGACCAGCGTGGGGGCCATCTTTTCCAGCGTCTGCTCAGCGACGGCGGCGATGCGGGTGCTCCAGCCTTCCGTGGAACCGATGCGCGCGGCGGTGTTGCACAGGATCAGCTTGCCGACGAGTTCGGGGCGCGCCAGCGCCAGCCACAGGCCGGTCGGGCCGCCCATCGACAGGCCGCAGAAGTGCGCGCGCTTGATGTCCAGGTGCGCCAGCAGTTCGGCGACGTCGTTGCCCAACTGCTCGAAGCTGTACTCGCCTTCGGGGACCGAGGACTTGCCGTGGCCGCGGGTGTCGTAGCGCAGCACGCGGAAGTGGCGGGTCAGTTCGGGGATCTGGCGGGCCCACATGTCGGCGCAGGTGCCCAGCGAATTGGAGAGCACGAGCACCGGCGCGTCGGCGGGGCCATCGATGACGTAGAACAGCCGTGCCTGGCTGAGATCGGCATAAGACATGTGGGATTCCTTCCGGGAAAGCCGCGGCCGCGCGGCGTTGACGGCGGCCGCGCGGGGATTACAGGTGGCAGACGCCGTCGACGTAGGCTTTGCGCCAGCGGGTGATGGTCACGCGGTCGAACAGGTCGGCCTGTGCGAAGGGGTCGGCATCGATGAACTGCTGCGCGGCTTCGCGCGTGTCGACGTCAACGATGTACAGGCCGCCGCCGGCATCCTTGCCGTCATCCTGCAGCTTGGCGCCGCACGCCAACAGGAGCTGCTTGTTGGCGTCCAGGTATTCCAGGTGCTTGGCGCGGTGCTGCTGGCGCATGTCCTGGTGGTTGGGCTTGTCGAAGGTTTCGATGATGTAGGGCATGCAAGGCTCCTGTCAGATCGCCGAGGGATGGCGCGCAAGCGCCGTGACTTCGATATCCATGTACGGGAAGAGCGGCAGGGACGACAGCAGCGTATGCAGTTCGTCGTTGCTTTCGACGTCGAAGATGCTGACGTTGGCGTAGCGGCCGACAACGCGCCACAAGCTCTTCCACTTGCCGTCGCGCTGAAGCTGCTGCGCCAGGGCCTTTTCGTCGGCCTTCAGTTTGTCGGCGCGGTCGGCGGGCATGTCGACGGGCAGATTGACTTGCATTTGAACCATGAACAACATGATGGACTCTCCATGATGCCGCCCCGGCTGGCGGGGCGGCGTATCGGCAATTAAGGGACTTCAGTTCGCAAACTTGAGCGGCAGGCCGGTCAGGCGCAGCAGCTCATCGGCGGTCATGTCGCCAAAGATGTCGGTGACGGTCACGCCGTCCTTGTTGATGTCGAACACCGCGACATCGGTGTACACGCGCGATACGCAGCGCACGCCGGTCAGCGGATAGGTGCAGGTCTCGACCAGCTTGCTCTGGCCTTCGCGGGTCTGCAGTTCCATCATCACGAAGACGTCTTTCGCGCCGATGGCCAGATCCATCGCGCCGCCCACGGCGGGGATGGCGTCGGGCGCGCCGGTGTGCCAGTTGGCCAGGTCGCCGTGCTGCGAGACCTGAAAGGCGCCCAGCACGCAGATGTCCAGATGGCCGCCGCGCATCATCGCAAACGAATCGGCATGGTGAAAGAACGAGCAGCCGGGCAGTTCGGTGACCGGCTGCTTGCCGGCGTTGATGAGGTCGTAGTCTTCCTCGCCCTTGGCGGGCGCCGGGCCCATGCCCAGCATGCCGTTTTCGGTGTGCAGAATGACTTCGCGGCCGGCCGGCAGGTGGTTGGCGACGAGCGTGGGCAGGCCAATGCCCAGGTTCACGTAGGCGCCTTCGGGAATGTCCTGCGCGACGCGGGCGGCGATCTGGTCGCGGGTCAGTTTGGTGCTCATTGCTGCTCCTTGGCGGCCGCTTGGCCTGCGATCTGCACGACGCGCTTGACGAAGATGCCAGGGGTCACGACGGTTTCGGGGTCCAGCTCGCCCAGTTCGACGATTTCGCGCACTTGGGCCACGGCGACGCGCGCGGCGCTGGCCATGATGGGGCCGAAGTTGCGGGCGGTCTTGCGGTAGACCAGGTTGCCCCAGCGGTCGCCGCGTTCGGCCTTGATGAGCGCGTAGTCGGCGTGCAGCGGGTACTCCAGCACGTACTGGCGGCCGTTGATTTCGCGGGTTTCCTTGCCATCGGCCAGCGGCGTGCCGTAGCCGGTGGGCGTGAAGAACGCGCCGATGCCGGCGCCGGCGGCGCGGATGCGCTCGGCCAGGTTGCCTTGGGGCACCAGTTCCAGTTCCAGCTTGCCGCTGCGGTACAGGCCGTCGAAGATCTGCGAGTCCGCCTGACGCGGAAACGAGCAGATGATCTTGCGCACGCGGTTGGCACCCAGCAGCGCGGCGAGGCCGGTGGTGCCGTTGCCGGCGTTGTTGTTGATGATGACCAGGTCCTTGGCGCCCTGTTCAAGCAGGGCGTCGATCAGTTCCATGGGCTGGCCGGCGGTGCCGAAGCCGCCGATCATGACGGTGGCGCCATCGGGGACGTCCGCCAGGGCGGCGGCAGCGCTTGCAACAAGCTTAGAGATCATGATGTTCGCTCATAGGTGGCGTGTCATAATTTGTTCTTCTTTCGAACTTTCGTTCTTCTGAAGAACATCGTTTCATGGGGACTGCGAAGGCGTCAAGGCATGCCCGCACGCCGCACTCTCCATCGTTCGGAGTCGCCCGCAAGGGGCAACGCAGGGCTCGCCGGCGGCGGGCCTTTTACTCTTGGAACCAGACGGATGGCCGAGCAAGATCCCCAGCAACCCAGCGACAGTTACGTGCAATCCTTCGCGCGCGGCCTGTCGGTGATCCGGGCCTTCGGCCCCGACCGTTCGCAGATGACGCTGTCCGAAGTCGCGGCCGTGACGGGCCTGACCCGCGCGGGCGCGCGCCGCATCCTGCTGACGCTGGAACACTTGGGCTACGTCACCGTCGAGGACCGCAAGTTCTCGCTGACGCCGCGCATCCTGGAGCTCGGTTACGCCTATCTGTCGGGCACGCCGCTGTGGAACCTGGCGCTGCCCTACATGGAAGAAGTCGCCGAGCTGACGCTCGAATCGTGTTCCGTGTCGGTGCTGGAAGGCGCCGATATCGTCTACATCCTGCGGCTGTCGACCCATAAGGTGATGACGATCAACCTGGCCGTGGGCAGCCGCTTGCCGGCCTGGGTGACGTCGATGGGCCGCGTGCTGCTGGCGGGCCTGCCGCCGGCCGAACTGGACCGCGTGCTGGCGATGAGCCAGATCCAACGCTACACGGCGGATACCGTTACCGACATCGATGAGATCAAGCGCGTGCTGGCCGGCGTGCGCGCCGATGGCTACGCGTGCGTGGCGCAGGAACTGGAGCCCGGCCTGCAGTCGGTGGCGGTGCCCATCATCGACCGCAGCGGCCGCGTGATTGCCGCGATGAACGTCAGCGGCCATGCCAACCGGTTTTCGCGCGAGGCGATGCTGGAGGCCTTTCTGCCGCCGCTGCGCCGCGCCGCCGACCAGATCAACCACGCGCTGCTGCGCCGCTAGGCAGCGCGGGCGGATGGCGAGGTCGGTCGGCAGGGACATGGCGGCCGCGTTCAGATGGGTGCGACGCCAAGCGTCGTGCCGCCGCAGACATACAGCATCTGGCCGGTGACGAACCCGTTGTCGGGCGACAAAAAGAACATCGCGGCGCGCGCGACGTCTTCGGGCGTGCCCAGGCGCTTGACGACGATGCTGTTGATGATGCGCTCGGTCTGCGGCGCGCCGGCGGGATTGCTCTTGGTGAAGAGGTCGGTGGCGATGGGGCCGGGGCCGATGGCGTTGACGGTGATGCCATCGCCGCCCAGTTCCATGGCCAGTGTGCGGGTCATGCCCACCAGTCCGGCCTTCGTGGCCGAATAGACCACGCGATCCGGCTTGCCCAGCGCCGCGCGCGAGGACATGTTGACGATGCGGCCGAAGCCGGCTTCGCGCATGGCGGGCAGCGCGGCCTGCACCAGGATGAGCGCGGTGCGCAGGTGCAGATTGACGACGTAGTCCAGGTCGGCCAGCGTGGCGGTGTCGGCGGTGCCGGGGCGCGTGGCGCCGGCGTTGTTCACGAGGCCGACAATGTTGAACGCGCTGGTGACTTCGCGGGCGACTTCCTGCGTGCGCGCTTCATCAGTCAGATCGGCCTGATACGAGACCAGACCCGCCGGGGGATTCTCGGGCAGCTTGTAGTCGATGTTGACGACCTTGTGGCCGGCATCGAGCAGCATGCGGACGATGGCGGCGCCGATTCCGGCGCTGCCGCCGGTGACGAGATATGCGGTGGGTTTGGTCATATCAATTCCCGTTCGATTCAAAAAAACAAGGCTCTGACAATAGCCCTAGTCCCGCCCCAGATCGGGGACACCGCCAGATCCGGCTCCGCCGGTCTGCAGGTGTCGCCCCTGGGGGCGCGCGTAAGCGCGTAGGGGGGGCTCAATGCGTCAGATAGCCCCATGCCAATACTGCGGTGATGTGGATCACGCCGACCCACAGCATCATGATGACGGTATAGCCCATCACGTCGCGCAGCTTGAGCTTGGACAGGGCGAGCGCGGGCAGGATCCAGAAGGGTTGCACGAGGTCGTTCCAGGCGTTGCCCAGCATGACGGCCATGGTGGTCTGGTTGAGCGCGCTGCCGATTTCCTTGGCGGCGTCGATCATGAACGGACCCTGGATGACCCAGTGGCCGCCGGCGGACGGCGCAAAGAAGTTGATGACGAACGAGCTGATCAGGCCCCAGAACGGCAGCGTTTCAGGCGTGGCGACGTCGACAAAGACCTTGGAGATCGAGGTAACCAGACCCGAGGCGGCCATGATGGCCATGATGCCGGCGTAGAACGGGTACTGCAGGATGATCCCGGAGATGGTCTTGATGCCTTCGGTCAGCTTGGCGACGTAGGCGGCGGGGGTGCCGAGCAGGATGATGCCCAGGAACAGGATGATGAAGTTGATGAGGTTCAGGTCCAGCGAACCGCCGTCCATGAAGTGAAAGACGACATAGGCCACGCCGAGCGCGCCGATGAGCAGGCTGAGCAGGCGGCTGTTGTTGAGCTTGGAGGCGAGGGTGCCCTTTTCGAGCATGTCTTCGGCGGCGCTGGACGCGTTGGCGTCGCGGTCGATGTTGGGATCGACTTCGACGATGGCTTCACCCTTCTTGGGGTGCAGCCAGGCGTTGAGCAGCGGCAGGGTGATGATGATGACCAGGCTGGTGATCAGCATGGGCACGGAGAAGATGGTTTGGGACAGGGGGATGGTGCCCATCTGCGCGGCGGTGGGGTGACCAGGCGTGGCGACGAGCACGGGGATGCTGGCCGACAGGCCAAGACCGTACATGGTGAAGCCGCTGTAGGCGGCGGCGATGATCAGGGGGTAGTGCACGCCCTTGACCTTCAGGGCCAGTTTCTTGGCGACGATGCCGCCGATGACCAGGCCAAAGCCCCAGTTCAGGTAGCTGCCGATGCCGCCGACAAGGGTGGCGACGATGATGGCGGTGTGCGGCTTGTGGACGTGGCTGACGATGCGGTTGAGCATTCGGTCGGTCAGCGGCGCGGTGGCCAGCACGTAACCCATGGCCAGGATGACGGCCATCTGGGTGGTGAAGGCCAGTAGGCTCCAGAAGCCTTTGCCCCAGGCGCGGGTGACGTCGCCGATGCTCTGGCCTTCGATGCCCATGGCCAGCAGCACGGTGAGCAAGGTGAGCGCGATCGCAAAGACAAAGGGATCGGGCAGATACTTGCGCATCAGCTCGGTGAAAAATGAAGCCAATTTATTCATGGTGCCTCCAACAACTCCGTAAGGCGGTTCTCTGATGTCCGGCGGCGCGCGTCATCGGGTGACGATGCGGGCGCGCGGGACGATTGCTTTTCTTTGTGTGGGTGGGCTCGTGGCCCGAGGCGCGGTCGGTCGTGGCCGCCGCGCTTTTTGTGGATGTTTGAGAACGGCTCAGGAGCCGCCGGCCTTGCCGTTCAGCCAGGCGGCCAGTTCGCCGAGGGCGGCGCTTTTCTCGCGCAGGACGCGTTCGCGGCGTTCGGGGCTCCAGGTGTAGAAGCCCTGGCCGCTCTTGGCGCCGAGGTGGCCGCTGTCGACTTTGCTCTTGAGCAGGTCGGACGGTTCGGTGCGGTTTTCGAGGTCTTTGTAGAGGTAGCTGGCGATGGCGTAATGAACGTCGATGCCGTTCATGTCGCGCTGCTCCAGGGGGCCGGACAGGGCCAAGCGGATGCCGAGGCTCCACTTGACGACTTCGTCGATGTCTTCGGCGCTGGCAACGCCCTTTTCCAGCAGGGAGATGGCTTCGCGCGCAAGCGCATGCTGGATGCGGTTGGCGATGAAGCCGGGAATGTCCTGCCGCACGAGGACGGGGCGTTTGCCGCCGAAGCGCAGGGTGGCCATGACTTTGGCAACGGTGTCCTCGGAGGTGTCGTCGTTGCGGACGACCTCGACGAGCGGAATGACGTCGGCGGGGGTGAAGAAGTGGGCGCCCACGAAGCGGTCGCGGCGCTGGACGGCGCTAGCGATGGCGTTGATGGACAGGCCGGAGGTGTTGGTGGCGAAGAGGGTGTGCGCGGGGCACAGGGTGTCGAGCTTGGCGAAGATGCCGCGCTTGAGATCCAGGTTCTCCGGGACGGCCTCGATGACGAGGTCGCTGGCGGCGGCGGCTTCGAGGCCTTGCTCCATGCGGATGCGCTGGATGACCTGCTGGACTTCGCCGGGCGCGTAGACGTTCAACTGCCGTTCGATGGCCTTGAGGGCTCGGTCCAGGGCGCCGTCGACCGGATCGATCAAAACGACATTGAGTCCCTTCGAGGCGAACAGCGCGGCAATGCCGCTGCCCATGGCGCCTGCGCCGATGACGGCGAGATTTCTGAGGGGAGTGTCCATATGGTTCGCTTGGTGCTTGCGGCTGCTGCTTGCACGCGGGCACGCGGGGACCAGGAGGAACGCTGTCTCGTCCGAGGGTGCCTTTCTGTGCGCGGCTGGCCAGAAAAATCTTTGTGTTCTATATACGAACATTTGTGCGTGTATAGAATTTCTGTGGGGGATAGTACTAAAAGTTGCTGGGGGTGGACAAATGGGGGATGGGGGGTGTTCGGTGGGTGGACGGTGGGTGGTGCGTGGTGCGTGGGGCGTCGGGCTGAGGTTCGGGGGCGAAGGGTTTGTCTGGCGAGGTAATGGCTTGTGAAGCGGTGACGTGTGCGGGTCTTGTCCGCTGGCTGTGGTCTTTGCGGATGGGGGAGTGTCCGGGTTTTTGTGTGCAGGCCTATGATGGTTTTCAAGGAGACCGTGGCAGTGTTCTTTTGGCGCCCGGCGCGTCGTCGGCCTGGGGCGCGCGGGGCTACGATTGCGGTCCGGAGCCTTCGCTCCGGACTGCCCCTTCGTCAACCTCGTACGCCTTCGGCTCCCTTCGGTTTCCCTCGGGCGCATCTACACGCCCCGCGCACCCCAGGCCGCCACCACGCCGGGCTCGGGTGAATTCAGCTTGGCGGGCTCTGGGGGGGGGTGGGGTTCTTGAGGTTCTTGCTTGCGGTCGTGCGGGTTTGAAGCGTCTTGCGGTGCCCGCCCCGCGGCGGCCGCGCGGGCGGCCTGGCGGGGCTTACGCGGTGTCTTGCGTTGGCGTGATGACGCTTCGCGGTCGCCCAGTCTTCTAGGTATCTGACGGCCTAGATGCAGACGCTCTTAGGTGTCTGACACCCTTAAGCACTGTCGTCTGAATCTGCAGATCGTGTTGCCGGGTGTCTGACACCGGCCGAAGATGCCAGTTCCTCCCAGCTGCTCCCAGGTGTCTGACACCCTTAAGCACCGCCGCTTGAGCCTGCCGCGACGTGGCCGGGTGCCTGACACCGGCCGCAAGCTGCAATCCTGGTGGCGTCATCGACATCCGCAGTTCCGGTTCCCGCCAGCGTTCCTACCCCGAATTCCGCAGTCCCGCCGCGATTCCGTTGATCGTCAGATGGATCGCGCGCTGCACGCGCTTGTCGACCTCTGCAGCGGGATTTTTCTGCGCGGCACGATGCCGGCGGATGAGGTCGATCTGCAGATAGTTCAGCGGGTCGATATACGCGAAGCGTTCGCGCAGCAGGATTTGCAGCGTGGGGTTGTCGGCGAGCAGTTCGCGTTGGGTCAGCAGTTTGAGCATGGCGAGCGTGCGGCCGTGTTCGGCGCTGATGGCGCCGAAGATGCGTTCGCGCAGGGCGCGCTGGGGGACGAGTTGGGCGTAGCGGGCGGCGATGGCGAGGTCGGATTTGGCCAGCACCATTTCCATGTTGGAGAGCAGGGTGCGGAAGGCGGGCCAGTCGCGGGCCATTTCGCGTAGTTGGGCGAGGCGGCCGCGGCGGGAGCGGGGGGCGTCGGGGGCGCCGGTTTCGAGGTAGGCCTCGATGGCCGAACCCATGCCGTACCAGCCGGTGAGCATGAGGCGGCATTGGGCCCAGGAGAAGCCCCAGGGGATGGCGCGCAGGTCTTCGATGCGTTGGCCCTTTTTGCGGGAGGCGGGACGCGAGCCGATGTTCAGGCCGGCGATTTCGCTGATGGGCGTGGCGGCGAAGAAGTATTCGGCGAAGCCGGGGGTGTCGTAGACGAGGCCGCGGTAGGTGCGTTGCGCGGTGTCGGACATGAAGGACATGGCGGGGCCGTGGTGGGCCATGTGGGCGTCTTCGGCGCTGGTGGCTTCGGCGCGCGGGGCGAGGCTGGATTCGAGGGTGGCGGCGACGAGGAGTTCAAGGTGCCAGCGGCCGACTTCGGCGTCCTTGTACTTGCTTTGGATGACTTCGCCTTGCTCGGTGAGGCGGATCTGGCCGGCGACGGTGCCGGGAGGCTGGGCAAGGATGGCGTCGAAGCTGGAACCGCCGCCGCGGCCGACGGAGCCGCCGCGGCCGTGAAAGAGGCGCAGGCGGACGTTGCGGCTGGAGAAGACATCGACCAGCGCGCGTTCGGCCTGGTAGAGCGACCAGTTGGAGGTCAGGAAGCCGCCGTCCTTGTTGCTGTCGGAGTAGCCCAGCATGACTTCCTGCGCGCCGTTTTGCGCGCGCTTCACGCGTTGGCGGATTTCGGGCAGGTCGAGCCAGGCGGCCATGATGTCGGCGCCGCGTTGCAGGTCGGGGATGGTTTCAAAGAGCGGCACGACCATGAGGCCGTCTTCGGGAAGGATGTCCTGTCCGGCGGGCGCGATGAGGCCGGCCTCTTTCTGCAAGACCATGACTTCGAGCAGGTCGCTGAGCGTTTCGGTGTGCGAGACGATGGTCTGGCGCACGGCCTGTTTGCCGTAGCGCGCGCGGCCGGCGGCGGCGGCGCGCAGGACGGCGAGCTCGCGGGTGGTGTCTTCGGAGTAGGCGATCCAGGGCGACGCGAGCGGGCGCGCCTGGGCGAGTTCGGCGCGCAGGAGTTCGACGCGTTCGTCTTCGGTCAGGGCCAGGTAGTCGAGAGGCTTGCCGTTGTGCGTGGCGCCGGCGCGCGAGAAGAGTTCGGCAAGCGCGCCTTCGTGGACGTCGGAGCTTTGGCGCAGGTCGACGGTGGCCAGGTGAAAGCCGAAGACTTCGAGGGCCTGCTGCAGGCCGGAGAGGCGCAGCTTGGCGAGGGGGGCGCCGTGGTGCGCGGCGAGGGATGCGGCGATGACGGCGAGGTCGGCGGCGAATTCCTGGGGGGCGTCGTAGGCGGGGGCGGCGACAGTGCTGCGGCGGGCAAGGTTCTGGCCGGTCAGGCGCAGCGCGGTGGCGGCCAGCCGGGCGTAGACGCCGACGAGGGCGCGCCGGTAGGGTTCGTCGCGGCGGTGCGGGGAGTCGTCGCCGCTGCGCTCGGCGAGCGCGAGCAGTTCGGGGTCTGCGGCGATGAGCAGGGTGGTGATGGACAGTTCAGCGCCCAGCGCGTGGACTTCCTGCAGGTAGTGTTCAAAGAGGACGGTGGCCTGGCGCAGCAGGGCGCGTTCGAGCGTGGCGGCGTCGACGTTGGGATTGCCGTCGCGGTCGCCGCCGATCCAACTGCCCATGCGCAGGAAGGGTTCGAGCGGCGGGGGCGGGGCGGCGAAGGGTTTGGCGGACTCGCGGTTGAGCAGTTTGGAGAGGTCGCCGTACAGGCGCGGGATGACCTGCAAAAAGGTGCTGCGATAGTACGAGAGCGCGTTTTCGATTTCGTCGGCGACGGTCAGGCGCGTGTAGCGCAGCATGCGGGTCTGCCACAGGGTGGCGACGCGGCCGAGCAGGGCGGTGTCGAGTTCGGCCAGTTCGTCGGGCGTGAGCTGGGCGTCGCGCTGCGCAAGCGCGCTGGCGATTTCGCGGTGGACGTCGAGCGTGCTTTTGCGCTGCACTTCAGTGGGGTGCGCGGTGAGGACGGGCATGACGCAGGCTTCGGCCAGCAGGCGGCGGATGCGCGCCACGCCGACGCCCTGGCCGCCAAGCACCTGGATGGCTTCGCGCAGGCTGCCACGCGCGGGCGTGCCGTCGGTGAGGGCGCGGGCGCGCTGGCGGCGGTTCTGGTCGCGGTCTTCGGCGATGTTGGCCAGGTGCAGAAAGTAGCTGAAGGCGCGTGCGACGGAGTTGGGGTCGCTGCCCTGCAGGCGCTTGACGCGTTGCTCAAGCAGTTTGCTGTCGGCGTCGTCGCCTTCGCGGCGGAATTTGACGGCGGTGCGGCGCAAGGTTTCGATGGTGTCGAAGACGCGCTTGCCTTCGCATTCTTCGATGACTTCTCCTAACAGTCGGCCTAACAGCCGGATATCGTGACGCAAGGGTTCTGCGGAATCTGACTGCGTGCGCTTGGCATTCATCGTGCGGGGATCCGTCTGATGGCTGTTGGAAGAGGAAAAGTCGAAGCGGGCGTTGCGGGCAAACCTTGAAAATGATGGGTCGATTTTACGCAGCGTTCCTTACGGGGAAGGCCGTTTGCTCGGTTAAAGTGCGAGGTATCCCTTCGTTATTCCAGAAGCCCCCTTTATGCAAAATCATCAACGTCGCGCGCTCGTGCTGTTCTCGGGCGGCCAGGATTCCACCACTTGCCTCGCCTGGGCGCTTGACCGCTATGCGCATGTGGAGACGGTGGCGTTCGATTACGGGCAGCGTCATCACATCGAACTGTCTGCGCGGCTGAATGTGCTGCGCGAGATCCGGGCCAATTTTCCGGACTGGGCGGCGCGGTTGGGCGAGGACCATCTGCTGGACCTGAAGGTGCTGGGTCAGGTGGGCGATACGGCGATGACTAGCGACCGCGCGATCGAGATGCAGGCCAACGGGCTGCCGAATACGTTTGTGCCGGGGCGCAATCTGTTGTTCCTGACGTTGGCGGCGGCGCTGGGGTATCGGCGTCAGCTGGACGTGCTGGTGGGCGGGATGTGCGAGACGGATTTCTCGGGGTATCCGGATTGCCGGGACGACACGATCAAGGCGCAGCAGGTGGCGTTGGGGCTGGGACTTGGGTCACGGGTGACGATCGAGACGCCGCTGATGTGGATCGACAAATCTGAGACCTGGGCGCTGGCTTATGCGCTGGGGGGTGATGCGTTGGTGGAGACGATCGTCGAGGAAAGCCATACGTGTTATCTGGGGGAGCGGGGGGCTCGGCATGATTGGGGGTACGGGTGCGGGGAGTGTCCGGCTTGCAAGTTGAGGAAGATCGGGTGGGAGAAATGGGTGGTGGCTTCTGCGGCTGAGGGGTGAGTGGCTGGTCAGCTCGGCAATGGCCTGGGGCTGGTTCTTGAGACGCTCGGTGTTTCGGAGGCCTAGCGCTGGTTCCTAAGACGGTCGGTGTTTCGGCGGACTGGATCTGGTTCTTAAGACGGTCGGTGTTTCGGCGTACTGGAGCTGGTTCTTGAGACGCCCGGCGCGTCGTCGGCCTGGGGCGCGCGGGGCTACGATTGCGGTCCGGAGCCTTCGCTCCGGACTGCCCCGTTGTCATCTTCGTCAGCGCCTTCGGCGCTTCCTTCAGATTCCCTCGGGCGCATCTACACGCCCCGCGCACCCCAGGCCGACGACACGCCGAGCTCTGGTGGTTTCAGCTTGGCGGGCGCTGGGGCGAATCGAGTTCTTAAGGTTCTTGCCTGCTGTCGTGAGGGGTTGAAGCATCTTGCGGCGCCCGCCCCACGACGGCCGCGCGGGCGGCCTGGCGGGGCTTACGCGGTGTCTTGCGTTTGGTGATGACGCTTCGCACGTTGCTGCGGTGTGTTCGCACTAGGTGTCTGACACCCTACAGAAACGCCATCCCATCTAGCGCCACCGCCTCCTGGGTGTCTGACACCGTCCCAAGAACGCAGCGCTCAAACACCATCCCGCGCCGTCGGCACAACGGCAGGTGTGACGGCCGCCATCACTGCCGCTTCATTCACCCGCCCGATAAACCTCCATCTCAGCATCACCGCTGCCGCAGCAATGACCGCTGCCAACGCTGCGGACGCCATCATTGCTGCTTTCGCGCCTTGCCACTCGATGACATACGCATACGCAACCGGCGCGGCGGCGGTGAGTAGAAAGCTGGGGATCAGCAGCGATCCGACCAGCGCGCCGTAGCTTCGGAAGTCGAAGAGCGCCAGCGGCAGGGTGCCGCGGGTGATGGTCATGAGGCCGTTGCAGGCGCCGTAGAGCAGGGTGTAGGCGGCGGTGGTGTAGAGGTGCCCGCCGGGAACGAGGGCGAGCAGGAAGCATAGGGGGAGGGCGAGGCCCACCGCCAGGTTGAGGGTCAGGGGATGCAGGCGGGCGCCGACGAGGACGTCGCCGAGGCGCGCGGCGAATTGGCCGATGCCCCATAGGGCGGCGACGCTGACGGCGGCGGCGGTGGCCAGGCCCAGGCCGGTCAGCAGGGAGAACAGGTGGGCGGCGTTGCCGGCGGCCAGGAAGTTGGTCAGCATCGCCATGACGGCGTACAGGGTGCCGGCCAGGCGGCGTTCGGCGGCGGTGCGGGTCAGGGCGGTGGCGGCCTTGCCGGGGTCGGTGTGGGTGGCGGCGGTGTAGCGGCGGCGGGGCAGGGCCAGGTAGAGGGGGACGGTGGCGAGCGCCAGTGCGGCGTAGCACCAGGCGGCGCCGCGCCAGCCCAGCCATTCGGCAAGAAAGTGGCCGACGGGCCACATGACGGTGGATGCCAGGCCGCCGAAGAGGGTGATCTGGGACATGGGCCGGCGCGCGGCGGGGCCGGCGGCGTGGGCCAGGGCGGCGAAGGCGGCGTCGTACAGGCACAGCCGCATGCCGACGCCCAGCGTGGCCCAGGCCGCGAAGTAGAGGGCGAGGGAGTGCGTGACGGCGAGCAGGGCGCAGCCCAGCGCGGAAAGCACGGCGCCGGCGGGCATGACGCGGTGGCCGCCCCATCGGTCCACTGCGGCGCCGGCGGCGGGCGAGACCAGGGCCATGACGACGATGGCGGCGGAGAAGCCGCCATAGATGGTGGCGGCGTTCCAGCCCAGGTCGGCGGTCATGGCCGGGCCCAGGGCGCCGATGAGGTAGAAGGTGACGCCCCAGCCGACAAGCTGGGTGAGCCCCAGGCAGATGACGGCGTGGGGGCGGATCATGGGCGTTGCGGCGGCGTGGTGTCGCCGTCGCCCAGGCTGCGCTGCATGAGGATGGTGTCACGCCATTCGCCGTGCTTGTGACCGACGGAGCGCAGGGTGCCGACGGGGTGAAAGCCCTGGCTGGCGTGCAGCGCCAGCGAGGCGGCGTTGCGGCTGTCGCCCACGACGGCCAGCATCTGGCGCCAGCCGGCGGCGGTGCAGCGTTCGATCAGGGCGGCGAGCAGCTTGCCGCCGATGCCCAGTCCGGCGCGGCCGGCCTTGACGTAGACGGAGTCCTCGACGGTGTGGCGGTACGCGGGGCGCGGGCGGTAGGGCGTGACGTAGGCGTAGCCGACGACTTCGCCATTGATCTCGGCGACGAGGTAGGGCATTTCCTTTTCCAAAACGCCGGCGCGGCGCTGGCGCATTTCGGCGATGGAGGGCGGGTCGAGCTCGAACGAGGCGGTGCCGTGCTGCACGTGGTGCGCATAGATGGTCTTGATGGCGGGCAGATCGGCTTCCGCGCTGTCGCGGATGAGGACGGTGGGCGAATGGGGCGACATGGAAATAGCCGGAAATTTAGTAGGCGGTCAGGTGCGCAAGGAGCCGCAAGCGTGGACGCGCAGATGGACGCGTGGTTGGGTAATGAAAACGTCAGTGTGGGCCAAGCGCTTTCATTAATAAAGCTTTGGTCTATTATGATTTTCATAAGTAGAACTTTGGTGTGAGCTATGCGCGGCTTGAATCTGGACCACCTGCGCACGTTTGCGCAGGTGATCGAATTGGGTAGTTTTTCCGCCGCCGCCGAGCGCGGGGGCGTGACGCAGCCGGCGGTCAGCCTGCAGATCCGTCAATTGGAGCGGCGATTTGGCCTGAAGCTGGTCGAGCGCGTGGGGCGGCGCGCGGGGCCGACGGCGGCGGGGCGGGAGCTGCTGGCGCACATCCGCGTGATCGACGGCGCGATTGCGCAGGCCGAGCAGGCAATGAGCGCGCATGCGTCGCAGGTGTCGGGGCGGATTCGGCTGGGCACGGGCGCGACGGCGTGCACCTATCTGCTGCCGCCGGTGCTGGCGGATCTGCGCCAGCGGTTTCCGGCGCTGGACGTCGTGGCCAGCACGGGCAACACGGCGGACATGCTGCGCGGGCTGGAGGCCAATACGCTGGATATCGTGTTGATCACGCTGCCCGCGCCGGGCCGCATGTTCCAGGCGACGCCGTTGATGGAGGACGAATTCGTGGCGATCTTTCCGGCGCGCGATGCGGCCGCCATCCCCGAGGCGGTGACGCCGCAGGCGCTGGCGCGGATGCCGCTGGTGCTGTTCGAGCCGGGCGCGCGTACGCGGCGGCTGGTGGACGACTGGTTCGGGGCGGCGGGCGTGGCGGCCAAGCCGATCATGGAACTGGGCAGCACGGAGGCGATGAAGGAGATCGTGGGGGCGGGCCTGGGCTGCGCGGTGCTGCCGCGGCTGGCGGTGTCGGGCGCGGGCCGGCGCGAGGCGCTGGAGGTACGCTCGCTGACACCGCGCCTGTCGCGAGACCTGGCGATCGTTCTGCGGCGCGACAAGCCGCTCAGCCGCGGGCTGCGCCATCTGCAGGATGCGCTGCTGGCGCTGCGGGGGTATGCGCCATGACGGCGTCCTCCGTGCCGCGCACGCCGGCCGAACTGGATCTCTATCCCTATGAGTCGTCGCGCCGTCCAGTGGCGGGGCTGGCCGTGGACTATCCGGACGGGCATCGCGTCAAGCGCCATCGCCATCGGCGCGGACAGCTGGTCTATGCGATCTCGGGCGTGATGGTGGTGGATACGGACGCGGGTATCTGGGTGGTGCCGCCGACGCGCGGCGTGTGGGTGCCGGCGTGGGTGACGCACGGCATCCGCATGAGCGGCGAACCGCGCATGCGCACCGTGTTTGTGGAGCCCGGCGCGGCGGCGCATCTGCCCGCGCAGTGCTGCGTGCTGTCGGTGTCGCCCTTGCTGCGCGAGTTGATGGCCGCCGCCGCCCAGGTGCCGCTGGACTGGGCGCCGGACACGCGCGACGGCCGGCTGATGATGCTGCTGCTGGACGAGCTGCGCCAGGAGCCGGCGCTGCCGCTGCATCTGCCGCAGCCGTCGGAACCGCGCCTTGCCCGGATCTGCCGGGCCATCGTGCGGCATCCGGAACGTCAGGACGGGGCGGCCGACTGGGCGCGGGCGTTGGGGGTGGATCCCAAGACGGTGCATCGGCTTTTTCTGCGGCATACGGGCATGACGTTCGGCCGCTGGCGCCAGCAGGCCCGGCTGCTGGCGGCCATGGAGCGGCTGGCGCGGGGCGATCGGGTATTGGATGTGGCGCTGGACCTGGGGTACGAAAGTCCCAGCGCGTTCGCGGCCATGTTCCGCAAGGCGCTGGGGGAGTCGCCCAGCGCCTTTGCGGCGCGCAGCGTGGCGTCCGCCTGACGGCCGCGTGTCCGTTTCAGCACGGCCGCGGGGCGGCCGGGGGCGGAACCAGCGTATTATTTACCGTTTTGCCGCCCACGCTAACAGCTACAGCCTGAGACAGATCATGCCGCACTACCGCTCCCGCACTTCGACCCACGGCCGCAACATGGCCGGTGCCCGCGCCTTGTGGCGCGCCACCGGCATGAAGGATGGCGACTTCGGCAAGCCGATCATCGCCGTGGTGAACTCGTTCACGCAGTTCGTCCCTGGCCACGTGCACCTGCGCGACCTGGGCGCGCTGGTGGCCAAGGAAATCGAAGCCGCCGGCGGCGTCGCCAAGGAATTCAACACCATCGCCGTGGACGACGGCATCGCCATGGGTCACGGCGGCATGCTGTATTCGCTGCCGTCGCGCGAACTCATCGCGGACTCGGTGGAATACATGGTCAACGCGCACTGCGCCGACGCCATGGTCTGCATCTCGAACTGCGACAAGATCACCCCGGGGATGCTGATGGCCGCGATGCGCCTGAACATCCCGGTCGTGTTCGTGTCCGGCGGCCCGATGGAAGCCGGCAAGGTCAAGTCGCCCACCGACGGCAAGGTCATCGCCAAGATCGATCTGGTCGACGCCATGATCAAGGCCGCCGATCCCAACGTGTCGGACGCGGAAGTCGCCGAAGTCGAGCGCAGCGCCTGCCCGACCTGCGGCTCCTGTTCCGGCATGTTCACCGCCAACTCGATGAACTGCCTGACCGAAGCCATCGGCCTGGCGCTGCCGGGCAACGGCACCATCGTCGCCACGCACGCCTGGCGCAAGGGGCTGTTCGAACAGGCCGGCCGTCTGGTCGTTGACCTGTGCCGCCGCTACTACGTCGAAGAAGACGAATCCGTCCTGCCGCGCAACATCGCCACCAAGAGCGCGTTCCAGAACGCGATGGCGCTGGACGTGGCGATGGGCGGTTCGACCAACACCGTGCTGCACTTGCTGGCCGCAGCGCAGGAAGCCGGCGTGGACTTCACCATGGCCGATATCGACCGCATCTCGCGCAAGGTGCCGTGCCTGTGCAAGGCGGCGCCCGCCACCGACAAGTACCACATCGAAGACGTGCACCGCGCCGGTGGCATCCTGGGCATCCTGGGTGAACTGGCGCGCGCCGATCTGCTGGACCTGTCCTGCGGCAACGTGCACAGCGGCACGCTGGGCAACGCCATCCAGCAATGGGACGTGGCCGGCAACGCCAGCGAAGAAGCCAAAAAGTTCTACCGCGCGGCGCCCGGCGGCATCCCGACCACGGTCGCCTTCAGCCAGGACGCCACGTTCCTGACGCTGGACACCGACCGCAAGACGGGCTGCATCCGCAGCAAGGAAAGCGCCTATTCCAAGGACGGCGGCCTGGCCGTGCTGTACGGCAACCTGGCGGAAAAGGGTTGCATCGTGAAGACGGCCGGCGTGGACGAGTCGCAATGGGTCTTCACGGGCCGCGCACGCGTCTTCGAAAGCCAGGACGACGCCGTTGAAGGCATCCTGGGCGACAAGGTCGTCGCGGGCGACGTGGTGGTGATCCGCTACGAAGGCCCCAAGGGCGGCCCCGGCATGCAGGAAATGCTGTACCCCACGTCCTACCTGAAGTCCAAGGGCCTGGGCAAGACCTGCGCGCTCTTTACCGACGGCCGCTTCTCGGGCGGCTCGTCCGGTCTGGTGATCGGCCACGCCTCGCCGGAAGCGGCCGAAGGCGGCACCATCGGCCTGGTCGAAGAAGGCGACACGATCGAGATCGACATCCCCAACCGCAAGATCCACCTGGCGGTTGCCGATGACGAACTGGCCCGCCGCCGCGCCGCGATGGACGCGCGCGCCGACGGCTGGGAGCCGGTCGGCCGCGAACGCGTGGTGTCGCAGGCGCTGCAGGCCTATGCTGCGCTGGCCACGTCGGCCGATCGCGGCGCGGTGCGCGATCTGTCGCAGCTCAAGCTCAAGGGCAAGCGGTGATCGGTTGATGACCGGTTGCTGAGAAAGGCGGCGCTTCGGGCGCCGCCTTTTTTTGTGCCGAGCGGCTGTGGCAGTGGTAAACGGCACTCGTCAAGCGGGCGGGTTTGCTGGCTTTACAGCTTTTGATTTGTAAACCGGAAATACCGTCTCCAGCCTGTAAATCGTGGATTTGGCGTCGATCGCAGGTGAACGCGGTGATCGTGCCGATAAAATTCAGCGACCCCCCACCGGAGCGCAATAAATGTCCCTGAACTCCGAAGCCTTGCGCCTGTTCCTCGGCGTGGTCGACGCCGGTTCCCTCAGCGCCGCCGCCGAAATGCTGGGCCAGACGGCGTCGGGCGTCAGCCGCGGTCTGCAGCGGCTGGAAGAAGACCTGGGCGTCATGCTGCTGAACCGCACCACACGCCGCATGGAGCTGACCGAGGAAGGCCGGCATTTCCTGCCCAAGGCGCGCCAGATCGTGGCCGCATTGGAAGAGGCCGAGGAGTGCATGCGGATGGTGCACCAGCGGCCGGCCGGGCGATTGCGCGTGGATGCGTCGGTGCCGGTGATGCTGCATTGCGTGGTGCCGCACGTGGCCGAGTTCCGGCGCGCGTATCCGGAGATATCGCTGGAGCTCACCAGCAACGACCGCATCGTGGACCTGATGGAGCATCGCACCGACGTGGCGCTGCGCATGGGACCGCTGACCGATTCCACGCTGCACGCCCGCGCGCTACGGCCGTCGCCGCGCTGGATGATGGCCAGTCCCGACTACATCGCCCGCCGTGGCGCGCCGCGCACGGTGGAGGATCTGGCGGACCACGAATTGCTGGGCTTTACCCAGCCGGAAAGCCTGAATCTCTGGCCGCTGCGCCATGCGGGCGGTTCAAGCTTTCAGGCGACGCCGACGCTGGCGACTTCCAGCGGCGAAACGCAGCGGCAACTGGCCCTGCGCGGCGTGGGCATCGCCTGCCTGTCGGACTTTGTCGTGCGCGAAGATATCGCGGCCGGGCGGCTGGTGAAGGTGCTGCAAAACGAATACACAGATTACCTGCAACCGATGCACGCGGTGTACCACCGCAATACGCAGCTGTCGCGGCGGATTGCGTGCTTCCTGGATTTTTACGCGGGCCGGATTTGATGCGCGCAGGTGTCTGACACCCTGCGGACGTGCTCTCGGCATGTCGCCTGTCTCACGAGGGTGTCAGACACCGACATTGGCTACGCGTGCAATGCCCGGCCCAATTCCGCCGGCACCGATTGGGCGCAGGTGTCTCGATTCGGCGCAGGTGTCTGACACCCTGCGGACGTGCTCTGGGCATGTCGCCTGTCTCGCGAGGGTGTCAGACACCGACATTGGCTACGCGTGCAATGCCCGGCCCAATTCCGCCGGCACCGATTCGGCGCAGGTGTCTGACACCCTGCGGACGTGCTCTGGGCATGTCGCCTGTCTCACGAGGGTGTCAGACACCGACATTGGCTACGCGTGCAATGCCCGTCCAAATGCCGCCAGCACCGATTCGTGCAGCGTTTCCGACAGCGTCGGATGCGCGAACACGGTGTGCATCAGGTCTTCTTCGGTGGCTTCCAACGATGCCGCCACGCCATAGCCGGTAATCAGCTCGGACGCCTCGGGGTGGATGATGTGCGCGCCCAGCAGTTCGCCCGATTTGGCGTCGAAGACTGTCTTGACGAGTCCCTGGTCCTCGCCCATCGCAATCGCCTTGCCGTTGCCAGCGAAGGTGAATTTGCCAACGCGGATGTCGCCGCCGTGTCGGGTGGCGTGTTCGCGCGCGCGGGCTTCGGTCATGCCGATGCTGGCGACCTGCGGGTAGGAATAGGTGCAGGCGGGAATGCGCAGCGGGTCGATGGTGTGCACGGGCAGGCCTGCGATGGCTTCCACGCACAGCACGGCTTCGTGGCTGGCCTTGTGGGCAAGCCACGGCGCGCCGGCCACGTCGCCGATCGCGTAGACGCCCGGCTCGCCGGTGCGGCACAGACCGTCGGTGACGATGTGCGTCTTTTCGATTTTGACGCGCGTCTTTTCCAGGCCAAGATTCTCGACGTTGCCGACGATGCCGGCGGCGACGATGACGCGGTCGAACGTCTGTTCGATCTTTTCGCCGTCGTGCTCCAGCGTGACCTTGACGCCGTCGGCGGTGGTCGACGAGGCCGTCACCGCGCAGCGGGTCAGGACGCGGATGCCTTGCTTCTCGAAGGCCTTGCGCGCCAACTGCGAAATCTCGGCGTCTTCCTGAAGCAGGATCTCCGGCGTCATGTCGATCAGCGTGACCTCGGCGCCCACCGCGCGATAGAAGCTGGCGAACTCGGCGCCGATGGCGCCCGCGCCCACCACCAGCAGCGATGCCGGGATCGCGTCGGCAACCAGTGCCTGCCGGTAGGCCCAGATGCGTTCGCCCACGGGCAGCGCCGGCAGCTCGCGGGCGCGCGCGCCGGTGGCCAGGATGATGTGCTTGGCCGACAGCGTGGCGCCGTTGTCCAGCGCCAGCTTGCCGGACCCGGCAAGCCGGGCGCTGGCGGCAAACACCGTCACCCCGTTCTTCTTCATCAGGTGCGCGACACCCTGGCCCAGCCGGCCGGCGACCTTGCGCGA
This sequence comes from Achromobacter sp. JD417, assembly GCF_041879325.1. Lineage (NCBI taxonomy): Bacteria > Pseudomonadati > Pseudomonadota > Betaproteobacteria > Burkholderiales > Alcaligenaceae > Achromobacter > Achromobacter sp. JD417. The sequence continues at coordinate 5,707,969 of NZ_CP087159.1, read as the reverse complement.
CCGGGTGACCATGGCGGCCAGATCGGGACGCGCCTCGCCCGCGCCCGTCACGCCGTAATGCGCGGCCTCGCGGCAGGCGCGCAGCACGGTGGCGCTGTGCAGCAGGGCTTTCGTGGGAATGCAGCCCCAGTTCAGGCAGATGCCGCCCAGTTCGGCGCGCTCGACCAGCGCGACCGACATGCCCAACTGCGCGCCGCGGATCGCGGCGACGTAGCCGCCCGGGCCACCGCCCACCACCACCAGATCAAAACTCGTCTTCGTCATGGCGGGGCTCACAGCAGGATGCGCACGGGGTTTTCGATCAGGGTGCGCAAGGCCGCCAGCCAGCGTGCGCCGACCGCGCCGTCCACGACGCGATGGTCCGCCGATAGCGTCACCGTCATTACGGTGGCGGCGGCGAGTTGACCCTCGGCGTCGACCACCGGGCGGCGTTCGGCCGCGCCCACGGCCAGGATGGCGGCCTGCGGCGGGTTGATGATGGCGGCGAACTGGCTGATGCCGTACATGCCCAGGTTGCTGACGGTCAGCGAGCCGCCCGTGAACTCCTCGGGCTTCAGGCGGTTGACCTTGGCGCGCCCGGCCAGCTCGGCGATCTCGCCCGAGATGGCGGACAGCGGCTTGACGTCGGCATCGCGCACGATGGGCGTCACCAGGCCGCCGTCGGTGGCCACCGCCACCGAGACGTCGGCGCCGGCGTGGTACTCGATGTCATCGTCGTGCCAGGACGCGTTGACCTCGGGCACCTCGCGCAGCGCCAGCGCGGCGGCGCGCACGATGAAGTCATTGACCGACAGTTTGACGGCGCCGCCTTGGTTGGCCTGCGCGCGCAGCGCCAGCAGCGCGTCCATGCGGCAGTCGACCGTCAGGTAGAAGTGCGGCACGTGCTGCTTGCTTTCGGTAAGACGGCGCGCGATGGCGCGGCGCATGCCGGTGTGGGGCACGCGGCGCGCGGCCGACCGGCCCGCCAGCGGCGCGGCAGCGGGGGCGGCGGCCGGCGCACGGTCGCGCGCCGCTTCCACGTCCCGCCGCACGATGCGGCCATGCGGGCCGGTGCCGGTGACGCCCAGCAGGTCGACGTGCCATTGCGCGGCAAGGCGCCGGGCGACGGGGCTGGCGAAGAGGCGGCCGCCGGGGACGGGAGCAGCCGAGGATGCGGATGGGGATTGCGCGGCGGATGCTGACGCGTTGCCGGCTTGTTGCGAGGCAGAGGCAGCGCCAGCGCCAGCGGATGCCGAGGCAGCCGATGCTCCGGGAGCCGATGCTCCGGGAGCCGCCGCTCCGGAAGCCGATGCTCCCGAAGCCGCCGCGCCATCTGCCGCCGCGCCAGCAGCCGACCCGGCAGCCACCGCCGCGCCACCGTGCTCGGCCAACGCACGATCGATCGCCGCTGCATCTTCGCCATCCGCGATCAGCACGCCGATCACGGTGTTGATGGGCACCGAGGCCGGCCCGGCCTGCACGACGATGCGGCCCAGCACGCCTGCCTGTTCGGCGTTGATCTCGACGATGGCCTTTTCGGTTTCGACTTCCGCCAGCGCCTCGCCCACGGCGACGCGATCGCCTTCCTGCTTGAGCCACTGGTGCAGCACGCCGCCGGAGGCGTCGGCGGCAACGGAGGGGAGCTTGATGAGGTATGCCACGATGTTGTTCCTATTCAGCGGCGCCGGCCAGGTCGGGCCGGTACGCGGCGGGGTCGTCGTATTCGACGAGTTCGAGCACATTGCCTTCGGGGTCGCGGAAGAAGGCGAGCCACGTGCCCGGCCGCACTTCCATGGGCGCGGGCGCGCTGTCAAAGACCACGCCCTTCGATTGCAGATCGCGCACCACGCCGCGCAGGTCACGCACGATGAAGGTCAGGTAGGCGGCGCCCTGGCGGTCCAGAATGGCCTTGCCGCGCACGGCCGGTTCGGGCGCCACGGCCGGCTGCAGCAGCTTGATGCGCTCGCCATAAGGGGTCTGCAGACGCGCCACGTCGTAGCCGTGCGGCGTGAGCCCCGTGGCCTGCGCCTTGCCGGCTGGCACGGTCACGCGATTCACCAGCGTCAGGCCCATCAAATCGGTGTAGAACGCGGCCAGCGCATCGAGATCCGCGCAGCAGATGCCGACTTCCATCGGCACGGTCATGTGCAGGGCAGTCATGGCTTTTCCCCCAGGTCGGCCAGCACGTCGGCCAGGCCTGCCACCACTTCATCGGTATCGGCGAATGCCGCGCGCTCCAGCACCTTGGAGATGCTGGGGGAGGCCTCGCCGCCCGTGACGCGCTTGACCGGCTGGTCCAGCCAGTCGAAGTAGCGGCGCTGGATCTCGTCGGCCAGCATGGCGCCGTAGGACGTGCCCCGCGCGCCTTGTTCCACGATCAGCACGTTGTTGGTCTTTTTGATGCTGGCGCCGATGGTGTCCCAGTCCAGGCTGGCGCGGTCCAGCGTGCGCAGATCGATGACTTCCGCATCCACGCCGGCCGCTTCGGCCGCCGCCAGCGCGCGGCTGACCATGGACAGGTACGTCAGGATGGTGACCTTGCCACCCTCGCGCCGCACCTGCGCGCGGCCAAACGGGATGGCGTAGTCCAGGTCATTCTCGGGAACCTCTCCCGAAGACGCGTACAGATCGACGTGCTCGATGACCAGCACCGGGTCCTTGGAGGCCAGCGCCGTGTTCATCAGGCCGACGTAATCGTGCGGCGTGGACGGGGCGACGATGCGCCAGCCGGGCGCGGTGGCGAAGATGCCGGCCGGGTCCATCGAGTGCTGCGAGCCGTAGCCCGTGCCCATCGCGACCTTGGTGCGCAGCACGAAGGGCACGTCGATGTCGCCGCCGAACATATGGCGCGCCTTGCCGATCTGGTTGAAGATCTGGTCGGCCGCGACCCACATGAAGTCCGGGTACATGAATTCCACGACGGGCTTGTAGCGGCCGTCCATCGCCAGCCCGCCACCCAGCCCGGCAAAGGCGTTTTCGGAAATGGGCGTGCCCAGCACGCGGTCCGGATACTTGTCCTTCAGGCCGCGCGTGGCGCCGTTGGTGCCACCCTTCAGGCGGTGCACGTCTTCGCCCAGCACCACGACGCCGGGGTCGGTTTCCATGCGGCGGTCCAGCACGTCGGCCACCGCATCGACGAACTTGCGCGTCACGGTGGCGCCGGTGTGGTCCGCCGCCTCCTGGTAGCGCAGGCCGGCCAGTTCCGAGCCATCACTGCGCAGGCCCACGTCGCGGAAATCCGGGCTTGGCCACAGGTCGGCGCGCACGCGGCGCTTGCCGCCGTCAGCCGCTTCGGTCAGGCGGCCGGACACTTCCTTCATCACGTCCTTGCAGCGCTGGCGCAGCGCGTCCACCTCAGCCTGCGTGACCAGCTTGCGGCCGATCATCTCGGCCGCGATGCGGTCCAGCGGATCGCGCAGGCGCCATTGCGCCTCTTCGTCCTTGGTGCGATAGCCGAAGGCGCTGCCGGGGAAGGGGCCGTTCTGGTGGAAGAACCGGTAGACGTCCACCTCGACGATGGTGGGACCCTTGCCCGCGCGCATGTGCGCCACGGCTTCCGACATGGCCAGGTGCACGGCCAGCGGGTCCATGCCGTCGACCTTCCACGCGGGAATGTTGAAGGCCAGGCCGCGCGCGGACAGGCGCGGCTCGGCGGTGGACTCTTCCACGGTCGTGGACACGGCGTAGCGGTTGTTCTCGATGAAAAAGCACAGCGGCGTCTTCCACGCGGCGGTCAGGTTCATCGTTTCCAGCACCGAGCCGATGTTCACCGCGCCGTCGCCAAAGTACGTCACGGCCACGCGATCGGTGCCCGCGTGCTTGTGCGCCCAGCCCGCGCCGGCGGCCAGCGGCACGCCGCCGCCGACGATCGCGTTGGTGCCCAGCGCGCCCGCTTCCAGCCAGCGCAGGTGCATGCTGCCCCCACGGCCGCGGCAGTAGCCGTTTGCCAATCCCATGATCTCGGCCAGCGTCTTGTGCAGGACCTCATCGATGGCGGGCGTGAGCGGGTTGCGCGGATCCAGGCCCAGCGGCGCCACGTGCTGCAGCGCTTTGGCCAGGAACTGGTGATGGCCGCGGTGCGAGCCGTTGATCTGGTCGCCGGCGCCCAGGGCCAGCACCGAGCCGACGGCGCCGCCTTCCTGCCCGACCGACGAGTGCGCGGGACCGTGCACCAGGCCTTCGGCGGCCAGTTCCAGCACGGCTTCCTCGAAAGCGCGGATCCAGTGCAGTTGGGTCAGCATCGTGCCGAGCAGCGCGGGGTCCGCCTGCTGCCAGTCCGAGGCCTCGGCCGTCAGTTGCCGCCAGGGCGCCTGGGGCTCGAGCGGTTGGTAGGTGGCCATGAATGAATCTCCAGTGTGTTTTTTTAAGCGTCGGGGCAATCAGAGGTAGCTGTAGCGGCTCCAGCCGCCGTCTGCCACCAGGGTGTGTCCGGTGATGTAGGCGGCCTGGCGCGAGGCCAGGAAAACCGCCAGGTCGGCCATTTCGGCCGGCTGCGCCATGCGGCGCAGGGGCGTGCGTTGCTTGAGGCGTTCGGGGTCAAGCCGGCCGCGCGCGGCCAGGTCGCGCACCAGGTCGGTTTCGACATAGCCTGGCGCCAGCGCGTTGACGCGCACGCCCGCCGGGCCCCATTCGACGGCCAGCGTCTCGGTCAGCAGCACCACCGCGCCCTTGGTGGCGCAGTAGGCGGCGCGGTCGGGAGCGGCCACCACGCCGTACATGGAGGCCAGGTTGATGATGCTGCCCGAGCCGGCGGGCACCATGCGCCGTCCGGCCGCCTGCGCGCACAGGAAGACCCCGGTCAGGTTGATGTCGACGGCCCGGCGCCATTCGTCCACGGTGACTTCCAGCGTGGGCTTGTTGGCCGAGATGCCGGCGTTGTTGACCAGCACGTCGATGCCGCCCCAGGTTTCCGCAACCTGCGCAAAGGCGCGCTCGACGGCGTCGGCATCCATGACGGACGCCTGCACCGCCATGGCCTGCGCGCCGTCGGCGGTCAGGGCCGCGACGGCGGCGTCCAGCGCGCCGGCATCCATGTCCAGCAGCGCGACGCGCGCGCCCTGGCGTGCAAAGGCCTGCGCCGTGCTGTAGCCGATGCCCTTCGCGCCGCCGGTGATGACGACCGCCTGGCCGCGCAACTCGGCATGAATGACTTCAGTGGTGTTGTCCACGATGTGTGCCTGTGTAAGGTGAGTACGTAAGGCGGCTCAGACCGCCAGCCATTCCTGGACGACGTCCTGGCGCTCATGCAGCTGCGCGGGCGGTCCTTCGAACACGATGCGGCCGTGGCCCATGACGCTGACGCGGGTGGACACCTTCAGCGCGATCGTCAGTTTCTGTTCGACCAGCACGACGGACACTCCCTGCTTGTGGATATCCCGGATGACGTCGGCAATCACCTCGACGATCTTGGGCGCCAGCCCTTCGGTGGGCTCGTCGATCAGGATGACCTTGGGATTGCCCAGCAGCGAGCGGCACATGGTCAGCATCTGCTGTTCGCCGCCCGACAGGTTGCCGGCGCGGGTATTGCTGCGTTCCTTCAGGCGCGGGAAGTAGTCGAACATCTGCGCCACGGTCCAGTACGGCGCATCGTCGCGCCGGGGCTGCTCGCCCATGCGCAGGTTCTCGTCCACCGTCAGGTTGGCGAACACCTCGCGCTCCTCGGGCACGAAGGCCAGGCCCGCGCGGGCGATCTCGAAGGGACGCTTGTTGGTGATGTCGCGGCCTTCCATCGCGATCTGGCCGCCGGTCACGTCCACCAGGCCCATGATGCTTTTCATGGTGGTCGAGCGGCCAGCGCCGTTGCGGCCCAGCAGGCTGACGACTTCGCCGCGCCCGATCGACAGGTCGATGCCGTGCAGGATGTGGCTCTTGCCGTAATGGGCATGCACGCCCTGCAGCGACAAGAGGGGGGATTGCGTCGTCATACCGTTTCCTCTCCCAGGTAGGCCTCACGCACGCGGGCATCGCCGCGGATCTCGGCGGGCGTGCCGGTGGCCAGGATCTCACCGTAGACCAGCACGCTGATGCGGTCGGCCAGCGAGAACACCACCTGCATGTCGTGCTCGACGATCAGCAGGGTGCAGTCGCGCGTCACGTCTTTGATGAGTTCGACCGTGTAGTCGACCTCGTGCTGCGACATGCCTGCCATGGGCTCGTCCAGCAGGATCACCTTGGGCCGCGACGCCAGCGTCATGCCGATTTCCAGCGAACGCTGCTCGGAATAGTTCAGGTCGCCGGCCGCCGTGTCCTGGCGCGCCGTCAGCCGCACTTTCTCCAGCAGGCGGTCCACGTCCTCGTTGACGGCGCGGTTGCGTGCGATGGGCCGCCAGAAGTTGTAGACCAGGCCGTGCATGCGCAGCACCGCCAGGCGCAGGTTCTCGCGCACCGACAGGCGCGGGAACACGTTGGTGATCTGGAACGAACGCGCCAGGCCGAGCCGGTTGATGGCTTCGGGCGCCAGGCCGCCGATCGGGCGCGAGCGCAGGCTGATGTCGCCCGACGTGGGCGCGAACGAGCCCGACATCAGGTGAAACAGCGTGGACTTGCCCGCGCCGTTCGGGCCGATGACGGCGTGGCGTTCGCCGGCTTCGACCGCCAGATTCACGCCGCGGATGATCTGCGCTTCACCAAAGGATTTGCGCACGTCGGTCAGGGTCAGGATCTCGTGGCTCATTGGGCGGGCTCCAGCAGGGGGGCGGCTTCGCCCGTGTCGCGCCACAGGGCCAGCGCCCAGCGGCAGGCGGCAAGGCCCGCGGCAAACAGCACCAGCGGCACCAGCCAGGTCGACAGCGCAAGCGGCACCCAGTCCTGGCCGAACAGCGGGATGGCGGGCCAGCCGGCCTCGGGGTTCATGGCGAGGAGCGCGCGGTAATCGCGCGCAAACATGCGTTGCAGCAGTTCCACGGTGAAGACGGTGGCGCCGGTGAGCAGCAACCCCCCGGCCACAGACACCGCGGCGCGCGGCAGCCAGTTGGCCAGCCCGCGCTCGCGCAGCGACTTGGCCGCGCGCTGCACCAGGCCGACCAGACCGTCCGGCACGAACAGCATCACCAGCACGAAGAGAATGCCCTGATACAGCAGCCACGACCGCGTGATGTCGGCCAGCGTCTGCGACAGGAAGGTCAGGATGGACGCGCCCAGCACCGGTCCCAGGAACGCATTGACGCCGCCGATGTAGGCGAACAGCACCGCGTCGGTGGACAGCTTGACCTCGAACAGCACGTAGTTGCCGGCTTCGATGTTCAGCGCCTGCAAGCCGCCCGCGATGCCGGCAAACATGGCCGACAGCGCAAACACCATGGTCTTGAGCGCATGCGGGCGGTAGCCCAGGTAGCGCAGACGGTTGGCGTTTTCGCGCAGGCCCAGCGTCAGCCGGCCCAGCGGCGTGCGCGTCAGGCCATACAGCGCGGCCAGCGACACCAGCACCCACGCCAGCACCAGGTAGTACACCTCGATGTCCGAGCCGAAGGCAAAGCCCCATGCCGGCATGCGCATCGCGGACACGCCCGCCTCGCCGCCGAAGACGCTTTTCAGGTGCGGCGCCAGCGCGTGCAGCAGTTCGGCCAGTGCCAGCGTGATCATCGAAAAATACACGCCCGATCGCATGGTGGCGAACCAGCCGGCGACCAGGCCGAACAGCAGCCCGGCCACGCCGCCCACCAGCGGCATCAGCGGCGTGGGCAGCAGGCCCGCGCCGCCCAGCGCATTCATCGCGTGGATGGTGGCGAAGGTGCCGACGCCAAAGTAGGCGGCATGACCAAAGGACAGCATGCCGCCCTGGCCGGCCAGCAGGTTGAAGGCGCAGGCGAACAGCGCGGCGATCAGCATCTGCACGGCCGCCACGAGCTGGCCGGCAGGCAGCAGCCACGGCAGCGCGCACAGCGCGGCCACGCACAGGATCAACAGCAGCGCGCCCGTGGCGCGGCGGGTGGAAGTGGCGGTATGGCTCATGCCTGCTCTCCCTTCAGTCCCGACGGCTTGACCAGCAGCACCACCAGCATCAAGAGGAACGGCAGCGTTGCGGCCAGGCTGGAGATCTTCACCGTCATCAGCCCGCCCACGCTTTCGGCCCACTCACGCGCGCCAAACAGGCCAAACAGCGTCGCCAGGCTGGCGTCGATGCCGACCGAGAACGAGCTGATCAGGCCGATCAGCAGCGACGCGATCATCGCGCCTTCCAGCGAGCCCAGGCCGCCCACCACGACCACCACGAACACCAGCACGCCCAGTTCCAGCGCCATGTTCGGGTTGGTGGTGTAGAAGGCGCCCGCGACCGCGCCGGCCAAGCCCGCCATTGCCGCGCCCACGCCGAACACGCTCATGAAGACCAGCGGCACGTTGTGGCCCAGCGCCTCGGCCATGCGCGGCCGGTAGATGGCCGAGCGCACCACGATGCCGACGCGGGTGCGCGACAAGAGCAGGTAGATCACGGCGAACATCGCCAGCGACACGCCGCCCATCAGCAGGCGGTAGAACGGATAGTCCGCGTCGAACACGCGGAATGCCGCGAAGTTCAGGAACGGGGGCACGCGGTAGTCGACGGGAAAGTCGCCGTAGAACAGCTTGATCAGCTCGGCGACGATGAACGCCAGCCCGAAGGTGACCAGCAGTTCCTGCGCGTGGCCGAACTTGTGCACGCGGCGCAGGAAGAAGCGTTCGACGCCCATGCCCAGCACGCCCGCGATAATCGTGGCCAGCACCAGCGCCGTCCAGAAGCCCGTGACGGGCGTGAGGGTGTAGGCGGCATACGCGCCGATCATGTAGAACGATGCGTGCGCGAAGTTCAGCACACCCATCATCCCGAAAATCAGTGTCAGGCCTGCCGACACCATGAATAGCAGCAGGCCGTAGATCACGCCGTTCAACAGCGAGACGGTAAAGTATTCCATGTCCGCTCCAGGATTCTTGCGCGGGACGCCAGGCGTCCCGCGAGCGATTGCGCACGCTGTTTTTGCCCGGCCCGCGCCGGGAGTGCGCTTGTCATGTGCCGGCGGCGGCCCGCGCGCAGGTCAGCGCGCAGCCCGCCGCGCGGGCATCACTTCGGACGTTGCATCTTGCAGGTGCCCTGCACCGGCGCGGACACGTCCGCCGCGGCCAGCACCTTCACGGGTTCAAAGCCCATGTCGGTGCCGTCGGCCTTGTACTTGGCGTTCTTGCCCACCTTGGACACCACCATCGGCAACTGCACCTGATGGTCTTCGGCGCGCATGGTGTATTCGCCCAGCGCCGATTTGTAGGTGACCTTCTCCAGCGCCAGCGCCAATTCGGGCACCGGCAGCTTGCCGTCCTGCGGCTTGACCTGCTTCAAGGCCTCGCCCAGAAAGCGCACGCCGATCACGGTCTGCGGCTCGGTGTAGCTGGGGTAGTGGCCGGTCTTGGACTTGTAGTCCTCGGCGAACGCCGCGCCTTCCTCGCCGGCGGCCTCGATGTTGTACGGGTGCGCGATGTAATGGCCCAGCGCGACCTCGCCGGCGTTGGCCAGGTTGCCGACCTGGTCCAGGAACACCGTGGCAAAGCGCACCTTCAGGCCGGCGGCCTGCGTGGCCTTCATGAGCAGCAGCAGGTCGTTGGACCAGTTGCCGGTGACTACGGTGTCGGGCGTGGCCGAGCGGATGCGCGCGACATAGGGCGCGAAGTCCTGGATCTTGTTGACCTCGTGCAGCGTCTTGCCCACGACCTCGTACCCATACTCCTTGGCAAAGCGCTCGGTCGCGCCTTCCATGTCCTGGCCCCACGAGTAGTTCTGGTTGATGGCGTACACACGCTTGCCCAGCGTGCCGTCGGCGGACATGACGGATGCCAGCGCCTTCACGCGCAGGTCGGCGTTGGTGGTGAAGCGGAAGTGGTAGAAGTGGCACTTCTGGCCGGTCAGCTCCAGCGCTTCGCCGCCCACGTTCAGGAACACGATCTCCTTGCCCGGGTTGCGCAGGTTGTGCTTGCGCACGTCTTCGGTGAGCTGGCCCGAAATGGCCGAGGACGACCCCTGCACCAGCACCTGCACGCCCTCGGCGGCCGCGGCGCGGAAACGGTCCGAGGCGCCCACGGGGCCACCCTGGTTGTCGAACTCCACCAGCTCCAGCGGCTGGCCATTCCAACCGCCAGCGGCGTTGATGCGGTCCAGCTCGTATTTGACGGCGGCGCGGAACATCAGGCCGGTCGAGGCCTGCGGGCCCGACAGCGTTTCGATCAGGCCGATCTTGACGGGTGCGGCGTGGGCGGTGGCGGCGAGTCCGGCCAGGCACAGCAGACCGGTGGTGAAAGCCAATTTCATGCGTGTCTCCTCCGTGGAACGGGAGTGTGTTGATTTGCGTGGGTCAGGCAGGTGCGCACGCCGCATCGCCCGCGCCCCGCGAGGGCGGGCAGGCGATGTGGCGCGAAGACGGGGCAATGGCGCCGGCCGCCGACGCGCGGGGCGCCGGGGCGAGGCGCCGGCCGGGCAGGGCATGAAGCCGCCGGGGCGTCTGAAGGTGCGCCGTCGGGCGTGCCGAGGGCGCGGATGCGGTCATGCTGCCGGTGAAGTTCACCTGGTTGTCCCCTGCCTGTTTATGCGGCGTGACGCCGTGTTTTTCTGACTGACTTGCCTGAAAGCGGCAGTTGATTTACGCTTTGGTGAACAAGTTGTCAGGCAACTTTATTAAGTTGTCCGATAAATCATAGGGCAAGCGTTTTTCTCGTGTCAAGCAACCGATTCAGGCGTTCAATCTGAATTCGAGCTGCTGCCGCGAAAGGGACGCGGCCCGCCAAAAACAGCTTCAGGAGACAGGATGATTTCGTTCGAGGGGCAGGTTGCCGCCATCACCGGCGCGGGCAACGGCATCGGCTTGGCCACGGCGCGCCTCATGGCCGCGCATGGCGCGCGGCTGGTGCTGACCGACATCGACAACGCGCGGCTGCAGGAAGTGGCGGCCGAGCTCGATCCCAGCGGGCAGCGCGTCTACACGCACGCGCTGGACGTATCGGTGTCGCACGATTGCGAACGGGTGTTCGAGGCCGCGGCCCGGCACTTTGGCGGGCTTGACCATCTGGTCCACTGCGCGGGCATCTACCCCGAGCAGCTCGTCAAGGACACCAGCGACGAGTCCTGGCGCACGCTGATGCGCGTGAACCTGGACGGCACGTTCTACGTGTGCCGCGCCGCCCAGCGCCATCTGCGCCATGACGGTTCGATCGTCCTCTTGACATCGCTGGCCGCGCAGCGCGGCAGCTACGCGCACGCCGCCTACGCCGCGTCCAAGGGCGCGGTGCAAAGCTTCACCCGCAGCCTGGCGCTGGAGCTGGCTCCGCAGATCCGCGTGAACGCGGTGGCGCCCGGCATCATCGCCACCTCCATGACGCACGACCTGATCGGGCAGAAGGGCGCGCAGTTGCTGGAAAGCACGCCGCTGCGCCGCTTTGGCACGGCCGAGGAAATCGCCGGGACCATCGCGTTCCTGTGTTCGCCGCTGGCGGCCTTCGTGACGGGCGAGGTCATGCAGGTCAATGGCGGGATCTATATCGCGTAAAGTGCCAGAACGCGGCGCGCCGGAAAAAACCGGCAAACCTATAATTTCCAGGGCGCTGCCGCGAACCAGCCTGTCGGGACCACCACGCGAGACATTCCTATAACCATGGCCGACGCGCCCGCGCGCCGCCCTCACGTTCGAACGATCCACATGCAGCCAAGTCAAGAACCCGATCCGGCGCGCGCCGCGCCCCGCAGCTCGCTATCGGCGGCGGTGGCGGACGCCCTGGCCGATCAGATACGCCAAGGCGTGCTGGCCCCCGGCGATCGCCTGCCGACCGAAAAGCAGCTGACGGAGATGCACTCGGTCAGCCGCGCGGTCGTGCGCGAGGCCCTGGCTCGCCTCAAGTCCGAAGGGCTGGTCACGTCGCAGCAGGGCAGCGGCGTGTTCGTCGACCCGAATTTCCAGAAGAACGCGTTTCGCATCGCCGCACCCACGCCGGGCGACAACCAGGACCTGGAGCACATCCTGGAACTGATGCTGTCCATCGAAGTCACGGCGGCGCGCTATGCGGCGCAGCGGCGCACCGAGCCCGACCTGAAGAAGATGCGGCAGGCGCTGGTGGGCATGGAGTACGCGCTCATCAACGACAAGCTGGGCGACGAGGAAGACTATCAATTCCACCAGGCCATCGTGCAGGCGACGCACAACCCGCACCTGGTGGCGCTGAACGACTACCTGGAAGCGAATGTGCGCCGCGTCATCCGCAGCGCGCGCCACAACACGGCGCGCAGGTATGCCGAGCGCATGGCTGCCGTGCAGAGCGAGCATCAGGCCATCTTTGCCGCCATTGAAGCCGGCGACTCCGACGCCGCGGGCCGCGCCGCCGAACAGCACCTGCGCAACGCGGCGGACCGGCTGCGGTTGTTCCAGGCGGAGCGCCCCGCGCCCGTGTGACCGCGGGGCCGCGCCTACGCGAACGTCTGCTCCATCTCGCGGCGGAACTGCACCGCGGTCGAGCGTTCGTCGTACTCAACGTCGCGCCAGCGGATCGCCTGCGACTGGCGCACGGGGTTCTTGAGCTTGACCTTGTTCGACAAGCCCAGCGGCAGATAGCCTTCCTCGACCGAATCGGGGGCAGGCATCAGGCGCCCGTACACCGTGTAGCCGCCTTCGCCGTCCAGGATCTGGCCGGCCTGCAGGTCGCGCTTGGCGGTGGCCACGACGTCGCCGTGCCAGCCCGCGGGCGCGCCGGTGGGCTCGCGCCGCAGGCCCACGCTGGCCACGCTGATGCCCAGTTCCAGGCCGATCAGGTGGTAGGGCTTGTACATGGCGGTGAAGTTGCCACTGGGATCGGTGACCAGGCCATATTCCTGAAAGCAGCGCCGCACGTAGTCGCTGTCGGCCGCAAGCGTGACATACACGCCCCAGCGCAGGTCCCGGAACACCGGCCGTCCGTCGCGTTCCAGCGACGAGATCACCTCGACCTGGCCGCGATGATGCAGCATGCCGCCGTCCTCGCGGGGACGCAGCACGCGCGCCAGATCATCCACGCCGCAAGGCGGAAAGTGCAGGCCAGAGGGCGACGGCAAAAGACCCGTGGCATTGGAGACGGCCGCCATCTCGATGGCGCTCTTGGTGCCGTCCAGAAAGCTGTTGAACATCTGCGCGTTGAAGTCGCCCGCCGCCACCATTTCGGCGGTGAAGCCGTAATACGGCCAGACGGTGTCGGGGGTGGACGTGTGGAATTCGGGCAGATACTTGGTGCCCTTGCCCGCGGCCATGACCTCGAAGCCGCTGGCGCGCGCCCAGTCCACCATTTCGCAGATCAGGGCGGGCTGGTCGCCGTAGGCCAGCGAATAGACGATGCCCGCTTCGCGCGCGCGGCGCGCCAGCAGCGGGCCGGCCAGCGCGTCGGCCTCCACGTTGACCATGATGATGTGCTTGCCGTATTCGCAGCAGGTGAGCACGTGCGTGATGCCGGCGGCGGCCTGGCCGGTCGCGTCGATGACGATGTCGACGTCGGGGCTGGCGATGACGGTGCGCGCATCGTCGCAGAAATAGACCTTGCCGTTCTTGTAGGCGTCATTGATGCTGCTGGCGTTGAGCGCGCCGGCCGGCCAGCCGACACGGGTCAGCGCGGCGCGGGCCCGGTCGGGCACCAGGTCCGCCACCGCCACCAGGCGGATGCCCGGCGTGCGCGGGGCCTGGCTCATGAACATGGCGCCGAACTTTCCGGCGCCCAACAATGCGACTCGCAGAGGCTTGTGGTCGGCTTCTCGCTGCTTGAGCAGGCGGTACAGATTCATGGCGCGGGCTCCTCCCGGGTGGGGCGTACGACTCCACAGGATAGTCCCAAACGATGACGCCTGAACAGGATTCAGCCGGAGTCAGGCGTCTGCCGTATAGAGCTCGCCGGCCAGCACGTTACGCCAGTTCTGCCAGTTGATGCGCGGGCGGTCCGTCACCTCACGGTTGTAGGGCGCATCGAACAGAATGTGCTTCCAGCGCGGCCGCGCGGCGCCTTGGATATGCGGCTTGTCGTCGATCAGCAGATGGCCCTGCACCAGCGTCTTGTCCTTGGTCAGGATCAGCCGGTTGGTGGCCTCGCGGCCCAGGTTCTTTTCCACCCACAGATATTTCTCGGCGACGCAGTTTTCAAACTGGGACAGCGGCGACGAGCAGATCCGCACGTCCATGCCCAGCGCCAGCAACTCCTTGAAGGCCTCCAGCGCGCCCGGGACCGGCGGCAGGTTGCGGATGAAACCCGGCGCCGTGTAGATCGCCTCGGCCATCCCGCGTAGTTCGGGGGCGTAGTCCTCGCGGATGTAGAAGGACTTGCGGTTCTCGAACGCCACGGGCGCGACGTCAGGGTGGCGCGCGCGCCAGGCGTCGATGAAGGCGTGTTCAAAATCGGCCAGCACGCCGTCTTGATCCAGCAGGATGATCATGGGGGTCCCAGGTATTGGCAACCGTACGATTGTGCCCTAGCCGCCAAGCGGCCGGGATTGCGCCACGATGCGGTAGCGGCTGCCGCCGGTCAGCGACTCGGACGCGACCAGCACCATGCGGTCGTAGTGCCAGGCCAGCGGCGCGGGCGCGTCGTCGGGCGGCTCGGCAAGCATGATGTTGCGCAGCAGCGTGACGTGCGGGCGGAAAGGCTGGGTGGGCGGGGTGAGCCCGTAGCCCGACAGCCACCGCCAGAGATCGTCGTGGGCTTGCTGCAGGCCGAAAGGCGTTTGGGATGGGCCCGCCCACAGGATGCGCTGGCGGGTGAACACCCCATAGCGTTCCAGCGGCACGTCGCCCGGCGCCAGCCTGCGTTCGGGCGTGGCGGCGGCCAGTTCATCGGCCAGGGCGCTGTCGACCGGCCCCAGGAATGCCAGCGTCAGATGCAGCGTCTCGGTGCGCATGGCGCGTCCGCCGCATGTCAGCCTGGCCTGCTCCGCCCATCCGGCAAGGGACGCCGCCAGCGAAGGGGACGGCCATAGCGCGTAGAAGAGGCGGAGGGTGGACATGCGCAGATTGTAGGACGCCCAAGCGCTATTGCAGTCTGCCGTCCTGCGCGGCGGGCCGGCCGGGTTACGGCTTGGGGCGCCGGGTCAGTCCGGTATCAAAGCGCTCCACGCCGGGACGCGCTGCGCTGGGTCGGGCCGCTTGCGCGGGGGCGGCGTCGGCCGCAGCGGGCCGGTCAAAGCGCTCGACGCCAGGCCGGGCAGGGCGGTCAAAGCGTTCCACGCCGGGGCGGGCGGCAGGGCGGTCGAAACGCTCGACGCCGGGGCGGTTCAGCCGCTCGACGCCGGGACGATCCAGCCGTTCCACGCCTGGACGGTCGAAACGTTCGACGCCCGGCCGCGCAAAGCGCTCGACCCGTTGCGGCGTGGCGGTCTTGGCCGCCGCGCTTTGCGCCGCTTCCTGTTCGCGCTTGGCGATGATCTCTTCGGCGCGCTGGTGGTGCGGCGCCATCTTGCGCACCATCACCCGGCCGTCGCGCGGGAAGTAATTGATGCGGCGCGCGTGCACGTCGCCGAGATCCTGCGCCTTGACGGGGATGCCTTCGGTCTTCAGGTAGTTCAGGACGAACTGGCCGTTGCGCTCGCCGATGTTCATCTGCTGCATGGCCGCCAGCACCGCGCCGCCGCCGAACACCTTGGCTTCCAGGCGGTCGCGCGAGGCGCCGGCCTTGAGCAGCTCGTTGATCAGCACTTCCATCGCAAAGGCGCCGTAGCGCATGGTGGCCGACGCGGGGGACTGCATGTCGCCCTCGGGCAGCATGAAGTGGTTCATGCCGCCCACGCCCGTCACCGGATCGTGGATGCACGCCGCCACACAGGACCCCAGCACGGTCGAGATCATCATGTTCTCGTTGGTGACGTAGTACTCATTGGGGAGCACTTTCACTGCCTGAGATTGGAACGCGCTGTCGTAGTAGTGACGTGTTGCGCGGGCTTCAAGAGCGGCCATGGGACGGATATCTGGGCAAAAACGGCGATTGAGACACTGAAATGCGAGCGGAAGCGGTAATTGTGACAAAAAATGTACAAAAATGTCGCTTTATTCTTGCATATCCCGGCAGCGCTTGGAAGAAAACTGTGTAAATACGACCAAAGCGTCGTTTATTGGAACTTGTACCTGTTCCCCGCACGCAAAACGGCCCGTACGGATGGCAGGCAGTCATCGTACACAGGGCATTTGGGGGGCTTTCCCCGGATCACGGGGAGGAAGGGGCTTCAAACGGACCTTTAGACCCGCCGGCAGTTAGGACACAGACGGCGGGCCGGGCGCGGACGGCAGGACCCGAGGGGGCTGGCCCCCTCGCGGCGGGCTCAGAACCGGGTGCTGCGCGTGACCGACCAGCGGGCAGACAGCGCGCCGAGCGCGGCGGAGGCGACGACCGCGCCGATCAGGACGGGGGCGCCCGGCAGGTGCAGGGCGAACTCCGCCCCGTAACTGCGGGCCAGTCCCAGCAGGGCCTCGTTCAAGGGCGACAGCGCGACCGCCGCGACCCCGATGGCCAGCAAGGAGGCCAGGGCGCCGGACAGCGCTCCCAGGTAAAGGAACGGCCGGCGCACGAACGATTCAGTGGCGCCGACCAGCCGCGCCACGCCGATTTCCTCGCGTTGCGACAGCGCCTGCATGCGCACGGTGTTAAAGACCGTGGCCAGCACCACGACCGCCACGCACGCGGCCAGGAATCCCAGGCCGATCCGCGCGAAGCGCAGGATGGCTTCCAGCCGCTGAACCCAGGCGCTGTCCAGCTGGACGAGGTCCACGTGGTTCCATTGCTTCCAGGCCGAGGCCAGCGTGTCGGCGCGACCTGCCAGGTTGTCGCCATCGGCCAGCGTGACGACGACCGCATCGGGCAGCGGATTGCCGGGCAGCACGGCCAGCGCCTCCTGCCAGGCGGGGTTGGCGCGCAGGTCGGCCAAGGCGCTTTCGCGGCCCACCACGCGCACGGCGCGCACGTCCTGCGGGTAGTCGTCCTTGATGCGCTTGGCCACGTCCGCGGCGGCGCCTGCCGGGGCGTCCACACGCATGAAGACGGTGACCTCCGGCGTGACGGACATTTCCCGCGCCACGGGTTGCACCGACACCAGGATGGCGCTGCCCAAGAGCGGCAGCGCCAGCGCCAGCGCCATGACCAGCAGGTTGGCGAGCGAGGAAAAGGGTTGTTTGATCAGCCGGCGCAGCGTGACCAGCAGCGCGTAGCGATGTTGCCGCAGCCAGGCGTTCATGCGGACTCTCCAGGATGGCCAAGGCCTGGCTCGGTGCGGGCCGCGCGTGCCGGCGCAGCCTGTGCGGCCATGCCGTCCGTGGGAGTGGCGGGGCCGTGGGAGTCGGCAAACTTGCCCGGCTCGATCCGCAGGGTGCGGGTGGCGTAACGCGCCATGAGTTCCTGGTCGTGCGAGGCGATCAGCGTGGTGACGCCGACGCGGTTGAAGTCGCGGAACACGTTCATGATGCGTTGCGCGTTGTCGTGGTCGAGGTTCGCGGTGGGTTCGTCCGCAATCAGGATGGCGGGCCGGTTGACGATGGCCCGGGCGATGGCCAGGCGCTGCTGCTCGCCGCCTGAAAGCTCGATGGGGTTGAGGTCTTCCTTGCCCGACAGTCCGACCTTGTCCAGGGCGGCTCGGGCGCGCGACGCGGCGGAATCCCAGGGGTGGCCCTGGACCGCCAGCGGCAGCATCACGTTTTCGAACGCGCTTCGATCGAACAGCAGGTGCGTGTCCTGCAGGATGACGCCGACCGCGCGGCGCAGGTAGGGCCGGGCGCGGGCCGGCAGCTTGTCCAGCCGCTGCCCGTTCACCTGGATGGACCCCCGGCTGGCGGGCTCAAGACCGCCGATCAGCTTGAGCAGCGTGGACTTGCCGGCGCCGGAGGGCCCCGACACGAAAACGAACTCTCCCGCGCTCACGCGGAAGTTGATGTCGGCCAGAATATTGCGGCCGCGACCATACGATTTGAATACGTGCTGGAATTCGATCATGGCGGCTGTCAGATGAAGCCGCCATAGTAACTCGGGGACAGTAAGGTGGCCTACATCTCTTGGCGCGGTCGGAACCTATGCGCATCATTCGGCCGGCTGAAACACATGTTCGTAAATCTGAAAGCGCGTCCCTGTTTTTAGTCAAAAACAGCGTTTCATTTCATCCAGTGTCCCTATATTTCAAGGGAATTCCCGGATGCGCCGCGTGCTTTTCGGACGCTACCATCCGCCCCATGCGTGGGCCCAACCCGGCCTTTGCTTTGGATTCGCTTCATCCCACACGGAGATCACGATGAAAGTACTGAAACTCGCTGCCATTGGCGCTGCCCTGTTCGCTGCATCCTCGGCTGCCAATGCGGGCGCAACCTTCGATAACGTCAAGAAGAAAGGGTTTGTCCAGTGTGGGGTTTCGACGGGCATTCCGGGGTTCTCCATCGCCGACAGCAAGGGCGAATACAAGGGTATCGACGTGGACATGTGCCGCGCCATCGCCTCGACCATGTTCGGCGACGCGACCAAGGTCAAGTTCACGCCCTTGAACACCCAGCAACGCTTCACCGCGCTGCAATCCGGCGAAGTCGACGTGCTGACCCGCAACACCACCGTCACGCTGACCCGTGACACGACGCTGGGCCTGATCGGCGTGGGCGTGAACTACTACGACAGCCAGGGCGTCATGGTCTCCAAGGACCTGAACGTCAAGAGCGCCAAGGAACTGAACGGCGCCACCATCTGCGTGCAGCCGGGCACCACCACCGAACTGAACCTCGCCGACTGGTTCCGCAGCCAGAAGATCGAATTCAAGCCGGTCGTGATCGACAAGTACGACGAAATCATCCGCGCCTTCTCGGCCGGCCGTTGCGACGCGTTCACGACCGACAAGTCGCAGCTCGCCTCGACCCGCACGACGCTCGAGAACCCGGACAAGTTCGTCATCCTGCCGGAAGACTTCTCGAAGGAACCGCTGGGCCCCATGGTGCGCCAGGGCGACGAGCAGTGGTTCAACATCGTGCGCTGGTCGCTGAACGCCATGCTGGAAGCCGAGGAATACGGCATCACCAAGGCCAACGTCGACGAAATGCTCAAGAGCCCCAACCCCAACATCCAGCGCATCCTGGGCGTGACCCCGGGCATGGGCAAGAACCTGGGCGTGGACGACAAGTGGGCCTACAACATCATCAAGAACGTGGGTAACTACGGCGAAAGCTTCGAAGCCACGCTGGGCAAGAACAGCGCGATGAAGCTGGAGCGCGGCTTGAACGCTTCGTACAAGCAAGGTGGCTTGATGTACGGCTGGCCGGTGCGCTGACGCGCGGCTGCCTGGCATGGCGGAGCACGGCTCTCCGTCATGCCTAGGGCCTGTCTGCACAGGACGTGTATTCTGGACAGGCCCTAACCCGCCTTCGGGCGGGCGGCAGAAGTGGGTGGCGCGGCTTTTCGGGCCTGCCACCCGGTGTCCGACTTCTGTAGATTCATCATGATGACTCCCAACAAAAACGCCCCGATTTCGGCACCCCCACGGCGTCTGAACTGGAACGATCCCGGCGTGCGCTCCGTGGTCTACCAGGTAATTGCGCTGACCGCGGTAGCCTGGGCCGTGTGGTTCCTGGTTTCAAACACGCTCCACAACCTGTCCGTGCGCAACATCGCCACGGGCTTCGGCTTCCTGAACCGCGAGGCGGGCTTTGCCATCGGCGAAACCGCCATCGCCTATTCCCCCTCTGACACTTACGGCCGAGCCATCGTGATCGGCCTGCTCAACACGCTGCGCGTCGCCGTCCTTGGCATCGTGCTGGCGACCATCCTCGGCACGCTCATCGGCATCGGCCGCCTGTCCAAGAACTGGCTCGTGGCCAAGATCACCTCTGTGTATGTCGAGGTGATGCGCAACGTGCCGCTGCTGCTGCAGCTCTTCTTCTGGTATGCGCTGATCACCGAGAACATGCCGGGTCCGCGCCAGGCGCACAATCCGCTGCCGGGCGTGTTCATTTCCAACCGCGGCCTTAAAGTGCCGGCGCTGGAAGGCAATTCGCTCGACTGGATGCTGGCCGGGCTGGGACTGGCGATCGTCGCGATCATCGTCCTGGGCCACTACGGCAAGAAGCGCCATGAGGCCACCGGCCACATGTTCCCGCTGGGCCGCTGGGCCATCGGCCTCTTGATCGGGCTGCCGTTCATCGGCTGGCTGGTCAGCGGCGCGTCGCTGACGCTGGACATGCCGGCGCTCAAGGGCTTTAACTTCTCGGGTGGCCTGACGCTGTCGCCGGAATTCGCCGCGCTGCTGGCGGGTCTGGTGATCTACACATCGGCGTTCATTGCCGAAGTGGTGCGCTCGGGCATCCAGGCGGTCAGCAACGGCCAATGGGAAGCCGCGGGCTCGCTGGGCCTGCCGCGCTCGAAGGTGCTGCGCCTGGTGATCCTGCCGCAGGCGCTGCGCGTCATCATCCCCCCGATGACCAGCCAGTACCTGAACCTGACGAAGAACAGCTCGCTGGCCGTGGCCATCGGGTACCCCGACATCGTGTCGGTGGTCAACACGACACTGAACCAGACGGGCCAGGCCATCGAGGGCATTCTCATCATCATGGGCGCGTACCTCACGGTCAGCCTGTCGATCTCGATCTTCATGAACTGGTACAACAAGCGCATCGCGCTGGTGGAGCGTTGATATGAGCAGCACTACGCATACCCCCAGCGAAGCCCTGCCGCCGCCCAGCAACCAGACCGGAGCCTGGGCGTGGCTCAGGACGCGTCTGTTCTCGTCGCCGCTGAACATCCTCATCACGGTGCTGCTCGCGTGGTTCCTGCTGATGGCGGTTCCGGCGCTGGTGGAATGGGCGTTCATCAAGGCCAACTTCACCGCGTCCAACGCACAGGAGTGCCGTGCCTCGGGCGGCGCCTGCTGGGCGTTCATCATCGAAAAACACCGGCTGATCCTGTTCGGCACCTATCCCTACGATGAACAATGGCGGCCGCTGATCGCCACCGTCATCCTGGTGGGCGTGATTGTCTGCAGCGGCATCCGCCGGTTCTGGAACTGGAAGCTTGCCGTCATCTGGACCGTGGGTCTGACGGCCGTGGCGCTGCTGATGTGGGGCGGCGTGTTCGGCCTGACCTACGTGGAAAACGCGCGTTGGGGCGGCCTGCCGCTGACGCTCATCCTGTCCACGTTCGGCATCGCCTTCGCGTTCCCGATCGGCGTGCTGCTGGCCTTGGGCCGGCGCTCGAAGATGCCGGCGATCAAGGCGCTGTGCGTCGTGTACATCGAGCTGATCCGCGGCGTGCCGCTCATCAGCCTGCTGTTCATGTCGTCGGTGATGCTGCCGCTGTTCCTGCCGGAAGGCTTTTCGATCGACAAGCTGCTGCGCGCGCAGATCGCAATCATCATGTTCGCCGCGGCCTACATCGCGGAAACGGTGCGGGGCGGTTTGCAGGCGATTCCGAAGGGACAGTACGAGGGCGCGGATTCGCTGGGCCTGAACTACTGGCAGCAGATGCGCAAGATCATCCTGCCGCAGGCGCTCAAGATCGTGATTCCGCCGCTGGTCAGCATCTTCATCGCGCTGTTCAAGGACACGTCGCTGGTGGTGATCATCGGCATTTTCGACCTGACGCTGGCGGCCAAGGCAGCCTTGTCCGATGCGGCATGGCGCGGATTCGGGGTGGAAGCGTACCTGTTCATTTCGCTGATCTACTTCGTCTTCTGCTTCTCCATGTCCAAATACAGCCAGGCGCTGGAAAAACGCCTGGCCACGGGTCACGCACGCTAGCAATTTGCCGCGCGTCCGCCGCCAGGCGGGCGCGCACCGCGATACTTACGGGAGTACAGGCATGTCGGATGCCATTATTCGTTTGCAGGACGTGAACAAGTGGTACGGCCAGTTCCACGTGTTGCGCAACATCAACCTGGACGTGGCGCCAGGCGAGCGCATCGTGGTGTGCGGACCCTCGGGTTCGGGCAAGTCCACGATGATCCGCTGCATCAACCGCCTTGAAGAGCACCAGAAGGGCCACATCATCGTGGACGGCACGGAGCTCACCAATGACCTCAAGCACATCGAGACGATCCGCAAGGACGTGGGCATGGTGTTCCAGCATTTCAATCTTTTCCCGCATCTGACGGTGCTGGAGAACCTGACGCTGGGACCCATGTGGGTGCTCAAGAAGCCGCGCGCGGAAGCGGAAGCTACCGCAATGAAGTACCTGGAGCGCGTGCGGATTCCGGAGCAGGCCAAGAAGTTCCCGGGCCAGCTGTCGGGCGGCCAGCAGCAGCGCGTGGCGATCGCGCGGTCGCTGTGCATGAACCCCAAGATCATGCTGTTCGATGAGCCGACGTCGGCGCTGGATCCGGAAATGGTGAAGGAAGTGCTGGACGTGATGGTGAGCCTGGCCCAGGAAAGCGGCATGACGATGATCTGCGTGACGCACGAAATGGGTTTTGCGCGCAAGGTCGCGAACCGCGTGATCTTCATGGACCGCGGCGAGATCATCGAACAGAACACCCCGGACGAGTTCTTCGACAACCCGCAGAACGAACGGACCAAGCTCTTCCTGAGCCAGATCCTGCACTGACCGCGCACGGATCCGTCAAACCGCCTTCGGGCGGTTTTTCTTTGGGTGGCGTTCGGCAAACCCGGGAACTCGGGGGGGATATTCCAGGTATCCCTTTGTTACGGCAGCCACGTGCGTGGGGTATGCTACTGACCGCCATTGATTACGGAGTGAGGAGAACACACCATGACGAATACCCCCCGCAGCGCCGTGCGCCGCGCCCTGTTGCAAGGCGCCGTGGCGCTGGCCGCCACCCTGCCTTTCGGCGCCCCGGCGCTGGCGCAGGCCGCTGACTTCCCGACGAAGCCGATCCGCTTCGTGGTGCCTTACCCGCCCGGCGGTCCGCTGGATACGATGGCCCGGATGCTGGCTGAGAAGGTGCGCGGTTCGCTGGGTCAGCCGGTGATCGTGGAAAACCGCTCGGGCGCGGGCGGCAACATCGGCGCGGACCTGGTGGCCAAGGCGCAGCCTGACGGCTACACGCTGGTGATGGGCGCGGTGGCAACGCACGCGATCAATCCGTGGCTGTTCGCCAACCTGCCGTACGACCCGGTGAAGGATTTTGCGCCGGTGACGATCGTGGCGGCGGTGCCGAACGTGCTGGTGATGAATCTGGAGTTCGCGCAGAAGAACAAGATCGAGACGCTGGCGGACTTGATCGAATACGCGAAGAAGAATCCGGGCAAGCTGAATTACGGTTCGGGCGGCAATGGCAGCGCGGGCCACCTGTCGGGCGAGCTGCTGAAAGCGCGGGCCGGCATCAATGTGGAGCACATTCCCTACCAGGGCGCGGCGCCGGCGCAGTTGGCGCTGCTGTCGGGCCAGTCGGACTTCATGTTCGACAATCTGGCGGCGTCGGCGCCGCTGATCAAGGACGGCAAGGTGAAGGCGCTGGCGGTGACGACGGCCAAGCGCTCGTCGCTGCTGGCTGACGTGCCGACCGTCGAGGAATCGGGCGTGAAGGGTTTTGACCTGGGCACGTGGTTCGGCGTGTTCACGACGGGCGGCACGCCGGCGCCGGTGGTGGCGAAGCTGAACAAGGCCTATGCCGAGGCGATGGGGCAGGCGGATGTGAAGCAGCGTCTGCTGACGATGGGCTCCGAAGCGGGCCCGATGACGCCTGAAGCGTTTGCTGATTTTGTGAAGGCCGAGAAGGCGAAGTATCAGGAGATCGTGAAGATCTCGGGTGCTAGCTTGAATTGAGATAAGCGGCGACAGGTGTCCTTGACCGGGTGCCAGTCGCGATGCAAGGCAGGCGCCCGCCAGGAGGCTTCCTGGCGGGCGTTTGATTTTCGGGCTGCCGACCCCTTTACCAGCGATAGCGCAGCGTCGCCATCACCGTGCGTTCCGCGCCCCAATAGCAGCTGACCGCCGTGCCCAGGCAGTTGGCGACGTACCGCTTGTCGAACAGGTTGGAGACGTTCAAGGCCACTTGCGCGCCCGAGAGTGCAGGGCTGGCACGGCCCAGGTCGTAGCGGATGGCGGCATCGACCAGGGTCACGGCCGGAATGGCGTAGTTGTTGTTCAGGTCGCCATAGAAGCCGCCCCGGTACGTCACGCCGGCACCCACGCCCACGCCTTGCAGCGGGCCATCGCGCAAGGTGTAGTCCGCCCACAGCGCGGCCTGATGGCGCGGCACGAAGTTCAGCTGATTGCCGCGCTGCGCAGGGTTGTTGCTCTTGGTGATCTCGCTGTCGCTGAGCGCATACGACATCGTCAGATCCAGGCCGTTGTCGAAACTGGCCTTGCCCTCAAGCTCGAGGCCCTGCACCTGAACCTGGCCGGTCTGCACGACAAAGCTGGTATTGACCGGGTCGGGCGTGCTGACATTGTTCTGGTTGATCTGGAACGCCGACAGCGTCACGAAGCTGGCGTAGCCGCTCGGCTGGAACTTGATGCCGGCTTCGTACTGCTCACCGGTCGTCGGCTTGAGGGGTGAGCCGTCGCGGGTGACGCCGGTCACAGGCTGAAATGACGTGGAATAGCTCAGATAGGGCGCCAGGCCGTTGTCGAAGCGATACGTGACGCCGAGCCGGCCGGTGAAACGGTTGGCATCGGCATCGCGCGAGGTCCATGACCATTGCCCCGCGCTGCCGCGCGCGCCGGTATCGGTGGTGCCTTCGGTCCAGTCGTAGCGGCCCACAAGCGTGAACAGCAACCGGTCAAGTTCGATCTGGTCCTGCGCGTACACGCCCAACTGGTTGCGCGTCATCTTGATCTTGGTGGCCGTGGGCGGACGCGTCACCGGCGTTCCGTAGTCAGGGCTGAACACATCGAATAGCGGCGAGGCCGGGGGCAGCATCAGCCCCAGGCTGCTTTCGTTGTAGCGCGATTTTTCGCGCAGATAATCCAGGCCAAAGGTGAGGTCATGGCGTGTCGGGCCCGCCGTGAACTTGGCGTTCACCTGGTTGTCGACCTGGAACGCATGCGATGTCTCGGGGAAGGCCCACGCGTAACGGATCGCCTCGGTGTCCGACACCATGGCGCCGATCTGCACGCGGCGGGTGTTGGTGTCCACGTTGGTATAGCGCGCGCTCTGCCGCACGCTCCAGGTATCGTTCAGGCGGTGATCCAGCGTATAGCCGACCATGGCCTGTTCGTTGGTGAAGATGTCGTAACCCGGTTCGCCGACGAAGCGGTCGCGGGGAATGTAGCCCGCGCTGCCGTTTTCCAGCGTGCCGACTACCGGCAGCACGGGTGCGCCGCCGCCGCCGTGGCTGGTGATCTTCTGGTACTGCAGAGTGAGGTTAAGACTGGTGTCCGAGGATGGCCGCCAGGTAAAGCTGGGTGCGATGAACTGGCGTTCGTCGTCCACGTGCTGATACTGCGTGTCGCTGTCGCGCAAGGTGCCGGTCAGGCGATAAAGAAACTTTCCTTCGTCATCCGCCGGGCCGGAAAAGTCGAAGGACCCCTGGTAGCGGTTGAAGCTGCCCGCCTGCAGGACCACTTCATTGAAGGGTTCGGGGGTGGGGCGCTTGCTGGTCATGTTGACCAGCCCGCCCGGAGCGCTTTGGCCGTACAGGCCGGAGGACGGTCCTTTTAGGATCTCTATCCGTTCCAGGCCATAGGTGTCAATGCGCGGCTGGGCATACCCACGGGCGCCAAAGGGCAGCAGCAGACCATCCAGGTAGCGCGCCGGGGTAAAACCGCGGATGGTGAGCCAGTCATAGCGCACGTCGCTGTCGCCGTACTGGGCGAAGACGCCGGGCGTGTAGCGAACGGCCTGCGCCAGCGAGGTGACGCCTCGCTGGTCCATTTCATTGCGGGTGATGACGTTGATGGTCTGCGGCGTGTCGATCAGGGCGGCGTCCGACTTGGTGCCTGACCGGCTGCGCGTGGCGACAAACTCGGCGCCGGAGGTGGGCGACGCATCGTTGGCGCCTTGCACCACGACCGGCGACAGCGTGGAGACATCGGCGGCCGGCGGGGGGGCGGGTTGTGCCGCGACGGAGGCGGACGCCGCAAAGGCTGCGAGCAATGCCGTCGGCAACGGCTTGAGGGAGAAGGACACAGCGGTTACCACCTGATCAATTTATAATTAACAAGAATCATTCCTATGCAACAGCATGATTCCAGAAGCGCCGCCGGATGTCTGACGATTTTGCGGCGCACATTGACGGTTTTGCTGCGCTCAGCGCAATTGCGCCTGTTCCCATGTCCACTGTGCCCTCGCTCGACCCGTACACCGCCCCAGCCAAGCCTCACGAATGGTGGCGTGGAACATTGCCGACGGTGCCCGCGACGCAGGACTGGGAAAACGTCATTCAATGCGTGGTGCGCGTGGAGGAAGGCGTCAGCGTGGTGGTGCTGGACGGCTGCGCATCGAGCGCGCTGACGATTCCGGCGCCCGGCGCACCGGTGTTCGGCATGCAGGTGTGGCTGGAGGGCGATGCCTTGCTGGCGTTGGAAGGCGGCAAACCCCTGAAAGTGTCCGGGGGAACGGCTCTGCTGTTCAACCACGAGCAACCGGTGGGGTGGACAACGCGTGTTTACGCGAAACGGCGAGTCCGGATGCTGGACATCCGCTACACCCCCGACGCGCTGGCGCGTGCAGGCGACTCGGCGCCCATCGCCTTGCTGACACAACGGTTTCGCCACGACGTCAGTGTGCCGAGCCACGGATCGCTGGTGGCAACACTGGATGCGCCAGCCAGCCTGCTGACCCTTGCCAGCGAAGTTTCCCGTGACGCGCCGGCCGCTCCGGAAGCTCGCCGGATCTGGTATCGCGCCAAATCGCTCGAGATGTTGGCAGCCTTTGTACAGCTGCTTTCAGCGCCGCCAGTGCTGCAAGGGCCGGCGGCTGAGGAGCGTCGGCAGATGCAGCAAGCCTGCCTGCTGTTGCGGGAACGATGCTCGGAGCATTGGCCGCCGGGGCGCGTTGCGAGAACGGTGGGTTTGTCCGAAAGACGTCTTCAGGAACTGATGCGGGAAAACGTGGGCCGTTCGGTTCATGCCTACCTGAGCGATGTGCGGCTGATGCGCGCCTCTGAGCTGCTGCGAAGCGGCATGAGTGTGACGCAGGTGGCCGGCGATCTGGGGTACTCAAGCCTCAGTCATTTCAGCAAGATCTTCAAGGCGCGATATGGCGCGTCGCCTCGGTCTTGGTACGGCTAAATCTAAGACACCAGAATGTCGATGAACCGCCGCGCATCAGCACTGCGGCCCGTTGATCAGCCACTGCATCATCGATTGCAGCGTCTTTCTGTCATAGTCCCCATCGGTAAGCCGATACTGCTCCGGATCGCGATTCACCCACGAATCCGTCACCCTCCAATCCTCGCCATCCTGTTCCAGCCGCAGCGCGCAGATCCAATTGCCTGTCCAGCTCCGATGCAGGCGCAGCCAGCCTTCGTGCAGGTAGATGAACCACTTGTCTTCCATCTCCCGCGGAATGACGCCTTGCCGCAGGCGCTCGTACTCATTGGCGGTGTAGCGCGCCTGAAAGTTCAAGGGCTCGCGTTGTGCGGGGGCGGGCAGGTGTTTCCAGGAGTCGGGCGTGGCGATGGGCATCTTGGGGCTTGTGTTCTATGCTGGTTTTTTCGCATCCTACCAAGGACCCGCCATGCACCTGCAAGCCGCGATTCCGATTCTGCGCATTTTCTCCGTTGAAAAGGCGCGCGATTTCTATCTGGATTTTTTGGGGTTCACCTGGGATTGGGAGCATCGCTTCGAAGCGGGCTTTCCGCTGTACGCGCAGGTGCATCGCGACGATCTGGTGCTGCACCTGTCGGAGCATCATGGCGATGCGACGCCGGGGTCGGCGGTGTTTGTGCGGATGCAGGGCGTGGATGCGTTTCACGCTGAGGTCAGCGCCAAGCAGTACGCCTACATGCGGCCTTGCGTGGAAGAAATGCCGTGGGGGCGCGTGATGGCGGTGATCGATCCGTTTGGCAACCGGTTGAGCTTTTGCGAGTCGCAGGATTAGCGGTGGGCGCTACACGCCGAGGTAGCGGTGCGCCAGTTCGGGTTGCGCGGCCAGTTCGGCAGGGCTGCCTTGCCAGACGACGCGGCCCTTTTCCAGGACGTGGTGGCGGTCGACCAGGGTGGCCATTTCCTTGAGGTTCTTGTCGATCACCAGAATGGTCTGGCCTTCTTCCTTCAAGCGGCGCAGGCAGTTCCAGATTTCCTGGCGGATGAGCGGCGCGAGGCCTTCGGTGGCTTCGTCCAGGATGAGCAGGCGCGGGTTGATGAGGAGGGCACGGCCGACGGCGAGCATCTGTTGCTCGCCGCCCGAGAGGGTGCGGGCCGATTGAGTGCGGCGCTCTTTCAGGCGCGGGAAGAGGTCGAAGACGCGGCCGACGTGCCAGCCGGCGCGGGTGTTGCGGGCGGTGGCAATGAGGTTTTCTTCGACCGATAGCGACCCGAATACGCGGCGGCCTTCGGGGACGAGGCCGATGCCCAGTTGGGCGATGCGGTGCGGCGCCATGCCATTGATGGGTTTGCCGTCGAGCAGGATGCTGCCGCCCTGTGCGGGCAGCATGCCCATGAGGGTTTTGACGGTGGTGCTCTTGCCCATGCCGTTGCGGCCGATCAGGGAGACGACCTGGCGCGGCGCGATGTCCAGGTCGACACCGAATAGCACTTTGCTGGCGCCGTAGCCGCCTTGCAGTTGTTTGACTTGCAGCATCAGTTTTCCTCGCCCAGGTAGGCGGCGCGCACGTCGGGATGGCGACGCACCTCGTCGGGCGTGCCGGTAAAGATCGTCTTGCCGTAGACCAGCACGGTGACGCGATCGGCCAGCGCGAAGACGGCGTCCATGTCGTGTTCGACCAGCAGGATGGCGTAGCGGCCCTTCAGGGTCTGGAGCAGGGCGGTCATGCGCTGCGATTCCTCGGCGCCCATGCCGGCCATGGGTTCGTCCAGCAGCAGGACGGACGCATTCAGCGACAGCGCCATGGCCAGTTCAAGCTGGCGCTTTTCGCCGTGCGCCAGCGCCGAGACGCGCACGCCGGCGCGGTCGCCGAGGCCGACGCGTTGGAGGGCGTCGCGCGCGGGCTCGCGCAGCCGCGCCATGCGCCGGGCGTTGCGCCAGAGGTTGAAGCCGCCGGGGCTATGCGCCTGCACGGCCATGGCGACGTTGTCTTCGGCGGTGAAGTCGGGATAGAGCTGGCTGATCTGGAAGGAACGGGCCAGTCCGGCGGCTGGGCGCTTGTGGGCGGGCATGCGCGTGATGTCGCCGCCGTCGAGCCAGATGCTGCCGGCGTCGGGCAGGATCTCGCCGCTGATCTGTGACAGCAGGGTGGTCTTGCCCGCGCCATTGGGGCCGATGAGGGCGTGCAGTTCGCCGGGCCGCACGGCCAGGTTGACGTCCTGCGTGGCGTGCACGGCGCCAAAGGATTTCTGCAGGCCGCGGATTTCCAGTTTGGGGTGTGACGTCATTGCTTGCCTCCCGCCAGCCAGCCGTATACGCCGCGCTTGCCAAAGAGCACGACCAGGACCAGCACGGGTCCCAGGATCAGCATCCAGTGCTCGGTCCAGCCGGTGGCGACCTGTTCCAGGCCCAGGTAAACGGCCACGCCGAGCACGGGGCCGAAGATGGAGCCCATGCCGCCCAGGATGACCATGGCCATGAGTTCGCCCGACTTCTGCCAGGCTGACATGTCGGGGCTGACGAAGAGCGCGTAGTTGGCCCACAGCGCGCCCGCCAGTCCGGTGCCGGCCGCCGACAGCACGAAAGCAGTGAGGCGGTAGCGCAGCGGGGCGAGACCCAGCCCGATGCTGCGGCGCGGGTTCTGCTTGATGCTCTGCAGGGCCATGCCGAAGGGCGAGTTGACGATGCGCCGGCACACGATGATCCACGCGGTCATGAGCGCCAGGCAGACGTAGTAGAAGGTGGATGGTTCGTTCAGGTTCAGGCCGGGCAGCGTGTTGCGCGCGTCGATGGACAGGCCGTCGTCGCCGCCGTAGATCATGAGCCCGACGAGGATGAAGTACAGCATCTGTCCGAACGCCAGCGTGATCATGATGAACTGCACGCCCGAGGTGCGCAGCGACAGAAAGCCCACCACCAGGCCCAGAAGGCCTGCGACGGCGACGGCCAGGGGCCACATGACCAGCGCGGCGTTGCTGCCGCTCCAGCCGAACAGCGTCTCGCCCTGGTTCACGTGGAAGGCGGCGATGCCGATGACGTAGCCGCCCAGGCCAAAGAACGCGGCATGGCCGAAGCTGACCATGGCGCCGTAGCCCAGGATGAGATCCAGACTGACGGCGGCGATGGCGTAGATGAGAAAGCGCGTCATGAGATTGACGAGAAAGCTCTCGCCGGTGGCCGATGCGATGGCCGGCACCAGCACGAAGAGCAGCAGCCCGATGGTGTTGACGATGACGCTGCGGGTAATGCGCGGCCTGCCTGTGGAGCAGGTGTCTGACACCCCCGATGCACGGTCGTGGCATGCGGCGTTTGCGTGCTGGGTGTCAGACACCGGGGCAACTGCGGCAGACGGTGGAATTGATCTGGTCATGAATATCGTTCCTAGCGCTGGGCCGGCACCAGCCCGCGCGGCTTGAACAGCAGCACGATGGCCATCAGGATGTAGATGCTGGCGGACACGAGGCTGGAGCTGGCCGAGTCCGACAATTCCGGCGGCAGCAGGCGCGACATCCAGAAGGGGATGTAGGCACGCCCCAGCGCGTCGGTCATGCCGATCATCAGCGAGCCCACCAGCGCGCCGCGCACGGAGCCCACGCCGCCCACCACGATGACGACGAAGGTGGTGATAAGGATGCGTTCGCCCATGCCGATCTCCACGGCCAGCAGGGGCGCGGCCATGACGCCGGCAAAGCCGCAGAGCAACGCGCCCAGCGTGAAGATCAGGGTGAACAGCCGCTGGATGTTCACGCCCAGCGCATCGACCATTTCGCCGTCGTCGGCGCCCGCGCGCACCAGCATGCCGACCCGCGTGCGCGAGATCAGCAGCCACAATCCCAGCGCAACGAGCGCGCCGGCGCCAATGAAGGCCAGCCGCATGATGGGATAGTTCAGGCCGGGCAGGAGCGCGACGGACCCGGACAAGAAAGGAGGAATGTCCATGAACGGCGGGCTGCGGCCAAACAGCACGGTGACCAGTTCATTCGTGAAGAGCGTCAGCCCCAGCGTGGCCAGCACCTGATCCAGGTGATCGCGCCGGTACAGATGACGGATGACCAGCAGCTCGATCACCAGGCCGTACAGCGCCGCGCCCGCCAGCGCGGCCAGCAGCGAAGCTGCGAACGACCCGGTGGACGCCGCCGCGCTGGCGGCGCAGAACGCGCCCACCATGTAGAAAGAGCCGTGCGTCAGGTTGATGACGTTCATGATGCCGAACACCAGCGTCAATCCGGCCGACAACAGAAACAGCAAGGCGCTGTATTGCAGGCCGTTCAGGACCTGCTCCAGGAACATCAGCATTGCGACTCCTTCTTGGGAGCGTCCGTGTAGTAAGGCTGCGCGACGCCGGCAAGCCCGGCGCCGCGCAGCCCGTGCCGCGTCATTGCATCTTGCAGTCGGCCGCGTGCACGTCGGTGTGGTCGCGCGCCAGCTCCTTCAGGTTCTTGTAGACGAGCTTGCCGTCGGGACCCGCTTCGATGTGCAGCAGATACCAGTCCTGGATGGGGTGCTGGTTCGAGCCGAACTTGAACTTGCCCCGCACGCTGGGAAAGTCGGCGCGACGCAGGGCGTTGCGAAAGTCGTCGGGCTTGCCGGTGATGTCGCCATTCACGGCTTTCAATGCGGAGCCGATCAGGTTGGCGGTGTCGTAGGCCTGGGCCGCGTACGCGGTGGGCGGGCGGTTGTAGGCCTTGGTAAAAGCGTCGACGAAGTGCTTGCTCTGCGGATTGTCCAGGTCGGCGCTCCACAGCGAGCTCAGGTAAAAGCCCTTGCCGGCGGTGCCGGTGGCAGCCAGCATGCGGTCATCCATCGAGTAGATGGGCGTGATCATCTTGATCTTGTCGGCCAACCCGGAATTGGCGAATTGCTTGGTCAGGTTGATGCCCGCGCCGCCCGGATGAAACTGAAAGATGGCATCGGGGTTGAGCGAGCGGATGCGCGCCAGTTCCACCGAGAAGTCGGCCTGTTCGAGCTTGGTGTAGATCTCGTCGGCGATCTCGCCCTTGTAGGTGCGCTTGAAACCGGCAATGGCGTCGCGGCCGGCCTGGTAGTTCGGGGCCATGATGACGACGCGCTTGGCGCCCAGTTCGTTGGCGGCCATGCCGGCGGTGTCGGCGTACGAGTCGTTCTGGAACGCCACCGCGAAGTAGTTGGGATTGCAGGCCTTGCCGGCGTAGTTGGAGGGGCCGGCGTTCAGGCTGACATAGAAGGCGCCCGCGTTCAGCACGGTGGGGCCAACGGCGGCCATCACGTTCGAGAAGTTGATGCCGGTGAACAGGCGCACGCCGCCCTGCACCATCTTGTCGGCGATCTGCTTGGCGTTGGCGGGCTTGAGCGCGTCATCTTCCACGCGCACGTTGACCGGCACGCCGCCCAGCTTGCCGCCGCCTTCCTTGACGGCCAGCATGAAGGCGTCGCGCTCGTCCTCGCCGATGTAGCCGGCGGGCGTGGACAGGGTGCCGATGAAACCGATGTCCACCGGTTTGGGCTGCGCGCTGGCCGCGTACGAGGCCAATGACAGCATGACGGCGGCGGCGCCGCGGATGGTGCTTTTGTGCATGGTTGTCTCCTCTGGTGCTTTTCTTGCACTCGTGCTTGTTGTGCTGCGCTGTGTTGATACCGCTTGCCCTGCTGTTTCCTGTCCTGCTGTTTGGTTATCGGTTGCTATTGCGGCGGCTTGGCCGCCAGGCAGTTCTCCACTTTCCACCCGTACAGCCACTGCAACGCGTCGTAGAACTGAGACTGGCTGCGCCCCGTCCACAGCATGTTGCGCACGGTGCGCTCCACGCCGCGCGCGTGATAGAGCCTGCCCATCTCCCTCGTGGACCACACCACGCGCGCGCTGCGCGGAATGCGCACCGATTCGTACAGCCGGAAGGCGGCCGGCAGGTCGTGATCGCACTGCCGGATCGCCTCGCCCAGCGTCACGGCGTCTTCCAGCGCCATGCAGGCGCCCTGGGCCATGTATTGCGTCATGGGGTGGGCGGCGTCGCCCAGGATCGTGACGCGTCCCTGGCCCCACTGCTCCACGGGTTCGCGATCGGCGGTGGCCCAGCGTTTCCACGAGGTCGGCCGGTCCAGCATCTGGTGCGGGGTCGGGTGGATGCCCTGGAAGTAGGACAGCACCTCGTCCTTGCTGCCTTCGCGCACGCCCCATTCCTCTTTCTCGCGGCTATGGAAGGTGACGACCAGGTTGTATTGCTGGCCGCCGCGCAAGGGGTAGTGCACCAGATGGCAGTGTGGACCGGCCCACAGCACGGGCGCGTTGATGCGCAGCTCTCGCGGCATGTTGTCCTGTTCGACCACGGCGCGATAGACGACGTGGCCCGTTACGCGCGCCGGATCACCCACCATGCGCTCGCGGATCACGGACTTCACGCCGTCCGCGCCCACCACGGCGTCGGCGCGGTAGCGATTGCCCTGCGTGTCCACCACCTCCACGCCGTTTTCGTCCTGCGACATGCTGGCGATCTGCGTGGACGTGCGGAACTGGATCAGCGGGTCCTGCTGCACGGCCTCCAGGATCGACAGGTGGATGTCGGCACGATGGATGACCGCGTAAGGGCCGCCAAACCGCGCGCGGAACGCCTCACCGGTGTCGATGCGCACGACCTCCTTGGCGTCCACGGCATCCATCATGATGATGTGATCGGTGAAGACGGCCCGCTCGCGCGCCGTGCGGCCCACGCCCAACGCGTCGAGCGCCGCGAACGCATTGGGCCCGAGCTGGATGCCGGCGCCGATCTCGCCGATATGCGCCGCCTGCTCCAGCAGTTGAACCGCGATGCCTTGCCGCGTCAGCGCCAGCGCGGCGGCCAGGCCGCCGATGCCGCCGCCCACGACGATCACGGTTTGCGTTTTGGGCTTTGCAGCCTGGTTTTGCGTCATGTCGAAATCCCCCGGGATCAGTCCTGGCCGCCCAGGAAGGCGCCCTGCTTTTTCAATTGCGCCTGCAGCGCGGGGATGGACACGTCGCCGGGCGCGATGCCCTCGCGCAACGCCATTGCGGATGCGGTGCCCGCGGCCTCGCCCATGACAAAGCAGCTGCCGCTCACGCGCGCGGCCGATTGGCCTTCGTGCGTCATGGAGGCGCAGCGGCCCGCCACCAGCACGTTGTCCGCCACGCCCGGGCCGCGCCGCGGCACCATCATGCGAAACGGCAGCTGGTTGTAGCCGCGCGATTCCGGAATCGGCGGCCAGACCCATTTGACGTCGCCGGCGGTGTGCATCTCCAGCGGCCAGCCATTGACGCCGATGCTGTCGGGAAAGTCGGCGCAACCCAGCACGTCTTCCTGGCTGAGCACCGCCTCGCCGACGATGCGGCGAGTTTCGCGAATGCCGAGCTGCGGCGCGATGTCCAGCACATAGGCCTGTTCGAAGCCCGGCACCTTGGCGCGCAGGAAAGCCAGGTAGTTCATGATCTGCCGGCGGCCCTCCAGTTCGCCTGCCGACAGCGAATCCGCGTTGGTGCCGTCCGCGGCGCTGCCGTCGGCGTTGGCCAGCTGCGTGACGTTCACGCGCCATTCGTAGTCGTGCTTTTGCGGTCGCACGATGGCGCCCTTGCGCGGAAAGGTGAATTCGCCGCTGGCCGTGGCCTCGTCCATCAGCGACGGAATGGTCTTCCAGGCTTCCTGCGCCCGCGCGCCGTCGACGTTGCCCACCTTGAACATCAGCGTGGGATACAGCATGTGGCCGTGCGCATCGCCCTTTTCAAAGGGCAGGCCGCCCCATTGCGCGATATCGGCGTCGCCCGAGCAGTCGATGAAGATCTTTGCGCGCACGGCGCAGCGGCCGGACTTGGTTTCCAGGAACAGGGCGTCCACGCGGCCCTGGCCGTCACGCGCGACGCCGGTGGCCAGCGCGTGAAACAACACCTGCGCACCGCTGGCCTGCACCAGGCCGTCGGCCGCGCATTTGAACGCCGAAATGTCGTAGGCCTGCGCGTGGATTTTGCCCAGGATCAGATGCGGGTCGTTCAGCCCGTCCATCGCGCGCATGCGGTCGAGCAGGTCGTCGGTCATGCCGTGCACCACCTGCCGGATGTCGCCATGGATGTTGGCGTGCAGGCCGCAGAAGTTGGACACGCCGGCAGCGGTGCCCATGCCGCCCAGAAATCCATAGCGCTCCACCAGCAGCACGCTGGCGCCATTACGCGCGGCGCTGGCGGCCGCCAGCACGCCGGCCGGGCCGCCGCCCAGGACGACGACCTCGTACTCGCCATAAAGCGGCACCTGGCGGGCGGGTTCGGTGATGACCATCTGACTCTCCTTGCTTGTTGCTGTCGGCGCGCGGCCGGGCCGCGCGTCGTCCTTACTGGCCCTTGATGCCCAGCTTCTTGATCAACGGCTCCCAGCGCTTCAACTCGTCGTCCATGTAGCCGCGAAACTGCGCGGGCGTATCGCCGACCGGGTCCATGAACTGCGCCTGCAGCCGCTTGGCGACCTCGGGGTCGTGAATGGCCTGGATCAGCGCGTCCGACAGCTTCTTCTGTACATCGGCCGGCGTCTTGGACGACACCACGAAGCCGATCCACGCAGAGCCTTCGATCCCTTGCACGCCCACTTCGGCCAGCGTCGGGATGTCGGGCAGCAGGGCGGAGCGCTTGGACGAGGTGACCGCGAGCGCCTTGAGCCGGCCGTCCTTGACCATGGGCATCACTGCGATGGGCGGCAGCGCGGCAAACTGCGTGTCGCCCGACAGCAGCGAGGTCAGCGCCGCCGGCGACGACGGATAGGGCACATGCGTGGCGCGCGCGCCGATCTGCTGCAACAGCAACTCCACAGCCAGATGCGAGACCGTGCCCGCGCCCGGTGACGGGAAGTTGTACTTGTCCGGATTCTTCTTCAATGCCTCCAGCAGCTGGCCGATGTTGTCGATGCCGGCCGCGGACGGCACCACCAGCACGTTGGGCTGGTGCACCGCCAGCGTCAGCGGCGACAGGTCCTTGGCGGGCGCGTAGGGCAGCTTGTCGAACAGCAGCGTGTTGTTCACCAGCGGACCGGTGATCGACACGCCGAACGTGTAGCCGTCGGGCTTGGCGTTGGCGATGGCGAACGTGCCGATGTTGCCGCTGGCGCCGGGCTTGTTCTCGACGACGATGGTCTGGCCCAGGATCGCGCCGGCCTTCTCGCTGACGATGCGCGCCACCTGGTCGGGGCTGGAGCCCGGGCCGAACGGCACCACGGCCTTGAGCGGCTGCGTGGGCCATGCGTCGGCGGCGCTGGCCGCCAGCGGCGCCAGCACGGCCAGGCCGAACGCCGCGGCGCGCGTCGCAAAACGGCGAGCAAAGCGGCGTGCAAGGCGGTGGCCCGGTTGCGAGGTCGAAGAATCAAGCATGCGTGTCTCCCACGTTCTTCATGGTGTCGAAATAGGTCTGTTCATTGGCGATGAAGGCGGCCACCATCGCGCGGTAGGTGGCGTCCACCACCTGCTCCAGGTTCGTGAATCCCTGGTTGTGGCGCTGGGCCAGCGCCCGGGCCTTCTCGAAAACCTGCGCCTGGCGCGCGGGCGCGCTCACCTGAAAGGCGTCGCGCTTGAAGCGCGCGGCGTCTTTCACGTACATCGCCCGCTCGGCGATCAGCCGCACGATCTCATCGTCCAGCCGGTCGATATTGGCGCGCACGTCCGCCAGGGTGGCGCACAGCGGGCGGTAGGCCGGGTCGGTGTACTCGCGCAGCGGGGCGCCTTGCGTGTCGGGTTCTTGCATGCTCACTTGGTGTAGTCCGGTTGTTGCGCGGGCGCGGCCTGCTGGAAGGCCGGCTGCGCGTTGCAGTGTTCGACGACGCGCAGAATGCGCGGGTAGGGCGACAGATCGCAGCCCATGCGCTGCGCGTTGGCCACCTGCGGCACCAGGCAGCAGTCCGCCAGCGTGGGCGCATTGCCAAGGCAGTAAGCGCCGTGTCCATGACGCGCCAGCAGTGCTTCCACCGCCGTCAGGCCTTCGCGGATCCAGTGGTGGTACCAGGCGTTCTTCTGCGTTTCGCTGGCGCCCAGCATTTCCTGCAGGTAGCGCAGGATGCGCATGTTGTTGACCGGATGGATGTCGCACGAGATGGCGTGCGACAGCTCCAGCACGCGGGCGCGCGCCAGCGTGTCCGCGGGAATCAGCCGCGGCTCGGGATGCGTGGCGTCCAGGTAGTCGATGATGGCAAGCGACTGCGACAGCGCAACGTCGCCGTCGACCAGCAGCGGCACGCCGGCCGACGGGTTGCGCGCCACGTAATCCGGCGCCCGCTGCTCCTGCTTGCGCAGGTTCACGGGCAGGTATTCATAGGACAGGCCCTTGAGCGCGAGCGCGATGCGCACACGGTAGGACGTGGAACTGTTGAAGAAGTTGTGCAGTTGCATGCGGGTCTCCCGGCCTCAGGCCATCTGCACGCTGAGCGTGCCCAGTCCGTCCACGCCGCCGACCATTTTGTCGCCGCGCACCACGGGGCCGACGCCTTCGGGCGTGCCGGTGTAGATCAGGTCGCCGGCCTCCAGGCGGAAGTACTTCGAGAGATACGCAATGGTTTCCGCGATGGACCAGATCAGCTTGCCGATGTCGCTGCGCTGGCGGTCGGCGCCGTTGACCTGCAGCCAGATGCCGGCCTGCTCGATGCCGCGCACCGATTGCGCCGGATGCAGCGGGCCGATCGGCGCGCTCTGGTCGAACGCCTTGCCCAGTTCCCACGGGCGGCCGGCTTCGCGCATCTTCATCTGCAAATCGCGGCGTGTCATGTCCAGGCCGACGGCGTATCCCCACACGTGGTGCAAGGCATCGTCGACGGAGATGTTGGCGCCACCCTTGCCGATGGCCGCGACCAGCTCGATCTCGTAATGCAGGTTGGACGTTTCGGCCGGATAGGGCAAAGAGAGGGTGCTGCCTTCTGCGACCGGCACGACGGCGTCGGCCGGCTTGCAGAAGAAGAACGGCGGTTCGCGGTCGGGGTCAAAGCCCATTTCGCGCGCGTGGGCGGCGTAGTTGCGGCCGACGCAGTACACGCGGCGCACGGGAAAACTGTCCTGGCTGCCGGCAATGGGCACGGCAACGGGAGCGGCGGGAGCAAA
The DNA here is from genome assembly GCF_041879325.1 of Achromobacter sp. JD417. NCBI lineage: Bacteria > Pseudomonadati > Pseudomonadota > Betaproteobacteria > Burkholderiales > Alcaligenaceae > Achromobacter > Achromobacter sp. JD417. The sequence continues at coordinate 5,669,877 of NZ_CP087159.1, read as the reverse complement.
CACAAACGACATGGGTCACCCTTTGAAGGCGGAGGGAAATTTGAATCTCGGCCGTATTCGCGGCCAGCTTCGGCCGCGTGCTGCCACGTGCGGCCGTGTACGTGCGTCAGCGGACGCGTTCTTCGCGCCACAGGCCCAGCGCGTCCTGCACCGGCCGATCGGAATAGCTGAAGAGCGTCGCGTCTTCCAGCGCGGCAAGCTGCACCGGCATCCAGGAGGGCGCGACGAACACATCGCGCGGCCCAAAATGAAACTCCTGGTCGCCGATGCGCGCCGTGCCCCGGCCCTCGACCACGCTGTACACCGTGGAGTCAGTCGTGCGCGTGGTCTTGCCCTGAAAGCCTGCCGGCAGGAACTGCATGAAGGTGGCCATCGTCGGCATGGGATAGCCGCCCGTGGCCGGATTCAGGTAGCGCAGCTTGACGCCGTCCCACGGGTCGAGCTCGCCATGCCGGTAGAGCGCATCTAGCGCCTCGCGGCTGCGTTCGTAGGGGTAGTTGAAGATGGGCGATGTGCCGCTGGAAACGTGATGCCGCACGGGCGCCATGTTGTGGCCAAAACGCGCCATGCTGTCGCCTTCGGGCCGTGTGACCGGCTGCGTGGCGGACGGATAGTTCTCGGCAAAGCCGGCATCCAGGAAGCGCAGCAGCGGAATGTCCAGGCCGTCCAGCCAGACCACCGGCTCGCCGCCTTCCACGGTTTCGGCGTTGCCGTGGTCGTGCCAGGTCCACGAGGGCGTAATGATGAAGTCGCCGGGGTGCATCGTCGTGCGCTCGCCGTTGACGGCGGTGTACGCGCCGCGGCCCTCGACGATGAAGCGCAGGGCCGATTGCGTGTGGCGGTGGCTGGGCGCGATCTCGCCCGGCAGGATGAGCTGCAGTCCGGCGTACAGGCTTTGCGTGATGCTGGCCTGGCCCGGCAGACCGGGGTTTTCCAGGATCAGCACGCGGCGCACGGCTTCTTCTGCGGTGATCAGCGATCCGGATGCCATCACGTCGTCACGCACGTCGTCGTACTTCCAGAGGGCAGGCACGCAGCGCGGCGCGGGTTGGCGCGGCACCAGGTTGTGCAGCGATTCCCACAGCGGGGCCATGTGTTTCTTGGCGATGCGCGCGTAATAACGGGCGCGGTCCGAAGCGGCGCTGTCCGCGCCGGCGCAATGACCGTCGTGCATGGTTGTCTCCTGTACGTCCGGCTGGTGCCGGCTTCTACGGGCGGCCGCCGCGTAAGTTCGCGGCTGGTCCTGATATGGAGACGATTATGCGAGCAGGAGCTATGTGGTTTGAAATGAAATTATCTTATTATCCATACCAATAACCATATACATACGAGACAAACCTCCCACCAAAAGGGCCTGCATGGACTGGACCCATCGCTTGCGGCTGCGCAATCTGAAGATGCTGCTCAGCCTGGCCCAGACCCGCAACATCAGCCACTCGGCCGCGATGCTCAATACGACGCAGCCGGGCCTGTCGAAATGGCTGAAGGATCTGGAAGACGATATTGGCTTGCCGCTCTTCGAGCGACACGCGCGCGGCCTGCGCCCGACGCCGCATGGCGACGTGCTGATCGCGCACGCGCAGCGCGTTGAGTCGCAACTGGATCGCGCCAGCGCGGACATGGCGGCCCTGCGCGAGGGGGGCGGCGGGCGCGTGGTGATCGGCGCATCCGGCGCGTCTGCGTCCGACACCGTGCCGCTGGCGGTGATGAAGCTGCTGGAACGCATGCCGCAGGCGCGCGTGAAACTGGTCGAGGGAACGACCGATCGCCTGCTGGCCCAACTGGCGCAGGGGGAACTGGATATCGTCGTGGGACGGTCTGCGCCGGAGCATCATGATCCCGCGATCCGCTTCGAGGCGCTCTACCTGGAACCCATCCACCTGGTGGCGCGGCCTCGCCATCCGCTCTTCGCAGTAGAGCAGCCAAGCTGGCAGGACCTGCTGTCCTACCGCTGGATCCTGTGGCCCAAAGGTACGCCCATCCGAAACGCGGTCGACGCCGCGCTGGCCGCGGCCGGACAGGCGCCGCCGCCCGACCATATCGAATCCAATTCCGTCACCGTCAACCTGACCCTCATCAACAACAGCGACATGATCGGCGTCGCCTCGCACCGCGCCGCGCTGCGCTTTTCGCAGATGCGGGCGATGCGCATCATTCCGGTGCGGCTGTCGGGGTTCGGGTCGGTCGCGATGTATTGGCGGGAGGATGCGTTCCGGCCTGTGGCCGTGGAAGAGGCGATGGCCGCGCTGCGAAGCACCGTGGCCGAACATGCCCCCGGCGTGACACGGCTATGACTCCCGAGCCCGCCTCCGGCCTGAACGCCCTGATTGATCAGTGCCGCAAGCTGGAAGCGGCATTGGAGGCGGGCAACGACCCTTCCTCGTCTGCGGCGATGCACCGCTTCGTGGCCCACATGGATGAGGGCCGCACGCCACCGGGCATGTGGTCGCCCCTGGTGCTGTCCGTGCTGGTGATGGCGGGCGGGCTGGGCGTCGGCATTGAATTGCTGAGCCTGCTGCTGCGATTCGCCGGCCCCGCGATGGCCGCGTTCGCGCTGGTCGCGGTGTGCGCGGGGACTGCGCTGGGCCTGTCGATCGGGATGGTGCTGATGATGGCGGGGCGGGTGCAGGGCGTGGTGCTGCTCAAGCGCCTGTCGATCTGTCTGATCGCCGTGGGCGCACTCGGCGGCATCGCCTGGACGCAGGGCGACGTCAGGGCGGTGGGACCGGTGGTGGCGGTGCTTGGCGGGTTGGGGGCTTGGCTGGTGATGAACTCTGGCGGGTTTTATGTGTTTGTGGGGTATCGGGTGGCGTTGCCGTGTTTGGCGCGCCGGGCATAGCGATCACGTGCCGTCCGCGGGTACTGGAAGGGCACCTTGCAATTCGCGGCATGTCCTAGCGCCCCAGAGCTTCCGGCGGTGGCGGCGCACCTCGAACGTTGAAGACGCGGCACACCGCGTACCAGCACAGTGCGGAAAACATGTTGTAGGGGAAGAGCACGAGCCACATCGGCAGCAGCCAATTCTTTTTGCCTTGCATTTCGCCGGGTTCGCCTGAGCGCCAGGGCGCGTAGTGGCGCCAAGCTTCGGCGGGCGTCAGGCAAATCCGGTGGAGCGGGGCGTACCACCAATTGGGTTCGCCTGGCGCTGGCAACCTGTCGGGACCTTCTTCCATAAACTGCCGGATGTATTCCCACACCTGCGCGACGTATCGGGGGTCTGGGTCGTTGGAGTGGTTGCTGTCGACCCAGAGGACGATACGGTTCTTCTCTTGACCGGCCGCAGGCTTGGGGCCGAAGGCGAGGGCAAAGTTGGTGGTAAATCCAGCACCGCCAAATTCATTGCGCACGAATACGCCTCCCTCGGTCTGCGCCCAGTCGAACTGGATAAGGGTCTTGTTGCGTTGGTAATAAACTTTTTTGAGCCTGCGGTTGAAGTAGAAATTAGATAGGCGGGTAATGTAGAAAACTCGATACCAAGTCAGCAAGGCAAAAAAAGTGAACAGAACCACGCCGCCCGATACATAAACTAGGACAAAGAGCTGCCTTTCCGATGAGTCTGTAGAAGCCGTTGGAATTTCGAAGTACATCCAAATCAAAAATAGCGATGCAAGTGCGTTAAAGGCCACATACAGCTTTCCCATGAAGACGGAATCCACCGCCCACGGATTGCGCAGCGAGAGGACCACTTCGTCCATCTCCGCTAGTTGGTCGCTTATGGCAGGAACTGATATTGATTTCTCGTGTTGCGAAAACAGCCAGGTGATTGCCATGAATCAGCTCATCAATTTAAAAGTGGTGAATACGACGGCGCTCTCATCAAGTCCTTGATTGGGCTGGTATTCAATTTTTAGTTCGACGCCGGACTTGCTCTTTGCTTGAATCTTGAAGTTAATTACCAGCTCGCCAGATGCGAGATGAAAGGCTGTTTTGGCAGCATTGACATCGCTCTCCTGACCAGCGTCCGGAGCGGACAGTTTGTACTTCCAGTCACTTTGTCCAGTGATATAGCCTCGAAGCAATACGGTGAATTCGGCGACGCTAGGTTCTGTCGGTACGCTATCGGTTGTAATCTGCCCCCAGTTCGGTATCGACCAAGCGGTGTTTTCATGCCAACGACTGTCTACGTTGGTGATTCCCAGCGACTTTGCCTGATGATCGTCAATTAATACGGGTGCGAAATTGGCGGAATACCAAGCCTTGATCTCATCTCGTACCTCGGGATAAGGCGGTAGCCGATCGTTTGGATCTAGATTGATTCCCTTCCTTTTTTCCCCGTCGTTTTGCCTGGTGCCGAACACGCCTCGCACGGCCCATAATTCAATAGGTTGATGGACGCGATCCTTTGCGTGGGCATGCAGTTCAAGGCCTATCGCAAGAACGCCGGCGCCAAGTAGCGCGAATGCTGCGGCAGCCCAGCCGGCGAAAGGGATGACAGCGGTTGCTCCGGCGATAGCGAGGGTTCCTTCCAAGAGCGCGATTCCTCCGAGGGTTGATGCAATCCCCCCTGCGAATGTGAGGCTGGCTGCTGCCATGTCTCCTTGTTTCGCTTGGCGAATGGCCTTCAGAGCGTCGGCCGAAAATCCGAGAAAGATGGCCGGATAACCCACCAACCGAGTAAACAAATTGCTGCTGATAAACCGAATGTGCCCATTCCCAAAAGTCATTCCCGGAACAGTCGCACTGACTCGCAACATGATGATCTTGTGAGAAGCCCGCGCGCTGACCAGCACAGCCGCCGCGGCGCCCGCCAGCCCGAAAAGCGCGGACGCGAAGCCAGCCGCGTATTCGAAAGACGGATCGCTCCGCAAGTTGGCGTAGGCGGTTCTAAGGCTCACGATGTTGAACCAGAGCATGCCTACATTTAACGCTCCTCCGCCCGTCGTGTTGAGCAGCGATGCAATATTCGGCTTCACACGCCGCGTCAGGGTTTCCTCGATGGTCACTGTGCGGCTGCCGTGGACGCGTACCTTCTTTATCTCTTCGACCTTCGCCATGCCAGAATTAATGAGGTTGTCGACTTCTCTGCTGAAGGCATCCGAGCGTACAACCTCGTCGGTGATGCGGTAGCGAGCGCTTAACAAGCCCATGGCCTTGCTTGCGTTGGCCTCATCGGCGGCGGCAAGTACCTGTTGCCGCAGGGTGCGGCTGGCTTCCCAGCGAGTCTTCCCGCGCATGCGTTTGAGCACGACGGTGGTCACCGATTGTGCTGTGAGGTCTGTGACGCCGGCTGTGGCGGGAAAGCGTCCCGCCAGATCCTCAATGATGTAGTCCGCGGCGCCCAGCAAGGATCCCACTGCATCGGCCTTTTCCTTGAAGGGGTTGTATGGCGCCAACGCGGTGTAGAGCAGGCTGTCTTCCTTGTCGAGCCACGCATTCAACCGCGTGAAGCGAGGGTCGTCGTCCTCGGTGCCGGGCAACGATTGGCTCATTGAATGAATCAGCATAGACAGGGATACTTCCAGTCCTATCGCTGATATACGCTTGTTGCGATCGTAAGCGGCCAAGGCCGCCGCCACGCTGTTCGGATCGCTTTCATATGTGGCCTCGGCAGTGGCAAGCCACCGATCGTGATCTTCGCTTGCCTTGGCCACGATGGCGTGGAGACGTCGCAATCGGCTTTCAACCTCGTCGCGCTCGGCCAAGAACTGGTGATACTTGGCCTTGTCGATACGCTCTCCTAAACGGCCGCCTGCGGGAGAAATATGCTCGTTCGTAAGCACCTCGAAGACCATCTCGGAGGGCGTGAAGCGACGGTGGTGACCAACCTGCTTTTGCTGATACTCATAGCGCAACTTGGCCAAATGTTCTGGCGCAAGCTTGTCGCGCGGGTACATGTTTCGCAAGGTCTTTTCAAGGAGTAACGCCACCAAATTGCGGTGATGGTAGCTTTGGCTCTTAGCGCTCAAGACCTCCACGTCCTGCCGGAATGCTCTCGGGAAATCCTTCGCGCCGAGCTCGGCGTTGTCCGTGCCGGAGGCCGAATTAATCTGTTCGGAGGGCATCAGGTCGCGTGTCTGATGCTGATACGCGGCGACGGACAGGCCGAGATCATGGCACAGTCCCTCCGCGTCATTGAGAACCACGACCGCCGGCACTCGCGGTTGCGTAAACCGATAGTGATTTCGTTGGGCTAGAAACGTGCCAACGGGCAGATCATCCTTGCTTGCATGGCTGCTCCAATCCAGCGGCAGACGCTCCTGGCGCGGCTTGAAGTCCTCGACCCACTGTGTCAACGCAACCGCCGGCAGCACGTGGGGCTGGCCAGAAGGCGATTTGACACCCGAGGTCAGTTCGGCCATGTCCAGGGGCCGCATATGAAGCCGCCGCACCGTGGCATCTGCGGAGATCCTGGCCGTCATGTCGTTGGTCCAGAGGTGCGGGCTATAGCCGACCCACACCTCCTTGGCAGTCTCGGGACTGGTGTCTGCCCACACCCACCCCATGCGTGCGCCCGCTTTGTACCTGTCCTTCCTGTCGTAGTTCTCCAGCCCGGTGTATGTCAATTCCTGATAATGACCTTCACCGTCGTACTCATGAATGACGAGCTTCTCGCCCTTTGGGCCTTTCATGAAGACATAGACATAGCCCGGACGAATGGCACGCAAGGTATACGAAGACAACTGCAGAAACGGAAAGCCCATTTCCAGGCTGAAGCCGGACTTGGCGTACCGATACTGGGCGGAGCCGTCCGAATTCGGAACAATCGCATATCGGATGGGAAGAATGGGAATGCGTGGGCAGCACGCCGGTGCGGACGTTGCGCCGCCTGCTGTGATCTTAGTCATCAGCCGATTCCTGTGCGCGAACGAGCGCGTCCAGTTGACGCAGTCGAGCCTGAGGCGACTCGGTCAAGTCATTGAGAATTTCGCGTGCCTCATCGCTCTGGAGCAGCCACGGATGATGGGCGAACAGGTTTATGTATTGGGCCGTGACGGTTTCTTCGTGGAAATTCAGACGGTCGGCCAATTGAAGGAGTTGCTCTATCCAGTCGCGAATCTCTTCGAGGCTGCGACCGGTGTGTTCGGGAATCGAATGCACCTCGTAGATGCGACTTTGCAAGAAGTGCTCCCGGGTGTTTGCGTCGAAGCGTTCGAGCTCGTGAGGGCGCAGCATCAGTACACTCGTCTTGCCGCCAACATATCCGGAAATGTCGCGATCCACGCGGCGCCAGTCGTGAACTGGACCCCAGCTAGCGCGCCAGAGCAAAGCGCTGATCGGTCCAAGCCACGCATCGCGGTGGTCCTCGTCCAACGCCTCGAGCCAGGCGGCGAGGTGATGTGGTTGAACGTTCAAGGTGGCTTCGCCCTCACAAGACAGATCAAGCTGCACTAGACCTCTGAGGTGTGCCGCCATATCACCGAGATCGGCCGCCGCACCGATGAACATTGCGCCACCTGCGGGCGCCCAGTGCGTGAGAGCCTCTTGCATCAGCCCAGGCTGGCTCGTCGCGTCAACTAGCAGCGGGCCACGGTCAAATTGCTCATCCAGTGGCGTGCCTTGCCAGACCCAAGCATGCCAGGGTAAGGGATCGAATTCTTTCACCATGTCCAACACGCCAGGCGCATAGGCGGGGCGGTATTCGCCCTCTTGCGGCACAGGGCGGTAGGCCCAGTTTTGTAGTGGCACGGTCATCAGCAACAGATAGCGGAACGGCGTGCGAGGAAGCGCATCCTGGGTGATGTCCTTACCCATGGATGTAATCCAAGGCGGAGCTTTGGGAAGTGTCATCGAGCGAGCCCTCCAAGACAGCGGCAGTCGGATAACGGGCAGGTACCGTCCGGACGGCGCCCGCACAGGCGGTCGATGGGTTTGCCCGTGGCCGGGTCACTCCGGATCGCAAATGGGTTGCCAGCCCCGCCGCCCTTCTGGCTCATCGGCCCCTTGATCAAAATGGCGGTCCCCTCAAGCGTGATCCCCGACCCATCAATACGAATCGTCCCCCCAGGCCCTTTCAAAATCACGCTCCCCGCCGCCTGAAGCTCATACACCTTCGTGCGCTGCCGGATCGCCTGCCCGGCCTGAAGTTCCGCGTGCCCCTCCACGCTCTGCTCCTGGTGCCCGCCAATACTCACCCAATGATTCGCCACAGTCTTGTCGCGGCGGTTGTTGCCCACTTCCTCGGTGCGGTCCTTGCCGGTGTAGATCGTGTGATTACGCCCCACCGTCAGAAAGTCATCTCGCCTGATGTCGTGCCGCCGATCCTGGCCGATGTTCACCTGTTCGTCATTGCCCACGGTCTCCCTGCGGTCGTGGCCGATGGTGATGGTTTCGTCGTTCTCGACCTGCTCGCTGCGGTCGTGACCCACGAACGTCGACTCGTCGTGGTTGACGTGGATGTTCTGGTCCTTCTGCGCGTGGACGTAGATTTCTTCCTGATCCTTCTCGTCCTCAAAGCGCAGTTCGTTGTACCCCTCGCCCTTGTGGGTCTTCGTCTTGATGGTCATCCGCGTCTTGTGGCGCGGCAGCTCGTAAGGCGGCAATTGCAGGCGGTTGTAAACTCGGCCGGTGATCACGGGCTGGTCGGGATCGCCGTCGAAGTACGAGACGATGACCTCTTGTCCGATGCGGGGAATGGCCATGTGGCCCCACGTGGCCCCGGCGATGTTCTGGGAGACGCGAATCCAGCAGGAGCTGTATTCGTCTTCCTTGCCGAGACGGTCCCAGGGGAACTGGACCTTCACGCGGGCGTATTCGTCGGTATAGATTTCCTCATTGGGCGGGCCGACCACCACGGCGTTCTGTGGTCCCTCGATGCGCGGCCGGGGCAGCGGTTCTGCACGCCACTCGGCGTCGTCCGGAACTAGCTCGGCCTCGTAGCGATAATGCGTGCCGTGCGAGGCATCGGCGCTTTCCTCGGCTTGGCTTGTGTGTTGGATGCCGCGGTGGACAATGCGGACGGGGCGCCAGCCGCGGTTGAGATCTTCGCGAGGATGCCCGGCCAGGGTGAACGAAATGCCCGGCTGCAGGCGCGGGTCATCGCCTTCAACAAAAGCGAACCGCGCGTCGCGTCGGTGGCCGCGCAGGCGATTCTCGGCGAAGGGCTTGCCCGCCTCGTCGAACTTGGCGCGGGCCGGGTAGTCGTAGCGCTCGTAGCGGCGTCCCTGGTGGTCAAGATCCCGCCCATCTCGACTGTGCTGGTGGGTATAGCGCGGATGGTGAAAGGTGTAGTCGCGCTGGGTCTGGCGCGCGGTGCGCACGTTCTCGGTATAGGTGAAGCGACGCAGCGCAGGCTGCGGCTGATCGCCGCCGGGCATGGGGTTGTACTGCACCGGCGCGTCGCCGACGCGGCCGTGAATGAAGAGGCGATCGCTGTGGACAAGTTGATGTCCTTCGGCGCCATGACGGAAGGAATAGAAAAAGCCTTCCTCACGCATGATGCGTTCGACAAAGTCGTAGTCCGTATCGCCGGCTTGCACGCAGTACTCGCGGGACTGGTGCTCGGTGGTGCTGCGCTGCTCGTAGTCCTGGGTGAGGCCATGCGCCTTGAACACCGCCTCGGCGATCTGTGGAACGGTCAGCGCCTGGAAGATCCGCCAATCGGAACTGAGCTTCAGGCGCGCCAAGCGTGGCTCGACGATCGCGGAATACCGCGTGCGGCGAAAGCCGGTTTCGCCCTGGACGAATGAAGATACCGCGCCGTGCACGTGGCGAACCGGATTCTGTCCCTGCCAGACCGTGAGCAGCGCGGCTCGGTCCAGAACACTGCCAAAGTCGACGGCCGCATTGGCGCTGGCCAGTTCGATTTGCAGCACGTAAGTTTCGGAGAGGCCTTCCTGCAAGATGAACTCGACGACGTCGAGAGATGCGTCGCCGACGGTGAAGGTGAAGTGCAGATCGGATTGCGTGGGCATGATGTCTTATCTCCAGTTCAAAACTAGCCGCTTCACTGTTTGAGAATGCTCTCGAGCGAATCCAGCACCATCTGCGTGGCGGTGCCCAGTTTCAGGGAGAAGTACAGAAACGCTGCGGCCACCACAACCGCGGCTAGCGCCCAAGGCGTCCAAAGCGGCCACTGCCGGTCCAGCCGGTGACGGAGCGTGGAGATGTTCGCGGGAGCGTCGACCAAACGTTCGGGCACGTCTCCCCGCAGCTGGCGCAGTTGCTCATGCAGCCGGGTAATAAGGGCGTTCAGCGTGTCTTTGTTGTTGTGCTGTTGGCCATACTTGCCCTGATAGCCCAGACACAGGCAGAGGTACTTGAACTCGAGGGCGTCGCGGTACTTGGCGGCGTCCATCTGCATTCGCGCCAGCACCGTGAAGAACTTCTCGCCACCCCAGGTTTCGTTGTGGTGATAGCTCAGGAGAGACCGTCCTTTCCATCGCGAACCCACACCCCATGGCGTCGCCATCACTGCTTCATCGATGAAGGCGCACAGGGCGTAGCGGAAGGACAGCTGCGTCGCCCCGTCGTATCCAAGCTGCCGAACCTCTTCCGAGAGCGCGGTGATATGGTCCCGGACGTTCTCATATAGCCGATTCACATCGTCTTCCGGCAGGTCCTTCATGCGGCGCACCCGCATCACCAGGCCGAACAGCGGCTGGGCGATGTCGACCAAGGGGTTGATGCTGTGGCCGCGCAACTGAAATTGCAGATCCTCGTCCGCATTGATGCGGTCCACCCCTTCGTAGAGCACCCGATCCGCGTCACGGATACTGGGTTCGCGAGGGGTACGCATGAAGTCGTCCGGCACCTTGGGCAGAACGGAAGGAGAGGGACTGGTCTCAATGCGGTCGTTGCCGACCATCACGGTATGGCTCATCTCATTGACTCCGAATGGCCCAGAACTGCAGCTCCAGCTCGGGGAAGTCCCCGGTGATGTGGAAGCCGAATCCGGTTGTCCCCTGCGGCATCAGGCGCTGCCAATGGGGATGCGACCGGTCCAGCTGAAAATAGGTGAAACCGGCGTGGAAAGGCAGATGGCGCGGCGCAACCGGCAGTGTCATCAATGGAATTCCCGGCAACTGCAATCGGATCAGTTCCTGCAGCAACTGATGCGAGGCCATCTTCGCCTGGCGCACAAACTGTTGCCGCATTTGCTCCAAGGGCATTCGCGCGCGAACGGCGAGGATGAAGTCGGCGCTTTGCAGCAGGCTGGGATCGTGGACTTGCGCCGTGAATACACCATGGCCTTGCTTGTCCAGCGGCAGCGACACGGCGCGCGGCTGCAGCACCGTGCACAGCACGCGGCGCAGCGTCTCCTTCAGCATGCGGAAAGAGGTCTGTGGCGTGTCGTGCTGATAGGCGGGGTAGTCCTGCGGTAAACGTCCCTCGTCGGTAAAGGTGGTCAGTTCGCCGCAGGCTTGGCCGCACGCCAGATAGGCATCGACCGGTCGCACATCGGCGTCGCGCGCCAGGTGCCGGAACAGATGCTGCCATCGGTTGAGCGCTTGCAGCAGGTTGAAGTCTGTAATGTCTGCAACGCCGGACTGGCCGGGCGACCCGATCCGCTGCGCGATGCTTTTCGCGCGCTCGTGCATCAGCGCGGCAATCTCTTCCATGAAGTGCGCCAGCGGGCGGATGGCCTGCAGGTACATGCCCGTGATGTGAAAGTCGCTGTCCAGCAGCAGGCTTCCGTCGGGCCGCCTGTCCAGGATCCGGCTCAATGCCAAGCCCGTGAAGGCGCTTCGATCGTCTCGTTCCAATGCCAGTTGCAGATTGGGCACGGCCAAGGCGATGGGCGTGTGATTGCCTTGATTACTGTGCGTGTCGCGGATGTCTTCGGTGTGATGAAGGTAGCGGGCGTTGCCCAGGGTGTCCGGCCAACGAACCTCGGATGTCCCGTCCGAGCGCAGCGGCAGCGTCAGGTATACCGTCTGATTGGCGGCAGTTGCATCAGGAATCGACAGGGGCTCGGGCGGCGGCTGGTCGTGGGGGATGTTGAAGGCGGTACCGTCCGGCATGATGCCGCGCGCACGCACGATGGAGATCTTGCCGAACGACAGAAACTCCTGATTCAACTCCAGCTCCGAGAAGCCATAACAGTACCTGCTGCCCATGCGCACATTGACGTAGTGCTCGAGGTATCGGTCGGTCTGCTGGAAGTGCTGGGGTTTGACGAATTGCCCTTCGCCCCAAACGACGGGATTGCGGCTGGTCATTGTTGTTCTCTCGCTTGATTGCTGGCACGTTGAGCGGTCTTGGCTGGCCGGTAGCTCTCGTCGGTGATGGCGACCCGAGTGTCTTGCAAGGTCACCAGCAAGGCATACTTGCGGCTGCGCGGCTCCACCCGGAACACGTCGTACCAAAGCTGGGCGTCGGGCGCATGAAAGACCGCCACGACCGCGACGTAATGGGTGTCCTCGTCCAGGTCGCGATAGTTGATGAACTTGAATTGGCCGGGCGCGAGCAGGTAGTCGTCGGCTGTGATGTAGGTGCTTCCAAGCGCCTTTTTGGGGGCACTGCGGACCAGATCGGGATCGGCGTTTTCCAGCAGCGAATCGTCCTTGAGCTGGATCACGCGAAAGGAGACGGGCGTGGCATTGGCATGATCCTGGGCCGCCAGCGGCGCGGGCGCCAGGGGAACGCCATCGCGGTACTGGCCAAGCGCCACGTCCTCTCCACGGGGGCTGGCAGCATGGCCAGCCGCGGGGGCTGAATCTTGCTCGTCTTCACCTTGGCGCAGTTGCCACTGCACCGGAAAGGGAGCCTGGTTCGTCGCCACGCTGTCCGTCCACAGGCTTTCAGAAGAGGGGTTCATGACGATGGAGCGAGTCTTGAAGACTTTGGTCAGCGCGGACCTGACGGCCGTACTCGTGCCGTCTTCTGACGGCGCCGCCGGCGATTCCGCTTGATGCAGGTGTTCAAGCAAGGCTTGCAGACGATGCACGAGGTCTTCGCGGGTTTCACCCTGCACATTGACCGAGAACGACCGTTCATTCACCGGCGCCGTCGTCGGATCCGAGTCCGGTTCGGCAACCGGATTGGGATTCACGTCCTTGGCGGCGTACAGGCTCAACGCCACCTGCGTTGGCTGATCCTCTGGCGGGCCCACCTGGATGTCCGGATCCATCAGGATCTGCCCCGTCTTGGTGAGGACGTTTCCCACGGTGCCGCATCCGGACAACAAGGATGCGGCGCACAGAAGTGCAACGGCTGGCCTCATGGCTCTTCCTTGCGCAGCGACTGGTCGTAGGCTTGGTCGAAGACCTCCCAAAACAGTTTTTCGAAGCCTTGCTGGCGGCTGGATCTGAGTTCTTCGTAGTAATGCCGGTACATCTGCCAGGCCCCGTCACCAGGTAACGCTTCGTGCTGCTGGCCGGACCGGTAGCGGGCAAACCGGCGTTCAAGCTGGTCCGGCGAGAACGCTTGCAACAGCGCACTCAGACCGGCGGTGATGGCGTCTAGCATCGCGCGATGCTGTTCGGCTATCTGCTCGAGCGATTCCTCGACGGCGGCGGTGGGAGACAGGTGGACCATGCTGCGGTCCCGGGAAAAGAGAGCGCGCACGGTGTCTGGATAGGTCTGCGGGAGGCGCAGCGGATTGTCTTCGATGGGCTGCAGTGTGCGTTTGGCGAGTGCCAGCCGTGTGCCCTGAGGTGCGCGATTCAATGCGGCGATGCCGCGAATGAGCGCGGCTAGCGTGGTCCCCGCCTCGAACAGCAGGGTGTACGCATCGTGCGGGTCCACTGCGCCCACAGGCGCGCCCAGCCCTTCGACCAAGGGCGCCACAAGGCCCGCCGCATCGCCGCCGTGGTTGAACTGATTCTGGATCCATTGATCGGATGCTCGGGGGACTGCAGAAGAAGGGGGGTGTCCCGACATGGGGGGATCTCCGAAGGCATGCAAAGGGGAGCCGGAAACGGCTTCGAATCGGGTCGTGGACAGGTCGGCCTGCGCGGCCAACTGCGTCTGGCCGTAATGCCTGGAATCCAGCGAAGCGGCGTTGTCGGCTGACGCGGGGTCCGGACGGATGGCTTCTTGGAGCGCCAGCAAAGGGTCCAGCTGTCCTTGCGTCGAGGGCTCCGACAAGGCGTTGAACTCGCGCCAGCCACGTTCTGACGGCGGGTTTGGCGCCGGCGCTCCGTCGCCGTGGGGCAGGGCCCCGATATGTTCGTTCGATGTGCCAAGCAGCTCGGCGACCTCATGCTCGGCGAGATGCCGCGCTGGGTCGGGCAAGGCGTATGTCTCGTCATCCAGGTTGACGGTCAGGCGATAGGGCCCTACGTGCAGGATGTCTCCCCCGCGCAGTCGAACGCTGACAAGCGCGCCAAGCGGGTCCATTTGGTCGTTCACACGCGTCTGTCCGCAGCGATCGATGACGAAGTAGCCGCCATCTTCGTAGCGGACCTCGCAGTGGATGGACTGGACGCGGCCCGACCTGTCATGCAGGATCCAGTCCGCCCCGTGCGCGCCGATCGTGCCGCCTGCAATATCGAACAGGCACCGGGGCTGGCTGCCTTTCTGCAGGGCCTGAGGGTTGTCGACCACGAGTGCAAGGCGATGATGAGAGGATGTCGGGATCATGTGCGCAGGGAAACTCTGACGGGCGGCGGGAGGGTCGAGGCCGGCTGTTCAAGAAAACTGGTCCAACCCAGTTGCGTGCCGCCGGCAAGCCGAGGATTGAAGGGAGGCACTTCGTCTTGCCGCAGGCCAAGCTCGAGGTCGCAGGGAATCGGGTCGCGCAGCAGAAAAACGACGAGCTGGCGCAGGCGCTCGAAGTTTTCGCCGTGGGGCAGAAACTCGCGAAATCGCGCCTGGCTCAAGTGCGATATCACGATGACGAAGCTGCTGTGCCGCGTGCGTATGCTGTCGCCGATCTGGAAGCTGTGGCTAAGCTGACCGTTGTTCACGCCAAGCCTGATTCGATCGGAATCGTCGATGACGGCGTGCCGAAGCGCGAAGTCGCGAATCTGCACATCCTCCAGGTCGAAGCAATGCGCGATCAGCCCGGCCAGCATCGCGGGCGAGCGGCTGCGCAGAACCACCGCGCCGGCAAAGCTCAGCAGCCGGCTCCAGGCGATTGGCGTGTCGCCCCGGGTCGCGTCATGCTGCAGACCGATAAGCGCGAAGATCCGGCGAGAGAACTGGTCATCCGCGCCACGCCGGAAGCGGATGTAATAGCGATACTTGCGCCAGGCCTGGTGCAACAACGTCAACAGGCGATGGTTAAAGAAGTCCAGGAACGCGGGGCGGATGCCCACGCCTTGGCCGGCCTCGTAGGCTAGGCGGTCAAGGTAGTAGCTCGGCAGGGGAGAATCCGTGCCGTGCATCCCGAAGAACGTGGCTTGCACACGGTACTGATGCGGAACCTGACTTTCAAGGCGTTCGGCCAACGCGACGTCGGACGCCGGAAAGCCCAGCCCCGCGTGATTGCTCAGGAGAATGCGCTGGTGATCCGCGTCGAAGGTGTCGGATGATTCCAGGTCGTCATCGTGCAGCCCATGCAGCCGCTCCAGCAGGCAGAAGAAGTCATGTCTCTTGGCCTCGGCCAACAATGAATCGCTCAGATCAGGGGCTGGGTTCCGCTGCGCATCGGCCATGCGTAGTGCTCCTGATTGGTCATGTTGATCGCTTCCAGTACGTGGAACGACGCCAGGCTGGCGTATAGCGACAGGAAGTGGCTGAGCACTGTCCCGAAAAGATAAAGGTCGCCTTCGCAGGAAAATCCTTCCTGATCGAGCTTCAAGAGGGTGCGCGTGCCTCGGATGGGAAGACCCTTGTACATGCGGTCGATGGGCTCACTGACCACTGCCTTCAGCCCGTCCAGGCGCTTTTGCGTCGTTCGGGCACGCTGGATGTCGTGATGAGCCGAGAAGTCGTAGTTGCCAAGAATGGCTTTGAGGGGTTCGGCCGACAGCAGCGAAAGGTAGGTGGGTGAAAGGTTGGAGATCAGACTCCAATGCAGATCGCCAGCCAGTACGGGACGGTATGGCGGCGTGGGTGTCGTCAGGTTCTTGAAGCGAACGAATGCGGGGGTGTCGCGCGACCCTTCGCGGATATCGCCGACGCCCAACGCAAGCGGGTAATCGCGGTTGGTGCAGGTCAGCGAGAGCGACACCGTTTCCTCTCGGCCAATGTAGTGGCGGTCATCGCCCCGCACGAACGCAATGCGGTGGTCGATGCCCGAGTCGGAGGGTGACGGCGACAACCGCGTGCGGTAGTACAGTGTGGTCC
Organism: Achromobacter sp. JD417; assembly: GCF_041879325.1. Lineage (NCBI taxonomy): Bacteria > Pseudomonadati > Pseudomonadota > Betaproteobacteria > Burkholderiales > Alcaligenaceae > Achromobacter > Achromobacter sp. JD417. The sequence continues at coordinate 5,653,764 of NZ_CP087159.1, read as the reverse complement.
GCCCGCGTTCGTGTTCGATCTGATGACGCAGCGACTCAAAAGGTTCGTAGGTACGTAGCCATTCTCCCGGCTGAGCGCTGTCGCCGTTCTTCCATCCATCGACCTTGTCGATACTGAAGATCTCGAACGCATCAGGCCGGTGGCCGCCGGGTTGGAGCCGGTATTCGGCGGCCTTTCCGGTCAGGCGAATAGGCTCGGCGTCGTGTTCGAACAGGTTGACGGCCGGCGTGCAGTAAAGCGCGATGTCTGCCTTGCGTACCCGCACGTCCGCCGGCATGGGGCGCGTGAAGTGAAACTCAATGCGTATGTTTGTCGTGGGCAGGTCGGGCCACAGCCCAAGCAGGTGCGTCAGTGAAAAAAAGTAGAAGCGCCTAGGAAAGAGAAAGTACTCCTGGAGGATGCGGTATCCATCCATGGCGTTCTTGGGGTAGGGCAGCAGGGCAGAGTCGGGGGTGAATCCGGAAAATTCGATTTGGCCAACCGGGATGTGGCGAACCCGGCCAGCGGACTCCATGCGGATCTCGCCCAGGTACTTGGCCAGCCATAGATACAGTGTCTGTGCGGTGTAATCGCTGCCGCTCAGGTAGAACTCTAGTTGGTCACAGCCAAATGTACTGGGCGGGTTTTGGCTCAGGGTGGCGAGGTCAATGCGGACAATCGACTTTTCCAGTGAATGGCCATCATCGACCCCTGCGACCTCGAAGGGGAAGATTGACACGTCCTGACTCGTGCGGAACTGGCATTGCACGCCGTCCACGGCCCGCGACTGGATGCTGGTTCCACGCGGCACGGTCTGGCGGCCGGTGATGGAGTGGTCGGTGGGTTCGAACTGCATGATCGTGGCGCTGGGTAGGGGCCGCAGATAGTTGGGCCACAGCATTTGCAGCAGCGAGTGCGTCAGTTCGGGAAAGTCGTCTTCGATCTTCAGACGCAGTTTTGCCGTGAGGAAGGCAAAGCCCTCGAGCAGTCGCTCCACATCGGGGTCCGTGGCTTCCTCGCCCAGAAACGGGGCCAGCTGCGGGTTATTGCGTGCGAAGACGCGCCGCAAGCGGCGCAAGTAATCCAGTTCCTCTCGGAATTTTCCCTTCAGTGGCATCCGGTCAGCCTCCCTTGGCTACTTGCTAGGTCACCCTGACCTGTCGGCCTTGATGGTGAAAGAGCAGGCTTATCTCGACCTGCTCTTGCGCATTGTTCAGCGGCACCCGGCAGATCAGCCGAAAGCCCAGATTCAATGACGGATCGGACCCCGCCAATGGCCTGACGTCGATGACGTGAGCGCGCGGCTCGTAGGCGGCCACTGCTGCGTGGATGTCGAGGCAGACCTGTTGGCGCAGGTCCACGGCACCCGTCGCCGCGTCGTTCAGATCGCGCAATCCCAAGCCGGGACTGCTCTGAGAGCTGCCCTGGCGGGAATTGAGGATCCATTCCAGTTGGCGCTTGATGGCGCGGATGCGTTCGGCCGCCATTTCCTGGCGGGTGCGGTTGCGCCGTGGCGGAAGATCGGGATCAAGGCGTTCGAACAGGCTGCCGCGCCCAGGGGACCGAGGCATGGGTCAGCTCCCTGTCAATCCTTGTCCAAGCGGCCAACCAGCGACAGCTCGAAGCTGGCGCCCATGTACTTGAAGTGCGGACGCACCGAAAGCGCGACCTGGTACCAGCCAGGATTGCCGTCGACGTCCTGCACGACGACCCGAGCCGCCCGCAGCGGACGGCGGCTGCGGACGTCGCTGGTTGGGCTTTCCTGGTCCGCGACGTACTGGCGCAGCCAGTTGTTGAGCTCGCGCTCCAGGTCCTGGCGTTCCTTCCAGCTGCCGATCTGTTCGCGCTGCAGCACTTTGATGTAGTGCGCCAGGCGGTTGATGATGAACATGTATGGAAGTTGCGTTCCCAGCATGTAGTTGGTCTGCGCAGCCTGGCCTTCGGGTGTCTTCTGGAACACCTTGGGCTTTTGCACGGAGTTAGCCGAAAAGAATGCGGCGTTGTCGCTGTCTTTGCGCATGGTCAGCGGAATGAAACCTTCGCTTGAAAGTTCGAACTCCTTGCGATCCGAGACCAGGACTTCGGTGGGAATCTTGGCCTGCAATTGTCCCAACGATTCGTACAGGTGCACGGGCAGATCTTCCACTGCGCCACCGGATTGAGGACCGATGATGTTCGGGCACCAGCGGAACTTCGCGAAGCTGTCCGTCACGCGGCTACCCATCAGAAACGCCGTGTTGCCCCACAGGTAGTTGCGGTGGTCGCCGTCGATGGCTTCCTCATACGAAAAGCTGCGCACCGGGTTTTCGAGCGGATCGTACGGCTGGCGCAGCAGGTACCGGGGCATGGTCAGGCCCAGATAGCGCGAGTCTTCGGATTCACGCAAGCTACGCCACTTGGCGAAGCGCGGACCTTCAAAGATGTCCTTGACCTCTTTCAGGTTGGGCAGCTCTTCGAAGGATTCCAGATTGAGCATTTCGGGCCCGGCAGCGCCCAGGAAAGGCGCATGCGCCATGGCGCCTACGGAGGCGAGGTAGCCCAACAGCTTGATGTCCGGCGCGGAAGGGCCGAAGTTGTAGTTGCCGATCATGCATCCGACCGGCTGTCCGCCGAACTGGCCGTAGCCGGCCGTGTATACGTGCTTGTACAAACCGCTGCGGGTAATGTCGGCAGCGCTCTCGAAGTCTTCGAGCAGTTCGTCTTTCGTGACTGGCACGAACACAACTTGGATATTTTCTCGGAAGTCCGTGCGCTGGACGAAGTCGAAGAGGGCTCGCCAGATGGATTCGAGCTGTTGGAATTCGGGCTGATGCAGAATGGCATCCATCTGCTTGCTGAGCTTGCGATCAATGGCGGCAAGCATCTGGTCGACCAGATGCTTGTTGATCGGCTGCTCGCGAGACTCGGACTTGAGCATTTCGGACACGAAGGCTGCGACTCCGCGCTCGGCGACTGCATAACCTTCCTGGCTGGGCTCGATGCGGGTCTGGGCCATGATCTGGGCCAGCAGTCCGCCAGGGGGCAGGCTGTCGGCGTGTTCCTGGAACTCGGCAGTTTTGGCTTTGGTCATCGGTGCGTCCTTGAGAACCTAACAGAGTGGGTTTGAGACGGAGCCCGGCATCACGCCTGAGGCGTCGCCAGGAGTTGGTCGAGTTCCTGCGCCAGTTTTCCGCGCGCGCTGTCGTCACCCAGAAGCGTCTGGATCTGCTTGCGGAACGCGGGGATGTTGCCCATGGGTCCCTTGAGCGCAACGAGGGCTTCGCGCAGTTCCAGCAGGCTCTTCAATTCGGGAACCTGGCGGGCGATGGCGTCGGGACTGAAGTCCTTGATGCTCTGGAATTGGAGGTTGACGCTGAGGGTGTCGTTGTCGCTGCCTTCTTCGAGCGTGGCCGGGACGTCCACTTTCAAGTTCAGACCGGCTTCGGCCATGACTTCGTTGAAGGTGTCTTTATTGATTTGAATGGCGGGGCGGTCTTCCAGCGGCGTTTCGTCGCCGTGGCCCCTGAAGTCGCCGAGCACCATCACTTTCAGTGGCAGTTCTATTTCCTGCTGCTCATCGCCCGTCGCGGGGATGTAGCGGATGTTGATCCGCTCTTTCGGTGCAACTGAACCAACTTTCGACGCCATGGGTAACTCCTTTCAAATATTCGAGCCGTTTATTCGTCCGCTCCGGAAGGCATGGAAGTCCGCGTTGGTAGACGCCGGAATATCAGGTCTTCTGGCTGGGTGTCGCAAAACCAGGTGCCGCCAGCGACACACAGGATGAAGTCAAAAATGAGCTGTGCATTTTGCGGTGCGATCGGAAACGTTGGACATATAAAAAGTTCGAAAAATAAGAGGGATTAATCCGACTCTTATCAAAAATATGATTTGTGATAAGAAATAAAGGACGTTCGCCGAATATTCGAATTAGTCCGATTGATAGTTCCGACTGGCCGTGTTTTCTTAATGCGCTTGTCTTTTACAGACTTGGCGCGTGAACAATAAATGCAGGGTTCGGCATTCAAAGTGAATGCCCTGGATGGCAGCCATATTCCATGCGTCTGCATGCCCCGCAAAACCAAATGGTGAAAACTCCCATGGCCACGAGGAAATTCCGGCATGATCTCCATTGATCTGGCTGCTTTGCTTGACAGGTTGCACGCCGTCGGGCGGCACGCACTTGAGGAAGCCGGCAGTCTGTGCATTCGACAGCACGGGGCAGAGGTCACGGTTGCCCATTTGCTGTACAAGTTTCTGGATCAACCGAAGTGCGACGTTCGCTGCGTTCTGGCGAACACGGACGTCGACCTGGACGCGCTGCGCGAGGCGCTTGCCAGCACATTTCCCAAACCCGATAGCGGGCACGGCCACGCCTACCCTTCGTTCTCGCCATTGCTGCTGGAGTTGATGCACGACGCCTGGCTGCTGAGCTCACTGGAATTGGCACAAGCCGAAATCCGCACCGGAGCGCTCCTTCTGGCGGCATTGCTCAGCCCCGCTCGTTACCTGCCTTATCCGTCGATGCGGCTGTTCGAGGGTATTAATCGGGAGACACTGCGCAAGCGTTTCACCGTATTGCTGGCCGACTCTTCGGAAGCGCCCCTGCAAGCGGATTCGACGTTTAATCAATCGGCGCCAGCTGGGGCTGACAGTGCGTTGAGCAAGTACGGACACAATTTCACCGCCCAGGCGCGTGCGGGCAACATCGATCCCGTGCTGTGCCGGGATGCCGAAATCGATCTGATGATCGACATCCTGTCGCGCCGGCGCAAAAACAATCCAATCGTGGTCGGCGAAGCGGGGGTTGGAAAGAGCGCCGTCGTAGAAGGGCTGGCCCAACGGATCGTCGAGCAGCGTGTGCCCTCACCGCTGCGCGACGTGACGTTGTGGGGACTGGATCTGGGCGCCCTGCAAGCGGGGGCCTCGGTCAAAGGCGAGTTCGAAAGACGCCTGAAGGCGGTCATCGACGAGGTCAAGAACGCGGCGCGGCCGATCATCCTGTTCATCGACGAGGCTCACACGCTGATCGGGGCCGGCAATGCAGCTGGCGGCAGCGATGCGGCGAACTTGTTGAAACCCGCTCTGGCGCGCGGCGAACTGCGCACGATTGCCGCCACGACCTGGTCCGAATACAAGAAGTACTTCGAGAAGGATCCGGCGCTGACGCGGCGGTTTCAATTGGTGCAGCTGGCTGCGCCCAGCGTGGAGCAGGCTATACACATTCTGCGCGGCCTGCGTGGCGTCTATGAAGACGCCCACCAGGTAACCATTTCCGACGATGCCCTGAAGGCTGCCGCTGTCCTGTCTTCCCGGTATCTCTCGGGCCGCGAATTGCCGGACAAGGCCATCGATGTCCTGGATACGGCTTGCGCCCGAGTCGCGACCGCGTTGGCCGAGCCGCCGCGACGTATCGCCTGGTTGGAAAACGAGCTGAGGCAGGTGGATGCCGAGGCCGACCTGCTGTGGCGCGATGCGCGTGCCGGACGAAAGCCCGACACCGGCAGGCTGGCGGCGCTGGACGTGACGCGGCAACAGATTCGCGATTCCATCGAGCAGTTGCAGGCCGCCTGGCGCGAGCAAAAGGTGTTGATCGACCAGATCGTCGCGCTCCGTGCGGGTGACTCGCAGGAAGACACCGCATCGCGCCTGGAAGCGATGGTCGAACAACTGGCCGAGCTGCAGCGCGACGGAGCGCTGCTGCATGCGGATGTCGGCCCCGAGCAGATTGCACAGGTCATCGCGGACTGGACCGGCATTCCAGCCGCCACCATAAGTAGCGATCAGTTCCGGCGGCTGGAAAAGTTGCCCGACACGCTGCGTGAGCGTGTCAAGGGGCAGAACGCCTCCCTGGACGTCTTGCACCGGCGTCTGATGACGGCAATGGCGGATCTGCGGCGGCCCGGAACGCCGATGGGGGCCTTTCTGCTGGTCGGTCCGAGCGGGGTGGGGAAAACAGAGACGGCATTGGCCCTCGCAGACGCGCTCTTTGGTGGCGAACAGTTTGTGACCACCATCAATATGTCTGAGTACCAGGAGAAGCACACCGTATCCCGCTTGTTGGGCGCTCCGCCCGGGTACGTCGGTTATGGAGAAGGCGGCGTATTGACCGAGGCCATCCGTAAGCGGCCTTACTCCGTGGTCCTGCTGGACGAAGTTGAAAAGGCGCACCCCGAGGTGCTCAATATCTTCTACCAGGCTTTCGACAAAGGCGAGCTTGCCGATGGCGAGGGCCGGCGCATCGACTGTCAAAACGTCCTGTTCTTCCTTACCTCGAACTTGGGGTTCGATCACGACGGCGGTTCGCTTTCCGATGTCGGAAGCGATGCGTTGCGGGCACACCTAACAAAATTCTTCAAACCCGCGTTGCTGGCGCGCATGCAGGTGGTCAAGTATTCGTATCTGGACGAGGAAACCCTTGGCGAGATCGTCGAGAGCCGCCTGCAGCGTCTTGAAAGGCAGTTCAACGACCGCTATCAGGCGCAACTGATGATAGACGCCGCCGCGCGGGATGAATTGCGGGCGCGATGCCTTCGTCACCAGAACGGCGCGCGGTTGCTGGATGCCAGCATCGATGGCGACATGTTGCCGCCGCTGTCGCTGGCTGTATTGAAACATCTTGCAGGCGGGCAGCGTTTCCGGCAGGCCACGGTCAGCTGGGACGGCGCTGTTTTTCACGCAGACCTGGAGTCAGCGTAATGTCCTTGAGTGCCCAAGGCGCCGCCGCGCTCGCACGGACATTGGTGCAGGCCAGCGGCGTTGCGTCGCTGGCCGACCGGTTCTTCTCAGGCGTTTGCTCCACGCCAAGCATACGTTACGGGGTTTGCTATTGGCCGGAGACGGCGGGAGACAGTATCCGGCCAATTGCCAGCCATGGCGTGGCGCTCGATATGCTGCCGGCCTATCCCTTGCAGGACCTGGACAATCCCATCGTTTACTGTCTGACGACCGGTCAGACGCGTCATGTCGCGCGCGTTGATAGCTTGTGTGGCGTCGAAGGCGGGTACGAGGAGCTTCGCGAAAAGCTGGCGGCCGCTGATACGTGGCTGGTCGTGCCGCTTCTGGACGCGCGCCGCAAGGCCGATGCCGTGCTGCTTCTGGCCGGCGCGGCGCCCGCACTGCACGCATGGATGGCAGACCCGACATGGCAAGAGTTGTGCAGGTTGTTTGACGCGGTGCTGACTGGCCTGCGCGATCGCTTGGGCTCGGACGAGCGGGTGCAGACCCGTCAGGGCATGCTGGCGCAGCAGTCAGAGACACGAGGACGCCGCCGCCTACTGTCTGCCGGCTTCATCGGCGTCGGGCCCGCCGCACGGCGACTGCGCGAAGACATGCTGCGTTTCGCCGACTCTTCCTTGTCGCTGCTTGTCACAGGCGAGACGGGCGCCGGCAAGGACCACGCTGCATGGCTGATACATCAAGCCTCCGCGCGCAAGGGCAAATTTGTGCCGGTCAATTGCGCGGCCATTCCCAAGGATCTCATCGAGGCCGAACTATTTGGCGCTGTCCGCGGCGCCTACACCGGCGCGACTCAGGCTCGGACAGGCCTGGTCGCCGAAGCCGATGGAGGCACGCTGTTTCTGGACGAGATCGGCGATATGCCCTTGAGTCTGCAGGGGACTCTGCTGCGCCTGCTCAATGAAAAAAAATACCGGCCAGTGGGCGCGACACGAGAGCTTCCTTCCGACTTTCGGCTGGTCTGCGCAACCCATCGCGCCTTGGCGGATCTGGTGCGGGATGGCCAGTTCCGCGAAGACCTGTACTTCCGCATTCGCCAGCTGACGCTGCACATTCCCCCCTTACGCGACCGCCTCGAAGACATCCCGGCGCTGGTGGCCAACATTCTGCTTGAGCACAACCGGTCCTTTCCCGGGCGGGTTGCCGGAATTTCCGACAACGCGATGGCGCAGCTCCAGCGCCATCGTTTCCCGGGCAACGTCAGGGAGCTGCGCAGTTTGGTGCTGGCAGCGGCAGAGCGCACACCTGCGGGCAAGCGTATCCAGACCAACCGGCTGGTTGAGCTGACGCGCGGCGAGCACGCGCCGGAGAACGATGAGACGGGAGACGCCATCCTGCAGCGTTTATGGCACACCAACAACCTTCCCGAAGCGCTTGCCGCGTTCGAGCGCTTGTTATTGGAAGACCGTCTACGGCAGGCCGCGGGGTCGCGCCGTGTGGCCGCGCAGAGTTTGGGCATTCCCAAACGCACCTTGGCGCGCAAATGCCTGGATCTGAATCTGACTGGAGAGGAAGCAATATGAAGCGATTTCGGGCGTTGCTGCTTGCTGCCACGGTGCTGGCGGGCTGCGCTGCGGCATCGGGCGCGATGGCGTCGGGCCGTGACTGCAAGACCATCGTGTCGGCGATCGAGCGGCTTGCCTGTTTCGACGCGCAAGCGGGTACCCCCCCTGCGGCCGCTGCGCGCACCGAAGCACCCGTGATCGCGCTGCCCGAGTTGGTACGCATGCCGGACATCGTGGCGCTGGTGCAGCGCAACGAGTCACGCCGCAAGGTAGATCAGTTCGGCATGTTGCTGTTGCGCTTGGACGATGCGATACCCGGCCAGCACAAGGTCGTGATCTCCGCGCCTGCCCGGGAGGCAAGCGCGCCGCCGCCACTGCTGGCGATAAGTTGCCTGCAAAACATCTCGCGCCTGCAACTCATCACGGCGCAACCCCTCGAGGTAAGCCGCGTGCACATCCGCCTGCTGCTTGATGGCAGGCAGATAACAGCGAGCCGGCCCTGGCTGGTCGTGGACGATGGCACGGTGACGGACGCCGGCCGCGGGCTGGTCGCCATAGAGCAGCTTCGTCATCTGACGCGGCCGGCTCAGCTGGTGCAATTAGAGAGCGACCACGCCATGTTTGACGGGCTCACGTTCGATGCGGCAGCGCTGCATGAATTGATGGCGCAACAACGCGAGGCTTGTCATTGGTGAGCACATTTCCCCCGCTGGATCTCGACAGCATTCTTTCGCCCATATCGCCCGATCGGCCGGCCGGAGATTTCGACGAGGAAGACAACGCCTACCAGGGCATCGAAACCGAAATGATGAAGCTCGGTGGATTGCAAGAGGCGACCATCGATTGGGGCTATGTGGATTGCGCTTCGCGTCAGTACCTGCAATCGCAGTGCAAGCATTTGCGCGTTGCCGCGCAGTTGTCAACCGCCCGCATGCGCGCAGGCGGTTGGCGCGGCTGGGCCGAGGCGGCCGGCGTATTGGCCGGCATGATCTGTCAGTACTGGACCGAAAGCCATCCAAAACCTGGCGCTGCTGGCTTGCTGGCCAAGCGACGCCTGATGTCCCAGCAGCTTGAGCGTTTGGCCGAGGCGCTGACCAGGTTGGACGGCGCCGGATACGCTGACGAATACTACAAAGCCGCTCAGCAGGCGTTGGACAAGCTGCAAGGCTGCGCGAGCGAAACGAAGCTGGACATGCCGGCGCTAACGCGACTGGAATCGCAGCTAAGGTTGAAGTCCGAAGCGACTCGCGCGCCCGAACTCGCCGAGGCGCACCACGAACTTTCGTTGCAGACGTCTGGAATCACCGAGGCGTTCTTCACGCCTGTCGCGGTGGGATCGGGCAACGAGCGCGAAACGCGGCGCTCGCTGCTGGCCATCGCCGACCTCATCAACCACCAGGATGCCTATGACCCCACGGGTTATCTGCTGCGCCGCTTTGCCCTTTGGGCGCACCTGAGCATTGCGCCGTCGACCCGCAAGGATACGCTTCGGACCGAGCTGATGGCCGTTCCCGCCGAGACCGCTGAGGCCTATTGGGATGCGCTGAGAGCCAATGCGGTCGATCCGGCCCTGCTTCAACGGGTCGAGAAAAGCATCACCTCGTCACCGTATTGGCTGCGCGGCAGCTATCTGGCGGCCGGCATCGCACGGCGACTGGAAATGCAGAACGTCGCCGAAGCCATACGGCAGGCCACTGAGCGCTTTGTCGCAAAACTGCCAGCGCTTGTGAAATTGCAGTTCGCTGATGGCCGGGCTTTCGTCGATGGCGAGACGCAGGCCTGGATCAGCGGCGCGGATGACGCTAGCACCAGGCTAGGCGCCGGACATGAGTATCCCGTGCTGCGTGACGAGTTGCGCGAGGCGCTGGAAGCGACGGGTGTGGAATCGATGCTCAGGCGTCTGGACACTCTTCAGAAGGCATCCGCCGATCCGCGGCATGGTTGCCATGTCATCGCGATCGCCGCCGAATTGCTAGGCGCCCGCGGTCTGGCGTGGCTGGCAGATGGGCTTTACGCGCGGGCACATCAGATCATGCAAGGCGCGACCGCAGCGCAGTGGGAGCCGAGTTTGTTCGGTCTGCTGGAGCGGCATCTGCACACCGAAATCGAATGCAAGAAAATGGAGCAACCTCATGTTTAAGATTTGGTCGAAGGTGAAACGTTATGGCCAGCCCATACTGAGGTGGACAAAGCAGGGTTTGCCCTTGGCGTTGCTGATGATGCTGGTGATTGCCCTGGCAGCTATTTGGTGGCTGGGCCCCCTGTGGACGGTGGACGAATACCAACCTCTGGCCAGTGTCGCCGCCCGCGTAATGGCGGCGCTCGTGGTGCTGGTGCTGCCGTTGCTGGTGTGGGCTATTGGGCTGCGCAGGCGGAACGTGGCGTTGGAAGCAGAACGGGCCCAAGCGCAGCAGCAAGAAGACGATCCCTGCTTGCGGCACGTGCAAGCGCAGGAACGCGATCTGGATAAGAGTCTCGGCCTGCTCCAGGCCAACCTGAAAGGCCGCAACGCGCTCTATCAATTGCCCTGGTATCTCGTGCTGGGGCAGGAGAACGCCGGAAAGACCAGTTTCATCAACCGGTCCAGCCAGACTTTCTCGCTGACCGGCGAGGTCAAGGCGGGCAGCCAACGGCTGGAGGCAGACGCCGACAGGATCTATCGGATCGATTGGTGGATAGGCGATCATGCTGTGCTGATCGATCCGCCTGGCGAACTGATCAGCCAGCCTCAGATTCCGGGACACCTGCGACAGGCTGCCGCTTCCGAGGACAATGAACAATCGCCACCCGGAGCCGTTGCCGAACGCCCGCGCTTGCCCGAGGACCTGCATCCCCGCCTGTGGGAAAGTTTCGTAGGCTGGTTGGGGCGAAGTCGCAGCCGCCGGCCGCTCAACGGCGTCGTGCTGATTGTCAGCCTGGTGACCTTGCTCAATCAGCAGCCCAGCGACCGCAAGGCGCTGGCTTCGTTGTTGCGGGCCCGGCTGGCCGAACTCACGCGTCAACTTGGTACCCGGCCTCCTTTGTATGTCGTGTTGAGCAAGTTCGACCTGCTCGAAGGCTTCGAACCGCTGTTTTCCCGGCTAACCAAGTCCGTGCGCGAGGACATCTTCGGCTTTACGTTTACGCTCGACGCTGTTCAGCGTTACGACGCCTGGCGCGACGAACTCGGCGCGCAATACGATGAGTTCCTCAAGCGCCTCAATGAGCAGGTCTTCGATGCGTTGGCGGATGTGCGCGAACTGAGCCAGCGCGAAGCCCTCTATTCGCTGGCCCGGCAGCTGACCGGCATGCGGGCGCTCTTGATGGAGTTTCTGACCGATGTGTTGGGCAGCGACCGATATCTCACGCCGGCATTGCCGCGCGGCGTGTTTCTGTCGTCGGTCTTCCAGCAAGGCGTGCTGACCAACGCCTTTTTGTCATCTTCGTCGCAAAACTACGATATCCGTGAGCCGGTTCCGACCGCGCACCCCAGCGGCCGCGCCATGGTGTACTTCGCCCAGCAACTGTTCCAGCGTGTCGTCTACCCCGAAGCCGGTCTTGCCGGCGATAACCCGCGCGTGCGGGCGGAAAAAAGGCGGGCGTTGGCATTGCGCTTCTGTGCGGCGTCGCTGGGAAGCGCAGTCCTTATCGGTGGCTGGTATCACTACTACGGCGTGAACCGGGACAAGGCTATGAGCGTGCTGGAGCGCAGCCGCGCCTTCAGCGCCCACGCCATCGACGGCAAGCTGGATACGACTGGCCGCAATCTGCTTCAACCGCTGGACCAGATTAGCAGCGCGGTGGCGGTGTATGGCGATCACCGCGAGGCGTGGCCGTTTGTGGCAGACATGGGCCTTTATCAGGGATGGAAGATTGGGCCCAAAGTGGATCAGGCCTATCTCACGCTGCTGTCTCAACGATTTCTGCCGGCGCTCGCCGATGGCGTGATGGAGCATCTTGACGGGGCGGTGGTGGACAGCGATGCGCAGCTTGAAGCGTTGCGTGTGTACCGCATGATCGAAGACCGGCCCAACCGCCGGTCGCCGGTCGTGGAGCGTTGGATGGGGCATCAATGGGCCCAGGCTTTTCCTGGCGAAGACAAGGTGCAGCGCGCGTTGATGCGCCACCTGGATTACGCGATGAAGTATGCCGATGCCGAGTTGCCTCAGTTTCATGAGCGCGTGTCGGTCGTGCAGCGCGACCTGCGGCAGATCCCGCTGCCGCAGCGCGTTTACATGACCATGCGCCGTCAAGCGGGTGACACCCTGAGGTCGCCGCTCGACCTGCGCAACGAGATCGGACCGGCCTTTGACGTCGTCTATCAGCCCACGGGCTTGGACAAGGAAGGGGCGCTGGAGCATGTGTCCGACGGCCGCATCGACGCGCTGTTGACGGCCAAGGGATTCCACGGCTACTTTGCGCCGCACAGCCAGGATCTGACCGAGCTGGCGATGATCGATCAATGGGCGTTGGGGGAGCGGCGCAACATCGATTATTCGCAGGCCGACAAGCGCGCGCTGGCCGAACGAATCCAGGCCATCTATGGCCGCGACTACATCGACACGTGGCAACGCAACTTGAATCAGCTTGAGGTGCGCGACTTTCACGACCTGGCCGAGGCGGTCAATGTCCTGGGCACGGTGACCAGCCCTGCGGCGCCGTTGCGCCGGCTGTTGGAAACGGTGCGCGACAACAGTGAGTTTGGCGATACACCGGCAGCGGGCGTTTCCGCGCTCGCAAGCAAGGGCGCCACGCCTGCGCAAGTTGCGGGCGTGACGGACAGGGCGGCCGCCGACAAGGATGCGCAGGAAGCCGGGCCGATTCTCGGCATCTCTCGCGCGTTTGCACCCATGAGCCAACTGCTGCAGGCCAAGGCGGATCGGGCGTCCTATCTGGACGAGACCTTGGTGGCAATTTCAAGCGTGCAGGACAAGGTGCGCACGGTGCACGACAGCCCCGATCGCGGCAAGTCGGCGCTTGGTGTGGTGCTGGAGCGTTTCGGGCTGAAGGGGCCCGATCCCATCAGCAATCTGCAACGAATTGCGGCCGGCCTGCCGGAGCCCTTGAACCGCCAGGTAGGCAAGCTGGCCAATGAGTCCTCGCGGGTCATTCTGGTAGAAGCCTTGCGAGAACTGGAGCGCCGCTGGGATATCGATGTGTATCGGTTCTACCGCGAGCGTCTGGCGAACCGTTATCCGTTCAATCCAACCAGCCGTGAGGAAGTGGCGCTGGACGACTTTACGGCGTTTTTCGGTCCGCAGGGGCGCCTGCAGCAGTTCCGCGAAAAGTATCTGAACCTGTTCATCGAGGACAATCTGGAGGCGCTGTATTCCGAGAGCCTGGGCGGTTATCTGGTGCGAGCGGACGTGTTGACTCAGCTTGAGGCCGCGGAAAGGATCCGAGACGCCTTCTTCAACAGCCGCGGGTCGTTGGGCGTGCAGTTCCACGTCGAGCCGCTGGGCATGGCGCCAAGCAAACGCAGCAGCTCGCTGAGCGTGGAAGGCCAGTTGGTCAGCTATAACCACGGTCCTACCACCAGCACGGCACTGATCTGGCCGAACACACTGGCGTCCAGCAATGAAAGCCGCATGACGTTGGTGCACGCGGGGGGGAGCAGCAGCGCGCTGAGTTATCGCGGTCCATGGTCGCTTTACCGCCTGCTCAGCCAAGCTCGGCTCAACGGCGCCACCAGCACTAGCGTGGACATCAGCTTCGCCGCCCCGGACGGCGGCATGCGTTACCGCATCAGTACCGAGAAGGCCAATAATCCGTTCACCCAGCCGCTGTTCAAGGGCTTTGCCTTGCCGCAGACGCTTCTGGAGGATGGGGTTCAGGGGCACGCCTCGGGCGCGGCGACGCCGGCGCAACGTGCGCGGCAGGTGCCATTGGCGCGGAGCGCGCAACGGTGAAATCTGCGGTGAAAAGGCAGGGCGCTGATAGAGCGCTCCTGCCATCCGAAAGGATGTGGGTTACTCCACCAGCCAGCCGGCTTCGCCCTCTACGAGTGTGCCGCCATGGCTGGTTCGGTCGCCTTGGCGTGCTGCTGGTTGTCCTTCGATGATCGTGCCGGGCGAGCCCGTTTGAATGATGGCGCCGCAACTGATGCGGTCGCCGATGCGCGCCACGGCGCGTCCATCGACCATGGCTTCGCTTGCGCCGGTGACGACCGTGCCGTTGCCATGGAGCGGGCAGCTGTGCCGGTGTCCAACAAGAACAATGGGTCTCACGCTGGGATTCCTGAAATGAGATGGCTTGAGGTGCGGGAGAGGGACGCGGCATCCCGGGGCTTACCGCACGACCGGCGCGCGATGCGCCGGCCATGCTCAGAAGCCCGGGATCAGGCTTCTTGCGGCTTGCGCCAGTCGTCCGAGGCCTCAGTGCCGGCGATGGCGTGGGTCCAGGTGATCTTGCGATAGGCCATGGCGACCTTGACCAGCTGGGTGTACTCGGCCTTGCTCGGGTCTTGCGCGTGCGGTAGCGCCGTGTTGATGTTGACGATGGTGGCGTCTTCGAGCTTGGTGGTGAAGAAGTGCTCCTGCTTGCCTTCGGTCGAGGTGCGATACCACTTCACCTCGACTTCCGGCAGCATTTCGCCTGAGGCCAGGGCCTGATACATCAACGGGGTGGCCTTGTTCAGGGGCGCCGTGAACACGAAGGGCTTGTGGACGCGCTGACCCGACGGCTGGCCGCTTTGCGGGTCGGTCGGCGTGGCGATCAGGTGTTCGATTTCCTGAACCAGGATCTGATCTTCATGACCTTCCTGGTACACGTTGCCCACGGAGTCGGCAGTGAACGCGCCTTGGGTGATGTTGCCCTGCGTCTTGCCCTGGATGCTGATATAGGCGGGAGTCGGCATTTGCTGGATTCCTGTAAAGGTTGCGAAAGGGCCTGATCGGCCCTTGTGCCATCGGCGATGGCTCAACCTTCAATGCAAAGTCCGTGCCAGTTTGGGCTTCCACGCATGTTTATGCTTTGTTTTCAATTGCTTATCTGCATTTGCGTGCGTCGCCGCTTCGTCTTGGATTGCCAAAAATAACGGAAAGTGTTTTTCTCGCCCGCAATGTCGAGCCATGTGTGGCTCGGTTTTATTAAGTCGTTGAAAACAAAAAAAGAAATTCAGGCCAGATTTGGCCTGGGCGGGCCAAATCTGGCTCGGTCATCTCATGGCGCGACGTAGCCGGTCAGGTGTCCGACACCGCAGGAGCCCCCGTCGCAGTTAACGGGTTTGCCATGCGGGCGCCGGACACCTGACGCGAGCACGTGCTGCTGCCGCGCCACGCTTACTTCGCCGCCACCTTCTCCGGTGGCACCGGATTCTCCCAGCCGCCGCCGATGGCGCGGATCAGTCCCACAGTCGAGCGGGCCTGTTCGCCGGTCAACTGGACCGCGACGCGCTGTTGCAGGAGGACGCTGCGGTCGGCTTCGATCACGTCGAGGTAGCTGATGGAACCTTCGCGGTACTGCGTATGCGAGAGCTTTGCGGCGCGGGCGGCGGCTTCGACGGCTGCGTTCTGGGCCTTGGTCTGGTCAGCGAGGATGCGCAGGTTGGCCAGGTTGTCTTCGACCTCGCGGAACGCGTTCAGGACGGTCTGGCGGTAGACGGCGACGTCTTCCTCGTAGACGGCGCGGGCGCGGTCCAGGCCGGCCTGGCGGCGGCCGCCGTCGAAGATGGGCATGGACAGGGCGGCGCCGACCAGGGGGCCCAGCAGGAACGTGCGGCTGGACCATTGGAAGAGGTTGCCCAGTTCCGAGGACTCGTAGCCGAAGGCGCCGGTGATGTCCAGGCGCGGGAAGAACGCGGACTTGGCGGCGCCGACGCGGGCGTTGGCGGCGGCCATGGCGCGTTCGGCGGCGGCGATGTCGGGGCGGCGTTCGAGCAGGGTGGACGGCAGGCCGGCGGGGATGGTCAGCGCGATCTGTTCGATGGGCTGCGGCGGCATCGTGAATTCCGACGGGGCGCGGCCCAGCAGCACGGCCAGCGCGTGTTCGGCGGTGGCGCGGCGGCGGTCGATGCCCAGGGCCTCGGATTGCGCCGACGCGAGTTCAGCCTTAGCGCGCGCGAGGTCCAGTTCACTGATGTCGCCGGCGTCATACCGGCGCTGGATGAGTTGCAGCGTGTCCGTGCGCAGCTTGACGGTCTGGTGGTAAAGACGCGATTCGGCGTCCTGTTCGCGCACCAGGAAGTAGGTGGTGGCGACGTCGGCCTGCAGGGCCAGCAGCACCGAGCGGTACAGCGCTTCGCTTTGCTGCGCGTCGGCGGTGGCGGCGTCCACGGTCGATGCGACGCGGCCGAAGAGGTCGGCCTCGTAGGACACGGTGCCTTGGGCGCGCCACGTGGTGACGGGCGACGTGGACGTGCCGTCGGGCAGGCCCTGCGACACGGCCGACGGACGTTGGCGGTTGGGGCCGAAGCCGGCGTCCAGGCTGGGGAAGAAGCCGGAACGCGCTTCGCGCTGCAGGGCGCGCGCTTGCGTCAGCCGCGCCGCGGCGGCCTGCAGGTCCTGGTTGGCGCGCTGGGCTTCCTCTTCGAGCTGGTTCAGGCCTTCGTCGCCGAACACTTTCCACCAGGCGCCGCGCAGCGCGTCTTCGGACGGCTCGGCGGGCTTCCACGTGCCGGCTTCGGACGCGGGCAGGGCGGCTTCCTTGAAGGCCGCCGGCGTGTCGGCCGAGGGCCGCTCGTAGGTGGGACCCACCGCGCAGCCGGCCAGCACCAGCAGCAGGGCGAGCAGGGCGGATCCTCGGGTCAGTCTTTTCATCATCATGACGTTTCTCTTTGGCGCGCGTCCCATCCCACTGGACAGGACGCGCTGGCTACTCTGGTTTGCCGGCCTACGCGTGGTGTTGCGGGGCGGGCGGCGCGTTCGGGTCGATGTGCGGCACGCAGACGGGCGCTTCGTGCGGCGCGGCCGAGTGCAGCTTCTTGCCGCCGAGCGAACGCAGCAGGACATAGAACACCGGCGTGAGGAACAGGCCGAACAGGGTCACGCCCAGCATGCCGAAGAACACGGCGACACCCATGGCGTGGCGCATTTCGGAGCCGGCGCCCGACGACAGCACCAGCGGCACCACGCCCATGATGAACGCGATGGACGTCATCAGGATGGGGCGAAGACGCAGGCGGCTGGCCTCGATGGCGGCTTCGAGCGGCGTGCGGCCGTTCATCTCGAGCTCTCGGGCGAACTCAACGATCAGGATCGCGTTCTTTGCCGACAGCCCCACCAGCACCATCAGGCCGATCTGCGTGAAGATGTTGTTGTCGTTGCCGGTCAGGTAGACGCCGGTCAGCGCCGCCAGGATGCTCATCGGCACAATCAGGATCACGGCCAGCGGCAGGGTCAGGCTTTCATACAGCGCGGCCAGCACCAGGAACACGAGCAGCACGCTGATCGGGAACACCCAGAGGCCGGCATTGCCCGCCAGGATCTGCTGGTACGTGAGGTCGGTCCATTCGAACTTGACGCCACGCGGCAGGGTTTCGGCGGCGACGCGTTCGGCCGCGGCCTGCGCCTGGTCGGACGAGAAGCCGGGGGCCGGCCCGCCGTTGATGTCGGCGGCGGTGTAGCCGTTGTAGCGCACGACCATTTCCGGGCCGAAGGTCTGCTTGACCGTGACCAGCGAGGACAGCGGCACCATGTCGCCGGCGGCGTTGCGGGTCTTCAGTTGCAGGATGTCGTCGGCGTGCGCGCGGAACGGCGCGTCGGCCTGCGCACGCACCTGGAACACGCGGCCAAAGCGGTTGAAGTCGTTGACGTACATGGAGCCCAGGTAGATCTGCATGGTGTCGAAGACTTCGGTCACCGGCACGCCCAGCTGCTTGGCCTTGACGCGGTCCAGGTCCACGTCAAGCTGCGGGACGTTGATCTCGTAGCTGGAGAACGTGGGGCCCAGTTCGGGCGTCTGACGCGCCTTTTCCAGGAAGGCCTGCTTGGCCTTGTCCAGTTCGGCGTAGCCCAGCGCCGCGCGGTCTTCCAGCTGGAGCTTGAAGCCGCCCAGCGTGCCCAAGCCCATGACGGGCGGTGGCGGGAACACGGCGATGAATGAATCCTGGATGGCTGCGAACTTCTGGTTCAGCGAGGCCGCGATGGCGTTGCCGGACAGTTCGGCGCCCCGGCGTTCGCCGAACGGCTTGAGCGTCACGAACACGATGCCCGCGCTGGAACTGTTGGTGAAGCCGTTGATCGACAGGCCCGGGAAGGCAATGGCCGACTGCACGCCGGGTTCCTTCAAGGCGATGTCGCTCATGCGGCGGATCACGTCTTCGGTGCGATCCAGCGAGGCGCCGTTGGGCAACTGCGTGAAGCCGATCAGGTACTGCTTGTCCTGCGCGGGCACGAAGCCGCCGGGCACCAGGTACGACACGCCGAGGGTCGCGGCGACCAGCACGGCATAGACGCCCATTGCGCCCGCCTTGCGGCGGATGACGCTGGCCACGCCCGTGCCGTACGACTCGGACGCGCGGCCGAACATGTTGTTGAACCAGTTGAAGAAGCGGCCGAAGACGCGATTCATGCCGCGGGTCAGCCAGTCGGGCTTGTCGTGGTGGCTCTTGAGCAGCAGGGCCGACAGGGCGGGCGACAGGGTCAGCGAGTTGAAGGCCGAGATCACCGTCGAGATGGCGATGGTCATGGCGAACTGCTTGTAGAACTGGCCGGTCAGGCCCGTCATGAAGGCCAGGGGCACGAACACGGCGCACAGCGTCAGCGCGATGGCGATGATGGGACCGCTGACTTCGCGCATGGCGCGATAGGTCGCATCGCGCGGACTCAAGCCCGCCGCGATGTTGCGCTCGACGTTTTCGACCACCACGATGGCATCGTCCACCACGATCCCGATGGCCAGCACCATGCCGAACAGCGACAGCGCGTTGATGGAGTAGCCGAACATCAGCAAGAGCGCGAACGTGCCGACGATGGACACGGGCACCGCCAGCAGCGGAATGATGGACGCGCGCCAGGTCTGCAGGAACAGGATAACCACCAGCACGACCAGCGCGATGGCTTCGAGCAGCGTGTGCACGACGGCTTCGATACTGGAACGCACGAACTGCGTGGGGTCGTATTCGATGCGGTATTCCACGCCCGGCGGGAAATCCTGGGCCAGCTCGGCCATCGCCGCGCGCACCTGGCTGGACACGTCCAGCGCGTTGGCGCCCGGCGACTGCATGATGCCCATGCCCACCGCCTGCTTGTTGTTCAAGAGCGAACGCAGGCCGTATTCCTGTGCGTCCAGCTCAACACGCGCCACGTCGGACAGGTGCGTGACCGCGCCGTCCGGCGAAGTCTTCAGGATGATGTCGCGGAATTCCTCTTCGGTCTGCAGGCGGCCGCGCGCGTTCACGTTCAGCTGCAGCGGCACGTCGCCCTGCGTGGGCGAGGCGCCGATCACGCCGGCCGCGACCTGCACGTTCTGCTCGCGGATCGCGTTGACGACTTCGGACGCGGTCATGCCGCGCTGGGCGACCTTCTGCGGATCGAGCCACACGCGCATGGAGTAGTTGCCCGAGCCCCACACCGTGACTTCGCCCACGCCCGTGATTCGCGACAGGCGGTCCTTCACGTTCAGGATCGCGTAGTTGCGCAGGTACGTGATGTCGTAGCGGTCGTTGGGCGAGATCAGGTGGACCACCAGCGTCAGCGTGGGCGAGCTCTTGGCCGTGGTCACGCCCAGGCGCTGCACGTCCGGCGGCAGGCGTGGCAACGCCTGCGACACGCGGTTCTGCACCAGCTGCTGTGCCTTGTCCGGGTCCACGCCCAGCTTGAAGTTCACCGTCAGCGTCAGGTTGCCGTCGCTGTTGGCCTGCGACTGCATGTACAGCATGTTCTCCACGCCGTTGATGGATTCTTCCAGCGGCGAGGCGACGGTTTCGGCGATGACCTTGGGGTTGGCGCCCGGGTACTGCGCGCGCACCACCACCGACGGGGGCACGACTTCCGGGTATTCGGAGATGGGCAGCTGGAACATGGCCAACAGGCCCGCCAGCAGCACCAGGATAGATAGGACGCCGGCGAAGATCGGCCGGTCGATGAAGAATTTCGAGATATTCATAAACGTTCTCGTTCGACGCGTCGGCTTAGTTCTGTGCCGAGGCGGTCTTGACCGGGTTGCCGGGGCTACGCTTGGCCGCAACCATGGGGACGACAGTGGGGGTCACGGCATCGCCGGGGCGGATGCGCTGCAGGCCGTTGACGACGATGCGCTCGCCGGCGGCAAGGCCCGAATCCACCACGCGCAGGCCTTCCTGGTTGGCGCCCAGCTTCACCTGGCGGTACACGGCGTGGTTCTTGTCGTCCAGCACGAGCACAAAGCGCTTGTCCTGGTCGGTGCCGATGGCGCGTTCGTCGATCAGCACGGCCGCGCGCGGCTCGCTGCCGCCCAGGCGGATGCGGGCGTACAGACCCGGCAGCAGCGTGCCGTCGGCGTTGTCGAATTCGGCGCGCACGCGAATGGTGCCGGAGGTGGCATCCAGGCGGTTGTCCACCGATTGCACAGCGCCCGTGCGCGAGTAGCCGTCTTCGTTGGCCAGGCCCAGTTCGACCGGCACCGCGCCGGCGCGGCCGTTGCGCACCGGGTTCACGTAACGCAGGAACGTTTGTTCGTCCACGTCAAACGATGCATACATCTTGGACACCGACACCAGCGTGGTCAGCGGCACCGACGCGGCGCCGGCGGCCACCACGTTGCCCACCGTGACCTCGGCGCGCGACACGCGGCCGTCCACGGGCGCCTCGATGCGGGTGTAGCCCAGGTTCAGCTTGGCGTAGTCCAGCGCGGCCTGCGCGCCTTGCAGGTTGGCGGCGGCTTCGCGCGCGGCGTTCTGCTTTTCCTCGAAGTCGCGGCGGGCGATGGCGTTGTCGGCCAAGAGGCGCTGGCCGCGGGCCAGTTCGGACGCCGTGTAGGCGGCCCGGGCCTTGGCGGCCGTCAGCGCGGCGGCGGCGCGGTCCACCTCGGCCGCGTAGGGGCGCGGGTCGATGGTGAAGAGCACGTCGCCCTTCTTGACGATGCTGCCGTCCTTGAAGTGGACGGCGGTCAGCGTGCCGGACACGAGCGGCCGGATGTCCACGCGGTCGATGGCCTCCAGGCGGCCGGAATAGCGCTGCCAGTCGACGATGGTCTTGTTGACCACCTCGGCCACCTCGACCGGGGGCGCGGCGGGGGCGCCCTGCGCCATGGCGACATTGCCGCCCGCGGGACCGCGGGTGAGGGCGTAGCCGCCACCGGCCGCCAGCACGGCTGCAAATACGACGAGCACAGCAATACGTTTACGCGAAACCATGGTGTTTCCTTGAGTGGTTCTTTAGAGGCGGAAGCGCGCTTGCCCGGAATGCGGGAAAACAGAAGGCGGCGGTGCGGGGATGCCAGTCCTAAGAATCCAGGGTCATATGGATATGCTGCAATGCAGCATCAACCGGGGTCGCTGATCTGGAGGCGGTGGCCGCCGGGTAAGGGCGGGCCGCTGCGGTGCGGAATCTGAGGATTGACATGCCCTTTTCTTGCGCCGGGCGGCAAGGGCACTTCAAGATGGTTTGCATTCTGAGTGTTTTGTCTGGGCGGATAAACCTGTCTTTCCCGGCAACACTGTTCGTGGAGAATGACTAATCGGCAGCGAAATCGGGTTATGCTCCGTTCTCCCCGACTTATTTGCCTAAGGACACCCTTGCCATGGACCGCTTTCAGGCTATGCAGGTGTTTGTGCGCGTCGTGGACGCCAATAGCTTCACCCGGGCGGCCGACAGCCTATCGCTTCCGCGCACCACCGTCACCACCATCATTCAGAATCTGGAACGCCTCCTGGGCGTGCGCCTGCTGAACCGCACCACCCGCCGCATTGGCCTGACGCCCGACGGCGCGGGCTATTACCAGCATTGCGTGCGCATTCTGGCCGACGTCGAAGAAACCGAGGCGTGCTTCCAGGAAGCCGCGCTGCGTCTGAAGGGCCGCCTGCGCATCGACGTGCCCACCTGCATCGGCCGGCTGATCCTGATCCCCTCATTGTGTGATTTCCACGACAAATACCCCGACGTCGAGCTGGTGCTGGGCCTGGGCGACCGTCCGGTCGACATGGTCCAGGAAGCCGTGGACTGCGTGATCCGCGCCGGCGACCTCGAAGACTCCAGCCTGGTCGCCCGCCGCATCGGCACCTTGCAGACCGTTACCTGCGCGTCCCCCACGTACGTGGCGCGCCACGGCATGCCGCAAACCATCGAATCGCTGCGCGATCACCATGCGGTGCATTATTTTTCCAGCCGCACCGGCCGCAATTGCGCCTGGGACTTCAAGGTGGACGGCAAGCATCAGGAAGTGGACATGAAGGGCACGGTGGCCGTGAACGAAGCCGGCGCCTACCTGGATTGCGGCCTGAAAGGCTTCGGCCTGATCCAGACCGCGCGTTACATGGCGCTGCCGTACCTGCAATCGGGCGAGCTGATCGAGATCCTGCCGCAGTGGAAGCCCAGTTCCACGGCCATTTCGGTGCTGTATCCGCAGAGCCGGCAGTTGTCGCCCAAGGTGCGGGCCTTTACCGATTGGGTTGCCGACCTGTTCGCCGGCTGTCCGCTGCTCAGCGGCCGCGACGAGACCGATCCGGCCGCCGCTTCTTGCGCCGTGTACCAGCGCAACCAGGGCCAGACCGCGCCGGCGCAACCCCCCGTGCCGGCCATCCCGGCGCTGGCCGACATGGCCCCGCGCCGCCGCACCGCGCGCGAAGAAGCGGCCGAATACCTGCTGTAAGCCATCGCATCCTGCGCAACGACATGGCGGACCCTCGGGTCCGCCATGTGCGTTAAGCGCGGGAAACCCCGTAGTAAATACAGCCCTTACGTCCCTCGAATCGCATGAAACGTCTGTATAGTCCGACAGTCAAAGCCTACAACGCCCTTACAGTCGATTCGCGCTATGCAGCCTGTTCTACCCGCTTACCTCATTGCCCGATGGCT
This sequence comes from Achromobacter sp. JD417, assembly GCF_041879325.1. NCBI lineage: Bacteria > Pseudomonadati > Pseudomonadota > Betaproteobacteria > Burkholderiales > Alcaligenaceae > Achromobacter > Achromobacter sp. JD417. Next base: position 5,630,651 of record NZ_CP087159.1, on the reverse strand, counting down.
GTTGCTGCTTGTGCTGTTGGCGGGGGTTTACTTTCTTAGCGGATTCCTGGTCCCGGCCCTGGCGGCGCTGATCATCGGCCTGGCCAGTTGGCCCTTGTATCAACGCCTCGTCGTCCGGTGCGGCGGCCGTACAACAGTGGCCGCGTCGCTGGCGCTGCTGGTCGTCGTCGTGGTGCTGATCGTGCCGTTGTCGCTGGCCTTGTCCTATGCCATCAAGGAAGCCAGCGCGTTCGTCGCCTGGGCCATCGCCGCCAACCGGCATGGCGTGGACGTGCCCGCGTGGATTTCCTCGATGCCGGTCGTGGGCGACCGCCTGGCGCAATATTGGGAATCCTATATTGGCCAGCCCCACGCGCTGGGCGCGCTGGTCGAAGCGGTCAGCGGCGAGCATCTGGGCAACATCTACCGCATGGCGCTGGCCGCCACGGGCAACGTCTTCCAGTTGCTGCTGACAGTCCTTTTCATGCTGATCACGCTGTTCTTCGTCTACAAGGACGGCATCCGCATGGTCGCGCAGCTGGATGTGCTGGGCGAACGCATCCTGCCGGCGCGCTGGCAGCGCTTTTCGCGCGTGGTGCCGGCCACCATCAATTCCACCGTCACCGGCATGGGCCTGATCGCGCTGGGCGAAGGCGTCGTGCTGGGCATCGCCTATTGGGTCGCGGGCGTGCCGTCGCCCGTATTGCTGGGTGTGGTCACCGGTTTCATGGCCCTGATTCCCGGGGGCGCGCCCCTGTCATTCACGCTGGTGTCCCTGTATCTCGTGGGTTCGGGCCATGTGGTCGCGGGCATCGCGCTGATGGTCTGGGGCAGTGTGGAATTGTTCATCGTCGACAAGACGCTGCGCCCGCGTCTGGTGGGCGGCCCGGTCAAGCTGCCGTTCCTGCCGACCTTCTTCGGCCTGGTGGGCGGCGTGAAGACCATGGGCATCGTGGGATTGTTCGTGGGCCCGGTGCTGATGGCGCTGCTGGTGGCCGTCTGGCGTGAATGGGTCCACCACGAAGTCCAGGAGCGCGACGCCGCCCGGCTGGGCGCGCCTGCCGTCCACCCCGAGAAGACCCCCGCGGGCTGAGGCCGTTTTGGTAATCTAGCCATCCCGCGTGACCGGCGCCTTGCCGGTGCGCGCCTGCCCGCCCGCAGACGCGCCGCTTTCCGACGCGGGCTGTGAGGATCGAGATGTCCGGGTTATTGCCTGATGATCAGATAGCCGTGCTGCGTGAGCAGGGCTTCGTGGTGGCGCGACAGTTCGCCAGCCCGGAAGAGGTCGCCGCGCTGCGCGCGCTGGCCGAACGCCATTTGCGCGATCACGTCGCACCCATCGAATACGAAGCCGACCTGCGCTACCCCGGCGCGCCGGTATCCCGCACCGCCGAAGGCGGCCTGACGGTGCGCCGGTTGCTCAACGCCTACGCGCGCGACCCGTTGTTCGCGCAATGGGCGACCAATCCGCGCATCGGGCAGTGGCTGCAGCGCTACTTCAACGAGACGCCCGTGCTGTCCACGGTGCACCACAACTGCGTGATGACCAAGCACCCCGCGTATGGCAGCCTGACCGGCTGGCACCAGGACATCCGCTACTGGTCGTTCTCGGACACGGATCTGGTGTCCTGCTGGCTGGCGCTGGGGCCAGAGACGCGCGCCAATGGCGGCCTGTCGTTCATTCCCGGTTCGCACACGGCGGCCTATACGCCGGAACAATTCGACGAAAAGAAGTTCTTCCGCGAGGACGTGCCGCAGAACGCCGATTGGATTGCGCGCGCCGTCTGCCCGGAACTGCAGGCGGGCGACGTCGTGTTCTTTCACTGCCGCACCTTGCACGCCGCGCAGGGCAACAGCAGCGACCGCGTGAAGTTGTCGGTGGTCCACACCTATCACCCCGAGTCCTGCCATCCGGTGCCGGGCACGCGTTCGTCGTCGCAGGCAGGCGTGGCGCTGACGAAGGCGTGATGCCTCGCGATGCCCGTAGACTGTCGAATCCCCATCCCGCGCGCCGGCATTGCAGCCACGCCGGCCCGGTCCGCAATCCCTCTTTGGAACTGAAGCAACATGCGTGAAAAGATCGTCTTCATCGGCGGTGGCAATATGGCCTCCGCCATCATCGACGGGCTGCTCGGCCAGGGCCGGGCGCTGACCGATTTTCTGGTCATCGAGCCCTACGCGCCCACGCGCGAGGCGCTGGTGGCGCGCGGTTTGCCGTGCCTGGAGCAGGTCAGCAGCGACATCGGCGACGCGGGCCTGTGCGTGCTGGCCACCAAGCCGCAGGTGCTGCGCGAGGCGTGCGGCCAGGTCCGTCAGCATCTGCCGGCCGACGCCACGGTGGTCAGCATTGCGGCGGGCGTGGAACTGGCCGCGCTGTCGGACTGGCTGGGCGGCCACGCGCGCATCGTGCGCGCCATGCCCAATACGCCCGCGAAGGTGGGGCTGGGCATGACCGGCCTGTACGCCACCCCGGCCTGCGGGCAGGCCGAGCGCGATCAGGTCGACGCGCTTTTCGCCGCCGTCGGTGAGCGCATCTGGACCGACAGCGAAGCCATGATCGACGCCGTCACCGCGGTGACCGGCAGCGGTCCCGGCTACGTGTTTCACTTCATGGCGGCGCTGGAGAAGGGCGCTGTCGAGCTGGGCTTCACGCCTGCCGACGCCCGCCGGCTGGCGGTCGCCGCCTTCCGCGGCGCGGCAGAGCTTGCCGCTAGCGAAGACGTGCCGCTCACCGAATTGCAGGAGCGCGTCACTTCCAAGGGCGGCACCACCTACGCCGCGCTGTCGCACATGCAGCAGGCCGGCGTGGCCGAGGCCATCACGCAGGCGGTGCACAAGGCGCAGCAGCGCGCCCGCGAATTGTCCGCGGGGTAAGCGCGCCGGCACGGCCGCGCCGCAAGTCCGAACGCGGTCAGCGCTGACGGCCCAGCCGCCACAACAGCGCGGCCGCCAGAAGAATGGCCGCGACGTTGAACTGCATGGCTGACGCGAATGCCTGCGCATGGCGTTCGGCCACGCCCGCATCCGCATGGGCTTGCAGCGCACCGCCATACAGCATGCCCGCGGCCGATACGCCAAGCGCCGCGCCCACCTGCTGCAGGGTCGAGACCACGCCGGCGGCCATGCCGGCCTGGCGGTCCTGAACCAGTCCCATCGCCAGGTTCACCAACGGCGTGTTGACCGCGCCTTGGGCCGCGCCCAGCCACACCAGCGCGGGCAAAAGCGTCCAAGGGTCCAGATCGGCGCCCGCAAATTCCGTGTGCAGCATCAGGGCAGCCGTCGCGCCGCCATACAGCAGCGCGGCCAGCGCGATCGCCCGCGTCCCATACCGGGCAACCAGCCGTGGCGCGGCCATCGAGCCGGCGACGAACCCGACGCTGGCCGGCGCGAAGATCAGGCCGGCCGTCAGCGCATCGCGTCCAAAGCCAGTCTGCACCAGCAGCGCATAGCAAAGAAACATGGCGCTGGCGGTGGAGAACACCAGCATCACGACAAGGCACCCGGCCGCAAAGCGCGGCTGCGTCAGCAAGGCCATGTCCACCAGCGGCGCGCCGCCGCGCGCGGCGATCCGGCGCTGCAACCGCACGAATGCTGTCAATGCGGCCACCGATGCCGCGCCGCAGGCGAGCGTCCAGGCGGGCCATTGACGTGCCGGACCTTCGATCAGCGCAAGCAGCAGCAACGCCAGCCCCAGCCCCACGAGCGCGGCCCCGGGCCAGTCCATGGCCGCGCCGACAGGTTCGGCGGATTCAGGGATGTGACGCGCCAACCAGCAAGCCAACAGACCCAGCGGCAGGTTGACGAGGAAGATGGTGCGCCAAGCCAGGCCGAACAGATCCGCATGGACGATCCATCCGCCCAGCACCTGCCCGGCGATGGCCGCAAGGCCCAGCGTCATGCCAAGCCACGCAAACGCCCGCCGCCGCGCGTGGCCCTCGAAGCTGACGCGAATCAGCGCATACACCTGCGGAAACAGCAGGGCCGCCGCGGCGCCTTGCACGATGCGCGCGGCGATCAGCGTGTCCGGCGTGGGCGCCAGGCCGCACAAGGCGGATGCCAACGCGAAACCCGCCATGCCCAGCGTGAACAGGCGCCGCCTGCCGTGCCGGTCGCCCAGCCGGCTGCCCGCGATCAGCAGCACCCCGTACGCCAGTTCGTAGGCGGCGATGATGAAGTTGATCTGCGCGAAGCTGGCCGACAGCGTGGCTTGCATGCTGGGAATGGCCACGTTCACGACGAAGAGGTCGAAGATTGTGATGAATCCGCCGGAGAGCAGCACGGCCAGGCCAAGATTGCCCAGGCGCGGCGAATCGGTGTGGGGGAGGGTGGGCGAGGGCGTGGCGGGAAGGCAGGAGGTCGACATCGAAAAGGCCAGAAAGTCAGGATCGGCGCTATTCTGGTCGGACCTTCAGCCTTATACAATTTAGCTGTTTATGCTATTACTGCCTGCAACAGCGTCATGACCGCATCTCTGCCTTCAACCCCGTCCGCACCGGCTACGGCGCATCGTCTGGACCGCACCCGCGCCGATCTTTCCGAATTCCTGCGGCTGCGCCGCGAGCGGCTGACCCCCGCCGACCTTGGGCTGCCGCCCGGCCGCCGTCGCCGCACGCCGGGGCTGCGGCGCGAGGAGGTCGCGGCGCTCGCGGGCGTCGGGCTGGCCTGGTACACGTGGTTCGAACAGGGCCGCAACATCAGCGTGTCGTCGGCGTTTCTGGAAAATCTGGCGCGCGTGTTGCGGCTGGACGATGCCGAGCGCCGCCACCTTTACCTGCTCGCGCATCAGCGCCCGCCGGCCGAGACGGGCCGCACGTGGTGCACCGTGCCCGCGCAGGTCCGCCGCCTGATGGACGACCTGCCCGCGCGCCCCGCGTACATCCTGAATCTGCGCTGGGACGTCGTGGCGTGGAACGCCGCGGCGGACAAGGTGTTCAATTTTTCCGGGCAGGCGCCGGGCCGCCGCAATCTGCTCTGGATGCTGTTCGTGGACCCCGCCATGCGCGAGCGCTTCGTGGACTGGACCGCGCAGGCGCCTCGCATGCTGTCGTCGTTCCGGCGCGACTTCGCCAGCGCCGCCGGGGTGCCCGACATCGCCGAACTGGTCGATGAGTTGGAACGGGTGTCGCCCGATTTCCGGACCTGGTGGCGCGAACACGATGTGCATGGTTCGTGCATGGGCGTGCGCACGCTGCAGGTGGAATCACTGGGCGACATCGCATTCGAGCACGCCACCTTGAGCGTCGACGAAAGCCGTCACCTGCGCCTGGTGGTCTATGCGCCCGCGCCGGAGGAGCCCAAGGCGGCGGACTTCGCCCGTTGGGTGCAGGTGGCTGCCACCGCGCCGAGCGACTCTCTGCGATAAGACGCGCTGACGTCCTGCCGGCGCCAGAAAACAACGGGGGAGTTGACGCCGCCAAAGCGGCAGGTATATCGTACGAGCTATCGTAAGACATATCGTAAGAGGCATTCATGTCCCCCTTTTCGTTCATCGCCGCCGTCCAGCGCGCTGCCGGCGGACGCCGCGCCCATGGCCATCGCGGCCATTGTCAGCATCATGGTCGCCACGGCAACGCCCATCCCCACGCCCCGCATCCCGACCATCACGGCGGCCGTCATCATGATCATCACCCGCGTCACGCCAGCGCGGGCGGCGACTGGTTCTCGGGTGGCGCCCACGGCCGCGGCGACGCAGACGGCTTCGGCGGCGACGGCCGGGGTTTCACCCGCAGCCGCAAGGTGTCCAGCGACGACTTGCAACTGATGCTGCTCGGGCTGCTGGAGCAGAATCCCAGCCACGGCTACGAACTCATCAAGGCGCTGGGCGCGCTCAGCAACGGCTTCTACACCCCCAGCCCCGGCATGGTGTATCCCGCGCTCACCTATCTGGAAGAACTGGGCTACGCCACCGTCGAACAGGAAGGCGCCAAGAAGCGCTATCACCTCGCGGAACCCGGCAAGACGCACCTGGACGCCAACCGCGAGCGCCTGACGCTGATGTTCAACAAGCTCAAGCACGTGGCGCGCAAGATGGACTACATGCGCCAGGCCTGGAGCGGCCAGCCGCGCGAGACCGGCCCCGAAGGCGAGGACACCCGCACCGGCTGGCTGCCCGAATTCGTCGAGGCGCGCCAGGCGCTCAAGCGCGCGTTGCTGGATCGCACCGACGCCTCGCCCGCCGAACAACGACGCATCGCCGGCATCCTGGCGCGTGCGACCGACGAGATCAACGGCAAGTCCGGCGCCTGATCCCGTCCCAACTGACTGGAGTACCCATGAATCAAAGCGACCTCACCGTGGCGCGCGTGCGCCATACCCTCAAGATGCGCACGCTGACGGTGGCGCGCGTCGAGCGCATCGCCGGGCTGCTGGCCCGTGTCACGTTCACCGGCGAAGACTTGCAGGACTTCGTGTCCGCGTCCTTCGACGATCACGTGAAAATCTTTTTCCCCGCCGATCCCTTGCAACCGCCCGTGCTGCCCACTGCCGGGCCGGACGGCATCAAGTTCCCCGACGGCGTGCTCCGGCCCGCCGCGCGCGACTACACGCCGCGCCGGTTCGACACGGCGCGCCAGGAACTGGAGATCGAGTTCGTGCTGCACGGCGACGGCCCCGCCTCGACCTGGGCCGAACAGGCCGCGCCCGGCCAGCAACTGGGCATCGGCGGACCGCGCGGTTCATTTGTGGTGCCCACCGCGTTCGACTGGCATGTGCTGATCGGCGACGAGACCGCGCTGCCCGCCATCGCGCGCCGGCTGGAAGAACTGCCCGCCTCGGCGCAGGCGCTGGTGCTGATCGAAGTGCCGGCGGCAGAGAATGAAATCCCGCTGCAAACGGCCGCGAAGGCGTCGGTGCGCTGGCTGCATCGCAACGGGACAGCGCCGGGCTACAGCACGCTCTTGCTGCAAGCCGCGCGCGAATTGGCGTTGCCGCAGGGCGAAGGCTATGTGTGGGTGGCGGCGGAATCGGCCACCGCGAAAGCGGTGCGCGAGATCATGGTGGCCCAGCACGGCATCGACAAGAGCCGCATCCGCGCCGCCAGCTACTGGAAGCGCGGCGCAATTGCCGTGCACGAATCGCACGACGATTGAGCGTGCGGGCCAGCAAAACGCGCTAGGGCTTGCGGCAAGCCCGCGCCAGCGCAAGCAGATTGGCGGCCCGCGCACCGGTCGCATCGCGCACGGCCAGGCCCAGCACCGCGCGCGGCCAATCCAGCGCTAACGGCCGGTAGAGCACGCCATCCGGGCGCAGGGGGCGCAGCGAAGCCGGCACGATCGCCACGCCCATTCCCGCCGCCACCAGGTTCACGGCCGATGACAACTGCGGCGCCTGTTGCCCGATGCGCGGGCTCAGCCCGTGCTGCCGGCACGCCGCCATGATGTCTGCACTCAGGCCATAGCCCGATTTGCGCGAGTACAGGATGAAGGTCTCCTGCTGCAGGTCGGCGGGCGTGAGCCGCTTGCGGCGCGCCAGCGCATGGCCCAGCGGCATCGCGACCACCAGCGGTTCCTCCACCAGTTGCGTGAACGTCAATCCGCCGTCCAGCGCGAAGGGCGGGCGCACGAACGCGGCGTCGATCGCGCCGTCGCGCAGTTGCGCCACCAGCGTTTCGCTATCGCCCTGCGACAGCGTCATTTCAACTTCCGGGTAGCGCTCGCGGTACTGGCGGATCAGCTCGGTCACCACGCCGTTGAAAGACGCCGACTCGGTGAACCCCAACGTCAGTTCACCCACCTCGCCGCGCGCGGCGCGCTGGGCCGTGCGCACGGCCGCATCGGCGCGTTGCAGGATGTCCTGCGCGCACGCCAGGAATGCGCGTCCGGCGTCGTTCAGCGTCACCCCGCGGCCCGTGCGGTCAAAAAGGGGCGTGCCCACTTCCTGTTCGAGCTGGCGGATCTGCTGGCTGAGCGGCGGCTGCGCCATGCCCAGCAGCTCGGCCGCGCGCGTGAAATGCTGGGCCTCGGCAGTGACGACGAAATAGCGAAGATGGCGCAATTCCATATTGATATCTAAAGAGTACTGGTCAGCAATATTCCATATATTGGACATTCTAATGGCCGGCGCAGATCATGCGGGTATGAACCTTTTCTTTTGAATGATCCCCATGACTGCCCACTTATCACCCGGCGCGCGGTTGCGCCAGCAGCTCTCTGAAAACATCGTCGTGGCGCCCGGCGCGTCTGACGGCCTGTCGGCCCGCCTGGTTGCCGCGGCCGGATTCTCGGCGGTCTACGCCAGCGGCGGCGCCATCGCGCGTGCCGCCGGCTATCCGGACATCGGTCTGCTCAGCTTCACCGAAGTGATGGACCGCGTGGAAAAGATCGTCGACGCCAGCGGCCTGCCCGTCGTGGCGGACGCGGACACCGGATTCGGTGGCTCGGCCAACGTGGAGCGCACGGTGCGCCTGATGGAGCGCGCGGGCGTGGCGGCGTTTCATATCGAAGACCAGACCTTTCCCAAGCGCTGCGGCCACCTGGACGACAAGAGCCTGGTCGATGCCGGCGAGATGGCCCGCAAGGTCCACATTGCGCGCCAGACGCTCGCCGACGCCGACACGCTGGTCATCGCGCGCACCGACGCCATCGCGGTCGAAGGGTTCGACGCGGCCATCGCCCGCGCCGAGCTGTACCTGAAGGCCGGCGCCGACATGATCTTTGTCGAGGCGCCGGAGACGCTGGCGCAGATCCGCGCCATTGCCGAGCGGTTGCCGGGCTTGAAGCTCATCAACATGTTCTACGGCGGCAAGACGCCGCTGGTGCCGCTGCCGGACCTGGCGGCGATGGGCTACCGCCTGGCGATCATCCCGTCGGACCTGCAGCGCGCGGCGATCCACGCGATGCAGGAGACGCTTCGCGCGATCCGGCTGACGGGCGACAGCAGCGCAATGGCGGACCGGCTGACCAGCTTCAAGGAACGCGAAGCAATCGTGCAGACCGGCCGCTATCTGGCGCTGGATGCTCAGTAGGCGCGCGACGCCTCGGTACGCTTGCAGCCGTGCGGCATGCGCAGCGGCCACAGCCGCTGGCCGGCCGCGCCGTACAGGGTGCGGATGCCGCATTGCATCCTGACCTGTGCGACCAGGCTGCCGGCGTTGTCGATGATCCGCGAGTCGTCTTCCGTGGACACCACCGCACGCTGGTTCTCAAATCCGGACAACGCCCGGTATTCCGCAGGAATGGCGAACGCGCCCGTGCTATCGACATAGCCGTAGCGCCGGTCGCGGGCGGCGGGCGCCAGGCCTTCGCGCAGCGTACCCAGCGCGTCGAACGCCGGCCCCGTCAGCACGCCCTTGGCATCCACCCAGCGCATGCCGCCGCCAGACAGATGCGTGACGGCGCGGCCTTCCGAGAACCCCGATCCAAACCCTTCGACCGTCAACCGGGTCTTGCCGGACAAGTCCGTGTAGTCCGTCATGGTGCCCCGGTCGGCCGAGTAATAGCGGATCAGCAGGTCGGAGCGTGGCGGCCACGTCCATTCGCCCCGGGGCAGGGTGGCCAGGATCTTGCCGTTGGCGTCCATGACCTGCATGCCCTTGGCGTTGGACGTCAGCGCGCGCGCCGGCGTGCCTTGGAAGAGCGTGCCGGTGCGGGCTGCCGGCGCGATCTGCCACGCGCCCTTGCCGTTCAGGTAGCCTTCGCGGTCGGCGCGGCGGATCTCCATCCAGTCGCCCAGCCGCAGGTAGTCGGCATCCTTCATGTCCAGCGCGTCCGAGCCGTCCGGCGAGATGATCCAGCGGCGCTCGCTGTTGCCCGCGCTAACCGAGCCATCCCCAAAATCGCCCACCTGCAATCCGCGCATGAAGGCGGTCAGCGCCTGGCCGCGCGTATTGAACACTGCGGCGGGACGGTCATACTCGTCTTCTTGCTTGCCGGGCTGCGTCACCCGCCATAGCGTGTCGTTCACGCGTTCCACGCCGTGGTGGCTGGCCGGTACGACCCACTTGCCTTGCAGGTCGATGACCCCGACCCGGCCCGCGCCCAGCGATGCGATCGCCTGGCCATTCTGGAATTCGCCGATGCTGCGGAACGTGGGGGCGGCCAGCAGCTTGCCGGCCGCAAAATCGTACAGACCCCACGGCGCGCCGTCGGCCGCCGTTTGCACAAAGCGCGCCACGCCGGGCGCCACGACCTGCGTATCGAAGTTCTCGGGCAGCTCGAACGTCTTGCCCGCGCGGTCGATCATGCGCACCACGCCGTCGCCATACACCTGCGCGTAGCCATGACGGAACATGCCGATGTGCTGCTGCGCGGGCAGGTCGATGCGCTTGCCGCGCGCGTCCAGCAGCACCATGCCGTCGTCGGTTTCGGCCGCGTAGCGCAACTGGTCCGCTGTCAGGGCTGCGGCGTTTTCATGGTCGGTGTCGTCCAGCGGCGTCACGGCAGACCAGGACGGATCGGTGACGATGCTGCCATCGGAAAGCAGCAAGCCCACCTGTGTGTCGTCGCAATTGCAGTGGCTTTGCCCCAGCAGGCCCAGCGGACCGCCCGGGACGCCAGCGGGCAGCGGCTGGAGTTGCTGGTTCTGAAGCGCCGCTACCGTCTCGGGTTTGAGCAGCGGCTTGCCGTCCTTGTCCACCACATTGAGCAGGGCGCCTTGCTCGTCGGACAGCCACAGATTGCCTTCGCGCGTCTGCAGGCGGCGGGCGTCCGCGAGCCATGCGGGCGCCGTGGCGCCGTGCAGCCACGCGCCGGTCGGCGTCAGCAAACCGGCGGCGCGGCGGGATTCGTCCACGAAAAGGACATAGCCCTCGAGTTCGTCGCCGGCCGACAGCCCCGCGCCCAACGTGACCGGCGCGGCATGGCCGGGCACCAGCGCCATCAGCTTGTCGCCCGACCGATACAGAATGGTGTCGGCATGGCGCTGCGACGTCTGGCCTTCTTCGGTTGTCAGCGTGGCCACGATCGTGCCGGTGCGGTCCATCACCGCAAAACCGCCCCGCTGCGGCAGCTGCGCGCTGTAGAAAGCCTTGCCCACGGGCAGGATGCTTTCGTACTGCTGGTCCGCGCCGATCAGCTTGCCGTCCGCCGTCACCAGCACGGAGCCGTCCGGACCGTAGCCCGAGGCCAGGTTGCCGTCGTCCTGCAAGGAGATGTCGTCGAACACCGGGTCCACGACCCAGTTCCAGTCCTTGTCCACCACGCCGTACTTGGCCTGGCCGTTGGTGGCGATGTACAGACCCTTGTCGCCCAGCGGCCGCGTGATGACGACACCGTTCCCGCCGAAGCGGCGTTCGCCGCTGGTTGAACGGTATTCCTCTTTGTACTGAACCGTGGCCCGAGCGGGCACGCCATCGAACAGGCGCACGGCACGCACCACCTCGTCGAACGGCTCGCCCGCCGGATTGCCCTGGCGGTCGATCAGCATCGGCTTGCCGTCCAACGTCACCGCCGCCAGCCCGACCTCGACAAAGTCCTGTGCCGCGTCGTAGCGCGGGCGCACGGCCATGCGGCCATTGCGGTCGATGTAGCCCCACTTGCCTTGCCACCGCACGGCGGCAAGCCCGTGGCGGAAATCGCCCACTTCTTCAAAGATCGGCTCGATCGCGACGCGGCCGTTCCGGTCCAGAAAGCCCCATGCGTGGCGGCGCAGCGAGTTGTCGCGCGGCACTCGGTCGATGTTCTCGATGGCTGACGGCAGCAGCACCGCGGCGCGGCCGTCCTTTAGATCCCGGATGCAGCCGTTGCTGAAGGGGTTGCGCGCGGAGATGTCGTCGGCAGCCGGATAGACCGGGTAATCGGATTCGCCCAGGCAATAGATGTGGCCTGGCTGCACGTCGCCGGTCTGCGCCTGAACGGACAGGGATGCGCCCAGCGCGGCCAATGCGCAGGCGAGGCGGGTGGTTCGTAGCACGCGTGACGTCATGATCATTCTGCGTTGGCGTTGTCGACTGCCGGCGGCGAGATGCCGGCGGCCTCGGGGCAGGTGAGTTTCCGGGGCGGCCAGCTCTGCCGGTCCTCTGCATCCACGATCACCACCGTGTCGCACAGCACGCCGAACAGCGCGGTGGTCTTGCCCTGGGTATCGATGTACTCGATGAGCCGATTGCGCCGCACCAGCGCGCGGCCTTCCGAAAAGTCGCCGGCCCACGTGAACGCCGGCGCAATCGCATAGCGTCCGGTCAGATCGATGTAGCCGTACAGCTTGCCCGTGCGCTCCAGGCGGCGCGCCCGCGCCAGTCCGTCCTTCATGCGGCCAAGCTGGTTGAAGTGTGCGCCCACGACGCGCTTGCCGTTCGCGTCGATGAAGCCGTACTTGTTGTCGCCGTCGCTGTACGGCGCCACGCCCTCGCTGGCCTTGTCGCTGTCGATGGCGTAGCGGCCGGGCAGGCGGGTGACCTCGCGGCCTTGCAGGTCCACCAGAATGCTCGATCCGCTCTCGTCGTCATTGACGACGACGCGCTGCATCGATGCCAGCGGCGTGGCGTCGCCCCACTTCTCGAGCAGGGTCTTGCCGGTCTGGTCGATCAGGCGATAGCCCATGCCGATATTGGCGCGCGCCAGGCCTTCGGGCTGCGTGAAGAACGGATTGAATTCGCCATATTGCGCGGGCACCTTCATGTTGCCGCGCGCATCGATGGCGCCTTCGCGTTCGTCAAAGTCGATGTAAAGCCAGTCGCCGAATTGCTGCTTGTTGTTGGGCCGGCCCGCCGACAAGCGGATGGAGGCGCCCTCTGCATCGATCAGGACAGCGCTTGCGTCGGCCAATTCGCCGAGAAAGCGCCCATCGGCAAGCTTCTGCGGCTTGCCGACCACGGGTTCACTCGTTTTGCCGGTGCGCAGGTTGATGACGCGGTAGGCGCGTTCGGTGAAGCCGCCGCGATTGCGCTTGCCCTCCGGCGCTTCGACCAGCATCAGGCCGTTACCCAGGTATTCCAGATCGTAGGCGCCGTCGTAGCGGGCGGGCACTACCCACTGGCCCTCGCGGTTGACCACGCCCCAGCGGTTCTTGTCCTGGACCTTGGCCCAGTCGTCCTCGAACTCCTGTATCTGCTCGTAGACCGGCTTGAGCACTGGCGCGCCCTTGCGCACGTTCCACAGGCCCGAGCGGCGCTGGCGGTTTTCGTTGCGTGCGTAGTAGTGCAGCAGTTCGCCGTCAAGGCGCGAGGCCTCTTCCAGCACGTGTGCGGGAACGGACACTTCCTGCCCGCGGGCATCGATCAGAAGCGCGTCGCCGCGCAGCATGTCCTTCGTGCGGGCCCAGGTGTAGGGGCCCTTGAAGGGGCGGATCTCGGTGTAGCGCGGTTCGATGGCCCAGGCGCCGTCCGCGCCGATCGCACCGGCTTGGTAGTTCCTGGTGCGCGCCACGAGGGGCAGCGTGACGTCGTACGTGTCGATGTTTGCCCAATCCGGATTCGTGACGATCTTGCCCGCCGCCGTGAGGATGCCTGTCGGCTGGCCATAGTCGTGCGGACGCAGAAGCGCCAGCGGGGCATCGGCATCGCGGGCGGTCGTGCGCGCATAGTGAAACTCGCTGACGTCGTAGGCGCGCAGCTGCGCGAGGGTGGCCTCGTCAAGGATGCCAAGGCCGTCCCGGCCGTAGACCTGGTAAAGCGATTCGTCTGCGTTGGCGGTCGTTTGTGCGGCGTCTGCCGCGGCGGTGGCCGCATCCATGGCGGCATCTGCCGCGGTATCGGCTTGCATTGCGTCGGCCGCCATGGCGTCGTCTGCGGCAGCACCGGCAGCCGATGCTGCGGCTGCCGCAGCACCGGCTGCCGCCGCCTCAGCTTGAGTCGCCTCGGTGGGCGTCGCGTCTGCCACCGTTGCCGCTTCGGCAATATCGGTTGCGGCATCGGCGGCGACCGGCGGGTCCTGGAAAGCCGCCGCAGTCTCCGCTTCGGACGCCGCCTGCACTGCAGCCGCCGCGTCGGCGGCATGGGCTTGATCTTCCGCGCTCATCGCGTCGCCAGCCGCGTCGGCAACGCCGGCCGTGCGCCGCGCCGCGCCATAGACCCACGCGCGCCCGTGATGAATCTTGACCTCGCCGCTGCGCAAGGGGATCAGCTGCAGCCGGCCCTCGGGATCGATCAGCAGCGTCATGCCGGGCTCGGCGGCAAAGCGCCAGCCGTCTTGCTCCCGCACGCCCACATAGTCGCTTTCGAACGTATGCATGGGTTGGAGCTTGTCATCCAGCAGCAACGTGCCGCCATCAGCGACCCGCACCAGCCATATGCCCGGCGCCACCCGCTCCACGCGTTCGTAACGCTTGGCCGACAGCGCCTCGCCGCGCACATCCACGAATTCCCATGCCCGTTCGCGGTTCACGGCCACCACATCGCCATCGCGCAACGGCGGCGCGAGCGAGCGCAGCACTTGCGGGCTGATTGCCCAGGTGCCGTTCTGATCCAGCAGACCCCACCAGCCGCCGTAACGCGAATCGCGCGTCTGCGCGGGCAGTTGGCCGCTGGTCGGCGCGGCCAGCGCCATCACCCCTTCGGGCAGCGCGGCAGGCTTGCCGGTTACGGTGTTCACCAAGCGCGGCGGCGTGGGGATTTCCATCGCCGCCAGCTTCTGGCCGGGCTCAAACCCCGAGGTGCGCGTGCCCAGCGGAAAGGTCTTCACGACCTTGCCCTGACGGTCGATCAGCACATCCCTTCCACCCTCTTCGGCCAGCGCCGTGCCTTGCGCGTTGAATCCGGTCGCGTCGCTAAAGCGCGGCGGGATGACCCAGCGTCCCCGGGTGTCGATGTAACCCCAGAGATCCTGCTGACTGACGGCGGCCAACCCGTTCTGGAAGGAGCGGGCTTCCGAATACGCCGGCACGATGGCCATGACGCCTTGCTTGTCGATAAAACCCCAGGCAGCGGAATCGCCGTCGGCGGTGCCCACCAGCACGGCCGCCAGGCCTTCCTGGAATGGCTGGTGGCACGATGTGCCCGCGCCTTCGCCGAAATTGTTGTACGCGCACTGCTGCGCCCAGTTGGTTTGCGCGTGCGAAGTGACCGGCGCCAGGAGCGCGATCCCCGCCAGCGCCGCCGCAAGCGCCAGCGGCTTGAAGATGGGCGCCGCCGTCATGGGTTGCGGGCGCGGTCAACAACCGCGGAAACGAACGTGCCGGACCGGGCGTGCCACATGAGTCGATGCCTGCCGAAGGATTGGGAAGGCAGCCACTGTACTCAGCGGTGCCCGGGGACGGATCGGGAGATGTAACCATCAAAAACGAAGCGTTAACATGTCGCAGCCTTCGGCTGATTTTTTCGGTAATTCCCGTCATATTTCAAAAACATCGCGTAATTTCTTTTTTTGTGCGCACGTGGAAGGTTGGCATAGCCGCTCGATTCAGGTGCCTGTCTCGGTCATCAACGCAGTCTGGCGCGTTGCCGTGACATTCCCTCCACGCATGCAGCGGGCAAAAAATAATCGGTTGAGCCTCGCGTCTGGCGACCCTGTAATAGAGCCGATGCCCGCCTGAACGGGGGCGACGTTTCCTTGCAAGAGGTTCGCCATGTCCACCCCCCAAAAATCTTCCCTGGATGCATCGCAGTTGTGGCTGCTGGTGCTGGCCGGTGGCGTCGTCATGGGCCTTGCCCTGGGCGTGCGCCATGTGCAGGGCCTGTTTCTTCTGCCCGTCACCATGGACCGCGGCTGGAGCCGCGAGACCTTTGCCATCGCACTGGCCGTGCAGAACCTGACCTGGGGCGTCGTGCAGCCCTTCACCGGCATGATTGCCGACCGCTATGGTTCGGCGAAGGTGATCGCTGGCGGGTTGGTTTTTTATGCGGTGGGCCTGGCCGGCATGGCGCACGCCACGACGCCTGCGGGCTTCATGTGGACGGCAGGGGTGTGCATCGGCATCGCGCTGTCCGGCACGGCGTTCGCGGCCATTTATGGCGCGCTCAGCCGCCTGGTGCCGCCCGAACGCAGAAGCTGGGCGCTGGGCGTGGCGGGAGCCGTCGGCGGCCTTGGACAGTTCACGATGGTGCCCGCGGCGCAATGGCTGATCGGGGGCTGGGGCTGGGTGGCGGCCTTGCTGGCGTTTGCCGTGGCGCTGACTATCCTGTTGCCGTTGGCGTTTCCGCTACGCGAACCGGCGAACCGCCTGCGCGATGCCGGCGCGCCCGGCGCAAACCTGTCGCTGCGCGACGCCCTTCGCGAGGCCTTCACGCGCCCGGGCTTCTGGCTGCTGAACCTGGGATTCCTGGCTTGCGGTTTCCAGCTGGCGTTCATCGGCACGCACCTGCCCGCCTACCTGATGGACAAGGGCCTGCGCGCATCGGACGCGGTCGCCGCGCTGGCCATCATTGCGCTCACCAATGTCATGGGCACCTATGTCTGCGGAATCCTGGGCGCGCATCACCGGCGCAAGTACCTGCTGGCGGGCATCTATCTGATCCGAACCGCGGCTATTGCGCTTTTCATCCTGGTGCCGCTATCCACGTGGTCGGTCTACGCGTTCGCGGCGGTCATGGGCTTTGTGTGGCTGGGCACGGTGCCGCTCACCAACGGCCTGATCTCGCAGGTATTTGGCGTACGCTACATCACCACGCTCTTCGGCTTCGTGTTCTTTGGCCATCAGGTCGGCTCGTTTCTGGGCGTGTGGCTGGGCGGCGTGGTGTTCGAAGCCACTCGCTCCTATGACCTGATCTGGCTGGGGGCGATGGCGCTGGGCGTGCTGTCGGCCGCCTTGCACTGGCCCATCGACGACCGGGAGATCCAGCGCGCGCGGCCGGTGGGCGCGGCTGGCTAGGTGCGGCCGGCGAGGTGCGGCAGGCGAGGCGCGGCCGGCAAGGCGCAGACGGGAAGCGGCGTTACGCCAGCCGGTGCTGCGTGCCCGCGCCCATGGTGATGTGAAGCATGCGACAGGGCTCAATGACCTTGACGGTGTGCCACGCGCCCTTCGGAATCACGTAAGCATCGCCGGCCAGCATTTTCACGATCTGGATCCCGGTGGGCCATTCCAGGTGCAGTTCGGCCGCCCCAGACATCAGCCGCACGATCTCGTCGGCGCCGGGGTGCATCTCCCATTGCGGCCAGTCGGCCGCGAATTCGTACTCGGACACAAGCCAGCCGCGCCCGTATTGCTCAAGGTCTTCCGGAGATTGGGACCAGAATGCGTCGCCGCCCGTCACGGTGGCGGCGGCGCCGGCGGCGTCCAGATACACATAGTGCGACGTCAGGTCGATGGCCATGTTGCGCGTCCTCGGGTGGGGGGATCAGGGCAGTGTATGCCAGCGACGACTGTCACATCGTTGCGTTTATTATGTCTGCCATCGGCAACTTGGAGAGCACGCGATGAGCACGGGATTCGAAGGGGTGCGCCCCGCGTCCGAATCGTCCATCGAGATCGGCTTCTTCTATGACGGCCGGCATTGTGTCGAGCGTATCCGGGTCAAGCCCACCGCCGCCAACCTCAAGCGCGCTGCCGACCGGCGCGTTGCCATCCTGGAGGCCATCGCGCGGGGCGACTTCGACTACGACGCCGAATTCCCCAAACGCGGCGCTAAGCCATTACAGGGTCCCGCATGACGAGCAATTCGCAGCTTGAAGTCCACGATCTTTCGCCTGATGCCTTCAATGCCTACGGGTGGATGCTGGGCAAGCCCATGCCGGACGGCAACGGCGTTCCGCTGTTTACGAACCCGGCCACCGACTTCTGGCACGAGCACCTGTTCAACACGGGCGCGGGCGGCGACGCCGAGGTGCTGTGGGTCAATTACCGAAGCCAGTCCGCCGAAGTGGCCAGCCTGGAAAAGCACCTGCTGACGCAGCAGGCGATCGTCCCGCTGACGGGCAGCATCATCCAGATCGTGGCGCGCAGCGCCGCGGACGGCTCGCCCGACCTGGCCACGCTTGCGGCCTTTCATGTGGCGCAGGGGCAGGGCGTGTGCATGCGGCCGGGCTGCTGGCACGCCACCCGCGTGGCGGGCAACGAGGTCACGTGCCTGATGCTGACCCGCCGATCCACCACGGTCGACCTGATCCAGCACCTGACCACGGACGCCAGCACCACGGAAAGCGCCTTCGCGGCCATCCCCGCACGGCAACTGGAAATGCCTCAGGATCTGCTGCAAAGCGCCTGATATTGCGCCACGAGGGGGGGGAATCAGTCTCCCTCGCTGCACGCGAACCCCAGGCGCGCGAACAAGGGCCACTTGTTGCGGTAGCTGTCCGTCCAGCACATCCCAAAAAACGCCGCGAACGGCGCGTCGACCCGTTGCGCCGATATGTGCGCGGCGGCGTCGGCATCGGGCGGACAGAAGACCTGCCCTGGCGTCGGGTACAACGCGCCGTCCCAGATGGGTTGGTCGCAATGCTCGCAGAAATTGCACCATTCCCCTGACCGTGCAGGGTTCTGGCGGTAGGCCGGCGCAAGCGAGCGCAGCGTCTGCGCCACATCGGGCGCAAGAGCCCGTGTCGACGAGATCATGGCCGGACCCGGCATCGATTGCCATTGCGCGGGTCCGAACAGCCAGTCCTGAAACGCCAGCGGATCCAGTCCCGTGCTGTCCGCATCGTCCTCATCCAGCTCCAGGTCGCCCTCGGTGCTCTCGTGGCCGGGCGGCACGGCCAGCGCCGTCACGCGCGACAGCGTGTTGCAAGCGGCGCAGCGGTGCACGACCCGCAACACGAAGTACGACGACGCGCGAATGTTGAACGCCTCTCCGTCCGGACCGGTCATGCTGGGGTCTCGCGTTGACATGCTGCTGTGTCTTTCCTGTCGCACCGCTGCGGTGCACTGTTACTTCTACATGCCGGGGAAATATGACAGAATCCCCCGGAATTCGAGCCCTGGCGCAATCCGCCGCCGCCCTCGGGCGACTGCGCCATCCCGTCATGTCGGAGCCCTGAATGCGCCACCGCCAGATTAGCACCGGATTTTGCCGCGCCGCCTGCCGTCCGTTCATGGGGCTGGTTGCCGCCATCGTCGTGGCGGGCGTCTTGTCCGGCTGTGCGGTCCCGTCGCACGACGCCGCCGCCGGGCAGTCTGTCGGCATCGAGGGCCTCACCGCGCAACAGGCGCGTGGCATCGCGCGCGAATCCTACCTTTACGGCGCGCCCATGGTTGCCAGCTACCAGGCCATGTATGCCTACAGCCTGGACAAGCAGGGGGCGCAATACAAGGGGCCGGTGAACAGCATCAATCCGGTCGGCACCACGTCCGCCGCCGCGGCGGGCCTGGATCCCGCCTATCTGTATTCCTACGCCGCCCTGGACCTGCGCGCCGAACCCGTCGTCGTCATCGTGCCCCGCGTCGAAAAGCGGCGCGACGCCTCGTTGCAGGTCATGGACCTGTACATGCACCACATCGGCGACCTGGGCTCGCGCGGCCTGGGCGGTGGCGTTTTTCTCGTGGCGGGTCCCTCCTGGAAAGGCAAGGTGCCCCCGGGCATCACCAAGGTGATTCGGTCAGAGACGCAGCTTGCCACGCTGGTGGCGCGCACGCAGCGGTTCAATCCCGCCGACCAGGAAAACGCCAAGCGCATCCAGGCGCGCTTCAAGGTGCAGCCGCTATCGGCGTTCCGCAACCGGGCCGCGCCCGCCGCCCCTGCCAAGGTGGAATGGAAGGCGCCGGTTCCGCGCGCGCAGATGTATTCGTCGCTCGAGTTCTATGACGAACTGGCCTTCCTGCTGCGGTTCGCACCCGCACACAAATCCGAGACCGCGCTGCGCGAGCGCATGGCCACCCTGGGCCTGCGCCCCGGCGAGGACTACGACACAGCTACGCTTAACCCCGCGTTGCGCCGCGCGCTGCAAGAGGGCATGCACGATGGCCAGAACGACATCGACAAGAACCGCGCGGCGCAGGGCGCCGATGCCGGGGCGCTGTTCGGCGACCGGGACAAGCTGAAGAACGACTATCTGACGCGCGCGACCGGGGCGCAGATGGGGCTGTTTGCGTTTGGCGGAATGAACGCGCCCAAGGCGGCGCCGAAGTTGCCACCGAAGGTGCCACCGAAGCCGCCGCTAAAGTCTCAGCCCAAACCGCCACCCACGCCACAATAGGCGCGCCGCATGAAGCGCAACTTCAACATCCACGACCTGCGAATCTTCTACGCCGTCGTCATGACAGGCTCGACGCGCCAGGCCGCGCTGGCCATGCACCTGACGCAGCCCGCCATCAGCCACGCGATATCGCGTCTGGAAAGCGCCACGGGCGTTCAATTGTTCGACCGGTCGCACAAGACGCTGCGCCCGACGGAAGCGGGGCAATATCTCTACAGCGAAGCCAAGTTCGTGCTGGACGAACTGGTGCGCATCGACGAAGCCCTGCACAGCATCGAACAGTTCGGCGGCCGCGGGCTGCGCATCGCCTCGTCACCCGCGCTGGCGCTGGGCTACGCGTCCGACGCAGTGCGCCGTTATCTGGACATCAATGGCACGCGCCCGTTCTCCATCGATGTCGAGTCGTCCATGCAGGTCATCAGCGCCGTGGAAACCATGCGCGCCGACTTCGGCCTGGGCGCTGTCGGCCGGGACAGCACGCGGCTGACGTTCACGCCATTCCTGCGTGCGGACGTCATGGCGATCGCGCATCGCGAACATCCGCTGGCCGGGCGCGACGCCATCACGGTGCTCGACATCCCGCCGGACACGTACGTCAAGCCGTTGTGGTCCGACTATGTCGTGGCGCAGGGCGACATCGCCGATTCGTTGCTGTTGCGCTCCGGCATGCAGGCGCATATGTCGCTGCTGCCGGGCACGGTGCGCGCCGTCAAGGGCATCAGCCTGGTCAACGCGCTGTCCGCGTCCGACATCGTGACGTCGTTCCCGGATCTGGTGGCCGTGCCGCTCGCCTCGCGGCAATGGTTCGATTTCCTGTTGATCACCCGCACCGAGTCCCGCAACAACGAGCTGACCGCGCGCCTGCTGGACGCCCTGCGATCCACGGCGCAGGCGCGGCGGCAGGGCGTGTATGCAGAGACAATCGCGTTGCTGCAATAGCGGCAAGTGCGCCGGGCTTATTGCGCCGGCGGCTGCCACGGCAGCGATTGCAGATCGCCGTCGATGCTGATTGCCTGGCCGCTGACCATGGCCCCGTAAGGGATTGCCAGGAACAGCGCCATGTTTGCGATGTCAGCGGCGCGCACGAACTGCCGCAGGCTGACGCCCGACAGCTCCAGCCGTGTCTGCTCTTGGACCGACAACCCCATGTTCTTGGCGCGGGCGGCGATCACCCGATCGATGCGCGGGCCGGCCACCAGCCCCGGCAGTAGCGCATTGACGCGGATGTTCAGCGGCCCGAGCTCCATCGCGAGCGAACGCGTCAGGCCCACCACGCCCCATTTGGTGGCCGCATACGGCGTGCGCATGGGTAAGCCCATCCGTCCCGCCACCGAACTGATGTTGATGATGCTGCCGCCGCCCGACGCGCGCAGCGCGGGCAACGCGTGTCGCACGGTGTGGAACTGCGAGGCCAGATTGATGTCCAGCGTGGCATCCAGCTCTTGTGCGGTAATGTCGGCGATGCCTGCCGTGGGCCCGGCAATGCCGGCGTTGTTCACCAGCACGTCCAGCCCGCCCAAATGCGCTAGCGCGGTCTGCATGTAGCGGTCGATCTCATCGCGGCTGCCCACGTCCGCGCGCGCCCACGGGTGCCGGCAACTGGCCAGCGCCTGTTCATCGACGTCGCACAAGTGAACGCGGGCGCCGCGTTCTGCAAAGGCGTCGGCCAGCGCGGCGCCGATGCCGGACGCGCCCGCGGTCACGATGACGCGCTTTCCAGACAGGTCAACAGGAAGGGCGGCGATCGCCTCGGGTGTCGTCATGGGATTTCCAGATTGATTCATGGTGTCAGGGCTTCATCAGGCGGCAGGTCGACTCCTCGGGGGACGTATACACCTGGGTGCCTGGCACCCGCGCCACCAGCTTGTAGTAGTCCCACGGCGCCTTGGATTCCGCAGGCGTCTTCACCTGCATCAGGAACATATCGTGCACCATCAGCCCGTCCGCGCGGATCTTGCCGTCTTTGACGAAGAAGTCGTTCACGGGATTGGCCTTCAGCCACTTCATGATGGTGTCGCCGTCGGTGCTCTTGGTGGCTTCCACCGCCTTCAGGTATGTCGTCGCGGCGGAATAGTCGCCGGCTTGCAGCATGGACGGCTTCTTCTTCATCACGGCCTCAAAACGCGATGCCCACTTGCGCGACGCGTCGTCCTGGTCCCAGTACCACGCGGTCGTCAAATACATGTTCTGCGCCGCCGGCAGGCCCAGCGCGTGCACGTCGGTGATCAGCACCAGCAGGCCGGCGATCTTCATCTTGGGCGTCAGGCCAAATTCGTTGGCCGCCTTGACCGCATTGCTGGTGTCGCTGGCGGAATTGGCCAGGCCCAGCACCTGCGCGCCGGAGGCCTGCGCCTGCAGGATGAACGAAGAGAAGTCCGCCGTGTTCAGCGGATGCCGCACCCGGCCTTTGACGTTGCCGCCGTCGGCCTGCACCACCTTGGATGCGTCGCGCTCCAGCGCATGGCCGAACGCGTGGTCCACCGTCAGGAAATACCAGTCCTTGTTGCCTTCCTTCATCATCGCGCGCGCCGTGCCGCGCGCCAGCGACACCGTGTCGTACACGTAGTGCACGGTATAGGGCGTGCATTGCGCGTTCGTCAGTTCGGACGCACCCGCGCTCACCACGAAGAACGGCGTCTTCTTTTCCTCGGCCACCTTCGCCATCGCCAGCGCCGCCGCCGAATTCGCGCCCGCGATCAGCATGTTCACCCCGCGCTGGTCCAGCCATTCTCGCGCGCGGGACGACGCGATATCGGCCCGGTTCTGGTGATCCGCAACCAGTACCTCCACCTTCTTTCCGGCCACCGTGCCGCCCAGGTCCGCGATCGCCATCTTGATGGCCTCGACGCCGCCAGGTCCGTCGGCGTCCGCGGACAGCCCGGGCATGTCCGTGATGAACCCGATTCGGATCACGCCGTCATCGGCCTGTGCCGCACCTGCCATTCCCAACAGCGCGGCCAATGCCGTCGCGCGCAACGTCTTTTTCATGTCTTGTCTCCCCACTAAGTGGATGTGTGTGTTCAGAACGCGACGTGGTCGCGGCCCTTCAGTTGCAGCGTCTCGCGCGCGTCGTCCGGCGTGGCGATCTGCAAGGACAGGTCTTCCAGAATGCGGCGGATGCGGCGCACCTGATCCGCGTTGGACTTCGCCAGCTCGCCGGGCCCGTCCCACAACGAATCCTCCAGGCCCACGCGAACATTCCCGCCCATCGTCGCCGCCATCGTCGCAAGCGGCGTCTGCTTGCGGCCCGCGGCCAGCACCGACCAGATGTAGTCGTCGCCGAACAGCCGGTCCGCCGTGCGCTTCATCATCATCACGTCCTCGGGGTGCGTGCCAATCCCGCCACGGATGCCGAACACCGACTGGATCAGAAACGGCGGCTTGAGCAGCTTGCGGTCCACGAAATGCGCGGCGGTATAAAGATGACCGATGTCGTAGCACTCGATCTCAAAGCGCGTGCCGTTATCGCCGCACGACGACAGGATGTGCTCGATATCCTTGAACGTGTTGCGAAAGATCAGGTCGTTGCTGCCCTCCAGATACGGCCGCTCCCAATCCTGCATGAACGTCTTGAACCGCTCCAGTAGCTCGTACATCCCGAAGTTCATCGACCCCATGTTCAGCGACGCCACTTCCGGCTTGAACTGCAACGCCGGCGCCATCCGCTCGGCAATCGGCAGCACCGGCGATCCGCCCGTCGTGATGTTGACCACCACGTCCGATGCTTCCTTGATACGCGGCAGGAACTGCGCGTACAGCGCCGGATCCTGCGTAGGTCGCCCCGTGTCCGGCTGACGCGCATGCAGGTGCACGATCGCCGCACCCGCCTGGGCGGCATCAAGCGCCGACCGGGCGATCTCTTCAGGCGTGACGGGCAGGTGAGGCGACATCGACGGCGTATGGACCGAACCGGTGATGGCGCAGGTGATGATGACCTTTCTGGACTGTTTCATGGGCCTCTGGCGCGCGGCAGCTTGCCGCTGTGAATATGTCGCTACGGATCTTTATGGCCCCGGCTGTCTCCTCCGGGTGTGGGCCATTCTGTAGCAGGGCTTCGGGTCCTGTCACCTGAACAGAAATTATCAATTGATAGGGAATCCGGTGCTGCGCTGCAGCGTGCCATTCACGCTGCCGGAGCACGAAAAAAAGCCGCCGCCAGGATCGCTCCTGGCGGCGGCTTTTGCCGAACGGCTTCGAGGACTTAGTCCTTGCGGCTGGTCACTTCAACCAGGTGGTAGCCGAACTGGGTCTTGACCGGACCTTGCACTTGGCCGACCGGGGCGCTGAACACGACGGTGTCGAATTCCTTGACCATCTGGCCCGGACCGAAGGTACCCAGGTTGCCACCGTCGCGGCTCGACGGGCAGCTCGAGTTTTCCTTGGCGAGCTGGGCGAAGTCAGCGCCATTCTCGATGGCGGTCTTGAGTTCGTTGGCCTTCGCTTCGGTGGAAACGAGGATGTGACGGGCGGAGGCTTGTGCCATGAGGGAACTCCTTGCAGACTGATTTGGGGAGGGGAGAGTAACGCATTCGCGTGAACTCGCTACGCTGGCATCATAAACGGGGAGTGATCCGGCCCCGGGTCACAGACGGTAAGCGCGAGGGGGCACACCCCCGCACTTCCCCTAATACCCGCCCCTATCCTTATACGATTATCGTATTTTCAACACACCCCACCCCGGGCGTGTCCACAGCCGAGGCAACGCGGGCTGGCAATGAGATGCACGTTTTCGGACGAGACTTCCTATGCCTGATTCAGCTTCCCGAGTACTGTTGAAAAAAGACGCGGTCGTGCCGTTTACGTCGGAGCCCAATCTGACGGATCGTGTGACCGAGATGCTGCTGGACGAGATCACCAGCGGCGATTACCAGGTCGGTGAGGTGCTGCCCCCAGAGCAGACCATCGCCACCCGGCTTGGCGTTTCGCGCACCGTGCTGCGCGAAGCGGTTTCCCGCCTGAAGGGCGATGGCATCGTGCAGAGCAAGCAGGGCCGCGGGCTGACCGTCATGCAGACGGCGCGGCCGTCGGTGTTGCGCATGCAGGCCGCGGACATTGGCGATGCGGATCAGGTGCTGCGCATCGTGGAATTGCGCCGGGGTTTCGAGATCGAGGCCGCGCCGTTGGCGGCGGCCCGGCGTGACGAGGACGATCTGGCCGCCATGCGGCTGGCGCTGCGCAAGATGGCCGACGCGATTGCGTCCGGAGATGTAGCGGTGGGTGTGGATGCCGACATGGAGTTCCACCGCTGCGTGGCGCGTGCGACGCGCAATGAACACTATCTGAATTTCTTCGACTTCCTGGCGGTGTTGCTCAAAAAGAACCTGCGCGTGTCGCGTTCGCGGTCGGCCAAGATCGCGGGGCGCGGGGCGCAGGCGCAAAAGGAGCACGAGGCGCTGTTTGCCGCCATCGAAAAGGGCGACGTGGAACTTGCACGGCAGCACGCGCGCACGCACGTCGACAACACGGAAGCACGTCTGCGTACAGCGGCGGCCACGGCCGACAAGCCGTAGGCGCCCACTAAGGGCATCCTCCAAGGGGAAGTGGTGATGGGTCAGAAGACGATCGATGAGTTGGTGCGCGCCGACGAGGGACTGGTCAGCCGGTCCATCTTCGTGGACGAAGAGATCTTCCAGCAGGAATTGAAGCAGATCTTCTCGCGCGCGTGGCTGTTCGTGGGGCACGAAAGCCTGGTGCCCAAACCGGACGACTACTTTGTTTCGCGCATGGGCACGGAATCCGTGATCCTGACGCGCGACCGGCAGGGGCAGATTCAGGTCATGCTGAACAGCTGTGCGCATCGCGGCATGAAGCTGTGCCGCTACGACCATGGCAACAACCGGACGTTTACCTGTCCGTACCACGGCTGGAGCTTTTCCACCGACGGCAAGCTGGTGGAACGGCCCGGCGAGCTGGTCGGCGTGCCCGGCCACGCCACGCACTACAAGGGCGAACTGGACAAGAAGCAGTGGGGCCTGAAGACGGTGGCGCAGGTGGTGAACTACAAGGGCGCCATCTGGGCAACGTGGGATCCCAACGCGCCGCCGTTCCTGGACTACATCGGCAACATGCGCCTGTATCTGGACGCTGCGCTGGACCATCGCAACGGCAGTCCGGGCGGCTCCGAGGTGATCGGCGGCGTGCAGAAGTGGCGCGTGAAGTGCAATTGGAAATTCGCGCCCGAGAATTTCATTGGCGACCTGTATCACGACATCAGCCACCGATCCGTGGACATCGTGGGCATCGGCCCGGGCGGCGGCAAGGGGCGGCGCGATGCATCCGCCACGCGCTCGGCAATCTGCTTTCCTGAACTGGGCCACGGGCTGCTGGGCCGGCTGCCGTTCTACGAGGAAGGGCCGTACGCGCCCCAATACGCGCGTTATCCGGAAGTCGAGGCGTACTACCGCGAGATCCACGAACACCGCGAGCGCACGTTGGGCTCGGCGATGCGCGTGCAGACCAGCGTGGGCACGATCTTCCCGAACATGTCCTTCCACGGCCGTCAGCCGCGCACGCTGGCGGTGTTTCATCCGATCAGTTCGACCGAGATGGAGATGTGGCGCATGTACCTGGTGGACAAGGACGCGCCCGAAGCGGTCAAGGAAGCGGCGCGCCATTACTTCCTGCGCTACTCCGGCCCGGGCGGCATGACGGAATCGGATGACATGGAGAACTGGACGGGCGCCACCGAGGCCAGCATGGGCGCGATGTCGCGCGAGCTGTACTTCAATTACCAGATGGGCGTGGGCCATCGGCAAGACGTGCCCGAGATTCCGGGCTGTGCGGTCAACGGTGAATACACCGAGGAAAACGCCCGCATCTACTACCGGCGCTGGGCGCAGTTCATGAACGGCCTGTCATGGGACCAACTGATGGCGGGCGCGGTGCGCCTGGAGGAGGCGGCATGAACGCAACCGTGGAAAACGCGCCGCCGGTGGCGCAGGACGACAGCGTGGACGACATGCTGCTCTGGTGGGAGGCGCATCGCTTCCTGCATTTCGAGGCCGACCTGCTGGACCACCGGGAATTCGACAAGTGGCTGGGCCTGCTGGACGAGGACATCACGTATCGCATGCCGCTCACGCGCAACGTGCGCCGCGACGCGATGGCGCAGGAATACTCCGGCAAGCAGGATGCGGCGTGGTTTGACGAAGGCATCGACACGCTGCGCCAGCGCGTGGCGCAGATCAAGACGGGCATTCATTGGGCCGAGGAACCGGCCTCGCGCGTATCGCATCTGGTGACCAACATCCGCGTGCTGGACGTGACGCCGGACGACGGCGGCGGCGACTTGGTGCGGGTGCGTTCGCGCTTTCTGATCTACCAGAACCGCCTGCAGTCAGAAGTGAACCTGTTCGTGGGCAAGCGCGAGGACGTGCTGCGCAGGCGCGACGGGCGCTTCACCATTCTGTCGCGCGAAATCCACCTGGACCAGAACGTCCTCTTATCGAAGGCGCTGACGATCTTCTTCTAGCGCCGTTGCCGGAGCCGGCCCTTCTGCCGGCATTCGATGGTTTTCCTTCCACTCGGGGCCTGACCGCCGACAGGACGCGCTCGCCCATACCTGGAGTTGCAGCATGCAAAGACGTACTGTACTGAAGGCCATTGCCGGCGCGGCCGCGATGTCGGCAACGGGAATGTCGTGGGGCGCCGACGCGGCTTACCCGAGCAAGCCGATCCGCCTGATCGTGCCGTATCCGCCGGGCGGCGTCACGGACGTGGCGGGGCGTTTGGCGGGAGAAATCCTCACGCGCAAGTTTGGCCAGCCCGTGGTGGTGGAGAACCGGCCGGGTGCGAACGGCATGATCGGCAGCCAGCAGGTGGCTTCCGCGCCGGCGGACGGCTACACGCTGCTGCTCAATGGGCTGGGCGGCATGGTGCTGCCGATGGCCACGGTGACCGGTCTACCGCTCGATACGTCGCGTGCCTTCACGCCGATTGCGCAGATGGCCGAATTCATCAACGTGCTGATCGTGCGGGCCGACTCGCCGATACGCAGCGTCGACGACCTGATCGCCACGGCGCGCAAACGTAGCAAGGATGGCCTGAACTACGGCTCCAACGGCATCGGTTCGTCGGTGCACCTGACCACCGCGTTCTTCGCGCAGCACACCGGCACCAATCTGCTGCACGTGCCCTACAAGGGCAGCGGCGAGATGCTGGTGGACGTGGTCAACGGCAACCTGGACTTCAGTTTCAGCAATCTGCCGCCGGTGATGGGATTGATCCGCAAAGGGTCGATTCGCCCGATCGCCGTCACCAGCAGCTATCACAGCAAGCAGCTGCCGGATGTGCCGACGATGGCCGAGCAAGGTGTGGCGGATTTCGATGTGACGAGCTGGCTTGGACTGTATGGACCGGCTGGCATGCCGCCCGAGGTGGTGCAGAAGCTGAGCGCAGCGTTGCAGGAAGGCATGGCGCTGCCGCAGTCGGTGGAAACCTTGAGCGCCGCGGGCTTTGAACCCAGGCCCACGGGCGCGGATGCGTTTGCGGAACTGAACCGCGCCGAACTTGCGCGCTGGAAGCAGGTCGCCACCAAGGCCAGCATCTCCCTGAAATTCGGAGCTTGAGCATCATGGAAACGACATCGGCGCTGCAGCGGGTTCACACCGCCATCATCGGTGCGGGACATGCGGGCGTGGAGTGTGCGTGGGCCCTGCGCGCGGCGGGGGTGGACGGCGACGTGGCGCTCTTTGGCGCCGAAACGCATGCACCCTACGAACGGCCGCCGCTGTCCAAGGCCCTGCTGACCGGTTCGACCAGCGCCGAGCGCATCGCGTTGCGTGCGGGCAGCGCTTACGAAAAGTCGCGCGTAATCGTGGTGGCGGGCGACCCGGTGGCCGCCATCGATACCGCGGCGCACACGCTGCGCACGGCGTCGGGCCGCGTCGTGGCGTATGAGCATTGCGTGCTTGCCACGGGCGCCAGCGCGCGCGGCATTGCCGACGTGGCGGGCGAACAGGTGTTCTCGGTGCGTGGCCTGGACGACGCGCACCGGCTGCGCGAGGCGCTGCGGCCGGGCATCCGGCTGCTGGTGGTCGGCGCCGGATATCTGGGACTGGAAGCGGCCTGCTCGGCGCGCAAGCTGGGCGCGCAAGTGCTGGTGCTGGAGCAGGGCGGCAACGTGATGGCGGGCAAGGTGTCTGAGCCCACGGCCACACGGCTGGGCGACCTGCACCGCGAGGCCGGCATCGAGATCCGCCACGGCGCTGCGGTTCAGCGCTGGGAACGCACGGCATCCGGATGGCGCGCGCATCTGGCAACGGGCGAGGCCATCGATGCCGACCTGGTGCTGGTGTCGATTGGCGCAGTGGCCGAGACGGCGCTGGCCGAGGCGGCGGGACTCATCTGCCTGGACGGCGTGGTCGTGGACGAATGCTGCCGCACGTCCGCACCCGATGTTTACGCCATCGGGGACTGCGCCAGCGCCTTTCGGGGCGAGCTGCAGCGCTATGCCCGGATTGAAAGCGTGCAGAACGCGCTGGCACAGGCGCGCACGGCGGCCGCCGCCATCGCGGGCAAGGCGCCGCCCGCGTCGCGCCCGCCCACGTTCTGGTCAGAACAGCAAGGCCGCCGACTGCAGATGGCCGGCCTGGTCGATCCGGCCGCGCCGTGCCGCGATGTATTGCTGCCCACGGCCAAGGGATGGCTGGTCGAGCGCTATCAGCACGGCCGCCTGGCCGCGATCGAGGCGGTCGATAGCCCGGTGGAGTTCATCAAGGGCGTGCCGCGCATCGGCGCGCCCGAAGTGGCTGCGGCCACGGCGTGATCAAACCTTCTGGAGACAACATGCCCGTTGCGATATTTGAACTGCCCGATGGCGCCGAACAGGTGCTGGATGTGCCCGATGACTGGTCGCTGATGGAAGCCGCGCGGCGCGATGGCCTGGAAGGCATCGTCGCCGAATGCGGCGGCGGCGCCATCTGCGGCACCTGCCACGTGCAGGTGGATGCCGATTGGCACGCGCGGCTGGAGCCGCCCGGCATGGCCGAGGAAGCGTTGCTGGAAGTGGTGCCCGAGCGCTGCCCGACCAGCCGTCTGTCCTGTCAGGTCATCATGACGCCCGAACTGGACGGCATCCGCGTGCGCGTGCCGTCATCGCAGCTCGAGCTGTAGCCAGCGCGTCCGAACCCCAAGGAGCAACCGCATGGCCGACAACAAATCCATCAACCTCGTCGATCTGCAACCCGGCGTGCGCGTGCGCATGGCGGGCGGCGCGTTGGCAGAGATCGTCGAGAACCCGCAGGACGGCTTCTGGCTGATTGTCCGGTACCTGGACCATCCGGCCGAACCCGCGCTGGTCGACGCCGGTGAGCAGCAGGTATTTGCCACCGACGTCGAAGCAATCGAACCCTGAACCCTCTGGAGCCCCCATGAATCAAAAACCCAAAGTCATCGTGTCCGCGCCCGTGCCGCCCGATCTGCGCGAGCAGCTGGCCGAGCGTTGCGAAATCGTCGAAGTGCCCACCGGACAGAATCCGGGCGAGGTGCTGGACGCGGATGCGCGCGCGAATATCGAAGGCATGGTCTGCACGGTGCGCACCAAGGTCGATCAAGCCTTGCTGGACGCCTTGCCCGCGCTGAAGGTCAGCTCGAACTTCGCCGTGGGATTCGATAACGTCGATCTGGCGGCCGCCACACAGCGCAAGGTGCTGATCTGCAACACGCCCGGCGTGCTGGATGGCGCGGTGGCCGACGTGACGATCGGCCTGATGCTGTGCCTGTCGCGCAACCTGGTGGCGGGCGACGCCTTCGTGCGCAGCGGCGCATGGACCAAGGGTGCCTTTCCGCTGACGCGCGACATCCGCGGCAAGACGCTGGGACTGCTGGGCATGGGACGCATCGGCCGTGTCGTTGCCCGCGCGGCGCAGGCCTTCGACATGAAGGTCATCTATCACAACCGCCGCGAAGATCCGCAGGCCGAAGGCCTGGCCACCTATGTCGAGCGCGACGAACTCTTCAAGTCGTCGGACGTGCTGAGCGTGCACATCCCCCTGTCCGCGGAAACGCGCCATTCCATCGGCAAGCGCGAGCTGGGCTTGATGAAGCCAACGGCGTACCTGATCAACACGGCGCGCGGCCCGGTCATCGACGAGGCGGCGCTGATCGACGCGTTGCGTGCCGGCACCATCGCAGGCGCGGGGTTGGACGTGATGGAGCAAGAACCGCTGCCGGCCGACAGCCCGCTCTGCGCCTTGCCGAATGTGGTGCTGCAGGCGCACGTGGGCAGCGCCACGCACGAAACGCGGCGCGCGATGATCGACCTGGCGGTGGCCAACCTGATGGATGCACTGGGCGGAAAGACGCCGCAGGCGATGGTCAACCCCGAGGTCTGGCAGGCGCGCGCCTGACGCGTCCGGCAGGCAAAGCAGCGGGCCGTTGATTGAAGGCCTGCGAGGTGGGGCCGCCTAGGTGGGGCCGCCTAGGTGGGGCCGCCGAGGCGGCCCCTTATCCATGCCCCTTATCCCTGTTTCCCGCCGTAATCCACCACGATCCCCGCCTGCTGCGCGACCTCGGTCCAGCGCTTCAGTTCCGCCTTGGAGAACGCCTGGAACTGCGCGGCGTCGCGCAGCTTGGGTTCGAAGCCGGCGTTGATGATGCGGGTCTGGTATTCCGGCGCGGCCAGTCCCGTGACGATGGTGTTGGACAGCTGCGCGATGATCGCCGGATCAACCTGCGCGGGCGCATACATGCCCAGCCAGCTCGTCACGTCGAAGTCCTTCATGCCCTGTTCCTGCATGGTCGGCACGTTGGGCAGCTGGCGCGCGCGGTAGGCGCTGGTCACCGCCAAGGCCTTCAGGCGCTTGCCGTCCACCATCGCCAGCGTGGGCGGCAGGTTCATGAAACAGAGGTCCAGGTCGCCATTGGCCGTTCCGACCAGCGCCTCGCTGGCGCCCTTGTAGGGCACGTGGTCGAACTTCAAGCCGGTGCGCATGGCAAAGAGCTCGGCCGTCATCTGCGACGAACTGCCGACGCCGTTGCTGCCATATAGCGGTTTACGCTTCGTGGCACGCAGGTATTCGACCAGTTCGGGCACCGTGTTGGCGGGGTGGTCCACGCGCACGACCAGGGCGTTGACGAACTCGGCTACCTGGGCGATCGGAAGGAGGGCGGTTGGAATGTCGATCGGCAGGCCGCGCAGCGTGGCGGGCGGCAGCACGTTGTGGCCCAGGCCCCCGGTGGTGAGGGTGTAGCCGTCAGGCCGTGAGGCAGCGGCCGCCTGCATGCCGATGACCCCGCCCGCGCCGGCGCGGTTTTCGATCACCACGCTCTGGCCGTACTTGGCGTAGAGCAGGTCGCCCACCAGCCGTCCTGCAAGGTCGGTGGCGCTGCCTGGTGTGGAAGAGACGATGATCTTGATGACGCGGGACGGATACGGCCCGCTCTGTGCCCAGCTTGCGCCGGTAAGGTGCAGGCCGGCGGCGGCCCCCATCAGCTTCAACGCACTACGACGTTTCATGACGACTTCCCCTTGGGTTATAGACCTACTGCTTCACGTGCTGCTCCAAAAATGTGATCCGGACTTTGTACGATAAACATATTTCTCGTACGGTACGGGCCACGCGAGAGCACGCAAATTGCGGCTTACCCTAGGGGGGGCGCAGTTCAGGGGTCGATTGGCCACTTCGGGCGCACGATGCGGCGGTAGGGCAGTGCGGCAAGATTCAACGACACCGAGCCGGGCGCGTCCGCATAGATCACGTGGCGCGCGATCTGCGCGAAGGCGGTATGAAAGTGCTGCGCGGACTTGACCACGATGAGCGTCTTGTCCTCAAGCCGGCAGCCCAGCTGTGTGAACACGTCGGTATGCAGCGCTTGCGCGCGCACGCTGATCAGCACGATCTCGATGCCATCCGCATCTATCCGCGCCGCGTTGCCCACGGCGCAAGGCGAGCCCGACAGCCCCGTCATGACCATGTCCGGCGCCAACGCCTTGACGGTGCAGGACACGTCGATCGGGGCGCCCGACATTGGACTGATCTTGCCGCCGATGCGCAGTTGCAGGCGCGCGCCGACGCCGCCGCTGAACGCAATACGCACGGCAACGGGGTCCCAGAGCGGCCCCACCACGGCATTGCGCACGTTGCGCTCGCGCAGGCAATGCAGGAAGAAGGTCGCGTCACCCGCCCCGCCGCCACCAGGATTGTCGGCGGCATCGGCGATCACCACGGGCGTCACCCCGCTCGCCAGCGCCTGGCTGATGGCCTCGTCGGGCTGTGGGCAAGCGGGAGCCAGCGCCTCGCGCATGCCGATCAGTTCATCGGCCAGGCGCCGGGCCAGGGTCTGGGCTGCGGCGCCGTCGCGGTCCGCGTACACCAGGATCTTGGTGCCCATGTCGGGAACGTCGCCCCACGGAAAGCTGTGCACGACCGAAATGGAAAGAATGCCGTCGCGTCCCTCCAGCGCCATGAGGCGATCGATGTAGCGCCGAGCCGGCTCCTGGGGAGTCCGGATGGTGACGACCATCCCGCAATCGACGACCGCCGACACCGGTTTGGTGCGTCCGGCGGCCTGCGCGGCACAGAAGTCCACCAATTCCAGGGCGCGTTCCCGGATGTCGGTGTGGGGATACTCCTTGTATGCCACCAGGATGTCGGCGTTGTGCACCATGGCGTCGGACAGATGGCAATGCGGGTCCAGTTCGGCCCCGACCACGACGTCGGGGCCAACCAGGGCACGCACGCGGGCAAGCAGGTCGCCCTCGCAATCCTCATAGCCCTGCGCCACCATTGCGCCATGCAGCCCCAGGACCACCATATCGACGGGCAAGGCGCCGCGCAGGTCCTGGAGCAGTTCGTCGCGCAGGGTTTCATAGGCGTGCCGCGTGGTGATGCCACCAGGTTGCGCGCCCGCCGCCATGCCTTCGATCACCTTCCAGCCGTGCTCCGCGCCGCGCTGGCGGGCAGCCCACAGGGGGCCGCTGAAGATGGTCATTTCCCGCGGGTGCGTGCCGGCGGAGTAATGCCCTCTATCGGCGAAGTCCGCCAGCGACGTGGGCAGCGGCGAGAACGTGTTGGTTTCGGTGGCCAGCGAACCGGTGAATACGCGCATGGTCCGCCTGCTCAGTCCACGGTGGCGCCGGAGGCCTTGATGACCGCGCCCCATTTCACGATCTCTTCGGCGACGTGTTTTCGCAATTCTTCCGGCGTGCCGCCGCCCGGCGTGGCGACCATGCCGGCAAGCTTTTCCTGCGTATCCTTTTCGGCCATGATCGCGTTGACTTCCTGGTTCAGCTTGTCGACGATGCCGGCAGGCGTGCCCGCCGGCATGAACAGGGCATACCAGGACGTCACTTCATAACCTTTGACGCCGCTGGCGTCGATCGTTGGGATCTCGGGCGCAAACGGTTGCGGGCTGGCGCTGGTGACGCCCAGCGCGCGCAGCTTGCCGCCCTGGATGAGGGGCATGACAGACGGCGCGGTATCGAACATCACCTGTATCCGGCCGGCCATCAGGTCGGTCAACGCGGGCGCGCTGCCCTTGTACTGGACGTGCTCCATCTCGACGCCGGCCATCGTCTTGAACAGTTCTGCCGACAGGCGCGTCGACGAGCCCGCGCCGGACGATGCGAAGAAGATGCCCTTGGGGTTGGCCTTCGCGTAGCTGATGAATTCCGACACCGTTTTGGCCGGCACGGTGTTGTTCACCACCATGATGTTCGGAAAGCGCGTCAACAGCGCCACCGGAGCAAAGTCCTTCTGGAAATCAAAGGGCAGATCCTTGTAGAGCGACACGTTGATCGTGCTGGCGTTGGAGCCGAGCAGGATCGTGTAGCCGTCGGCGGGCGAACGCGCCACGCCCGCCGCCGCGATGTTGCTGGCGGCGCCCGGCCGGTTTTCCACGACGAAGGTCTGTCCCAGTCGCTCCGACAGGCGGCCCGCGACCAGGCGCGCAACCGCGTCGGACGATCCGCCCGGGGCATAGCCGACCACGATTTTCACGGGCTTCGAAGGATAAGCCGTCTCCGGCGCGGCGGCGGCTTGCTGGCAGAACACGGCAAGCGTCGCGGCTGCCAGGATTGAAGCGAAGGGTTTCATGCGTGTCGGCTCGAAAAGGAAAAGGGGGGCCGGCGGGCGCCGGCGGGGCTTCGGTCAGGCGCATTATTGGCAATCCCATGCCGCGTAATCAATGTAAGCTTGGCGCGATTTTGTTGCCTATTTGGCAACGATTGTTTTGAGGCCGACGGCCGCGGGGAGACAGACATGGATGGCGGGCTGAGCGCGCGGCGCTTGCAGTACTTCTTTGAAGCGGTGACCACTGGTTCGGTACGTGGCGCCGCCGAGCGGCTTGGCGTCGAGCCGTCGATCGTCAGCCGCCAGATCCAGCTTCTGGAAAAGGAACTGGGCGTGGCCCTGCTCGAGCGCAAGGGCCGCGGCATCGTGCCGACCGACATGGCGGCCATCGTGATGGACCATTGCCGCGACAGGCAGGCCAGCGAACAGGCGTTGCGGGCGCGTCTGGACGAGGTCAATGGCCTGCAGCGTGGTGATATCCAGATCGTTGCCAGCGAGGGCTTCGTCGATATCCTGATGAGCGGCGCGGTTGATGCGTTCTGCCGGCAGCATCCGGGTGTGCGGGTTTCGCTGCGGGTGGCCGGCGCTTCAGATGCCGTGCGGGCGGTGGTGCATGACGACGCGCATATCGGTGTGGTGTTTGGTGCGCCAGCCGACCCGGCCATTCGCGTGGTCGACACGCGCACGCACCCGCTCTGCGTGATTGCCTGGCCCGATCATCCCTTGGCTCGTCAACGCAAGCGCCCGGCACTGCGTGACGTCGCGAAGTATCCGGTCGCGCTGATGGCGCCCGGCTTCGGGTTGCGGCAGCTGATCGAGATGGCCGAGCTGTCCGAAAATACGGTCCTGGCGCCCAGCTTCATAGCCAACTCGGTCGTCACGCTCAAACGCTATGTCGAGTGCAGATTGGGACTGGCGTTCACGTCGGCCAATTCCGTCGTGAAAGAGGTCGCAAGGGGCGAGCTGGTGGCGCTTCGCACCACCAATCCGATTTTTGAAGCGGCGCAATCGCGCCTGATGGTCAGGGCCAACAGGCCGCTGACGGGCGCAGTAAGGGAAATGCTGGACCGCATCCAGGCCTCGCCTCTATTCGGCGCAGGCAAGGCCTGAATCCGCTGGATTACCGGACGGGCCAGCCGTACATCAGCCCGCCGTTGCGGTACGACGCATTCAGCCCGCGCTCGAGTTTCAGCGGGCTGTTCGGGCCCAGGTTCTTCTCGAAGCTCTCGCCGTAATTGCCGACGGTCTTGATGATGTTGTAGGCCCACTTGTCATCGACGCCCAGGTTCTTGCCCATGCCCGGCGTCACGCCCAAGAGGCGCTGGATGTTCGGGTTGGTGCTTTTCAGCATCTCGTCCACGTTCTTGGACGTGACGCCGTATTCCTCGGCTTCCAGCATGGCGTTCATGGTCCAGCGGACCAGGTTGAACCATTGCTCGTCGCCCTGGCGAACCATCGGGCCCAGCGGTTCCTTGGAGAAGTTCTCCGGCAGGATGTCGTACTTTTCCGGATTCTCCAGGTTGCTGCGCGCGGCGGCCAATTGCGACTTGTCGCCGGTGAAGGCGTCGCAGCGGCCCACGGCGAAGGCGCGGATGATCTCGTCCAGGCGCTCCACGACGACCGGCTTGAAGTTCACGTTCTGCGAGCGGAACCAGTCCGCGAGATTCAGTTCCGTGGTGGTGCCGGGCTGCACGCAGACGGTGGCGCCTTCCAGTTCCTTGGCGCTCTTCACGCCCAGGGACTTGTTCACCATGATGCCCTGGCTGTCGTAGTAGTTCACGCCCACGCCAATCAGGCCCAGCGTCGTGTCGCGGGTCAGGGTGAGCGTGGTGTTGCGGGTCAGGACGTCGACTTCGCCGGATTGCAGGGCGGTAAAGCGCTGGACCGCGCTGATCGCCTGGATCTTGGCCTTGGACGCGTCGCCGAACAGGGCGATGGCCAGCGCGCGGCACAGGTCGACGTCAAGGCCGATCCAGCCGCCCTTGCTGTCGTTCACGGAAAAGCCCGCGACGCCCGTGGATACGCCGCAATGGACAAAGCCCTTGCTCTTGACCGCCTCGAAGGTCGCGCCGGCGTGGGCGGTCCAGGACGAAATGAACAAGGCGGTTCCTGCCGCAGCCAGTTTGAGTGCTTTCATGGTGTCTCCGCGCCGCGTGGCGCATGTTTATCGTTCAGCCGAAGGCTGAAGTGCGGCGCATAGTACCAGTGGGTCCGAGAGGGAGAATCAGGGAATTCCCGTTAAATCCGGGAGGCGGAATTTGATGGGGATAGAATCGGGCAGGCCCGCCCTGCCGCCTGCTTCCAGGCCGCCAGCGGCCGGAAAACGCCACACCGCCACGCCAGCCTATGAATCGACATGACGACCCCGCAGGTCCAGACGACCGCACGAGGCGCCCGTACGCCTTCGTCAAGGAGCAGTTGCACGGCACCTGGGCCGAGCTAACTCGGGTCAACGCCAGCGACCGCCGCTGGGAAATGCCGCTGGCCGCCGCGCTGTCGTCGGGTCTGCCGCTGATGGTGGGCGCGTATTTCGGGCGCATGGATTACGGACTGATGTCCAGCCTGGGCGGGATGGTGTTCCTGAGCCTGCCCAACGCCTCGTTGCAGATCCGCATGATGATGCTGCTGGCGGCGTCCTTCGGCATGGTCGCCTGCTATGCGCTGGGCGCGCTGACGCAGTTCTGGCCGACCGCCACGATCGCGGCGCTGACGCTGATTGCGATGGTAGTGAACATGGTGTGCCGCTGCTATCGCCTGGGCCCGCCGGGCAGCCTGTTCTTCATCATGGCCACGGCGATCGCCGCCTACACGCCGGGCACCATCGAAGACGTGCCATTGCGCGTGGGCATGGTGGCGTTGGGTTGTCTGGTCGCCTGCCTGGTGGCCTTTGCGTATTCGCTGCACATGACGCGCGTGTCCCCGCCGCCGCCGCATGTCGAACTGCCCAAGCCCACGTTCGATTTCGTTGTGTACGACTCCGTCATCATCGGGCTGTTCGTCGGCATCTCATTGCTGGTGGCCGAACTGCTGCAACTGCAGCGGCCGTACTGGGTGCCCGTCAGTTGCCTGGCGATCATCCAGGGCGCCAGCCTGCGCGCGGCGTGGAGCCGGCAGATGCACCGCATCCTGGGCACCGCCGTGGGCCTGTGCGTGGCATGGGCGCTGCTCAGCCTGCCGCTCAATGTCGGGACGCTGAGCGTGGTGATGATGGCGCTGTCGTTCGGCATCGAGACGCTGGTGGTTCGCCATTACGCCAGCGCGGTGGCGCTGATCACGCCCTTGACCATCTTTCTGGCCGAGGCGCCGCATCTGGGGCAAGGCTATCCCGTCGATGTGATCGAGGCGCGCTTCGTGGACACGGCGCTCGGGGCATTCATCGGCGTGCTCGGCGCCGTGCTGCTGCACAGCCAACGCATCCGCCCGACGCTGTCCCGCTGGATGCGGGCAGTGCTGCCGCAGCGGGTGAGTTGACCGCCGCCCCGCGCCGGCTGTACGCCGCGGAGGTCGATTTTCCCTGCCGGCTCGGATAGGATGGGCGTTTGCGCAACCTGGAGGCACTCATGGATTGTTCTGTTGAAGGAAAGGTCGCGTTCGCCGACGGTCATTCGTATCACTTCGCGACCGTCGACGCGGCGCTGGCGTTTGCTGAGTGCGTCAAAAGCACCCAGAATCCCGCCCAATGCGCCGCCACGCATGGCAGCACCAGTCAGGTCAAGCTGGAAGACGTCGCCGCGCAGGAAGCGGCGGAGCGGCGCGAACAGGAACCCGGCGCGGGGACTTGAATGTCTTGATGCGGCGCGGGTGTCAGCCCTTTGCGGCCGATTTCGCGCCGGCACTTCGCCGCCGCCCGCGCGGGGGCGCCGCATCATTCCCCCCGTCGCCCGCCAGATACGCCTGCACCAACGTGATGATCCGTTCCGCCGTAGGCGACAAGCTGCGCCGGGCGCGATGGATGACGCTGTAGGTCAGCGGACCTGACGCCGGGTAGGGCAGCGGCAACGGCACGAGCGCCCCTTGCGCCAGTTCGGCGACGATGGCCTCGCGCGTGCAGAACAGCACCACGTCGCTTCCCACGGCTACGTCGCGCAGCGCGCTGACGCTGTCGCATTCAAACGCAATCGGCAGTTCATCCACGCCCGCCACCTGATACAGCTTGGCCAGGTACTCCCGCGCGCGCTGCGGCAGGTCGGTGGCGGCCAGGCGATATTGCGCCAAGGCGGCGCGCAGCTTGGGTTTTCGCACCGATTGCAGCGGATGCCCGGCCCGCACGAAAAGGCCGCCGTGCTGCGGCGGCAGCGCACGCACGATGAAGTCGGCCGGCGGCGGCAGGCTGTGCGTCACCGCCACGGCAAAGTCCAGCTTGTCCTGCAACAGCTTGTCGAGCAGGCGCTGCCAGCTTTCGATCTCGACATGCACGCTCAGGCCGGGATGGTCGTGCGCCAGGCGGACCAGCAGCGGCGACAGAAACCCCGCCGCCGGAAAGGCCCCGACGCCGAAGCTCACGCGTCCCGTGTCGTGGCCCCTCATCAATTCGGCCTCGCGCCGAAGGGCGAGGACATCGCCCAGGATGCGGCGCGAACGATCGAGAACCATTTTTCCCGCCTGCGTCGGCGTCACGCCAATCGACGCGCGATCCACCAGCACCAGGCCCAGCGTCTCTTCAAGGGACTGGATGCTGCGCGTCAGCGCCGACTGCGTCAGATGCAGCCGCTGGGCCGCCCGAGAGAAGTGCCGCTCTTCGGCAAGGACGGAAAAGTGCTGGAGCGAACGAATCGTCAGGCCCATGTATTTTTCTCATCGGAATTGCGCCAAATATGCAATTGATTCGAGTCAATTGCAAGACTAAAACAGCTTGACCACGGGTCGGTGAAAACGCTGCAAGAACCCGGGAAAACACGACACAGAGCGCTGCGCGGCCCCGCGACACGCCAACCTCGCAGGAGGAGACAACATGAACCGCAAGCCGATCTTCCATCTGGCGGGCTGGGCCGCCGCGCTGAGCATGCTGGCCTGTACGGCGGCCGTCGCGGCGCCATCCCCGCAACCCGACGCCTGGCCCGCCGCGGGCAAGCCGATACGCATGGTCGTGCCATTTCCGGCAGGGTCGGGGTCGGATTCGCTGGCGCGCATGCTGGCGGCCAAGGTATCGCAGCAGACGGGCGCCTCCGTCATCATCGAGAACAAGCCGGGCGCGGGCACGATGATCGGCGCGCAGGACGTGGCGCGCGCCAAGCCGGACGGCTATACGCTGCTGTACACCATCGTGGTCACGCACACGCAGAATCCGCACCTCTACAAAAAGCTGCCGTACGACCCGGTCAAGGACTTCACGCCGGTGTTGCAGGCGGTCAGATCGGCCACCGTGCTGGTCGCCAACAACAACGCGCCGTTCTCCACGACGGCCGAGTTGATCGCCTACGCCAAGGCAAATCCCGGAAAGCTGAACTACGCCTCGTACAGCGCCGGATCGACCTCGCACCTGAATGGCGAGATTCTCAAGATGAAGACGGGCACCGACATCGTCCACGTGCCCTACAAGGGCACCGCCGACGCCAGCCGCGCGCTCTTGGCGGGCGACGTGCAGGTCTACTTCGACGGCACCGCCACGGCGGTCGAGAACGCGCGTGCCGGCAAGGTCAAGCTGCTGGGCCCGGCCACGGACCGGCGTCTGAGCGTGCTGCCAGAACTGCCCACGCTGGAAGAGCAGGGGATCGAGGGACTGAACATCGTGGGCTGGCAAGGCATCTTCGGCCCGGGCGACATGCCGCCCGCACTGGCCGAGCGTGTCGCCCAGGTGTTTCGCGCCGCGCTGGAGACCCCCGAAATCACCCAGACCATCCTGTCGCAGGGCAACGAGGTCAGCGGCGCGGGTCCCAAGGAATTTTCGGCCATCGTGCAGCGCGACAGCGCGCGGTGGGGCGACGTGATCCGCCGGATCGGGCTGGTATTGGAATAAGGCTGACGGGCCCGCGGGCCCCGGGAGACAACGATGCACGATGTAGTGATACGCGGCGGCACGCTGGTGGACGGTTCGGGCGCCAGCGCCCGGGTGGGCGACCTGGCCATTGACGGCGGCACGATCGTCCAGGCCGGCGGCAAGGCGGGCGCGGCGCGGCGAGAAATCGACGCGGCGGGCGCGCTGGTGACGCCGGGGTGGGTCGACATCCATACCCATTACGACGGCCAGGCGACATGGGATCCGTATCTCAGCCCGTCGACATGGCATGGCGTCACCACCGCCATCATGGGCAACTGCGGCGTGGGCTTTGCGCCGGTCAAGCCCGACCGGCGCGAATGGTTGATCAAGGTGATGGAAGGCGTCGAGGACATTCCGGGCTCGGTGCTGTCCGAAGGCATCGAATGGGACTGGGAGACGTTCCCCGAGTACCTGGACGCGCTGGACCGGCGGCCCAAGGCGCTGGACATCGGCGCGCAGATTCCGCACAGCGCGGTGCGCGCGTACGTGATGGGCGATCGCGCCATTCATCACGACGAGGCCTCGCCCGCAGACCTGCTGGCCATGCGCGAGGTCGTGCGCGCCGCCTTGCAGGCGGGCGCGGTCGGCTTTTCGACGTCGCGGACGTTCCTGC
The DNA here is from genome assembly GCF_041879325.1 of Achromobacter sp. JD417. Taxonomy (NCBI): domain Bacteria; kingdom Pseudomonadati; phylum Pseudomonadota; class Betaproteobacteria; order Burkholderiales; family Alcaligenaceae; genus Achromobacter; species Achromobacter sp. JD417. Next base: position 5,589,134 of record NZ_CP087159.1, on the reverse strand, counting down.
ACAAGTACGACGAGCGCAAGTATCCCCCGGGCACGTTCGCCACCGGCGAAGAGATCAGCGCGCTGGGATCGGTCATGGGCGAAGTCGGTCACGGCGTGTTCCAGATGACGGCCAACCATCCCGCAATGGAAGGCGAGATCCCCTGGCTGGAGCAGCTTGCCCGCCACAATCGTCTGCCGGTGCTGTTCAACCTTCAGCAGACCGATGGCGCGCCAGACGTCTGGAAGCAGATCGAGCGCACGCTGGACAAGGCGCGCGACGAAGGCGTGCCGCTCATGGCCGGCATCAGCGGCCGGCCGCTCGGCATCCTGTTCTCCTGGCAGAGTTCGCTGCACCCCTTCATTGCCCATCCGACCTATCAGGCGCTGCACGCGCTGCCCCTGCCGGAAAAGCTCGCGCAGCTGCGCGATCCGCAGGTCCGTCAGAAAATCATGAGCGAGCAGCGCGGCCTGCTGGACCGCCGGGCCGAAACGCTATTCAGCAGCTTTCACAAGATCTACCGGTTAGGCCAGGATCCCGACTACGAACCGCTGCCCCAAGACAGCGTGGCGGCCATGGCGGCGCGCACCGGGCGCCCGCCGCTGGAGCTGGTGTACGACCTGATGCTGGAGAACGACGGCCGGGCGATTCTTTATTACCCGTCCTTCAACTACTCGTACGAAAACCTGGATCACCTTCATCAGTTGATGCAGCACGCCAATACCGTGAACAGCCTGTCCGACGGCGGCGCGCATTGCGGCTACATCTGCGATGTCAGCATGCCGACCTTCATGCTCAGCCACTGGACGCGCGACCGCCGCCGCGGCCCGCTATTGCCGCTGGAACACGTGGTGCGCCGGCAAACCCGCGACACCGCGCTGGTCTATGGCTTGCACGATCGCGGCTTGTTGCAGCCAGGGTACAAGGCCGACATCAACATCATCGATCCCGATGCGCTGAAGGTCCACTGCCCGGAAATGGTCTTCGACCTGCCGGGCGGCGGGCGCCGGCTGGTGCAGCGTGCCGATGGCTACGTGGCCACGCTGGTCAACGGCCTACCGATCTTCGAGCGCGGCCAGGCCACGGGCGAGCTCCCAGGCAAGCTGCTGCGCGGGGCCGGACCGCAACGCGGATAAGCATCCGGGCATTCCCGAATATATTGATTGCACCGATTAATCCACTGGAATTTCTCATTTGTGGCGCAGGATTGCGCTCCCTATGATCGGCAGGGTTGCTTCACCAGCAACCCAAAAATCAAGGGGAAAAAAATGAAGAAGTGGAAACTGGCCGGCGCGGCGCTGGCCGTGCTGTCCTGCGTGACCACGGCCTCGGGCGCGCAAACCGCCTATCCGAAGGGCCCGGTCACGCTGGTCGTGCCTTTCGCGCCCGGCGGGTCGACGGATGTGATCGGACGGCTCCTGGCCGAGCGGCTGGCGGTGGCGCTCAAGCAGCCCGTGGTGGTCGAAAACCGCTCGGGCGCCGGCGGCAACATCGGCGCGGCCATGGTGGCCAAGTCCGCGCCCGATGGCCAGACGCTGCTCTTTGGCACGACGGGCATCCTGGCCATCAACGAGTTCCTGTACAACAACCCGGGCTACAAGGCCGACCGCGACCTGAAGCCCGTGGCGTACACCGCGTCCATCAGCAACGTGCTGATCGTGAACAACGACATGCCGGTGTCCAGTGTGGACGACCTGATCAAGCTGGCCAAGGCCAACCCCGGCAAGTATTCCTTTGCGTCCTCGGGCGCGGGCAGCTCGACGCACCTGTCGGGCGAATTGTTCAAGAACATGGCGGGCGTGGACCTGATGCACGTGCCGTACAAAGGCAGCGGCCAGGCGCTGGTGGACCTGGTCGGCGGCCAGATCAACATGATCTTCGACAACGCCCCGTCGGCGGTGCCGCTGGCGCAATCCGGCAAGGTCAAGGCGCTGGCCGTCACCAGCACCACGCCGCTGTCGGTGCTGCCGGGGATTCCGCCGTTGACCGAGGCGGGCCTGAAGGGATACGAGTCCCTGTCCTGGACCGGCGTGGTTGCACCCGCCGGCACGCCGCAGGCCGTGGTGGACCGGCTCAACAAGGAGGTCAACGCGATCCTGGCCGACGAGGCCGTGCGCAAGAAGCTCACCGAACTAGGCGCGCAGGCCACGGGCGGCTCGCCCCAGGACTTCACCGCACACATCGAAGCCGAACGCGCCAAATGGGGCAAGCTGGTGAAGGAAGCGAAGATCGCGGTGCAGTAGCCCCCGGCGTGGGTGTCCGGCACCCGTGCAGAAAAGGTGTCTGACACCCTTGCGGCAGCGGTTCAAGATGCAGACCGACTCCATGGGTGTCAGACACCTGCGGTGAATTGTCGACTGTCCTGGGTGTCAGACACCGGCGGTGCAGGTGTCAGACACCGGCAGACGCCGCCTTCCTGGACCTTTTCCCCGACACCTTCACCCCCGCCGGTACCGGCTTTTCGTTGATCACGTCCCGCATGTACTGCAGGAACAGCTCGGAACTCGCTGACAGCGACCGCAGCCGCCGCGTAATCAGACAGACCTCGCGCGACAACCGCGGCGAACTCAATTCCCGAAACACGAACGTCCCCGGTTCGATCCCCTGGGTCTGCGGCGGCGCGATGGAACTTGCCGCCAGCGCCGGCAGAATCGAGTAGCGCCCGCCGCCGCGCAGCACGGCGTGTAGCGACGACGTCCGCGACACTTCGTCGTGCTGCTGCTCAAAGAACCCAGGCTTGCCGGCATGCGCGCGCAGGAACGCCCCGATGCCCGTGTCCTCGGTAAACCCCACATATTCCGCCGGGTCCAGGTCAGCCCACTTCAAGGGCTTGGCGCCTTGCGCGTACGGATAGGACGCCGCGCAGATCACGCCGTAGCGGTCTTCGAACAGCGGTGTGTAGACCAGCTCGTCAAAGCCATGGTGCGAGGTCGAAATCGCAAAATCGATGTCGCCGTTGGCGATCATCTTTTCCACCTGTTCCGAGCCGGCGTCGTGCAACGAGAACGTGATCTTGGGATAAGCCAGGCGGAACGCCGCGATGGCGTCGCCCAGGAAGTAGTTGGTGACCGACGCCACCACCGCGATCCGCACATGCCCCTGACGCCCTTGCGACAACGCTTCCAGGTCGCTCAAGGCGCCGTCGAACTGGCTGAGGATGCGCTCGGCTTCGGCCCTGAAGCGCGCGGCCTCCGGCGTCATCGCCACGCGGCGTGTGCTGCGGTCAAACAGCTTGACGCCTACCGCGTCTTCGAACTGCTGGATCGTCGCCGTCAGCGAAGACTGGGTAAGGAACAATTGCGACGCGGCAACGGTGAACGAACCCGTGTTGGCCACGGCGACGAAGCTGCGAAAGTGCCGCAGGGTGATGCTGCGTTTGGCCGTCATGCTCCCCACCGTTTCATATATTGGTGAAACCGAATAATAAGCAAAAACCAACAATTTGTAGTGAAGAAAACCGCGCTCTAGAATTTCCTTCGATCTGGCGCATCGCGCCGTCTCCACCGCACGCAACAGGGAGCGAACTGAAATGAGCGCTGCAGGCGTATTGCCCACATGAGCACACCACAACCCTTGCGCATCCTCATGTCCGCATCGACGCGGGACCGGATCGGCGACGCTATCAGCCAGGCCCTGGACGAGCGCCCCTTCGAGGCCGTGATTGCGGCCCAGGCGCACGGCAATGAGCCGGCGGATGTGGATGTCGCCTTCATCTCGCGCGACGTGACGGGCTTGTCGACCAAGCATCGCGTCCTCGAACCGCTGGAGGCGTTTTACGTCACGCTGCGCCGGTCGCCGAAGCTGGCCTGGGTGCACGTGCATTCGGCGGGCGCCGACCGCCCGATCTTCGGCGAACTGAAGGCGCGCGGCGTGCGCGTCACGACGTCGTCCGGGGCCAATGCGCAGGTGGTGGCGCAGACGGCGCTGGCCGCGATCCTGTCGTTGGCACGCGAGTTTCCCCGCCTGTTCGACGCGCAGCGGGCGCGCACGTGGACGCCACTGATCGGCGGATTGCTGCCGCGCGACCTGGCCGGGCAGACCGCCGTGATCGTGGGATGGGGGCCGATCGGCCAGACGCTTGCCGGATATCTGCGGATGTTGGGCCTGAACGTCATCGCTGTTCGCAGCGCGGCCACGCCGCCCGCCGATGGCATCGAAACCTACGCGTTCGAGGATCTGGAACGCATTGCCGGACGCGCCGACTGGCTGGTGCTGGCCTGCCCTTTAAGCGATCGCACACGCGGGCTGGTAAACGCGCGTGTGCTCGCCGCCATGGCGCCGCACGCCCGGCTCGTCAACGTGGCGCGTGGCGAGATCGTGGCTGAAGCCGAACTGATCGACGCCCTGCGCGCAAAGACGCTGGCCGGCGCGTATCTGGATGTGTTCGAACACGAACCGCTGGATGCCGAATCGCCGCTATGGACGCTGCCCAACGCATTCGTCACGCCGCATTCGGCGGGCCACTCGGATGGCAACGAGGCGCGCGTAGACCGGATCTTTCTTGATTACCTGCGGCAGTGGCGGCAGTAACGCCAGCCTGATTGCCCCCGCACCCCCCCCCTGCTTGCAACCCGTCAATTCCAGGACCTTCCATGATCCAGACCGCCGCGCGCATCCAGCGCATCAAACCCTCGCCCAGCTCGATGGCGGGCCAGCGGGCCCGTGAACTGCGCGCCACCGGCCGCGATATCGTCGCGCTGACGGCCGGCGAGCCCGACTTCGATACGCCCGACAACGTCACGCAGGCGGTCGTGCGCGCGATGGCGCAGTCGCGCACCAAGTACACCGACGTGGGCGGCACGCCCGAGCTCAAGGCCGCCATCCGCGAGAAATTCCGCCGCGACAACGGCCTGGACTACGCTGCCAGCGAAATCATCGTCGGCAACGGCGGCAAGCAGATCATCTTCAACGCGCTGCTCGCCACCGTCGAAGAGGGCGACGAGGTGATCGTGCCCACGCCGTACTGGGTGTCGTATCCCGACATCGTGCTGCTGGCGGGCGGCACGCCGGTCTTCGTGGCCTGCCCGCCCGCGCAGGGGTTCAAGCTGCAACCCGCCGACCTGGACAAGGCGATCACGCCGCGCACGCGCTGGGTAATCCTGAATGGTCCCAATAACCCCAGCGGCGCGGCCTATTCGCGCGAAGAGCTGTTGGCGCTGGCCGAAGTGCTGCGGCGCCATCCGCATGTCTGGTTGATGTCTGACGACATCTACGAGCACATCCTGTACGACGGCCGGCAGTTCGCCACGCTGGCGCAGGTGGCCCCCGACCTGAAGGCGAGCACGCTCACCATCAACGGCGTGTCCAAGGCCTATGCGATGACCGGCTGGCGTATCGGTTACGGGGCGGCGCCGGCCGACCTGATCAAGGCGATGACCAAGCTGCAGTCGCAGAGCACGTCCAACCCGTCTTCGATCAGCCAGGCGGCCGCGCAGGAGGCGCTGTCGGGCCCGCAGGATTTCATGGCCGAACGCACCCGCATCTTCCAGGCGCGCCGCGACATGATCGTGGCCAGCCTGAACCGCATCGACGGCATCGACTGCCACATGCCGGAAGGCGCGTTCTACGTGTTTCCGTCCTGCGAGGGGCTGCTGGGCAGGACGACGCCCGCGGGCAAGCAACTGAAGACCGACGAGGACTTCATCATGTACCTGCTGGACGAGGAGAACCTGGCGGTGCTGCAAGGCGCGGCGTACGGGGTGTCGCCGTTCTTCCGGATCTCGTACGCGGCGTCGATGGAACAGTTGGAAGAGGGCTGCGCGCGCATCAAGCGCGCTTGCGCGAAGCTGGGATAAAGGCGGTTGGGGCGGGCGTTTGCGCCGGACGATTAGGCTGCCGCCCCGCAATACGGGCAGTCGGATTCACCGGGCTGCGCGGGCGCCATCCGTCCAGCAGCCGGCTTTCCCGGCGCGGGCCGCACGTCAGTGGGCAGGGCGGCGTCGCCGCCGTGCCCGCCGTGAAAACACTCGTGCGCCAGCCACTGGCTCAGCCGTTCGTAGCTTTCCATGTTGCTGCGCCAGTTCGGCGCGCAAAGATAATAGCCAAGCGGGCTTTCAAACGTCCGGTCGAAAATGTCCACCAGTTGCCCGGTGGCCAGTTCCTTTTCGATCAGGCAATGCGGCATCAGCGCCACGCCAAAGCCGGAAGACGCGGCCTGGATAATCATCGAAAACAGATTGAAGCCCGGGCCGAATCGTGCGCGGTCATAATCGCCCAGGTAGGTCGAGAACCAATATTCCCAGGACAGCGGAATCTCGATGTGCTGCAGCAGCGTGCATTGCTTGATGTCTTCGAGGCTGCCGATGGGGTGCTGATCCAGATATTCCCGCGAGCACACCAGGCGCGTTTCACGCCCCGTCAGGTATTTGGCGTCGCCGTCGTGCCAGTCGCCATACCCATATTGGATCGACGCATCGAAATCGAGCTCGGTGCTTTTGTAATCCGCCACGCTGTAGCGCACGAAATTGATGGAAATGTCCGGGTTGACCTCGCGGAACGTCTTCAATCGCGGAAACAGCCATTGCGCCGCAAAGGTGGGCGCGGCCGATACGTTCAGGGATTTTGCCGACTGCTGCGTCGCCATGACCTGTGACGTGGCGCTTTCGAGCGTATGCAGGGCCGGTCGGATCAGGCTGAGATAGGTGGCGCCCATGCGCGTGAGCTGCAGCCCGTTGGTGCCCCGGATGAACAGCGCATGCCCCAGGTAGTTCTCCAGCGTGGCGATATGCCGGCTGATGGCGCTTTGCGTGACGAACAGTTCCTTGCCCGCCTTGGAAAACGACAAGTGCCGGGCCGCCGCGGAGAATGCGTTTAACTCAGAAAGGGTGGGGCAGCGACGTCTCATAGGGGGGTATGAGTAATGCTCATAAGGCTGTTCAAATTTGTGTCGAACGCATAGGGGGAGACCCGGTATCGGACCCCCGAATTGTACCGGTAGAGTTCGGCATGCCGTGATTTCCCGGCGTTTTGAACTGTTTACGTGGTCGATTTATGAAGCCGGTTGTCATCAAGAATTGCAGGATCCTCAATACCCGAACCTTGGCCCTTGAAGCCGCCGCGACCGTGCTGGTCGAGGATGGCGTGATCACCCGCATTGGCGCCGATGAACCGGCTGCCGCGGATGCACAGGTGGTGGACGCCAAGGGCATGACCCTGATGCCCGGCATGATCGACTGCCACGTGCACGTCGTGGCGTCGTCGTTCAACCTGGGCCGCGTCGCGTCCCTGCCCAACGCGCTGGCGCTGCTGCGCGCGCTGCCCATCATGCAGGGCATGCTGGACCGCGGCTTCACGTCCGTGCGCGACGCGGGCGGCGCGGACTGGGCGCTGGCGCAGGCCGTGCTGGACGGCACCATCGACGGCCCGCGGCTCTTCTGCTCGGGCAAGGCTCTGTCCCAGACCGGCGGTCACGGCGACTTCCGCCAGCGCAACGACGAACTCGATCCGTGCCCCTGCTCGGTCAAGATCGGCAACATCGGCCGCGTGGTCGACGGCGTGGACAACTGCCGCCTGGCCGTGCGCGAGGAAATCCTGAAGGGCGCCACGCAGATCAAGGTCATGGCGTCCGGCGGCGTGGCTTCGCCCAACGACCCCATCCAGAACCTGGGCTTCTCCGAGGCCGAGCTCATCGCCATCGTCGAAGAGGCCAATAACGCCAATACCTACGTGATGGCCCACGCCTACACCCCGCGCGCCATCACGCGCGCCGTGCGTTGCGGCGTGCGCACCATCGAGCACGGCAATCTCGTCGACCGCGAGGCCGCCGAGGTCATGAAGGAACATGGCGCCTACATGGTGCCCACGCTGATCACCTACGAAGGCCTGGCCAACGACGGCGAGCGCTACGGCCTGCCGCTGGACTCGGTCAAGAAGATCGCCACCGTGCGCACGCAAGGCCTGACCGCGCTGGAGATCCTGGACGAAGTCGGCGTGAAGATGGGCTACGGCAGCGACCTGCTGGGCGAAACCCACTACATGCAGTCCGACGAACTGGTGCTGCGCAGCCGCGTGCTGGGCAATGCCAAGGTCATCCAGCAGGCGACGCTGATCGGCGCCGAGATCCTGAACCAGGAAGGCCTCTTGGGCGAAGTGTGCGAAGGCGCCTACGCCGACCTGCTGCTGATCGATGGCAATCCGCTGGACGACATCGAACTGCTGACCAAGCCCGATTCGATCAAGCTCATCATGAACCGCGGCCTGTTGCACAAGAACGCCTGCTGACGGTCCCCTTCCTTTTATCTCCGGAACTTCCCCATCATGTTTTCCGTATCCGACCGCCTGGAGCGGTTGCCCTTCAGCAGCTTTCATTTCCGGCTGCTGATGATCGGCGGCCTTGGGCTCGCCTTCGAAGCACTGGACGCCGGCATCATCGCCTTCATCATTCCCTCGCTGCGCACGCAGTGGGGCCTGACCACCGGCCAGATCGGCTGGATCGCCAGCAGCACGTACGTCGGCTTCCTGGTCGGCGCGCTGTTCTCCGGCATCCTGGGCGACCGCTACGGCCGCAAGAAGATCATGATGTGGGCGCTGCTGCTGTTCTGCGTCGCCACGTTCGTCAACGCCTTTGCGCGCAACTATCACGAGTTCTACATCCTGCGCATGATCGCCGGCATCGGCATGGGCGCGGAAGGCGCCATCATCGCGCCGTACCTGGCCGAGTTCGTCAGCAGCAAGTACCGCGGCCGTTTCACCGGCGCGCTGGCGGGATTTTTCTCGTTCGGCTTCGTGATGTCGGCGCTCCTGGGCTACTTCATCGTCCCGATGAGCGACGACGGCTGGCGCTACATCATGATCATCGCTTCGGTGCCGGTCGTGTTCCTGCTGTGGTGGCGCAAGTCGCTGTTCGAGTCGCCCCGCTGGCTTGAACACACCGGCCAGACTTCCGAGGCCAACCGCATCTGCGAAGCCATCGAAGCCGAAGTGCAGCAAAGCACCGGCCGCCCGCTGCCTACGCCTGTCGCCACGCGCAAGGCTGCGTCCTCGCCCGCAGACCAGCAGACCGCCATGGCCAAGCTGACGTCGCTGTTCTCCAAGCAATACCTGGGCACCACCGCGCTGGTTTGGGTGTTCTGGATCACCGTGCTGTTCTGCTACTACGCCTTCCTGGTGTGGATCCCCAGCCTGCTCGTCGAGCGCGGCTTCACCATCACCAAGAGCTTCTCGTACACGATCCTGATCTACCTGTCGCAGATCCCGGGCTACTTTTCGGCCGCGTACTTCAACGACAAGGTCGGCCGCAAGTACACGATCCTGGCGTACATGCTGCTGTCGTGCCTGTCGGCGCTGGGCCTGGCGCTGGCCAGCGGCGAGCATCAGATCATCATGCTGAGCATGCTGCTGTCCTTCGGCATGAACGGTGTGATCGCCGGTCAATACACCTACACCGCCGAAATCTATCCCACGTCGATCCGCGCGACCGGCATGGGCGCGGCCTCCGCCTTTGCCCGCATCGGCTCCATTGCATCGCCCACCATCGTTGGCGTGGCGTATCCGGTCCTGGGCTTTGCCGGCGTGTTTGCCATGATGACCGCGATCCTGCTGGTCGGCGGCCTGGGCATCCTGTTCTACGGCAAGAACACGCGTGGCGTCGTGCTCGAGGAAATCAACGCATGACCAAGGCCTCCGCATTCAACGCGTTGGCTGGCCACGCCCGCGATCTGGCGCTGGCCGGCGACCGGCAGGCGCAGTGGGGCGTGATCTCCAACCTGCTGCAAGACTGCTTTGGCCACAAGCTGTTCACGGCGCTGCTGTACTTGCAGGACCACAAACTGATGAAGCGTCTGCACACGTCGGACGACACCATCAGTCCGCTCGGCGGCTTCAAGGCCACCGGCAACGGCCCGTGGTCACGGCTGGTGCTGGAAGAAGGGCGCCTGTATGTCGCCAGCAACGAAGACGACGTGCGTACCGTTTTCTCCGAAGCGCCGATGCTGATCGAGCGCGGGCTGCAGTCGGCGTTCAACATTCCGGTGCGGCACGCGGGGCGGGTGATCGGCTCGCTGAACATGCTGGCCGCGCGTCACGCCTACGACGATATCGATCCGGATCTGGCGGCGGTCGTGGCTGGGTTGTGCGCGCCCGTGTTCATCGAAGCGATGCAGGACGCGGCGTCCGCGGCGGCAAGCGTGGACCGGTCCGCGTTGGACAGCGTGTGAGCCGCGTAATTTGAGTATCCGTCCCGGTGCGGGACGATGTTTGCGGGCCGCTTTCGAAGCGGCCCTTTTTTCGTCCGGAAACAGGGACAGCCCCAGTTTTGCACATTGTTGCGGGAACTGGTCTGAATTGTTGCGTGTTACCGCGTTTTTGCAAGAGGGGGAGCGAGCTTTAGAAGTCTTTCGATGTGCGAGCTTGCGCGACGTCAAGAGAATGGTCGCTTTTTTTCGTGGCGGTTCGGCGTTGCTGCACTTGGCTGGCATCTGGCTTTTCGCATCTCCGAGGCCGCGCACGGGTTACGGAGCTTGCGATGCATTTCCCCCTTTCCCCGGTTGTCGCGGCGATTCTCGCCGCCACGGTCCCGGCCTTTCCCTTGATGGTGTTGGCGGCACCGGCAGCGCCTATCCTCATTGATGACCCGGAAGGCAACACGTCGATGGAGGTGTTCCCCGGCGCGAGCATCAACGTCAACACTGGAGACGCAATCCGCGTCAACAATCAGGGCAACAGCATCTTCGTCAACGGCATCACCGTGACCGCAGAGGCGGACGCCCGAGGCGCCCATGCCCAAAGCGGAGGCTCGATCACGATCACGGACAGCACGATCCAGACGCAAGCCGGGGCTGCATTGTCCGCGTCCCAGGAAAATAGTTTTGTTCACGCCGACATTTCCCTCATCTCCTCGGAGGCAACGGCCGTGCTTGCGACCGATGCGGGCCGCATCAATCTGCTTGGCGGAACCGTGTCGGGATCAGGCGGTTTTCAGGGGACCGTCCGTGCCTCCGATGGGGGCGTCATCACGGCAAGTGACCTGGAGATCAAGAGCATTGATCGCAATGGCGTCAACAACTATGGCGTGCGCGTCCAGTCAGGCGGGCGCGTCGAACTGTCCAACGTCATTGTGTCCAGCGTGGATGACATGGGCGCGGCGACGGGGGCGGACCTTTCGGTGCAAGAGGCCACGCTGTCGCTGACCGACAGCCACGTCAAGGCAGGAGGCACAGAAAATGCCTCGGCGGCAACCGTGCATATCACGCAAAATGCCATCGTCACCGTTCAAGGAAGCACCATTGAAGGCCAGATTTCCGTTGTCGACGGTTCCAGCCTGACCATGACGGATACGGTTGTTGCCGGTCCGCATTCGGTGGACTTCGGCGTGCTCTTGTATAACGAGGCGAGTCAAACCAGTGGGTCTTCGGCGTCTTTGACGAACGTGACAATCGGCAGCGAAGCCGTTGCGGTCAACGAGGGCGTCACGGTGATGAACAACCATGCGATGACCGGACAGAACCTGGACATCCGTGCGGACTTGTATGCGATCCGAAGCCGCAATGGGGCGGTACAGATTGAAGGCGGGACCTTACGCGGAAGACGGGCCGGCCTGTATGCACACTCGATCGATGACACGGCGGCAACAACGATCGATGCCGTGGGAACGCATATCCTGGCCGAAGTCATGAATGGGGTAGGCGTGAGTGCCAACCATCGCGGCACGCACGTGACATTGGACGGCGTTACCGTGGACGTGTCCGGCATCACGGGCGCAGCGCTTCGGGCAACCGACGAGGCACGCATCGACGCTGTCAATTCACAGTTGAACGGGCAATCCACAGGCTCGATCGGCGTGCAGTTGCTTGGAAACATCGGCGCCGGCGACACGGCGGTTTCGCTGAGCGACACGCAAGTCATCATGACGGGTCAAAACGCAAACGGCGTGCAGAGCGTGCGCTACGAGCCGCAGGGCGCCAATTCGCTCGTATTGTCGGACGGCAGCAACCTTCAGACCCACGATGGGGTGGGATTTCTCGTCAGGGGCGGAGACCACGACATCACCGTCCAGAACGCCACCGTGGTGGCCCGGGCCGGCGGCGACGAAGCCAGCGGCATCCTGCTTAGAACGCAGGCGACCCCCAGCGCGGGAATCGTCCCCGGGCAACCGTACCAGACGCAACGCGTCACCCTGAACGCCACAGGCGCGCTCATGACGGGCGACGTGTTGACCGCCGACAGCGGCCGCGTCGACATTGGCCTGGCGAGCGGCAGTGAGTGGACCGGCGCGGTGCGCGCGGGGCAGGGCTCGGTGGACAGTGTCAAGTTAGACGCCAGCAGCGTTTGGAACGTGCGCGGCGATTCTGCCGTCAAGAGCCTGACCAACGCGGGTGTCGTGCAGTTCGTGTCTCCCGGTGCGCAATCCGGATTCAAGACGCTTACCGTCTCCGACTACATCGGCGGCGGCACCTTGGTCATGAATACCCACCTGGGCGACGATACGTCCCTGACCGACCGGCTCGTCGTGGACGGCGGTGCGGTCACGGGCACCACCGGGCTGCGTGTCTTGAACGCCGGCGGCGCAGGCGCGTTGACCACGCAAGGCATCCGGCTCGTGCAGGCCACCAACGGGGCCACGATTTCAGGCAATGCCTTTTATCTGGACGCCAACTCGACTGGCTACCGGCCCTCAACCATCAGCCTCGGTTTGAATGGCTACGAGTATTTCCTGGTTCAGGGCGGCACGGGCGGCGTGGCGTCCGATTGGTATCTGACGTCGACGACGCCGCCGGAAGAAGGCGGCGCCACGGATCCGGGCGGTCAGACGCCGCCCGGAAGTGGCGTTGAAACGCCGCCTGGCAGCGGCACTGAGACGCCTCCGGGCAGCGGCACCGAGACGCTGCCGGGCAGCGGCACTGAGACTCCTCCCGGCAGCGGTATCGAGACGCCTCCCGGCAGCGGTATCGAAACGCCGCCGGGCAGCGGCACTGAGACGCCTCCGGGCAGCGGCACTGAAACTCCGCCGGGTGGTGGCCCCGAAACGCCTCCCGGCAGTGGTGTGACCACGCCTCCCGGAAGTGGCGCTGGCACGCCCGGTTCTGCGCCGGGCAAGCTGCAGAACGTCTCACCGGAAAACGGCGCGCATATCGGCAATCACGTCGCGGCGACCCGGATGTTCGTGCATCGCCTGGCGGATCGGACCGTGGCGCAAACGTCGGCAGGTCAATCTGCGCCCGCCAGCGCGTCCCGGCAGGTGTGGGCCCGTACCGAGGGCGCGCGGCACACCGGCACGAAACTTCAGGAAGGTCAGGTCAGCATCGATACCGACACCGCCATGCTGCAGATGGGCGCCGACCTCGTGAGCACGCGACTAGGACAGCAAGGAGTCCTCAAGGCAGGAGTCATGGCCGGCGCGGGCGAGGCGCGCACTAACGCCACTTCCCAACTCATCCACCCGGGAACCGGCATGGCGATGCGTGCCGATGCCCGAGGCAAGGTCACCGGATATTCGGTGGGCATCTATGCCACCGCCTACGCCGACGATGCCACCCGCTTGGGCGCGTATGCCGATTCGTGGTTGCAGTTCGGCCGCTATTCCAACGAGATCAGTAGCGAACTGGGCTCGGCCCGATACCGTTCCAACACCTGGACCGCGTCGGTGGAAGCGGGATATGCGTTCAAGCCCTTCGCCACCGATTCCGCGTTGGGTGCGATGGTCGTCGTGCCGCAAGCGCAACTGGCCTACACGCGATACGACGCCCAGGACGCTGTGTTGCCCAGCATGACGCTGAAAAACTCGCCCGCCAGTTCAGTTACTTCGCGCGTGGGTGTCCGCGCGTATCCGCTTGGCAACGACGCCGCCACCCCGGTGCGGCCTTATGTCGAAGCCAATTGGCTGCACAACTCGGGCAGCGCGAAAGCCAACGTGGGCGCATCGACCTTCCAGGCAACGCCCATGCGCGACGCTGCTGAACTGCGAATCGGCGTGGCAGGCAATGTCCGCGAGTCGTGGCAGGTTAGCGGAGAGTTGTTTGGCCAGGCTGGAAGCGGCGGTCAGCGGGGCTACGGCGGCATGCTGAACGTCGGGTATCGCTGGTAGCCGCTTTCTTTACTGCGCGGCCTGGGCGGTTTCGCGGAACCGCTGCAGCAGCGCGGACCCATCCTCCGAACGATACGCCAGCAATACCTGGCTTTGCGCATCCGGCGTGTCCAGTTCGCGGTAGGCCACGCCGGGAATGCCCGTCTTCATGTAGGTGTCGGGCAGGATCGAGATGCCCATTCCTGCCGCCACCAGGCCAATGATGGTCGCGCCTTCGCGCGCTTCCTGGCCCACTTGCGGGGCAAAGCCCGCGCGGCTGGCCAGCACGCCCACGTGGTCGAACAAGCCGCAGCCAAGCCCGCGCGGGAACAGGATGAAGGACTCGTCCGCCAGGTCGGTCATCGACAACGGCGCGTTGCGGCGCGCCAGCGGATGCGATTGGGGCAGGGCGGCCATGAGCCGGTCGGTCCACAGCGGCAGCGTCGCGATATTGGGCGGCGGCACGAACAGGATGGACGGACGCAGAAAGCCTACGTCGATGTCCTTGGACGCCAACGCACGCAGTTGCTGTCCGGTGGACTGGTGGCTCAGGTCCACACCCACGCCCGGAAAATCCTTGCGAAAGGCGTGCACGATGCGAGGGAACGCGTCGAACATCGGCACAGACGCCGTGAATGCCACGCGGATCTCGCCGGTTTCACCCAGCGCGGACTGCCGAACGACTTCGCCCGCGCGTTCCAGATGCGCCAGCGCGCGGCGCGCCTGATCCAGGAACAACGCGCCCGCCTGCGTCAGTTCCACGCTGCGGCTGGTGCGCGTCAAGAGCGGCGACCCCAGCTCTTCTTCCAGTGCCTTGATCTGCAGGCTGAGCGGCGGCTGGCTGACATGCAGCCGGCGCGCGGCCTGGCTGAAGCTCAGTTCCTCGGCGACGGCGACGAAGTAACGCAGTTGGCGAAAATCCATATCGATTTGGAAAGCAAATAGATCGTCGTGGAAAACGGTATTGGACGGTATGAGTGTACAGCGCGCATCATGCGCCCATACCAACACGCATAACGACACAGGAGACAACCATGAAGGCTTACGCGCCGTCCCGGTCCCGCCGCACCTTTGCCGCCGCCGCAGCAGTAAGCGCCCTGATGGCCGCGATGCTGGCGCCGCTGCCGGCAGCCGCCCAGGGCGCCTATCCCGACAAGCCGGTCCGCATCGTGGTGCCCTACGCCGCGGGTGGCGGGGTCGACATCGTCACCCGCCTGGTCAGCCAGAAAATGGGCGACGCGCTGAAGCAGACGATCATCGTCGACAACCGCCCCGGCGCGGCGACGAACATCGGCATGGACGCGGTGGCGCGTGCCCCGGCGGACGGCTACACGCTGCTGACCGCATCGAACACGCTGGCCGCCAACGGCGCGCTGTTCTCCAAGCTGACCTTTGACCCCGCGCGCGACTTCACGCCGGTGGGCGCGATCGGTTATGCGCCGCTGGCGGTGGTGGTGCCCGTCGAATCGTCGTTCAAGACCTTGAAGGATCTGACCGACTACGGCCGCGCACACCCGGACAAGCTGACCTACGCGTCGGCCGGCAATGGCAGCTCGGGCCATCTGGCCAGCGAACTGCTCAAGCGCGAGAGCGGCATGAAGGCGCTGCACGTGCCGTACAAGGGCGGCTCGCCCGCCGTGACGGATCTGTTGGGGCAGCGGATCTCCTTCATGTCGATCAATCCGCTGGAAGTCGTCTCACACGTCAAGGCGGGCAAGCTGCGCGCGCTGGCCGTGCTGGACGACGAGCCGGCGAGCATGCTGCCCGACGTGCCCACCGTGGTGTCGCAAGGCCTGCCGGGCGCGATGGCCACCGTGTGGTGGGGACTCATCGGCCCCAAGGATCTGCCGCCAGACGTCACCGCAAAGCTCAACGCCGCGCTGCAATCCGCGCTGAATCACCCCGACGTGAAGAAGCGCTTTGCCGAGATGGGCGCGGTGGTCACGCCCGGCACGGACAAGCAGCTTGGCGAATTCGTGGCGGCTGAAACCACCAAATGGACCAAGGTCATCAAGGACGCGGGCATCAAGGCCGATTGATGGCCTTTGCGCCAGCCCGGGGCCGCGGCGCGGTCCGCGGGCGAAACACTGCATAAAGGAACTGAAATGGAACGGCAAAAGAACGCGCTGGTCGTCAGCGCGCACTCCGCGGACTTTGTGTGGCGCGCGGGTGGCGCCATCGCGCTGTACGCCAAGCGCGGCTGGAAAATCACCGTGGTGTGCCTGTCGTTTGGCGAACGCGGCGAATCCGCCAAGCTGTGGAAGCAGCCCGGCATGACGCTGGAGCGGGTCAAGGCCGACCGCCGCGACGAGGCGCGCCTGGCCGCCGGCATCCTGGGCGCCGACATCCGCTTCATGGACTGCGGCGACTATCCCTTGCGCGTATCGGACGAGGCGCTGTTCGAACTGGTGGACGTCTACCGCGAATTGCAGCCGGAGTTCGTGCTGACGCATTCCCAGAAAGACCCGTACAACTTCGACCACCCACTGGCGACGCACGTGGCGCAGGAAGCCCGCGTGATCGCGCAGGCGCATGGGCACCATCCGGAGCAAGCGGTGCTGGGCGCCCCGCCCGTATTCCTCTTTGAGCCGCATCAGCCGGAACAGTGCGAGTGGAAGCCCGAAGTGCTGCTGGATATCTCCGAAGTCTGGGACCAGAAGCGCCGGGCCTTCGAGACCATGGCCGCGCAGGAACACCTGTGGGAGTACTACACCCGCGTCGCCCTGCAACGCGGCGTGCAGGCGTCGCGTAACTCGAACCTGAAGATCAAGTACGCCGAGGGCTACCAGCGCGTGTTCCCGCAGGTCACCGGAGAATTGGCATGAGCCTTGCGGTCAGGAACATCGAGCGGGCGGACAGCACGGTCATCGCACGCCTGGCGTCGGCAGGCGTCGCCACCGCGCACGAAGCGCAGCAACGCACGGGCCTGTTGCAGCCCACGCTGCGGCCCATCTACGCTGGCGCATGCATCGCGGGCAGCGCGATCACGGTGCTGGCGCAGCCGGGCGACAACTGGATGCTGCACGTCGCCATCGAACTTTGCCGGCCCGGGGATATCGTCGTGGTGGCCTGCGCGTCGTCCAATGAAGACGGCATGTTCGGAGAGCTGCTGGCCACTTCCATGCGCGCTCGCGGTGTGCAAGGACTGGTGATCGACGCGGGCTGCCGCGATGTCGCCGCGTTGAAGGACATGCAGTTTCCGGTGTGGTCCAAGTGCGTATCGGCTAAGGGCACGGTCAAGGCGACCCCCGGATCGGTGAACGTGCCGGTCGTGTGCGCGGGGGCGCTGGTGCAACCCGGGGATGTCGTCATTGCCGACGATGACGGCGTGTGCATCGTGCCGCGTGCGCGGGCGGCGCAAGTGGCCGATGCGTGCGACGCGCGTCTGCGCAACGAGGCCGACAAGCGCAAGCGGCTGGCCGCCGGGGAACTGGGGCTGGATATCTACGGCATGCGCGAAAAGCTGGCGGCTGCGGGGCTGGTCTATGTGGACCGCAGCCCGGATGCGTAGGTGGCGGCTGCGGTTTACCGAGTGATGCCGTTCACCGAATTGCCGTACCAAGGGCAGCGCCCAGGCGCTTTCCCGGCCGACAGCGAATTCGACCCTCATCGGCGCGGCGCACGTAACTGACGTGCGTACGCCACATCCAGACAAACCCCATAGCAATATCGAATGAGAATGCTTATCATGCGCCTTTTATATAAAAGAATGCATGGGGTGGGGCTGTGGGTAAAGCATCGAATGGCCGTCAAGGCACGCAGAAGGGCGTCGCCCGGGCGGTGAAACAGGCGTTGGCGGGCAGCGCCGCGCTTTATGCCGCCTCGGTATCGGCGCAGACGCAAGCGCCGGCCGCGATCACCGTGCTGCCCACCGTCACGGTGACCAGCGCGCCCGTCGCCCTGGGCGAGGCGCCCGCGCCCATCGCCGGCGGTCTGATCGGCGGTGGCGCCCGCATGGGCATCCTGGGCAACACGTCCGTCATGGACACCCCGTTCAGCGTCACCAGCTATACCGCCCAGACGATCGAGAACGAGCAGGCCCGGTCGGTCGCCGACGTGGCCACCATGGACCCGTCCGTGCGCATGAGCAGTGCCCGGTCCAACATCAACGAAGACCTCACCATCCGCGGCTTCAATGTGCCGACCGCGGACTTCGCGTTCAACGGCATGTTCGGCCTGACGCCTTATTGGCGCGCTCCGGTCGAGACCCTGGAACGTGTGGAGATCATCAAGGGACCGTCGGCGGCGCTCTTCGGCATGACGCCGGGCGGGAGCGTGGGGGGCGTCGTCAATCTGGTGCCCAAACGCGCCACCGATGAGCCCATCACCCGGGTCACGGGCTCGGTCATGTCGGACTCCGTCTTTGGCGTGCATGCCGACGTGGGACGCCGCTTCGGTCCCGACAACGCGTTTGGCATCCGCGTGAACGGGATGCTGCGCGACGGCGACACGCCAATCAAGGACCAGTCGACACGCGAAGCGCTGGGGTCGGTTGCGCTGGACTATCGCGGTGAAAAGCTGCGGTCCTCCCTGGACCTGATCTGGCAGAAGGAACGCATCGACAACGTCGTGCGCCAGTTTCAGCTTGGCGCGGACCTGACCTCGATTCCCGAGGCGCCTAGCAACAAGAATCCGTATCCGGGCCTGGGCTGGAGCGACGGGCGCAATACCGCCGGCGTGTTCAAGATCGAATACGACATCACCGACTACCTGACTGCCTACGCAGGCTACGGCCAGCGCAAGCTGGACTGGGACGCCTTCGCCGCCAACCCCGTGCTGCAGAACACGCAGGGCGATTACTCCTTCTTTGGCGGCTGGCAGCGGATGACGGTGGACAGCAAGTCCACCGAAGCCGGCCTGCGCAGCAACTTCAAGACCGGCCCCGTGAGCCACAAGGTCGCCTTCAGCTACACGCTGCTGGACCAGAAATCCGACCTGGGCTTCTACACCGGTTTTTCGCCGGGCAATTCCAATATCTACGCCGGCAACATCTTCGACACGCCGTCCATCTCCGGCATCAGCAATCCGCTTAACCGCTACCAGAGCACCAAGCTGACCAGCTACGCGCTGGCCGACACCCTGGGTTTCATGGACGACCGGCTGCAACTGACGCTGGGCGCGCGCCGCCAGAACGTGCAGGGCCAGAACTACAACTTCGCCAACGGCGAGCCCAGCGGCCCGCGCTATGACAAGAGCGCCACCACGCCGCTGGCCGGCGTCGTATTCAAGGTGCGGCCGGATCTGTCGGTCTACGCCAGCTACGTCGAAGGCCTGTCGCAAGGCGACACCGCGCCCACCAGCGCGGCCATCACCAATCCAGGCGAAACGCTGTCGCCCTTCAAGTCCAAGCAGAAGGAACTCGGCGTCAAGTACAACCTGAACGACGACATGCTGGCCACTGTCGCGCTCTTTGAGCTGACCCGCCCCAGCTCCGGCATCTCGGGCAACACCTTTGGCGAATTCGGCGAACAACGCAACCGAGGCGTCGAAGCCAGCTTTGCCGGCGAAGTCGCGAAGGGTGTGCGCCTGTTGGGCGGCATCAGCTACATCGACGCCGTCATCAACAAGGCCGCCACGCCTGGCCTGCAGGGCAACAAGGCCATCGGCGTGCCCGACTGGCAATTCAACCTGGGCGCCGAGTGGGACACCCCGTTCGTCCCAGGTCTGACGGTGCTGGGCCGCGTCATCTACACCGACAGGACGTATGCCAACGCCGACAACACCTTGTCGGTGCCAAGCTGGACCCGCGTTGACGCCGGCGCGCGCTACGAGACCAAGATCAGCGGCACGCCCGTCACCTTCCGCTTCAACGTCGAGAACCTGTTCAACCGGAACTACTGGGGCACCGCCACGGCAGGCTACCTATTCGTGGGCTCGCCGCGCACCTACACGTTCTCGACCAGCATCGCCTTCTAAGGAAGCCGAGATGTCCACGCAAGCCTGGTCCTGGATACACAAGTGGAGCAGCCTGGTCTGCACGGTCTTCATGCTGCTGCTGTGTCTGACCGGACTACCCTTGATCTTCCATGAAGAGATTGAGCACCTGTCGGGCGTGGTCGAAGCGCCGCCCATGCCCGCCGGCACGCCCAACGCCAGCATGGACCAGATTGCCCAGACCGCGCTGGAGCGCCGCCCGGGCGAAGTCATCCGCTACATGTTCTGGGATCAGGACGAGCATCCCGACATCACGTATGTCTCCATGGCCAGCGCCGTCGACGCGCCGCCCGAGGAGAACAACGCCGTCGTCATCGACTCGCGCACGGCCAAGGTCCTGGACGAACCGGCCACCGACGAAGGCTTCATGTACGTCATGCTCAAGCTGCATACCGACATGTTCGCCGGCTTGCCGGGGATGCTGTTCCTGGGCGCGATGGGCCTCTTGATGGTGGTCGCCATCGTGTCCGGTGTGGTGCTGTATTACCCCTTCATGCGCCGCCTGAAATTTGGCGCGCTGCGCACGCAGCGCAGCACCCGCGTCAAATGGCTGGACTGGCATAACCTGTTGGGCATTGTCACCGTGGTGTGGCTGCTGGTCGTTGGCATCACGGGCAGCATCAATACGCTGAACCGAGTCGTGCTTAGCCTCTGGCAGATGGACCAGATGGCGGAAATGACCGCGCCGTTCCGCGGCCTGCCGCCCGTCACGCAGCCCGCGCATCTGGAAGCTTCCATCCGCACGGCCCGCGCCGCCGTGCCGGACATGGCGGTGAGCCTCGTCGCGTTTCCGGGGACGATGTTTTCCAGCCCGCATCACTACACGTTCTTCATGAAGGGCAACACACCCGTGACCTCGCGCCTGCTAAAGCCCGCGCTGGTGGACGCCACTAACGGCGAGCTGACCGACACGCGAGAGATGCCCTGGTACGTAAAAACCCTGTTCCTATCGCAGCCGCTGCATTTTGGGGATTACGGCGGCCTGCCGCTCAAGATTCTTTGGGCGGTGCTGGATCTCTTTGCAATCGTGGTGCTGGGTAGCGGACTGTATCTATGGCTGCGCAAGCCCAAGGCGGCAACGGCTTCGAAATCGTTGACCCAGGATGCCGCAGAGACCGCCGGCGCGCTGCGGCAGGGTGATCGGCAAGGGGCAGCGCAATGAGCAAGAACGTTGATGCGCGCGGCGCGCGGACCGAGAACCTGCAATCGGCGGGCGAGGTGTTCCGCGTGCCGATCTGGCTAGGCGTAGCCTCGGTGGTGGGGCTGGTGTCGGCGCTGCTGGGCGATGGGGTGTGGGACGGGGTGTCGTGGTTGGCGATCTTTGCGCCGATCGGGGCGGTCTGGTGGGCCTGGCGGCGCCGGGGCGGATAGGGCCGCCTTCTTATTCGGACGGCCTGGCGTCAATGGCGCGCGGCCATCAGCGTAAGCACATCGCTCAGCGAACGTACGGACTCTGCCGAATTCGATGTTGCCGCGTGCCGGTCCAGGTGATACCCGTGCATGCCGAACTTCCGAGGCCCGATCATGTCGGCCTCGATGGTGTCGCCGATCATCAGGACGTCCTCGGGCTGGCAAGCAATGCCCTCGCACAGATACTGATAGATCTCAGGCTGCGGCTTCACTGCCCCGGCCTCGTACGACCAAGCGCAAAAGTCCGGCTGAAACGGCAGCAAGTCCAGGACGGGCGGGCCGTACGGCGCTGCCAGGTTGGAACACAGCGCCACCTTGATGCCGCGCGCCTTCAGTGCCAGCAACGTTGGCGCGGCGTCCGGGAACAATGTGATGGATTCAATCTCTTCGCGCAGCTCGGCTTCGAGTGCGTTCAGCGCATCTTCGCTGATCATCCCGCCAAACAAACGGGCAGCCTGCCGCAGGTCGATCGCACTGCTCATGGCCCGAATGCCGTCGTCGCGCTGGCGCGGGCGGCCCGCTTCGTGCAGCAGGCGGACCAGCTTGCGGAACGGGCGGGTTGGCCGATCGATGTTGACCAAGGTTCCGAATACGTCGAATGCCACGGCCTTGATTGCCATTGAACCTCCTGCGCCAATGAAGCTTTCCGTTGGTTGGCCGGATCGTGATGCCCAGCCTGTCTGCGACGGAATTCTAGCGGTAAAGGTGCGGCAGCTTGATTGCTCCCCTGGTCTTAGGTGAGCAGGGAGGCAGGAGCACCGGGTGCGGGGCTACTCGTCGCGCCCAACCGTGACGAATATCCCGTCGGCTTCATTCAATCCGCGACCCGCCGGCAGGATCAATACCGACACGTCATCGGGCAGATGGGACGCTAGGGCTTTCAGGCGTTCGCTGACGACGTTCTCCAACGAATCGCCGCGTGCCTCTGCGGACACCGTAAGGCTTAACCCAACCTTGTTCCAGGCTTCCCAGGATTCCGGGGATTGCAGGTATGCCAATGTCGCCCATTCCGATGGGTTGACGACGGTGCCGTCCGCCAGCCGTGGGGGCGCATCGCTCCAGGCTTCGAGCTTCTCGCGTGTGGCGCCGGAATAGATCCACGCTTGGGGCGGGCGGACTCCCTGGGTGGGCTGGGCGGAAATCCCCAGTTTGGAAGCCAGCGCCTCCAAGGCCTGATCCGTGGACAGCTTGGCTTCCCGAAGCCGCGCGGGGTCGATCGAAAGCCACAGCTGGATGGGTTCCGGCACATTGCTCCAGACCTGGGTGATGGTTTGGTTATCGCCAATGCCACGACCGACCTTGTCGGCCACCAGTTGTTGCAGCTCGGGCTTGCTGAGACGCGGGCTGGCCACCAGCAGGTAGAGATCCGCGCTGGGAACGGCGCCCCACACTAGGGTTGGCGGCTGGACGGCGTCTGGTGGCGGGGTCTGCGTGGCACTGGCGGGCAGGCAGACGCAGAAGGCCAATGCGGCAAGCAAACTGCAGCGCGTGGTCTGCAAGCGGGAAATCCAGGTCTTTAGAGGCATAGGGGCTTAGGTATTCAAACGCTGGTGAATCCCACGCGCGATGGTTAAGAGCGGGAGGATTCGACGGACTTGATCGTTGTTTCGAGATCGGTCTACTGATAGCACCAAAGTACGTCAGCATTCGCTACAGCAAGCGCCTGGCCGAAGCGGGCATCGAGCCGTCGGTCGGCAGGTGGTGACAGTTACGACAACGCCTGGCCAAGAATCATCTACGGCTTGTACAAGGCTGAACTGATTCAACGCCGCGCACCCTGGAAAACCAGGAAATTTGTCGAACTGGCAACGCTCGAATGGGTGGCCTGGTTCAACCATAAACGCTTGAACTCATCGATCGGCTATGTTCCACCAGCCGAGGCTGAGCAAACTACTACACCCGACTCGGCACAACCGCCGGTGAGGCCGTTTTACTTTAACCAAACAGCCTCCGCGAAAACCGGGCGATTCACAAGTGGCTGATAGACTTGACTTTATATGTGTCTGATGTATTGATGATTTGCTTCATGCATTAAAAGGAAAGTCTCAGGTAGCAATGATGATGACGAAGATTCTACAGAAGGTAGCAAATATTTGGCTTGGCGCGAGGAATCTTGCAATAGACGTCGTCGGAGGCATGCATAGACAGATGATGGTTTCAGGGGCACTGGCGTTCGCGCTAGCCGGTGCTGTGCCAGGAACTGCGCATGGTGGGGGAATGCAGCCCGAACAGGTCAGCTTTCCAAGCCTGGACAAAGGGAAAAGCGGTGGTGCCGTAACACTGGACGGTTACCTGTTCAAGCCGGCCAGCATCAAGTCACCCAGAGGGTTTTTGTGATGAATGTCAGTTTGGGGGACCTGCCGGGGGGGGGCTGCAATAGCGCGATGCGAAGCGACGGATTGCGACGGATGACGACGCTAATCTCGCACCATGTATTTGAATTTCTTGGGGTTTCTGCGTCGAAAGCTATCGCGTTACGTCGCATTGAATAGAAGCGGTGGTGCCCGGGGCCGGAATCGAACCGGCACGCCTTGCGGCGGGGGATTTTGAGTCGGTGATTTACAGTGTTTCTACAGGGAAACGGGGCGAATTCTAGCGAAGGTTGAAATAGGTAAAACCAGTTTCAAATCAGTAGGTTAGCGTATTTTAGCTGAATTGGTGAGAACTGATCACTGTACCTGTACTGTACCTAAATTTCGGTACAGTACATCTGCGAGGCTATACACGTATTTCGAACTCGTTGGGGCTACTAGTTTTGGGGAGGACCTAACAAAATTAGAAAAGTACGCCTTGATCCCTCTTAAACTTGAAGTATTGACAAGGAATGTCATACAGCTCGCTCATTCCATTACGAAAGTCCGTTACGCCACCATAGCTTGGGTGACGAATAGTTATAACTTCAAGCCCAAAGCGGCTTGAATACTGCGATGCATCTTGTCCGATAGCCACTATCCTGCGGATATTCAGCCACTTAATTAGTTTTTCGTTAAGGTCATCAACGAGCAAAAGCTCTCGGGCCGTAAACTTGCGATTGGAGAATGGATTATTTGGTTCGTGTGGATGGAAGGGAAAAACATTCCATAAGAGTGGTGGCAAAGTTAGAGATCGAAGAACCGACCAAATTTCAGAGGCGGTTCTCTCGGCCACGGCAGGGCCGAGCGTAGCCTGCTTGAAGTTCGTGCCTGGATAACGCTGACTCATTTCAGGAAGATGGAACTCGTCCGTAAGCGCCAAGCCAGTACGACGACCTCCACGGTAGCCGAGGTCGCGTCCCATCCATATGGTGTCTACACCCATACTTACTGCGGCTTTGAGATATCCCTTTAAGTTGCGACGGCGAGCGAAGGCAGCGTCCGCTCGGTCGTGAACAGCACAAACATCTGAATAGGGGTTAAATACGTTATCCAGCTTAAGTTCGGATAATGCATTCACGAAGGCAGTGGGAGTCATGGAGAACAAGCCTTGTTAGGAGCGGTGAAGGTCATCACATGGTTGCGGACATCCACGGTCACGACGCCCCCTCGATGCTCTTGTAGCTGACGAAAAACGTCGAAACCTTGTATTATAGCCTGTTCCCATTGCCAAAGCTGGCATTTTTCAACTTCGTAACCTTGTACCATGCTGCTGATCTGCTTTAGCAGAGCATAATCCAAGCCTCGGCTTTTATCGCCAGTATAAAAGCTCCTTTCTTTTGCGTGATTGAAAATCCACGTAGCAATGCCTTCTTCAATAATCATTGCACGGGCTCCATCCTCGTTCTCATCAACTCGTGGATTGGATTTTCGCTTTCTTTTTAGTAACCCACGAAGGACCGGAGACCATCCCAAAAACGCCAAATACGCGAGATGAAAAACGTCGTGAAACCGGTAGTCATCAGGCTCATTGCTGTTATCGGTTAGGCGATCACCAATAAAAACATCATTAAGACTTTGAACCACATGGCCGCTTTCACGGGTGCCTCGTTCGATGAAGCTTATTTTTATCTCTGAAGGGAAACGTTCGTGTTCCGGGAATCCTTCGTCAAATGGTGCTGGGTAACTTCTCTCTTCTCCCGGCCAACGGCTCTTTATTTTTTTTATATTATTCCTGGCAACGTCTTCTAGCCTCAAATTGAAACTTGCGCATGCAATGGCAAGTTCGGCGAGGTGCATGCCAACATGTTCTATATGAGTTGGATCAGGCATTTTTTGATAATCGGATAATTTATTTTTTGCTATCAACCCTGCCTGGTATGCAAGGCAACCAAGCTGAAGTGACCTATCAAGCGATCTTGGTGTGCGACGAATCTCAAGTAGGCTATCTATATGCCGAAAAGTTACTGGCTTGACTGCCTGTTGCAAAGACTCTTGGCCTCTTTCTCGCAGAATCTTGATGCATTGTTCACCTACTTGATCTCCATCGATGTTCAAAAAATTTGCGATGTTTATTAAATACCAAAGTGCGTCACCTAGTTCTTCACCTGCTAGCTCCGCCTCGGTGGAGGCAAGTTTGTCTCGCCCCGTTTTTTTTATGGCAGAAAGAAGCCCACCAATCTCACCAAAATAGCCAAATATGATCTTTTGAAAACCATCTTGGTCTTGCTTGAATTGATTGGTTGAAAAAGCCTTTGCCACGTAATCGGTGATTGACAGTGGTTCGGGCTGAGGAGAAAGCCTAGGCATAAAAATCTCTCTTATAAGAAAGGTTTTGCATCAGCAGTGCCGGCTGGTTAAGAGGTGGCTCGGCTTTAAATTGGTTTTCTTTTTAGACTTGACGATGATAGAAATTTTTAGAAATGGAAGTTCTTATGGGTAGGCTTGTCAAAAATACGCAGATTTGTGTAGAGGTCTATATTTACCAGCAGGTTGGACGGCCAAGGTTTCCCCTTTCGGGAAGATTTGCAAACCAACGAGCTACTTCACTTCTAAATATTTCTGAATATCTGGAACGAAAAAACCTTCCGTTGGGATATAGGTCGTCCCCATCAAGGACTCTGAGATGATCCGGTATTGGGGGGGCCCCTGCTCCCCAGTACACAAAGTCATTACTCACAAGAACATTTTCAGAGCCAAGATCTCTATCGAAGTTGGCTTTATTTAATTCGCCGCCTTCAAGACTGTGATGCGAATCTTCTTGTATCCATTGGCCTCTATCAAGATGGTAAATGTTGTCGCCAAAAGCAGCAGCTTTGCTTGAAGAAAAGCTTGCCTTTTTAACTGAGAAGCGCGGATCATCCCAGTACTGTTGAAAACTTAGCTTCTCGGTGACTCGCATGGCGAAAATCATTCTTTCTTCGAGATTTAGCGCTTTACTGCCAAAGCCAAAAACTAAATCTCCGACCTGTGCTCCTTCCCTAATTTGTGGTTTGCAGGTTGCAAGTGTGCAGACGCCATGAAACGGGTTGGGCGCGAACCCAAAGTCCCTTGACAGTTTGTACGAATAAATTCTTGGCATGGCGTTCATTGGCATTTGACGCGGGCGATTTTGCGTCCCTCGGGAGATTGCTTGGGTGCTTCCCATATTTCTTCACCGCCTAGCGCTTCAGGTAGCTGTGGGCTGTCAATACACACCAGTGCTGTGGCTAATTCGTCAAAAATTTGAGGAATGAATTTGACGTTCTCCACAACAGCAATAATCTTTCCTCCTGATGCCCTTGCACACTCAGCCGCCCCAGTTATGCTCTCTGGGGTCTTTTGAGGAATCAAGAAGATGCAAATTTCTGCATTAGCAATGCATTCTTTTACTTCGGCATTTACATTTTCGAGATTTCCTGCTTGCGCTGCCTCTGCTATCTCTAGATCCGCAGCAGACACACATACATCAAATCCCTTTTTTTGAAGTTCCTCGGTAACAGTAGGAACTGCCCCCTTCAAACCCTCGGTGTAGACAACACATGCTTTTCTTTGCGTGGCCATGTTTACTCCTTTTTAGGTAGAAATTTCGATGCGGCGTTTAATTGACGAATACAAACTCTCGAAATGGCTGGGGCTGAATGAGTAGCTTTGAAAGATAGTAGGGAGCTAGAACAAGCCTTAGCCCAGTTTTCAATTGCGTGTGTACTACGTTAGCCGGCGACAGCCTATCCTGCACTAGTCCCCAAATCCTAAATTTCTTCGTCATGACGAAGACTTTAGGAGTGCTAATGCGTCAGCGGGCGGCTGCAGGAACTCTCGCAGGCTTATCTGACCATCAACGAAACGCTGAGAGTGGGCCTCATCTGCTTCACTGAGCGAGAAACCTTCTAGACCGACGGAGGCCCGCGCATAGTTGACCGCCGATTGCCGGCGGCTGCGTTCGGTATCCGATATGGTTTTGCGGGGCTGTTGCCTGCATTTACCCGTGCCTGCCATGGTGCCTCCTTGCCGTAGGTAACTCGATCTTACAAGAAGTATGGGTAATTTGGTTTAGGTGCACTTAGCCACAGAGGTGACGCGCTGAAATTGTCTTGTTTTACCTGCTATGGACGCCAGTATCGGCTGCGTACTAGCCGTAGTTTCCAAAGAGGCTTTGCCTCTCTGGACTCTCCACCCTCGCCGGCGGGAGCCTCGGGAGCAGGGGTTGCGGGCCGTTGGCCCAGAACTCCTGCCCTCGGCATAGCGTGGGGCGCTCCTGCCGCGTCAAGGGGCCGTGTCCTCGCCCTGTGGGCTGCGGGCCGCACCAACCCCTTGACCCGTCATCCGCTTGACAGCACCGCTACTGACGCCGTTTGGCCGGAAGAGGCGTCAAGGGCGGGACCGGAAGCCGCAGCCCGAAGCGCAGCGCAGGGAACGGGTGAGGATCCCGGGCGAAGCCTTCACCCTTGATGCCTCTGGAAGCCATGCAGCCTGTCGGCCGGGGGAGGAACAAGGCGAAGCCGCTGGGCCTGCCCCCGCGGCCAGTCCGGGAAGAACGGACGCGGGATGCAACCGAAGGGGTTGCCCAAGCGTAGCGCGGAGATATGTGCGGCCATAGAAGAAAAGGCCTCGCTGATGGCGAGGCCGTTACGGACGCAACATGCACATCACTTACCGTTGACGGAGCCGCCCGTTGCCGGTCCCCAGTTCTTGCCCATGTTCTGCAAGACGTGTTGCCGATAGGCTGGGTTCCACATGGTGTTGCCTGCAATCATGTGGTTGGTTCGGCCAGCAGTAA
Source organism: Achromobacter sp. JD417 (assembly GCF_041879325.1). Classification (NCBI taxonomy): domain Bacteria; kingdom Pseudomonadati; phylum Pseudomonadota; class Betaproteobacteria; order Burkholderiales; family Alcaligenaceae; genus Achromobacter; species Achromobacter sp. JD417. The sequence goes on along the minus strand of NZ_CP087159.1, from coordinate 5,560,702 downwards.
CCATCATGCCCGACTGCATATCGCGGCGAGTCGTCTTAGGATTCACCACGTTGCCAATACCCTGCGCCATGCTCCTGAATGTCACAGCGTCAAAGGCGATGCCGCCAGCCAATCTCGCCCCTAAGCCACTCGTTTTTCTCTGCGCGAAGAAGATGATCAAGGCAAGGACGATGATCTGCAAAAACGAACTGATGGGATCGTGCGTGGTCGCGCTTATTACCCTATCGAAAAGCGCGTTAAACAAAGCCACCGCGCGCCCAGTCTTCGGCGTCTAACTTGGTGCGGAAGATCTTGGCCTTGGCCGGCCAGCCTGTCTTGCGAATGAGGCCTTTCCAAGTGCCCGAGGAAGTCTAAATGATCGCAGCCACGAGCACTCGGTATGACGCAAGCGCCGCATCACTGTACCGAAACGGTACCTGACCACAATTTTAGGAAATTCCCCCGGTGCGGGGCTGTACTGCGACACCTTCTAATGGCTTGAATCATCAGAAGATTTATAGATGGTGCCCGGGGCCGGAATCGAACCGGCACGCCTTGCGGCGGGGGATTTTGAGTCCCCTGCGTCTACCAATTTCACCACCCGGGCTAGGGGGTCGCGAGCGCGTCCAAGTGACGGCAGCGGGAGATGCGAAGACCGCGATTATATGCGGTCTTTGGCATCTTGTCAGGCGAGGGCCGGGCGGCCCTGTCGTTCAGGGGGCTGGCCGGGGGCAGCATACCCCCGACGCGCACCCCCTCTATCCTTACTTCTTCTCAGGCAGGAACCAGTTCATCACCAGCGCGCAAATCCCGCCGGTTGCGACGCCCGATTCCAGCACGCTCTTCACCGAGTGCGGCAGGTGCGACAGAATTTCGGGCACCTGCGACACCCCCAATCCCAGTGCCAAAGACACAGCGATGATGAGCAGCGCGCGGCGATCCAGCTGAATGCCCGCCAGGATATTGATGCCCGATGCGGCCACCGCACCAAACATCACCATCGCGGCGCCGCCCAGAACGGGCTCAGGCACGGCTTGCAGGACGCCGGCCACGACCGGGAACAGGCCCAGCAGGATCAGCATGCCGGCAATCCACACGCCGACCTGGCGACTGGCGATGCCGGTCAGCTGGATGACGCCGTTGTTCTGCGCGAATACCGAGCTGGGGAACGTGTTGAAAACGCCGGCCAGCAGCGAGTTCGCGCCGTTGACCAGGACGCCGCCCTTGATGCGCTGCATCCACAGGGGGCCTTCAACCGGCTGCTTCGATACCTTGCTGGTGGCGGTGACGTCGCCGATGGCTTCCAGGGACGTGACCAAGTAGATGATCAGCATCGGCACGAACAAGGCCCACGAGAAGCCCAGGCCGAAGTGCAGGGGGACCGGCACCTGGAAGAGGGCGGCTTCGCGGGCGCCGGTGAAGTCCAGGCGGCCCATGTAGGCGGCGGCGATGTAGCCGACGGCCAGCGCCAGCACCAGCGCGGTGCTGCGGATCCAGACGACCGGGACGCGGTTGAGCAGGATGATGGTGCCCAAGACGAGGCCGGACAGGGTCAGGTTCTCGGCGCTGGCGAAGGTGCCGTTGGCCATGGCGCCGAAGCCGCCGCCCATGCTGATGAGGCCGACCTTGATGAGGGTCAGGCCGATCAACAGCACGACGATGCCGGTGACGAGCGGGGTGATGAGGCGTTTGACGAAGGGCAGGATGCGGCTGATGCCCATTTCGACGAAGGAGCCGGCGATGACGACGCCGAAGATGGCGGCCATGACGGCTTCGACCGGCGTGCCTTGCTTGACCATGACCGAGCCGCCGGCGATCAGCGGGCCGACGAAGTTGAAGCTGGTGCCCTGCACGATGAGCAGGCCGGCGCCCAGGGGCCCGAAGCGCTTGCACTGGACGTACGTTGCGATGCCGGAGATGACCAGCGACATGGAAACGATCAGGGTGGTGTCGCGGCTGCTGACGCCCAGCGCCTGGCAGATGAGGAGGCCGGGGGTGACTATGGGGACCAGGATGGCCAGCAGATGCTGCAGGGCGGCGACGAAGGCGACGGGCGGCGCGGGGCGGTCGTCGGGGCCGTAGACCAGGTCGTGGGGGGCGTCGGTGTCGTGGGACGCACCGTGGGGGGCGGGTTGGGAGAGGGAGGCGGGTTGCATGGCGGGAGGGCCGGCCGGGGAGGGGGAGGTGAGAAAAGTGCGGGATTTTACCGGGGCCAGCCGGTTGTCAGGTTGCAGGGCCGCCACCCCGGCCTTGAAAAGTTCCCATTGGCCCCCACATCAGTAGGGTTTCCCGGCGCCTGCGCAGGCGCATCGCCCTAGCCGCCGGATATTTGTCCCTAATTTATTTTCCGAGCCACGTAGAACTATGAGCCAAACCGCCACGAATTCCGCGTCCGAAACCCTGGGGTTCCAGGCCGAGGTGAAGCAGCTGCTTCATCTGATGATCCATTCGCTGTACAGCAACAAGGAAATCTTCCTGCGCGAGCTGGTGTCGAACGCGTCGGACGCCTGCGACAAGCTGCGCTTCGAGGCCATCGACCAGCCGGAATTGCTGGAAGGCAACGGCGAACTGGCCATCACGGTCAGCTACGACAAGGCCGCCCGCACGATCACGATTTCTGACAACGGCATCGGCCTGTCGCGCGACGAGGCGGTGGCCAACCTGGGCACGATCGCCCGCTCGGGCACGCGCGAGTTCTTCTCGCAGCTGACCGGCGACAAGCAGAAGGATGCGCAGCTCATCGGCCAGTTCGGCGTGGGCTTTTATTCGTCGTTCATCGTGGCGGAAAAGGTCACGGTGGTGAGCCGCCGCGCCGGTTCGACGGAAGCGATCCAGTGGGAATCGGACGGCCAGGGCGAGTTCACGATTGCCGCCGCTGAAAAGGCCTGCCGCGGCACGGACGTGACGCTGCACCTGCGCGCCGACGAGGACGAGCTGCTGAACGGCTGGAAGCTGCGCGAGATCCTGCGCCGCTACTCCGACCACATCTCACTGCCGATCCGCATGGCCAAGGAAGAGTGGGATCAAGAGAAGGGCGAGCAGGTCAAGACCGACGAACTGGAAACGGTGAACCAGGCGAATGCGCTGTGGGCCCGCAACAAGTCCGAGGTGACGGAAGAGCAGTACCGCGAGTTCTACAAGACGGTTTCGCACGACTACGACGACCCGCTGGCCTGGACGCACAACCGCGTCGAAGGCCGCAGCGAGTACACGCAGCTGCTGTACGTGCCCAAGCACGCGCCCATGGACATGTGGGACCGCGACGGCCGCCACGGCGTGAAGCTGTACGTCAAGCGCGTCTTCATCATGGACGACGCCGATCAGCTGCTGCCGTCGTACCTGCGCTTTGTGCGTGGGGTGATCGATTCGGCGGACCTGCCGCTGAACGTGTCGCGCGAAATCCTGCAGGAAAGCCGCGACGTGCGCGCCATCCGCGAGGGCTCGGCCAAGCGCATCCTGTCGCTGCTGGAAGACCTGGCCGAGAACAAGCCGGAAGACTACGCAACGTTCTGGTCGGAGTTCGGCCAGGTGCTGAAGGAAGGCGCGGGCGAAGACGCGGCCAACCTGGAGCGCATTGCCAAGCTGATGCGTTTTGCGTCGACGAACTCGGGCGATCAGGCGCAGACGGTGTCGTTTGCCGACTACGTGTCGCGCATGAAGGAAGGCCAGGACAAGATCTATTACGTCACGGCCGACACGTTCGCCGCGGCCAGCAACAGCCCGCATCTGGAAATCTTCCGCAAGAAGGGCATCGAGGTCCTGCTGCTGTCGGATCGCGTTGACGAATGGATGCTGTCGTATTTGCGCGAGTTCGACGGCAAGCCGCTGGTGTCGGTGGCCAAGGGCGGCCTCGATCTGGCAGAACTGGCCGACGAGGAAGAAAAGAAGCACCAGGCCGAAGTGGCCGAGGACTTCAAGCCGCTGGTCGAGCGCCTGCAAAAGACGCTGGAAGACCAGGTCAAGGAAGTGCGCGTGACGCTGCGCCTGGTGGATTCGCCGGCGTGCGTGGTGGTGGGCCAGAACGAACTCAGCCCGCACCTGCTGCGCATGCTGAAGGCCGCGGGCCAGGAAGCGCCGAACGTGAAGCCGGTGCTGGAGATCAACCCCGAGCACCCGCTGCTGGCGCGTATCCGTTCGGCTGACGACAGCGAGTTCGATCAGTGGGCGCGTCTGCTGCTGGATCAGGCGCTGCTGGCCGAGGGGGCGCAGATTGCGGACCCGGCGGCGTTCGTGAAGCGCTTGAACGCGTTGCTGTTGAAGTAAGCGCGTTGGGGTAAATGGAGGGCGTCCGGGGAGGACGCCCTTTTTGTTTGTAGGGGGCTTTGCTTCCCGATCGGTAATTTTTGTGGCTGAGGCGGGCAAAACAGGTTGAAAAATTCCCGATCGGTAATATCAATGCGTTTTCTTTGAATATTTTGCAAAAAATTCCCGATCGGGAAAAACAAGACCCAAATGCGCTCAAACCTAGCTAAAATTCCCGCACGGTAAAAAAGGAGGTGGCGATGGCTTCGAACGTCGACGCGTTTCCCGTGACGGTGCAAACCTCGGCCGAAGTGGGCGAACTGGTAAGAGCCGTCCGGCGGTCCCAAGGGTTGCTGCAAGTGGATCTGGCTGGCCTGTCCGGGACCGGCAATCGCTTCGTGGTGGACCTGGAGCGAGGCAAGCCGACGCTGCAGTTGCAGAAGGTGTTGGATGCGCTGGATCTGCTCGGGCTGGAGGTGCAGATCGCACCCAAGCGCGCGAGGCTGCCGTGAGCAACGTAGACGCGCTCGATCTCTACCGGGATGGCCAGAAGGTCGGGCGCCTGTTCGACGAGCAGCCCCTGCGCTTCGCGTATGACGACGCGTGGGTCGCTCACCCGGACGCCCGTCCGATCTCGCCGTCGATACCGCTTGTGCAAGGTGATCAATCCACTGAAGCCGTCCACGCCTTCTTCGAAAACCTGCTGCCCGAAGGCCACGTGCGCAAGTTTCTGCAAGCCAGCCGGCATGCGACGACGGTGTTCGGATTGCTGCGCAGCGTCGGCGGCGACACCGCGAGTGGATTGACGATTTTGCCGCAGGGGGAAGTTCCTCAGCCCGCCCAGTATCGACCCGTGACTTGGCCGGAAATCGCTGCGTGTCTGCAGCAGGCAGGCGTGCCGGCGCTGGTGGCCGAGAACGTTGAAGGCACGCGGATCTCGCTCGCGGGGGCGCAGGACAAGCTTCTGCTGACGGTCATGCCTGACGGTTCACCCGCGCTGCCGGAAGGTGCGGCCCCTTCCACTCACATCCTCAAGCCGGATATCCGCGGACTGGATGGGGTGTGGGCATCGGCCCTGAACGAGACGCTGGTCATGCAACTGGCGGCAGCACTTGGGTTGGGCGTTGCGCAAGCCATTTATCAACCGGAAACGCGCGCGTGTCTTATTCAGCGTTACGACCGCATGCCCGACGGACTGGGCGGTTTACGGCGACTGCATCAGCTTGATCTGTGCCAGTTGGCGGGCAAGCCTTCGAACGTGAAGTACGAATCTGATGGCGGTCCGACGCTGTTGGATTGCCGCAAGTTGCTGGCGGCGACGGGTGTCGGTGGCCCGGACGTAAAGCGTTTTCTGCAGTGGATTCTGTTCAACCTGATGGTGGGCAACAACGACAGCCACGCAAAGAATCTCTCCGTGCTTCTGGATGGCGACGGGAAATACGTCCTTGCGCCGTTCTACGACTTGATGTGCACGGCAATTTACCCGGGGTTGAGCGCGCGGTTTGCATTTGCCATTGGCGGGGAAGACAAGCCGGGCGCCATAGGCAAGGAACAACTCGATGCCATGGCGAGCGATCTGGGATTTAACCCGCGCTATGTTGCTGCCGTGGCGCAATCGCTTGTCGGCGCGTTGCCGGACGCGCTGGCCCAGGTCAAGGCTCGTTTGTGGGACGAAGCACGGTTGGGAACAGAACGGACGCTTCTGGAGCGGCTGACGCGATGGATCACGACCAACACGCGCAAGCACGCAAAGCGCTGGGGACTGCATCCCTGACGGCGCGCCCAGGTGCCGGGTTCGACATCCGCTGATTAATGACCTGAAGTCAAAAGTGTTTGCCCGCCAGACGCCTTTTTCTGCAAGGATCCGGCGGTCATACTGCACGCCTGTCTATCCGATGCGCCGGCCATTTCAGGCCGGGCGCGCCCCAGGAACGTCCTGCCGGCGCCGTCGAACCCAAGGAACTTGCATGAATCCCCAAGAAACCCAGCCGGTGAAGGCCGGCCCGCCGTTGTTGGCGCTTGCCGTCGGTGCGTTTGGCATCGGCGTGACCGAGTTTTCTCCCATGGGCCTGTTGCCCGTCATCGCCGAGGGGGTGAACGTGTCCATCCCCAGCGCGGGCATGCTGGTCAGCGCCTACGCCATCGGCGTCATGATCGGCGCGCCGCTGATGACGCTGGCGTTCTCGCGCTGGTCGCGGCGCAAGGCGCTGATCCTGCTGATGGCGATCTTCACCATCGGCAATATTCTGTCGGCGCTGTCGCCCAACTACACGACGCTGCTGCTGGCCCGCCTGGTGACCAGCCTGAACCACGGCGCGTTCTTTGGCCTGGGCTCGCTGGTGGCCGCCAGCGTGGTGCCGCGTCATAAACAGGCCAGCGCGGTGGCGACGATGTTCATGGGGCTGACCATCGCCAACGTGGGTGGGGTGCCGGCCGCGACGTGGCTAGGGCAGACGATCGGCTGGCGGATGTCGTTCTTTGCGACGGCGGTGCTGGGCCTGGTCGCAATGCTGTCGCTGTGGCTGGCGCTGCCTGCGGGCGAGGCCGGGCGTCGTCCCAACGTACGTCATGAACTGGCGGTGCTGCGCAGCCCCGCCGTGTTGCTGGCCCTGCTGACGACGGTGCTGGGGGCGGGCGCGATGTTCACGCTGTACACATACATCGCGCCGACGCTGGCCGAGATCACGGGCGCGTCGCCGGCTTTCGTGACGGGCATGCTGGTGCTGATCGGTCTGGGCTTCACGCTGGGCAACGGCGTGGGCGGGCGCATGGCCGACCGCTCGCTCGATGGCACGCTGATTTTCTTCCTGGTGCTGGTGATTGCGGACCTGCTGGCGTTCCCGTGGCTGGCCTCCACGCCGGTCGGTGCGGCGATCGCGCTCTAGATCTTCGGCATTGCGACATTCGCGGTGGTGCCGCCGCTGCAAATGGGCGTGATGCGCGCCGCGACGGATGCGCCGGGGCTGGCCTCGTCGATGAACGTGGGCGCGTTCAACCTGGGCAACGCGGTGGGCGCGGCGGCCGGGGGCGCGGTGATCTCGGCGGGCATGGGCTACGCGGCGGTGCCGATTGCCGGGGCGCTGATTGCAACGGCTGGCCTGGCGCTGGTGCTGGTGCAGCGCGCCACCAACGTGCGCCGTCGCAAGGTGGCGATGCAGGGCTGCTGAGGTTATCCATGGCCGGAAACTGCTAGTTGAGTTGCCGCCGCTCCAACGGTTGTACGGCCAATCGCAATCCCATTGCCTTCAGGATGGCTGTGAGGCTACTAAGACCGGGATTTCCACTTGGGGAGAGTGTGCGATATAGCTGAGTGGGGTTCAATCGCGCCGTGGATGCCACGGTTTGAACGCCGCCGAAGGCCTGGGTAAGTTGACGCAACGCGATGAGCAGCTCTGCCTGATCCCCATCTTCCAGAACGCGGTTGATCAGGTCCGCGGCCAGTCCGGGGTCATTGCGGTACAGCTCGGCCATCGCCTCGTCGTGTGATCTGCTTTTCATGGTCTTTGTTCCCAGTCTGTGCGATAGCGGACGGCGCACGCAAGATCCGCCGATTGGGTGCCTTTGTCGCCGCCACATAGAAGCAGTACAACTCGCCGTATGACGGCGACCTTGATGCGGTTATCTCGCAGACTGTTCAGCCAATCGAGATAAGGATTCGTAGGCCCATCAGGTGCCAGGTAATGTTCGATTTCGACCATGCGGATATTCGTTTATTGACGAATTAAAGTCAAGCCGTATGGGGCGCTGACTCCGTGTCTCTTCATCTCCTCGCAAAGGGGCTGCGAGCTAACGGATGATCCGGCGAACGAAAGGAGCGGCGCAATGGAGGTGCGTGATGGATTCATCACGCCGGCGGCCGAGCACGCGGAAGGGGACGATGTCGTTTGTGTCTGTGTGAACGACGAAACAGGACGTATTGGGATCGACAAGAAAAAAGGGCGTCCCGCAGGACGCCCCTTCATTCAAAGCCAGGGTTCAAACCCAGGCCAAGTCCTCAAGCCTCGATCCGCTCCACCTTTCCGACGAGCAAGATATACGACAGCGCACCCAGCAACGCCAGCGACGACACATACACGATCGCCGGCGCAAAGCTGTCCTTGGACACCAGCAAGCCGATAACGATGGGCGTGCAGATCGACGACAGGTTGCCGACGAAGTTGAACACGCCGCCGGTGAGGCCCAGGAGGCGCACCGGCGCCAGCGTGGACACTAGCGACCACGTGATCGACGCCAGGCCGTTCCCAAAGAAAGCGACGGCCAGGAAGAAGATGACCCACGGCGTGGAATCCGTGAAGTTCGCGCCGATCATGGACGTGGAGATCAACAGGCCCAGGATGATGGGCAGCTTGCGCGCCATGCCGACCGTTGCGCCGCGGCGGATCAGGAAGTCGGACAGGACGCCCGAGCACAGCACGCCGATGAAGGCGGCCAGAAAGGGCACCGACGCCAGGAAGCCGGACTTGATGAAGTCCATGCCACGGTACTTGACCAGGTACGTGGGGAACCACGTCAGGAAGAACCACAGCGTGGAGGTCAGGCAGAACTGGCCGAGGTACACGCCCCACAGCTTGCGCTTGCTCATGACCAAACCCAGGTCGTTCCAGTTGAACGGGGCCTTCTTTTCGCGCACGCGCGTGTCCAGGTCGACGACGCCGCCGCCTTGCTGGATCAGTTCGATCTCAGCCGCGTTGGCGCCTTTGAACTGGCGCGGTTCGCGGTAGATCATGAACCACAGCACGCCCCAGATGATGCCCAGGAGGCCCGTGCTGACGAACACCATGTGCCAGCCGTAGTGGTGCTGCAACCAGGCCAGCACCGGCGTCAGGAACGCCAGGCCGACGAACTGGCCGGACGTGTAGAAGCCGATGGCGGTGGCGCGTTCGCGTTCCGGGAACCAGGTGGTGACGACGCGGTTGTTGATGGGGTAGGCCGGGGCCTCCAGCGCGCCCACGGCCAGGCGCAGGACGAACAGGATGACGAAGCTGCCGGCAAAGCCCATGAAGAACGTGGCCGCGGACCACAGGATCAGCGCGGCGGCGTACAGCACGCGGGGGGACACGCGGTCCACCAGCCAGCCGCCGGGGATCTGCATGGCGGCGTAGGTCCAGCCGAAGGCGGACAGGATCAGGCCTTCATGCCAGGTGTCCAGGCCGAACTCGTCCTTGAGGGCGGGTGCGGCGATGGAAAGATTGCTGCGGTCCAGGTAGTTGATGACGACGGTGATGAACAGCATCACCATGATGATGTAGCGGCTGCGGGTCGGGCGCTGGGCGCTCTGCAGGCCGGTGTGGGCGGCGGTGGACAATGGTGTCTCCTCTCTCTTTTATCGGCTTACCATTCGGCGAAGCTGCCGTCGGCGTGACGCCAGATGGGGTTGCGCCAGCGGTGACCCACTGCGGCGCGTTCCTTGACGTATTCCTCGTTCACGTCAATGCCCAGGCCGGGACCTTGCGGGATCGCGACCATGCCGTCCTCGTAGGCAAAGACCTCACGGTTGCTGACGTAGTCGAGCAGGTCGTTGGCGGCGTTGTAGTGGATGCCCAGGCTCTGTTCCTGGATGAACGCGTTGTAGCAGCCGGCGTCGATCTGCAGGCACGTGGCCAGCGCGATGGGACCAAGCGGGCAATGCAGCGCCAGCGCGACGTCGTAGGCTTCGGCCATCGCGGCGATCTTGCGGGTCTCGGTGATGCCGCCGGCGTGCGACGGGTCGGGCTGGATGATGTCGACGTAGCCTTCGGACAGCACGCGTTTGAAGTCCCAGCGCGAGAACAGGCGCTCGCCCAGCGCGATGGGCGTGGACGTCAGCGGCGCCAGTTCCTTCAGCGCTTCGTAGTGTTCGCTCAGCACGGGCTCTTCGATGAACATGAGCTTGAACGGATCAAGTTCCTTCATCAGCACCTTGGCCATGGGCTTGTGGACGCGGCCATGGAAGTCCACGCCGATGCCCACGTTCGGGCCGACGGCGTCGCGCACGGCGGCAACGTTCTCCAGGCACTTGTCGACCTTGTCGAACGAGTCGATGTATTGCAGTTCTTCGGTGCCGTTCATCTTGACGGCGGTGAAGCCACGCTCGACGGCGCTCTTGGCGGCCGCGGCGGTATCGGCGGGACGGTCGCCGCCGATCCACGAGTACACGCGGATGCGGTCGCGCACGTTGCCGCCCAGAAGCTGCGAGACGGGTACGCCAAGGTGCTTGCCCTTGATGTCCCACAGCGCCTGGTCGATGCCGGCCAGCGCGCTCATGTGAATGGCGCCGCCGCGGTAGAAGCCGCCGCGGTACAGGACCGTCCAGTGGTCTTCGATGTTGCGGGGATCCTTGCCGATCAGGTAGTCCGACAGTTCCTCGACGGCGGCCGCAACCGAATGCGCGCGGCCTTCGACGACGGGTTCACCCCAGCCGACGATGCCTTCGTCCGTCTCTATCTTCAGGAAGCACCACCGGGGCGGCACGATGTAGGTGGTGAGCTTGGTGATCTTCATGCTTGTGTCTCCTGGGCAGGATAGGCGCGTTGCCAGGCCGCGACGAAAGCGCGCGCGTTCTGGCCGGTTGCTTCGGCCGACAGGCCGGGTTTGTACAAGGCGGAGCCCAGGCCGAAGCCGCTGGCGCCCGCCTGGGCGTAACTGGAAAGGTTGTCGGGCGTGATGCCGCCCACGGGAACCAGCGCGATCGGCGGGCGCATGACGGCGCGCCAGGCCTTGAGCACGGCGGGGCCCAGCTGCTCGGCCGGGAACATCTTCAGCACGTCGGCGCCGGCGGCCAGCGCCGCGAAGGCTTCGGTAGGCGTGGCGACGCCGGGGCAGGACGCCATGCCCAGTTTCTTGGCCTGACGGATCACCGCCGGGTCGCTGTGGGGCATGACGATGAGTTCGCCGCCCGCCTGCTGGATGCGTGCGCAGTCATCGGGATTGAGAACGGTGCCGGCGCCGATGAGGCAGTCGGTGGGCAGCGCGGCGCGCATGGCGCGGATGCTGTCCAGCGGATCCGGCGAATTGAGCGGCACTTCGATCAGGCGGAAACCCGCGTCGTACAGCGCCTGCCCGACGGGCTCGGCTTCGGCGGGCGTGATGCCGCGCAGGATGGCGATCAGGCCGCAGTGGGCCATGGCGGTTTGGAGACCGGGATGGTTCATCGAAGGTTCCTAGGCGGGAATCGGGGTGGAGGGAGTGACAAGGCCGGCACAGATGGCCAGGTGCCACAGGCCGCGCTCGGTCGCGTTCTGCGCCTGTTCGGGCACGCCCAGGCCGTAGTGCTGCATGGCCAGGGTGTAGCGCTTGCACAGCGCCGGGTCGCCGCACAGCACGATGCGCGGCAATTCGCCCTGCTGGCGCAACATCTCGGCCAGCGCGGCGACTTCATGGCCGATCAGGAGGCCCGACAGATAGTCCGCCTGCGATTCGGTCGCCAGTTCGCCGGTCAGGCCCAGCGCGCGCGTGCTGAAGATGGTGGACATGACGCCCGCTCGGCCCGCTGGCGCGCCGGCGATCTTGACGCCGCGCTCGAAGGCAGCCAGGTCAGGGGTGGGGGCGTCCGCCATCGTGCGGCCCAGAATGGTGTGGCCGCGCAGCGCCGCGTAGACCTCGCCGGTCATGAACGTGTCGAAGTGAGTGACGCGGCCGCGGCGCGCGTTGACCCATTTGGAGTGCGTGCCGGGCAGTCCGATGAGCACGCTGTCGGCGTTGACGTTGGCTTCTTCCGCCATCACGCCGAACACCTGGGTTTCTTCCCCGCGCATCACGTTGGGCAGGCCGTGGCGCTGGATGAGGCCGGGAACGATGTGGACGGGCGTGCTGCCCGCGCGCTCCACCACCGTCAGCAGCGTGCCGATGCGTTCTAGGTCGACGGGCACATCCAGGTAGGCGGCTTCCTTCCAGCCCTGCGCGCTGCCGACCATGCCGCACGCGATGACGGGCAGGGCGGGCTCGGCGCGCAGCCAGTCGCCGCAAGCCTGTTCAAACGCCAGCTCAAAGCCGGACAGCGTGGTGGTGGCGGCGCCGTCCTGCAGCGGTTGCGGCAGGCGCATGATGCCCCAGGGCAGATGGCGCGTATCGAGCGTGCGGCCTGTGGCATCCAGGCGGTAGGCGCGCAGCGAAGAGGTTCCCCAATCCAGCGCGATAAGAGCCGCAGGGGGGGGCGATCCGGTATTCATCAGAGTCTGTCTCGTCTCTGGCCGCGCATCGGGCGCCGTCGCAGCGCCGTTGGGGGGGGGGGCGCGGGACCGGGCGAGGGGGGCGCGGACCTTGTTGTCTGAAATCTGCCGTGCGCGCGCGGGAGACGCGCAGCGCACGAATGGCAAAAATTCTAGTCCAGCGCTTGAAAAATCTCAAAATATAGAATTAAATCCCACATACAGGGAATTTGAGGTGCTTTTGAAGTGCTTTTGAAGTGCTTTTGAAGTGCTTTTGAAGTGCTTTTGACGTTGCCTTTGACATGGCCTTTGTATGGACAGGCGACATGCTTTGTTCGCCCGGCGAAGCGCCCTGGATTCCCGCTTTGCTCACGTATCCGTGCCGCGGCGCCGGGTATGCTTGCCAATCTGCCCCGCCGCGCCGCAACGCCCTCTTCGCAACATGACCGCCACCACACTGCCCCCCGAGCCATCCGCCCCGCTTGACCCCGACGCCGCCGCGCCCGCCGGCACGCAGACGCTGATGCGCGGCCTTGCCGTGGTGCAGGCCGTGGCCGATGGCGCACGCGACCTGAAGGAGATCTGCGCGCGCATCGGCGTGGCGCGCAGCACCACGCACCGGTTGGCAAGTTGTCTGGTGCAAGAGCGCTACCTGCGCGCGTTGCCGGGCGTGGGCTACGTGCTGGGCCCCAAGCTTATTGAGCTGGGATTCCAGGCGCGCGAGGCTTTTCCGCTGGCGACGCTGGCACGCCCTTATCTGGACAGCCTGGCCGAACTGACCGGCGACACGATCCACCTGGCGGTGCGCGACAACAACGACGTGCTGTATCTGGAAAAAATCCCGGGCAAGAAGGGATTGGAAATGCGTTCGCGGGTGGGCCACCGCATGCCGCTTGCCGCAACCGGCGTCGGCAAGGCGCTGTTGCTGGACGCCGACGAATCGCAATGGAAATCGCTGCATCGCGTGGGCGCTCCCGTTTCATCCCGCGCGCCGGGCGGGCAGCAGGGATGGGAGGCGTTCCGCGACCGCATGCGCGACTACGCGTCGCAGGGTTATGCGTTCGACCTGGAAGACAACGAGCCCTCGATCCGCTGCGTGGCGGCGCCGGTGCGCGATGCCTCCAGCGGCATCGTGGCCGCGATCAGCGTGTCGAGCACCGTGCCTTATATGTCGCTGGAGCGCATGCGCGAGATGGTGCCGGTAGTGCAGGGCGCGGCGGCGGGGATTTCGGCGGAGATGGGGTGGAAGGTGGAGCGGGGGTGAGGGCTAATCAGGCTGATGATCCCGGAGCGCGTGGCTTTCGACACGCTGTTGATTTGCAGGCAGAGTTGACCCACTTTTACGTTTGATTTGCATCTAATTCTGACCCACCTCGTGAACACTATCCTGCTCGGTACCCGTGCAGGAGACAGGAGTGATCGACGTGGCTCTTCTCAGCATTATTCGCCGTTGGCACTTGCGTGATCATGTCTCTTTACGAGAGATTGCCAAGCGACTTGGCATATCGCGCAACACGGTGCGACGCTATCTGCGCTCGGGCACCATTGAACCAACCTACAGCCGTGCGGCTGGGCCTACCGTTCTAGACGGCTATGCGGAGAAGCTCTCGGCATGGCTCAAGGCCGAGGCCAACCGCACACGCAAGCAGCGACGCTCGCTATTGCAGCTGCACCAGGATCTCTGCGCTCTAGGCTACACGGGCTCTTACGACCGTGTTGCCGCTTTCGCGCGACGATGGCGACAGGAACAACAGGAACGATCTCAGACTTCAGGACGGGGCACGTTCGTGCCATTGACGTTCGCACCAGGCGACGCCTTTCAGTTTGACTGGAGCGAGGACAGTGCGGTGATCAACGGCGAGCGCACCAAGCTCCAGATCGCGCAGTTCAAGCTTTGCCACAGTCGCGCCTTCTTCCTGCGCGCCTACTGGCTCCAGACGCATGAGATGCTGTTCGATGCGCACCATCACGCTTTTGTGGCGTGGGGAGGCATCCCGCGTCGAGGTATCTACGACAACATGAAGACCGCTGTGGATAGGGTCGGCCGCGGCAAGTCACGCGAGGTCAACGCCAGATTCTCCAGCATGGTCAGCCACTATTTGTTTGATGCGCAGTTCTGCAACCCCGCGTCAGGCTGGGAGAAGGGACAGATCGAGAAGAACGTGCAGGATAGCCGGAGGCGGATCTGGCAACGCCTGCCCCACTTTTCGAGCTTGGAAGCGCTTAACGACTGGTTGGCCGACGAGTGCGTCAGGCTGTGGCAACAGATACGCCATCCGGCATGTGACCAGAGCATCTGGCAGATATGGTCCGAGGAACGCCCATTTCTGATGCCTGTTGGCCAGCCGTTCGACGGCTTTGTGGAACACACCAAGCGCGTTTCCCCCACATGCTTGATCGCCTTCGAACGTGACCGCTATAGCGTCCCCGCGTCCTACGCCAACCTGCCCGTGAGTTTGCGGGTCTATGCAGATCGCCTCGTGGTCGTCGCCGAAGGTCACGTCATCGCGCAGCATCCTCGCCACATCAACCGGCGCCATGACCGTGGTGCCACTTTCTACGACTGGCGGCATTATCTCGCCGTGCTGCAACGCAAGCCTGGCGCGCTGCGCAATGGGGCGCCGTTCACCGCGTTGCCGGAAGCATTTCGCCAACTTCAGGCACGGCTTCTGCCTCACGCTGGCGGGGATAGAGAGATGGTGGAGATCCTGTCGTTGGTCTTGTTGCATGACGAGCAACTGGTCCTCGCCGCAGTGACCTTAGCGCTGGAGGCCGGTACGCCATCGAAGCAAACCATTCTCAACATCTTGAGCCGACTGCTCGACGGCACACCGCTACCGCCGCTGACGGCGCCCCAAGCGCTCTCGCTCACAGTCGAACCCGAGGCGAACGTCGGCCGCTACGACACCCTCCGCACTCAGGAGCCACGTCATGCAGCATGAACTCATGATCGAGCGCTTGAAGGCGCTCAAGCTGCACGGTATGGCTCAAGCGCTCACCGACCTCGTGCAGCAAGACTCTCCGGCATACCAGAGCTGCTCTCCCATCTTGAGCCAGCTTCTACGGGCCGAGCTTACTGAGCGAGAGGTGCGATCTATTGCCTATCAGATGAAGGTGGCCAAGTTCCCAGCATATCGAGACTTACAAGGCTTTGACTTCGGATGCAGCGAGGTCAACGAAGCCCTTGTTCGGCAACTGCACCGCGGCGAGTTCATCGAACCCGCTCACAATGTCGTATTAGTTGGCGGCCCTGGCACCGGCAAGACGCATCTGGCGACGGCCTTCGCGGTTCACGCCATCGAACACCTGCGTCGCCGAGTTCGCTTCTTCTCCACGATCGAGTTGGTGAACACGTTGGAGCTCGAGAAGCAGGCCGGCAAAGCTGGACACCTCGCCCACCGGCTCATGCACTCGCACGTCGTGATTCTCGACGAACTCGGGTATCTGCCATTCAGCCAAGCCGGCGGTGCGCTGCTGTTTCACCTCATCAGCAAGCTCTACGAGCACACAAGCCTCATCATCACCACCAATCTCAGCTTCGCTGAATGGGCAAACATATTTGGGGACGCAAAAATGACGACTGCGTTGCTCGACCGACTCACCCACCACTGCCACATCGTCGAGACCGGCAACGACAGCTACCGATTCAAAAACAGCAGCACGCAGCCCAAAAAGGAGCGTAAAACAGCCAAATCTGTGGCAACCCTGACCCAATCAAATTAGGGCTGGGTCAGTTTTCGATGCAAACGCTGGGTCAGTTTTCAGTGCAAACCAACACTCTACGCTCTTGTCGGCGTCGATGTGGATGCTGTTGCGTTGCGCCTGCAATAGCAGCTGGCCTGTGTGGGCGATATGGCGCATGTCCCCACGCTGAGCGAACGTACCCACGCCGTTGCCGGCATTGACGACCACGCGTTCGCCGGCCGTCAGTTGCAGGTTTGCGTGGGCTGCGGCGTCCAGATGCGTGCCCGCGGCTAGCGCGATGGCGTGCGGTGTGCCTGCGGCGATCCCTGCCGGGGCGGAGAGCGCCATGACCGGCGCCGAGCCTTCGCCCGTTCCACTGGCCTGATCATTGGCGCCGTGGCCAAGGGCTCGCACCAGCGCAGTCAGGTCGTGGCGCGGCTCGGGGTCGTGGAGGACGCCCTGATGCGCATCGGCGTAATTGCCCAGGCTTCGGGCCAGGTGAAGCGCAGACTCCAGCACGGCCACGATTTCCGCGCGGTCGAGTTGGCCGCCTTGGGCGTTGGCTTGCGCCTCCGTCGTCAACAGCAGGCCTTGCGCCGCGCGCAACGTCCCGTGCAGGTCCGTGCGCAGCTCAAAGCCTTCACCGCGCGGCGCGCCACCGGTGGGACGCGGATGGGTCATGTAGCCCAGATGCAGGTGACTGGTGCCATGATCGTTCATCAGTGCAGCGCTGATTTGCGACGGGGTGTCGTCCAGACGTAGTTCACTGGCTCGGCTGCCTTTGTGTTCCTTGCTCTTGACCGTCGCCAGATCCTTGAACTTTGGCAGTTCGTACGGCGGCAATTGGAGGCGGTTGTAGGTCCGCCCGGTGATCACGGGCTGGTCCGGGTCCCCGTCGAAGTAGGAGACGATGACCTCCTGGCCAACGCGCGGAATGGCCATGTGGCCCCAGGTTGCGCCCGCGATGTTGTGCGAGACGCGAATCCAGCAGGAACTGTGTTCGTTCTGCGTGCCTTCTCGATCCCAGGGGAATTGGACCTTCACGCGTCCATATTCGTCGGTATGGATTTCCTCGTTGGGCGGTCCCACCACCAAGGCATTCTGCGGACCATCGATGCGGGGCCTGGGCAGCGGCTCTGCACGCCACTCGGCGTCGTCCGGCACGAGTTCCGCTTCGTATCGGTAATGCGTTCCTAAATGGGCGTCGGCGCTTTCTTCGGCCTGGCTCGCGTGTTGCTTGCCCCAGTGGATGATGCGCACCGGACGCCAGCCGCGGTTGAAGTCTTCACGCGGGTGCCCGGTCAGTGTGAAGGAGATGCCGGGCTGCAAGCGTGGATCGTCGCCTTCGGCGAAGGCGACGTGCGCATCGCGCCGGTGGCCGCGCAGGCGGTTTTCGGCGAAGGGCTTGCCGGCTTCGTCGAACTTGGCGCGGGCCGGGTAGTTGTAGTGCTCGTAGCGGCGGCCCTGGTGGGTCAGGTCCTGTCCATCGCGGCTGTGCTGGTGGGTGTAGCGGGGATGGTGGAACGTGTAGTCGCGCTGCGTCTGGCGAGCGGTGCGCACGTTCTCGGTGTAGGCAAAGCGGCGCAGCGCAGGTTGGGGCTGGTCGCCGCCGGGCGTGGGGTTGTACTGCACCGGCTCGTCGCCCACGCGGCCGTGAATGAACAGACGATCGCTGTGGACCAGTTGATGGCCCTCTGCACCATGGCGGAAGGAATAGAAGAAACCTTCCTCGCGCATGATGCGTTCGACGAAGTGATAGTCGGTGTCGCCGGCTTGCACGCAGTATTCACGGGACTGGTGCTCCGTGGTGTTGCGTAGCTCGTAGTCTTGGGTCAGGCCATGCGCCTTGAGCACGGCGTGGACAATTTGCGGGACGGTCAGGCGTTGGAAGATGCGCCAGTCGGAACTGAGCTTGAGGCGTGCCAGGCGCGGTTCAACGATGGCCGAGTACCGTGTTCGGCGAAAGCCCGTGTCGCCTTGCACGAAGGACGACACTGCGCCGTGCACATAGCGGATCGGGGTCTCGCCATGCCAGAGGGTAAGAAGTGCGGCGCGGTCCAGCACCTTGCCGAAGTCGATGGCGGCATTCGCGCTGGCCAGTTCTACTTGCAGCAAGAAGGTCTCGGACAGGCCTTCTTGCAGCGTGAATTCGACCACGTCGAAGGGCTGGTCGCCGATGGCGAAGGTGAAGCGCAGATCGGATTGGGTAGGCATGACGTGCTTCCTGCAACGACAGACCTTTCCCCGCACTGATGAGTGCCAAGTCCGCCTATAGGCAAGCGTCCGGCGCGATCAGTAGACCGCAATGGATGCGTATAAGGTACGTCTCCATTACGACACAGCGAACTTTCTTTGGATACGAGACTGATCCTATTTTTGGCAGACTCGCCAAGTGAGAACGGGGCGATCGATGGCGATGGCCCCCGTTCTGCAATTGGGCGTTGCACTTTGCGCGGCCGGTGCGCTTCTATCCGCAGCGCGCGTGGTGGATGTTGAGGAGTGTGCCCCTATCCCCGACCACCCCGCCGCTCGATCGTAGACAGCATCTCCAGCAGCACGTCCATATCCACTGGCTTGACCAGATGCGCATCGAAGCCGGCTTCCATCGACTCCCTGCGGTCCTCTTCCTGGCCCCAGCCGCTCAGCGCAAGAATCGTTGCGCGTTCGCCCCAGTCGAGGGTTCGCATGTGGCGGCAGGCCTCGTGGCCTGTCATGCCGGGCATGCCGATGTCCATGAGGATCACCTGCGGACGGACCTGGTTGCCAAGGGCAATGGCTTCTTCGCCGTCGTAAGCGGCAGTGACGTCGTGGCCTTCCAGGGCAAGCACGGCGACCATTGATTCGACCGCGTCACGGTTGTCGTCGACCACCAGCACCTTGCGCGCGGTGGGCGATAGCGCGCTGGCGGATTGCTCGGGTGCGACTGCCTGGATGCCGGTCACAGGCAGCCGGACGACGAATGTGCTGCCTTTGCCTTGGCCTTCGCTATGGGCGCGCACCGTGCCGCCATGCATTTGCACCAGGCGCTTGACAAGCATGAGGCCAATGCCCAGGCCGCCCTGCGCGCGTTCGAGCGTCCGGTCGACCTGCGTGAACATCTCGAAGATCCGGTCGAGCTGGTCGGGTGGGATGCCCGAGCCGTTGTCGCGGACCGCGACGTCGACGGTGTCCTGGCCCGGGTCGACGAAGAGCTCGATGTCGCCGCCGGGGGGCGTGTATTTGGCCGCGTTTGAGAGCAGATTGCCGAAGACTTGCGTCAGGCGCTCGGCGTCGCCCTGCAGCGTGATCTGCGCGTCGGGCTGCACCAGCCTCAGCCGGTGCCCGTGTTCTTCCAGGGCGGGGCGGCAAGCCTCGATGGCGTGCTGCAGGACCGAGTCCAGCGTGAGGGCGGTGAGGCGAAGCTCGAGCTTGCCGCGATTGATGCGGTTGACGTCGAGCAGGTCGTCGACCAGCCTGACCAGCTGGCGCAACTGGCGGTCCATGACTTCGCGGGCGCGTGCCGTCATGGCGGGATCGCGCTCGGCGCGCTTGAGCACTTCGAGCATGTTGCGCAGGGCGGCAAGCGGATTGCGCAACTCATGCGCCAGCACCGCCAGGAATTCGTCCTTGTGCCGCCGTTCACGCGCCAGTTCCGCTTCCGCGATATGACGTTCGAGCAGTTCGGCGGCCTGCCGCGCAAGCAGATCGATGTAGCGCAGCGCCTCTGGGGTGGGGCCGCCGGGCCACGTGTAATGGTTGTTGAGCATGCCGAGCAGCTGGCCGCTGCGGCTGAGCAGCGGCGTGCATTGGATCGACCGGATGTTGTCCGCCAGGATGACCTCTAGCCCCGGGGTGCCTCGCAGGTCCGTCAGTTGTTCGACGTCGGGCACGACCAGCCGTGCCAGATTCTTGGCGGCCTCGGCGCAGCTTGCTACCCAGCCGTCCTGCGCGAAATGCTCGACGAAGTGTGAGCTCAGGCCCTGGTGAACGGCGATGCGCAAGGTGTTCTTGGCGGGATCGTAGATCTGGATGTTGCCTTTCTCGGTGCCGGAAATGTCGGCGGCCGCGGCCAGGATTTTTTTCAGAAGCGGTTCGAATTCGCCGGGGCCGACGAGTTCGGCGCTCAGCGCCTGCAGTCTGGCCAGGGCGTGGACTTCATGCCGAAGATGCGCGGCCGCGCGGTCCCGTTCGACCACAATGCTGGCCGCCAACGCGCCGAACTCCGCGACACGCTGCTCCCAGGTGCTCAACGCAGCAGCTTGAGGCAGAAACAACAGAAACCAGCCGACGGGCGCACCATCGGCAGCCTGTGCCGGTTGGGCGTGACAGGCCCGGATACCGTGTCGCGCGCAAAGGGATTGCCAAGGCGCCGCCCACATCGCCGCGTCCTCGATATGGAGGCATCCCGTTGGCTGGTCACACCGCGCGGCAAGGCCCGGCGCGAAGAGCGCCTGATCGATCGACTGCCCGCGCAGGCCCGCGGCGAACTCGGCAGGCAATTGCGAAGAGTATCCGTCGTGCACGGTGGTGCGGCCCGCGCCGGCCAGAATGACGCAGGCGCGCGCGTCGGGAAGCAAGCGGCCGACGGCATCGGTAAGCGCCTCCAGGCATGCCTTTGCCGGCGTGCCGGACGCCGATGAAAGCAGGATCTGGCGCTGCGCTTCATGCAGCGCAGTGTGGCTTGCGGATTCTGGCGGCGGGCAAGTCAAGCAAGTCTCCTTCCTGGTGCCCCCAACGCATCAGTCATCTGGCGGGAACGATGCATGGATGGAGGCGTTTGGCCTGTGGCGCCGCGGTGTGCGCCCGAGAACGGCTTTGAATATTTACATGGATCCCGCCCCGCGAGTGTTGCAATTTGTCGGTCAGCCGTCACGGATCGTCGCGAAGTTGTCGAGTTCTTTCAGGCGTCCGCAGTGATCGGGGGCAATGGCAACAGCCGCTGCTGGATGTGGGCCATCGCCGTCTCCAGTTGCTCGACCAGCGCCTGCGCGGCGGGCGACAGCGTGCGGTCGCGGCGATGCAGCACGCCGATATAGCGGCGCGCCGACGCGTCGCAGAGGGGCGTGCAGAGAAGGCCGGACAGGTTCAGCTCTGGCAGCGCCAGCCGCGGCAGCACACTGACACCGAGTCCCTGGCGCACCATGCCGGCCGCCGTGCCCATGTGCGTGACGTCGTAGCGCAGCGCGGTGGTCGGGGCCCCGACCTCATCGCGCACGGCGCGGTCGAATTGCTGGCGCGCATGGGACCCCTGCGAGAGCAGGATCAGGTCGTAGCGCAGCACGTCGCGCCAGTGCAGCATCCCCGGCGCCTCGCCCAGCGGGTGACCAGCGGGAAAGACGGCGCAAAAGCAGTCTTCGCCCAAGGGGGTGAACGTCAGGTCGGACGCCGGCTCGGCCTGCGCGGCCACGGCGAACTCGATCTGGTTGGTGCGCAAGAGGGCGACCAGTTCGTCGTTGTGGGCCTCGACCACACGCACCTTCAGCGCCGGGTGCGCCTGGCGCAGCGTGCCGGTGGCGGCGGGCAGAAGTGTCAGAGCGGCCGAGGGCAGGGCGCCCAACGCCACATTGCCGCGCCGCACGGCAGCCAGATCCGCCAGGCTGCGGTAGGCCTCTTCGAGGTCGGCGATGGGCCGCTGCACGCGGGCATAAAAGTCCTGTCCGGCCGACGTCAGGCTGATGCTGCGCGTGGTGCGTTCGAACAACCGCAGGCCGAGCACTTCTTCAAGGTCCTGGATCAGGGCGGTGAACGAAGGTTGCGTCACGCCGAGGTGATTGGCCGCGTGCGTGAAGGAGCCGGTGTCCACCGCGAGCAAAAAGGCCTTGAGCGGCCGGTATTTGATATTGATAGCCATTGGCTAATAATAGTGAAGAAATATCTATTTGTGTCTAATAATCTGCCGGACGATGATGACGTCTACCGAAGCCCTCCGGATTCATAGACGTTATGGACGCATCGAGCCACAAGCCCTTCCGGCTGGGCGCCAACTGGCGCCAGAGCCAAGACGGCGACGCCGTCATCACCTCCATCAACCCGGCCGACGGCAGCATCGCCGGCATCGTCACGCGCGCGCTGCCGCAGGACGTTGACACCGCTGTCGCCGTCGCCTGGGACGCTTACCAAAACAAGCCCTGGCGCAAGCTGCGTCCCGACCAGCGCGCCGCCACGCTGTACGAAATTGGGCGCCGCCTGTCCGCCGAGCGCGAGCCGTTGGCGCGCCTGCAGATGCTGGACAGCGGCAAGCCCTACAAGGAATGCCTGAACATGGTCGACAGCGCGGCCGGGCATTTCCGCTATTACGCCGCCGTGTGTGAGACGTGGCAGAACGAGATGACGTCGCCGCGCGGGGAATACTTTTCCATGGCCTTGGCCGAGCCCTTTGGCGTGATCGCGGCCATCACGCCCTGGAACTCGCCCATCATGAACGAAGCGCAGAAGGCCGCGCCAGCGCTGGCCGCGGGCAACGCGGTGCTGATCAAGCCGTCCGAGGAAACGCCGCAACTGGCGCTGGAACTGGCCCGCATCTGCGCCGAGGCGGGACTGCCGGAAGGTCTGCTGACCGTCCTGCCGGGCCACGGCGAAGACGTAGGCGCGGCGCTGGTCAGGCATCCCGGCGTGCGCATGGTGTCGTTCACCGGGGGCACCGAAACCGGCCGCGCCATTGGCGGCATCGCGGGCCAGCGTCTGATTCCGGTCGGACTGGAACTGGGCGGCAAGTCGCCGCATATCGTCTTTGACGATGCGGACCTGGATCGCGCGGTGGCAGGCGTGGTGTCGGGCATTTTCGGGTCGGCCGGCCAGAGCTGCGTGGCGGGGTCGCGTCTGTTCGTGCAGAAGTCCATTTACGGGCGTTTCATGCAGGCGCTGGTGGAGCGCACGCGGCAGGTCCGCGTCGGCCTGCCCGACGATTCATCCACGCAGATGGGGCCGCTGGTCTCGCGCGCGCATCGCGACAAGGTGGCGGGCTATGTGGACATCGGCCGTGCCGAGGGCGGGAAAGTCCTGGTCGGAGGCGCGGCGCCCACGCAGGGCGAACTGGCCAACGGATGGTTCTACCTGCCGACCGTGATCGATGGGCTGGGCAACGGCGCCCGCGTGTGCCAGGAAGAAATCTTTGGACCGGTGCTGGTGGCGCTGCCTTTTGAGGACGAGGACGATGTGGTCCAGCAGGCCAACGACACCGCCTTCGGCCTGGCCGCGGGCATGTGGACCGGCGACTACGCCCGCGCCTGGCGCGTGGCGCGTGAGATCGAGGCCGGCTCCATCTGGATCAACACCTACAAGCAATCGCATATCGCGACCCCGTTCGGCGGCTTCAAGGCCAGCGGCATCGGGCGCGAGAAGGGCCTGCACGGCCTGCGCCTCTACAGCCAGGTCAAGAGCCTGTACTGGGGCATGCACGACAAACCAATGGGACTTTGAGCAAATATGACGACTGAAAAGAAACAAGGCGCCGCGCTGTCCCTGGCCGACGCGCGCATCCTGATTGCCGGTGCGGCCAGCCTGGTGGGATCGCACACGGCCGACGCGCTGCTGGCGGCCGGCGTCAAGGAGGTCATCCTGCTGGATAACTTCGCGTTCGGCACGCCTGATGCGATCGCGCATTTGCAGGACAACCCCCGCGTGAAAGTGGTGCGTGGCGACCTGATGCGCCTGCCCGATCTGCTGGCCGCCACCGAGGGCGTGGACGGCGTGCTGCACCTTGCCGCCTACATGACGCTGGGTTTTGCCCAGACGCCGTGGCAGGCCGTGGACGTGAACATCCGTGGCGCGCAGAACATGCTGGAGGCCTGCCGCGCCAACAAGGTGAAGAAGATTGTCTTCGCCTCGTCCAATGCCGTGTATGGCTATGGCACCGGCATTGCGGGCGCGCTGGTCGAGAACGGCCCCTTCCATTCGGTGGGCGCGCCTCCCGCAGCCATCCTGTATGGCGCGTCCAAGATCATGGGCGAGCAGCTATGCCGCCAGTATTACCAGAAGGCCGGGCTGGACTACGTGGTGCTTCGCTACTCCACGGTCTACGGCGAACGGCAGCATTACCGCGCCGCCAATTCCCTGTACATCATGGAAACCTACGACCGCGTGCGCAAGGGCGAGCGGCCCGTGTTGCCGGGCGACGGCACGGACACCAAGCATTTCGTGCACGTCTCGGACGTGGCGCGCGCCAACGTGGCCGCCTTTGAAAGCGCCGCCACCGATGTCGCCGTGAATGTGTCGGGGCCGGCGCCCATCACCACCGGCGAACTGGTGCGGCTGGTGCTGGACTACTGCAAGAGCGACCTGCAGCCCGAAATCAAGCCGGATCCGCCCGGCACGGTGCGCCTGACGTCGGGCGGCGCCTTCCACATCCCGCATGACCTGGCCGGCCAGCATATCGGCTGGCAACCCCGGGTCGGCATGGCGGAGGGCGTGAACCGGCTGCTGGCCTGGCGGGAGGCGCAGGAGGCCGTGCAGACGCCGTAAGGAGGAATGCGCTCACGGCGCCATAGAGCGCCGGGGCGGGCAGTACGTACTTCAGTAGTCACGATAACGACATCCACAGGAGACAGGACAATGAAGTTGCGCAATTGCATTGCCGGCGTGGCCATCGGCATGGGGCTGGCGTTGGGTGGGGCCGCGGCGCAGGCGGCGGGCTATCCCGACAAGCCCGTGACACTGGTGGTGCCGTATCCAGCCGGCGGCGCCACGGACGTCATCGCGCGCCTGATCGCGGAGAAGCTGCCGGCCGCATGGGGGCAGCAGGTCATCGTCAACAACCGGCCAGGCGCGGGCACCACGGTGGCCGCCGAGCAGGTGGCGCGTTCGCCCGGCGACGGCTACACGCTCTACATGACGACGGCCGCCCACACCATCAGCGCCAGCCTGTACAAGAAGCTCAACTACGACCCCTTGAAGGATTTCGCGCCGCTGACGCTGACGTCCACGATTCCGCTGGTGCTCGTGACCTCGCCCTCGCTGCCGGTCAAGACCCTGGACGATCTGATCAAGTACGGCAAGGCCGCGCCGCAGGGGTTGAGCCTGGCGTCCACCGGCAACGGCACGCCGCAGCACCTGACGGGCGAGCTGTTCAAGGCCAGGACGGGAATCAAGCTGGTCCATGTGCCGTACCGCGGCGATGCGCCGATGCTGACGGACCTGATAGGCGGACAGGTGCAGATGGCCTTCGTCACGTTGTCGGCCGCGTTGCCCCATATCCAGTCGGGCAAGCTCAATGCCATCGCGTTGGCGCATCCGCGCCGTGTCGAGGCCATCGCGCAGGTCCCGACGATGGCCGAGGCGGGCATGAAGAACTTCGAGGCCGCGACCTGGTTTGGCCTTTTCGCGCCGGCCAGCATGCCGGACGCGCTGCGCGAGAAGATCTACCAGGATGTCGCCCGCGTCGTGGCCACGCCTGAAATGACCAAGCGGCTGCAGGAGATGGGCGGCGATGTGAACAACAGCTCGCCCCAGCAATTCCAGGCCTTCATCAACGACGAGGCGAAGCGGTGGGCCGAGGGCGTCAAGCTTTCCGGCGCACAGATCGACTGAGCGGCCGCACGGTCGATACCGACGGGAGAACCTACTGAATGAGCGACAACGATCAAGAACTGCTGGCGCGCTGCGCCGCCATCGGCACCAGCACCTGGGCCGATGCGATGGATACGCAGGGCATTGCCGGCGTGGTGCAGGGCATTGAGCGCCGGGGCGGGCAAGGCCGTATCGCTGGCTTTGCCGTCACCGCGCGCCACGTCTGGGGCGGCCTGGGAGACTTCGACCGCGCCGATTTCGCGGTGGGACGCCTGGTGGCCGCCACAGGCCCCGGGCGCGTGCTGATGGTGGACGCAGGGGGGACCTGCATTTCCACTTTCGGCGGCATTGCCTCGTTGGCCGCCTCGCGGCGCCAGGCAACCGCTGTCGTCATCGATGGCGCCTGCCGCGACGTCGATGAAATCCGTGCGACGGGACTGTGGCTGGCAAGCCGCCATGTCACCCCGTTGACCGGCAAGACACGCCTGCGCCTGCAGGCCATGGGCGATCCCGTCACCATCGGCGGCGTGCAGGTCGCCGAGGGCGATCTCGTCGTTGGCGACGACACCGGGCTCGTCGTCGTGCCGCGCGCGCGGTTGCAGGATGTGCTGGCGGCGGCAAGGCACGCGCTGGAGGTGGATGAGCGGGTGGAGCGCGGCATTCGGGACGGCCTGTCATTTGCTGAGGCTGCCGCCGCGGCCAATTACATTCCCGCCAGCGCCGGAGGCCGTGCGTGACTGCCCGCTACGAGGTGGTGCAGGTCGCATCGCTGGGCGCCGCGTTCGATGCGCGTCTGGCCGCCCATTACCGTGTCCTGCAGGCCTGGCGGGAGCCGCTGGGCCTGGCGGCATTTGGCGACGAATTGGCGGGGCCGCGGGTCGCGGTGACGTCTGTCCGGCATGGATTCACGCAGCCGATGTTCGACGCGTTGCCGAATCTGCAGGCCGTGTGCAGCTGGGGGGTGGGTTACGACACCCTGGACCTGCGCGCCGCCGCCAACCGGCGCATCGGGATCAGCGTGACCCCCGACGTGCTGGACGACTGCGTCGCCGATCTGGCGTGGGCGCTGATGCTTTCGGCGGCCCGGCGTACCGCCGTGGGCGACCGCTACGTGAAGACGGGCCAGTGGCGCGCCATTGGGCAATTTCCGGTTGCGACCCGCGTATCGGGCAAGCGGCTCGGCATCCTGGGACTTGGCCGCATCGGTGAAGCGATCGCCCGCCGGGGCGCGGGCTTCGACATGCAGGTGCGCTATCACAATCGAAGCCCCAGGCCGCAGTCGCCATACCCCTATGAAGCATCATTGGTGGACCTGGCCGCGTGGGCCGACTTTCTGGTGGTGGCCTGCGTGGGCGGGGCCGCCACGCGGCATCTGGTCGATGCGCCCGTCATTCGCGCGCTGGGCCCGCGAGGGATTCTGGTCAACATCGCGCGCGGCAGCGTCGTGGACCAGGCGGCGGCGCTGGCGGCGTTGCGCTCGGGCGAGCTGGGCGGCGCCGGCCTGGATGTGCTGGAGCAGGAGCCCACCGATGCCGCCGATTTTGCCGATCTGGACCAGGTTTCCCTGATGCCGCATGCGGGCAGCGCCACGCACGAGACGCGGGCCGCGATGGCGGATCTGGTTTTCGATAATGTCGCGGCGTTTCTGCGCAGCGGCGCGCTGCTTACGCCGATCGCCGACCGGGAGATGCAGGCATGACCCCGGCTGCGCTGCGGGCGGCGTTGACGGCCTGCCTGGGCGAGGCGAACGTGCTGACGGGCGCGGATGCCCAGCCCTATTTGACCGATTGGCGCCAGGCCGTGACGGGCCGGGCCATGGCGGTGTTGCGGCCGGGCGATACCGGCGAAGTCGCGCAAGTCGTGCGTCTGTGCGCGGCAGCCGGGGTCCCGATCGTCGCGCAAGGCGGCAACACCGGACAGGTGGCAGCCGCCACGCCGGACGTCACCGGTTCTGCCGTGGTGCTGTCGCTGGCGCGCATGAACCGGGTGCGCGCCCTGGATCTGGACAACGACACCATCACGGTCGAAGCGGGTTGTGTGCTGCAGTCGGTGCAGGCGTCTGCGCGCCAGGCGGGCCGGCTCTTCCCGCTATCGCTGGGGGCGCAAGGAAGCTGCACCATTGGCGGCAATCTGGCCACCAACGCGGGCGGCACGCAGGTGCTGCGTTACGGGAACGCGCGCGAGCTTGCGCTGGGACTGGAAGTCGTCACCCCGCAGGGTGAGATCTGGCATGGTCTGCGCGGCCTTCGCAAGGACAACACGGGCTACGACCTGCGCGATCTGTACATCGGCAGCGAGGGCACGCTGGGCATCATCACCGCGGCGGTGCTCAAGGTGTATCCGTTGCCGGTCGCGCAGCGAACCGCGCTGATCGCGGTCGCCAGTCTTGAGCAGGCCCTGCAACTGCTGCAACGCGCCCGCGCGGGCTTTGGCGCCGGACTGACCGCATTTGAAGTGATGTCGGCGGCGTGCCTGCGTGACGTGGTCCAGGCTTTCCCGCAGCAGCGCCTGCCATTTGCCGATCTGCCGGCGGACGCATGGTGCACGCTGCTGGAACTATCGGACAGCGAGAACGAAACGCACGCGCAGACGAGGCTGGAGGCCGTGCTGGCGGCCGCGCTGGAGGCCGGCGAGGCGCTGGATGCGGCAGTGTCGGTGTCCGGCGCGCAAAGCGCCGCATTCTGGCACCTGCGCGAGAGCATCACCCTGGCGCTGGCCAAGGCCAGCGCGTGTGTCAAACATGACATCTCGCTGCCCGCCTCACGCATCCCTGCCTTTGTGCGGGCCACCGACCATGCCTTGGCCACGGCGTTTCCCGGCGTGCGCATGCGCGTGTTCGGTCATCTGGGCGACGGCAATCTGCATTACAACCTGCTGCCGCCGCAGGGCGTGCCGGAATCGGCGATCCAGCGGCTCGTCCACGACCGCGTGCACGAGGCCGGCGGGTCTATCAGCGCCGAGCAGGGGATCGGCCAACGCCGGGTGCTCGACCTGGAGCGATACAAGAGTCCGGTGGAACTGGACCTGATGCGGCGCATCAAGCATGCCCTGGACCCGCAAGGGCTGATGAATCCCGGCAAGGTGCTGTCCGCCTCGGCAGATCGCGCCTTGGCGTAGCGTGCCCCGAAGGCGCGCACCATTTCAATGACGGCCTTCCGGCCCAATGACATAACAACTGGAGACAAGAAAATGTTGCTGATGAGCAAGACCCTCGCGCGCGCCGCGCTGTCCGTTGCCGGCCTTTGCGCCGCTTTGCCGGCATGGGCCTGGCCCGACCGGCCCATCGAACTGGTGGTCGGGTTTGCGCCCGGTGGCGGCACTGACCTGACGGCCCGTGCCTTGGCCGTCTTCCTGGAAAAGGAACTGGGCACGACTGTCGTTGTCCAGAACAAGCCGGGCGCGTCCAGCGCGATCGCCCTGTCCTACGTGGCGCGCGCCAAGCCGGACGGCTATACGCTGGCAATGACGAACATGCCGGGGCTGGTGTCGCTGCCGATCGAGCGTCAGGCGGGCTTCACCGGCGATGACTTCACGTACCTGGCCAACCTGGTCCGCGACCCCAGCGCGTTCAGCGTGGCCAGCGACAGCCCGTACAAGACCTTGCAGGCGTTGATCGCCGCCGCCAAGGAACGGCCGGATGCGGTGAGTTATGGCTCAACGGGCGTGGGCACCGACGATCATCTGGCGCTGGTGTTGTTCCAGGCGCAGACGGGCACCAAGCTCAATCACGTTCCGTACAACGGAGCGGGACCGTTGCGCAGCTCGGTGCTGGGCGGGCATACCGTCATTGGCGGCCTGAATCTGGGCGAGGTCATGCCCTACAACGGCAAGAATATGCGGGTGTTGGCGCAGGCCAGCGAAAAGCGGTCGCCGCTGGGCCCGGATGTGCCCACGTTCAAGGAATTGGGCGTGAACCTGGTGTTTGCCTCGGAACGCGGCATCGTCGGACCCAAGGGCCTGCCCGCCGACGTGTCGGAAAAACTGCGGCAGGCGCTGGGCAAGGTGGCGGCCAATCCGGCGTTCCAGACCCAGATGAAGCAGCAGTTCACGGAAATGGACTACGTGGACGGGCCGCAGTGGCAGGAGCGCCTGAAGGGCGACGATGCACGCCTGCGGCAGATCTGGGCCCAGACGCCCTGGGTGGAGTAGCCTGCGCGATTACGCCAGCGGCAAGGTCAGCACGCCTTGCGGGGCCGGGCGCATCATGACCCGCCGGTACCACGCCGATAGCGCGGGCGTATCGGGCCGCTCAATCGGCATGGCGAGCCATCGATGGGCGGCCGCGACCAGCGCGATGTCGCCCATCGTGAGATGACGGCCCACGATGAACTCGCGGCCTTGCAGGGCCTGGTCCAGGATCAGGGCGCGCGCGTTCGAGCGCTGGACGGATTTCTCGATGGCTGCCTTGTCGCGCTTGTCTTCGGGCGTGCGGATCAGGCCCAGAAATGCCGGCACCATGGCCGGCTGCCATTCGGTCGCCTGCCAGTCCATCCAGCGGTCGGCGTCGGCGCGCAGGCAGACATCCTCGGGCCACAGCGTGCCCACGCCGTAGCGTGCCGCCAGGTAGCGCACGATGGCATTGGACTCCCAAAGGATGAAGCCGCCGTCGTCGATGACCGGCACCAGGCGGTTGGGATTGAGCTTTGCCGCGTAATCGTCGGTGTCGACCACGCCGTAGGGGCCGCCTGCCTGAACAAAGGTGTGCGGCAGCGCCAGCTCGCGTACGGCCAGCATTACTTTTTGAACGTTGACGGATGTCAGGCGTCCCCAGATCTTCAACATAGCCAATCCTTTCAAGGGTCAGGCCGGCGGCAGGTGCCGCCGCGCAAAGCCGCTGTCGCGCCCGAAGCGCGTCCAGTCGAATGCCGGCCCGGGGTCGGTCTTGCGCCCCGGGGCGATATGTTCGTGTCCCTGGGCGGCCACCAGGGGATAGCGCGAACGCAGCGTGTGGGTCAGCTTGCGCAGCGACGCATATTGCTCGTCAGTGTAGGGCAGCGTGTCCGTGCCTTCCAGTTCGATGCCGAGGGAAAAATCGTTGCAACGCTCGCGTCCCGCAAAGCGCGACACGCCGGCGTGCCAGGCGCGCCGGTCCGTGGAGACGAATTGCATGATGCCGCCGTCGCGGCGAATGAAAAAGTGCGCGGATACGCGCAGCCCGCGCAGGCGTTCCAGCCAGGGATGCGAGCCGTAGTCGAGCGTGTTCAGGAACAGGCCCGCGACTTCGGGGCCGCCGAACTTGCCCGGCGGCAGGCTGATGTTGTGCAGGACCAGCAGCGAGACCTGCGCGCCCGCGGGGCGCGTGTCGCAGTTGGGCGAGCGCAAGAGGGAAACGCCCGGAGCCGGCGCCAGCCAGCCATGTCGATCCAGGAGCAAAGGCATAGGGAGGGAGCGAGTAAAGATTCCGGCGCCCATTATGCCGTGGGCCCGCCGATTGCCCTATCCGGCCACTTGGCCCGCCCGCTCGAAAGGGGGCTCAGCGCTTGGCCGGACCCAGGCGCGCGTGGTCGGCGCTGCACCAGGTCTGGCCGTTCTGCAGCAAGGCTTCGGAGCGGGGCAGATGGATGCCGCAATGGGCGCAGCGCACCATGGATTCCAGGGCGGGCGGGGCCGCGTCGGCCTGCGCCTTTTTCTTCGGGCCGGCCTGCCGCTGGGCGGCCATGCGGCCGGCGACGCGGGCAACAAACAGGACCAGGATGATCAGAACGATCCAGAAAAGCAACTTGCCCACGTCAGCCTCGATGCAGAATCATTTCCAGCACGAACCGGCTGCCGGTGTAGGCCAGAATCAAAAACCCGAAACCCGTCAGGGTCCAGCGCAGGGCGACGCGGCCGCGCCAGCCCCAGATGTGCCGTCCGGCCAGCAAGACCCCGAAGGTCAGCCAGGACAGCAGCGTGAAAACGGTTTTGTGGTCGAACGGGAGGAGCTTGCCGGTCAGCTTCATGGAGGCGATCGAGCCCGACCCCACCGCCAGCGTCAGTACGACGAACCCGATCCAGATGATGCGGAAAAGCAGTTGCTCCTGCACCAGCAGCGGCGGCTGCGAATCGAGCACGCGCCCGATGATGCTGCGTTCGGCCGGCGCGTCCAGGGGCCGGTGCAGGTGGCGGTCCAGGAGAGCCATCATCATGGCGTGCAGGGCCGCGATGGTGATGAGCCCGTAGGCCGCCAGGGCGATCAGGAGGTGCACGCGCAGCCAGGCGTCGTTGGCATGCGGCACGAATTGCCCTTGCGGGAAGATGGCGGCAAGCCCGCTGGCGATGGCGGCGGCGGGCAGCAGCAGCAACTGCAGGCCGTCGATGCGCACGAGCAGGCTTTCCACCCAGAACACCACCATGCCCAGCCAGACGGCGGCGGACAGGGCAAGCGCCCATCCGATGAACAGATGCTGGGCGCCCAGCATCGATTGTTGCAGCCCGATTCCATGGAGAACCAGGGCGCCCAGCAGGCACAGACGGGCAATTTTGCCGGTCTGTTCCACTTCCTTGGCGCCGGCCAGGCGGATCCAGAGCGACCCCCCGAGCACTGCGTACGCCAAGGCAGCCGCTGTGTGAAATACAATGCCTAGTGACATAGAAACCGTTGTCTGGATGGGGCCTTTGGGGTGCACGTCACCCGAAAGCGCAGAATCCGCGCCTGCGGCCACCGTTCAATCGACTAGTTTAAGCGGAAACGCCTCTCATGCTCGATAACCTAACTCAACGCCTGTCGCGTGTCGTCAAGACGCTGCGCGGGGAAGCCCGCCTTACCGAGGCCAACACGCAGGAGATGCTGCGCGAAGTGCGCATGGCGCTCCTGGAAGCCGACGTCGCGCTGCCGGTCGTTCGCGACTTTGTCGCGCGGGTGAAGGAAAAGGCGCTGGGCGAAGAAGTCGCCGGCAGCCTCAGCCCGGGCCAAGCGCTGGTCGGCGTCGTCCACAAGGAACTGACCGCCCTCATGGGCGGCGACCTGGGCGCCGACGCCAACGAACTGTCGCTGGCCGTCCAGCCGCCCGCCGTGATCCTGATGGCGGGCCTGCAGGGCGCCGGCAAGACCACCACCACGGGTAAGCTGGCGCGCTGGCTCACCGAGGGCCAGCACACCCAGCACGGCCGCAAGACCGGCAAGAAAAAAGTGCTGGTGGTGTCCGCCGACGTCTATCGTCCGGCCGCTATCGACCAGCTAAAGAGCGTGGCCGCGCAGGTCGGCGTGGATTTCCTGCCTTCCGACCCCAGCCAGAAGCCCGAAGACATCGCGCGCGGCGCCGTGGATCACGCCCGCCGCCATCATTACGACGTGCTGATCCTGGATACGGCGGGCCGTCTGGGTATCGACGAGGCCATGATGCGCGAGATCCGCGCGCTGCATGACCTGGTCAAGCCGGTGGAAACGCTGTTCGTGGTGGACGCGATGCAGGGCCAGGACGCGGTCAACACCGCGCGCGCCTTTGCCGAAGCGCTGCCCCTGACCGGCGTCGTCCTGACCAAGCTGGACGGCGATGCCCGCGGCGGCGCGGCCCTGTCGGTGCGCCACGTGACGGGCAAACCGCTCAAGTTCGTCGGCGTGTCGGAAAAGCTGGATGGCCTGGAGCCCTTCTATCCGGACCGCATGGCGCAGCGCGTGCTGGGCATGGGCGACATCGTCTCGCTGGTTGAACAGGCCCAGAAGAATATCGATATCGCCGAGGCGCAGAAGCTTGCGTCCAAGATCAAGTCGGGCAACAAGTTCGACCTGAACGACTTCCGCGACCAGCTCGGGCAGGTGAAAAAGCTGGGCGACATGGGCTCGCTGCTTGAAAAGCTGCCCGCCCAGTTCCAGCAGGCCGCGGGTCAGTTGCAGGGCGGCCAGGCTGAAAAGCAGCTTCGCCGCACCGAAGGCATCCTGAACTCCATGACGGCCGCCGAACGCGCCAAGCCCGAACTCATCAAGGCCTCGCGCAAGCGCCGCATCGCGGCCGGCTCCGGCGTGCCGGTCCAAGAGGTCAACCGCCTGCTGGCTCAGTTCGAGCAGATGCAGGGCATGATGAAGCAGATGAAAAAGGGCGGCATGGCCAAGATGATGCGCGCCATGGGCGGCATGAAGGGCTTGGGCCGATTTGGAATGAAGTAAAAAAATGGCCAGACGTTGCGTCTGGCCAAGCAATCGCGGCGGGCAGGGGGCGCCGCGCCGCGACACAAGCCGGGGAACGCATGGGTGTCCCCCGGATTGTCGGGATGCGGGCCGCTTACGACAGCGGCGGGATGCGCAGCACCTGGCCCGGGTAGATCTTGTCGGGGCTGGTGAGCATGGGCTTGTTGGCTTCGAAGATCAGCGTGTTCTTGGCGCCTTGGCCCTTGCCGTATTGCGCTTCGGCGATCTTCCACAGGTTGTCGCCCTTTTGCACGGTGTACATCTTGGCTTCCGGCGTGGCCTGCTTGACCTGCAACTGGTTGTCCACCGCGGCCACGCCCACGGTGTTGCCCAGCGCCAGCGAAATCTTCTCGGCCTCTTCCGTGCTCAACGCCTGACCGGCGACCGTGACCTTGTCGCCGTCCACCGTGATTTGCAGGCCATCCGCGTTCAGGCCGTGCTTATCGAGCTCTTTCTTCAATTCTTCCGCCGTCGCGGCCTTGGCCTCGCTGGCGCCGAAGAGCTTTTCTCCAACGTCCTTGATGAAATTGAGCAGACCCATAGTGTTTCCTTTTATCGATGTTGCGGTGAGAAAACCTGCGTGCTCCAAAGGCGCCTGCCGGGGGCAGGGCGGCGCGACAGAAACGATTATGACTCGCGCATTTGCCGTACGACGAGAGGGCGCGGTGTAACAGGTTGCTAGCCTCTTGCCAGACTACGCAACAATGCTGGCACCTTCGCAGGACGTTGGTATCCGCGGATGTACGCCGCCTCATGCGCGGGGCGGCATGCAAAAAGGCCGCTGTATGTCAGCGGCCTTCAAGGTGACGTGCGATGCGGCGCCGAAGCGCTGCAAACAAGGCGGTCAGCCGCCGCCCACCGCCACGACGATTTCGATCTGGTCGCCGTCGGACAACGTCGTCTGCGCGTGCTGGCTCTTGGGCACGATTTCGCCGTTGCGTTCGACGGCCACGCGCTTGCCGGCATAGCCCAGCGTTTCGAGCAGTTCGTTCACCGTCGTGTCCAGCGGGAACTCGCGGGCGTCTCCGTTCAGGGTGATGTGCATGACAGGGGTCCTCACTGTTTGGCGTAGTCGTCGGTGGCGGCGATCAGGCGCGCCAGCGTGCCGGGTTCGTCGAAGGCATGGCCGGCATCGGGCACCAGATGAAAGTGCGCCTCGGGCCACGCGCGATGCAGGTCCCACGCGGTGCGCGCGGGCGTGCACACGTCGTAGCGGCCCTGCACGATGGTGCCCGGGATGCCCCGCAGTTTGTGCGCGTTGCGGATCAGCTGGCCTTCTTCCATGAAGCCGGCGTTGAAGAAATAGTGGTTCTCGATGCGTGCAAAAGCCAGCGCCGCGCGGTCGGCGGCATGGCTTTGCTGGTGGCGCGGGCTGGGCAGCAGCGTGATGGTGCTGTCTTCCCATTTGCTCCAGGCCTTGGCGGCACGCAGTTGCTCGGCGGGGTCGCTGCCCGTCAGGCGCTTGTGGTACGCCGCGACCAGGTCGCCGCGCTCGGCTTCGGGGATCGGCGCCAGGTACCCTTCCCAGCGGTCGGGAAACAGCCACGATGCGCCTTCCTGGTAGAACCACTGGATCTCGGCGCGCCGCAGCCCGAAGATGCCACGCAGCACCAGTTCGCTCGTGCGCGCCGGGTGCGTTTCGGAGTACGCCAGCGCCAGCGTCGACCCCCACGAGCCGCCAAACACCAGCCACTTGTCCGCGCCCATGACTTCTTCGCGCAGGCGCTCGATGTCGGCGACCAGATGCCAAGTGGTGTTGTTGTCCAGGCTGGCGTGGGGATGCGAACGGCCGCAGCCGCGCTGATCAAAGAGCAGCACGTTGTAGCGTTGCGGATCGAACAACTGCCGGTGCACGGGCGAGCAGCCGCTGCCGGGCCCGCCATGCAGGAATACGGCGGGCTTGCCGTTGGGATTGCCGCACATTTCCCAATAGATCTGGTGTCCGTCTCCGGTGTCCAGCAT
Source organism: Achromobacter sp. JD417 (assembly GCF_041879325.1). Taxonomy (NCBI): domain Bacteria; kingdom Pseudomonadati; phylum Pseudomonadota; class Betaproteobacteria; order Burkholderiales; family Alcaligenaceae; genus Achromobacter; species Achromobacter sp. JD417. The sequence goes on along the minus strand of NZ_CP087159.1, from coordinate 5,525,119 downwards.
GCCTTGACGGTAGGGTTCGATCGGCGGATAGAGCATCAGGCGGCTCGCTTGAAGATCAGGTCCCAGACGCCGTGGCCCAGGCGCAGGCCGCGTGTCTCGAATTTGGTGAGGGGGCGGTAATCGGGGCGCGGCGCGTAACCGTCCGCGGTGTTCTTCAACAGCGGCTCGCCGCTCAGCACTTCCAGCATCTGCACCGCGTAATCTTCCCAGTCGGTGGCGCAGTGGATGTAGCCGCCGGGAGCGATGCGGCTGGCGAGCAGCGAGATGAACGCGGGCTGGATCAGGCGGCGCTTGTGATGGCGCTTCTTGGGCCAGGGGTCCGGAAAGTAGATGTGCACGCCAGCCAGGGAATCCGGGGCGATCATGTCGCGCACGACCTCCACGGCGTCATGCTGGATGATGCGCAGGTTCTGGATGCTGGAGTCTTCGATGCGGCGCAGCAGCGAACCGACGCCGGCGTTGAAGACTTCCACGCCCAGGAAGTTGTCGCCAGGCCGGGCGAGGGCGATCTTTTCGGTGGTCTCGCCCATGCCGAAGCCGATTTCCAGCACCGTCGGGGCCTGCCGTCCGAAGGCGGCGGCCGGATCCAGGCGGCGGGGGGCGTAGGGAATGGACCATTGGCCCATCAGGCGCTCCAGCGCGGCAAGCTGGCCCTGCGTGATGTGGCCGCGACGGTGCACGAAGCTGCGGATGTGGGTGGCGCCGGGGCTGTTGGGCGCATAGGCGGCGCTGGCCAGCGCGGCCTGCGTTTCGGCGGAGACGGCGGCGTGCGCAGCGGCGGGTGCAGCGGCGCGCGCGGCGGCGGGCGCGGCGGCAGGGTTCGCGCCGGGCTGGTTGGACGCGTCTGCGGCGGTGTCTGCAGGGGGGCTGGCGGGGGTGTTCGTGGGGCTATTCGTATTCATAGGCGGGATTGTAGTGGCAGGCTTGCCCGCGCGGAGCCGGTCAGAAGGACTAAAATAGGGACACATTTGTCCCGCTTACCTGCGGCTATAGTTTCAGCCCGGTTTCCCTGTGCTGTAGTCCTTTTTCATGAACGTCGCCCGGATCGACCTCGTCACGCTCGCCCTGTTTGTCTCCGTGGCTCGCCAGGGAAGCATCTCGGCCGGCGCGCGCCAGTCGCATCTGGCGGTGGGCGCGGCCAGCAAGCGGATCTCCGACCTGGAAGCGGCGCTCGGGTCGCCCCTCCTGTACCGCAATGCCGCCGGCGTTGAACTGACCGACGCCGGCCAGGCGTGCCTCGCGCACGCGCTGCGCGTGCTGCAGGAAGTGGAACAGATGGCCGGCGCGCTGTCGGACTTCGCGCAAGGGGTGCGCGGGCAGGTGCGCATCGCCGCCAACACCTCGTCGCTGACGCAGTTCCTGCCCGAGGACCTGGCCGCTTTCATGGACGAGCACCCCGCGGTGCGGATCGACCTGGAAGAGCAGAACAGCATCGACATCGTCACCGCCGTGCTGGAGAACCGCGCGGACATCGGCGTGTTTGCCGATCGCACGGCGGCAGATGGCTTGGCCACCTTCCCGTACCGCCTGGACGAACTGGTGCTGATCGTGCCGCAACGCCACCCGCTCGCGGCCGAACCGCAGGTCGCCTTCGCCGACACGCTGGCCTACGACTACGTGGGCCTGCCGCCCGCGACGTCGCTGGCCACGCGCCTGTCCGAGGAAAGCGGCCGCATGGGCCGGGCGATGCGGCTGCGCATTCAGGTGCGCAGCTTTGACGCCATCTGCCGCATGGTGGCGGCCACGCGCGGCGTGGGCATCCTGCCGCGCATTGCCGCCGAGCCGCACGCGCGGTCCATGCCGATCCGCCTGATTCCGCTGACCGACGAATGGGCGCGCCGCTGGCTGCTGCTGGGCGTGCGCGACGCCGACACCCTCACCGTGGCCGCGCGGCTGCTGCTGGCCCATCTGCGCGGCGAGCGCTGAGGGTTAGCCCGGGGTTTCTCGTTCCGGGAATGCCCCTTTCCCCGATTGTCCATTCCGCATCCTGACGTTTTGCGCGCACACTGCCGCCCATCATTACCGTAGGACGCGCCTGGGAGGCGATATGGCAGGGCAGATTCTTGCCGGCATTCGTGTGCTGGAACTGGGACAACTCATCGCAGGGCCTTTTGCGGCCAAGACCCTGGCCGACTTTGGCGCGCAGGTCATCAAGATCGAGCCGCCGGGCCAGGGCGACCCGCTGCGCAAATGGCGCCTGCTGCACGAAGGCACGTCGGTGTGGTGGGAGGCGCAGTCGCGCAACAAGCAGTCGGTCTGCGTGGACCTGCGCCAGCAGGAAGGCCAGGACATTGTGCGCCTGCTGGCGCGCGAGGCCGACGTGCTGATCGAGAATTTCCGCCCCGGCACGCTGGAAAAGTGGGGCCTGTCGTGGGAGGCACTGCACGAACTGAATCCGCGCCTCATCATGCTGCGCATTTCGGGCTACGGCCAGACCGGCCCGAAGGCGCGCGAACCGGGCTTTGCGGCGATTGGCGAAGCCATGGCGGGGCTGCGCTACCTGAACGGCGAGCCGGGCCGCGCGCCGGTGCGCGCCGGATTGTCGCTGGGCGACACCATTGCCGGCCTGCACGGCGCGCTGGGCGTGATGCTGGCGCTGTACCAGCGCGATGCGCGGGGCGGCGTGGGGCAGGTGATCGACACCGCGCTGTATGAAAGCCTTTTCAATCTCAGCGAGAGCCTGCTGCCCGAGTATTCGGTGTTCGGCGCGGTCCGCGAGCCTGCCGGCGCGTCGCTGCCCGGCATAGCACCCTCCAATGCCTATCCCTGCCAGGACGGCTACGTGCTCATCGCCGGCAATGGCGACGCCATCTACACCCGCTTGATGGCACGCATCGGCCGTGACGACCTGGGGCAGGATCCGGCGCTGGCGCACAACGACGGACGCGCGCGCCGCGTGAACGAGATCGACGCCGCCATCGGCGCGTGGACGCAGCAACGCCGGATCGACGACGTGTTGGCCGCGATGCTGGAAGCGGGCGTGCCGGCCGGCCGCATCTATTCCGTGGCCGATATTGCCAAGGACCCGCACTACCGCGCCCGCAACGCCATCACGTCGATGGAATCGGCCGCGGGCGTGCAGGTCGAGATGCCCGCCGTCTTCCCGTATCTGTCGTCCAACCCCGGCGCGGTGCGCGAGCGCGCGCCGACGCTGGGCGAACACACCGACGCGGTGCTGGCGTCCGCTGGCCTGACTGAAGCACAGCGCGCCGCGCTGCGCACCAAGGGAGTGATTGCATGAACCACGGACCCGCTCGCATCGAGATCAACGAGGTCGGCCCGCGCGACGGCCTGCAGATCGAAAAGACCCTGGTGTCCACCGACGACAAGGTCGCCTTCGTGGATGCGCTGTCCGAATGCGGCTTCGCGCGCATCGAGGTCACCAGCTTCACGTCGCCCAAGGCCATTCCCGCCCTGGCCGACGCCGTCGACGTCATGCGGCGCATCAGCCGCCGTCCCGGCGTGATCTACACCGCGCTGGTGCCCAACGTGCGCGGGCTGGAACGCGCGCTGGAAGCCGGCACCGACGAAATGAACTTGGTCATGTCGTGCAGCGAAACGCACAACCGCGCCAACCTGCGCATGACGCGCGACCAGTCGTTTGCCGAGCTGTCGCAGGTGCTGGCTGCCGCGGCGAACGCCGGCGCGCCTTGCAACGTTTCCTTGTCGACCGCTTTCGGCTGTCCCTTCGATGGCGACGTGCCTGCGGACGTGGTGCTGGATCTGGCCGCGCGGCTGGTCGATGCGGGCGCTACCGGCATCACGCTGTGCGACACGACGGGCATGGCGTTTCCGACGCAAGTGGGGGCGCTGTGCGAACAGGCCGCCGCCCGCCTGCCGGCCACGCCGCTGACCGTTCACTTGCACAACACGCGCGGCATGGCGCTCGCCAACGCCATCGCGGCCTGGCAGACCGGCATCACCCGCTTTGACGCGGCGGCGGGCGGCCTGGGCGGATGTCCTTATGCGCCGGGCGCCAGCGGCAACGTCAATACCGAAGAACTGGTCCACATGTTCGCGTGCATGGACGTGCAGACCGGCGTGTCGCTGGAACCGCTGCTCGCCATTGTCCGCAGTCTGCCAGGCCTGGTTCAGCGGGACCTGTCCAACGCGCTGTTGCAGGCGGGCCCCAGGCTGGCCCTGCATGCGCCGCCGGCGTGGCTGGCGGAACGGTTTCTGGCCGGCGCCTGATTGATCGGCCGTTTTTCAGCAGTACCTGCAGTACCTGACACCACCTACCGATAACAATACCCAGGAGACAACGCATGGCCTTTTTCCGCCTGCCCACCGCCCTGCGCGCCAGCGCCGCCTTTGCCCTGACCTTTGCCGCCGGCGCCGCCAGCGCGCAGGCTGATTTTCCGAATCGCCCCGTCACGCTGATCGTGTCCGCCGCGCCCGGCGGCACCACCGACATCGCCGCCCGCCTGATCGCCCAGCCCTTGGGCGCGGCACTGGGACAGAGCGTCGTCGTCGAGAACAAGCCCGGCGCTTCGGGCGGCATCGCCGCGCAGGCCGTGGCCCGCGCCAAGCCGGACGGCTACACGCTGCTGCTGCAATACTCGGGCTTTCAGGTCATCACCCCGCACGTGACGCCCGCCGCCGGCTGGGATCCCATCAAGGATTTCTCGCCCGTTGCCAACGTGCTGTCGGCGCCGCAGGTCGTGGTCGTGCGCCCGGACCTGCCCATCAAGACCCTGAAGGAACTGGTCGAGTACGCCAAGGCCAACCCGGGCAAGCTGAACTACGCATCGTCGGGCAACGGCTCGCTGCAGCAGGTTGCCACGGAACTGCTCAACCAGATGGCCGGCACGCAGATCACGCACATTCCCTACAAGGGCACGGGTCCCGCGCTGAACGATCTCTTGGGCGGCGCCGTCGACATGACCATCACCACGCCGCCGCCGCTCCTGGGCCAGATCGCCGCGGGCAAGCTGCGCGCGCTGGCGGTCACGGGCAACGCCCGCCTGCCGTCGCTGCCCGACGTGCCGACAGCCGCCGAAGCCGGCTACCCCGACCTGATCGTCTCGTCGTGGTTCGCCATGTATGCGCCCAAGGACACGCCCGCGCCGGTCGTGGACAAGATCGCCGGCGAGATCCAGAAGATCATGAAGACCGACGAGTTCCGCAAGAAGGCGGCCGAGCAGGGCGCCGAGGCGACGTTCATGGGTCCGAAGGAACTGGGCGCCTACACGCAGACCGAACTGGACCGCTGGGGCAAGGTGGTCAAGGCGGCCAACATCACGGCGAATTGATCGCTGCGGGTGTTCGTAGCGATTTATCGTAGCGATTGACCGGAACGGGGCGGTTTGCCGCCGCCCCGCCCGAAAAAAAGCCGCGCTATAATCGCGGCTCTGCCCGGCCCACGGCCGCGGCACGACACCCGAGCGGGTGTAGTTCAATGGTAGAACGGCAGCTTCCCAAGCTTCATACGAGGGTTCGATTCCCTTCACCCGCTCCAAGTAGCGCTCCATACCCGGTTCGTCGCTTTGGGAAGAGATTCCAAGTGATTGGATTTGAATAATATTTTTTTCATCCCTCATGCTGTGGGGATCGGAAAAATGCCTCTCTAGCACCCCCATTTCGGTACATTTGTTTGGTCCATCAATACGGGGCCGGCATCTCGCATTGTTTCTGTCCGTCGCGTGAGGTTGCTGCGACCATGGCTTCTATCCCATCTAATTTGGGATTTGCGGAGCAAGCGTGCCGCTGACTGACGTACGTATCCGAAACGCCAAGGCAACGCGGAAGGTTTACACACTGGGCGCCTACGACGGCCTGTCGTTGTTCATCTCGGCCCAGGGCAGCAAGGCCTGGCATTTCCGCTACCAGCGGCTAGGCAAGCGGTCATGGATGTCTTTCGGTACTTATCCCGAGTTGAGCTTGCATGATGCGCGGACCATGCGGGTAGAGGCGAGGGAGATGATCGCCAAAGGCATCAACCCCAGGTTAGTCTCTGATGCCTGCGTTTACCTTCGTTAGCGTTTGGCACGTTGGCGCTGTGCCTTTTCCAATGCGGCGGTCATTCGTTGAGCGTGATTCAACCTCGCAGCGCCATCGCGCGTAGCAGCGCGTCAATCTGCCCGAACGCATCCTGTTGCCACTGTTCGGGCGTGCGATCACCCAGCGCATGCGTGTCTTCGACGAAACGCCTCACGCAGGTGGGACCATGTCCTTCGAAGGCGTCAAACTTGTCGGCGATGTGTTGGAAACCTCGCTCGCCGCTTGCGTGTCCCAAGAGCGGAAGGCATTGCTGCGCCAGAGCCTCAATGCCATCAGGATAGTTCCGTACACAGTAGTAGATGTCGTAGGCATCTTTCTGCTTGTAGCGGCCCGCCAACGCATGGCCTTTCATTGCCAGTAGTGCAGGGATAGAGCACACCGCGATCTCCACGCGGTTGGTCCCTCCGTTCGGCATCGGGCCCGCCACCGCCACCAGTTGATAGAACCGCATCGCCAAGTCAGCGCCGTCAGCACCCTGTACGGCAAAGTCGCTGATCAGGGGAGGATTGTTCTTGACGATCTCTGCATCGCGCGGCATCAAGAAATCGACCACGATGTCGATCCCCTCTCCACCGTCCTTCACGGGAACCTGACGAACCAGTTGGAATCGTCGAAGCCCGTCGCGCTGGGCATATCCATGACCTTGAAGCGCACCGATCAAGGTGGCGTATTCACCGTCGCCGAGAGCTTCCGCATCAAGTCCAATGTCTACATCGAGTGTCCCGACGTGGGGCATCTCCTCGTTGGCCAGTAGCAGCCAGGGGACGGCACCACCTATGATGACGAATTTGCCTTTGAAGCTACCAAGTATCTGGCCGATCTCGATCAGCACGGATTTCACGGCCGTAGTCGTGCGGTCGTCGTATTCGGCGGCCGATTGTGGTTCCTGGGGGGGTGTCATTTGGGCCAAGTAAGCTTTTCCTTGCGCAGGTGGTCGGCAGCCTCGGCGCCGCGTTCGCCGGCAATGGAGAGGTCGAGGTAAGTTTGAACCAAGCTTGTGCAGACTGCGCCCGGCGCAGGTTCAATGGTGTCGGCAAACAATCCCGTGTCTTTCGGCACGGTGATGACCACGTTCTCGCCCTTCGCGGCAGGCGTGAGCTTCAGCGTTGCCTGAAGCTCACGCAGACCATCTTCGTCGGCGAAGAAATAGTGCGTGCCGGTACGACCGTAGGGCGAAAGCCACTGCGCTGCTGAGAACGATGCGAAAGCAGCATGCCCGGAACCGTCTTTGGGACGCAGTGCGCTACGGGCAGCTTCTTCGAACGCGCTTCCATGCAAAGGCGTGTAGAACCGCAGCCGCTCACCTGGCGGTGCTGTGTAGCTGTTCCGCCATGCGTCCACCAGCGCGTCGGGATCTGAGAGAACGAGGCCGTCATCTGAGGCGCGTGCCCATTCTCGATCGATCAACCCGGTGCGCACATTACTGACGTGCCCCAGGCTGACTCCGGAGATTTCCGACAGCTCGGTGACACGCCAAGCACGGCCTGGCTCGCGCAGCATGGTGCGCAAAACTTGGGCCGACTTTGGCCTGAACAACGACTTGAGTTCGCGTTGCTCCGCCGCAGGCTTGTCTGTCACCATGCGTTCGATGAATACGCCGCGGAAGGCGATCCGGGCGTTTCCTTCCAGGTCGAGATAGCTGACACCCTTCTCTTCGCACAGTTGCCTTACCGCGGGTGAGATATAGGGGGCGATGAAGACGGGCGTTGCCTCGGGAGTTCGCTGCGCAACGTAATTCCGCAACTCCAGCAACGCGGACCGTGCGTACCGTGGTTGCCCGTTCGACTTGTACTCGCAGATGAGCAGATGCTGTCGCCCGTCCACGAGTAGTCTGACGATCAGGTCCGGCTCCCAGTCGTCGGACACGGCCTCGGCTTCGATCTCTTCGATCTGAAGGGTCGGGATCCTTTCAAGCAAACGGCGCAGCGCCTCACCAGCGCGCGCCTCAGCTTCTTTCATTGAATTGGCTATTTTCAGCATCCGCTGAAAATAGCATGTTTTTTGAAAGCCATTGCGGAAATTTCACTTTCCAAGTCAATTTCAACATTTGCTGAAATCAATAAATAAAGTGAAATCATGTGTCGATGCAAGGAGCAAAGACTGAGCTCCACCAATCCCCAGCAAGCGCCCATCCCCGCGACGCGAATCCTTCGATTCTGCCGCGTGGGCGTTTCGTTCCCTGCAACGATTCAATGCCCCGCGTGCGGATGTCCGCGCTGGCGTGCGCCGCGGGGTTCCCACGCGCGCCGTGCGGTCAGGCGGCGCGGTGACACACGGCCTCGACGTTGTAGCCGTCGGGGTCCAGGATGAACGCACCGTAATAGTTGGGGTGGTAGTGGGGCCGCAATCCCGGCGGGCCGTTATCCCGGCCGCCGGCGGCCAAGGCGGCGCGGTGGAAGGCGTCGACCTCGTCCCGGCTGCGGGCGCGGAAGGCCACATGCACGCGCGGGGTGCAGGGCGTGCCTTCATGGATCCAGAACTCGCCGCCCGGGTTGTCGGCATCGGCGGGGTCGCCGGCGCCAAAGCCCATGTCGGTCTCGAACGTCTTGCGTGGCACATAGCCCAAGGCCGCCAGCGCGCTCTGGTAGAACGCGCGGCTGCGCGCGAAGTCGCTCACGTGGATGGTGATGTGGTCCAGCATGCACTGCTCCTTCAGCAAGGCGGCCCCCCGGGCCGGAGCGATCAGCATAGGCCATGGGGGCGGGCAAGGAAGCGATGTATCGCAAGTCGAGGCGACTGCATGGGGCTGGCGCGGCGGTCGCTCACACCTGCGCCATGCCGCCATCCACAAACAGCTCGACGCCATTGACGAAGCTGGCCGCGTCGGAAGCCAGAAACGCGACCGCCTTGCCGATCTCTTGCGGCTCGCCCAGACGGCCCAGCGGCACCTGCGCGGCCAGATGATCGAACAGGCCTTGGCGCGCCTCGTCCGGGACCAGGCCGCCCAGTCCCGGCGTGCGGACCGGGCCGGGGCTGACGACGTTCACGCGGATGCCGCGGTCCTTGAGATCCAGTGCCCACGAGCGTGCAAAGTTGCGCACGGCGGCCTTGCTGGCGCTGTAGACGCTGAAGTTCGCCGTTCCCTGGATCGAAACGGTCGAGGCCGTGAGGATCACCGACGCGCCGTCGACCAGCAGCGGTAGCGCCTTTTGCACGGTGAACAAGGTGCCGCGCACGTTGGTGCCGAATATGCGATCGAAATGTTCTTCGGTGATGGCGCCCAGCGGCATCATGTCGCCGCCGCCGGCGTTGGCGAACAGAATGTCGAGCCGGCCGGCGCTTTCGGCGATCTGGGCATAGACCGTGTCCAGATCGCTCAGCACCGACGCGTCGGCGCGAATCCCCGTCGCTGCGCCGCCAATGCTGGCCACGGCTGCATCCAGTTCGGCCTGGCGGCGTCCGGTGATGAAGACCCGCGCGCCTTGCGCGGCCAGTTCCTGGGCGCTTGCCAGGCCGATACCCGTGGTGCCGCCGGTGACGAGGGCGATTTTGCCGTTCAGTTGATTGTTCATGATGCGCTCCATGTTTTTGAAAGTGAAGGTTGACCGTCATGTGCCGGTGCGGCGAATTCCGCTGAGAGGCCGGTAATGACTGGGCATGGAGGTACTGTAGGGCCGCCTGGATAATGAATAAACCCGGTAAGATTAAAAGAACTATTCATATTTATGGATAATCGGCGCGCTTGAGGAGACTGCGGCATGGATCAATTGACGGCGATTCGCGGCTTTGCCCGCGTGGTGGAGGCGGGCAGCTTCACGCGGGCGGCAGATTCGCTGGACATGCCGAACGCGACGCTTAGCAAGATGGTCCAGGACCTGGAGGCGCACCTTGGCGTGCGCCTGTTGCAACGCACGACCCGGCGGGTGACCGTCACGCCCGAGGGCCGCGAGTACTACGAGAAGACGCTGCGCATCGTGCGCGATCTTGAAGACATCGACGGCGGTTTCAAGGCCGTGCAAGGAAAGCCCAAAGGCCATCTGCGCATCGATGTGGGCGGATCCACGGCGCGCGATGTGCTGATCCCGGCGATCCCCGATTTCCTGGCGCGTTATCCCGACATCAGGATCGATCTTGGCGTGTCGGATCGCGCGGTGAATCTGATCAGCGACAACGTGGATTGCGTGATCCGTGGCGGTCCGCTTGACGATTCATCGCTGGTGGCGCGGCAGATCGGCAAGGCGGACCTGATCACGTGCGCCACGCCGGGATACCTCAAGCAATTCGGCACGCCGGCATATCCGGATGAGTTGAAGAACGGCCACAAACTGGTCAGTTACCTGTCGCCGCAGAACGGCCGGGCATTTCCATTCCGCTTTGAACGCGATGGCGTGAAGACGGAGATCAAGGTTGAACATCGCGTGGGCGTCAACGAAAGCAACGCGCATCTGGCGGCGGCGCTGGCGGGCTTGGGCATTGTGCAGACCTTTACCTATGCGGCGGGCCCCGCGTTGAAGAGCGGCGCGCTCGTCGAGATCCTGAAACCGTGGCGGCCCCAGCCTTATCCCTTTCATGTGGTGTATCCGCACAACCGGCATGTCACGCACCGGCTGCGCGTGTTTATTGACTGGCTCTTGGCGCAGATTCCGCCGCGGCTCAAGGTTTGAACCTGGCCGTTGGGCAATTCTCGATTACCCGGAGCATGGGTACCCGCAGGAAAATTTCCATCGATCCATTTCGAATATGCGGTGCGTTTCGCGTAATTGAGGTCTGTCCTGCCCTCAATCAACGGACAGCCAAGGAAGGGCGCTAAGGGCGGACAGCGGCTGGTAAAACGTCGTCGAAAACCGATGGCGAAGCGTTCCTTGTCTTCGCCGTCATGAGGGGAATCCGAGTCGGCTTTTTGCCGCAAGGAACCCGCCATCGACTTCGTTACTGGGGAGTGCTCAATCCATGTCGCGCCAGTGTGCGTTCCTTTTGTTTGGCATGCCGGCATGACGCAGGCTCCCCTCCCGCTTCTTGAGCGCCTGCGCGTCGACGGCGTCATTCGCGCTGACCACCATGCGGCGGCGCTGCTTAGGCTGCAAGCGCTGCCGCAGGCGCCCTTCATGACGCTGGGCGGCGCCCTGGTCTGGCTGGCGGCCGAGGGCATCCTGTCCGAACTGGATCTGGATGAGATGTTCGAGTCGGCAGTGTCCGAGGGTACTGTCGACCGCAACGCGACGCGTCGCCAGGCCCTGGCGGAGATGGAAGCGTTGTGCCAGCGCGGGATTGACAATCACGTCGCACGTTTGGCGCGGGGCAGCCTGCTCCAGGCCATTTTTCCGGGACGGCGCTGGGCCTGGCTGGTGGCCATTGCCGGGGCGGCCGCCGCGGTGACGCTGCTGTAGCGGCAGGCGGTCCTGCCGCTTGCCACGGCGCATCAGAAGCTGGGCTTTCTCGACTGGCTACGCTGCACAAACTCGATCCGTGCATTCGTCCATGCCGGGTCAACCATCTGGATGCTGACGCCGCTGTATTTCAATACCGCCTGCGTCATGTCGTTCGAGCAGCCCATGCCGGGATTCGAGCTGGGCTTGGCGCACCACTCCATATTCAGGTCGTTGGGATAGTTGGACTGGCGGCCATACTTCTCCAGCGCCGCCTTGCCCATCGCTTCCTTGTTGGCCGGCGTCCAGGGCAGTTCATAGCGGATCTGGGACACCACGAGCGGGCGTTGCATGTCGACGGGCACGCGCGGTTCGAAGTGGACGATGAAGTTGATGCCGTCCTTCTCGTAGCTGAAATTCATCGGCATCTTGGAGTTCGTGACGGGGTTGTTCCTCGCGTAGCCGATCCGGATGTCTTTCTTGCCCACATGAAAATTCTTGGCGGCGGCGGCGAGCGCTTCGTCAAAGTCCATGCCGGTCTTGACGCCGGCAACGTCGAACTCGCGGGCATCGACGGAGCGCTGTGAGGCCGCGTGCGCGGGCAGAACGGCGGCGGCGCCGAGCGCGGAGATGAGGAGGGCAGCTTTCAACTTCAACATAAAGATCCTTATCGAATGGCGCCAGGATTATCCGATCGGACCTGTATTGCGTCCCTAATAAAGTGCAACGAAACTTCTCCGGTCACGGCTGCTGGCTGGGTTCGCTGGGCTCTTCCGCCAGAAAACCGCCGCTCTGATGACGCCACAAGCGCGCGTACACCCCGTTCATCGCCAGCAGTTCCGCGTGGCTGCCCTGTTCGATGATCCGGCCCTGATCCATCACGATAAGCCGGTCCATCGCGGCAATCGTCGATAGCCGGTGCGCGATCGCGATGACGGTCTTGCCTTGCATGACTTCGTCCAGGCTTTCCTGGATGGCGGCTTCCACTTCCGAGTCGAGCGCGCTGGTGGCTTCGTCCAGCAGCAGGATGGGCGCGTTCTTGAGCATGACGCGGGCGATCGCGATGCGCTGACGTTGTCCGCCAGACAGCTTGACGCCGCGTTCGCCGACGAGCGTGTCGTAGCCGGAATTGCCATGCGAATCGCTGAGCTGTTCGATGAATTCGTCGGCCTGCGCACGGGCCGCGGCGGCGCGGATCTCTTCGCGGCTGGCGTCGGGGCGGCCGTAGGCGATGTTGTCGCAGATGGACCGGTGGAGCAGGGACGTGTCCTGAGTGACCATGCCGATGGCGCTGCGCAGGCTGTCCTGCGTGACCTGCGAGATGTCCTGGCCGTCGATACGGATGTGGCCGCGTTCGACGTCGTAAAAGCGCAGCAACAGGTTTATGAGCGTGGATTTGCCCGCGCCCGAGCGGCCCACCAGGCCGATCTTTTCGCCAGGGCGCACGGTGAGGGTGAGGCCGTCCAGGACCTGACGCTCATTGTTGTAGTTGAAGTAGACGTCGTCGAACTGAACTTCGCCGCGCGTGACGCGCAGGGTGGCCGCGTTGGGCGCGTCCTGGACTTTGGGGGCATGGGTCAGGGTGGCGATGCCGTCCTGCACGGTGCCGATGTTCTCGAAAAGCGAGGTCATCTGCCACATGATCCAGTGCGACATGCCGTTCACCCGCAGCGCCATGGCGGTGACGGCGGCGACGGCGCCCGTGCCGATTTCGCTGCCATGCCAGAGCCAGAGGGCGTAGCCGCCAGCGCCCAGGATCAGCGCCGACACCAGCGCCTGGTTGACGATCTCGAACTGGCTGACCAGACGCATCTGCCGGTAGCCGGTTTCCTTGAAGTCCTCCATGGCGGCGCGCGCGAAGCGGGCCTCGCGGTTGGTGTGCGAGAAGAGCTTGACGGTGGTGATGTTGGTGTAGGCGTCGGTGACGCGGCCCGTCATGGACGAGCGGGCATGCGCCTGTTCCTTGCCGACCTTGCCCAGGCGCGGCACGAAATACATCATGGCCAGCCCGTAAAGCGCCATCCAGCCGATGAAGGGCAGCATGAGCCGCCAGTCGAACCCGCCGGCCAGCGCGACGATGGTGATGAAGTAGACGGCGATGCCGAGCACGATTTCGCAGAAGGTCAGCAGCACTTCGCGCACGGCCAGCGCGGTCTGCATCACCTTGGTGGTGACACGGCCGGCAAATTCATCGGAGAAGAACGACAGGCTTTGCCGCAGCATCATGCGGTGAAAGTCCCAGCGCAGGCGCAGCGGCAGATTGATGGCCAGGACCTGATGTTGGACCAGCGTGCGCAGCGCGACGACGCCAACGCTGGCGCAGAGCACGATGGCGATGCCCCACAGAACGCGCTGCTCGTGCGCCGACGCGGGCTCTCCGGCGTTCCAGGCGGTCAGCATGTCGACGACCTGGCCCAGGAAGGCGAAAAGCCATGCTTCGTAGATGGAGACGGCCGCGCTCAGGATCGCCAGCGCGGCGATGTAGCGGCGCGAGCCGTGGGTGCAGAACCAGAGGAACGCGAAGAATCCCTTGGGCGGCGGGGGCACGTTCTCGGAAGGGAAGGGATTGAGCTGGCTTTCAAATCTGCGGAACAAGGCAGAGACTCCGGAATCTGGATGGGGCTTTCGATGAGGCGCTGGCGCGGCGCGCACGGCCGCGGCGGGCCTGGGGGAGCAAGTCCCGGCGCAAAGCGATATTTAAGCGCATTCGGCACACGCCGGGAAATGCGGGGAGGGATTCGGCGGCGCGAGATGAAAGCCTGGTCGATTGGCCGGCGGGGAAGGGGCGGGATCGACGCGGAAGGAATCCGGAAGACGGGGTTAGCGGCGCGCAGTGCCCAACGCCGCCGCGTGAGCCGCCAGCCAGTGCCGGAACCGATCCGCAAAGCCGTCGACGACGCGGTCCTCGTGGCCGAGCGACGCCGCGCTGTTGTGGGGGCTGATCCACACCGAGGGCAGCGACCAGAGGGGCGACGCCGCGGGCAGCGGCTCTTCGGTGAAGGTGTCGAGGTACGCACCCGCCAGGTGTCCGGTGGCCAGCGCGTGCGTCAGCGCGGCTTGGTCGACCAGCTCGCCCCGGGCGACGTTCACGATGCGGGCGCCGCGCGGCAGCCGCGCGAGCTGGCGGCCGCCGACGATGCCAGCGGTCGATGCGTTCAGGGGCAGCGCCAGCACCAGCCAATCGCAATGCGGCAGGACGTCGTCCAGTTGATCCAAACCGATGACGGTGTCAAAGCCTGGCGTTGGTTCGGCGCGGCGGCGCACGGCCGTGGTGGACAGGCCAAGCGCCGAGCACAAACGCCCGATCTCCTGCCCGATCGCGCCTGCGCCCAGCACCACCACGCGCATCGACGCGAGGTCGCGGGGCCGCGCGTCGCCCGTCAAGGGTTGCCATGCGCGCTGCGCCTGCGACGCGAGCCACCGGTCGAAACCGCGTGACTGCGCCAGGATGGCAGCCACCGCCGTCTGGGCGATAGGGGCGGCGGTGACGCCGGTTGACGCGGTGACAGGGATGCCGCGCGCCAACGTGGGTGCGTACTGAGGCAAGTCCTGGCCGGATGAGCACACGTGCAGCCAGCGCAGGTTGGGCGCGGCGTCCGCCACACGGAAGAACGCATCGGATAGCGGCCCGGGCTTGCGCAGCGAGCTGCCTTCGTACAGGTCCCGCGAAAAGAAGGCCACGTCGATGTGTCCGGGGTCCGCGGCTTCGACACGATGGCGTTGCAGGCGCACGCCGGCCGCTTGGGCCAGGCCGTCCAGGCGCGGGCCGTGCGCGGCATCGACCTTGGCCGACAGCAGCAGGCCCAGCGCGGGGGCGGCCGTGTTCAACGGACGACCTGCCACCGGTCGCGTTCGCCGGGATAGACGACGCCATATTCGGCGATCGCGTCGTCGTCGAACCGGAAGGCAAGACCGGGCTCGGTGGGCACCAGCAGGTTCCCGTCTTCGGCCTGCAGCTGGCGGTCGATGAGGCGGCGGAAGTTGACGATGTGATCGTCCGGCATCCATTCCACGTAGGTCGCGTTGGGCGCGCTGGCGGCCAGGTGGATGTGCACGTCGTGCCACGCGTGCGGCGCGACGGTGATGCCGTGGCTGTCCGCCGTGGCCGCGATTCGGCGCCATTCGGTGATGCCGCCGCACACGGTCGCGTCGGTCTGCAGGATGGTGGTGGCGCCGCTGGCGATCAGGTCCTTGAAGCGCCAGCGGCCGGCTTCGACTTCGCCGGTGGCGACGGTGACCGGCGTGGCGCGTGCCAGCCGCACGTGGTTGTCGATGTCGTCGGGCGAGAAGGGTTCTTCGATCCAGAAAGGGTGATAGGGCTCGAACGCGCGCATGTATTCCAGTGCCGTGGGCAGGTCGCGCCATGCATTGTTGGCGTCCAGCATCAGGCGCACGTCGTCGCCGATGGCCTCGCGCACGGCAGCGATGCGCTTGCGCTCGCCGGCCACGCTTTCCAGGCCGACCTTCATCTTGACGGCGCGAAAGCCCTCTTTGACGTGCTGCGCCATTTCGGCAGCCAGCTTGTCCGGCGTCTTGCCCGGCTGGTAGTACCCGCCGCTGGCGTAGGCCGGCACGCGGTCCTTCACCGTGGCGCCCAGGTACTGGAAGAGCGGCACGCCGGCGCTGCGGGCATTCAGGTCCCACAGCGCCGTGTCCAGGGCGGACAGTGCGCGCATCACGCCGCCGGCGCGGCCCAGCAGCAGCGCCTCCTGGTACAGATCGGTCCACAGTCCTTCGACCCGCAGGGAGTCCTGGCCCACCAGCCGCGGCGCCAGCAGGTCGGTGACCGCCACGGATAGCAGGCGTCCCGCGCTGTTGACTGCGTAGCAGTATCCCAGGCCCTCGTGGCCGTCGGTCGAGCGGATACGCACCAGGCAGTATTCGCGCGCCTTGACCTGGCGGGTGGAGAACGTCACCGGATTCGCGAGCGGCACGCGGGCGATGCAGACTGAGACGGATTCGATGGTAGGCATATGCAGGGATGCTCCGGTTTGGATTGGGATCAGTCGAACTTGAGGTTGCTTTGCTTGATGACGCCAGCCCACTTCACTTTTTCGCTGTCGATCAATTGCTGGAACTGCGCGGGCGATTCATCCAGCGGCTTCAGGCCCATTTCGTCCAGCCGCGCCTGCATGGCAGGCTGGCTGACCACGCGTGAGATCTCCTTGTGCAGGAATTCGACGACCTGCGGCGGCGTGCCGGCGGGCGCGATGATGCCGAACCACACGTTGGCCTCGTAACCGGGCACGCCGGATTCGGCCAGCGTCGGCACGTCGGGCAGTTGCGGCAGGCGCTCCTTTGACGTCACAGCCAGCGCCTTGAGCTTGTTCTGCTTGATGAAGGGCAGGCTCTGCGTCGGCGTGGCAAAGATCAGCGGAATCAGCCCGCCGATCACGTCGGTCTGCGCGGGCGCGCCGCCCTTGTAGGGAATGTGGTTCATGCGGATGCCGGCCATCTGGTCCAGCAGCTCCAGCGAGATGTGCTGCGTGGAGCCCTGGCCCGGCGTGCCGAAGTCGATGCCGCGCTCTTTCTTCTTGGCCAGCGTGATCAGGTCTTTGGTGGTGTTGGGCTCGAACTTGGGATTGGCGACCAGCACGAACGGGGTGTCGGCGATCAGCGAGACGGGCGCGAAATCCGTGAGCGTGTAGGTGAGGTTGGGGTAGAGCAGCGTGTTGGTCACGTGCGAGGAGATCACCAGCATCAACGTGTAGCCGTCGGCGGGCGAGCGCTTCAGTTCACCGGTGGCGATGGTGCTGTTCGCGCCCGGCTTGTTCTCGACGATCATGGGCTGCGGCCACGTCTTGGACAATTCGGCCGCCACCATGCGGGCGACCGTGTCGTTGGATCCGCCGGGCGCCATGCCAACCATCAGGCGCACGGGTTTGGCGGGGTAGGTATCGGCAAATGCCAGCGGGGCGGCGCAGGCGAAGGCGGCGGACAGGCAGCCGCCAGCGAGAACACGGGCGAGGCGCTTCATGGGGTTGTCTCCTTGAATTGTTCTGCTGTTGTGACCCCATGATAGGCACCGCTTCTCAGTCGATGAATGGATAATTTTGATAAGAAAATCGAAGAAATCGATAAATGCGCGCGCGGCGAAAAGCGGGCGCGTGAATGCGGGCGGGGTGCGCCGGTGGGAAGGCGTCCGCCCGTCTGGCATCGCAGGCGAAAGCGTCAGTCCAGCGTGCGGGCCAGCGCCTGGACGGAGGGCTGCAGGTGTTCTCGCAGCAGGGCGAGGAAAGCCTGCGCAGCCAGCGAGTCGGTGGCGTCGCGCCGCCGCGCCAGGCAGATGTCACGTTCGTTGATCGGCAGGGACAGCGGCACGGCCTTCAGTCCGGCCAGCCGAAACTGAAATAGCGCCAGGGTTGGCGCAATGGTGACGCCCAGGCCGGCCGCGATGAACCCGGCCGCCGTCGACAGGCTGTTGACCTGGTGCGAACGCAACCACTGCCGGGGATAGATGGCGGCGTCCAGGTGCTGGCGGATGCTGCTGTTGCTCTCGAAGCCGATGATGGGATAGTCCAGCACGTCCTGCACCGACAGGCGGCGGCGGGCCGCCAGCGGGTGGCTTGCGGGACAGATGAAGTGGAACGTGTCGCGCGCCAGCACCTCGATGTCGAGGTCAGTGCTGGGATAGGCAGCCGCGCACAGCGCGAAATCCACCTGGCGGTTGCGAACCATGTCGATGCACACGGTGCTGGCCACGTCCTGCACCTGCACGCTGATGCCGGGGTAGTCGTCGCCGAAGCGGGCGATCAGCCCGGGCAGGATGCCCGACGAAATCGACGGCAGCGCGGCAAGCGCGACGCGGCCCTTGCGCCGCTCGACGTGGTCGCGCATTTCAGCCAGGGCGCGCTCCGTTTCGGGCAGCAGGTGCGCGACGATGTTCTGAAAGGCCTCGCCCTCGGCGGTCAGCTCGACGTTGCGTGTGCTGCGCGAGAAAAGCTTCACGCCGAGGTCGCTTTCCAGGTTGGAAATGAGGGCGCTGAACGCGCTCTGCGTCAGACAGCAGTGCTCGGCCGCGCGCGTGAAACTGCGCAATGCCGCCAGGGCCGTGAAGGCCTTCATGTGGCGTAGCGATAGGTTCATGCGGCGGACTCCGCTGCGCTAAGGACTAGAAACCATACAGCGCCGCGGGATTGGCCGCCAGCACCTGGCGGCGCAACGCCGCGTCGGGCAGCCAGGCCGCGATTTCGCGCAGCAGGCGATCGGGCGGAACGTCGCGATAGGCGCTGACTTCAGTGGGGCCTTTGCCGGGTTCGCGGTTGGTGTGCGGCCAGTCGCTGGCCCACAGGGCGCGTTCGGGGTTGCAAGCGATGAAGGCGCGGGCCAGCGCGGTGACGCGCGTGGCCGCTTCGGTGTCATCGGGATTGGCGCTGATGCGGTACGACGCGGACAGCTTGACGTACGCGGCGCCGTCACCGACCAGCGCCAGCACCTGCCGCACGCGCGGATCGTCCAGCGGCAGCGCTGCCGGAATCATCGCGAAGTGGTCCAACACCACCGGCACCGGCAGCCGGGCCAGCGCGGGGGCTGCGGCGGCGATGGCGTCGAGCGAAGCGTAGACCTGCAGGTGCCAGCCTTGCCCCGCAAGGCGGCCAGCCCAGGCCGACAGCGCGCGGCTGACCGTGGCGGCGTTGCTGGCGCCCGTGCTTTCGAGGTTGACGCGCAGGCCGCGCACGCCGGCGTCGTGCAGGCGCGAGAGTTCAGCGTCCGCCACGTCATCATCCACGACGGCCACCCCCCGTGCCGCGCCGTCCAGCGCCAGCAGGCTGTCCACCAGCAGGCGGTTGTCGGCGCCGTAGATGCTGGGCTGCACGATCACGGCATGGGCCAGGCCCAGGCGTTGCAGATGCGCGCGCAGCGCATCCACGGACGCGGGGCCGGGCGTGTAGGGCCGGTCCGCCAGCATGGGGTAATCGGCCTGCGGCGCCACGACGTGCACGTGGCAATCGCAGGCGCCGGCGGCAAGCTGCGGCGCCGTCATGGTCAGCCCGCCTGCAGGCGCGCGACGAAGGCCGCGCCGGCTTCGCGCGTGCCCAGCTTGCCGCCCACGTCGCGCGTGCATTCCTGCGCAAGGATGGTGTCGGCGATGGTGGCCTGGATGGCGGCGGCGGCCTGCAGGAAGGCCTGGTTGCCGGTCTTTTGGCCGTGCCAGTTCAGGAGCATCGCGCCCGACAGGATCAGCGAGATCGGGTTAGCGATGTTCTGGCCGGCGATGTCGGGAGCCGAGCCGTGCGCCGCCTGTCCCATCGCGTAGTCGCGGCCTGCGTTCAGCGAGCCGCCCAGGCCCAGGCTGCCCGACAGTTCGGCGGTGAGATCGGACAGGATGTCGCCGAACATGTTGGTGGTGACGATGACGTCGTAGCGCTGAGGCGCCCGCACCACATGCGCCATCATGGCGTCGACGATCACGTCGTCCACGCGGACTTCCGGGAATTCCTGCGCGACCTGGCGGCACATCTCCAGGAACATGCCGTCGCCCAGCTTCAGCACGTTGGCCTTGTGCACCATCGTGACGTGCTTGTTGCGCGTCATGGCCAGCTCGAACGCCGTGCGCGCGATGCGCTCGCAGCACTGGCGGGTGATGCGGCGCAGGGACACGACGACGTCGGGCGTGATCAGCATCTCGCTGCCGCCGGACTCGACGTTGCGGTCGGCGTAGAAGCCTTCGGTGTTCTCGCGCACCACCACCAGGTCGAATTCGCCCAGACGCGCCTGCATGCCGGGGTAGGTCCGCGCGGGACGGATGTTGGCGTGCAGGTCCAGCTTCTTGCGAAAGTACATCGACGGATTGATCTCGCCGCGCGCTTCGTCCTTGAAGTCATAGGTGGCCATGGGGCCCAGCATCAGGCCGTCGGCCGCCTTGACCTTTTCAAGGAGGGCGGGCGTGACGGTGGCGCCGTGCTGCTTCAGGCTGTCGTGGCCCGCAATGTCGTGGTCGAACTGCAGGTTCAGGCCGAAGCGGCGCGAGGCGGCTTCAAGCACGTCGACAGCGACCGCCATGGTTTCGGGGCCGATGCCGTCGCCGGGGAGTACAACGATTTTCATGGAGCGTTTTCCTGTGGATGATTCGGCCGGGCTTATTCGACCTGGACCCCGGTGGCTTGCACCAGGTTCTGATATTTGGCGGCTTCGCTGCGCACGAAGGCCGTGAATTCCTGCGAGGTGTTCGGCCGCACGGCCGCGCCGTCGCCTTCGAGCCGCGACTTGATCGCGGGTTCGGCCAGGATGGCATTCAGCTTTGCATTGAGCTGCTCGACCACCGCGGGCGGCGTCTGCGCGGGCGCGAAGACGCCGCCCCACAAGCTGAATTGGAAGTCCGGCACGGCGGCCTCGCTGATGGTGGGCACCTTGGGCAGGATGCCCAGGCGCTCCCGCGAGGATACCGCCAGCGCCCGCAGCCGGCCGCTGTTGATGTGCGGCATGGCGGCCGATGCGCTGGAGAAGAAGCAGTCGACATGCCCGCCGAGCAGGTCCGACATGGCCTGGCCGGCGCCCTTGTACGGCGCGTGGATCATGCGTGTTTGCGTGCCCAGCGCCAGCGCGGCGGCGGCCAGATGGCCCGGCGTGGCGGTGCCCGACGACGCGTAGGCGATGGCGTCCGGCTTGGCGCGGGCGGCCGCGATCAGCGCGGCCAGGTCCGCATGCGGCGACTTTTCCGGCACGACCAGAACCAGGGGCGAATCCCCCACCAGGATCACCGGCGCGAACTCGCGCAGCGGGTCGTAGCCCAGCGACTTCATGGCATATGGGTTGACGGCGATCTCGCCGGTCTGGCCCAGCAGCAGGGTGTAGCCGTCGGCGGGCGCGCGCAGCACGATGCGCGATCCGACCGCGCCCGACGCGCCGGGGCGGTTCTCGACGATGAAGGTCTGCTTGAGTTCCGTACCCAGGCGTTCAGCCAGGATGCGGGCGAAGACGTCGCCCTGCCCGCCGGGGGCATAGGGCACGATGATCGTCACGGGCTTGGAGGGATAGGCATCCGCCGCCCGCGCCGCGCCGGCAAGGGTCAGCGCCACGCCGGCCGCCGCGCCTTGCAGCAGGCGGCGGCGAGCGGGGTTCAGGGGATGTTGGGGCTGCTGCATGGTGTCTCCTTGTTGTGTGTGCGGCGGGCCGGTCAGTCCAGCTTCATGCCGGACTTCTTGACCACGCCTTGCCACATCTCCAGTTCGGCGGCCAGGGCCTTGCCGAAATCGTCGGGCGATCCGCTGATGGCCTGGGCGCCTTCGTGCTTCAGGCGGTCGGCGACCAGCTTGTCGGCGGCCGCGTCGTTGATGGCCTGGTTCAGCTTGCCGACGACCTCGGGCGGCGTGCCGGCCGGCGCCAGCACGCCCCACCACGTCGTGATGTCGAAGTCGGCAACGCCTGCCTCGGCCACGGTGGGCGTGTCGGGGAACAGCGGCGAGCGCGTCTTGCCCGTGACGGCCAGCAGGTCCACGCGCTGATCGCGCACTTGCGACAGGATGGTGGGCACGGTGGCGAAAAACACCTGAACGCGTCCGGCCAGCAGATCGACGGTGGCCGGGCCGCTGCCCTTGTAGGGCACGTGCGTCATGGCGGCGTTGGTCTTCTGCTTGAACAGTTCGCCGGCCAGATGATTGATGCTGCCGTTGCCCGCCGAGCAGAAGTTCAGGTCGGCGCCCGGCTTGGCCGCGAGCTGTCGCAGGTCGGCGATGGAGGTCAGCTTCAGGTCCTTGGCCGTCACCACGAAGAGCGGGCCGCGGCCCAGCATCGCGATGGGCGCGAAGGACTTGCGCACGTCATAGGTGGTGCTGATGCCGGCGGCGGCGTTGGTGACGAAGGTGGACGTCGCAAAAAGCAGCGTGTAGCCGTCGGGCCGCGCATTGGCGACAAGCGCGGCGCCGATGGAGCCGCCACCGCCGCCGCGGTTCTCCACGACCACGGACTGGCCCAGCTTGTCGGCCAGCGTGCGCGCCATGTCGCGCGCAATGCTGTCGGTGCCGCCGCCCGCCGCAAAGGGCACCACCAACGTGATGGGGCGGCTGGGGTAGGAATCGGCGGACGCTGCCACCGGCGCGCAAAGCGCGGGCAACAGAAGGGCCAGCCCCGCCAGCAGCCGCTGCGGGGATACGTTGAACTGCTTCATCGACTTGTCTCCGATCGATGGCCGCGCTTAACCCTGGCGCAGCATCTTTAGGCGTTCCAGCAGGGCCTGGTGAATGTGGTGCTGCGCGGCGTCTTGCGCGCCTTGAACATCGCGGGCGCGGATGGCGTCGACGATGGCCTGGTGTTCCTGGTTGGAGCGGCCGGCCCGCTCCGATGAGCTGAGCGTGCTGCGTCCCAGCAGGTAGGTGGTCTCGGTCAGCGAATGCAGCGAGCGGATCAGGTAGCGGTTGTGCGCGGCGCTGTAGATGGCCTGGTGAAAGCGCAGGTTCTGGGCGACGGGGTCGCCGCCGTCACCTTCGTCCAGGATGGCCTGCATGTTGGCGACTTCGGCGTCCGTGGCATGGCGCGCGGCGAAGGCGGCGGCAGCTCCCTCCAGCACTTCGCGCATGGAGTAGAGCTCGCCGACTTCCTGCTGGTCCATCGTGGTGACGACCAGTCCGCGGCCGGGCTCGTGCGTGATGAGGCCTTCGTCCTGAATGCGCTTGAGCGCTTCGCGCACGGGGGTGCGGCCCATGTCGAGCTGGTCGGCGACTTCCACTTCGCGCAGCCGGTGGCTGGGCGTGAACATGCCGGCCAGGATGCGGCGCTTGATCTCGTTGTAGGCCGCGAAGGCCTGCGAATTGCTCTTGGGAATGGGCAAGGCTGTCTCGATGCGTTTTTTGTATATTTTTGCATACAAAAAATCGGCCGACAATCCGGCCCCTGAAAATAGATGCTTGGCGGCGTTATCCGCCCAGCGGCGCGCGCGACACGTGACGCCGGAACAGGTCCGCCATGGTGGCCGCCGCCAGCGACAGCGGCGTGCCCTGCAGCGTCATGATGCCGATGCTGGCCACCGGCATGGGCACGTCGGCGCGGATGCGCCGGGCCTCGTCGCCGTAGGGCTTGATGTCCAGCATGCCGGACGGGCAGAGGATGAGCGCGTCGCTGCGGGTCATCAGGTTCCACATGACACCGAAGGTGTCGCACTCGATGACCCGCTGGGGTTCGGGCAGACGGTGCGCGCGCAGCCCTCGCAGAAAGGCTTCGGTGTGGCTGCCGGGCGATACGTTGAGCAGCCATTCGCAGCCGCGGATGTCGTCCCACCGCCGTGCGCGCGCCAGCGGATGGCCCTTGCGGCACGCGATCATGAATTCCAGCGGCCGCAGTTCCTCGAAGTCGAATTCCTGCCCGCCGGCGCCGTCGTTCATGCGCGAGGCCAGCGCGAAATCCAGCGCGCCGTTTCGCAGCGCGGGCAGCACCGCGGGGAGCAATCCCTCGGAAACTTTGACCTTGGCGGCCGGCATGCTGGCGCGGAACTCGGCCAGCACGTCGGGCAGCACGCTCATCATCACCATGGGTGTGACGCCCACCGCCACGCGCGCCTGCGCGCCGCTGAGCAGCTGGCGGATGTCCTGGCGGGCCAGCGCGAGTTGCGCCTGCGCCAGGCGAGCCCGAACCGTGAGGTGCTCGCCACATTCCGTGACGGCGATGCCCTTGGGGCTGCGCGTCAGGAGCGGCGCGTCCAGTTCGGTTTCGAGTTCCTTGATGGCCTTGGTCACGGCGGCCTGGCTCAGGTGCAGGCTGCGCGCGGCGGCGCGGATGCTGCGCAGTTCGGCCACTTTCAGCCACGCGCGCAATTGATGGTCTTTCACGGCAATGTGCCCCTGACAACCTGGGGTGGTCACCTTAACAAAAATATAGCCTTACACGCAGCGCGGACCATCCCTAAGCTGATCGTCGATCAGGCCCGGAAAGACCGATGGCCTGGCCCGAAAAGCGCTTCAGGAGAATGCCATGCCGATCTTTGCCCGCCGTGCCGTTTCCTTGTTTCTGGTCCTCGTGGCCGCCACGGTCGCCAGCGCGGCCCGCGCCGACTGGCCGCAGCGGCCGATCAAGCTCATCGTTCCTTATGCCGCGGGGTCGGGCCCGGATGTGGTGCTGCGCCCGATCGCCGACGCGCTGGGCCGCGAACTGGGGCAGCCGGTCATCGTGGAGAACCGGGGCGGCGCGGGCGGCATCGTCGGCACGCAGGCGCTGGCGTCGGCCGCGCCCGATGGCTACACCATCGGCTTCGGCAATATCGTCACGCTGGCGATCAACAAGAGCATGTACGCCAAGCTGCCCTACGACCCGCAACGCAGCCTGGCGCCCGTCAGCCTGGCCATCAGCAATGCGCTGGTGCTGATCGCACGCAACGGCCTGCCGGCCAGCAACGTGCAGGAGCTGGCCGCGTACGCGAAGCAGCATCCGGGCAAGGTCAGCGTGGGATCGCTGGGCGTCGGATCCAGCGCGCATCTGGCGGGGGAGATGCTCAAGAGCGAAACGGGCACCACCATGCTGCACGTGCCGTACAAGAGCGGCCAGCAGGCCGTGGTGGATCTGGCCGGCGGACAGCTGGACGTGATGATCGACAACGTGGCGGGCGTGCTGCCTTTCATCCGCGCGGGCCAGGTCAAGGTGCTGGGCGCCACCAGCCTGACGCGCGTGCCGGTGCTGCCGGATGTGCCGACGCTGGACGAATCGGGCTTGAAGGGATTTGAGGTCGTGTCGTGGGGCGGCATCGTGACGCCGGCGGGCACCCCGGCGCCGGTGATCGCCAAGCTGAACGCCGCCATTGCCAAGGCGTTGCAAGACCCCGCGGTGCAGAAGCAGAACGAGACCCTGTCGGTCGATGCCACGCCGTCCACGCCCGAGCAGTTCGCCAGCCTCATCGCCGCGGAGATTCCGCGCTGGGCGGCGATGGTGAAGCAGTCCGGCGCATCGGCGGATTGAGCGTGCGGCGCGCAACGGGTTTTGCAGAGCGCGCGCTCCGGCGCGGTCCGCGCAGAACAGGGTTATCAGAATAGGGAGACAACATGACGAACGCACTCTGGCGCTGGAACGCGCTCGACCTGGCCCGAGCCATCCGCGACGGTGAAGTTTCCAGCCGCGAAGCCGTGCAGAGCTGCCTGGACCGCGCCGACGCGGTCAACGCCGCCTTCAATCCGCTGACGGAGACGTATGCGGAACAGGCGCTGCGCGCCGCGGATGCCGCCGACGCGGCGGTGCGCGGCAAGCAGGCATTGGGCGCGCTGCATGGCGTGCCGGTCACGATCAAGGCCAACGCGGATCTGGCTGGCACCGCCACGACCAACGGCGTGACAGCCTATCGGGACCTCATCGCGCAGGACAACAATCCGGCGGTCGACAACTGGCTGCGCGCGGGCGCGATCGTCATCGGACGCACGAATGTCCCGGCGTTTTCGTGGCGCTGGTTCAGCGACAACGATCTGCACGGCCGCACCGTCAATCCGTTTGATGTGGCGCGCACGCCGGGCGGCTCCAGCGGCGGCGCGGCGGTGGCGGCGGCGCTGGGCGTCGGGCCGCTTGCGCATGGCAGCGATCAGGGCGGCTCTATCCGCTATCCCGCGTATTGCTGCGGCGTTGCAGGGCTGCGGCCCTCGCAGGGGCGGGTGCCGGGCTACAACGCCACGCAGCGCTCGGAGCGCCCGGTGGCATCGCAGATGGCGGCCACGCAAGGGCCTTTGGCGCGTACCGTCGCCGATCTGCGCTTGGGATTGGCGGCGATGTCGGGTGGCGACGCGCGCGATCCTTGGTGGGTGCCCGCGCCGCTGGCGTTTCCCGATTTGCAAGGCAATGGCCGCGTCGCGCTGTTCGCGGGGACGGCGCAGCACAAGGCCGACGCCGCAGTGGCCGACGCGCTGCAGCGTGCCGCCGGCTGGTTGCAGGACGCGGGCTACATCGTCGAGGTCGCCGAGCCGCCGCAGTTCGACGCCGCGGCCGCGCTGTGGCTGGACGTGCTGATGAACGAAGCCGCCGGGTCCATGCAGCGCGAGATCGAACGCGCGGGCGACCGCGCCATCCAGAACGCGTACCGAAGCATGCTGGCGCACACGCCGCGCCGGGACAAGGACGGCTTCGTTCAAGCCATGGCGATGCGCACGACGATGCTGCGCGAATGGGGCCGCTTCTTTGAGCGCTATTCCGTCCTGCTGATGCCGGTGTCGTTCGCGCTGCCCTTCCCGGTGGATCGGGATCAGCAGGGCGCCGACGTGATGGCGGACATCCTGCGGGCGCAGAGTCCTTTGGTCTCGACGGCGATTCTGGGACTGCCGGGGCTGTCGGTGCCGGTGGGGTTGGCGCACGGTGTGCCTGTCGGCGTGCAGTTGGTGGCTGGGCGGTTCCGCGAAGACTTGTGCCTGGCGGCCGGCGAGGTCATCGAGGCGCGGGCCGGCTGGTCAGTGCTGGAACGGCTTGGCATCTGACGGCGTCCCTCGCTGACCTAACCCGAAGCGCCGGGTTCATTCTGCCGCGCATGGACGGCGGCGCCCAGCGCCGCGCCGTGGACGGCCAGATGCGCGCCCAACTGGATGGCCTGCAACAGGGCCTGGCGCGTCACCCCTTGCGCCAGCCCTTCGTGGATCAACGCACGCGTGGTGTCCATGTCGCCCTGCGTGAAGCAGGCGTGCAGGGCGACCCGCACCAGCAAGCGCTCCGCGCGGGTCAATCCACCGGCAGGCGCCCCATGTTCCAGAAAGTCGAGCAGGACAGCGACGTAGCCCGGGTCCATCGCCGCCAGCCGCAGCAGGCTACCCGACTGTTCCGGCCACAGCGCGGCGATGCGGGCGCGCAGGGCATCGTCCGGATTTAGCGCCGGTTGGGGCGCGGCCTCGTGCAGTAGGTCGGCGGCTTGCAGCACCGCGCTCAGGCCCTGCATCGTGACCAGGTGCAGCACATCGAACACGTCGGCATCGGTGGCGCCGGCCTCGCGCGCCATGCGCAGATGGGTTGTCAGGCCCGGCTCGAACAGGTGCGTGGCCGACGCATCGAGCGCCACGTAGATCAGCTCGACCATGCGGGGCGCCAGCGGTCCCGTCTTGGCCGGGTGTCCCGCGTACTCGGCGTAGTGCGCCAGAAAGCCCGGATTGGCGTGCAGCATCGCGTCTGTCCACGGACGCCAATAGCCGCGCGCGGCGATGAAGCGGGCCTTGATCTCGTTCAGGTCGGTCAGCGGCTGCATAGCACTTGCCCCGTCAGATATTGGGCCTGCGCGCCGGCCACAAAGCGCAGCAGGGGCGCCAGCGCCTCGGGCGTCGTGCCTTGCGCGATCTGCACGGCATTGATGCGGCGCGCCGCCGGCCCCCATTCGCAGGCCAGCGAGGCGATCAGCATGCGCGCGGCCGCGTGATCGCCGGCGTGTTCCCAATCCAGGCCGTCGGCATCGGGCAGCAAAAGCGTCAGGCTGGCGGGGCCGTCAGCGGTGAAGCGCTGCGCGGCCTGCAATGCTGCTTCCAGCCTTTGCCCCGGTGCGCTGGCCAGCACCGTTGCGTCCAGCACCGCGGGGTAGCCGTCGCCAGCGGATTCACCGGGCAGCGGCGGCCAGCCGCCGCGAACGGTAAGGGATAGGGGCGCATCCGCCGGAACGCGCCCGTGTCCGGCGGCAGGGGCATAGGTCTGGCTTCCGCCGTACACCGACGAACCGCCATCCACGCACACAAGTCCGCCGGCAAGCGGGGCCGCGTGCGTGCTGGAAAGGAAGGCGAGGGCGCATGCGATCTCGTCAGGGTCGGCCAACCGGCCCAGCGGGATCTTGGCCACGGCGCGTGCGGGGTCCAGGCGGCCCGAGGCGATCAGGCCAGCGACCAGTTCCGTCTGCACGTAACCGGGGCAGAGCACGGTGACGCGAAGGCCCGGATCCGACCGGGCCAGCGCACGGCTCTGCGCGATCAACCCGGCCTTGCTGGGGCTGTAGCCGCCGCGCCACGGGATGGCGCGCAGTCCCGCGCCGGAAGCCACGTTGACGACGCGCGCACCGGGGACGAGGCGGCTGCGCAGGGCGCTCACCAGGCGGGCCGGCGCGCGCAGGTTCAGATCGAGCAGGCGTTGCCAGTCGTCGGCCGCCTGGTCGACGGTGGGTCTATTGCTGCTGTCGGTCATCCCGGCGTTGTTGATGAGCGCATCCAGGCGCGGCATGCCGTCTGCCAGGGCGGCAATCTGCGACGCGTCCGTCAGGCCAGTGACGCGCGCCAAATGCTCTGCATCGGCGGGCGCGGGCAGCTCGGCCCGCAGCGCCTGCAGCGCCGGCGCATTGCGGTCGACCAGGACGCAGCGATGGCCTGCGGCCGCGAGCCGGCGGGCCGCCGCACGGCCAATGCCGCTGGCCGCGCCCGTGAGCAGGACGGTGTCCATCAAAGGGTCGTGAACGTGATGCCGCCGTCCACCACCAGCGCCTGCGCCGTGATGAAGCGGGCCTCGTCGCTGGCAAGAAACACGATGGCCTCGGCGATGTCGTCCACCGTGCCCAGGCGGCCCATCGGCGTGCTGGCGACGCGGCGCGCGTCGCGTTCGGCGTTGCGGTTGCGCTGCGTGCCTTCCGTGGGCACCGCCGACGGGCAGACGGCGTTGACCCGGATCCGGCGCGCACCGAGTTCGGCGGCCGCCGCGCGCGTCACGCCCAGCACGCCGGACTTGATGCCCGAATACACGATGGAATTGGGTGCGGACTTGAGCGCGGCGGTGGATGCGACGTTGACGATGGCGCCGCCGCGCTCGGGGTCCATGACCTCGGCCGCCGCCTGAATGCCCCAGATGACGGCCTTGAAGCCGATGTCCAGCATGCGCTCCAGCGTGTCGGGCTGAATGTCGGGCACGCTCTGGTAGCGCACCCAGGCGGCGTTGTTGACCAGGATATCCAGCCGCGCGCCGTGCTCGGCGGCCTGCCGCACGGCTGCGCCGATGCCTTCGCGCGTGGCGACGTTTTGCACCACGGGAAAGGCGTTGCCGCCTTCGGCCACGATGCCGGCCACGGCGTCATCCACCAGTTCCTGCTTGAGGTCGTTGACGCCGACCGTGGCGCCGCGCGCGGCGAGCAGGCGGGCGGTGGCCCTGCCGATGCCGGCGCCCGCGCCAGTGACGAGCGCGACGCGCCCGGCGAGATCTTGTGCCATGGTTGCTTCCTATACCGATTGAATGAAGGCGTGGCCGGCGCCGCGCGACAGCCCGGCAAACGCGGCGTCCAGCTTGCGCACCGCGCGCAGCGCGCGATGCAGGGGCAGTTCCCACGTGAAGCCCATGCCGCCATGCAGGTGGATGGCTTTTTCGATGACGAAGGCCGCGTTGGCAAGCGCGCCAGCCAGCGCGGGCTGCGTGTCGCGCGGCGCGCCGTATTCGTCGGCGTGCGCAGCCCGTCGTATCGCGGCGCTGGAGACGTCCTGCAGCAGCCGCATGCGGGCCAGCAAGTGGCGCACGGCCTGCTTGGCCGACAACGGGCGGCCGAACTGCACGCGGGTGGCCATGTAATCGGCCGCCGCTTGCAGCGCGCCTTCGGCGGCGCCGTTGGCGAGCTCGGCCAGCAGCAGGTGCGCCTGGCGGCGAAGCGCGGCCCATGCCGCTTCGTCCAGCCGCGCAAGCACCGGCGCGTCCGCGAGCGCGATCCAGGACTGCGGATGATCGGGATCCAGCGCTGCCTGGTCGTCGCGCGGCAATGCCGTGGCATCGACAAGGGCCGCGCCCGCGCCGTCGGCCATCAGCACCCAGTCGGCGGGGCCCTGATCCAGTCGCGCGTGACCGGCCTGCAGGCTGCCATGCCAGGCGATGCCGGCCAGGCGTTCGCCGGCGGACAGGGCCGCCGCCTGCGGCGTGCCGGCCATCGCGCCCGCAAGCAGGATCTGTTCGGAAAGCGCCAAGGGCAACCGCAGACGCCCGGCCGCATGCGCGATCGGCAGCGCGAATTCGAGCGGGAGGCCCAGTCCGCCGTCGTCTTCGGCGGCCATGACCCCGCACAGCCCCGCCTGCGCCAGCACCTGCGCCATGGCGCGGGGATCCTGGCGGGTCAGGGCATCGGTGATCGCGGCGTCGGCGGCCTGCGCGAATTCCTCGGGACGCAGTTCTTCGTGGCTCATGTCAGGTCCTTGGGCAGATTCATGACGCGCTGGGCGATGACGTCGAGCTGCACTTCGGTGGTGCCGGCGTAGATCGTCTCGGCGCGCGAGAACAGGTAGGCGGTGGTGAAGGCCTTCTGGGCGCGGCGCGCCAGGGCACTGGAATGCGGCCCCACCTGCGACAGCAGCGACAGCGCCAGACCGGCGAACGCCTGATGGCATTCCGACCAATACAGTTTGGTAAGCGAACCGCGCGCGCCGATGGTCTCGCCACGCAGCATGCGCGCCACGGTCAGTTCGACCAGGCCCTTCAAGCCGTCGATCTCGCAGACCAGGTCGCCGACGCGGCGCTGCACGTAGCCGTCGTCAAGCGCGGGGGCCAGTTGCGCATCGGATTTGCAGGCCGCGATGAGCTGGCGCAGTTCGCATTCGAAGCGCCACGGGCGGTACATGCGGTTGGTGGCGCGCTCGATGGACAGCACCCGGATGGCGGCGTTCCAGCCTTCGTCCGGGGCGCCCAGGCGTGCGCTGTCCGGCACCACCACGTCATCGAAGAACACCTCGGCAAAGGACTCCTTGCCGTCGATGGATTTGATGGGGACGACGCGGATGCCCGGCGTGTCCATCGGGACCGCGAACATCAGCAGGCCGCGATGCTTGTCGGCCACGGTGCCGGTACGCGTCAGCAGCAGGCAGTAGTGCGCCTTGGCCGCGCCGCTGGTCCAGATTTTCTGGCCGTTGATGCGCCACGTGTCGCCCTGCTGTTCGGCCTTGGTGCGCAGGCGGGCCAGGTCCGAACCCGCGTCCGGCTCCGAAAACCCCTGGCACCAGTACTGGCGCATCGCCAGGATCGCGGGCAGGAAGTCCTGCTTCTGCTGTTCGGTGCCCACGGCCATGATGATGGGACCGGCCAGTTCCTTGCCGATGGAACTGACGCTCTCGGGCATGGGCAGTGCGCCAATCTCCTTGTTCACCGCCAGATGCTCGCGCAGCGTCAGGCCGTGGCCGCCGTAGGCCTTGGGCCACGTCATGCCGGCAAGCCCCGCCTGATACATCGCGGCCTCCCAGGCGCTGCTTTCGGCGAGCGAGGGCGCGCGCCAGTCCAGGCTGTCGGCGCGCATGAAGCCGGGCAGGTTGGCGCGCAGCCAGGTGCGCGCGTGCTGGCGGTAGACCTCGGGGCCCGCGGCAGGATCCGGGACCGCGGCGTGTTGTTCGAATTGCATGGCTGTCCTCAGTGGGCGGGGGCGGCGCGCGGAATCATCAGCGCGTCCAGGACGACGACGCCTTGGCCCTGCGGCCGCACCAGAATGGGGTTCATGTCTATTTCAGACACGTCCGCGCGGTGGCGGTACGCGAATTCGGACAGGCGCGCCACGCTGCGCGCGGCGGCGGCGATGTCGGCCTTGGGCCGCCCGCGTGCGCCATCCAGGATGGCAAACATCTTGAGCGACCGGATCATCTCGGCGGCTTCGGCCTCGCTGACGGGCGCGGCCTGCACGGCGACGTCCTTCAACACCTCGGCGTAGATGCCGCCCATGCCCACCATCACGATGGGACCGAAGACGGGATCCTGCGATACCCCGGCGATCAGTTCGGTGCCGCCCGCGACCATCGGCGCGACCAGCACGCCGTGGATGCGCGCGGCCGGCGCGTGCCGCGCCACGTTGGCCAGGATTTGCGCGTAGCCCTGACGCACGGCGCCGGCATCGGCCAGGTCGAGCAGCACGCCGCCGGCTTCGGTCTTGTGCGCGACGTCTTCGGAGGCGATCTTCAGCACCACGGGATAGCCGATGGCGCCGGCCGCGCGCACGGCCTCGTCGGCATCGCGGGCGATGATCTCGCGCGGCACATCGATGCCGGCTTTGCCCAACGCCTGCTTGGCGTGGAATTCGTTGCGGAACACGGCCGGGTCGACGGGTTCCGAGGCGGGCAGCGCCGTGCCGTCGGGAATGCAATTGCGCAGGCGGCCCAGCTGCACCAGCCCGGCCAGCCCCGTGGCGGCCGCGTCGATGCTGGAAAACACCGGAATGCCCAGCGCGTTGATCTGCTCGACGGCGTCGGCTGGCCCCTGACTGATGACCATCAAGAGGCGGTCCGGGTGGCTGGCGCGCACCTCGGCCAGCGCTTGCAGGTAGATGCCGCGCAGCCGCGCGTTGTAGAGCGACAGCGACATGAACAGCGCAACGGAACTGGCCGACGGGTCCTCCAGCAGGGCGGTCAGCATCTTGAGCAGGATGTCCGGACGGGCGGACATCTGCGCGGACGCGTCCACCGGATTGCCGGTGCTGGCGGTGGGCACGGCTTCCCGGATGCGCCGCTGCGTGTCGGGCGCGAGCGGGGGCAGGGACAGGCCCGCCTCGCTCATCGCGTCGGCCATCATGATGCCGAAGCCGCCGGACGCCGCCACGAGTGTCACCGCATCGTTGGCCGGCAGGCGGCGGGGCATGAGCAGCGAGGCGGCGTGGCCGATGTCGATCAGCGCTTCGACCGAGCGCACGCGCAGCACGCCGTGACGGCGAAAGACCGCGTCGATCACGGCGTCCGACCCGGTGAGGGCGCCGGTGTGCGAGGCGGCGGCGGCCTGACCTTTTTCCGTGGAGCCAATCTTCAGGATGATGACGGGCTTGGCGCGTTCGCGCGCCAGGCGCAGCGCGCCGATGAGCTTGCCGGCGTCGCGGCAGGTCTCCATGCAGCACAGGATGATGCGCGTGTCCGCGTCTTCGGCCAGCGCGGCGATGCCGTCGGCGGCATCCACATCCGCTTCGTTGCCGGTCGCGATGAACCGGCTGACGCCCATGCCGCGGCGGGCGACGCTTTGCATGGTGTGGCTGCCCACGTTGCCCGACTGCGACACGATGCCCACGTGGCCGACGGGCGGCATGTTCTCTTCCAGCGCGATCGAGAAGGAACCGATCAGGCGCTCGGCCACATTGACCGTGCCCAGGCAGTTGGGGCCCAGGATCCGCATGCCGTGTTCGCGGACGATGGCGACCAGTTCGGCCTGCAGCGCGGCGCCTTCGGGGCCGGCCTCCGTGAAGCCGGCCGACAGCACGATGGCGGCCTTCACGCCGCGCGCGGCGCAATCGCGCAGCGCGGCGGGCGTGGCGGCGGCGGGCACGGCCAGGATCGCCAGGTCGGGCGCCGTGGGTGTCTGCGTCACGCTGGTGTACGCCGGCAGCCCCTGGATGGTTCCGCCCTTGGGATTGATGGGGTACACCGCGCCGCGGTAACCGTGCTTGATCAGCATGTGGACGGGACGGCCGCCGATCTTGGTGATGTCGTCCGAGGCGCCGATGACGGCGATGCCCGCGGCCTGGAAAAAGGGCGCCAGCCCCGCGCCGGGGCGTTGATGCTGCGTATCCATGCTCAACGTCCCTTGAACTGCGGCTGGCGCTTTTCCAGGAATGCCATGCGGGCTTCGCGCGCGTCTTCCGTTTTGGCAAGCGCCATGGTGAAGTCCTGCTCGAAGCGGTAGGCGTCGCGCTGCGGCATGAGGTCGACCATGTTGGCGGCGCGCTTGGCGTAAAGCACGGCCAGCGGCGCCTTGCCGGCGATTTCGTGCGCCAGCGCCAGCGCAGCGGGCAGAAGCTGGTCCGCAGGCAGCACGTCTTCCAGCACGTTGCGGCGAAGCAGGTCGTGCGCGGTCAGGCGCTGGCCGGTGAAGAACATGCGGCGCAACGTCGAACGCCCGAAAAGCGTGCGCAGCATGGACGCGCCGCCGGCCAGGCCGACGTTGATTTCGGGCATGCCGAAGGTGGCGTTCTCGGACGCATACATGATGTCGCACGCGGCCATGAGGCCCAACCCCGCGCCAAGCGCCGCGCCGTTGACGGCGGCGATGACCGGCTTGGCGCATTCCTTGATGGCGTTGCCGGTTTCGCGGGTGATGCGGTTGTGTTCAAGAAAGTCGCCGGCGATGTCGGCGTTGGGGCGGTCCTTCAGGTCGGCGCCGGCGCAAAAGACCGTGCCGCTGCCGGTCAGCACCGCGCAGCGGATGTCGTCGCGCTCGGAGATCTCGTCGAAGATCGCCACGATGCGGCGGCGCATGGTGCGGTTCAGCGCATTGACCGGCGCGTTGTTCAGCGTGACCAGCGCCACGCCTTCATTGACTTCGAACTTGACGGGGGTGTCGCTCATGCCCGCACCTCGCTCGATTGGAAACACATAGCGGGGCGCCGGGCGCCGTGGGCATGCTGCATCGTAAGTCTCCTCGGGGTCTGATGACCGGTCTTGTCTGCTGTCCACGCCTGCCGGCGCTGGATTTTTTTTGATTTTAGGAAGGGGCCTGGGCCCGATCTACGGCAAAAACGGTGGTTGTGTTCTGCAGGAATGGCGCATATTCCGGGCTCCCCGCAGCCGATACCATGGGGAAAAATCATCGCCAGCGCGCGTGTTGGAGAGAGGGAGGCAGATGCAGATCGAACGTATCGGAACGCTGCGTGCGGCATTGGGCGAATGCCCGGTGTGGGACGCGGCGGGCGGGCAGCTGTGGATGGCCGATTGCCGCAAGGGGCTGATCCTGGCCGTGACGCCGGATTCGGGCCGCGTGCAAAGCTGGCAGCTGCCCGCGCCGCTCGGGTCATTTGCCTTCAACCGCGAGGACGAGCTGGTCGTGGCATTGAAGGAGTCGTTTGCGCTGTTCCGGCCGGCGGACGGCAGCCTGCGCACGCTGGCCGATATCGGCGTCAGCCACCCCAACCTGCGGCTCAATGACGGCACGCCCCTGCCGGACGGCAGCTTTGTTGCGGGCACCATGCACATTTACCGCGAGGCAGGCGAGGCGCCGCTGGGCGGACTGTATCGCCTGGACACGCGCGGCACGCTTGCCCGGATCGCGCAGGGGATCGGCGTGGTCAACGGCCCGGCCCTGCATCCGGACGGCACGCACCTTCATGTGTGCGACAGCGCGGCGCGCACCATCTACCGGTATCGCATGGATGCGCAGGCAGGCTTATCGGGCCGCGAGGTGTTTGCCGACACGGATGCGCTCGGATCGGCGCCGGACGGTTGCTGCTTTGATCGGGACGGCGGGCTCTGGACGGCGCTGGTGCATGCGGGCGCCGTCGTCCGGTTCGACCGCGACGGAAAACTGGACCGGCGCATCGACGTGCCGGTCGCCCACCCGGCGTCGCTGTGCTTTGGCGGGGACGACCTGACCGACCTCTACGTCACGTCCATCAGCGACAGCGGACGCCTGTCGGCCAATGGCGCCCTGGACGGCGCGCTGCTGCGCATCCGGGGCGCGGGTTACGCAGGCGCGCCGCGCCCGCGCTGCGCGATCCGGCCCGGCGCCTGACGCTTACCGCCGGGTCAGGCGTCGGCCGCCGGCTTGCCGTACGCGGCGAATCGCAGCTCGGCGCCCGACACGTGCGAGGCGACAAAGTCCAGGAACAGCCGGATCTTCACGGGGATCATGGCCGTGTCCAGGATGGTGGCGTACATGCCTTCTTCGAAGGTGGTGTTGGTGACGCGGTAGTCCGGACACAACCGCACCAGCGTGCCGCGCGCGATGTCGTGGTGCACGGTGTAGTCGTCCAGCAGCGCGATCCCTTCCCCCAGCCTGGCCAGCTCCAGCAACGCCACGCCATTGTTGGTGACGTGCCTTGGCTGGATCGGCACTTCATCGATGACCTCGCCCTGCTTGAAGCGCCAGAGGTACTGGTCGCCAGGAAGCAGGTACGCCAGGCACGCGTGCTGGGCGATGTCGGCCGGCGTTTCGGGCGGCTTGCGATCGGCCAGATACGCGGGCGAAGCGACGAGATAGCGTTCGCTCTTGAACAGGATGCGCCGCTTCAGGCCGGCCTCGACGGGCGGCGAGATGCGGAAATCGATGTCGAAGTTGTTGCGCCGCAGATCCGTCTTGGCTTCCGACAGCACGAGTTCTATGTGGATCTCGGGGTAGGCCTCGCGAAAGGCCGCGACCAGCTGCGGCAGTACGCCCAGACCGAACATCATGCGCGAATGCACGCGCAGCACGCCTTTGGGCGCGGCGCGGATCTCGGTGATGTTGCGATGCGCCTCGTTGATGTTCCAGAGGATGGGTTCGAGCTGGCGCGCGTATTCCTGGCCCGCTTCGGTCAGCACGACCTGCCGCGTGGACCGCAGCAGCAGCTTGACGTTGAGCTCGCTTTCGAAGTCGGTGATCATGCGCGACACCGAGGTGGCAGAGATGCCGAACTGGCGCGCGGTTTCCGAGAAGCTCTCGGACTTCGAGATCGACAGAAAGAGCTCCATGGCGCGCAGTCTGTCCATCATTCCTCCACTTTATGCAGCACAGAACGCCGCTTTTCTTGTATTCCAGCCCATGACTACCGGCCTCTAGAATTTCCTCAAGGATTCAAGCATCAATGAGGAGACACAATGGAATTCGGCGTATTCATTCTGGCGCAGCAACGAGGTTACCACCAGTCCTCCGCGCAAGTCATCAACAACTCCATCGAGCAGACGGTGGCGGCCGAGCAAGCCGGATTCAACACGGCGTGGTACGCCGAGCATCACTTCAACAACTACTCGCTGTCGCCGTCGCCGCTGATGACGGTGGCCCATGCCGCGGCCAAGACGCGCCAGATACGCCTGGGCACGGCAGTGTGCATCCTGCCGCTGTATCACCCCGCGCGCTTTCTGGCGGAAGTCGGCTTCGTGGATACGGTGTCCAATGGGCGGCTGGACCTGGGCGTTGGGTCGGGGTACCAGCAATTCGAATTCGAGCGCTTCGGCGTCCAGATCGAGGAGTCGGGTGCGATCTTCAATGAGTTTCTGGACGTCATCCCCAAGGGCCTGACGCAAAAGATCTTCGAGCATGACGGCAAGTTCCTGAAGATTCCGCCCAGCTCGATCGCGGTGCGCTGCGTGCAGGATCCGATGCCGCCGCTGTGGATCACGTCGGGCAACCCGGTGACGCTTGGCCGCGGCGTGCGCGAGAACCACAATCTGTTCGTGACGGCGCTGCTCAAGGGCAACGACGCCATCGCGGAACTGCGCGGGCGGCTGGAGAAGGTGGCCGAGGACAACGGCAAGGACCTGGACCGCGACGTGAAGTTCGGCTTTCTGCGCTGTGGCTATGCGTCGGACAACAAGGCTGAGATCGATGCCTATCTGGATTGCGCGCGCTTTCAGCGCCGCATTTCCGAAAGCCTGAAGTTCCGCCGCGCGCAGAGCGACGACGGCTACATGGTCAAGGAAGTGCCTTCGGAAACGGACCCGACGTTCGAGCAATTGCGCAAGAACCTGCCGGTGGGTTCGGTCAACGAGGTCATCGACAAGATGCTCGAAGAGATCAGCATCCTGCGTCCGAAGCACATTGCGCTGCAAACGCAGCTTGGCGATTTCGACCAGAAGACGATGCTCAAGCAGATCGAACTCTGGGGCGACAAGATCATTCCCGCGATCCGCAAGGAAGTCGGCAGCACGACCGTCCTTGCCTGAAGGAGGGCAGCATGCGTATCTACCTGAGCAATGCCGGCGCCATTGCGCTGCGCGACGCGGCCGATTTCGGCCGTCTGGATGTCTTGGCGGACCCGCAGCCCGCGGATCGGCTGGAACGCGCGATCGCCCGCATCGGCCGGCGCGAGGACGAGCGGCACGTGCGGCTGTCGCCGTCAGTGCTGCGCTTCCTGTCGCAGCACGCGGGCGATCCGGCCTGGGAAGCCAGCTTCTCGAAGATGGTGGACTACGCGGCGCGGCACGGATGGGTCGACGAACGCGGTGACATCCGTGCGCACATGGTGGTCAACGAATGCGACGAGGTGGTGTCGGTGGATGACTTCAAGGCGGCGATGCGGTCGCTGCCGGCCGGCATCAGCGCCGTCAGCACGGGAGACGGCGACGATATGGCGGGCATGATCGTCTCCAGCCT
Source organism: Achromobacter sp. JD417 (assembly GCF_041879325.1). Classification (NCBI taxonomy): domain Bacteria; kingdom Pseudomonadati; phylum Pseudomonadota; class Betaproteobacteria; order Burkholderiales; family Alcaligenaceae; genus Achromobacter; species Achromobacter sp. JD417. Next base: position 5,486,969 of record NZ_CP087159.1, on the reverse strand, counting down.
GACGTCGATCTCGGCCGACCCGCCGATGGTCGGGTTCTTTGTGCAGCAGACCGCGTCGGCGCACGCCCCGCTGCTGCGCAACGGACGTTTCGTCGCCAACATCCTGGGCGAAGGCCACGGCGAGGTGATCGAGGCCTTCATGAAGAATCCTCAGGGCAAGGCGCGGTTCGCTCACGGTGGATGGGTGATGAACGAACATGGCGCGCCCGTGCTGCCCGATGCGCTGGCCAGCATCGAATGCGACATCGTCTGCACCGAGAAGCTCGGCACGCACGATCTCATCGTGGGCAAGATTCGCAGGACGGCCTGCCGCGAGGCGCGTCCGGTGATCAACTTCAAGTCCGCCACGCACGGCATTGCGCCAGCGCAGCTGCAATGAACCGGTGACCGCATTTGACTGAACGACAAGCCCGCCATTTGGCGGGCTTTTGCATGGCGGAAAGGATGCGCGGGCGCTGCGCCAGCGCCCGCAGGTTCAATCGAGGACGATGCCGTTTTCCTTGATGACCTTGCCCCAGTATTGGCGGTCGGCTTCCAGCTGGGCTTCCAGCGCCTGCGGGCCGCCGGCTTTCTCGGTCTGGCCGTTGGCCACGAGCAGCTTGCGGAAGCTCTCGGATTGGACGGTCTTGATGGCGGCGGCCGAATAGGACTGCACGATCGCTTCCGGGGTGCCCTTGGGCGCATGCAGCGCGGTCCAGTAGCTGGCCTTGAGCTGGGGATAACCCAGTTCCGTCACGCAGGGCACTTCCGGCAGCGCCGGATCGCGCTGGTCGGTGGTCAGCGCCAGGATCTTCACCGCGCCGGCCTTCTGGTGGTCGGCCAGGGCGATGGGCGTCATGTAGGAAAGATCGTTGCGCCCGGTGATGAGGTCGATCAGGCTGGTGGGCGTGCTTTTGTAAGGCACGGCGGTCAGCGGGATGCCCAGGGTCTTGGACATGATCAGCCCGTACAGGTCGGTGACGCTGCCCGGGCCCAGCGAGCCGTAAGTAAGCGTGCGGTTCTCGCGTTTTGCATAGGCGACCAGTTCCGCCAGGGAATTGACGCCCATCTTCGCGGGCACGGTGATCGTAAGCGGACCGTCGAACATCATGGCGACGGATTTGAAGCTGTCGAAGCTGTAGTTCAGGCTGGGGCGCAGCAGGATGTTCAGGGATAGGGGGCCGGAACCGCCCATGAGCAGCATGCTGCCGTCGGCGGGCGCGCGCGCAACCTGCGAGGCGCCGATGATGCCGTTGGCGCCGGGCTTGTTCTCGACGATGAAGTTGATGCCCAGTTCGGCGCCCATGCCTTCGGCTAGCAGGCGCGCGAAATTGTCGTTGGGGCCGCCCGCTGCATAGGGCACGATCAGGGTCACGGGCTTGGCCGCGGCCCGCAACGGACGGGCGAACATCATGAGGGTGCCGGCCGCGATAAAGCCGCGGCGGGTGAGCTTGCGCATCTGTCTCTCTCCAGGTTCCCGCCGCCATGCGGGACCGTGCCTTCCGCGGGCCGGTTCTTCTGTTTTGACGCTGGCGGCTGGGTCGGCCGGAATCAGTGTCCGGCCTGGGGTTGTCTCATAGCCGATGATAATTTTTATCGGACCGGGCGATTACCCCATCGATCTGCAGAACTGTTCTGCGAAGCCAGCAATATTGCGGCTTGCGGCGGCATCGTCTTCTTGCGGCGGGCGGCGCGCGTGACCGGCATTATGCCGGATCGCGGCTGATCTTTGCGCACCGGTACAGCGCCTCCTTGTCCAGCACCGTCAATCCGCCGTAATGCGTTTGCAGGACACCCTCGCGCGCCAGCCGGGTCAGCGCGGCGTTGCAGCGTTGGCGCGAGACGCCGCACAGGCCGGCGATTTCTTCCTGCGAGATCCGCAACCGGCCCTGCGTTCCCGAATGGACCTCGGCATCCAGCTGCGCGGCGACGGCGCGCGCGACGGTGGTGTCGACGTCGAGCAGCACGTTGCCCGTGTAGCAGCCCATCAGCCAGTTGACCCGCTGCGCCAGGTGCGTCATCAGCGCCTTGGTGAATTCGATGTTGTTGTTCCAGAGGCGTTCGCAGGTGTCGCGCGGCAGGATCACGATACGGCTGGGCCGCAGGGCAACGACTTCGTATTCGAAGCGCTCGCGGCGGATCATGGTGGCTTCACCGAACCAGCTGCCCGTGCTGAAGCCGGCCAGCGACAGCGTGCGGCCGTCGGTGCCGGGTGACGACCACTTCACCAGCCCTTCGACCACGCCATACCAGCCGGGCGACCGCGATCCGGCGCGAAACAGGTATTCGCCGGCCGCCAGGGACACCGTTCGCAGCTCAGCGCGCACCACGTCGCGCTCGAGTTCCGGCAGGCCCTTGTACCAGGGCACCACGTCGAGCATCTTGTCGACCGCGCTGCGCGCCGGCCGGCGGCTTGCGTTCGACACGTCGTTGCCCGCCAGGGCAGGCGGTTCGCGCATGTTCGTTCCCTGTCTGGAGGTGGGATGCGGCCCAGGTAAACCCTAGGATTCTTTGTCAACGTGATGACTGTCCGCAAGGGCAGCCGGACCGCAGAATGTTTGGCGCCCACGGGCCAAAAACCATAAGAGGAGACCGGTATGTTGTCAATGCCACGCCTGCTGTCCGCCACCGCCATCGCCGGCGCCCTGTCCGCCACGCTGCTGCCCGCCACGGCCGCGCAGGCGCAAATTTCGGACGACGTGATCCGCATCGGATTCATTACCGACATGTCCGGCGTCTACTCGGGCCCTGACGGCCCCGGCGGCGCGGAAGCCATCAAGATGGCGATCGAGGAAATGGGCGGCCAGATCGACGGCAAGAAGATCGAATTGTTGACGGCAGACCATCAGAACAAGGCCGACGTGGCCTCGGCCAAGGCGCGCGAATGGTTCGACCAGCGCGGTCTGGACATGCTGATCGGCGGCACCAATTCCAGCACGGCGCTGGCCATGTCCAAGGTGGCGGCCGACAAGAAGAAACCCATCATCGTGGTGGGCGCCGGCGCGCCCGCGCTGACGAACGAGCAGTGCACGCCCTACACGCTGAACTACGCGTACGACACCGTGGCGCAGGCTCGCGGCACCGGCGCGGCGGTGGTCAAGACGGGCGGCAAGAGCTGGTACTTCCTGACGGCCGACTACGCCTTTGGACACGCGCTGCAGGCCGACACCACCAAGGTCGTCGAGGCGGGCGGCGGCAAGGTTGTAGGCAGTGTGAAGCATCCGCTGGCCGCCAGCGATTTCTCGTCGTTCCTCTTGCAGGCGCAAAGCAGCAAGGCGGAGATCCTGGCGCTGGCCAATGCCGGCGCGGACGCGACCAATTCGATCAAGGCCGCGAACGAGTTCGGCATCACCAAGACGATGAAGCTGGCGGGCATGATCATGTTCATCAACGATATCCATGCCATGGGCCTGCCGGCCGCGCAGGGCATGTACCTGACCGACAGCTGGTACTGGAACGCGTCGGACGAAACGCGCGCCTGGGCGCGCAAGTTCTTCGAGCGCCGCCAGGCCATGCCGTCGTCCTTGCAGGCGGCCGACTATTCGGCGGCGTTGCAGTACCTGCGCGCGGTCAAGGCAACCGGCACGGACGACGCGGACAAGGTGCTGGCTTACCTGCGCGAAAACAAGCTGAACGACATCTACATCAAGGACGGCGTCGTGCGTCCCGATGGCCGCGTCGTGCACGACATGTACCTGCTGCAGGTCAAGCGCCCGGACCAGTCGAAAGAGCCTTGGGATTACTTCACGGTGGTGCAGGCCATCGACGGCAACGAGGCCTTCACGAAGCAGTCAGAAAGCCGCTGCGCGCTGTGGAAATCCTAGGAGAACGGCATGGCCAAACGCAAAGTGATCGTGACCATCGCCCCGACTGGGGGCATGGCCTTGAAGACGCAGAATCCGCACCTGCCGACGCAACCCGCGGAGATCGCAGAGGATGTCTACCGCTGCTACAACGCCGGGGCAAGCGTCGTGGCGCTGCATGCGCGGCGCGCGGATGACCTGGCGACGTGCGATGCCAACGTGTACCGGAAGATGAACCAGCTTATCCGGGAGCGGTGCGACATCGTCCTGAACAACTCCACCGGCGGCGGCGTGCACGGCGACATGGTGGCCGAGACGTCGCCCGGCACGTGGGAGATCCTGTGGGAGGAGCGTCTGAAGGGCATGGATGCGGGCGCCGAGATGTGCACGCTGGACGCCACCACGCTGAACCTGGCGTTCGGCGACCGCGAATACCTGATGAACACGCCGCTCAGCAAGGGGCGCGAGCTGGCGGCCGGCATGAAGGCGCGCGGCATCAAGCCAGAGTGGGAGGTGTTCAGCCCCACGCATATCCTGCAGGACGTGACCACGCTCATCAACGAGGACCTGGACGAAGGCCCGCACTTCATCAACCTGGTCATGAATGTGCATCGCAACTTCCAGAACGCCATGCCGTTTTCGCCGCGGCATCTGCAGATGATGGTGGACCTGCTGCCCAGGAACAGCGTCTTCTGCGTAAGCGGTATCGGGCCGTCGCAACTGGAGGCCAACATCAGCGCGCTGCTGCTGGGCGGCCACGCGCGCGTCGGGCTGGAAGACAACCTGTACTACCGGCACGGCGAGCTGGCCACCAATGTGCAGCTGACCGAGCGCATCGTGCGCATCATCCGCGACATGGACATGGAGCCCGCCACGCCCGCCGAGGCGCGCGAAATCATGGGCCTGCCGCTGAAAAGCGGCATCCGCCCGGAGTTCGCGCTTTGACGCAACCGTCAGGCGGTGCGGCGCAGGGCCGCGCCGCCGCCATTCATCATCGGGAAGGGACATGACCGAATCATTGAAAGGCGCCCGCGTACTGGTCACGGCGGGCGCGCAGGGCATCGGGCTGGCGATCGCGCGCAGGTTCCTCGATCTGGGCGCCGACGTGCATATCTGCGACGTGGATGAACAGTCGCTCCAGGCAGCGCGGGAAAACCTGCCCGCCTTGAGCGCCAGCCGGACGGACGTGTCTGACGAATCGCAGGTGCTGGCGATGTTCGAGGCGCTGGGCGCGCGGTGGGGCGCCTTGGATGTGCTGGTCAACAATGCGGGCGTATCCGGGCCGACCAGCCGTCTGGAAGACACCACGTTGGACGCGTGGCGCAACACGCTGGACGTCAACCTGACGGGCACGTTCCTGTGCGCGCGCAGCGCGGTGCCGCTGCTGCGTGCCGCGGGCGGCGGCGCCATCGTCAACATCTCGTCGGTGGCGGGGCGGCTGGGGTTTTCGCTGCGCTCGCCGTACAGCGCCAGCAAATTTGGGCTGGCCGGGCTGACGCAGACCTGGGCGATGGAACTGGGGCCGTCGAACATCCGCGTCAATTCCGTGCTGCCGGGCGTCGTGTCGGGCGACCGGGTCGAGCGCATCATCGCGGCTCGCGCCGAGGCCGGCGGGGTCAGTAGCGAGGCGATGCGCGAACAGCTTGTGGAAAAGGTGTCGCTGCGTCGCATGACCCGTCCGGAAGACGTGGCGAATCAGGTGGTGTTCCTGTGTTCGGATCAAGGGGCGATGATCAGCGGGCAGAGTATTTCCGTGTGCGGGAACGTGGAGTATCTGGGGTGAAGCTGGGTGCGCGCCCGGCAAGCGCCGGGCGTTGCGTGTCAGGGGCAGTCAGGCGCGGGGCCGCAAGGCTTGCGGCGGCCTTGCAGCATCCGGGCAATCGTCCTTTCCACCGCGCCGGCTTCGGCCAGTACCGCCATGACCAGCGCCGCCGTGCCGATGGCGAACATCGTCCGGTGCTGTCCGCCGCTTGCGCTGAACACGGCCGAGTAGCCGTAGCCGGCCAGCGCCTGGAAAGTGGCAAAACTGACCGTTGCGCGGCTCCAGGCCCGGTTCTGCGCAAAGGCATCGTGCGGAATCAGGTCGTGGATTCGCGCCAGCGCGAGCGGCACGATGCCGGGAGGAAAGGTACCCGCCACCAGCGCGGCGGCGCCCAGCCCTGCGGGATGGTGGCTGACGCTCAGAACGCCCATCGCCACTGCCTGCACGGCCAGCACGATGCGTAGGGCTTGGCGCGGGCCAAGCCGATCGCCCAGCCAACCATAGAGCGGCGGCCCCATCATGGCGCCGACGCCGTAGAGAATCCAGAAGCGCGCGCCGGCCGCGGCGCCCGCGCCCAGTCCGCGCTCGACGAAGTCAACCAGAAAGACCATGGCCGGGACAAGCGCCACTGCCATCAGCCCATACTGGCCGAACAGCAGGATCACGCCGGCGCGAGGATCGGAACGCTGGCGGGCCGTGACCGGTGTGCCCGGCACCGCGTCCGCCAACCGGCGCGACGCGGGACCATGCGCCGGCCACGCGTGCCAGGTCAGCAACGTCAGCGCGGCAGAGATGGCGGCTAGACCCAGCCAAGCCGCCTGCAGGCCCATGGCAAGCAGCCAGGGCACCACCGTGCCGGAGCCTGCGATGCCGACGCCGATGCCCAGGAAGATGGCACCGCCTGCCAGGCCGCGCCGTTCAGGCGGCACGTGCGGCAGGATCGTCGCCGCGGCCAGGACCATGATGGCGCCGCCCGCAATTCCCGAGGCAAGGCGCCAACCGAAGAACCAGCTGATCGACAGCGGCAGGCTGCACGCCGCGAAGGCCAGCGTGACGAGCGCCATCATGACGCGCAGGACCTGCGTGCTGGAAGAGCGTCGCGCCAAGGGCTGGCCGATGAGCGCACCGATGAGGTAGCCGGTCAGGTTGGCGGCGCTCAGGAACACCACGCTGGACGATGAGAACCAGTGTGCCTGGATCAGCGCGGGCACCAGCGGCGCGTAGGCAAAGCGGGCCAGGCCGATGCTGGCCAGGCTGGCGGCGAACCCGGCAAGAACATATCGCCAGGCAAAGGTTGCTGTCCCGGGCGGCGCCGCCACGGGAGGGGTTGCCGCGGAGGGCGCGGCGGCGGATGGATGCGACATGGGGAACCTCACGCTTCGAATGCCGGGTAAACCGACCGGCCTGCGAAAAAGTATAGGTAGCCCTGGTGCTGCGATCACGCAGCAATTTGCATTATCAGTAATGCAAAAATGCAGCGATTGCCGCCGCTGGCTTTTGGGGGGCGGCCGCACGGCTGGGACGCCGGCAATCGCCGCCTATTGATGCGGCGGATCGAACTGGTTCGCCACGGCGTCGATGAATGCCCGTACCCGGGCCGTGTGCCTCAGGTCCTGGTGCGTCACCAGCCACACCGGGAAGCCGCCCGCGCGTTCGCGCGCGGGCCACAGGCGGACGAGTCCGCCGCGCTCGGCCATGGGCACGGGCAATTCGCCGATGCCGATTCCGTCGGCGATCATGGCACGCAGCATCAGGCTGGAATTGGCTGTGGCCACGATGCAGCCGGCTTGGGCCGGTTCGCCGACGATGGTGGGCGCACGGCCGCCTTCGAGATAGGGCTGGTAGTACACCAGGTCATGTCCTTGCAGGCCCTCGCCTTCGGACGGGGCGCCCCGGTGTTCCAGGTATTGTTCGCTGGCGTACAGGCCCACCGGCCAGCGCGCCAGTTGGCGCGCGACGAGATCCGGGTTGTCGGGCTTGACGTTGCGGATGGCGATGTCGGCCTCTCGGCGTGCAAGATTGGCCATCTGGGTCGACACGCTCAAGCGGACGCGCACGGCGGGGTGCTGCGCGTGCAGCGCTGCGATGGCCGGTATGACGAACTCCATGGCCAGCGAGTCGGTCGTTGCGACCTTGACCTCGCCTTCGAGCCGTCCGTCGGTGCCTTGGGCCTGCCGTACCAGGTCATGGGCGAATTGCTCCATGCGCTCGGCGGCGCGCAGGACGCTTTCGCCCGTGGGCGTCAGCGTGTAACCGGAGGAACTGCGCAGGAACAGCGTCGCGCCCAGGGTGTGTTCCAGTGTGGCGATGCGCCGTCCGATCGTGGCCTGGTCGACGCCAGCCACGCGCGCGGCGCGTCGCAGCGTTCCTTCTCGTTGCAGCGCCAGAAAGATCCTCGCATCGTCCCAGTTCATTGCTTCCTTCGCGGCTGTGCGCCGACATCGCCAGGCCCGTCAGGGCAGCGGAATTATCGCCCAAACCCCGTTGCCAAATCCCGCCGCCCCGGTCCATAATCTGCGCTTTGTTAACTGATAACCGTTCGCATTATTGTCAATGCGGAGGGTGTCGCGGGCGGGATCGTGAGCGGATCGGAAGGGGCATCCCAGGACTTCGAAAGCCTGTACGGCAATCATCACGGCTGGCTGCTGGCCTGGGTGAACTGGCGCCTGGGCAATGCGGCCGATGCCGCCGACCTGGCGCACGACGCGTTCGTGCGCCTTTTGACGCGCCCGTGCAAGTTCGACAACGCCCGGCATGCCAGGACCTATCTGCGCCGGATGGCCAACGGCATGTGCATCGACCTGTGGCGCCGCCGCGACCTGGAGCAAGCCTGGCTGGACGCCCTGGCGGCGCAGCCGGAACCCACGGTGTCGTCGGCCGAAGACCAGGCCATGGTGCTGCAGGCGCTGGGCGAGATCGACGCCATGTTGCGCGGACTGCCGCCCAAGACCGCCCACGCCTTCGTGATGGCGGTGGCGTGCGAGATGACCGACCAGGAAGTGGCCGACGTGCTGGGCGTGTCCTCGCGCATGGTCCGCAAGTATGTCGCGCAGGCCATGCTGAGCTGCATGAAGCTGGAAGCGCGGGTGGCGTCGGGGATGGCGGGCGAGCCGTCGATGCCGCAGGTGGCGGCCCCATGACCGCCGCGCAAGCGCGCGAGCCCTCCCATTGCGCGATGGAGCAGGCCGCCGAATGGTATGCGCTGCTGCGGTCGGGCGATGCGTCGGCCGCCGAACGCCAGCAATGGCAGCAATGGATCGACCGCGCGGCAGAGCACCGTGAAGCCTGGGGTTACGTCGAACGCATCGGCCGCCGCTTTTCTCCCCTGCAATCCAGTCCGGACCGGGACGCCGCCGTGACGGCGTTCGGGCAAGCCGCGGCGGCCCGGCCGCGCGCGCGCCGCCAACTGCTGTTGGGCATGGCGGGCGCGCTGGGCATGGCGGGGCTGGGATGGACGGCGTGGCGGCAGACGCCGCTGCCGCTTGTCGCCTCGACCTGGGGCGCGGACCATCGGGCGGGACTGGGCGAAACCCGGCAAATCGCCCTGGAGGACGGCACCCAGGTCTGGTTGAAGGCGCTCAGCGCGTTCGATGTCGACTATGGCGCCACGCTGCGCCGGTTGCAGCTGGTCGCCGGCGAACTGCTGATCGATACCGCCAAGGATCCCCTGCGTCCCTTTGTGGTCGACACCGCCCAGGGGCGCCTGCAGGCGCTGGGCACGCGTTTCACGGTGCGCGACGAGGACAATGGCGTGGTGGTCGCCGTGCATGAAGGGGCCGTCCGGATCGACACGGCGGCCAGCCGCGCCAGCGGCATCGTGGCGGCGGGGCAGCAGGCTAGGTTCACCGCGAACGCGCTGGACGGGTTCGTGCCCGCGGATCCGGCGCGCGAGGCCTGGACGCGCGGCGTGCTGGTGGCCGACGACACGCCGCTGGCCGATGTGGTGGCCGAATTGCGCCGGTATCACTTCGGCCACCTGGCCGTGGCGCCTGACGTTGCCGGCCTGCACGTCTTTGGCAGCTATCCCATCCGCGAAACGGACCGCGCGCTGAACATGCTGGCCTCGGTGCTGCCGGTCCACGTGCGCCGCACGATGCCCTGGTGGATCAGCCTCGAAGCGCGGGCCTGAAAAAAATCCGCGAAACGGTTCCGGGTTTTGCCGGCTCGTTCGAATAAGGAGAGTAAGAGACGCTCGCGCCCTGCCATCCGCGGGGCCGGCGCGCCGCTCTGACTTCCCGAACCCTACGCACGAGAGCACTGGTCCCGTCATGTCCCACCGTCATTCCTGCCCCGCCGCGGCCTTCCCCGTGACCCCCGCGCGCGCCCTGGCCCGCCGCCGCGGGCGAATCCCGTCCTGGGGCTTGCCGCTGGCCCTGGCGATGGCCATGTCCGCCGTCTGGGGGCCGCCCGCTCACGCGCAGGCGGCGCCCGCCGCGGCTGGCGTGGCCGATCTTTTCACCTTCGACATTGCGCCCGCGCCGCTGAACCAGGTGCTGACGCGGCTGGCGAACGAGTCCGGCATTCTGTTGGCCGCCCAGCCGTCGCTGGTGGCCGACCGCCAGAGCAACGGCGTGCGGGGCCGCTACACCAGCCACGAGGCCCTGGACCGGGCGCTGGCCGGAACGGGACTGCGCGCCACGCGCGAGGCGCCGAACCAGTACCGGCTGAGCCTCGTGCCCACCGCGCAGGCCACGACGCTGGAACCGGTGACCGTGACGGCCTCAAGCCTGTACAGCGGCCTGCCGCCCGTCTACGCCGGCGGCCAGGTGGCGCGGGGCGGGCGCCTGGGCCTCTTGGGCGACCGCGACGACATGAGCACGCCGTTCAGCGCAACGCAGTACACCGCCAAGCTGATCGAGGATCAGCAGGCGCAGAACATCGGCGACGTGCTGGTCAACGACCCGACCGTACGCAATACCTATTCGCGCGGCGCGGGACGCGACGAGTTCAACATCCGCGGCTTCACGCTGTTCAACTACGACGTGTCGTTCAACGGCTTGTACGGCGTGTCGCCGCGCAATTCGAGCTCGCTGATCGGCGTGGAGCGGGTGGAAGTGCTGCGCGGTCCCAACGCGCTGCTGAACGGCATGGCGCCGTATGGATCGGTGGGCGGTTCCATCAACCTCGTGCCCAAGCGCGCGGGCGCCGATCCGCTGAACCGCTTTACCGTGTCCTACATCAGCGACAGCCAGTTCGGCGCGCACGCCGACCTGTCGCGCCGCTATGGCGAGAGCCAGGAGTGGGGCGTGCGCCTGAACGTGGCGGGCAGCGGCGGCGACCTGCCGATGGACGGGTCCAAGGAAGACCTGGGCGCGGTGGCGCTGGGCCTGGACTACCAGGGCGAGCGCCTGCGCCTGGAAGGCGACATCAACTATCAGAACCGCACCACCGATGCGCGCAGCGGCCTCCTGTTCCCGCCGCCTTCCGGCGTCGATATCGGCCGGGCGCCGGACGCGCGCCGCAATTTCTTTCCGTCGTGGACCTACTGGAAAACCAAGGAATGGTCGGGCGCGCTGCGCGCCGAATACGACGTGTCGCCCGATTGGACCGTTTATGGCGCGGTGGGTGCGCGCAAGCATGATTTCGAAAGCATGCAGACCAGCTGGCTCATGCTGAACGAAGCGGGCGACATCGGCGCGGTGCCGGCCCGCCTGAACGAATCGCTGATCAGCAAGACGGGCGAGGTGGGTGTGCGCGGCCGCGTGCAGACCGGCCCGCTCAAGCACGAGCCGGCGCTGAGCGCCAGCGTGCTGGATATCGACTATTCGGCGGCGCGGATCCGGTCCAGCACGGTGTTCTCCAACATCTACAACCCCGTCGACCTTGCCAAACCGAACATCGCGCGTCCGTCGGATCTGCCCCGTGTCAGCGATTCGCGGCTGTACAGCATTGCGCTGGCCGATACGATCTCCCTGGCCGACGACCGCGTGCAGTTCATCGCGGGCGTGCGGCACCAGCGCGTGGAGTCCACCAACTTTGACGCGATGAGCGGCCGCCAGACGTCGAACTACGACGAGTCCGCCGTCACGCCGGCGTTCGCGCTGACCGTCAAGCCCACCGAGCGCCTGTCGCTGTACGGCAACTACATCGAAGGGCTGAGCCAGGGCGGGACCGCGCCCCAAGGGGCCGTCAACGCCGGTGAAGTGTTTGCGCCGGAAATCTCCAAGCAGTTCGAAGTGGGCGCCAAGTACGACTTCGGCCAGTTCGAAACCACCCTCAGCGCGTTCCAGATCGAGCGCCCCAGCAGCTACCTGGATCCAGCCTCCCTGCGGTACGTGTCCGACGGCAAGCAGCGCAATCGCGGCCTGGAGTTCCTGGTGCAGGGCGAGCCGGCCCGCGGCGTGCGGCTGCTGGGCGGCGTGGCCTACACGGATGCGCGTCTGACGCGCACGGAAGGCGGCGTGAACGACGGCAACCGCGCGCCCGCCGTGCCACGCCTGCAGTTCAACGCGTCGGCCGAATGGGACACGCCGTTCGTGCCGGGCCTCACGCTGACGGCGCGGATGCTGCGCACCAGCTCGCAGATCGTCGACGTCGCCAACACGCAGGAGATCCCGGGCTGGACGCGGTTCGACGTGGGCGCGCGCTATGCCTTCAACGCCAACGGCAAGCCCGTGGTCATCCGCGCGATGGTCGAGAACGTGCTGAACAAGAACTACTGGCAGTCGGCGGCGCGCGAGGGCCTGACGGTCGGCGCGCCGCTGACGGTGCTGTTGTCCGTCAGCACGGAGTTCTGAGGCAGGCCTTCGGTTGCCGGGCCACGATGCGCCCGGCCATCAGCCCTTGACCTGCGCTGACTGATAAAAGCAGTAGCCGCTGCTGCGCAGCGTCTTGACCGGCAGCGTCTGCCCGCTCAGGGCTTCGACGCGGCGGCGCAACCGGCGCATTTGCGTGTCCAGCCGGCGTTGGTCGTATTCCAGATAGTCGGCGCCCAGCGCCTCGACGATCTGGCGGCGGCTGATGTTTTCGCCGGGTTGGCTCATGAGGACATGCAGCACGGTCAGGTCCTGCTGCGACAGCGGCATGGCCTCGGCGCCGGGAATGTGCAGGCGGCGCGGGCCGATTTCCAGCAACCAGCTGGGAAGCGGCTGATCCTGGCCCGGCTGGGGCAGTCCCAGGCGGCGCACCAGCGCGGCGAGTGTGGCGGCCAGTTCGTCCAGGTCGCAGCCCTTGCCCAGGTAGTGATCGGCGCCCATGCCAAGGCCCGAAATCCGGTCGCGGCCGGTCTGGCGCGCGCTGAACACCACGATGCCGACCTGCTGGCCTTGCTGGCGCAGCCGCTGGATCAGGTCCAGACCGCAACCGTCCGGCAGGCCGATGTCGATGACGGCAAGATGGTGGCGGCCGGGATCGAAGCGCTGGTCGAATTCCTGCAGGCTGGACACGCACGAAGGCGCGTACCCCAACTCTTCGAGGAACTCGCCGAGCTCCTGGCGCAGCACGGGTTCGTCTTCGAGCAGGATCACTTCGGGCATGGCGCGCCCGCGGAATGCAGCGTGAAGGGCTGGTGTAATCTGCCGGGTTGCACGGGAATGCTGCGTAAATTGCGATTGATGAAACGGGAATGTTACTCCAGGGCCACGCTGTGGCTGGCGCTGCTGGCCTGCCTCTTCGCAGGTCTTGTGGCCGCGGCCGGGCCGGCGCGGGCCGAGCCGCTGCGTCTGGATGGCCAGGAGCGCGTGCAGGACGCAAGCGGCCATCTTGAGCGGCTGATCGATCCCGATGGCGGGCTTGATGTCGCGCACGCGGCCGCCGCGGATGGCTGGACCGCGCTGCCGGGCAGCCTGAGCGCGGGGTTCACGCCCGCGACGATCTGGCTGCGCCTGCCCGTGCAGGTGGACAAGGTCATGCACGGCGGCTGGATGCTGCGCCTGAGCAATTCGCTGCTGGACGACGTGCGCATCTATGTGGGCCACGCCGGCGGCTGGACGATGCTGGGGCGCAGCGGCGAGGATCTGGCGCGGCGCAAGTGGCCGGTGGACTATCGCAGCCCCGTGATCCAGTTCAATCCATCGCAACCCGGCGCCTACGTCATCCTGGTGCGGCTTCAAAGCAAGAACGCGCTGGCGACGCGGCTGGAAGTCTGGCAGCGGCTGGCGTTCGACAACCAGTCGCGCCGCGAAGGCCTGCTGTTTGGGCTGTACTTCGGCTTTTACCTGCTCCTGATCTGCGCGCACGCCGCGTTCTGGCTGGTGACGCGCGCGCCCATGAGCGGCCTGTTCCTGGCCTACATCGGCAATTGCGTCTTCAACGAGGTGCTGTCGCTGGGGTTGGTGCAGCAGTTAACGGGCCTGCCCGTTGCCTGGAGCGACCGCCTGCTGGGCGTGGGCATTGCCGTCAGCCTGCCGGTGGCGCTGCGCGTCGCGTTCCGCCAGTTGAATCTGGAAGCGCTGTACCCGCGTGCGGTGCGCGGCCTGTACTGGCTGTTCTGGGGCATTGCCGCCGTGTGCTCGGCGCTGATCGTGACGGGGCATTATGGCGCCGGCATGCTGCCGATCCAGACGCTGGGGCTGCTGGTCATCATCGCGTTCATCATTCTGGGCGCGTACCTGCTCAAGCGGGGCTGGCGGCCGGCGCGCTTTTTCGCGCTGGCGTTTGGCGTGTTCTACGTGGGCGTGCTGATCGCCTTCCTGCGCAACCTGGGAGTGTTCCCGGTCAACGCCTTCACCGAGTACGTGTCCACGCTGGGCACGATGCTGCACATGCTGCTGCTCAGCCTGTTCATCGTGGGACGCTACGAGCGCCGGCGCCGCGTCCGGGAATTGCAGCAGGCCAACCTGGCGGCCGATCTCGCGCGCCAGCACAGTCATTGGCTGGAACGCGAAGTGGCCCTGCGCACGGCAGAAATGCAGGGCGAGATCGAACGCCGGGTCGCGCTGGAAGGCGAACTGCGCACCTCGCTGGAAAAGGAACGGCAGATGTTCACCGAGCAGCGCGAATTCGTGGCGATGGTGTCGCACGAGTTCCGCACCCCGCTGGCGATCATCACGACGTCGGCCCAGCAATTGGGCCGCAACCTTGCAGCACCGCTGGAAAAGAGCCTGGCGCGCTGCGCCAACATCCGCGATGCGGCCATGCGCCTGTTGGCGCTGGTGGACGAATACCTGACCGATGACCGCATGCGCGAGCCGCGCGCCGAACTGCGCTTGACCCGGTGCGACCTGCCCGCGCTGCTGCAGGATCTGGCAAGCGAGTATCCGCCGGGCAGGGTGCAGTGCGCCTACGAAACGCAGACCCGGACGCTTGACTGCGACGCGGGCCTGCTGCGGATCGCGCTGCGCAACCTGCTGGCCAATGCCGACCGGCATTGCGCCGAGGGCGGGACGGTCAGCGTGTCGGTGCGCGAGGACGGGGACCAGCTGCGCATTGCGGTTTCCAATCCCGGCAGCGCCATTCCGGCCGGAGAGCAAGAACGGCTGTTTCAGAAATACTATCGGGGGCAGAATGCCACCCGGCATCCGGGGGCGGGACTGGGGCTGTATCTGGTCAGTTCCATCGCAGCGCGGCTGGGCGGTTCGGTGGCACTGGAAGCGGCCGGGGGCGTCGAGCCGGTGCGCTTTTGCATTACCTTGCCTCACCTGCGAACCGACTGAAGGCGGCGCTGCCGCGAATATTGCGACGTGCGCGGCAATTGTTGCGTAAATGCATCCATTCCGCGCCAGCCTTCGCGGGCTGCCGACGGTTCAAACGGGGGAAAAGCGCCGTCTTTTGGGCCTATTTGCGCCTATTCCACGAGAAACGGCTGCAGCTATTACAAGTTGCTCAGATTCGCTCAGATTCCGTTTTGCAATGATCGGTACATTTCAGACACGAAATTTACATGGTCACTACAAAATGTCTCGCCGCTTTCCGCTTACTCGCCTCGCCGCTTTGCTTAGCCTGAGCCTGCCGTTTTCCGCCCCGTCGGCGCTTGCACAGCCCACCGACTACATCCTCCACGCGGGTAGTGTGCCCACCGTTGTCAACGTTGGGGATTACACCTCGATCAGCCTGGTCGGCGGCACGATCGTGGACGGCGACGTCGTGAACGATGGCTTGATGTGGCCGATGCGCTTCAGCCCCAATGGCGGCATCAAGGTGCAGGGATCGACCGTCAATGGCTCGATCATCAACCAGGCCGCCCGGCAACTGACCAGCAATCGCGCCGGTATCAGCATCTCGGCTGGCGCCATGGTCAAGGGCGACATCATCAACGAATATCGGATTTCGGGCGAGTACAGTTCGGGCGTCGGTATCGAAGTGATCACCTCGGGCACGGTCCTGGGCAAGATCATCAACAACGGAAGCATCGACGCGGGCATCGTTGTCTCGGACGGCACGGTCACCGGCGGCATCCTCAACAACGGCGTCATCAATCCCAAGATGGATGGCATTGCCCTTGACGTCGCCGGCGCCAGTTCGCCGATGACGATCGTCAACGCCGGCACGATCGCCGGTGACGTGATGCTTGGCACGTCCACCCTGGACATCACCGGCGGCACCATTACGGGTGGCGTCGTGGGCCCCGACGCCATCATGAACATCAATGGCGACTTCGGGGCAACCTCCAAGATCAGCGTCGGCCAGATCAACGTCGCGCCGGCCGCGACGCTGACGCTGAACGGCAACACCATGAAGGGCCTGGTGAACGTGAAGGGCACGCTGGCGGGTTCCGGCGAAGTC
This sequence comes from Achromobacter sp. JD417, assembly GCF_041879325.1. Classification (NCBI taxonomy): domain Bacteria; kingdom Pseudomonadati; phylum Pseudomonadota; class Betaproteobacteria; order Burkholderiales; family Alcaligenaceae; genus Achromobacter; species Achromobacter sp. JD417. The sequence continues at coordinate 5,470,763 of NZ_CP087159.1, read as the reverse complement.
GGCCCGACGACGATGGAGTCGGGTTCGACCCTGTCGCCCAACGCCGCGGCGCAGTCGAACCACATCTTCATGATGTCGATGTCGCCGGTTGTCGTCACCCCGCCGTCGCCGATCGGCACCATCACGGTGAATGGCGACCTGACCTTCAAGCCGGGCTCGACCTATCGCGTCGACGCCACCGCCGAGGGCAAGAGCGACCGCGTCAAGGTCACCGGCACGGCCAATCTGGCGGGCTCCGTGGTGCACGTGGGTTCGGGCGGCACGTATGCCGAATCGACGGCCTACACCATCCTGTCGGCCAACACCCTGAACGGCCACTTCGACAGCGCGACCAGCGACATGGCCTTCCTGCAACCGTCGCTCAGCCATCAAGGCAACCAGGTCGTGCTGACGCTCGACAAGAAGCAAGTGCCGACCGACCCGGATCCCAAGCCGACCGAGCCGACTCCCACGCCGACCGAGCCGACTCCCACGCCGACGGAACCGGCCCCCACGCCGACCGAGCCGGCGCCCACGCCGACCCAACCGGCCCCCACGCCCATCGGCAACGGCGGCACCCGCCCGATCGAATTCGCCGACCTGGCCGTGACCGGCAACCAGCGTGCGGCCGCGAACGCGTTGCAAAGCCTGCCCACGACCAGCGCGCTGTACACGCGGGTCCTGAACCTGCCCAACGGCGCCCCGGCCGGCGTGTTTGCCGACCTGTCCGGCGAATCGTTCGGCAGCAGCGTGTCGGCGATGCAGAACGTCAGCAACAACGTCGCCAGCCTGCCTACGGCACAGCTGCGCGCCAACATGAATGCCGGTTTCGTGGCCGGCCCCCCCACGGCGCAGGTCGGCCGTGGCGATGCCTCCATGCTGCCGCGCTCGAACGCGCAGCCGCTGTGGGCGCAGGCCTTCGGCAACTGGCGCACGATGGACGGCAACGGCGACGTCGCCAAGTCCCGTGAACGCGATGTCGGCATCTTTGTCGGTGGCGATCATGGCGTGGGCAACGGCTGGCGTCTGGGTGGCGCGTTCGGTTACACCGATAGCCGCATCACGGTGGACGACCGCTCGGCCAAGTCCGACGTGAACAGCTACAGCGCGATCCTGTACGGCGGCAAGTCGTTCGAAGCCGGCTCGGGCAAGATCAATTTCACCGCCGGCCTGGCCTACACGTGGCACGACATCGACAGCAAGCGCAATATCAACGCGGCGGGCCAGTACCAGGAGCTGAAGGCCGACTACAGCGCCAGCACGGGCCAGGTCTTCACCGACGTGGGCTACGCCATCCCGCTGAACGACCGCGTCACGCTTGAGCCGTTCTTTGGCGCGGACTTCAGCGACCTGCGCACCCGCGGCTTCTCGGAGTCGGGCGGCGACGCCGCGCTGAGCGGCAAGCGCAGCACGAACAACGTGGGCACCACCACGCTGGGCCTGCGCGCACAGACGACGTTCGACGTGAAGGACAACGCGGGCCGCCTGCGCGGCATGCTGGGCTGGCGCCATGCTTACGGTGACCTCAACCCGGAAGCCACGATGTCGTTCGACGGCAGCCAGCCGTTCACCGTCGCGGGCAACCCGCTGGCGCGTGACGCGGCGGTCATGGAAGTGGGCGTGGATCTGGCGATGAGCAAGAACGCCACGCTGGGTCTGGCGTACTCGGGCCAGTTCGGCGACGGCAACCGCCAGAACACCGGCACGGTCAACGTGAGCTGGCGCTTCTAAGGCGATTCGATTCTGATCGGATGCGAAGGCCGGCCTCTTGGAGGCCGGCCTTTTTTCGTGCGGGGCCCGTCGTCGCCCGGCAAGGTGCCAGGCGCCCGCGCCTCGGTGCAATACCGGGTGTCCGGCGGCATCGCGCTTCGATACACTGTCTGGCCACCCCTATAACGAGAACGCCATGAGACAAATGCTTCCGACCCTGGGCGCCGCCCTGGTGCTATCGCTGGCCGCGAACGCTGCCGCCGCGCAGCAATCCCCGCCCCGCGATCCCTTCTTCTGGTTGGGAGAAATCAACAAGGCCACGGCGGTGATCAACACCGACGAGGGCCTGCTAGACAAGTCCATGGCGCCGCGAATCGCCGCCGGCGTGGCCAAGGTCATCAGCGACGGCAACCAGCCTGGCGCCAAGCGGCCGGCCACGGTCATCACCTTCGAGCCGCTGCTGATCAAGGCCGCTGGCGAGGATGTGACCCTGCTGCACGCGGGCCGTTCCAGCCAGGACATGCACGCCACCTATCGCAGCGCGATCCTGCGCGACAAGCTGCTGGAACTGGCCGACCAGCTGAACGCCACGTCGACCACGCTGGTGGAGCTGGCCGCCAAGCATGCGGGCACCATCGTTCCCAACTACACCAATGGCGTGGCCGCGCAGCCCAATAGTTACGGACACTACCTGCTGGGTCAGGCGGCAGGACTGGCGCGCGATGCGCAGCGCATCCGCGAGGCCTACGTGCGCATCGACCGCTCGCCCATGGGCACGACCGTGCTGAATGGCACGAGCTGGCCGCTGGACCGCAAGCGCATGGCGCAATACCTGGGCTTCGAGGCGCTGGTCGACAACGCCTACGATGCCTCGCAGATCTCGTCCATGGACCAGCCGGTCGAGGTCGCGTCCATCGTCACCAGCATCGCGCTGCGAACCGGCAATTTCGTCGAAGACGTGATGACGCAGTATGCCCAGTCGCGTCCGTGGATCCTGCTGCAGGAGGGCGGCGGCAATACCTACGTGTCCAGCGCCATGCCGCAAAAGCGCAATCCGGGCCTGCTCAACGACACGCGCAGCGATGCCTCCACCGCCGTGACGCTGGCGATGGGACCCGTCCTGCAGACGCACAACATCACGCCGGGCATGAGCGACCCCAAGGACGTGAAGCAGAATTCCGCGATGGTCGACAGCGCGATCTCTACGCTCAAGCGCTGGGACCGCGTGCTCAAGGCGATGGTCATCAGCCCGGACCGCGCGCTGGAAGAGCTGAACAGCGACTGGACGGCCTCGCAGGAACTGGCGGACGTGCTGATGCACAAATACAAGCTGCCATTCCGCGCGGGCCATCATTTTGCGTCCGAGGTGGTGTCGTACGCCAAGGCCAACAACATCAAGCCGCTGGATTTTCCGTACGAACAGGCGCGTCGCATCTATGCCGACGCCATGAAGGATTCCAAGTACGGCACGGACCTGCCGATGAGCGAAGCCGAGTTCCGCGCGACGCTGGATCCCGTGGCCATCGTGAAGAACCGTGCCACCAGCGGCGGACCGCAGCCCAAGGAGATGGACCGCATGATCCAGGAGGCGCGCGAGCAGCTGGCCGCGCAGGACAAGTGGATCAAGGCGCGCCGCGCGCACATCCGCGATTCGCTGGCGGAACTGGACAAGCAGTTCGACGCGCTGGTGGCCAGCGCACCGAAGCCGTAGCGGCGGGTGAAACGCGCCTGGGGCCGCACCTCGGCGGCCCCACCTAGGCGGCCCCACCTAGACGGCTTCACCTAGGCGGCCCCGTCTCCCCCGCAGGCCTGCAGCACGCAGCCGCGCAGCCAGCGATGGGCGGCATCGCCGTCCATCCTGGGATGCCACAGCATCGACACCGTGAAGGGCGTCATCGAGAAGGGCAGCGCAAAGCTGCGCATGCCCGCGCGTAGCGCGGCAGTGTGCCTGTCCGGCACCGTGGCGATCAGGTCGGTGTCGCGCACTAGCGCCAGCGCGGTGGAAAAACCGCTGGCAATCGTGGCGACATGCCGCGCGCGGCCGGCTTGCGCAAGCGCCTCGTCGATCGGGCCGGATTCGCGCCCGCGGCGCGACACCAGAATGTGGCGGGCGTTCACGTAGCGCGTCAGCGTGACGTTGCCGCGGGCCAGCGGATGGCCCGCGCGCATGACCCCGATAAAACGATCCTGGAACAGCGCGCGCGTGCGCAACTCGGGACTGGCTGACTGGCCCACCACGCCGGTCTCCAGGTCCACGGCGCCGTCGCGCAGCGGCGCGCTGTCCTTGTCCAGTTTCTGCAGGAAGCGCAGCCGCACGCCCGGCGCTTGCGTGTCGATGCGGGCCAGGAGCCGCGCGCCGAAGTTCTCCACGAAGCCGTCGGTGACGCGCAGGGTGAAGGTGCGCACGAGGGCCGCGGGATCCAGCGTTTCGGTGGGGCGCAGCACGGCCTGCGCGTCCCGGACGAGCCCGCCGACCTGCTCGCGCAGCGCCAGCGCACGGGGCGTGGGCACCAATCCGCGCCCGGCGCGCACCAGCAGCGGATCGCCTGTTACGTCGCGCAGCCGCGCCAGCGCGCGGCTCATGGCGGAGGGACTCAGGCGCAACCGGCGGGCGGCGCCGGCCACGCTGCCTTCCGCGAGCAGCGCATCCAGGGTGATGAGAAGGTTCAGGTCGGGCGTGGACATGCGGCAAACGTAGCACACCGGCGGCCGGCGCGCTGACATTTGGCATGGCGCCGCGTGCAGGTATTAGCTGCAAATGCTGCGCCTTCCGCCAGGTGATATTGCGGCCTACGCTGGTGTCCTGTCTCTTCCATTCAGGACGCCATCATGCCGATTTCCGATCCCTCGCCCTCCCAGCCCCGTCTGGCGCTACTGTGCTGCCTGTCGCTGGCGATGCTGCTTTCTTCGCTGGGCACCAGCATCGCCAACGTCGGCCTGCCGGCATTCACGCTGGCATTCGGCGCGCCGTTCCAGTCGGTGCAGTGGGTCGTGCTGGCTTATCTGCTGGCCATCACGATTGCGGTGGTCAGCGCCGGGCGGCTGGGCGACCTGATCGGCCGGCGCCGTCTGATGCTGGCCGGGCTGGCGTGGTTTACCGCCGCGTCGGTGCTGTGCGGGGTGGCGCCCGGCCTGTGGACGCTGGTGGCCGCGCGTGCCGCGCAGGGCATGGGCGCGGCCGTGTTGATGACGCTTGCCATGGCCTTTGCGGGCGAGGCGGCGCCGAAGCGGCGGGCCGGCAGCGACATGGGTCTGCTGGGCACGATGTCGGCGGCCGGCACCGCGCTCGGGCCGACGCTGGGCGGCGCCCTGATCGCCGGGGCGGGGTGGCGGGCGATCTTCCTGGTGAATCTGCCGCTGGGGCTGCTGGCGTTCTGGCTGGCCTGGCGGCACCTGCCCCGCGATGCGCAGCGCGCCGCGCATCAACCGGTTCGCTTCGACTGGCCGGGCAGCGTGCTGCTGGCGCTGACGCTGGCCGCCTATGCGCTGTCCATGACGCTGGGCCGTGGCAGTTTTGGGGTGCTCAATGTCATTCTGCTGGCTGCGGCGGCAGGCGGCGCGGGCCTGTTCATGTGGGCGCAGGCCCGGACGGCGCAGCCGCTGGTGCGGCCGGCCATGATCGGCAACCCGTTGCTGGCGGGCGGCTTTGCGGCCAATGCGCTGGTCGCCACGGTGATGATGGCGACCTTGGTGGTGGGGCCGTTCTATCTGTCGGGGGCATTGGGGTTGAGCGCCGTGCAGGTCGGACTGGCGATGTCCTGCGGTCCGCTCGTGGCGGCGCTGGCCGGCGTGCCGGCGGGCCGCTGCGTGGATCGTTTCGGCAGCCGGCCGATGACGTTGCTTTCGCTGGGCGCGGTGGGCGGCGCCTGCGCCGCGCTGCCGGCCGCCGCGCTGGCGTTCGGCGTGACGGGTTACGTCGCGGCGCTTGCCACGATGACGGCGGGGTATGCACTGTTCCAGGCAGCCAACAACACGGCGGTGATGGCGGCCGCAGGCGGCAGCGAACGCGGCGCCGTGTCGGGCATGCTGAACCTGTCGCGCAACCTGGGCCTGATCACGGGCGCCTCGGCAATGGGCGCGGTGTTTGCCGCGGGCGCCGGGGCCGCGTCATTGGCCGATGCGCCGCCCGCCGCGCTGGCGGCCGGGCTGCGCGCTACGTTTGTCCTGGCCGCCGTGCTGTGCGGGCTGGCGATGGCCGCCGTCGCGGCAAGCAGCGAGCGGCTTGCCGCCGTCCAGCCGTAACGCAGTCCGGACAGGGCCGCCCGCCGCCGGCCGTCAGCGCATCACTCCGCCTTCAGGCCCGCCTGCACGATCAGCGGCTGCCACTTCAGCCGTTCGCTGCGGGCGAAGGCCGCCAGTTCGTCGGGCGTGCCGCCGCCCGGTTCGTGGCCCAGGTCCAGCAGCTTCTGCCGGACTTCCGGACGCGCGAGGATCTTGGTCAGGTCGTCGTTCAGCCGCTTCACGGCCGCGGGCGGCGTGCCCTTGGGTGCATACAGGCCGTTCCACGCGATCACCTGAAAGCCGTCCAGCCCCTGCGCCGCCACGGAAGGCACGCCGGGCAGCAGGGCCGACTCCTTCAACGAGGTCACCGCCAGCGGACGCAACTTGCCGCTGGTGATGAACGAGCGCGCGGCGCTGACGGTGTCGATGCCGAGCTGCACCTGACCGCCCATCAAGTCGGTGGTGGCGGTGGCCGAACCCTTGTAGGGAATGCCCCGGATGCTGGTGACGCCCTGCTGCTTGAGCAGTTCGTAGACGAGGCGCGCGGTGGTGCTGGGCATGCCCACGTTGACGCTGTCGGGCTTGGCCTTGGACGCGTTGCGCAGGTCGGCCAGGCTGGCGTAGGGCGAGGACGGCGTGGTCAGCAGCACCATGGGAAACGAGCTGACCAGCATGACCGGCGTGAAGTCTTTTTCCGGGTCGAAGTTGGTGGACGCGTACATGTACTGGTTCAGCACGTGCGTGCCGTTGGTGCCCATCAGCAGCGTGTAGCCGTCGGGGGCGGCGCGCGCGACCTCGGAGGCGCCGATGTTGCCGCCAGCGCCCGGGCGGTTTTCCACGATGAACGGTTGGCCCAGGTCACGGGCCAGGTATTCGGCCAGGTAGCGGGCGGCGACGTCGGTGCCTTGGCCGGCCTGGTAGGGGACGATGATCTTGACGGGTTTGGAGGGATAGCTGTCGGCGGCCGAGGCAGGTTGCGCGAACAGCAGCGGCGCCGCGAGCGCGGCGATGAGGCGTATGGTCTTCATGGTGGTCTCCTCGTTTTTTATGGTGTGCTGCATGCGGGTGCGGCTAGGGCTTGGGAGGCGGCCATCGCGGCAGGATGCCCTGTTCCTGCAACGCCGCGATTTGTGAGTCGTCGAAGCCGGCCTCCCGCAGGACCTCGACGGTGTGTTGCGCATAGGCGGGCGGCGGGCGCTTGACGCGCGCGGGCGCCTGCGACAGCCGGACTGCCGGACCGATGCCGTGATAGCCATCGCGATCCACGCGCATGCCGCGATGCGCGGTGTGCGCCTGCGCAAAGGCTTCGGGCACGCTGTTGACCGGGCCCGCCGGTACGCCCAGCTGCATCAGCTCGGCGCATAGCGCGTCCCGAGAACGCGTCGCCAGCGCGTGTTCGATGGCGTCGCGCAATGCGTCGCGGTGCGCAAGCCGCGACCGGTTGGTGGCAAAGCGCGGGTCGTCGGGCAATGCCGTCAGGCCGGCGTAGTCGCAGAAGCGGCGGAACTGGCGGTCGTTCACCACGCCCAGGAAGATCTCGCCATCGCGGCAGGCATAGCGGTCGTATGGGGCAATGTTGGGATGCGCGCTGCCCAAGAGGCCCGGCGTCTGGTCGGTGTGCATCCAGTTGGCGGCGTGCGGCACCAGCAGGCTGAGCGCGGTGTCGAACAGCGTGACCTCGACTCGCTGGCCCACGCCGGTGCGCGCCCGGTGGTAAAGCGCCAGCAGGATGCCGGACTGCGCGGTGTAGCCGGTCAGGTGGTCGACGATGGGTACGCCGATGCGGGTCGGGCCGCTGGCCGGTTCGCCGTTGATGCTCATCAGGCCGCACATGGCCTGCAGCACCGCGTCGTAGCCGGGCAGGCCGCCCAGCGGGCCGTCGTCGCCAAAGCCCGTGATGGCGCAGTAGATCAGCTGGGGAAAGCGGGGTTTGAGGTCCGCCTCAAAGTCCAGCCCCCATTTGGCCATCGTGCCGGGGATGAAGTTTTCGATCAGGACGTCCGCATCGGCCAGCAGCGCAAAAAGCACGTCGCGTCCGGCGGGCCGGGACAGGTCCAGTCCGATGGCCCGTTTGCCGCGATTGACGGCGGTGAAGTAGGCCGCGTCGCCCGCTTCGTTGACCGGCGGCCCCAGGCTGCGGGTCTCGTCGCCGCCGGGCGGCTCGATCTTGATGACGTCCGCGCCCTGGTCCGCCAGCATTTGCGAGCACAGCGGACCGGCCAGGACGCGCGACAGGTCGATGACGCGCAGGCCGTCCAGCGCGCCCCGCGCGCGAGGCGCGGGACTGGGTGCAGCTTGTTCCGATGAATCAGACATCGCCCACCTCGTCTTGGGGTTGCCGCCGGTCAGGCGCGGGTAGGCAATTCGACCACACCGGAGCCCAGTACGGACAGCTCGTCGTCCTGGTTGCGCGCTTCCTGTTCGATTTCGACCAGGTGCCGGCCGTCTTCCACATACTTGCGCACGACCTTGCCCTTGAAGAACAGCATGTCGCCCTCGGGGTTGTGACGGCGGATCTTGCACATGGACTTGCGCAGGAACCCCGCGTCGCCCATCCAGTTGGTGAGGTGGTGGGTCAGCCACGAGTTGCGCTCGGGACCGTAGTCGTAGGCGCCAGGCGCGCCGACTTCCAGCGCGAAGTCTTCTTCCCAGTGGACGCGCTCGGGCACGTCGGGAATGCCGAAGCGGTTGGTGATCCCCACGCCCGGATGCGCGTCGATGAGCTGCCACGCCAGTTTGTTGGCGCGGATGTACAGGCCGCCCCAGCCCTGCGCGAAGGCGATGAAGCCGGTCACCGTCATCGGGCCCTTGAACATCACGGGCAGTTCCTCGCCTTCCTTCACGTCTTCCCAGTAGCGCGGCGTGGCGCCGCGGACTTCTTCCTGGGCGTAGAGCTTGTAGGCTTCCTTGATTTCCTCGGGGCTGTAGCGGCGCGGCTCGCGTGCGCGGACTTCCGCGTACTTGCTGCCCTGTTCGCGCGCGTGGTCGCGTTCGGTGCGAAAGCACCAGCTGTCGGCCTCGGCGACCTTGTCGCCGTCCTGGTTGAAGAAGTCCACGTGATAGATCTGCTGCACGGCGCGGCCGGCAAAGCGCGTCTGGTGTTCGATCAGGTTCTTCAGGTGCGCTTCGGTGGAGATGGTGTCGTTGCGCTTGACGGTCTTGTGCCAGGTCCAGTCCGCGCCCGACCACATGGCGTGCACGCCCGGCAGCCCGCCCACGTAGCCCGACACGATGCGGCTGGTGGCAAAGAGAAAGCTGGGCAGCGCGATGATGCCGCCGTGCTGGGTCTTGGCCGCGTATTCCGGGTCCGACCACAGGGGGTTGTCATCGCCGATGCCGTGGGCGTAGTGGCGGATGTTGTCGCGCGTGGCCTCGTAGCACCACGGTTCGGCGGTGGCGCCGATCTTCACGCCGATGCGTTCGCGCAGCTCGTCCAGCCCGCGTTCGGTGATCTTGGGAAAGCTGCGTTCGGTCTTGGTCTGGGTCAGCATGATGTCTCCTGGTTTTGAAGATGGCCTGTGCCGGACTGCCCTAGGCGTGGGCGGCCCCGGCGGGCGTGGTGTTGGCGGTCGCAAGCTCTTGCTCCCGCAATTTCCTGCGATGGATCTTTCCGGCGGGCGTCTTGGGCAGTTCGGCCACGAACACCACCTGGCGCGGATACTCGTGCTGCGCGAGGCGGCTGCGCACGGCGTCCTGGATTTCTTCCACGAAGGTGTCGTCGCCCTGGCGCGCCGACACCACGAAGGCCTTGACGACCTGGCCGCGCAGCGGGTCGGGCACGCCGATGGCGGCGGCCTCGGCCACGTCCCGGTGCTTGAGGATGGCGTCTTCGATCTCGACGGCGCTCATGGTCCAGCCGGCCGAGATGATGACGTCGTCGGCGCGGCCGCCGTGCCAGAAGTAGCCGTCTTCGTCCACGCGGCCCAGGTCCTTGGTGGCGACCCAGGCGTCGCGGCGCCAGAGCTTGAGTTCGCCGGTTTCGCCGGGCGCGCAGGGCTGGCCGTTGGCGTCCTGGACCTCGACGCGCAATCCCGGCACGGGCTTGCCCAGCGAGCCGGCCTTGACGGTGAAGTCCGGCGCGCCGGGGTAATTGACCAGGCACACGCCGATCTCCGTCGTGCCGTACATGCTGCAGACCGGCCGGCCGAAAGTCGCTTCCACGAAGGCGGCGGTCTCGCTGTCGATGGGTTCGCCGGTGAAGGACACCTTGTCCAGGTGATAGCGGTAGCGCCCGGCCGCGCCGCTGTTGCGCATCATCCGGTAATGGGTGGCGGCAGCCGATATGTTGTTGAAGCGGTGTTCCTGCAAGGCCTGCAGCAGGCGCTCGGCGTTGAACTTGCCGGCATACGCGCCGATGGTGACGCCCAAGGCCAGCGGCGCCAGCGTGCCGTGCCACAGCCCATGTCCCCAGGCGGGCGACGACGGGCACATGTAGCGGTCGCCGGGGCGGATGCCGGTGCCGTACAGCGCGGCCAGCATCAGCGTGACCAGGGCTCGGTGCGTGTGCTTGACGGCGTCGGGCAGCTCGCGGGTCGTGCCGGACGTGTACTGGAAGATGGCCAGATCGTCGGCGCGCGTGCGGCATTCGTAGTGCGACGGATAGGCGGCCAGCGTGCCGAGAAACGCCTCGTCGGCGATGACGACACGCATGTCCTCGCCGCCCGCGGCCAGCGGCGCTTTTTCTGCGTTGGTGACCAGCATGCGCGGCTGGCAGTCCTGCACGCGCAGCCGGATGCCGTCGGGGCCGAACAGCGTGAACAGCGGCACGGCGATCGCGCCCATCTTCATGGCGCCGAACATGGCCACGTAGAACGGCAGCGACGGTTCCAGCATGACGGCCACGCGGTCGCCGGGGCGGATGCCCTGTTCGGTCAGGTAGTGCGCAAAGCGCGAGGATTGCTCGGCGATCTGGCGGAACGAGTAGGTTTCGTCCCCGCCCGCCGCACGCACCAGGATGATCGCCGGCTCGGCCTTGTCCGCGTGCCGATCGATGCATTCGTGCGCGATGTTCATGTGCTCGCGGTTGCCGTCGAAAAGCTCCCAGAGCTTGTCGGGGGCGCAAAGCGCCTGGGCGTCCGCATAGGAAAGGGTATCGGTCAGCTTGGTCATTTCGTCGTACCTGTGTGGGTCGGCAACCTGTGGAACTCACTATGCGCGCCGCCAAATAAATTGTCAATGGAGTTCGCTGATTGTATATATACAATTATGTGGCGCGTGGCCGTACCCGCGACGCGGTCGCCGCACGGTATGCTTGCCGCAATAAAAACGGAGAAACCGATGAGTGAAACCAGTACCCCGGACCCTGCCGCCGCCGGCCCGCGCGTGCGGCCGGTGCCGGCCGTGACCCGATCGATCGCGATCCTGCGCCTGCTCGGGCGGGGCGGCGAGCCCATGACGCTCAAGGCCATCTCGCAGGAATTGGGCATGGTGACCAGCACCTGCCTGCACATTCTTCGCGTCCTGGTGGAAGAAGGCCTGGTCAAGGTCGATCCCGGCGCCAAGCGCTACAGCCTGGGCGTGGGCATGCTGACGCTGGCGCGCAGCGTGATCGAGAGCAATCCGTTTCCCGCGCTGGCCCAACCCGTGCTGGACCGGATCGCCAACGCGGCCAGCGTTACCGCCATCGGCGTCGAGGTGTCGGGCAGCGATCACATGGTCGTGCTGGCGTTGTCGCGGTCCAATGCGCCGTTCCGGCTGCACGTGGACGTGGGCAGCCGCTTTCCCGCGCTGATCAGCGCAACCGGCCGGCTCGTCGCGGCCTTTGCGGATTTGTCGGAAAAGGAACTGGAGCGGCGCTTCAAGGCCTTGCGCTGGGATCAGGCGCCGGAGTTCTCGGCCTGGAAAGCCGACGTGGACGTGGTGCGCCGCCAAGGCTACAGCGTGGACCGCAACAACTACATCAACGGCGTCGTCGTGATCGCGGTGCCCGTCTTCGACAGCCATCAGCGCCTGACGCATGCGCTGGTGGCCGCGGGATTGGCCGAACAGCTCGACGCGGCGCGCGTCGAATCGCTGGCGCGCGCGCTGCAGGACGAGTCGCGCGCGTTGTCGCAACTGATGGCCGCCAGGAGCTGAGCGCATGACCACGCAACCGGATGTCGAACTGCCCGTGCCGCAAGGGTGGCGCAAAAGAGGGCTTGCGGGCTTTGCGGGCCTGATCGGGCCGTTGTGGGTGCGCAAGGAGGACGAGGGCTGGGCGTACGGCCTCCTGGCCACCGCCGATCATCTGAATCCGGCTGGCGTGGTGCATGGCGGATTGCTGACGGCGTTGCTCGATCACGGCATCAGCGCGATCGCGTGGGAAGCGCTGGGCCGGCGCGCCTGCGTGACCGTGCAACTGGACACGCATTTTCTGGCGGCGGCGCGCGAAGGCCAGTTTCTGGAAGTGCGCGGCCGCGTGGCGCGGGCGACGTCCTCGCTGGTGTTCATGCAAGGAGAGCTGAGCACGGACGGGCAGGTCGTTGCGACAGCCGTTGCCCTGCTCAAGCAGGTGGGGGCAGCGGCGGGCGGTCCCGCGCCGGGCGATCCCGCGGCGGGCGCTCCCGCGGCGGGGGCCGCGGCGAAGTAAACCCCGCCCCGGATCCCGCCAGGCACGTCCGCGATCAGGCGGGCAGCGCGATCAGCCTGGCAGAACCCGCCGCTTCTTCCTCGCGCAGCTTGAACCGCGCCACCGCATCGGCCAGCACGCGCGCCTGGTCGCTCAGCATGCCGGACGCCGCCGTGGACTGTTCGACCAGCGCGGCATTTTGCTGCGTGGCCTGGTCCATGTCGGCGACCGAGCGGTCGATCTGACCCAGCCCCGTGCTCTGTTCGGCCATTGCGCCGTGGATCTCGCTCACCATCCGTTGCACGCGGTTGATGCCGTCAACGATCTCGGTCATGGTCGAACCCGCGGCCTGCACGCGTTGCGTGCCGCTCTTGACGTTCTGGACGGACGCCTCGATCAGCGTCTTGATCTCCTGCGCGGACGCGGCGCTGCGCTGCGCCAGCGTGCGCACTTCACCGGCCACCACCGCAAAGCCGCGGCCTTGTTCGCCTGCGCGGGCGGCTTCAACCGCCGCGTTCAGCGCCAGGATGTTGGTCTGGAATGCGATGCCGTCGATCACGCGAATGATCTCGGTAATGCGCTGCGACGACTTCGAGATCTCGTCCATCGTGCTGACCGCGTCGTTGACCACCTGGCCGCCGCGGGCGGCGACAGCGCTGGCTTCGTCGGCCAGGCGCGTCGCGTGCTCGGCGGTTTCCTCGGTCTGGCGCACGCTGGACGCCAGTTCGGTCAGCGCCGAAGAGGTTTCCTCGAGCGAGGCGGCCGACGTTTCCGTGCGCTGCGACAGATCACGGTTGCCCATGTCGATTTCTCGCGTGGCGGCGCTCATCGAATGCACGCCGCTGCGCACTTCGCGCATGACGTGGGTGATCTTCTCCACGAACGCGTTGAACGAAGCCGAGATCTGCGCGACTTCGTCATGGCCGACCACGGCCAGGCGGTGCGTCATGTCGCCGTCGCCCGAGCCGATGGTGTCCATGGCGTCGCGCACGGCGGACAGGCGCTTGAACGCCCGCGACGTGATCACGCTGGCGATGGTCACGGCGATCAGCGTCAGGACGACCAGCGAGATCAGGGTTGCGTGCAGCACCTGCGTCAGGCCGACCGTGGCTTCAGCCTTGTCCAGCGCCACGACCAGATACCAGTCGGTGCCGGGAACGCGGCGCGCCTTCAGCAGCTTTTGCGCGCCGTCCAGCATGATGTCGGCGGGGGCGGCGCCGTCGCGGGCCAGGGATGCCACGACATCGGCGGTCAACGCCGGGGAAATGTCGGTCGACGGCTTGAGCGCCAGCTTGTCGTTCAGGTGCGAAATCACCTGGCCGTCGGTCGCCACCACGAAGGCGCTGCTGGAAGGCGTGGGGTGGATGGCCTTGATGATGTCTTTCACGCCATCGAGCGGCACGGCGCCGCTCAGCACGCCCGCCGTCTGGCCGTTGCGGATCATCGGCGCGGTGAATGCGACGTACAGCACGCCGGTGGTGGAATCGCCGTAAGGCTTGGTGACCGTCAGCTTGCCGGCGGCGACGGCGCTCTTGTACCAGGGCCGGGCGGTCGGATCGTAATCCGCCGCGGTCTTGGTGGTGGAAAAGAAGGTCTTGTCCGACCAGCCGATGGTGGTGATGGGAAAGCCATTGGTCTGGCCCATGAGCTGGGTCAGGCCGCGGGGATCGCCCTTTTCGACCACTTTCGCGGTGGCGTCGACCGCCTGCGCCTTGTCGGCCGACCAGCGCTCGATGGCGCTGGCGTTGCCCGAGGCCACGGCGTCCAACGTGGCGGCGATGGTGGACATCATGTTGTCGCGCACGATCTGGTAGGTGATGAGGCCGGAGAGCGTGAGGGCTCCCACCACCGTAAAGCAGGTAATAAGCAAAATGCGGTTGCGCAGCGACGTTATCTTCATGCTCGTGTACTGGATACGCCGGCGGGGAAGGCCGGCGGGTTGCAAGTCGGCCAGGAAACCCCCGGCCGCAACCCGCTAACGGCAGATGCAGGGGGCGACTTTAGGGGGCCGCGCCAGAACCCGAGCAATATCGTCGCGGCGGTTTCAGCCGGCTTTCAGCACCACAAGAAAACGGGGCAGAATCTGCCCCGTTTTGCGCTTCAGACACGAAAGAAAGCGGGGTCAGAACCCCTCGCGCGGCACGTGCACCCTGCCTTCCATCAGCACCCGCGCGCTGCGGCTCATGATGGCCTTGGTCACTTTCCATTCGCCATCGACCAGCTGCGCCTGCGCGCCGACCCGCAGCGTGCCCGACGGGTGACCGAAGCAGACGTTGTCGCGCTCGCCGCCGCCAGCCGCCAGGTTCACCAGCGTGCCGGGCACCGCGGCTGCGGTGGCGATGGCGACGGACGCCGTGCCCATCATGGCGTGGTGCAGCTTGCCCATCGACAGGGCGCGCACCAGCACGTCGATGTCGCCCGTGCCGATCTTCTTGCCGCTGGAGGACACGTATTCCTTCGGGGAGGCAACAAACGCCACCTTGGGCGTGTGCTGGCGGCTGGCCGCCTCGGCGATGTCCTTGATCAGTCCCATGCGTACGGCGCCGTGCGCGCGGATGGTCTCGAAGCGCGCCAGCGCGGCGGCATCGCCGTTGATGGCGTCCTGCAGTTCCGTGCCGCTGTAGCCCAGCGCGTCGGCTTCCAGGAAGATCGTGGGAATGCCGGAGTTGATCATCGTGGCCTTGAACGTGCCCACGCCGGGGACTTCCAGGTTGTCCACCAGGTTGCCGGTGGGGAACATGGAGCCGCCGTCGCCTTCCTCGGCCGGGTCCATGAATTCCAGGCGCACTTCGGCGGCCGGAAAGGTCACGCCGTCCAGTTCGAAGTCGCCGGTCTCCTGTACCGCGCCGCCGGTAATGGGCACGTGCGCGACGATGGTCTTCTGGATGTTGGCCTGCCAGATGCGCACGATGGCAATCCCGTCCTGCGGGATGCGGGCGGCGTCGACCAGGCCGTTGGTGATGGCAAAGGGCCCGACCGCGGCGGACAGGTTGCCGCAGTTGCCGCTCCAGTCCACGAAGGGCTGGTCGATGGAGACCTGGCCGAAGAGGTAATCCACGTCATGGCCGGGGCGCGTGCTTTTGGCGACGATGACGGTCTTGCTGGTGCTGGAGGTGGCCGCGCCCATGCCGTCGATCTGCTTGCCGTAGGGGTCGGGGCTGCCGATCACGCGCAGCAGCAGCGCGTCGCGCGCCGCGCCCGGCACGCGGGCCGATTCGGGCAGGTCGTCCAGCTTGAAGAACACGCCTTTGCTGGTGCCGCCGCGCATGTAGGTGGCGGCGATCTTGGTTTGGGGAGCATGTGACATGAAACGATCCTGAAGTATCGGAGTAGGGCGGCGGGCGCTGCAACCGCCCGCCGGTCTTTACAGCGCGGGTCAGGCCAGCTTGCCGGCGTCCGACGCGGAAGCGGCTTCCAGGAAATCCTGGGCAAAGCGCTGCAGCACGCCGCCGGCTTCGTAGATGGACACTTCTTCGGCGGTATCCAGCCGGCAGGTCACGGGCACCTGTTCGGTGCTGCCGTTGCGGCGGTGGATGACCAGCGTCAGGTCGGCGCGCGGCTTGCGCTCGCCAATGACGTCGTAACTTTCGGTGCCGTCCAGCGCCAGCGTCTTGCGGTTCACGCCCGGCTTGAATTCCAGCGGCAGCACGCCCATGCCGATGAGGTTGGTGCGGTGGATGCGCTCGAAGCCTTCGGCCACGATGGCTTCGACGCCGGCCAGACGCACGCCCTTGGCGGCCCAGTCGCGCGACGAGCCCTGGCCGTAGTCGGCGCCGGCCACGATGATGAGCGGCTGCTTGCGGTCCATGTAGGTCTCGATGGCTTCCCACATGCGCATGACCTTGCCCTCGGGTTCCACGCGCGCCAGCGAGCCTTGCTTCACGGTGCCGTCGGCGTTCTTCACCATTTCGTTGAAGAGCTTCGGGTTGGCGAAGGTGGCGCGCTGCGCGGTCAGGTGGTCGCCGCGGTGCGTGGCGTACGAGTTGAAGTCCTCTTCGGGTAGACCCATCTTGTGCAGGTATTCGCCCGCGGCGCTGTCCATCAGGATGGCGTTGGACGGCGACAGGTGGTCGGTGGTGATGTTGTCGCCCAGCACGGCCAGCGGCAGCATGCCGCGCAGCGTGCGTTCGCCGGCCAGCGCACCTTCCCAGTACGGCGGACGGCGGATATACGTGCTTTGCGCACGCCAGTCGTACAGCGGGCTGACGGCGGTCTGGCGGTCGTCCTTGATGCCGAACATGGGGGCGTAGACCTTGCGGAACTGCTCGGGCTTGACCGCCGACTTGACCATCGCGTCGATTTCTTCATCGCTGGGCCAGATGTCCTTCAGCCGGATCTCGCGGCCATCGGCGGCCACGCCCAGCACGTCGCGTTCGATGTCGAAACGGATGGTGCCGGCAATCGCATAGGCCACGACCAGCGGCGGCGAGGCCAGGAAGGCCTGCTTGGCGTACGGGTGGATGCGGCCATCGAAGTTGCGGTTGCCGGACAGCACGGCGGTGGCATAGAGGTCGCGGTCGATGATTTCCTGCTGGATCTTCGGGTCCAGCGCGCCGGACATGCCGTTGCACGTGGTACAGGCAAACGCCACGACGCCAAAGCCCAGTTGTTCCAGTTCGTGCGTGAGGCCGGCTTCTTCCAGATAAAGCTGGACGGCCTTGGAGCCGGGCGCCAGCGAGCTCTTGACCCAGGGCTTGCGCGCCAGGCCCGCGCGGTTGGCGTTGCGCGCCAAGAGCCCCGCGGCGATCACGTTGCGCGGGTTGCTGGTGTTGGTGCAGCTGGTGATGGCGGCGATGATGACGGCGCCGTCGGGCATCAGGCCGGGCTGGTTCTCGACCACGCCAGCGATGCCGCGCTCGGCCAGGTCGGACACCGGCAGGCGGCGGTGCGGGTTGGACGGGCCGGCCAGCGTGCGCACGACGGTGGACAGGTCAAAGCGCAGCACGCGCTCGTACTGCGCGGTCTTCAGGCTGTCGGGCCACAGGCCGGCGGTCTTGGCGTAGTTTTCCACCAGCGCAATCTGCTCGTCTTCGCGGCCGGTCAGGCGCAGGTAGTCGATGGTCTGCTGGTCGATGGAGAACATCGCCGCGGTGGCGCCGTATTCGGGCGCCATGTTCGAGATGGTGGCCCGGTCGCCCAGCGTCAGACTGGAGGCGCCTTCGCCGTAGAACTCCAGGTACGCGCCCACCACCTTTTCCTTGCGCAGGAATTCGGTCAGCGTCAGCACGATGTCGGTGGCGGTGATGCCGGGCTGCGCACGGCCGGACAATTCCACGCCGACGATGTCGGGCAGGCGCATCCACGACGCGCGGCCCAGCATGACGTTTTCGGCTTCCAGGCCGCCCACGCCGATGGCGATGACGCCCAGTGCGTCGACGTGCGGCGTGTGGCTGTCGGTGCCGACCAGCGTGTCGGGGAAGGCCACGCCGTCCTGCGTGTAGATGACGGGCGACATCCGCTCCAGGTTGATCTGGTGCATGATGCCGTTGCCCGGCGGCACGACCTCGATGTTTTCGAAGGCTTGCTTGGTCCAGTCGATGAAATGGAAGCGGTCTTCGTTGCGGCGGTCTTCGACCGCGCGGTTCTTGGCGAAGGCGTCCGGGTCGTTGCCGTCGTATTCCACGGCCAGCGAGTGGTCCACGATCAGCTGCACCGGCACCACGGGATTGACCTTGGCCGGGTCGCCGCCCTTGTCGGCAATGGCGTCGCGCAGGCCCGCCAGGTCCACCAGCGCGGTCTGGCCCAGGATGTCATGACAGACCACGCGCGCCGGAAACCACGGAAAGTCCAGATCGCGGCGGCGTTCGATCAACTGCTTGAGCGCGTCGGTCAAGAGCGCGGGATCGCAGCGGCGCACCAGGTTTTCGGCCAGGACGCGGGACGTGTAGGGCAGGCCGTCATAGGCGCCGGGGGCAATGGCCTCCACGGCCGCGCGGGCGTCGAAGTAGTCCAGGCGGGTGCCGGGCAGGTTCTTGCGGTACGACTTGTTCATCATGCCTCCGTGCGCTGTTGGGTGCTTTGCGCGATCTGTTGTTCGATGTTGATGCGGGATGCGCGGATGTGCCGGCGCATCAGGAGTTCGGCCAGTTCGCCGTCGCCGTCGGCGATGGCGTCCAGAATGCGGTGATGCTCGGCGTAGGCCTGCCGCGGGCGATTGGGCGTCGTCGAATACTGGATGCGGTACATGCGCGCCAGCTGATAAAGCTCGTCGCACAGCATGCGAAACAGCATCTGGTTGCCGCTGCCCTTGACGATGCGGTAGTGGAAATCGTAATCCCCTTCCTGCTGGTAATAGCCCAGGCCGGCCTGGAAGGCTTCGTCGCGTTCGTGCGCTTCCAGCACGCCGCGCAGCTCGTCGATTTCCGACGGCGGCATGCGTTCGGCGGCCAGGCGGCAGGCGGTGCCTTCCAGCGATTCACGGATTTCGTAGAGTTCGATCAGTTCCTGGATCGACAGGGACACGACGCGCGCGCCGGCGTGCGGCACGCGCACCAGCAGCTTCTGGCCCTCCAGCCGGTGCAGGGCCTCGCGCAGCGGGCCGCGGCTGACGCCGTGGATGCGCGCCAGCTCGGGCTCGGAGATTTTGCTGCCCGGGGCGATCTCGCCCTTGACGATGGCGGACTGGATCTTGCGGAAGATGTGGTCCGACAGGGTTTCGCCGATGGGTTCGCCAGCGGGGGCGCCATCGGCCGCCTGCGCGCCCGGCAAGGTGAGCACTTTGCTCATGGTGTTGACAATTCGTTCCGTTAAAGGCGGTATTTTCGGAATAAAGCGCGATTGGCGCGCTGAATTGTCAACAATTTACTCCCGGCAAGGGCGCGGGTGCAAGCGGGCCCCCGGTCCCGGGAGCGGGCGCCGGGCAGGGCACGGGCCCGGCCGGTTCAGGGCCGCCTGCGCAGGCGGGCCATCACCTTAGAGGTCGACCCGCACCTTGCCCGCCTTCACCAATCCGGCCACGTCCCGGATTTCCGCCAGCAGCGCATCCTGCAGTTGCGCCGGGGTGCCGCCGGTGGGCTCGAAACCCTGCTCGGCCAGCTTGGTGTGGACGGATTCGGTTTTCAGGGCGCGGTTGATGCCCTGGTTCAGCGCCGCGATGGTGGCTTCGGGCGTGCCCGCCGCGCAGTAGGTCCCAAACTGGATCTGCGCCGAAAATCCCGCAAAGCCGCTTTCGGCAACGGTGGGAATATCCGGGTACTTCGGCAGGCGCTGCGGGCTGGTCACGGCCAGCACCCGCAGCCGGCCGCTCTTCAGATACGGTTCGACCGCGGCCACTGTGGCCACCACCACCTGGATCTGGCCGCCCAACAGGTCGGTCATCATCGGGCCGGTGCCGCGATATGGCACGTGCAGCATCTCGATGCCGCAGGCGGCTTGCAGCAGTTCGGTGGCCAGGTGCTGGGGCGTGGCGTTGCCGGGCGTGCCAAAGGTCAGCGCCTTGGGCTCGCGCCGCGCCTGCGCGACCAGTTCGGCCAGCGTCTTGGCGGGCAGGTCGCTATTGATCGCCACCATGTAGGGCGAGCGCGCAATCGGGCAGACGGGCGCCAGCTGCTTGAGCACGTCTTCGGGCGGGCGGGCGTAGTAGCGCACCGACGGCACCAGGCCGGCAAACAGCAGCATGCTGCCGTCTTTCGCGCCATTGGCCGTGTAGTCCGCGCCCAGCATGCCGCTGGCGCCGGGTTTGTTTTCCACGACCACGGGGCGATCCATCGCGCCTTCCAGCGAGGCGGCGATGACGCGGCCCAGCACGTCGGTGCCGCCGCCCGGCGGGAAGGGCACGATCACGCGCAGGGGCGCTTCGCGGGCGGCGGCCAGCCGCGGGGCGGCGGCGCCCAGCGGGGCCAGCGACAGTGCCGCCAGGGTCTTGATGAGGGTTCTGCGGTCCATGTGTCTTGTCTCCGTCCCCGCGTCGTGGCGGGGTTGTCGCGCATCGTCTCTGTCGGCGGACGATGTCAGGGTTCGGGGGAAATCAGTGTGGCGATGGCGTCGGCTAGTCCTTTGCGGCATGCGCCTGCGTCGAAGGACGTCTGCGCGGGATTGGCCGCCGCCGGATGCGCCGACACGAAGCTGCGGAGCGCGGCGGCCACCGTGCCCGGTTCCTCCACCGGCAGCATATGACGCTGGCCGGGGGCGACGCGGGCGCAGGCGCGGGGCAGGGCGCGCGCCAGGTCTCGCGTCATGCGCGGGTTGGAGCCGACGTCGTGTTCACCGGTCATGACCAGCACGGGGCAGGCAATGTCCGGCGCGGCCTGCGCCAGCAGCGGGTCGCCCAACGCGAACAGCGCGTACGCGGACAGAAAGCTCTGGCGGTCGTTGCCGAGCAGGCGCTGTTCGATCTGCGCCACGCGCGCGGGGTGCGCGGCCTGAAAGGCCGGCGTGAACCAGCGCGTCAGCGACACCTTGGCGGCAGCCTCGGGGTCTTGCGTGGCCGCGGCATCCAGCCGGGCGCGCACGGCGGCGGCTTCTTCGTCCGTGCGCCGGAACACCGTGTTCAGCAGCACCAGCCGGCTGACGCGTTCGGGGTGCGCCGCCGCGTAGGCGCCCGCGATCAGGCCGCCCATGGAATAGCCCAGCACGGTCGCGTGTTGCCAGCCCGCGTGGTCCAGTTCGGCGTCCAGTTGCGCGATGAAGTCCTGGATGTCCGCCGGGCCGCGCAGCGCGGGCGCGGCGCCGTGGCCCAGCAGGTCATATCGCAGCACGTCGAAGTCCGGCTCAAGCAAGGGAGCCAGGTCGTCCCACAGCGTGTGGTCCAGGCCGACGCCGTGCAAGAGGACCAGCGGTTCGCCGCGGCCGGTGCGCCGCCGTTGCATGGTCATTTTGCGCGCGCCTCCTGTGCTTCCTGCTCCAGTTCCTTCATGTCCGAATAGCGGTTGCCGATGCGGTGATGCGGACGGCCCGAGGTGGCCGCGCCCAGCGCGATCACGATCTCGTCGGGCGCCGGCGCGTCGTTGATGGTGGTCTGCACCGTCAGGTAGTGCGAGCGCAGGCCTTCGTCCAGCTTGTGCATCAGCGGCACGGAGATCACGCAGCCCGGTCCGCCGCGCATGTTGGTGAAGCTGAGATAGCTGGTGCCGCCCACCGCGTTGCGGTAGAAGTTGCCGAAACGCAGCGTGTGGATCAGCGCGGACGCATGTTCGACTTCGCCCGCGGTGCCGACCACGGCGGCCTTGCCGTAGGCCTCGATGTTGTCCGCCGAACCGGCCTGGCGCAGGATCTCGCCGACCAGCAGTTCGCCCAGCGGCGGCGCGGCTTCGAGGATGCCGGGCCGCAGGTCTTCCTGAAACGGCAGGCCGGCCCACGGATTGCGGATCACGGCTGCGGCCACGATCATCACCAGCGGGCGCTCGGCCGCGCGGCCGCCTTCAATGAGGGTTTTCTCGACGTAACTGACTACCTTGCGCACTTGCAGTGACATGCACTTGCTCCGAAATTGTGGGGATGAATGACGAACCCATTGTTCGACGCTGCGTGCGATTTTGACAATCCAAATTAACGTGAGCTAATTTCAGAAAATCCGAATTCAAGGCGGCTTTCCCCATGCCTACGTCCCTGAAGATCCAGCACCTGCGCCAGTTCCTGCTGGCCGCCGATCACGGCAGTTTTCGCGTCGCCGCGCAGGGCACGTTCCGGTCGCAGGCGGCGGTGTCGGCCGCCATGCAGGACCTGGAGCAACAGCTGGGCGCGCCGCTCTTTGAACCCGGCAAGCGCGCCCAGCTGACGGCGTTGGGCCAGGCGGTGGCGCCGCTGTTTCGCGAGCTGCTGGCCACGCATGACCGGGTGCTGGACGCGGCGCGGCAGTTCGGCACGGGCAGCCAGGGGCCGGTGGCGATGGCCGTCATGCCGTCGCTGGCCGACGAATGGCTGCCGCGGCTGCTCGCGCGCTTTGCGCGCACCCATCCTGACGTGCGGATCCGCGCGTTGGACGAAACCTCGCCCGAAGTGCACCGGCTGGTGCTGGCAGGCGAGGTTCAGGTGGGCGTGGCCGGGCAGGCCCCGCGCACGAACGAGGTGGCATTCACACCGGTGGCGCGCGACGCCTTCGGGCTGGTCTGCAAGAAAAGCCATCCGCTTGCGCGTCGGCGCGGCCCGGTGTCCTGGGCGGCGCTGGCCGATGAGCGGCTGATCGGCAACGCCACCTTTGAAACGCTGAAGAACCGTCAATTGGGCAGCGGCATCGACGACCCGGCGATCGTGGTGTCCAACCGGGCTTCGCTATTGGCCAGCGTGGTGGGCGGCCTGGGCGTGACGGTGCTGCCGGTGCTGGCGCGGCCCGCGGCCGGCAGCGGACTGGCGTTTGTGCCGCTGGCCGAACCCGTGGTCGAACGCATCGTCGGTGTGCTGACGCGCAAGGACGAGACGCTGCTGCCGTCGGTGGCCGCCATGCACGCGCTGGCGCTGCGGTCGCTGGCGCAGTTCACGCGGCGTAAGGGTGCGGTGCTGGTGTAGGGCCGGTCAGCCTGCGGCGCCGGCTGGCGTCATCCGCCGCACGCGTAGATCATGAACTGCCGGAAGGCTTCGGCCGGCTTGGCCATGGCTGCGCGCGGATGCCACAGCAGGCCGGCCTCCATGGGCGGCACGGCGTCGGTGATGGGCACGGCTTCGATCTTGCGCCCCTCCAGCGACCACGGCCGGTAAACCATGTCCGACAGCATCGTGACGCCAAAGCCGTGCGCGACCAGGCCGCGCAGCGCCTCCATTGACCGCGTGCGAAAGGCGATGTCGGGCTGCAGGCCGTGACCGCGCCAATAACCCAGCGTGGATCGCTCGCCCTCATCCATTTCCAGCAGGATGTAGGGATAGCGCGCGATGTCGGCGAGCGCGGGCGCGGCCGCCTGCGTCAGCGGATGCCCGGCCGCCGTCCAGAGCTGGCGCCTCGACCGCACCAGTACGTGATGGCCGAAGCGCTCGCGCTTGTCCACGTTGGACAGCAGCGCCACGCCCAGCTCCACGTCGCCGCTTGCCACGGCCTGTTCGATCTGCGGACGGTCCAGATCCACCAGGTCCAGTACGACGTCCGGATAGCGCCGCCGAAACCGCGCCAGCAGGTCGGGCAGAAAGTACCCCAGCACCGTGTAGGACGCCGCGATCCGCACCGAGCCGCGCAGCGCATAACGCTGAAACCCCGGTTCGCGCAGCGCGTCGTCCAGGGAGTCGAGCACGTCGCGGGCGCGCTGGTGGAAGTTGTGGCCTTCGGGCGTCAACGTCACGCCGTGCGCGTGGCGGTCGAAGAGGCGCACGCCCAGTTGCGCTTCCAGCGCCAGCACGGCGTTGGTGACCGCCGATTGGGACACGTGCTCGTCGGCCGCCGCCATGGAAAACCGCCCCGTGCGGGCGGCGGCGGCAAAGTACCGGAGTTGGCGGAGCGTGACGTCATTAGCCATGTGTTTTTCACATACCAGCTAGTCGAATATATGAATATACGATAGCTCTACGCGTTCCTACACTGCGGAAAACACGTAAATGCCCGCACCGCAGATTGCAGGAGACAACCCGATGAACGCCCCTCTACCCCCTGGCGTGGCCGACACCCATGGCCTGTCGCTGGACGACAAATACGCGCAGCCCACCGGCCGCGTCTACCTGAGCGGCACACAGGCGCTGGTGCGCCTGCCCCTGATGCAAAAACAGCGCGACCAGGCGGCCGGCCTGAACACCGCCGGCTATGTGTCGGGCTACCGGGGATCGCCGCTGGGCGGCCTGGACCAGGCGCTCTGGAAGGCCAAGCGTCATTTGAAAGACAACGACGTGGTGTTCCAGCCGGGCTTGAACGAGGACCTGGCCGCGACCGCTGTCTGGGGATCGCAGCAGCTCAATCTGTTTCCCGGCGCGCAGCGCGATGGCGTCTTTGGCATGTGGTACGGCAAGGGGCCGGGGGTGGACCGGTCGGTGGACGTGCTCAAGCACGCCAACTCGGCCGGCACGTCCGCGCACGGCGGGGTGCTGATGCTGGCGGGTGACGACCACGCCGCCAAATCCTCGTCGGTGGCGCATCAGTCCGAACACGTGCTGATCGCCAGCGGCATTCCGGTGCTGTACCCGTCCAACGTGCAGGAGTATCTGGATTACGGCCTGCATGGCTGGGCCATGAGCCGCCACACGGGTCTGTGGGTGGCGATGAAATGCGTGACGGACGTGGTGGAGTCCAGCGCCTCGGTGGACGTTGACCCGTCACGCGTGCGGATCGTGCTGCCCGAGGACAGCCTGCCGCCAGGCGGGTTGAACATCCGCTGGCCGGACTCGCCGCTGGCGCAGGAGGCGCGGCTGCTGGACCACAAGTGGTATGCGGCGCTGGCCTATGTGCGCGCCAACAAGCTGAACCGCGTGGTGCTGGACTCGCCCAACGCGCACTTCGGCATCATGACGGCCGGCAAGGCGTATCTGGACGTGCGCCAGGCGCTGAACGACCTGGGGCTGGACGATGCGGCCTGTGCGCAGGCGGGCATCCGCGTGCTGAAGGTGGGCTGCATCTGGCCGCTGGACGCGCAGGACGCGCGCGAATTCGCCACGGGTCTGAAGGAGATCCTGGTCGTCGAGGAAAAGCGCCAGATCCTGGAATACGCGCTCAAGGAAGAGCTGTACAACTGGCGCGACGACGTGCGGCCCCGCGTCTTCGGCAAGTTCGACGAACGCGAAAACGGCGGCGGCGAATGGTCCACGCCGCGCGGCGGCTGGCTGCTGCCGGCGCGGTATGAGCTGTCGCCGGCGTTGATCGCCCGCGCCATTGCCGCCCGCCTCGAAAAAGCCAACCTGTCCGACGCGCTGCGCGCGCGCATTGCGGCGCGCCTGGCCGTCATCGACGCGAAAGAGCGCGAGGCCAGCCGCCCCACGCTGGTCGAAGAGCGCAAGCCCTGGTTCTGTTCGGGCTGTCCGCACAACACCTCCACGCGCGTGCCGGAAGGGTCGCGCGCGGTGGCGGGCATCGGCTGCCATTACATGGCGATGTGGATGGACCGCAATACCGACACCTTCAGCCAGATGGGCGGCGAGGGCGTGGCGTGGCTGGGCCAGAAGGACTTCACGTCCGAGCGCCACATCTTTGCCAATTTGGGCGACGGCACGTATTTTCATTCGGGCCTGCTCGCCATTCGCGCGGCCATCGCGGCGCGCGCGCGCATCACCTACAAGATCCTCTACAACGACGCCGTCGCCATGACGGGCGGACAGCCGGTGGACGGCGTCCTGACCGTGCCGCAGATCGCGGCGCAGATGCTGGCCGAAGGCGTCGTCAAGACGGTGGTCGTGACGGACGAGCCCGACAAGTACACGGGGGCGCAGACCTTGCCGGCAGGGGTGGAGGTTCACCACCGCAAGGCGCTGGACGACGTGCAGCGCGCGCTGCGCGACATTGACGGCGCCACGGTGCTGATCTACGACCAGACCTGCGCGACCGAGAAGCGCCGCCGCAGAAAGCGCGGCGAGTATCCCGATCCGCCCCGCCGCGCCTTCATCAACGAAGCGGTCTGCGAAGGCTGCGGCGATTGCTCGGTGCAGTCGAACTGCCTGTCGGTGGAACCGCTGGATACGCCGCTGGGCGCGAAGCGGCGCATCAACCAGTCGTCGTGCAACAAGGATTTTTCGTGCGTTGAGGGGTTTTGTCCCAGCTTCGTGACGGCCGAAGGCGCTACGCCGCGCAAGCCCGGCAAGCAGGGCGGCGCGCCGTCGCTGGCTGAGGTCCCGCTGCCCGGCCAGGCTGTCATTGCACCGGGCGCGGCGTATCGCGTGGTCGTGGCCGGCGTTGGCGGCACGGGCGTGGTGACGGTGGGCGCGCTGATCGGCGCGGCCGCGCACATCGAAGGCAAGGGCGTGACCGTGCTGGACATGGCCGGGCTGGCGCAAAAGGGCGGGGCGGTGCTCAGCCACGTGCAGTTGGCCAACCGGCCCGAGGACCTGCACGCCACGCGCGTCGCGCTGGGCGAGGCCGACCTCGTGATCGGCTGCGATGCCCTGGTGTCGGCGTCGCCCGAGGTGCTGTCGCGCCTGCGGCCCGATCATGGCCGCGCGGTGGTCAACAGCAGCGCCGCGCCGACGGCCGCGTTCCTGTCGCAGCCCACGTGGCGTTTTCCGGGGGCGCAGGCGCAGGCCGCGCTGACGCAAAGCACGGGCGGCAATTGCGACTTCCTGGAGGCCGGCCCGCTGGCCGAGGCCATGCTGGGCGACAGCATCTACGCCAATCCGCTGCTGTTGGGATACGCGTGGCAAAAGGGCGGACTGCCGCTGTCGCTGGACAGCCTGCGCCGAGCGATCCAGATCAACGGCGTGTCGGTGGACAAGAATCTGGCCGCCTTCGAACTGGGGCGCCAGGCCGCGCATCGCGGCGTGGATGCGCTGCGCCCCACGGCGGCCGAGCGGGTGGTGGCCATGCCGGAATCGCTGGACGCGCTGGTCAAACGTCTGGCGGCACACGTGCGTGATTATCAGGACGAGGCCTATGCGCGTCGCTTCCTGACGGCGGTGGAGTCGGTGCGCGTGCGTGAAGCCACGCTGGGCGACAAGCGGCAGGACGTGACGCGCGCGGTGGCGCGCAATCTTGCCAAGCTCATGACGTACAAGGACGAATACGAGGTGGCGCGGCTGCATGCCGATCCGGCATTCAAGGACCGGCTGCGCGCGCAGTTCGAGGGCGAGCCGGGCCGCGACTACACGCTGCGTTACTACCTTGCGCCGCCCATCCTGGCGCGCCGCGATGCGCGCGGGCGGTTGCAGAAGCGCGCGTACGGCGCCTGGATGGAGTCGGCATTCCGGCTGCTCGCGCCCTTGAAGCGCGTGCGCGGCACGTGGCTGGACGTGTTCGGCAGAACGGCCGAGCGCCGCATGGAGCGCCAGCTCGCGGCCGACTATCTGGCGCTGGCGGACGAATTTGCCCGCACGCTGGACGCCGGCAACCGCGACGTGGCGCTGGAACTGGCCAACGTGCCGGATGCGATCCGGGGGTATGGGCATGTGAAGGAAAAGAGCGTCGAGCAGGCCCGTGTCCGGCAGGCCGGGCTGTGGGAGCGGTATCGCGGCGGCGGCGCGGACCGGCTGGCGGCCTGAGCGCGACGCAGGGCGGCCCGGCGGCGCGGATGGCCCTCAGATACGCGGCGGGGCCTCCCGTCCCATACCGCGAGGGGCGTGGTGTACGATCCCCCGGTCGATGCGGGGGCCGTCCCCGCCGCTCTCGTCCGATCCGCCATGGAAAGCATCCTACGCAAACTCGACCTGACCTCACTGCGCCTTTTTGTGGCGGTGTGCCAGGAGAACAGCATCGCGCGGGCGGCCGAGCGCGAGTTCATCGCGCCGTCTGCCGTCAGCCGCCGCATCGCCGACATGGAAGCGCTGATCGGCCTGCCGCTGATCGCGCGCCATACGCGCGGCGTGTCGGTGACGCCCGCCGGACAGACCGTCCTGCGCCACGCGCGCCAGATCATCGGCGACGTCGAGGCGATGGGGGCGGAGCTGTCGCGATTTTATGAAGGCGTGAAAGGGCATGTGCGCGTGGTGGCCAACCTGTCGGCCATCGTGCAGTTCCTGCCCGAGGACGTGGCGGCGTTTCAGCGCCTGTTTCCCGACGTGGACATCGACCTGGAAGAGCAGCACAGCCCCGACGTGCTGCGCCTGGTGCGAGAGCGCGCGGCGGACTTTGGCATCTGCAACCGGATCGCTGGCGCGGACGGGCTGGAACAGCTGGATTACCGCCGCGACCGGCTGGCGGTGATGCTGCCGGCCGGGCACCCCAAGGCGGCGGCGCGGCAGCTCAGCCTGCAGGACATCGCCGACGAGACCTTTGTCGGCCTGCGCGAGAACAGCGCGTTGACGCAGCTGCTGGCGGCGCGGGCCGCCGAATTGGGCAAGACGCTATCGGTGAAGATCCGCGTGGCCAGCCTGGATGCGCTGTGCCGCATGACGCACGCGGGCCTGGGCATTGCCGTGATGCCGCAGCAGGTGGCCGAGCTGTACCTGCAGGCGCTGGACGTGGTGGTGCGTCCCCTGTCGGACGATTGGGCAAGGCGCCAGCTTTGCATCGTGTTTCCCAGGCAGGCGCAGCTGTCGGCCACCGCCGGGAAGCTGGTCCGGTTTCTGTCGCAGCAGGGCTGACGGGCCGCACCGTCGGAACCCGCCGTCGGAACCCGCCGTCGGAACCCGCCCTCGCCATTCGCGATGGCGGGGCTGCCGAGATGACACTTCGCCGTTGCGGGCGGCGTTCGTATAGTCAAGGCGCGTTCATCGCCGATACGGGGCATCCAGACCCCGCTGCGTCCCATACGGAGACATCATGACCCCCACCAGATTGCTCGCGAGCTGTGCGCTTGCGCTTGGCGTCCTTGGCGCGGCGCCTGCCGCGTCGGCGGCCGGCTACCCCGACCGTCCCATCCGTCTGATCGTGCCCACGTCGCCCGGCTCCACGGCAGACGTGGTGGCGCGCGTCGTGGCCGAGAACCTGGGCAAGACGCTGGCCCAGCCCATGATCGTGGAGAACCTGGCGGGCGCGGCCGGCATTTCGGGCACGCGCCAGCTGGTGTCGGCCAAGCCCGACGGCTACACCCTGGGCATCGTGTCGTCCAACCACGCCATCAATCCCAGCCTGTACAAGAGCCTGCCCTACGACACGGTCAAGGACATCACGCCGATTTCGGTCATCGGCACGACGCCGCTGGTGGTCGTGGTGGCCGAGAACTCGCCGTACAGGACGATGGGCGCCCTGCTCAAGGCCGCAAAGGAACAGCCCGGCAAGATCAACTACGGCTCGTCGGGCACGGGCAGCGTGCTGCATCTGGCCGGCGAACTGCTCAAGTCCAAGGCCGGCGTGGACATGATGCACATCCCGTACAAGGGCGGCAACGCGCTGATCACCGACGTCATGTCGGGACAGATCCAGGTCGCGTTCCTGGCCACCCCGTCCGTGTTGGCGCAGGTGCAGGCGGGCAAGCTGCGCGCGCTGGCCGTCAGCACGCCCGAGCGCCTAGCCATCCTGCCCAACGTGCCCACGCTGGACGAGGCCGGCGTGAAGGGCTATTCGTACGATGCCTGGATCTCGCTGATCGGGCCGGCGGGGTTGCCTGCCGATGTCGTGCAGAAGCTGCAGGCCGCCACGCGCAAGACGATGCAGGAGCCGGCCGTGCTCAAGGCGCTGTCGCCGCAGGGCTTTGTGGCGCAGGGCACCAGCGCGGAACAGGCGGCGCAAACGCTGGCCGCCGAGATCACCAAGAGCCAGACGCTCGTCAAGGCGGCGGGCGTCACCATCGAATGACCGGATTGCCATGACTGCCGTATCTGTACTCGACGCCCCGGCCCGCCTGCTGTTTCTGACGCAGGACCCAATCCGGGTGGCCGCGCAACTGGGCGGCGCGGCGCTGACCCTGCCTGAGGCTGCTCCGCTGCGCGACGACATTTCCACCGACGAGATCACGCCGGTGCCGATCCTGACGCACTTCGACGAGAAACTGGGCCGGTATCCGTACACGGGCTATCGGGCGGGCGACACGCAGCCCATCGGCATCGACGCGATCCGGCATGCGGGCTTCAACGTCGTGGTCGCGGGCAAGCGGTATGGCAAGGGCTCGTCGCGCGAACACAGCCCGATGGCCGAAAAATCCGCCGGCGTGCGGCTGGTGATCGCCGAGAGCTTTGAACGCATCTACCGCCAGAACGCCGACAACATCGGGCTCTACACCAGCACCGACATGGGGCTGGTGGCGCGCCTGCAGGCGGGCGAATGCATCACGGTCGACGAGATCGTGGCGGGTCGCGACGCGCTGGCTGCGGCCATCGTCAAGGCGGGCGGTCTGCTGGCATTCGGCCAGGCGCAGCTGCGCGATGTCTCGCAGGTGGCCGGCCTGGTGGCCGGGCATCCCGCGGCCGATCCCGCCGCGCCGGACGGCACGCCGCCGCGCACCCTGTTTGAAAAGATCATCCTGCGCCATCTGCTGCAAACGCCCGCGACCGCGGCCGACCTCCGGCAAGGCGACGGCGTCTTCCTGCGCGCGGACTGGCGGTTCATCCATGAGTACTACACCGGCATGGCGGCCCATATGCTGCATGCGCGGTTTGGACGGCCCCTGCGTTTGGTGGACCCGGATCGCATCGTGGTGTTCGAGGACCACACGTCCTACGTCGAGGAAAGCCCCAATCACGTGCGCGCCGGCATCGTGCCCAACGTGCGCGCCATGTGCCAGGCGCAGCGCGACTTCGCCGACGCCTACGGCCTGCGCCAGCACCGGACGCTGACCGAAGCCGAGGCGGCGCGCGACACCGGCGCCAACGTGGCGGGCATCTCGCACGCCATGATGGCCGAACACTACGCGCTGCCGGGGCAGGTCGTCGTGGGCACCGACTCGCACACGCCGCACAGCGGTGCGCTGGGCTGCGTGGCCTTCGGCGTGGGCACCACCGACATGGCCAACGCGTTCGTCACCGGCGCGGTGCGGCTGACGCTGCCCGCGTCCCTGCGCGTCGAGCTGGACGGCGCGCTGCCGGCCGGCGTCACGGCCAAGGACATCGTGCTGCATCTTCTGGCGCAGCCCGAGATCCGGGCGGGCGCGGGCGTGGGCAAGGTGTTCGAGTTTGCCGGCCAGGCCATCGCGGCCCTGTCCATCGACGAACGCGCCACCCTGACCAACATGACCGCCGAATTGGGCGGCCTGACGGGCATCGTCGCGCCCGACGCCGAGACCGCGCGCTTCCTGCGGGAACGCCGCGGCGTGGATGCCGGCATCGCGCCGTGGATGTGCAGCGACCCGGGCGCGGTCTACGCGGCCACCCTGCGCGTGGACTGCGCGGCGCTGTCGCCCCTGGTGGCCGCGCCGGGCGACCCGGGCAATGGCGTGCCGCTGTCCAGACTGACGGCGCGCCCGCGCATCGACATTGCGTATGGCGGCTCCTGCACGGCCGGCAAGCGCGAGGATTTCGACTACTACCATCAGGTGCTGGCGTGGGCGGTGGCGCGCGGCATACGGCTGCCGGACGGCGTGACGCTATATCTGCAATACGGCACCACCGCCGTGCGCGACTACTGCGTGGCGCGGGGCTACGACAAGACCTTTGCCGCCGTGGGCGCGCGCATCCTGCAGCCGTCCTGCGGCGCGTGCGCCAACTGCGGACCGGGGTCATCCACCGACGCCTCGCAGGTCACGATCAGCGCCATCAACCGGAATTTCCCCGGCCGCTCGGGCCCCGGCAGCGTCTGGCTGGCCAGCCCGCCCACGGTCATGGCAAGCGCGCTGGCCGGAGAGCTGGCGTCGTTTGCCGAGCTGCAGGCGCGGTACTAGGGTTCCCCCCACTTCGCCCGCCGCGAAGCCCAGCTTCACAAATCCTTAATTGGCAGCCAATCCGGGCTGCGTCAGAGTGCGCAACAGAGAAAACGGCCGCCAGATGCCGTTTCCGGCCACGCGCTGCGCGTGGCCCCGCCGCAAGGCGCCTTCGCACGGAAAACACCTGTCGACGATGTCAACCCGGGACACACCGGGAGCTTGCTGATCGGCCGCGCCGTCCGGGCTGCGGCTTCCCCCTGTTGGTCCGAGGAGACAACAATGCGCAAGAGCTGGAAGGCAATGGTTGGGGCGGTGGCGGTCATGGCGGGCGGATGGGCACACGCCGCCGACGCGCCGCCGGTGGACGTGAAGCTGATGCAGCTGTCGGTGGGCAAGATCGAGCTGGACAAGGGCTTCATGACCGCCATGGTGGACGTGGGCACCAAGATCAAGATTCCGGTGCCGGCCTATGTGATCCAGCACCCGCGCGGGCTGGTGCTGTTCGACACCGGCATGAACCAGGCCACGGCCGATGGCAACTGCGCCAATTACTGGGGACAGGGGCTGTGCGGCGCCTTCAATTCCATCCAGGGCCGCGACGAGGTCATCGACCGCCAGCTCAAGGCCGCCGGCTTTGGCGTCAGCGACGTGAAGTATGTTGTGTACTCGCACTTCCATCTGGACCACGCCGGCAACATCAAGATGTTCCCCAAGGCCAAGCACGTCGTGCAGAAGGCCGAGCTGCGCGCCGCCTGGTGGCCAGAAAAATTCCAGCGCGCCGCCTACGTCATGAAAGACTTCGACACCACGCGCGACTACGACTTCATCCAGGTGGAGGGCGACTTCGACCTGTTCGGCGACGGCACCATCGTATTGCTGGACACCAAGGGCCACACGCAGGGCCACCAGTCGCTGCAGGTCAAGCTGCCCAAGACCGGCACGGTGCTCTTGGCCGCGGACGCCATCTACACGGGTGAAAACGAGGCCGGCGTCATTCCCGGCATCACCTGGAACACGGCCGCGTCCATGCAGGCCATCGACCGGCTCAAGCAGATCCGCGACGCGCGCCAGGGCCAGCTCTGGTACAGCCACGACGCGGAGCAGCACGCGCAGAACGCCAAGACCAAAGTCTTCGACTGAGGGCGCCGCATGGAGCCCGCCGTCGCCTTGCATCAGGTCAGCAAGTCGTTCGGGTCCCGCCAGGTCCTGAAATCCCTGAGCCTGTCCGTCAGGCCCGGGGAAATTCTGGGCCTTCTGGGACCGAACGGCAGCGGCAAGACCACCACGCTGCGCCTGATGGCGGGCTTTTACACGCCCGACAGCGGGCGCATCGCCATCCGGGGCCGCGAGCCCGTGCCGGGACGCGGCAACGCCGACATCGGCTATCTGCCCGAGCGCGCGCCGCTTTATGACGCGCTGACGGTCACCCAGTATCTGGAGTTCGGCGCCGGCGTGAAGGTGCAGGGCGGCGCCCGCGCGCGACGCCAGGCCATCGAGCGCGCCATCGACGGCTTTGACCTGCAAGGCGTGGCGCGCTCGGTGATCGGACGCCTGTCCAAGGGGCAGCGCCAGCGCGTGGGGCTGGCGCAGGCCGTGCTGAACGACCCGCCGGTGCTGCTGCTGGACGAAGCCACCAACGGGCTGGATCCCGTGCAGATCGTGGAAGCCCGCGCGATGATCCGGCGCTGCGCCGAGGGCCGCGCGGTGGTGTTCAGCAGCCATTTGATGCAGGAAGTCGAGGCGCTGTGTTCGCGCATCGCGATCCTGCGGCAGGGCCGGCTGGTCCAAGACCAGCCGCTGGGCGAATCGCAGGCAGCGCTGCAAATGCAGCTGTCCCTGCCCGCCGCCGGGCATGCTGCCTTGCACGCGGCGTTGTGCGCGTGCCCGGGCGTGAAGGCCGTGGACATCACGCTGCTGGATGCCGGCGCCAGCAAGTGGCGGGTTACGTGGGACCCGCCGGAGGTAAGCGCGACGTCCAACCCGACCCCCAATGCCGCCGCGTGCGACGTGGTGATGCGCACCGCGCTGGCGCACGCGGAACTGCGCGCCGTGCTGCCCGCGCAGGAAGCCGTCGAGGCCCGCCTGCTGGCGGCGCTGGCGCCCAACGATCCCCCGTTACGGAGACGCGCATGAAGGGTTTCGCGGCCTTGTACCGCAAGGAACTGCGCACCGACTTCGGCTCGCCCGTGGCGCTGGCCGTGGTGGCGGTGTTCTGGGCCCTGTCGGGCTATCTGTTCAGCTTCAACCTGTTCTTTGTGAGCACCGGGCAGATGGTGACGGCGTTTCACAACATGACCATCCTGCTGATGCTGGTGATGCCGCTGGTCAGCATGCGCGCCTTCGCGGAAGAGGCGCGGCAGGGCACGCTGGAATTGCTGCTGACGCTGCCGTTGTCGGACTTCACGCTGGTCGCGGCCAAGTATGCGGCGGGGCTGACCATGCTGGCGCTGATGCTGGCGGGCACCATGTCGGCGGTGTTGCCGCTGGCCTGGTACGGCGAGCCCGACTACGGCCCCATCGTGGGCGGCTACATCGGCGTGTTCCTGTATGGCGCGCTGTTCCTGGCGATCGGCATTGCCGTGTCCAGCGCCTGCTCGAACCAGATCGTGGCCGCCAGCGCCACGTGGGGCATTCTGGTGCTGCTGTGGTTCATCGACTATCCCGCCGCGCTGGACGCGTTTCCGGCGCTGTCGCCGTTCTTTCAGGCGTTGTCGCTGTCGGCCCAGCACGTGGACTTCATCCGGGGCGTGCTGCCCGGACCGGCCACGGTGACGCTTGCCAGCGTCACCGTGCTGGCCTTGATGGTGGCCTCGGTCAACCTGAAGCGCTGGAGGCTGCGATGAGCCCCGCCGTGCGCCGTGCCGGGCGGCGGTTGTCGCTGTGGTTGCCGGTGCTGGCCGTGGCCGCGCTGCTGCTGGCGCTGAACTTGTGGGCGTCGCGCAATCTGGGACGCATCGACCTGACCGCGCAGCGGGTCTACAGCCTGGCCCCGGAAAGCCTTGAGGTTGCGCGGCAGATCCGTCAGCCTGTCGAGGTGACGTGGTTCTACGACCTGCGCAACAAGAGCATGGTCGACGCGTTGGAACTCCTGCGGCAGTACGAGCGCGAGAATCCGCTGATCCGCGTGCGCGGCGTGGACCCCGCGTTGCGGCCCGCCGAGGCGCGCGCCGCCGGCATCCAGTTCGCGGGCAGTGCGGTGCTGGCATCGGGCGCGCGGCGCACCACCATCAACGGCGGCACCGAAACGGACTTCACCAATGCGCTCATCCGCATCAGCCAGAATGGGGCGCAGACGGTCTGCTTCACACAGGGCCATCGCGAGGCGACGCTCGACAGCCTGACGTCGCTGGACGACCTGGAAGATCACAGCAGCGACGAAAACCTGGTGGCGCGCGTCGAGGTGCACGAACAGCACGGCATGGCGATGGCGCGCAACGCCCTGCAGACGCTGGGGTTTTCCACGCGCGCG
Organism: Achromobacter sp. JD417; assembly: GCF_041879325.1. Classification (NCBI taxonomy): domain Bacteria; kingdom Pseudomonadati; phylum Pseudomonadota; class Betaproteobacteria; order Burkholderiales; family Alcaligenaceae; genus Achromobacter; species Achromobacter sp. JD417. Next base: position 5,435,614 of record NZ_CP087159.1, on the reverse strand, counting down.
GTGGGCGCGGGCAGTCTGGCGCAGGCCTTGCCGGGCTGCGCCGTGGTCGTCGCGGCCGGTCCTCGCACGCCGTTCGGCGACGACGATGCGCAAGCGCTGCGCCGCTGGACCGGCGCGGGCGGCAAGACGCTGTTGCTGCTGGAACCCGACACGCGGCATGGGTTGGACGGCCTGCTGGCGGACTTCGGCATCGCGCTCGCGCCGGGCGCGCTGGCCGATCCGGGCAGCCACTACCGCAACGATCCCGGCAGTCCCGCGGTCAGCGACTACACGCGGCACAAGATGACGCGCGGCTTGCCGCTCAGCTTCTTTCCCGGCGCGGCGGGACTGGAGCCGGCGGCAGACGCCTTGCCGCCCGGCGTGGTGGTCACGCCGCTGGCGCAGACGTCAGCCGCAGCGCATCCTCCGGGGCAGCCTGCCTCGCGCTACACACTGATGGCGCTGGCCACGCGCAACGCGCAGGCCGCCAGCGCGGAAGGCGCGGCCCATCCCACGCTGCTGGTGGCGGGCGACAGCGACTTCGCCATCAACCGGCATTTCGCCACGCTGGGCAATGGCGCGCTGTTCACCAACGCCGTCACGCTGCTGGCGGGTGAAGACGCCTTGCTGACGATCCGGCCCCGGCACTACGAGAACCGCCGCGTGGAACTGACCAACCGCCAGATGCGCGCCGTTTTCTGGACCAGCACGGTGGCCCTGCCGCTGCTTGCGCTGCTGACGGGACTGCTGCTGTGGTGGAGGCGCCGTTGAAGGCCGGGCGCCTGCTGTGGCCCGGGCTGCTCGCGGCCGGCATTGCGCTGTCGGCATGGCAATGGCAAGAGGCCGCGCATGCCCCGGCGCATCATCACGGCCATACCCATCTGCATGACGACAGCGGCAAGCCCGCCAGGCTCTACGCATGGGAGGCCGACAAGGCCGCGCTGGTCACCCTGGACGGTCCGGGGGGCTCGGTCCGCCTGACCCGGCAGGCGCAGGGCTGGGTCGCATCCCCGGAGGGCACTGCGGCAGGCTTTGATGCGGCGGGCTTTGTGGCGCTGTTTTCGCAGGCGCGCAGCGACCGCACGCTCACGCCCGAGGACGGCGAAACGTATGGGCTTACACCGCCGCAGTTGCGCATCGATGTGCGCGATGCCGCGGGCGCGAGGCTTGCACAGCTGGACGTTGGCGCGCTTGCGCCTGATGGACTAGGCCGTTATGTACGCCTGCCGGACGAGGCGCAGATCCGGATTATCCCGGACTATCAAACGCGGGCACCACTGGCGGCGTTGGGGCAATCCACACCCACTCCATCGCTTGTTAAACCCGCCTTGCACAAAGATAAATAGCAGGCCGATTCACCCCTACCTATACTTCGCACACATACACAGGCGGACGTGCCCACGCCGTAGCGGGGCGGGCCTCCAGCCTGCAATAAAAGGGCCTTCCGGCGGCAGGCGCTGTGCGCAAGTCAGCACGGAAAGGTTGATAACGAGACAAGGGCGCGCCGGGCGCGCCCGGGCGCAAGCCCGCACGCCGCGTGTGGCATGTTGAAATCGCCGCCGCCGTGCTCAGCGTATTGGGAGAAGACGCTTGACCTTGGATCTATTGCCGCTCGCCTTGGTGGATGGCGTGGCATACGCCAGTCTGCTGTTCCTGGTATCGATGGGGTTAACCCTGGTGTTCGGGGTGATGGGCATCCTGAACGTCGCGCACGGCGCGTTCTACGCCTTTGGCGGCTATGCCGCGGCCAGCCTCGTCATGTTCCTGGCGCCCAAGACCGACTCGCCCATCCTCCTGTTCGCGGCCTTGTTCGTGGCCGCCATCGCCATCGGGCTACTGCTCGGCAGCATCATGGAATTCGTCCTGATCCGCCGCGCACAGAACTACGACCCCATCCTCAAGCTGCTGCTCACCTTCGGCGCCTTCCTGATGCTGGAAGACATCCAGCGCATGCTGTGGGGCGCGCAGCCCTATAGCGCCAGCGAAGTCGTCAACCGTCTGGGCAACATCGAGATCGGCGACATCACCTATACCACCTACCAGCTTGTGGTCGTGCCGGTCACGGCGCTGCTGGCCTACGTGTGCCTGGAATTCTTCCTGAGGCACACCAAGCTGGGCAAGCAGACGGTGGCCACCACGCACAACCGCGAAGTCGCCACGTCGCTCGGCATCAACGCCAAGAAGATCGGCTACGTCACCTTCGTGATCGCGACCATCCTGGGCGCGCTCGGCGGCGCGCTGGCCTCGCCCACCACCTCGCTGGTGCCGGGGGCGGGCACGGACATGACGGTGCTGTCCTTTGCCGTGGTCGCCACCGCGGGCCTCGGCCAGATCACCGGCGCGCTGATCGCCGCGCTGCTCATCGGCATCATCCGCGCCATCGCCGTGTACGCCGCGCCGGAACTGGAAGTCGCCGTGCCCTACATCATCATGGTGCTGGTGCTGATCATCCGACCGCACGGCCTGTTCACCGTTGCCCAAGCGAGGACGATCTGATGAAAGTCCCTGTCCTGAGCGTGCTGGCCGCGCTGTTCACGCTGTTTCTTGGCTACACCTATTCCTGGACCATCACGCCCATCGTCATCGGCCTGACCTACGCCATCGCGGCGCTGGGCGTGTCGGTGATGGCGCGCGCCGGCCAGATCTCGTTTGGCCATGCCATGTTTGCCTGCATCTCGGCGTACACGGTGGCGTTCCTGGCCAAAGCCATGCCCGGCCTGGACGCGCTCGTCCTGATCCTGGCCGGCGTCGTCGCCAGCTTTGTCGCCGCCGTCGTCATTGGCCTGTTCGTCGTGCGTTACCGCGGCATCTTCTTCGGCATGTTGAATCTGGCGCTCAGCATGGTGCTGTTCGCGCTCCTGGGCAAGCTCTACACGCTGACCGGCGGCTCGGACGGGATGCGCATCGTGCGCCCGACCATGGCCGGCATCGTGATGGAGCGCGAATCCTTCGAACGCGCGCTGCTGGTGCTGACGCTGGTCCTGTCGCTGGTGCTGGCCTGGTGGGTGCAGCGCTACTTCCGCTCGGGCAGCGGTCAGGCGCTGTCGGCCATCAAGACCAACGAAACCCGCATCGAATACCTGGGGTTTTCCGCCTACTTCATCATGTGGAAGGGCTACCTGCTGTCTGCCGTGGTGGTCGGATTCTCGGGCGCGATCCTGGCGCTGATGCAGGGGCTGGTCACGCCGGAAATCGGCTCGTGGCTGCGTTCCGGCGAGTTCGTCTTCATCACCATCCTGGGCGGCGCGGGCCATGCCGCCGGCGCGTTCCTGGGCGCGGTGGGCTTCGAAACCGTCAAGCTCGTGTCCGCCGCCTACTTCCCCGGCCTGTGGCAATTCCTGCTGGGCCTGACGCTGATCCTGGTCATCTTCATGTTCCCCACCGGCTTCGTCGGCCAGATCACCAAGCGCATCCGGACGCGTGAACGCGCCCAGCGCCGCGCGCAGGCGCCCCTGCAGGCCGCGGCAAGGAACTGACGATGAAACCGCTCATTCAAACCACCGACCTCTATCTGGCCTTCGGCGGCGTGGTGGCCGCCGACAACATCAACTTCGAACTGCACGAAGGCGAACGGCTGGCCGTGATCGGCCAGAACGGCGCGGGCAAGACGACCTTCATCAACATCTGCACCGGCTACCTCACGCCATCAAAGGGCAAGGTCTATTTCGACGGCAAGGACGTCACGGCGATGGCGCCGCGCAAGATCGTGCGGCTGGGCATGGGACGCTCGTTCCAGCTTCCGCAGCTATTTACCGAACACACCGTGCGCCAGTGCGTGCAGATTGCCGCCGCCCGGCGCAACAAGGAACTGAGCTGGTTCCGGTCGCTGGAAAGCACCATCGACGCCCGCGAGGTGGACGCGACGCTGGACCTGGTGGGCCTTTTGCCCGACGCCGACGAAGCGTGCATCGAGCTGCCCGAAGGCAAGCGCAAGCTGCTGGACGTGGCGATGGCGCTGGCGCTGCAGCCCAAGCTGCTGATCATGGACGAGCCCACCAGCGGCGTCGCGTCGGAAGACAAGTTCGCGCTGATGGAAACCGTGATGCACGCGCTGGACGAGCGCCGCGTCACCAGCTGGTTCGTAGAGCACGACGTGGACATCGTGTCGCGCTACGCCACCCGCGTGGCGGCCTGGATCGCGGGCAAGGTGGCCGCGGACGGCTCGCCCGAGGACGTCTTGAACAATCCGCAGATCAGAAGCGAAGTGCTGGGGGCCTGAACCATGTTGAACCTATCGGCCATCAACGTCGACCTGGCGGGCAATCGCATCCTGCGCGACGTCAGCGCCAACTTTGAAGCGTCCCGCACCATCGGCATCGTGGGCCGCAACGGCGCGGGCAAGACCACGCTCCTGCGCACCATCATGGGCCTGACGCGCATTCGTTCCGGCAAGATCGCGTTCGACGGCACCGACCTGACGTCGCTGCCCGGGCACAAACGCGCTGCCATGAAGGTGGGCTACGCGCCCGAGGACCGCGTCATCTTCCCGACCATGACGGTCGAGGAAAACCTGCATCTGCCGTGCGAGGTGCAGGGCCAGTCCAAGGCCGAGATCCAGGCCCGCATGGACACGGTGCTGAAGGTGGTGCCGCAGCTGGAACCGATGCTCAAGCGCTCGGGCTCCGCGTTGTCGGGCGGGCAGGGCAAGATGGTGGCGCTGGCGCGCGCCGTCATGGTCGGCACGCGGCTCTTGATGCTGGACGAGCCCTTTCAGGGGCTCGCGCCCAAGCTGGCGCGCGATTACACCGAGGCGCTGGGCCGCCTGAAGGAAATGCAGCCCGACCTGTGCGTGGTCATCACGGAATCCAACGTGAAGCTGCTGGGCGACATCCCCGACCAGATATGGACGATCGAGCGCGGCTCGATCACGCTGAACTGATACCCCACGGAGACATTTCCATGACGCAGATGATTATCGGCGGCCGCCAGGTCGATGCCCAGGACGGGCGCACGATCGAGGTCGTTTCCCCCGTAGACGGCGAGGCCTTCACCACCATCCCGCGCGGTCAGCAGGCCGACGTCAACGCGGCAGTGCAGGCCGCGCGCGATGCGCTGGAAGGCGCGTGGGGCGACATGACCGCGCTGGAGCGCGGCCGCCTGCTGATGCGCCTGGGCGAGAGCGTCCTGGCGCACCACGAAGAGTTGGCGCAGCTGGAGTCGCGCGACACCGGCAAGCCCATGTCCACCGCGCGCGGCGACATCACGGTACTGGCCCGCTACTTCGAGTTCTACGGCGGCGCGGCCGACAAGGTCCATGGCCAGACCATCCCGTTCCAGAAAGACTATTCGGTGCAGCTCATCCGCGAGCCGCTGGGCGTCACCGCCCACATCATTCCGTGGAACTACCCCGCGCAGATGTTCGGCCGCAGCGTGGCGCCGGCGCTTGCCATGGGCAACGCCGCGGTGGTCAAACCCGCCGAGGACGCCTGCCTGTCGATCATCCGCGTGGCCGAACTGGCGCTGGAAGTCGGCTTTCCGCCGGGTGCGCTGAACATCGTGACGGGCCTGGGCGAAGAAGCCGGCGCCGCACTGTCGCGCCATCCCGGCATCAATTTCATCACCTTCACCGGCTCCAACGAAGTCGGCGTGCTGGTCCAGCAGGCGGCCGCCCTGAATGCGGTCAAGTGCGTGCTGGAACTGGGCGGCAAGTCGGCGCACATCGTGTTTGACGACGCCAACTACAAGCTCGCTATTCCGGCCATCGTCAAGGGCATCGTCCACAACACCGGCCAGACCTGCACGGCGGGCAGCCGCCTGCTGGTGCAGAAGGGCATCTACGCGGACTTCATGAAGGCGCTGGGCGAGGAGTTTTCCAAGGTGCGCGCCGGCACGCCGGACATGGACCTGACCTGCGGACCGGTCGTCAACAAGGCGCAATACGACCGCGTCAACCGCTACATCGCCAAGGGGCTGTCCGACGGCCTGAAAGTGGCTGCCGAGGGCGGCATCGCGGACGGCGTGCCCAAGGGCGGCTTCTTCGTCAAACCCACGCTCTTTGCCGCGGCCAATCACGACAGCGACCTGCTCACGCAAGAGATCTTCGGGCCCGTGCTGGTTGCGCTGCCCTTCGCGGACGAGGCCGAGGCCATCCGTCTGGCCAACGCCACGGACTACGGCCTGTTGGGCGCGGTCTGGACGGAGAACGGCGGGCGCCAGCAGCGCGTGGCGCGCGGCATCAAGTGCGGCCAGGTCTACATCAATGGGTTTGGCGCGGGTGGCGGCGTGGAGCTGCCCTTCGGCGGCGTGAAGAAAAGCGGCCATGGCCGCGAGAAAGGCTTCATAGCGCTGGAAGAAATGAGCACGACCAAGACCCTGATTCAGTTCTATGGCGAGTGATCGCCGCGCACAATTCGGAGACAGAAAATGAGCCAGTTGCAAGGCAAGGTTGCGATCGTCACGGGCGGGGGAAACGGTTTCGGCGAGGGCATCGTCAAGCTGTACGCCAAGGAAGGCGCCAAGGTCGTGATCGCCGACATCAATAAAGAGGCCGCCGACCGCGTGGCGGCGGAAATTGGCGATGCCGCGCTGGCCGTGAAGGCCGACGTGTCCAGCCGCGCCGACATCGACAACGTGGTGCGCGCCGCGCTCGACAAATTCGGTACGGTGGACATCGTGGTCAACAACGCCGCCATCACCCACAAGAACCAGCCGATGCTGGACGTGGACGAGGCCACCTTCGATCGCATGTTCGACATCAACGTCAAGTCGATCTACCACATGGCGCAGGCCGTCGTGCCCGTCATGCGCAAGCAAAAGCGCGGCGTGATCCTGAACATCGGGTCGACGGCCGGCATCCGTCCGCGTCCCGGGCTCAGCTGGTACAACGCGTCCAAGGGCGCCGTCAATGTGCTGTCCAAGTCGATGGCCGTGGAGCTGGGCGGTGAAGGCATCCGCGTCAACGCCATCTGCCCGGTCATGGGCGTGACCGGCATGTTCGAACTCTTCATGGGCCTGCCCGACACGCCCGAGAACCGCGCCAAATTCGTGTCTACCATTCCGCTGGGCCGCTTCTGCCAGCCGTCCGACGTGGCTGCGGCCGCGCTGTTCCTGGCCAGCGACGCCGCCGAGTTCATCACCGGCGTGGAGTTCCCTGTCGACGGCGGGCGCACGGTGTAGGGTTGGGCGCCGGCTTGCCGGGGTCGCAAGACCCCGCTCGCGCCGGCATGCCGGATGCCGCGTCCGCCCGCGGTCCGGATCACTTCTGTGGATGAAGACGCATGAAAATCAAAGCGGCGTTATTGCGGCAAGTGGGGGTCGAAGGACCGTACGCGCAGTCCCGGCCCCTGACCATTGCGGACATCGAGCTGGACCCGCCGGGCGTTGGCGAGGTGCTGGTCAGAATCCGTGCAGCGGGGCTGTGCCATTCGGACCTGTCCGTCATCAACGGCGACCGGCCGCGCGGCGTGCCGATTGTGCTGGGCCATGAATCGTCCGGCGAAGTCGTCGAGACCGGCCCCGGCGTCACGGACCTGAAGGCCGGCGATCACGTCGCCATGGTGTTCGTGCCCAGCTGCGGCTGCTGCAACCCCTGCATGGAAGGCCGGCCCGCGCTGTGCGAACCCGGCGCCGTGGCCAACGCGAAAGGAACGCTGCTGGGCGGCGAGCGCCGGCTGCACATCGGCGACGAATACATCAACCATCACACCGGCGTGTCCTGCTTTGCGGAATACGCCGTGGTGTCGCGGCGCTCGTGCGTCAAGGTGAATGTGGAACTCAGCCACCGCGAGGCCGCGCTGTTCGGCTGCGCCGTGCTGACCGGCGCAGGCGCCGTCATCAATCGCGCCCGCATCAAGATGGGCGACACGGCCGCGATCGTCGGGCTGGGCGGCGTGGGCCTGAGCGCACTGCTGGCTGCGGTGGCCGCGGGCGCGCGCCGGGTGGTCGCCATCGACCTCAGCGACGAGAAGCTGGCGCTGGCCAAGGAGCTGGGCGCCACGCACCTCGTCAATCCGAAGCAGATCAAGACCGACGACGACCTCATGGATCTGGCCGGCGGCCGCGTGGACTTCGGCTTTGACATGGCCGGCGCCGTGCCGGCCTTCGAAACCGCCTACAAGCTCACGCGCCGCGGTGGGGCGACGGTCACCTCCGGCCTGCCCAATCCCAAGTTCAGTTTTCCGCTGTCGTTGTCGCAGATGGTGGGCGAAGAGCGCGAGATCCGGGGCAGCTACCTGGGCTCGGGCGTGCCTGCCATCGACATCAGCCGCTACATCGACCTGTACAAGGCCGGCCGCCTGCCGGTCGACAGGATGATGGGCCAATCGTTTTCGCTGGACCAGATCAACGAGGGGTTCGATCACCTCGCCACCGGCGGCAGCCTGCGCGACGCCATCGTTTTCTAAGGGCACAGACCCGATCAACAACACTGGAGACAACACCATGAAGACCTCAAGACTGGCGGCCTTGCTGGGCGCCACCCTGCTGTCGGGCCTGACCACGCTGGCCATCGCCGCCGACAAGCCCAAGGAACTGAACGTCGGCATTTCGACCTTCCTGTCGGGCTCGGCGTCCGTGTTCGGCGTGCCGGCGCGCGATGCGGCCGACATCCTGATCGAAGAGATCAACGCGGGCGGCGGCATCGACGGCGTGAAGATCGTGCCCAGCTACATCGACGAAGGCGGCGGCGGCGAAAAGCTCTTGTCCGAATACCGTCGCCTGGCCGAAGGCGGCACGCGCGTGATGCTGTCGGCCATTTCCAGCGGCCACTGCAACATCGTCGCGCCCGTGGCCGAGGACCTGAAGGTGCTGAACGTGCTGTGGGACTGCGGCACCGAGAAGGCGCTGGAAGGCAAGAAGTACAAGTACGTCGTGCGCACGCAGGCCAACGCCACCACCGAAATGGTCGCGCAGGTGCTGTACCTGATGAAGGTCAAGCCCGACTTCAAGACCATCGCCATCGTGAACCAGGACTACGCCTGGGGCCGCGATTCGCGCGACATCTTCCTGGCCGCGCTCAAGAAGTTCAAGCCCGACGTCAAGGTCGTCGCCGAGATGTTCCCCAAGTTCGGCGCCGCCGATTTCTCCACCGAAATCAGCCGCCTGCAGGCGCTGCGCCCCGACGTCATCGTTTCCACTTCGTGGGGCGGCGACCTGGACAACTTCGTGCGCCAGGCTTCGCAGCGCAACCTGTTCAAGAACTCCACCTTCGTGCTGTCGCTGGCGGAAAGCTCGCTGGAACGCCTGGGCAACGCGCTGCCCGAAGGCGTCCTGGTCGGCGCGCGCGGCGATCACTACTTCCTGCATCCGGAAACCAAGGACGATCCCAAGCACCAGGCCTTCGTGAAGAAATTCCACGACAAGACCGGCGCCTATCCGATCTACTCGGTCTATCACATGGTGCAAGGCATCTACGGCCTGAAGGCCGGCTACGAAAAGGCCATCAAGGACAACGGCGGCAACTGGCCCACGCCTGAACAGGTGGCCGCTGCCATGCACGACGTCAGCTTCAAGGGTTACGGCCGCGAAGTGAAGATGCACCGCGCCGACGGCCAGGCCTTGGAAGCGCAACTGTTCGGCGTCACCAAGAAGAGCGACAAGTACCCGTTCAAGGTCCTGTCCGACATCACCATCGTGCCGGCTGAGCTGGTCACGCCCGGGGTGACGGATACGTCGATGGCGTGGATCGAAAAAAGCCTGACGCCCGAGGTATTGAAAAGCGACCAGATCAAGGTGTTCCCGAACTGATCGGGATGGAATGAGCAAGCAGCAGTGTGTGTAGTGCAGGGATGGCCCCGGCGTGAACGCCGGGGCGTTTTTTTTGGGGGGGCGACAGCGGGTGTGCTGCCGGGTGTCTGACACCCTTGCACCACCGCGGCAAGCCCGGCAGCGTCTCACCAGGGTGTCAGACACCTTGTATCTTGGCCACTGTAGTGATTAGCTATCGCTACAAGCGGACCGATGAGCGTGTTCAGACACCTAGAGCTTGGACTTTGTGGTTCAGATTACGCCTCGGTTCCGCACCTCTGAGCCGGCTGGACACTGGACGGTAGCCTAGGGCATTGGACCCTGTATGTACAAGGCAAGTGGGCGCAGCGGGCTTCTTTGGTATTGGCAAGGGAGCTTAGGTTTATGTTTTTTCTCGGAATTGACGTTTCTAAGGCGAAGCTGGATTGCGCGCTGCTTGGCAGCGATGCCAACAAACGCAAGACCAAGGTCGTACCCAACTCGATAGCGGGCGTGCAGACGCTGCTGCAGTGGTGCGCCAAGCAGGGAGCCGAGCCGGCGCAGTTGCATGCCGTGCTCGAGCCCACAGGGCAATACCATGAGCAGGCTGCTACGGCCCTGCATGACGCTTCGGTCAGTGTCTCGTTGGTCAACCCTGCCCAGGTGCGCGACTTCGCCGGTGCGCTGGCGGTGCGCTCCAAAACCGATGGGATCGATAGCTACGTGCTGGCCCGCTACGGTCAGGCGCTCAAGCCTGGGCTGTGGCGCCCCGCGCCGCTGCATGCCCGTCAACTACGGGCCTTGTTGGCTCGGCGCGACGCGCTGGCCAAGGATCTGCAGCGCGAACTCAATCGCCAGGAGAAGACGCAGTTCAGTGATCCACCCGTGCTGGTCGAGGGATCCATCGCCAAAACGATCGCGTTCCTGCGCGAAGAGATCAAACGCCTGGATCATGCGATCAATGACCACATCGACCGCCACCCGGACCTGAAGGAGGATCGGGAACTGCTGACCAGCATCCCCGGCATCGGGGATCGAGCGGGGAACTCGATCCTGTCGATCATGCATAACCGACCTATCGAGTCAGCCGAGGGCTTGGCCTCCTACCTGGGGGTGGTGCCGGTGCAACGCCAGTCCGGCACCAGTCTGAACAGCCGGCCGCGGCTATCTAAAACGGGTCCCAGCACGGTACGTGCCACCCTCTACATGGCCGCTATCGTCAGCAAGCGCTTCAACCCACACGTTGGTGCGCTTTACGCGCGGCTCTTAGCAGCTGGAAAGAGCAAAATGGCCGCGCTAGGCGCGGCCATGAGAAAGCTGGTGCATCTATGCTTCGGCGTGCTTAAAACTCGGACACCGTATCGGTCCGACTACGCCTGAACGCTTGACGGTCAAGACGGTATCTGTATCAGAAAGCGGGTGCATCTTTGCTTCGGCGTGCTTAAAACTCGGGCACCGTATCGGCCTGACTACGCTTGACGGTCAAGACGGTATCTCAATTGAGGGTTGGTCTACCGCGGTGATGCTTATTTCTCGACAGCAGGCCGAGGAGTTAGCCATGGCGCACGTGCATCACGAGGTGTCTGACACCCTTGGGCTGCCGTGCAAACCCGGCATGGTTTCACCCGGGTGTCTGACACCGGCATCAGCCCCCGCAGCCGCCTACAGCTCCAACACCACCTTCTTCCCCCCGCAAGACCGCGAGCAGCACGCCATCATCTTGTTATTCGCCTCGCGTTCCGCCCGCGTCAGCACGACGTCGCGGTGGTCGATGTCGCCTTCCAGCACGCGTACCTCGCACGACCCGCACAGCCCTTCCTCGCAATCGCTCTGCACATCGATGTTGGCGCCACGCAATGCCGTCAACAGTGTCTGGTCCGCGGGCACAGTGATGACGATGCCCGAATCTTTCAGCACCGCCTCAAACGCCTGTTCCTTCGACGGATCCAACGTCCCGAGCGTGGAATGGAAATGCTCCACCCGCAGCGCATCTTCCGGCCAAGCTGCGCAGCATCCCGCCAGCGCGTCCAGCAGGCCCTGCGGACCGCACGCATACACCTGTGCGCCCGCGCGCGGTTCGGCAAGCAGGGCCGCATAATCGGCGCGGCTTCCTTCGTCCTTGACGTGCAGGTGCAGCCGGTCACCGTGCAGCGCCGCCAGTTCGTCCGCCAGCGCCATGCAGCCGCGCGATCGCCCGCTGTAATGCAATTCATAGTCCAGCCCCAGTTCACGCGCACGCCGCGCCATCGCGCTGATCGGCGTGATGCCGATGCCGCCCGCGATCAGAATGAGCTTGGAAGCCGACTCGTCCATTCGGAAGTGATTGCGCGGGCCACGGATGCGCAGGCGCGCGCCGGGCGTGGCGTTCGCGTGCATCCAGGCCGAGCCGCCACGGCCATCCGCCTCGCGCAGCACGGCAATTTCGAACACGCCGGTCTCGGTCGGGTCACCGCACAGCGAATATTGGCGCGACAGGCCGGTGTCGCCGCATTCCACGTCGATATGCGATCCGGGCGACCAGCGGGGCAGGGGCTTGCCGTCGGGTGACACGAGACGCAGCCGCAGGATGCCGTCCGCGGCCTGCGCTGCGCTTTGCACCACCACGGGCCGGGTGATGGCGTGCGATGAAGGCTCGCCGATGCGCACGGGATGCTTGCTTTCCAGCAGGGACGGGTTCGCGCGCTCCGGGTTCTGCGCCGGATCCCATTCCACCCACAGGTGCTCCGGCCCGCGGAAGGAGGTGTTGGGCACATAGGTGAAGGACTGTTCTGCCAGCTTCAGATGCGGCAGCCGCCGCGTCAGTTCTTCCAGAAAGATCTGCATCTCCATCCGCGCCAGGTTCTTGCCCATGCACTGATGCGAGCCATAACCGAACGTGAGCTGATCGCTGGCGTTTTCGCGGCGGATGTCAAAGAGGTCGGCGTCTTCGAACTGGCCTTCGTCATGGTTGGCCGACGAGGTCACGATCAGCAGTTTCGACCCGGCCGGAATCGCCACGCCCGCGATCTCCACGTCGCGCGTGGCCAGGCGGCGCCACGCGGCGACCGATCCGTTGTGACGCAGGCATTCCTCGACCGCATTGGGGATCAGGTTCGGATCCTCGCAGATCTCGCGCCAGGCCTGCGGATGCTGCAACAGCAGCTTGATGGCATTGGCCGACGCATTGGCCGTGGTCTCGTGCGCCGCCACGATGCCGGCCATCATCATCGAATGCAGGTACGAATCGGTGACCACCTCCGGGTGCGTCTGCTGCTTGCGCAAGCCGTATTGCATCCACCCGGGACCCGACGGGTCCTGCCGCATCTTGTCCAGGATCTTGCCGGCCAGCTGCCAGAAATTGCCCACCGCATGCGCGACGGCGACCTGCTCCTCGGGCTTGGGACGGCCCCAGGTGTTCACGGTGTGTGCGATGGAATATTGCCGCAGCAGGTCCATGTCCTCTTCGGGCACGCCCAGAAAGTGCAGCGCCACGGTCAGCGGCACTTCCCACAGCATCTGATCGACGAGATCGGCGCGCCCGTCGTCGATAAAGCGGTCCACGTATTCGCGCGTCAGGCGACGCACCATGGGTTCGTGATGCTTCAATTCCTCGGGCGTGAACGGGTCCATCAGCACGCGTCGGCGCGGCATGTGCGCGGGCTCGTCCTCGTTCACCAGCGTGCGGTTCATGGCGTAGCCGTACGAGGCCAGCACCGCGTTGGCCTCCGGCCCCGTCGGCGTGATCTTCTCCAGCGCGATCGACGGGCTGAAGGTGATGTTGTCGCGGAAGATCGCCTTGATGTCGTCGTAGCGCGTCACGACCCAGTAGCCCAACTGCGGGCTGTAGAACACCGGCTCCTGCTCACGCGCCCAGCGCACGTATTCGGGCGGATCCTGCTGGTAGCCGTCGCCAAAGGGGTCGAACGCGGCGGCGCGCGGGCTGACCGGGCAGCCCGTCGGGCTTTGCGCGGCGGACAGCGCAGCGTGATCGATGGGACAGCCCGAGGGGCGCGGCGTGGCGGATGCTTGGTTCATGAGGTCGTTCCGTGTGTTCGTCTTGCGGGCCCGCCGCGGGGTGCGGCACATGCTTGCGGCTTTGGATGCGGCGGGCCGGTGATGCGGGGTTCAACGTGATGCGGTCGAGCGTGATGCCTAGGCCGGCATGACCCTCATCCCCGCGTAATGCTCAATCCAGCGTGATGCCCAGATCTTTGATCAGCTTCTGCCAGCGGGCCCGTTCGGCCGTCAGCATCTCGGCGTACTGCTCGGGCGTGTTTCCGATCGGCTCGATGCCGAACTCCACCAGGCGCTGGCGTGTGGCCGGGTCATTGATGGTCGCGACCACCTGCTTGTTCAGGGCGTCGATCACCGGCTTGGGGGTAGCGGCCGGCACCACCACGCCGACCTGCGCGGCGGCTTCCACGTTCTTCAGGCCGATCTCGGCGAACGTCGGCACGTCGGGCAATTGCGGCAGGCGCGTCGGATTGGCGACTGCCAGCGCCTTGACCTTGCCGCCGTTGATGAAGCCGGCGCCGGCGGCCAGGTCCACCATCATCGCGGGCACCTGACCGCCGGCGACATCCGCCAGGGCTGGCGAGGCGCCACGGTACGGCACGTGGGTCATCGTCAGGCCGGCCTCGACCTTCAGCAATTCCATCGCCAGGTGGTGCGGGCTGCCGGCGCCGGCCGAGGCGTAATCCAGGCCTTCCTTGCGCCCCTTGGCTTCGGCCAGGAACTCCTTGGCCGAGTTGACCTTCATGGCCGGACCGACCACCAGGATCATCGGGAACCGTCCCATCAGCGTGACCGGCGCCAGATCCTTCGCCGGGTCATACGACAGCTTCTTGTAGAGGGCGGGGTTGAACACCAGCGTGCCGTTGTCGGCGGACAACATCGTGTAGCCGTCGGCCGGCGCGCGCGCCGTTTCCGACGCCGCGATTGCCGTGTTGCCGCCCGGCTTGTTCTCGATCACCACCGGCTGGCCCAGGCGTCCGGTCAGGCCTTGCCCGATGCTGCGCGCCAGGAAGTCCGACCCGCCGCCGGCGGCATACGGCACGATCCAGCGCACGGGCTTGGACGGGTAATCGGCAGCCGCCTGCTGCGCGGACGCGCTGGCACAAGCCAAGAGGGGCAGGGCCATCAGGCCGGCCAGGATGTGGTGTTTAACACTGCGCATGGACAAGTCTCCTCGTTGTGGAATGTCAAAAGTGCATTCCTTATTTGCGTAAAGCATATACGCAATGCGTAATTTTTGAAGAAGGGTTAACCTTAGTGCCGCTCCAGGCTTTCGGTCCCTCGGTTGCCGGCGAGCCCGCTGTTACGGAGCCGTATTCCCCATGAGCAAAGCCGCCTTGCCGCCCGAATCCGACCTAGCGTCTGATCTTGAATCCGCCGAAGCCCCGGCCGTCCGGCCTCGCGAACGCCGGCGGCGGGTCCAGGCCGCGGAAACCGGTATGTCCGTCCTGAAAGGGCTTGCCCGCCTGGGCGGCCGCGCCAGCCTCACGGCGCTGGCCGCCCACGTCGGCGAAAGCCCGGCCAAGGTGCACCGCTACCTGATGAGCCTCATCGCCGAGGGCCTGGTCGACCAGGAAGTGGCGACGCAGCAATATCACCTGGGCCTCGAAGCGCTTTATGTAGGGGTAGCCGCCATGCGCCAGGCCGACCCGCTACGCATCGGCGAACCCGCGCTCGTTCGCCTGCGCGAAAGCCTGGCCGTCACGTGCTTCATCGCCGTCATGGGCAACAAAGGTCCGACCATCGTGCGGTTTGAGGAACCCGGCTTGCCGGTCACCGTGAACGTACGCGTGGGGTCGGTGCTGTCGATGCTGTGGTCGGCGACGGGGCGCGCATTTCTTGGCTTGCTGGACGAGGCGCCCGTGCGGGCGCTGGCTGAGGCTGAATTGGCCGGCGCGCCTTCCGAGCAGCGAGCGCTGCTGGATCGCGACGATCCCATCGGCGTCTTGCGTCGAGACGTGCGGGCGCTGGGGTGCGCCACGGTGAAGGACACGAACTTGCGCGGCATCAGCGCCGTCTCGGCGCCGCTGTATGACCATACCGGCCGGGTCTGCGCGGTATTGACGGCGCTGGGCGCGACCGGCGGTTTTGACGTTTCCGAGAGCGGGGCGGTGGTGGCCGCGGTAAAGCGCGAGGCGCTGGCGGCCAGTGTGGCGTTGGGGTACGTGGCGGGTTGAGCTCTCAAGCCGACAGGAACTCGGCGGGCACGCGTTCCGTTAGCCAAACCCCGATGTCCGCCTGAAAGAATACGAATCCCTGCCGGTGCATCCGTAAGGCGTCGATTCTTAAAACTACCGGTGTGCCGTAGCGCTTCCCGACCGCGGTTGCTGTCGAAATATCTGCCGACAGATGGACATGGTGGCGTTCGCCCGGACGCAGGCCTTGCGCCATGATCGAATCCAAAAAGCGCGCGGCCGTACCGTGATGAAGAAACTCCGGCGGCTGCAGGGGCTCGTGTTGTAGGGCGACAGTATCGGTTGAATGCCCCTGCACAGCGCGAATTCGCCGGCCATCTTCAGACAGCGCGAAACGCTTCTTGTCGTTGCTGTCGACAATATTCCGGATCAGGGCGACATCGAGCGAGCGGCCCGATTGCTGCGCGCAAGCAATGAGTGAATCAATGTCTGCCCACCCTTCAAGATCCAAGGTCAAACCGATCGCCTGGGGTTCATGGCGCAGTACATAACTCAAGAATTTGCTCACTTCCCCGTGTTGTTTGCTCATTTTTTTGTGCGTGCCTCACCTGTCAAGTAGTCCGGCTGGCGCGTGGATAAGATATATTCTCCCCTCTCCATTCCTGTATGAACCCAAGTCTAAACCTCGCGGATTCATCATTGGATCAAACGCTTCCTTCAGAGGCCTTGATCGAAGAGTTAATTCTTAAGGATAGGTAAATGTTCAGCGCTTTTGATTCCGTCTTTCATGCCGACAGTCCGAAACCTTTGGAGGGGCAGGGGGCTGGAATCGTTGACTACTCCGAATTGAAGGAGTTTTTCAGTCGATATGGGGGAGTGTCGTTCAATAACGGAATATACCGAGCCTTCGACGAGGATTCGATTTCGGTGTGGGACGGCTACGTGACGACGGCGTTCCCTAGCTATGCTGGACAAATAAATTGTTTTGGCGTCGATTGGTTGGGACGAATTTTTGCGCTTGATGTTCGTCGAAAAGAACTTGGGTTGCCCGGGGTGGTGTTGTTTGAACCCGGGACCGGTGATTCGTTCGAAGTCCCGGGAAACATTGTCTCTTTTCACAATGACGTCTTGCTCAACCGTTCAGAAGCTGCTCTAGCGGAGAGCTTTTTCGGAATGTGGGTCGCGAACGGCGGGCCCGCCCCAAAAATCGATCAGTGCATAGGATATAAACGGCCCCTATTTTTGGGCGGTGAGGATGAGGTTTCCAATCTGGAAGTGGTGGACCTTGAAGTTTATTGGGGCTTATCCTCGCAGCTTATCGAGCGTGTGCGAGATTTGCCTATTGGCACTTCTATCGGAAATGTCATCCTAAAAGAGTCGGAGTAACTCCAGAGGTGGGAACCCTACCTCCCCACCTCCAACTTCCCCAACGCATCCCGGAAATCCGGATACTCCTTCAGAAACGCCTGATTGCGCTCGAACCGCCTGACCAGCCGATCATCGATCGTCAGATTCAGGACCGTTTCCTTATCCCAAACCCGCGGCCGCCGCTTCACCGGAATCGGCACCTTCTCCGTGAATTCCTTATACGAATCATGCGGTTCGCACTGTTCGTAATCCGTCGAGATCCGCTGCACCGTGCCCGCCTCCAACCCCGCCTGCCGCGCCTTTTCCTGTAGCCACGACGCCGGTAGCGTCTGCAGGCTGCCATCCTGATATCCGCCACCCACGTCGGAATGCGCGCCGATGAACCAGCGTTGCTCGACGGGCAGGTTTGCGGGGCGTGGCGGCGAGCCCGCGCGGCGGGTCCAGAGTGTGGGGAAGTACGGCTCGCGGTATTCGTTGGTGGCGATGGCGTGGTACGCGTTCAGGACGTGGTTGCTGAGTTCCGTGTCGTGAAAGTTGTAGAAGCTGGAAAAGCCGGGAAACGAGATGCCGCCCACGGGGATGCCCAGGCTGCCGACGGTGTCCCAGACGCCGACGAAGTGCAGGTCGGTGTCGCGCGAGAAGCGGTCGCGGAAGGCGGCGGCTTCCAGGGATGACGGGGTGCAGTCGTCGCGGTACAGCGCGTAGGCCTCGGACACGTTAGCCTCGGTGGCTTCGTTGAGCAGGCCGCATTTGCGCACCATGCCCGCGAGGCTGCGTGCGGAGTAGGCGCCGCGGCTGAAGCCGAAAAGAAAGATGCGGTCGCCGGGCTGGTGACGCTGGCAGAGCCACCGGTAGCCCTGCCGGATGTTGGCCGACAGACCTGCGCCGAACGCGCCGCCCATGAATTTGTCGATGGCTGCCCACAGGCCCTGGCCCTGCGTGCCCACGCCCTCGATGTAGAGCGTCTCCTGCGTGCTGGTCTCGGGCGCGGCTTTGTAGAGCTCGTAGACGTTGGTGCGGTCGTTGGGTTCGTTCCACGTGCCGTCGAAGAAAACGGCGAGGTTCTTCTTGACCATGATCGTCTCCCTACACACAGATAAAGGCTTGCGATACCTATGCCGCTGGCCGGGACAACGCCTGCGTGAGGCAAGCTAGCATGCGCGGCGATCGCAGCAGGGCGCGGGGTTTCCCTGCTGCATGTCCGTACACCACCTTTTTGCCTAGCCCGAGCCGGACGTCATCCTGAATTGCACGGGAAAACAGCCGATCCGCCGATTGCTGGAGTACGCCGTCACTAACGCATCAGTAGCAATCCAGGACGGGAAAGGTTGGTATCCGATCCGTGCAAAAAAGCGGCCCGCAGGCCGCCTATCCAGGGCACTTGAAACCGGGTCAGACGATCTGGAACTGCACGTCGATGTTGCCGCGAATCGCGCGCGAATAGGGGCAAAGCTGATGCGCCGATTCCACAAGCAATTGCTTCTGTTCGCCAGACAGCCCCGGCAGCGAGACGGCCAGCGTGACGCCCAGCGCGAAATGGGCGCCATTGTCGACTTTGCCCAGCGCCACGCTGGCGTCGATGGCGATGTCGCGCGGCACGGTGATGCCGTGGGTAGCGCCGGCGCGCTTGATGGCGCCCATGAAGCAGGCGGAATAGCCCACGCCGAAGAGCTGCTCGGGATTGGTGCCGGGTTTGCCGGACCCGGGCGTGCTCAGGGTCACGTCCAGCGCGCCGTCGCTGCTGCGTCCGGCGCCTTCGCGGCCGACGGTGGTGTGAGTGTGGGCGGTGTAGAGGATCTGCTCAAGGGGCTTTGCCATGATGACTCCGAAATAGGGGCGCGGCGTGGCCGCATCCTTGGGGTTGGGAGCCTGCATTGCATCAAGCGGCTGTATCGGTCATGTGTCGCCGGCAGGGCGGGCCCGCGTTACCGCGTATCCAGGCGCCCTGCCGATACGCTGCGATACGAAGCCCCGTCATTGGCGGGCAAGGCGGCATTGGAGTATGTTGCGCGCTGGCGGCACGGGCCGCATTACGCAACGATCAAGCAACGATCACGGAAACACCACACATGGGACGTCTCGCCATTCTGGGCGCGCTGCACGAAGAGATCGCCGACCTGCTGGCGGCCATGGACCCCGGCGCGCAAACGCGCCGCATCGCCATGCGCGATTTTCAGGTGGGCACGCTGTGGGGCACGCCGTGCGTCATCGCGCTCAGCCGCATCGGCAAGGTGGCCGCGGCGGCGACGGCGTCCATCGTCATCCAGGAATTTGGCGTGAGCCGCGTGCTCTTCACGGGCCTGGCGGGCGGCCTGCATCCGCAGGTGCGCGTGGGCGACGTGGTCGTGGCCGACGCTTTGATGCAGCACGACATGGACGCGCGTCCCTTGTTCGGCCGCCATGAAATCCCGCTGTTGGGACGCGAACGCTTCGATACCGATGCCGCCCTGAGCGCGCTGCTGCTGGACAGCGCCCGCGACTTTGCGGGCAAGGGCGGCCTGCCGGCCGCAAGCGCCACGCCGCGCGTCCATCATGGCCTGATTGCGACGGGCGACATTTTCGTGAACGACAACGCCCTGGCGCACACGCTGCGCGAGCGTCTGCCCGATGCCCTGTGCCTGGAGATGGAAGGCGCGGCGATGGCGCAGGTGTGCCACGAGTTCGGCGTGCCGTTTGCCGTGATGCGCGTGATTTCCGACAGCGCCGATCACACGGCGAAGACGGATTTCACGGACTTTCTGGTGAATCTGGCGCGGCTGTACACCGCCGGCATCCTGAAGCCGCTGCTGCAATCGGGCGCGCTGCGCGACGCCTGACCGTCAATCCTTGGAAGGCAGCGGCGCGATGCGCACTTCGGCCGACAGGCCGCCGCCATCGCGGTTCGACAGGATCAGCGTGCCGCCAAGCGCCTGCGCCAACTGGTGCGCGATGGCCAGCCCCAGCCCGGTGCCGCCCGTGTCCCGGTTGCGGGAGCTTTCCAGGCGGTAAAAGGGTTGCAGCACGGCGTCCAGCTCCGCCGCCGGGATGCCCGGGCCGCGATCCAGCACAAGGATGGACAGGGTGGCGTCGTCCCGCGCGACCACGCGCACCTCGGCCGCGCCCGCGAACTTGAGCGCATTGTCGATGAGATTGCCCAGGATGCGCCGCAGCGCATGCGGGCGCGTCATCAAAGGCGGGACGGTGTCGCTCAGAAGCGTCACGGCCTTGCCCGTGTCCTGGTAATCGCAGACCAGGCTATCCAAAAAAGCGTTCAGATCGATGCGGGCAGGCTGCTCGGTCTTGCCGTGCGCGCTGCGGGCGTAGTCGATGCCTTCACGGACCAGCCGCTCGACTTCGTTCAGGTCCTGCGCCAGCTTGTCGCGGTCGGTGGACGGGTCCATGAATTCGGTGCGCAATTTCATGCGGGTGATGGGCGTCTGCAGGTCGTGCGAGATGGCGCCCAGCATCTGCATGCGTTCGGCCAGATGCGCCGCGATGCGGTCCTGCATGGCGTTGAAGGCGACGGCGGCGTGGGCAACCTCGGCGGGGCCGGCTTCGTCGAGCAGCGGGCTTTTCTGGTCGGGGTCCAGTTCCTCGGCGGCGCGCGCCAGGCGCGTCAGCGGCCGCACGGCCAGACGCACCGCCAGCCAGGCGCAGCCGGCCAGCAGCAGCAGTTGCACGGCCAGCACGCCGAAGAGCCACGGCGCCGGTTGCATCCGTGACAGTTCGATGTCCAGGATGGCGGGCTGTCCGTCGGTCAGCACCACACGCGCCTGGATGTGGCGGGGGTCGTCGGCCATCGCGCGGACGGTGACGGGGCGTGCGGGGCCGAGCGCGGCCTCGATCGACTGCGCGGCGGTGCGCGCGGCATCCAGCGAGAGCGGCTGGTCGGCCTTGCCGTCGCCCAGCAGGTACTGCCGGTTGTTGCTGGACAGGCGCGGCAGCCACGCCCGGCGCTCGGCGGCGGGCAGGCGGTCCAGGATGTCCATGGCGATGGCGACGTCGCGCTCCAGGTCGCCCAGCATCATGTTGCGGGTGGCGCTGTAGCGCTCGTAGAACAGCGAGGCGAACGACAGCCCGTAGGCCAGGACAAGCCCGGCGACAAAGATCAGGAACAGCCGCACGACAAGCGTGCGGGGCCAGGCTTGGCGGCGCGGGGACGTGCCGGTCATGGTTCGCCTTCCGAGACTTCGACAGCGGCGGAAAACACGTAGCCTTCGCTGCGCACGGTCTTGATGTACCGGGGTTCGCGGGCGTCTTCACGCAGGCGCTGGCGCAGGCGGCTGACCAGGAGGTCGATCGAGCGCCCGAAGAAGTCGGCGTCGCGGCCCTGCGTCAGGTTCAGCAGCTGGTCGCGGTTCAGCACGCGCTGGGGGTGGTCCAGGAAGACGCGCAGCAGCCGGTATTCCGCGCCGCTGAGCGCCACGATGGTGCCGTCGGCGTCCAGCAGATGGCGCGCCGTGGTGTCCAGCCGCCAGTCGCCGAAGGCGATCTCGCGGCCCGGCTCGGTCACCTGGAAGTTGGGCGGCAGCATCCGGGTGCGGCGCAGGATGGCCTTGATGCGCGCCAGAAGCTCGCGCGCCACGAAGGGCTTGACCAGGTAGTCGTCCGCGCCCATCTCCAGACCCAGCACGCGGTCCATGTCGTCGCTGCGCGCCGTCAGCATCAGGATCGGAATGCGGCGATGCTTGCCGCTGCGCAGTTCGCGGCACAGCACCAGGCCGTCGTCGCCGGGCATCATGATGTCCAGCACGATCAGGTCGACCGTCAGGCTGTCCAGCAGCGACCGCATCTGCCGCCCGTCGGCCGCCAGCGTGACCGTCAGGCCGTTCTTGCGCAGAAAGCCGCCCGCCAGTTCGCGAATCTCCCGGTCGTCGTCCACGATCATGACGTGGTCTGTGTGGTCCATTTGCGGATGCCTTCTTGGTGGGTGAGGGCGGCGCGCGCTGCGCGCCGGCGGGGTTCAGGAATTCTATCGGCCTAGCGTTCGCCCGGGGGCAGGGGATCGCGGCGCGGACGGCTGTTGGAAATGAGCTGGCATTGGAAGGGCTTGGCGGCCTCGGCGGTAAAGCCGCCAAAGAGCAGCAGCAGGACGGCAAGCAGGCGTTTCATGAGGGGCTCCGGTGCGGGGTGTGAACGGGTTATAGCGCCGGGCCGCTCGCGGAGTGTGTCGTACTGTATACGCCCGGGCGGCGGATACACGCGCTTGAAAAAATCCGCCCATCCGGCACAAGCCGGATACGTGCGGCGGGTGCAATGGGGTCACTTTCCCAAGGACGACCCCCATGGACCTCATCAATACTCCCATCGCGTTGCTTGCCGGCATGCTGACCATTGCGTCGCCCTGCGTGCTGCCTCTGTTGCCCGTGCTGCTGGGCACCTCGCTGGAACGGTCCGGCCGCCTGCGTCCCTTGTTTGTCGTGTCCGGCTTCGTGCTGGCCTTTGCGGGCCTGGGCATCGCGCTCAGCCTGATTTCCAACCTGAATGAACACGTGCACGAGGCCGTGCGCTCGACCTCGATCGTCCTGTTGGCGCTGTTCGGCCTGGCGCGGATCTGGCCCGGCCCTTACGACCGCCTGATCGCCCGCATCGGCGGCCCGCTGCAGCGCCTGTCCGCGGCGGGCGGCACGGGCAGCGGCAATGCGGGCGGCTTCGTGCTGGGCCTGTCCCTGGGCGCCGTATGGACGCCCTGCGCCGGCCCGGTGCTGGCTTCCATTCTGGTGCTGGCGGCCAAGGCGCAGGACCTGGTGCAGTCCAGCACGTTGCTGCTGGTGTTCGCCATCGGCGCGGGCGTGCCCATGCTGGTGATCGCCTACGGCGGGCAGGCCATCGCCACCCGCGTGCGCGGCCTGTCGCGCTACACGCACCGGTTGCAGCAAGGCTTCGGCGTGCTGCTGGTCCTGACCGCCATCGCCATCTACTTCCAGTACGACGTCCTGGCCTACGCCTGGATCACCAACCTCTTCGCCTGACCTTCAAGGAGTTCGCCATGTTTGCCACGTTCAAGAAGATTGCCCTGGGCGCGCTGATTGCCGCCTCTCTTATGCAAGGCGCCGCGCAGGCCGCGCCGGCGCAGGCCCCGGAATTCACGGGAATCGAAAAATGGCTCAACAGCGAGCCGCTGACCATGGAATCGCTGCGCGGCAAGGTCGTGCTGGTGGATTTCTGGACGTACACCTGCATCAACTGCATCCGCACGCTGCCGTACGTCACGAGCTGGCACCAGAAGTACAAGGACCAGGGCCTGGTCGTCGTGGGCGTGCACACGCCGGAGTTTCCGTTCGAGCGGTCCACGCCCAATGTCGAAAAGGCACTGCAACGCTTCGGCATCACCTATCCGGTGGCGCAGGACAACCGCTACGCCACCTGGACCGCCTATCGCAACCAGTACTGGCCCGCGGCCTACCTGATCGATAAGCAGGGCAAGGTGGTCTACACCCACTTCGGCGAGGGCCGGTACAAGGAAACCGAGGCCGAGATCCAGCGGCTGCTGGCCCAACCCGGCTGAGCCGGGGCCAGACCCCGCGCAAACCAGATATGCGATCCCGCGCATAGCCCCGGCCCGGTCCCGCGCCTACCATGCTGCAAACACAAGAACGAAGTTTGGAGACAGCATGAAAATCGCAAGTGCGCTGACCGCGGCCGGGCTTTGCCTTGGCATGGGGCTGATTTCCGCGGCGGGGGCCGCGTCCACCTATCCCGACCGGCCCGTGCGGCTGGTCGTTCCGTTTCCGGCGGGCGGGGCCACCGACCTGATGGCCCGCGCCCTGGCGCAGGGGCTGGGCGAAAAACTGGGCCAATCCGTCGTGGTGGAGAACCGGGGCGGCGCCGGCGGTGCGATTGGCGCCGAGGCGGTGGCCAACGCCGCGCCGGATGGCTACACCTTGCTGTACTCGACCATGGGGGTGCTGACGATCAACCCCACGCTGTACGCCAAGCTGCGCTACGACCCGCAGAAGAGCTTTGCGCCGATCGCGATGACCAACCTGACCGCAAACTTGCTTGTGGTGAACCCGGCGCTGCAGGTGAACTCGGTCGCGGAGCTTGCGGAGCTGGCCCGCAAAAAGCCGGGCGAGCTGACCTTCAGTTCCTCGGGTAGCGGTACCACCAGCCATCTGTCGGGCGAGATGTTCAAGTCCACGGCTGGCGTGGATATCCGCCACATCCCGTACAAGGGCACGTCTGGGGCGATCAACGACTTCATGGCCGGACGCATCTCGATGATGATCGACACCTCGTCCAACTTTGTCGAACAGGTCAAGCAGGGCAAGGTCAAGGCGTTGGGCGTTACCAGCCGCCAGCGTCTGGCGGCGTTGCCCGACGTGCCCGCCATCTCGGAGTCGCCGGGCTTCGAATCCTTCGAAGTCAGCTTGTGGTCAGGCGTGCTGGCGCCTGCGGGCACGCCGCGCCCGATCATCGACCGGCTGAACGCGGACATCAAAAGCGTGATGCTGGCGCCGCAGATGGTCGAGCGCATGGCCGGATACGGCATCCAGACAACCTACAGCACGCCCGAGGCGTTTGCCGAACGCATCCGCGCCGATACGCAGAAATGGGCGCGGATCATCGAGGCCTCCGGCGCACGCGCCGACTGAGCGCCAGCCCGTCTCGCCATCACCGCTTTCACGCAAGGACCTGCCATGCCCTCGATGCTTCGAATCCTGCTGACGGCGGCGGCCGCGCTGTCCGCCGTCTCGCTGTCCGCGCCGGCCGCGGCGGCTTATCCCGACCACCCCATCACGCTCATCAATCCTTACGCCGCCGGCGGCCCGGCCGACGTGGTGGCGCGCAGCCTGGCGCGCGCCCTGGAAAAGCGGCTGGGCCAGCCCGTCGTGGTCGAGAACAAGCCGGGCGGGGGCGCGTCCATCGGCACGGGCTTCGTGGCCCGCGCCAAGCCTGACGGCTACACGCTGCTGCTCGGCACGTCGGCCGGCCACGTGGTGACGCCGCTGATGCAGAAGACCACGTACGACGGCATCCAGGCGTTCGAATTCTGTTCGGTGGTGGCGGTGCAGCCCATCATGCTGGTCGTCAATCCGTCGCGCGGCATCAAGACGGTGCAGGCGCTGATCGCCCGCGCCAAGGCCGAGCCCGGCAAGCTCAGTTATGGCTCGGCCGGCGTGGGCGGCGCCACGCACCTGGGCGCCGAACTGTTCCAGCAGGCCGCGCACGTGCAGCTCAATCACATTCCCTATGCGGGCGCGTCGCCGGCGATCAATGACGCCGTGGGCGGACAGATCGACCTGGCCATGTTGAACCTGTCGGCCAGCCTGCCGTTCATCCGACAGGGCCGGCTGGTGCCGCTGGCGTACGCGGCCAGCGAGCGCTCGCCACTGCTGCCCGACGTGCCGACGCTGGATGAGGCCGGGGTGCCGGGCGCGCAGGCCGCCACCTGGTACAGCCTGGCCGCGCCCGCTGGCACCCCCGCGGACATCGTGCAGACGCTGAGCGATACCGTCCGGCGCGTGAACGACGATCCCGACTACCGCCGCGTCATGCAGGATCAGGCGATATCGTTGATGGCGTTGTCGCCCCAGGACGCCGGCGCTTATGTCCGCAAGGACCGCGCAGACATGCAGCGGCTGCTCGGCACGCTGGGGCTGCTGGCCAAATGACGATGAACCCTCCCGCGCCATGAACTTCGATTTCAGCAAACTGGCCTCGGCCGACGCCTTCAAGCTGCTTTCCAGCGTGGTCGTGCCGCGGCCCATCGCCTGGGTGGTCAGCCAGTCGCCGCAAGGCGCGCGCAACGCCGCGCCGTTCTCGTTCTTTAACGTGGTCAGCAGCGATCCGCCCATCGTCGCGCTGGGCATCGGCCCGCGCGGCGGCCAGTTGAAGGACACCTCGCGCAACATCCTGCAGACGGGGCAGTTCGTGATCAACCTGGTGTCGGCGGAGCTGGCCGAGCAGATGAACCACACCAGCCTGGATTACGACGCCGGCATCGATGAACTGGTGCGCGCCGGCCTGTCCACCGAGCCGTCCCTGATCGTGGCGCCGCCGCGCATCGCGCAAAGTCCCGCGGCGCTGGAGTGCGAGGTCTGGCAGGTGCTGGATGCCGCGCCGCAGCGCGTGATCGTGCTGGCGCGCGTGGTGGCGCTGTACCTGCGCGACGACGCCTTGCTCAATGCCGAAAGATTCTACGTGGACACGCCCGCGCTGCGCCTTCTGGGCCGCATGCACGGCGCGGGCTGGTACGCGCACACCAGCGATCTCTTTCAGATGCGCACGCCCGACGCGGCCAACGACCCCGCCGTGCGGCCTGCGCAGGGGCATTGAATGCCCGAGAAGACCTTGAACCCTTTTGGAGCCTGTCGATGAAACTGCATTGGTCGCCGCGATCGCCCTTCGTGCGCAAGGTGATGATCGTCATTCACGAGGCCGGCATCGAGGACCGCGTGACGCTCGTGCGCACGCCGGTCGCGATGGACAAGCCCAACCTGGACCTGGTGCCCGACAATCCGCTCATCAAGTTGCCCACGCTGGTGCTGGACGATGGCCAGCCGCTGTACGACTCGCGCGTGATCTGCGCCTACCTGGACGCGCTGACCGGCTGCGGCCTGTTGCCGGCCGACCCGCAGGCGCGCCTGACTGCCGAACGGCGCCAGGCGCTGGGCGACGGCTTTCTGGACGCGCTGCTGCTGTTCCGCCAGGAACGCAACAAGCCCGAGGCGCGGCAGACGCCCGCGTGGCTGGACGCCTTTGCGCTCAAGACCCGGGCGGTGCTATCCGCGCTGGAAGCCGAAGCGCCCGCGCTGCAGGCAAGCCGCTTCGACCTGGGTCTGATCGCCATCGGCTGCGCGCTGTCGTACATGGACTATCGTTTCCCGGATATCGCCTGGCGCGATGGCCACCCGGTGCTGGCGGCCTGGCACGCGCGTTATGCCGAGCGCCCGTCCGTGATGCGCACGCAGCCCGACGAAACCCCGTAACGAGAGGACGAAGATGAGCCGTATCCCGCTGCCCACGCCAGACACCATGACCGACGACCAGAAGCGCGTGTACGAGAAGATCGTCTCCGGTCCGCGCGGACGCCTTGTCGGCCCCTTGCGCGCCGCGCTGCACAGCCCGGAACTGGCCGAGCGCTGGCAGGCGCTGGGCGCGTTGCTGCGCTTTGGCACCAGCCTGGCGCCGCGCGTTAGCGAACTGGCCATTGTGGTGACGGCGCGCCGCTGGAACAGCCAGATCGAATGGCACATCCATGCGCAGGCGGCGCGCGCCGCCGGTATCTCGGACGCCGTGCTGGACGCGATCCGGGCCCGCGAAACACCCGTGTTCGACAATCCCGACGACGCGGTGGTCTACGAGTTTGCGCGGCAGATCCAGGAGACCGGTGAGGTCGACCCCGACCTGTATGCGCAGGCCGTCGCGCGCTGGGACGCCGTGGGCGTGGTGGAACTGACCGCCGTGATCGGCTACTACACGATGGTGTCCATGACGCTGAACGCGCACGAGATCCCGATGCCCGACGACGCGCCGCCGCCGCTGGATACGCCGCGCCAGGCGGGCGCGCCGGTGCTGAGCCGGCTTGCGCCTCTGACCGGGAGCCAGCCATGAGCGCCGCCGGACACCCGGCCGCCGGGGGGCAGGCCCGCGCCTATGTGCCGGACAGCGTGGAAACGCCCCGCATGCCGGTGACGCCGCGCCAAGCCCTGCCGGCGGGCGCGTGCGACACGCATTGCCATGTCTTTGGTCCCTACGACCGTTTTCCCCTGCAGCATCCCTCGTCCTACGCCGCGCCGGATGCGCCGGCGTCGCGCTATCTGCGCATGCTGGACACGCTGGGCGCATCGCGCGGGGTGCTGGTGCAGCCGGCGCCCTATGGCACGAACCCGGATGCCTTGCTGGACGCGCTGCGCGAAGGCGCAGGCCGCCTGCGCGGGATCGCGGTGGCGGATCCGTCCGTCACGGACGCACAGCTGCAAGCCTTGCATGACGGCGGCGTGCGCGGCCTGCGCTTCGTCGAGGCGCGCGACCCCGCGGGAAACCTGTTTCCCGGCAGCGTGGGATTCGATCAGGTCGCGGCGCTTGCGCCGCGTATGAAGCAGTTTGGCCTGCACGCGCAGCTGTGGGCGCCGTGCGATACCTATTTGCGCCATCTGCCCGAGCTGGCAAAGCTGGACTTGCCGCTGGTCATCGACCACCTGGGCAGCCTGGTCCCGGCGCGGGGCGAGGCCGATCCGGTGTTCCAGCTGCTGCGCGGGCTGCTGGCCGACGGCAGGATCTGGATGAAGCTGACGGTGTGCCGGGTGGGGGCCGCGCCCGATTATGAAAACGCGCGCTTCATCCACGATGCCTTCACTGCCGCCAATCCGGATCAGGTGCTGTGGGGATCGGACTGGCCCTTCGTGCGCATGGGGGCGGCGGCGCCGTCGGCCGACGCGCTGGTGGACCTGGCGCACGATTGGCTGGGTAATGACGCGCTGCGCAGGCAGGTCTGGGTGGACAACCCCGAGCGTCTGTACGGCTTTGCATAAATACAAGCGGGGGCGCGCTGAGCCCCCGCGCTGAACCCGCACCCTGAACCCACTGGTGGACGCCGCTTACGGGCTGGCGTGCCAGACGCCTTCGCCGCCGATCTCGCGCACCAGCGCCTCGATCTGCGTGGCAACTTCCGTGACCGTGCGTCCGGGCCCCTTCGATCGCGAGAACGCCATCGAGATGATGCGGCTCATCGTGGGGTCGCGCAGCGCGGCGATGCTCAAGCGCCCCTCCTGCACCTCCTGCCACACGGCGTGCAGGGGCAGCACGGTGTACATCTTCTCGTGTTCGACGATGGACTTCATGAGCGGAAGCGAGTCGGCCTCGATCAGGGGCGCGATGGTGATCTTGCGCGCCCGCGCCAGGCCGTCCAGCGCGTTGCGCAGGCCATTGGGCGCGCCGGGCAGGATGAACGGCAGCCCGTCCAGTTGATCGAAGGTGACCTCGCCGGCCTGCGTGCGCGCGTCGCCCGCCGCGCCGACCAGGTAAGAGTCCACGGACGCTAGCGCTTGCTCGCCGGGCGGGCATTTGTCGCCGTAGCGGTACAGGATGGCGATGTCCACGCGGCTGTCGGTCAGCCATTCCTCGATCTGGCCGCTGGATCCTTCCAGGATTTTCAGGTGCACCTTGGGAAACTGCTGGCGCAGCCGCGAAAACAGCCGGCGGATAAGCGGGTGCGCGGTCGATGGCAACAGGCCCAGCGTGACCTCGCCGGCAGGTTCGCGGGCCTCGCCGTTCAGTTCCAGCTCAAGCCGTTCGGCGTCGCCCAGCAGCGTTTGCACCAGCGGGAACAGGCGCTCACCCACTTCCGACAGGTTCACCCCGCGCCCGGTGCGGTTAAAGAGCCGCGCATTGCACTCGCGTTCCAGCGCATTGATGCGGCGGCTCAGCACCGACTGGTCCTGGTCCAGATACAGCGCCGCCCGCGTGATGCTGCCAAGTTCCGCGATGGCCAGGAAGGCGCGCCATTTGTGAAGGTCGGCGGTCAGGTCCAGGCTCAGGCCCGTGGCTTTTGCGGATGGCATGGTCGATGGCGCAGGTCGGCAGTCGGTGGAATCGGCATAAGCGTACGGCAAAAGCGTGCGGGCATGGCGTTATTGCAGACCCAGCTTGCCGCGCTTGATGACCTCGCCCCATTTCTTGGACTCCGCTTCCATCAGGGCGCGATAGGCGTCCGGCGACGTGGCGACGGGGATGGCGCCCTGGTCGATCATTTTCTGGCGCAGCGCCGGGTCGGCCAGCGACTTGGCGATCGCGTCCGACATCTTGTCCACGATGTCCTTGGGCGTGCCGGTGGGCGCGATGACGCCGTAGTTCGACTCCACGACGATGCCGGGAAAGCCCGCCTCCTTGGTGGTGGGCACATCGGGCAGGCCCTCGAAGCGTTCGGGGCTGGCCACGGCCAGCGCGCGCAGCTTGCCCGCCTTGATGAAGCCCAGCGCGGCCGAGGCATCGCCGGGGAACATCTGCACTTCGTTGGACAGCAGTGCGGTCACCGCGGGCGCGGCGCCTTTGTAGGGCACGTGCATGATGTCGATGCCGGTCTGCTGCTTGAGCAGTTCGCCGCCCAGGTGCGGGGTGGTGACATTGCCGGCCGAGCCGTAGTTGTATTTGCCGGGGTGCTTTTTGGCGCTGTCGACAAACGCGGCCAGGGTGGTATCCGGCAACGACGGGTTGACCATGATGACCTGCGGAATGCGCGCGACCAGCGACACGTACTGGATCTTGGACACGTCGTACGGCACCTTCATGACGTGGGGCAGCCCGGTGATGGCGCCCGGCACGCCAAAGCCGAACGTATTGCCGTCGGGCGTGGCGCGCACGGTGGCGTCCACGCCGATGGTGCCGCTGGCGCCGGCCTTGTTCTCGATCACGATGGTCTGGCCCAGGCGCTCGCCCAGCGACGGCGCAAGCAGGCGCGCCAGGTTGTCCACCGAGCCGCCGGGCGGGTAGGGCACGATCAGCCGGATCGGCTGGCTTGGCCACGGTTGGGCCGCGTGGGCGGCGGGCGCGGCGGCGCCGCCCAGGATCATTGCCGCCACCGCCAGTACGGTTGCTTTTTTCATTTGTCTCTCTCCGGTTGCGCCGGCTCGGGCCGGCGCGTTGTCATTGTCAGGCGCCTTGCAGGCCCAGAACCTGCTTGGCGTAGATGTTGCGCTGGATCTCGTTGGTGCCGCTGAAGATGGTGGCCGCGAGCGCATTGACGTAAGGCGCCAGCGCCTGCACGCCGCCGTTGCCATAGCCCAGGCGCATCGCCGCGCCGCCGTATTCCTCGGCGATCTGGATCAGCAGGGCGCCCAGCCGCTCGTGCGTCTCGGTGGCCCAGATCTTGAGCAGCGACAGTTCCGGCGGCAGCGGGCGGCCGGCCTTGGCCATGTCCGCAAACACGCGGTACATCGCGGTCAGGTCGGCGCTGTCCAGCCGCAGTTCGGCCAGCCGGTCGGTGAACGCCGGATCGGCCAGCAGGCCGCGCTGGCGCGCCAGGCTGAAGATCTGCTGCAGCGCGTGGCTGGCGTGCTTGGGGCTGCCGCTGAACAGGCGCTCAAACCCCAGGAGCGCCTTGGCGATGCCCCAGCCCGCGTTCAGTTCGCCGACCACGTTGCCGCGCGGCACGCGGACCTGGTCGAAGAAGACCTCGCAGAACTCCTCGTGGCCCGACAGCGTGCGGATCGGACGGCGGCTGACGCCCGGGCTATTCAGGTCCACCAGCAGGAAGCTGATGCCGGCCTGTTTCTTCACGGTCTTGTCGGTGCGCACCAGCATGAACATGTGCGTCGCGTCCTGCGCCAGCGTGGACCAGGTCTTCTGGCCGGTGACCACCAGTTCGTCGCCGTCGATCAGCGCCTCGCAGCGCAGCGATGCCAGGTCCGATCCGGCGTCCGGTTCCGAGTAGCCTTGCGCCCACACCGCCTCGCCGGACAGGATGCCCGGCAGAAACCGTGCGCGCTGCGCCTCGGTGCCGTAGCGGATGAGGATGGGGCCCAGCATGACCAGGCCCTGGTCCGGCGCGCGCGCCACGCCGTAGCGTTCGGCTTCCTCGATGAACGCGATCTGCCGGGCGGGCGACAGCGCCATGCCGCCATGCTCGCGCGGCCACGACGGCGCAATCCAGCCCTGGCGCGCCAAGGTGAAGTACCACGCCTTGATCTCGTCCCAATGCAGCCGCCACGGCACGTGCCGCAGGTGATCGGGGTAATGCGCGCGAAAGAACCGGCGCAGCAGCTTGCGGAACGCCGCTTCCGGCATGGCGTTCCAGTCCGCATCGCGCGGGAACTCGGTGGCGTCCAGGCCGGGGGTTGATTCCTCCGGTGCATCCTCTGCCGCATCGTCCGTCTCCGGCGCCGGGTCGGCTGCCAGCACGCCATAACGCTGGCGATGCGCCGTGGCGTTGCCCAGCCAGGCGCCCAGGTGCAGGGCGCTGCGGAAATACAGGCTGACGTCGCATTCGTCGGTGTAGCCGATGGCGCCGTGCAGCTGGATGGCCAGCCGCGCCGCGTCGATGCCGGCGCGTGCGGCGCGGGCCTTGACCCGGCTGGCGGCCGCCTTGCGCGCCTTGACGTCGCCCGGCGCCGCGGCAATGGCGTTCAGCGCGTCCAGCAGGCTGTTGGACGCCAGTTCGACCTGCAGGGTCGCGTCCACCAAACGGTGCTGCAGCGCCTGGAACGACGAGAGCGTCTGGCCGAACTGCTTGCGCGTGTTCAGGTAGGCCACCGAATCGGCCAGCACCTGCCGCGCGATGCCCACAAGTTCCGCGGACTGCATCAGGCGGCCGTAGTCCAGCGCCTCGTCAACCGCGTCCAGCACGCCCTCGCGCGCCAGCAACGCCTCGCCGCCAACCACCGCGGACTCGATCGTCAGATGGCAGGCCGGTGAGCCGTCCGCGCGTTCGTGCGTCTGCACCGTGACGCCGGGCGTGCCGGCGGGCAGATAGAACAGCGCAGACCCCGTCTCGCCATCGGCCGTGACAAGCCAGCCGTCCACGTCCGCGCCGGGGAGGACGTGGCGCTTTTCGCCGTTCAGCACATAGGCGCCTTCGCGCGCGGTGAACGTGACGCCAAACGCCCCGGCGGATTCGCCGGCCTCGAGCTGTCCTTCGGTTTCCTGCCAAGCCAGGCCCACCATTTTTTCACCGGCGCACAAGGCTTGCAGCAACGCGTCGCGGGTAGCGGCATCGCCCGCCGGGGTGACGCGCGCCAGCAGCGCGGTGCTCAGCACGCCCGCCCCGACGAGGGGCTCGGGCAATTGGGCGCGGCCCGCTTCCTCCAGCACGGCGGCCATCGCGTGCCAGCCCAGTCCCAGACCGCCCAGCGCTTCGGGCACGCTCATGCCCAGCCAGCCGACTGAGGCAATCTCCTGCCAGTACGCGCGGTCGCCGCCCGGGGTGCGGCGCTTGCGTTGCCGCTGGTCGCGGCGTTGCAGAAAGTTGCGCGCGCTGTCGCGAATTTCCTCGATCAGTTCGTGGTCGGCGGCGCTCATACGATGCCCTCGGCGTGCAGTTGCGCGATCGCCGCGTCGGTCAGACCCAGCTCGGCGCGCAGGACGTCGGCCGTGTGCTCGCCCAGCATGGGGGGCGGCAATCCCAGTGCGATGGGCGTGCCGGAAAAATGGATGGGATTGCGCACAACCGGCATGCGGCCCAGCGCCGGATGCGTCACGCTGCCCAGTACTTCGCGATGCCGCACCTGCGGATCCTCGAAGACCTGATCCATGGTGTAGATCGGGCCGCACGGCACATTGGCGGCTGCCAGCGCCTGGTTCCAGTCCGCCACCGTGCGCGCCAGCATCGCCGGCTCGATCATGCGGGACAGATCGGCCTGCGCCGCGGCGCGCTTAGGGTTGGTGTCAAAGCGCGGATCGGCGGCCAGGTCGGGCAGGCCGATCACGTTGCAGAAGCTGCGGAACTGCGAGTCGTTGCCCACCGCCACCATCAGATGCCCATCGCGGCACTCGAAGGCGCGGAACGGCGCGGTGATCTGCGAGGCCGATCCCATGCGGGCAGGCAGCTGGCCACTGGCCAGGTAGTTCATGCCGATGTGCGAGATGGCCGCGATCTGCGCGTCCAGCAGCGCCAGGTCGATGTGCTGGCCCACGCCGGAGATCTGGTCGCGGTGCCGCAGCGCGGCAAGAATGGCCGCCACCGCATAAAAGCCCGCGGTCAGGTCCGACACGGAATAACCCGCCTTGACCGGTCCCGCCCCAGGCTCGCCGTCCGGCACGCCGGTCACGCTCATCAGGCCGCTCATCGACTGGAAGATCGGATCGTAGCCCGGCAGATGGCTGTAGGGCCCGGTCTGGCCGAAGCCGGTGATCGAGCAATACACCAGCCGCGGATTCACTTCCGACAGCGACGCATAGTCCAGCCCGTAGCGCTTCAGGTCGCCCGCCTTGAAGTTCTCGATGACGATGTCGGCCTTCTGCGCAAGCTGGCGCACCAGCGACTGGCCTTCGGGCCGCGAGATATCGAGCGTCACGGATTTCTTGCCGCGGTTCATCGCGACGAACGAAGAAGTCTCCCGGCTGGGCTTGCCGTCGCGGTCCGGCATGGGATAGCCCTGGTGCCGCACGTCGTCGCCGCGGCCGGGGCGCTCCACCTTGATGACCTCGGCGCCGAAGTCGGCCAGCATCTGCGCGGCCCACGGCCCGGAAAACACGCGGCTCAGGTCCAGGACCTTCACGCCTTCCAATGCACTGGTCATGGCGGCTCCCGTTATTTGCCCTGGAACACCGGCGCGCGCTTTTCCAGGAAGGCGCGGCGCGCCTCCTGCGCGTCCTCGGTCTTGGCGATGGCCGCCGTCATGTCCTGTTCGTAGCGGTAGCCGTCGCGCAGGCTCATGTCTTCGATGGCGTTGAGCGTCTGCTTGGCCAGCACGGACGCCAGCGGGCTCTTGCTGGCCAGCTCGCGCGCCAGTTCCATCGCGCGGTCCATCAATTCTTCAGCGGGGACGCTGGCCTCGACGATGCCCAGCCGGTAGAGTTCGTCGCCGTCCACGCGCAGACCCGTCAGCATCATGCGGCGCAGGCGCGAGTGGCCAAAGAGCCGCATGCCGTGGCGGCCGCCGCCCAGCAGTCCGACGTTGATTTCCGGCAGGCCCACGACCGCGGTGGAGGCGGCGATCAGGATGTCGCACGAGGCCACGATGGCAAGCCCCGCGCCCAGCGCCGCGCCGTTGATCGCGCCCACCACCGGCTTGGCGCACTCGCGGATCGCATGAAAGCATTCCCGCGTGCGGCGCGAGTGTTGCGGCAGGTCGCCCGGCCCCTTGATGGTGGCCGCGCGGTTCTTCAGGTCGGCGCCCGCGCAGAAGGTCTTGCCCTGGCCTGACAGCACCACCGCGCGCACCTCGGGCGTTTCCGAGATGCGGTCCAGCACCCAGGACAGCTCGTTCATCATCTCGGTGCTGAGCGCGTTGACGGGCGGATTGGCCAGCAGGATGGTGGCAACGCCGTCGGCGATCACGACGTCCAGCGCCGTGTAGGGCCCGGCCAGGTTCTCCGGCATGCTCATGTCTCTCTCCTTTGTTGTTCAGATGATCTTGCGGTCGCGATAGTCCTGGATCTGCTCGGCGGACAGGCCCAGCTCGGCCAGCACGTCGGCGGTGTGCTGGCCCAGCAGCGGCGGCGCGGCATCGGCGCGCAGGGCCGAGCTGCCGAATCGCAGCGGGTTCATCACCTGCGGCACTGAGCCGGCGGCCGGATGCGGCAGGCGGCGCAGCATGCCGCGGTGCACGACCTGCGGGTCTTCGAAGACCTCGGGCACGGTATTGATCGACCCGGCCGGCACGCCCGCCTTTTTCAGCGCGGCCAGCCAATGGGCGCGCGGCTGGCTGGCGAAGATGGCGTCCAGCACGGGATCCAGCGTGTCCTGATTGCGCACGCGCTGGCTGTTGGTGATGTAGCGCGGGTCCTGCGCCAGTTCGGGCTTGCCCAGCATCTCGCACAGCGTGGCGAACTGCCCGTCGTTGCCCACCACGATGACGATGTCGCCGTCGGCGCAGGCGAACGTGCG
The DNA here is from genome assembly GCF_041879325.1 of Achromobacter sp. JD417. Classification (NCBI taxonomy): domain Bacteria; kingdom Pseudomonadati; phylum Pseudomonadota; class Betaproteobacteria; order Burkholderiales; family Alcaligenaceae; genus Achromobacter; species Achromobacter sp. JD417. The sequence goes on along the minus strand of NZ_CP087159.1, from coordinate 5,400,010 downwards.
CTGCGGCTGGATGTTCGGGTGCGCGGTGCCGGTACGGCGCGGCACCTTGTTGCCCAGCAGGAAGTTCATGGCCTGGTTGGCCAGCAGGCCCACCTGCACGTCCAGCATGGCGACGTCGATGTACTCGCCCTTGCCGGTCTGCGCGCGGCGCAACAGCGCGGCCACGATGCCCAGCGCGGCGTACACGCCGGTGGTCAGGTCCACGATCGGCACGCCCACCTTCTGCGGACCGCCGCCGGGCCGGTCGTCGCGTTCGCCCGTGACGCTCATCAGGCCGCCCATCGCCTGGATCAGGAAGTCGTATGCGGGTTCGGCGGCGCGCGGTCCGGTCTGGCCGAAGCCGGTGACCGAGCAGTACACCAGGCGCGGATTGATCTTGGACAGCGACTCATAGTCCAGCCCCATGCGCGCCAGCGTGCCGACCTTGTAGTTCTCCAGCACCACGTCCGCGTCGCGGCACAGGTCCTTGACCAGCGCCTGGCCTTCGGGCGTCTGCAGGTCCAGCGTGATGGAGCGCTTGCCGCGGTTGGTGGCAATGAAATAGGCGCCGTCCCGGGTGTCCTGGCCGTCTTCATCCTTCAGGAACGGCGGGCCCCAGGTGCGCGTGTCGTCGCCCTGGCCTGGCCGCTCGACCTTGATGACGTCAGCGCCCAGGTCGGCCAGGATCTGGCTGGCCCACGGACCGGCCAGGATGCGGCTCAGGTCCAGCACTTTGAGATTCGATAACAGCGGCTGCAAAGCCTTCTCCTTGACTGCGGTATGTGCAGGCAGTCTAGGAGTTGGCGGGCGCCGCGGGAGGGGCCCGCGGGCGCAAAGCTGTTATGCGGTTCGGGCCGTCACGGCGGTGGCAAGGTGCCCTGCACGCCGGACGGGTGCGGCGGCGTCAGCGGCCGGTATCGGGATAGTTGGGCCCCGCGTCACGGAAGCCGCCGGTGCTGTAGGGATTGACCGCGCCCGGGTGGGGCGGTCCGCCGGGGCCGGCGCCGCAGCCGGCCAGGAGCAGTGCGGCGGCAAGCAGAGCAAGCAGGCGCGTCGGGAAGGATTTCATAAAGGTCTCCTGCGACTGCCCCTCAGCAGGCGCGTTACTCGCAGCGTATGGGCAGGATTATAGGCCTGCCGTCTTCGCCTTGATCCGCGGTTTCGCACAGCGCGCGCGATAGGCGTTCACCGCATCGGAATCCGCGGGCAGGAAGTACGGGTGCGGGTATCCCGCCTCCCGCAAGGCGGTGTGCATGCGCACGCCCCACACGCATTCGCGCTGCGCCTCGTCCCACAGCCGCGTGGCCTGGTCCCGTTGCCCGCTACGCCACAGCGCAAGGCCGTAGTCGGCCACCATTTCCTCGTCGCGCGGCAGGTCGCGGTACGCCGTGTGCATCAGGCGCAGGCCTTCGGCGGTCTGGCCACGCAGGGCCAGGATCCAGCCCAGCGTGCCCTGGTTGTACGGACGCGGGCCGACGCGATCGAGCGAGCGGCGGGCCTGCACCTCGGCTTGCGGCAGGTAGTCCGGGAAGTCCGCCAGGTAGTAGGCCGTGTTGTTCGCCAGGTCTACCGCGCTGGCGGCGCGCGCGCCGCGTTTGCCGGCCGCGCGCTCTTGCAGGACGGTCGAATCCTGCAACACCAGATCCGGCATGCCCAGCAGGCGCGCCACTTCCAGCCGCTTGCGCCGTTCGTCTGGGTCGACGGGCTTGAACATGTCCGGAAATGGCCGCTGGCGTGCCTGCAGCAGCCAATGGCGCGCCAGGCCGGGCTGGCCGGCGGCCAGCAGCAGCCGCGCCAGGTCCAGCTTCTGGTCGGCGCTGCGGGTGCAGCGCATGCCGTCGATCAGGGCGCGGGCGCCGTCGGTGTCGTTCCGGGCGAACGCGCGGTTGACGGCGTCCAGCTCGGCAAAGCAGGGCCCGTCGCGCGTGACCTGCGCGTCGATGTGCAGCGAGATCGCACCGGCCGGCACGTCGTGGCTGAAGTAGGCCGTCGCGCCCTGGCGGTTGGTGTAGCCCAGGTCCACCCAGGCTTCGCCCCAGCGCTGGCGCATGGTCATGATGTACGGCCAGCCGGGCAAGGGCTCGGGGGACCCGCTGCTGTGCAGCTGAAAGAAGTGGCCCCACGGGCCATCCCCGATGCGGCGGATCAGGGTGAAGTCGTCCTCCGCGTGCGGCAGCGTCGTCCGGATCGGCGCCGTGCGTCCCTCGCCATCGGTGACGCCGTGCAGGATGCCGTCGCCGGAAGGCGTATCGAGGATGGCGTCGCCCTTGCCGGTGACGAAGGCGCGGTACGGCGTGTGGGGCGCGGGGGCGGCGCGCTTGCCATCCCACAGCGTCAGCGTCAGGCTGCGCGTGGTGCGCAGGGTGTCGGCCGCCGGCGCCGCCGGGGTGCCGGATACCGCTTGCGCGGCATCCTGGCCCGCGGCGTGCGCGGCCGGACCGGTCAGCCACGCTGCGGCGGCCAGGCATGACGCCGCGGCCCCCATTCGCCAATCTGCGCGGGCCGGGACGAGGCGGCGATGGAAAGTGGCGGGTTGTCCGGAACGTTGCTGCGGGTGCTTCATGGAGACTGCCAGTGGCGCCGGGCGCGGCGGGCGCCACGGCGGTATGGGGTGACCTGCGGGGCAGGGCGCCGCCTTGCGGGCGCGAGGCGGATTGTGCATCACAAACCCGTTCCACGCCCGGCCCAGCGCCGGGCAGGAACGTATGGCATTCTCCCGCCACGCCTTTGCCGCCATCCGCTCATGCCCAAACTCCTAGCGCGAACCCTCGACCTGCTTCTCCTGTCCTTCGCCGCCGCGCTGTTCGGCGCTTGCCTGACCTCCGTGCTGACGACCGGCGCCTATGGCTGGGTCGTCCCCGTCGCGCCTTACCTGTACGGCGTGCGCGACTTCTACGCCGAGGCCGTCCTGGCCGGGCTGGCGGGCGTCATCGTGCTGATCCTGGCCGAGCGCCCGGCCCGGCTGCGGCGATCCACGCCCTGGCGCCTGCTGGCGACCTTTGCCGCGGCCCTCGTTGCCCTGTATCTGGCGCCGCCGTCGCCGCAGGTGTTTGGCAACACCTGGGCGCCCGGCGAGGCAACACGCGAGCTGTTCCTGGCGCAATGGCCCATGGTGCTGCCCATTGCGGTGGCGGCATCCGCGCTGCGGTGGGGATTGCACCGGGTTTTGCGCTAGGATTGTCGTCACCCAACCCCGCCTGCCCCGGAGAAACCCCGCATGTCCTCCCTAGACGACTTTGCCATCACCAAGAAGTGGCCCGCCCAGCACCCCGACCGCATCCAGCTTTATTCGCTGCCGACGCCCAACGGCGTGAAGGCGTCGATCATGCTGGAAGAGACGGGTCTGCCCTACGAGGTCCACCGTGTCGCCTTCGATACCAAGGATCAGTTCACGCCCGAGTTCCTGTCGCTCAGCCCGAACAACAAGATTCCGGCCATCCTCGACCCGAACGGGCCGGACGGCAAGCCGCTGGGCCTGTTCGAGTCCGGCGCGATCCTGGTTTACCTGGCCAGCAAGGCCGGCCAGTTCATTCCTGCCGACGCGGCCGGACGCTTTGAAACGCTGCAATGGGTGATGTTCCAGATGGGCGGCATCGGACCGATGTTCGGCCAGCTGGGCTTTTTCCATCGGTTCGCGGGCAAGGACTACGAGGATAAGCGGCCGCGCGACCGGTACGTCGACGAGTCCAAGCGCCTGCTGACGGTACTGGACCAGCGCCTGCAAGGGCGCGACTGGGTGATGGGCGACCAGTACACCATCGCCGATATCGCGATCTTTCCCTGGGTGCGCAACCTGGTGGGGTTCTACGACGCCGGCGATCTCGTCGGCTTTTCGTCGTTCAAGAACGTCGCGCGCGTGCTGGACGCATTCGTTGCGCGCCCGGCCGTCGCCAAGGGACTGACCATCCCGGGCTGACCCATGGAACTGCGCCAGCTTCGTTACTTTGTGCGGGTGGTCGAGGCTGGCAGCATCGGCCGGGCGGCCATGTCGATCGGCATGGTCACCTCGGCGCTCAGCCAGCAGATCAGCCGCCTTGAAGGCGAGCTGTCCACGCGCCTCTTGCAGCGCAGCGCCAGCGGCGTCGTGCCCACGGACGCGGGGCTGGCGTTCTTCCGGCAGGCGCAACTGGCCCTGCGCCACGCCGACGACGCCGTCCAGGCCGCCCAGCAGGCGCGGCTGGCGGGCCACGTCAGCGTCGGCCTGCCGTCCACCACGGCCGCGGTGCTGGGGGCGCCGTTCCTGCAGGCCATGAACGAGCGCTACCCCGATATCCGGCTGCACCTGGTCGAGGCGTTGTCCGGGCATCTGACCGACATGCTCAACGGCCGCCTGCTGGACCTGGCCATCGTGTTCCACGCCGAATCCGCGCGCCGCTGGAGCGTGATGCCGCTGCTGGACGAACCCCTGTTCCTGTTCGCCCGGCCCGACATGCCCGGCGTGCCGTTTGGCGACACGACGCGGCTGGAGGCAATTGCCGACCTGCCGCTGGTGCTGCCCAGCGGCCGCCACGGCCTGCGGGCGCTGGTCAACAACGCGTTCCAGCAATTGGGGCGCACGCCCCGGGTGGTGGCCGAGGTCGACGGCCTGTCGCTGCTCATGGACGTGGTGCGGCAGGGCGGCGCGGCCACGATCCAGCCCAGCTCGGCCACCGCGCGCATCGCACCCGGCCAGTTGCAGATGGCCCGTATTGACGATGCCCACCTGTTTCGGTCCAACCTGCTGGCCAGCCTGTCGGACGAGGAGCTGTCGCCCGCGGCGCTGGCCGCCCGCCTGGTCATGGCCGATGTCTCCCGCACCCTGGCGCGGGAGGGCAAATGGGCGGTGGTGACTCTTCACGAATCGTGAACACCCGTTGACGCCCGCCTGATATCGCAGCGGCGCGCCGCTGCGTAGAGTCTGCCCCTTGAACTGGGGAAGATGGCATGGTTGACGTCTTGGTGATTGGTGGGGGCAATGCGGCGCTGTGCGCGGCCCTGATGGCGCGCGAAGCCGGCGCCAGCGTGCTGCTGCTGGAAGCGGCGCCAAAGGAATGGCGGGGCGGAAACTCGCAGCACACGCGCAACCTGCGCTGCATGCATGATGCGCCGCAGGACGTGCTGATCGACGCGTATCCCGAAGAAGAATACTGGCAGGACCTGCTCAAGGTGACGGGCGGGCAGACCAACGAACACCTGGCGCGGCTGGTCATCCGCGAATCCTCCACCTGCCGCGACTGGATGCGCCGCCACGGCGTGAACTTCCAGCCGCCGCTGTCGGGCGCGCTGCACGTGGCCCGCACCAATGCGTTCTTCATGGGCGGCGGCAAGGCGCTGGTCAACGCCTATTACCGCAGCGCCGAGGCGCTGGGCGTACAGGTCCGCTACAACGCGCCGGTCGATTCGCTGGAGCTGGACAACGGCCGCTTCGTGGCCGCGCGCATCGGCGCCGAACGCATCGAGGCCCGCGCCTGTGTGCTGGCCGCGGGCGGCTTCGAGTCCAACCGCGAATGGCTGCGCGAGGCCTGGGGCCAGAACGAGCGCGGCGAATGGCCGGCCGACAACTTCCTGATCCGCGGCACGCGCTTCAACATGGGCGTGCTGCTCAAGTTCATGCTGGACGCCGGCGCCGACGGCGTCGGCGATCCTTCGCAATCGCACTGCGTGGCGATCGACGCCCGCGCGCCGCTGTACGACGGCGGCATCTGCACGCGCATCGATTGCGTGTCGCTGGGCGTGGTCGTCAACCGCGACGCCGAGCGCTTCTACGACGAAGGCGAGGACTTCTGGCCCAAGCGCTACGCGATCTGGGGCCGCCTGACCGCCATGCAGCCCGGCCAGATCGCCTATTCCATCATCGACGCCAAGGCGATCGGCCGCTTCATGCCGCCCGTGTTTCCGGGCGTGAAAGCCGACACGCTGCCCGAACTGGCCGAGAAGCTGGGCCTGGATCCGGCCACCTTCGCCAAGACCATCGGCGACTACAACGCCGCCTGCCGCGTGGGCAAGTTCGACCACACGGCGCTGGACGATTGCCATACCGAAGGCGTGACGCCCGCCAAGACGCACTGGGCGCGCCCAATCGACACTGCGCCGTTCTACGGCTATGCGCTGCGTCCAGGTATCACCTTTACGTACCTGGGCCTGAAGGTGGACGACACCGCCGCGGTCCGGTTCAACGACACGCCCAGCGACAACCTCTTTGTCGCCGGCGAAATGATGGCCGGCAACGTGCTGGGCAAGGGCTACACCGCCGGGGTGGGCATGTCCATCGGCACGGCATTTGGCCGCATTGCCGGCACCCGCGCCGCGGCGGCGGCGCTCAGCCAGAAACATGCGGGAGCACATCATGAAGCAGCTTGAAGCCCTGGCCCGCGAGGCGCAGTCCTTTTCCAGCAGTCAGACGGGTTCAACGCCTGCCCAGCCCGCGGCCCCGGCCGAGCAGCCGGTGCGCTTTCATGCCCGGGGCGCCAAGCCGCTGACCGAAACGCTGACCGGCGACGAAACCGAAGTGGCGCGCGTCATGCAGATCTGCAACGCCTGCCGCTACTGCGAAGGCTTCTGCGCGGTGTTTCCCGCCATGACCCGCCGCCTGGAATTCGGCAAGGCGGACCTGAACTACCTGGCCAACCTGTGCCACAACTGCGGCGCCTGTCTGCACGCGTGCCAGTACGCGCCGCCGCACGAATTCGCCGTCAACGTGCCGCAGGCAATGGCCAAGGTGCGGATGCAGACGTACACCGATTACGCGTGGCCCGCCGCGCTGGGCACGCTGTACAAGCGCAATGGCCTGGCGCTGTCGCTGGCCACGGCCGCAGGCCTGGCGCTGTTCCTGGTGCTGGCGGTGGTGATGGCGGGCGGCCTTTTCCATGAACCGATGGCCGGCAACTTCTACGCCGTCTTTCCGCACAACACGCTGGCGTTGATGTTCGGCGTGGTGTTCGGCTTTTCGATGCTGGCGCTGGCGGTGGGGGTGACCCGCTTCTGGCGCAACGTCAGCCCGGGGGCAGCCTCCGGCGCGGCGGTGGCCGAGGCGGCGCACGACGCGCTGCGGTTGCGCTACCTGGACGGCGGCCACGGCAAGGGCTGCAACAACACCGACGATGCCTTCACGCTGTGGCGCCGGCGGTTCCACCATTTCACGTTCTACGGTTTCATGCTGTGCTTTGCGGCCACCTGTGTCGCCACGCTGTACCACTATCTGCTGGGCCAGCAGGCGCCGTATCCGATCCTGAGCGCGCCCGTGCTGCTGGGCACCGCGGGCGGCATTGGCCTTCTGATCGGGCCGGCCGGGTTGCTGTGGCTGAACGTCAAGCGCCATCCGCTGCAAGGTGACGCGGCGCAAAAGCCGATGGACCGTGGCTTCATCGTGCTGCTGTTCCTGACCAGCGCGACGGGCCTGGCGCTCTTGGCCGGCCGCGACGGCAGCGCAATGGCGCTGCTGCTGGCGGTCCACCTGGGCGTCGTGATGGCGCTGTTTCTGACCTTGCCCTACGGCAAGTTCGCGCATGGCATCTACCGCTCGGCCGCGCTCTTGAAGTGGTCCATCGAGAAACGCCAGCCCAACAAGCTGCAGCTCGGTTCGGACTGACCGGACCGGCCTTATCGCCAGCCTGACGGCGCCCGCACGAGGCGCCGCAGCCGGCTACAACCCTGGAGACATCAATGTTCCGCACTCGTTTGCTGGCGCGCTGCGCGCTGGCCGCCTGTCTGACGCCCGCCCTGCCTGCGGCGATGGCGCAAACCTATCCCGCCAAGCCGATCACGCTGGTCGTGCCCCATTCGGCCGGCGGCACGTCCGACATTCTGGCGCGCACCGTCGCTGCCGAAGCCGCCAAGACGCTGGGCCAGACCATCGTGATCGACAACAAGGGCGGCGCCAACGGCACCATCGCCGCCAAGCAGGTGGCCTCGTCCGCGCCGGACGGCTACACGCTGCTGCTGGCCACCGCCAGCACGCACGGCATCAACCCGTCGCTCTATTCGCGCATTTCCTACGACGCGGTCAAGGACTTCACGCCCGTCACGCTGCTGGCCACCGTGCCCAACGTGCTGGTCGTCGGTCCCAACGTCAAGGCCGGCAACGTGCAGGAACTCATCGCCTTCATCCGGTCGCAAGGCGACAAGACCAACATGGGCTCGGCGGGCGCCGGCACGCCGGGGCATCTAGCCGGCGAGATGTTCAAGAGCGAAGCCAAGCTCCAGTTCACGCACGTGCCCTACAAGGGCGGCAGCCCCGCCATCACCGATCTCATCGGCGGCCAGATCGATTTCATGTTCACCACCATACCGGGCGTGCTGCCGCACGTGAAGGCAGGATCGCTGCGCGCCCTGGCCGTGACCTCGCCCGAGCGCTCGTCCGCGATGCCCGACGTGCCGACGATGGCCGAGTCCGGCTTGCCCGGTTTCCAGGCGGTGTCCTGGCACGGCATCGTCGCGCCGGCGGGCACGCCGGACGCGGTGGTGGCGCGGCTGAACCAGGCGCTGACCGGCGCGCTGGCGGCGCCCGAGGTCAAGCAACGTTTGCTGGAAGAGGGCGCGCGCGCCTCCGGCGTGAACACGGCGGAATTCGGCAAATTCATCCAGACCGAGATGGCGGCCTGGGCCAAGGCGGTCAAGGATTCGGGCGCCACGGCCAACTGAAGGGCAGGGCGGTCCCCGCAGGGGCCGCTTTTTTCTGGACGATGAGCATGCCGATCGGCACGCGGGCGCCATGCTAGGATGCCCCGCATGCTGATCGCTGCCCTGCTGACTTCGCTGGCTCTCACCCCGGGCCTCGCCGTTGAATACGACCTCGCGTGCTTCTTTGCGGACAGGCAGGCGCAAGGGTCGCTGGAACACGTCGAGCACTGCGCCCGCGCCACGAAGGACAGCGTCGAGTTCCGGCCTGCCGTGCTGGCGCGCATGGATTTCAGCGACGATGGCCTGTCGCCCGCCACGGCCAACGGCTCGTGGCACTGGGTGCGGCCCGACGGACACGCCGTGGCCGTGGTCACGTTCGACAACAGCGCGGACGACTTCGAGGAAGGCCTGACGCGCGGGCCTTGGGCCGGCGGCATGGCCTACTACGACAAGCAGCTCAACCGCGTGCTGGCCACGCCCTACGATTGGGTCGACCGCTTCGAAGGCGGCCTGGCCGCGGTCTGCAAGGGCTGCCGCATCGAGCGCACGCGCGACGGCGAACACAGCGTCGTGACGGGCGGAGAATGGGGCGCCATCGACCGTCAGGGCCGGCTGGCGCTGCCCATGCGGCCGGACGCGATCTCGTTGCGGGCGCAGATGCAGGCGCAGCGCAAGGCGCCGGGACGCTGAAAGAACGGCGGCATCAATACATATGCTGGCCGCCATTCATGGCCACGTTGCTGCCCGTCATGAAGCCGGCCACATCGCTGCAGATGAACGCGACGAGCGCGGCGATTTCATCGGGTTCGCCCAGCCGCCCCACCGGGATCTGCGGCAGGATCTTTTCCTGCATGACTTCCGGCGGCACGGCCTGCACCATCCGCGTGGCGAGATAGCCGGGCGACACCGTGTTCACCGTGACGCCCTTGCGGGCCATTTCCAGCGCCAGCGACTTCGTGAACCCATGAATGCCCGCCTTCGACGCCGCGTAGTTGGTCTGCCCGAACGCGCCCTTGCTGCCGTTGACCGACGAGATGTTGACGATGCGGCCCCAGCCCCGATCCGCCATCGGACCGCACAGCGGCTGGGTCATGTTGAACATGGAATCCAGGTTGCTGTGCATGACGTCCGCCCAATCCTGCGCGCTCATCTTGCGCAGGCTCGCGTCGCGCGTGATGCCCGCGTTGTTCACCAGGATGTCGATCTGGCGGCCGTCCTCTTCGAGCCGGCGGGCCAGCACCTGGCAGGCGTCGAAGTCCGCCACGTCCACCTTGTACGAGGAAAAGGTTCGGCCTTTCGCCGCTTCCTCCTTGATCCAGTCGCGCGTGGCGGCCTCGCTGGAATGGTAGGTGACGATGACGTCGTGGCCCGCATCGTGCAGCGCCACGGCGATGGCGCGGCCCAGGCATCCGGTCCCGCCCGTGATGAGCGCCGTGCGTTTAGAGGTCATGGCGGCCTCCTTGCTGGTTGGCGTCCTGCATGGCGGCGCAGGCGGCCGCCATCTGCTTGGTCATCACGGACCACATCTGCGCGAGCGGTGAATTGTCGGCAGCCGCGCCGTTGGCCTGCTTGAACCATTCGCACATCGCTTCGCCCACGCCGGCCGCCAAGGTGGCCTGCTCCTGCAGCGCTGCGTGGGTGAGGGCCTGGCTGGCTTCCAGCTGGGTCTGCCAGCGCTTGCGCGCGAGTTCGCCCATGGCGGGTATGGCGTCCTGCCAGTTGGCGGTGGGGGGCATGGGGGAAAAGGCGGCGAGATACTGGCCCGAGCTGTCGCTGGCCAGCCGCTGGCCCATTTCGAGCCAACGCTGCTGGCTTTCCTGCGCAAGCTGGGCCAGGCGCTGGCAGAAGGCGACGTTGGCGCCGGTCAGGCCATCGGGCAGGGAGGCATTTGCTTTCTTCATCATCCGTCCTTTTATGAAAGTGGTAAGGGGAAACGAATACACACGGGCCTCATGCCATCTGGCTGAGGGTCTTGCGAAAACGCGCCAGGGATAACGCAAACAGGACGGCGCCGATCAGCGCCAGCGCCAGGAAGGGTTGCCATACGACGCTGATGCCCGCGCCGCGATAGAGGATGGCTTGGCCGAGTTCCACGAAATGCGTCGTGGGCGCGGCCAGCATGATGTTCTGCACGAACGCCGGCATGCTTTCGCGCGGCGTGGTGCCCCCGGACAGCATCTGCAGGGGCAACAGCACTAGTACGAGCAACATGCCGAATTGCGGCATGCTGCGTGCAAGCGTAGCCATGAAAATGCCCATCGAGGTCGTGGCGAACAGGTGCAGCGCCACGCCGGCCAGAAACAGCGCGACCGATCCTTCGATCGGCACATGCAGCAGGCCCCGCACCACGAACGTCAACGATAGCCCAGCGGACGCCAGTACGACCAGCCCCATCGACCAGACCCTCGCGACCATGATCTCGGTGGGCGTGACGGGCATGACCAGCAGGTGCTCGATGGTCCCGTGTTCGCGCTCGCGGATCAGCGCGGCGCCGGTCAGGATGATGGACAGCATCGTGACGTTATTGATGATCTCCATCAGCGCGCCGAACCACGACTGGGTGAGGTTCGGGTTGAATCGCATGCGCACCGCTAGTTCAACCGGCAGCTCGGTGGGCGCGCGATAGCGCCTGACGAATTCGTTGATCTCGTCGGTGATGATTTGCTGGATGTAGCTGCTGCCCGAGAACGCCTGGCTCATCCGGGTGGCGTCGACATTCAGCTGGATCTGCGCCGGCCGCCCGGCCAACACGTCGCGCTGGAAATTGGGCGGGATGTTGACGGTAAACGTTTGGCGGCCTGCGTCCATGTTGGCGTCCGCCTGCGCCGGGGTCACAAGCTGCGGCGGCGTGAAATGCGGCGGATAGAAGGCCGAGACGATGCGCGCGGACAGCGGCGACTGGTCTTCGTCCACGACGGCGATGGGCGCGTTGTGCAGCGTTTCGGGCACGGCGGTGGCCGCCGTGTAGATCATCAACGTGAACGACACGACGATCAGCACCAGCATCATCGGGTCGCGCGCCAGGCTCCAGAGCTCTTTCACGCCTAGGCGGTAGATGTTCGCCAGGTGCCGCATGTCAGGTCTCCTGCTTTTTCAACAGCAGCGCCGACGCGCCCAGGATGATGGGAATGGAGATCAGCAGCGGCCAGAACGAGGCGTAAAGGTCATGCAGCCCCAACGCCTTGCTGAACACGCCGCGGCTGATGATGAGCATGTGGGTGGCGGGATAGACCTGGCCGATCAGCCGGCCCGCGCCTTCCAGCGACGACACCGGGTTGAGCAGCCCGGCAAACTGCACGGCCGGAACCAGGGTACCGATCATCGTGAAGAACAGCGCGGCGATCTGGCTGCGCGTGAACGTGGAGGCCAACAGGCCAATGGCGGTGGCCACCACGTTGTAGATCAGCGCGGCGAGCAATAGCGTGCCGAAGCTGCCCTTGATGGGCACGCCGAAAAGCGTCACGGCAAGCAGGGCCATCAGCAGGAAGTTCAACATCGCCAGCGCGACATACGGCGCCTGCTTGCCCAGCAGGAATTCCAGCCGCGTCACCGGCGTGACGTAAAGATTGGTGATCGAGCCCAATTCCTTTTCGCGCACGACGGCCAGCGCCGTCAGCATGGCCGGCATCATCAGCAGCAGCAGCGGAATGACGGCAGGCACCATGGCGGGCAGGCTGCGCACATCGGGGTTGTAGCGAAACCGCGTTTCCACGCTGACGGGAAGCTGCGCGCTGGCGCCCAGCCGCTCGCGCGCCTGCTGCGCCAGCCAGCCCTGGTGCATGCCCAGCACATAGCCGCGTATGGTCTCGGCCCGTTGCGGCATGGCCCCGTCGATCCAGACGCCGATCTGCACGGGCTTGCCGCGCTCAATGTCGCGCGCGAAGCCCTGCGGAATCTCGATGGCCAGCGACAGCTCGCCGCTGCGCATGCGCGCGTCCAGGTCCGCGTAATCGGCGATGGGCGGATGTTCGATGAAGTAGCGGGACCCCGACAGATTCAGGCTGTAGTTCTGGCTCAGGCCCGTCTGGTCGCGGTCCATGACCGCATAGCGCAGGTCCTCGACGTCCAGGCTGATGCCGTAGCCCATCACGAACATCAGCAAGAGCGAGCCCATCAGCGCCAGCGTGGCCCGCACGGGGTCGCGCCGCAGCTCCAGCGATTCGCGCCACATGTAGCTGAACGCGCGATGCAGGCTGAACCCGCGCCGGGCCGGCTGTGCGCGCGGGGCGGCGTCCTCAATCGGCGGCGCCGCACCCGTGTCGGCCGCGGTGCCGGCGCCCGCGTCGATCAGATAGGCGATGAAGGCGGCTTCCAGCGAGCTTGCGCCGCGCAAGCGAATGATTTCGTCGGGCGCGGCGCTGACCAGCACCTTGCCCGCGTGCATCAGCGAAATGCGGTCGCATCGCTGGGCTTCGTTCATGAAGTGCGTGGAGATGAAGATCGTGACGTGATCCTTGCGGGCCAGTTCGATCAGCAGGTTCCAGAATCCGTCGCGCGCGACCGGTTCCACCCCCGACGTTGGCTCGTCCAGGATGAGCAGCTCGGGCTTGTGCACCATCGCCACGGCAAGCGAAAGCCGCTGGCGCACGCCCATGGGCAGGTTCTGCGGCAGCGCGTCCAGCACGCCGTCCAGCCCGAAGCGCGTAACCATCTCCTGGACGCGCGCGGGGATGTCGGCCTCCGGCACGTGGAACAGCCGCGCGTGCAGCACCAGGTTCTGCCGCACGGTCAGTTCGCCGTACAGCGAAAAGGCCTGCGACATGTAGCCCACGCGCCGGCGCGTGTCGATGTTGCGCGGATCGACCTCCTCTCCGAATAAAAAGGCCTGGCCTTCGCTGGCGGGCAGGAGGCCCGTCAGCATCTTCATGGTGGTCGACTTGCCGCAGCCGTTCGAGCCCAGGAACCCGAAGATCTCGCCGCGCCGGATGCGGAAGTTGACGTGGTCCACGGCCACGAAGTCGCCAAAGCGCATGGTCAGGTCGCGTGCCTCGATGGCGATGCCGGCGTCCTCGTCCAGGGCCAGCGGCACGATCTCGACGGGTTTGTGGCCGCGCCGCTTTTGCTCGGGCAGCAGCGCAATGAAGGCCGCTTCCAGCGTCTGCGCGCCGGTGCGGTCCTGCAATTCTGCGGGCGTGCCGGTGGCCAGCACGCGGCCGTCGTCCATGGCGATCAGCCAATCGAAACGCTGCGCCTCGTCCATGTAGGCGGTCGCCACGATGACGCTCATGCCGCGCCGCTGCGCGCGAATCTCGTTGATCAGATCCCAGAACTGCGCGCGCGCCAGCGGGTCCACGCCGGTCGTCGGTTCGTCAAGGATGAGCAGGTCCGGATCATGGATCAGCGCGCAGCACAGCCCCAGCTTCTGCTTCATGCCGCCCGACAGCTTGCCCGCGGGCCGGGACAGGAAGGCCGACAGGCCGGTGCTGCGGGTCAGGCTGTCGATGCGGCGGCGGCGCTCGGCCGCGTCATGGCCGAACAGGCGGCCAAAGAACTGCAGGTTTTCTTCCACGGACAAGGTGGGGTAGAGATTCTTGCCCAAGCCCTGCGGCATGTAGGCGATGCGCGGGCAGACGGCCTCTCGGTGCCTACGGCTGGCCATGTCGCCGCCCAGCACCATGACCTTGCCCTGCTGCACGGCCCGCGCGCCCGCCACCAGCGCGAGCAGGCTGGACTTGCCCACGCCGTCCGGGCCGATCAGTCCCACCATGCGTCCGGCGGGAATATCCAGCGTGATGCCGTCCAGCGCCTGGGTCTTGCCATAGCGCAGGCCGACATCGGACAGCGAGGCGACGGGCGGGACGGCCGGGGACATCAGGGCACCTTGACGTCAAGATAGCCGGGCCACTGCGCATCCGGGTCCAGTTTCAGCCACGCCACGCCGGGCAGCCCGGTCTTGACCTGCGTCAGGTGGCGGCGCAGCAGGTCGGGGCTGATCTGCGCCTTGACCCGGAACATCAGCTTCTGGCGTTCGCTCGCGGTCTCGACGGTCTTGGGCGTGAATTGTGCGGTACTGGCCACGAACGACACCGTGGCGGGGATGACGTATTCCGGCGCGGCATCCAGGATGATGCGAACATCCTGGCCCAGCGCGACTCGGCCCGCGGCCTGCTCGGGCAGGAAGAACGTCATGTAGACGTCGGCCAGGTCGACCATGTTGAGTACCTTGCCTCCCGCGCCCAGGACCTCGCCCGGCTGCGCCACGCGGTACTGCACGCGGCCGGCGCGCGGGGCGCGCAGTTCGCTGTCGGCGATGTCTGCATCGATGCGCGCAACCGTGGCCTGCGCGGCCGCAATCGCCGATTGGGCGCCGACCTGCGCGGCGCGCGCGGCGTCGATGGCCGCGGCGGCCGCCGTGACTTGGGCACGGGCCGCGTTCACCGCCGCCTCCATGCTGCGCACCCGGGCGCGGTCATCGTCCAGTTCCTGGATCGACGAGGCGCCTTCCTTGGACAGCGTTTCCGAGCGGGCCAGGCGCCGGCGCGCCGCGTCCAGCTCGCTTTCGCGCTGCACCACGACGGCTTCGGCGGCCCGTTTGTCGCTTTCGCGCTGCGCCACCTGCGCCGCCGCGCTGGCCGCGCCATTGACCGCCTGCTGATGCTGCGCCCGCGCTTCCTCGCGCTGCGCCTGCAGCGTGTCGATCTGCATGCGCGCCAGCGGCTGGCCCGCCGCGACGAAGTCGCCCTCCGTGACCAGCACTTCCTGCACGCGGCCCGCCAGCTTGGTGGCCACGTCGATCTCGGTGGCTTCGATCCGGCCGTTGCCGCTGACAAAACCGGGGCCCGGCCCGGTGTCCGCCAACATGCGCCAGCCGTAGTAGCCGGCGGCTGCGGCAACCACAAGGGCAATCACGAAGACCAGTTTTCGTTTGGGTAGAGGCATGTCGGCGTGTCCTTGATCTTTGGGCTTTTCAGCGTCGGGCCCGTCAGCGTTGGGCCGTGCCGGCGTCAGGCGCTTCAGGCGCCAGCGACCCGCCGCCCAGCGCGGCATACAGACCGATGCGGCTGGACAGGAGCGCGCGGCGCGTTTCCACCAGCTGCTGCTGCGCGGCCAGCAGATCCCGCTTGGCGTCGAGCACTTCCAGGTACGGAGAGGCGCCATGGTCGTAGCGCAACTGCGCCAGGCGGGTACGCTCGGCCTGCGCCGCCACGGTGGCGCGCAGCACGTCCACCTGTTCGGCCAGCCACCGGCGCGACGCCAGCGCGTCGGACACGTCCCTGAATGCGCTTTGTATGGTCTGTTCGTAGCTGGCGACTGCCAGATCCCGGCGCGCTTCGGTCAGGTCCAGCGTGGACTGCCGGCGGCCGGCATCGAAGATCGGCAGGTTGATGCTGGGCGCGAAATTCCAGGCGCGGCTTCCCCCCGCGAACAGTCCGTCCAGTTCGGCGCTGGCCGTGCCGAAGGCCCCGGTCAGCGTAATGCTGGGCAGAAAGGCGGCGCGGGCCGCGCCGATGTTGGCGTTGGCGGCCTTTAGCCGATGCTCCGCGGCCAGGATGTCGGGCCGGTCGGTCAGCAGGTCGGACGGCAGCCCCGCCGGCAGATCGCGCATCACGGCCTCGTCATTGAGCCGCGCCGGACCGGCGGGCAGATCCAGCGGCGCACCCACCAGCAATTCCAGGGTGTGCGCCTGTGCGGCGCGCGAACGTTCCAGTTCCGTGCCCAATGCCTTGGCCTGCTGCCACAGCGTCTCGACCTGCGTCAGGTCCAGCTTCGAGATGGCGCCTTCCTCGAAGCGGCGGCGAAAGATGCGCAGCGATTCCGCGCGCGAGTCGATGGTCTCGCGGGTGAGCTCCAGGCGTTCGTCCAGTTCGCGCAGCCGCAGGTAGCCGTCCGCCACCTGGGCGATGAGGCTCAGCGTGGCCGCCTGCGCCGCCGCCTGCGTCGATAGATAATTTTCCAGCGCCGCATCGCTAAGGCTGCGCACCCGTCCCCAGAAATCCAGTTCCCAGGTCGCCATGCCCAGGCCGACCTGATACTGGCTGGAAACCTGCGGCTGGCCCGTCACATTCAGGTCGCCCGGCACGCGCGCCCGCGAGCCTTGCGCCTGCACGCCCACGGTGGGGAACTGGTCGGACCGTTGGATGCCGTACAGCGCCCGCGCTTCTTCGACCCGCAGCAACGCCGCGCGCAGGTCGCGGCTGTTTTCCAGCGCGGTGGCGATCAGGCCTTGCAGCGCGGGGTCGGGAAAGTAGGACTGCCAGGCGATGCGGGCGGCGGCGGGCGCGGCGATGGACGCGGGGGCCGCTGCGGGCTGGGCTGCGTCCAGCGGGCCGGCTGGCGGCTGGCTGTCGCGGGGATACGCCTGCGGCACCGGCAAGGCAGGGCGGTGGTAGTCGGGCGCGAGCGAGGTGCAGCCGGCGGCCATCAGCAGCGTCAGGGCGGCGGCGGCTAGACGAGGAGGTATCGAAGCGGAAAACGCGGTTGCTGTCATGCGGCGGGTCTCCGGCTCGGGGGGCGGAAGCGTCTCGCGCGCGGCAGGCTTTTGGCCATGCGGCACGGACGGTTCCGGCGCCAGGGCGTGTGCCTATTGTGCCCATCCGGCCGCAAAATTCCTTGACGCGAATCAATCTAGCGACTGACTGGTCGGTATGTAATGGGCGCATCGTGACCCTGGAGCAATCAGACATGGACAGGCCGCGCACTCGCCTGCCGCCGCCGGTGCGGATCGGCCAGATTCTGGACGCCGCGCTGCGGGAATTTTCACGAGCGGGCTACTCGGGCACGCGCATGGACGACATCGCGTTGTGCGCCGGCGTGTCCAAGGGCGGGCTGTACGCGCATTTCGCAAGCAAAGAAGCCATCTTCGAGGCGCTGCTCGAACGCCACCTCGCGCCCGCGCCCCTCGATATCCCGGCCATCGTCGACAGCGCCGCCTCGGTGCAGGCATTGGCCGAGCGCATTGCCGATCATCTGCACGAAAGCCTGGCCAAACCCGCCATGATCAGCACGCTGCGGCTGCTGCTCGCCGAAAGCGGCAGGGTGCCCCATCTGGCGGCGCGCTGGCGCCACGAAACCGCCGAGGCGCATCTTGCCGACCTGGGCCGTCTGCTGGCGCTGGCCCGCCGGCGGGGGCTGTGCCGCGACGGCGTTGCGCTGCGCGAACCCTGGCTGCTGCTGGCGCCGGTGGTGCACACCGTGGTCATGGCCGCGCTGCTTGGGCCGGACGACGAACTCGGCCTCGCGGCGCGCCGCGAGGCTCACGTGGCGATGATCGTCGAACTGTTGGCCCCGGCGGCCAGGCAGCGGCGGGCTGCACGCAGTTCTTGACGCCGCGCCGCGCATGGTGTCCCATCGCATCGATGCACCCGCACTAATGGCCCCCTTAACTGCCGCGGAGACCCCTTGCCGACATCAGGCCTGATGGAACGCGTACCGTCGTGGCGTTATCTGCCCGTGGCCCTGGCGCTGGTGCTGCCGGTGATCGCCTGCTTGGCCTGGACCTGGTGGCATGCCCAGAAAGAACAGCGCCATGACGCCGAGTCGGCCGCGCGCATCGTTCAAGTCCAGACGCAACTCATGCTGACGCAGTCCTGGGAACTTCTGGACCGCGTGGCGCCGCTGACCGCCCTGTCCTGCGACGAGGCACTGCCCGATCTGCAACGCTGGGGTTCGCTGAACCCGTATGTCCGGTCCCTGGTACTGGTGCGCGGCGAGCGCATGTATTGTTCGTCGGCGGTCGGCAAGGTCGATTACGCGGTGTCGGAATTTCGCAGATGGTCGGTGGGCGGGGCCCCGGACCGCTGGCTCATCACGGTGGCCGGAACTCCGCTGGCGCCGGAACGTCCCGCCGTTCTGTTGGGCCGGCCCGGGGTCGAAGGCCACAGCGCGGTCGTGGTGGTCGACGGCCGGTACGTGCAGGATCTGCTGAACGCGCTATCCAATCTGCGCGATTACCAGATCGACGTGCAAGTGGGAGAGGGCGGCGTGCCCATCCACAACGATCGCAAGGGGGCAGCGGGCGCGCCCCGCGAAGTGATCTACACCGAGACGACGAACCCCGACGGCCGCGCGCCGGTCACCCTCAGTGTCAGCGCGCCGGCCGAATCGGTCGTGCAGGCGTGGCAGCAACTGCTGATGACCTACCTGCCCGCTGCGGCGCTGCTCGGCCTCGGATTGGCCGTGGCGGCGTTTCGCCAGCAGGTCAACCGCCAGTCCTTCAAGGAACAGTTGCGCCGCGCCATCGTTGCCGACGAATTCCGGGTGCATTACCAGCCGGTATACGGCCATGCGGTGGGCCAGTGCAGCGGCGTCGAGGCCTTGTTGCGCTGGGAGCGGCCGGGCGTGGGCGCCGTGCGGCCCGACGTCTTCATCGCGGCCGCCGAAACCAATGGCATGATCGTCCCGCTGACGCGCCATCTGTTCGCACTGATCGAGCGGGACATGCGCGGCTGGGACACGCCGCCCGGCTTTCACGTGGGCGTGAACATTGCCGCCGCGCATTTGTCCTGCCCCGAATTCACCGCCGACATCGAGCGCTTTGCCGCCAACATCGCCCAGCGTGAACCGACCCTGGTGCTGGAGATCACCGAACGCAGTCTGGTCACCGACGACGGGCAGGCCCGGCGCAATATCGAGGCTCTGCGCGCGCAGGGCGTGCGCGTGGCCATCGACGATTTCGGCACCGGCCATTGTTCGCTGTCGTATCTGCAGCGGTTTCCGGTGGACTACCTGAAGATCGACAAGGGGTTCGTGCATGCCATCGAACCCACGGGCGAAGACGCGCCGGTGCTGGACGTCATCATCACACTCGCGCACCGGCTGGGTCTGGCGGTGCTGGCCGAAGGCGTCGAAACCGACCTGCAGTTCCGCTATGTCAGCGGCCGCGGCGTGGCGTTCATCCAGGGTTACCTGTTTGCGCGGCCCATGCCGTCGGATCAATTCGTGGCGTGGTATGCCCGGCACGCGCCGTTGGGCGAGCCGCAGCGGCGGTCAAGTGGGCTTGGCGTCAGTTGATGGCTTGGCAAAGAACAGGTCGGTGATGGCCTGGCTGTCCATGGGCTCGCCATTGATTGCGCGAGTCAGCATTTCCGCGCCCAGCAGTTGCACCGAGAACACCAGGTCGGGCTGCACCCGCCGGATCTTTTCGAGGTGCTTGCTGGTGTTGACCAGCGCCACGGTCTTGGCGCCGTCCGCGCCGGTTGCTTCCTTGGCGGCCAGCACGATGAACGCATTCTCGGCGTCGTCGTCGCGCAGCGCCAGCACATAGCGCGCCCGCGCCACGCCCGCCACGTGCAGCACGTCCACGCTCGAGGGGTCGCCTTCGATCAGGTCGGTGGCGGCGGGGTAGTCGTGCGCCACGCCGGTCGGGACGATGACGGTGACTTCTTCGTTGCGGCTGCGCAGGCCCTGGTAGACGCTCAACGCGAGGGGCGTGGCGCCGGCGATGATGATGTGGTTCTTTCTCATGGCCGAGGAAAACCTGCCTTTGACGAGCCGTTTCAGGTTGCCGCCGATCACCGGGCCGGCGATCGCGCTGACGGAGGTTGCGAAGACGGTGATGCCGAGGATGATAATCGACGCGGTGAACAGCCGCGCCGTGCCGCTGTGCGGCGTGATGTCGCCATAGCCCACCGTGGACATCGAGACGATCGAAAAGTAGAGCGCGGTGCCGGCATCCAGGATGGGCGGATTGAATTCATTGCCCAGGTATAGCGTGCCGAACACCGCATAGATCATTAGCGACAGCACGCTGACCAGCGCGAAGAGCGAGCCGGCAGTCACGCTGGCGCGGTCGAAGCGGCGCCAGTAGGCCACCAGCGCGATCACCAGCACCAAGGTGTAGATGCCCAGCCCCGCGCGGCCGCCATCGCCCAGGATGGCAAACGTGCCGATGCCGATCAGCAGCACCAGCGAGAACGCCCACGCAATGCGCGCTTTCAGGATCAGGCCCAGCGCAATCACCTGCAGGCCCACGCCAAGCACCAGGCGCGGAATCTCCAGCAACCCGACCACGCGCATGATCTCGTGCCAGTTGTCCAGCGCAAGCCAGAACGAATATTCGCGCGCGCGGACTTCGCGCAGCACCGGGTGCATGAAGGCGTATCCATCCAGCGCCACCAGGATGGCAAGGCACCAGTTCGGCGGGAAGAACGCCAATATCTTACGGAGCCGATGGCGCAGGGGAGGCTGGGGCAGGGGCATCGAGGGCACAAGCTTCCTATATCAATATGGTATGGAAGACTATCAACAAAGAATTACTGCAAACGCGTCCGAGGTCATAAACTTTCCTCATCAGGCGGCTATCCGGAAGGAACACCGCCGATATGGCAGTAAAGCCTACCAGCAGTCAGGGTGGACGCATTGCCAGGCGTTGATCACGTTGCAGCCAGTGCAGGGACTAGAGACCCGGCGCGGGCCACGGTTGGACCGTGCGTGAGTAGTATGAGGCACGAATGTTGGAATCGCGTGATCCAGGTAGAAGGCATCGGTGCCGGCCGATGACTCCGGGCTCACGTGTTGTTTTAGCGCGGCGTCTTACCCTTCGGGGGCAGCGCCGCGTTTTTTTCGCCCGGCGGTTTGTGCCGGGCCACCCTTGCAGCCACGCGTGGCGCGTCCGCTGCTTCGGTTACACGGACGCGTTCGCGTCCGCTTCTTCGCTGCGCCAGGCCTCTCGACCGTCGGCGCGCAGGGTCGGCGCCGTGACCCGATATTCCAGATCCAGCGTGATGTCGGCCGCAAACATGTAGCCCCATCCGTGCACCGCGCGGATCGGCAGCGTCATCTGGTTGGCCGCGGCCTTGCGCCGCAATCGGCTGATCATCACATCCACGAAGCGCCGGCGCGTGATGCCGCAGTCGGCTTCGTCCGCCCCATCGGCAAGAAATGCGTCGCGGCTGACCTTGCGGTCCGGCGCGTTGACCAGTCTGGACAGGAAGTCGCGTTCGCCCGTCGTCAGCCCCAGCGTCCTGCCCTTGGGACTGATGAGTGTCCACCCCTTGTTCGCCAGCCGCCAGCCTTCCTGGGCCGCCTCTTCGGCCGTGTGCGGATCCGCGCCCGTCTCCAGCCCATCCAGCCCGACCGCGCGACGCACCAGCGCCTGCAGGACGGCTGCGAGTTCCAGGCCCGTGACATCCGGCGGCAGACACGCGTCCGCCCCGCACAACAGGGTGCGGATGCGGCTTTCGGCGTCGAGGAATGGGGCGATGGCCACGATGCCCAGGCTGCGGTCGATCGCGCGCAGGCGGACGGCGGCGTTGTGCACATCCGGAAGCGGCGCTTCCAGGACCACCAGCGGGCTGGGCCGGCGGGAAAATCTGTCGTAGACGTCCACCAGATCGGGGCAGCGGCGGACGTTGAATCCCAGATGGGACAGGGACTCGACCAGTCTGGCATGCCTGGCGTCGTCGCTGCCAAGAAAAATGACATCCAGCGTGTTGTTCATTGATGCTTCCAATGAGGCGGCGCGGGCAGGCCGTGGGCGCCAGAAAAATGCCGGACGCCTGGCTCAAGCCATGCCGTTGCCGGCCGTTGTGGGCGCGAGTCCTCAAGGGAGGCACGCCTGTGTTTCATTTAAACACGGGCGTGTTTTTTTGTGAAGAGACGTTTCTATGGTTTCGGACGGTAACAGTTCGTCCGGGGAGGAATCCGCCCGCAGCCATTGAAACGGCGTTTGATCCCCAATTTGCATCAGAAAAGTATTATGTATTACCGATACATTATTTTCTCTTCCACCAGCGGCTGCGCTCATAAACTCATGCGTCTTTTTTGCTCACTGCGCTTGTCGCAGGCCCGCTCGTGGGGCCGGCGCGATGACTGGTGAAGTATTGCAAGCCTATGAAATATATGAATTTTTTAAGGAAGGCTTGCATCGGAAGGGGCGCGTACGCAGCAGCTGGTACGCGGGGCCAGGGGGGCCTCACGGCGATTTATGGATTAGCCCTTAAATAGGGGCCTAATCCTTTTATTTGGCCGCGGAACTGAAATGCTTTAATCAAATAAAACCAAACAATTAATGTCTCGGGTTGATCGATTGGACACGTTTAGCCATCGTCTGCGCAACGCAAGAATGCTTCAGGGATGGACTCAAAAAGACTTGGCGGTCGCAAGCAACCTGTCGCAAAGCGCCATCGGCAACTACGAAAGCGGGCAGCGCCAGCAGCCTTCCAGCGATGCGCTCATCAAGCTGACGCGCGCGCTGCGCGTCAATCCCTTGTGGCTGAGTACCGGCGAAGGCCCCATGGTGGACGCACCGCACGGGCACACTACGGCGGGTTCCACCGCCGAGACCCCCAACCCTGCCGCCTGGCCTTTCGAGACGATCTCGTATTCGGCCTACGCCCGCCTCAGCCAACAGGAAAAGCGGCAGATCGAGCTGGTGCTCAGCGCCTACATCAAGGCACGCGGTGAATAGTTCCTATCGGCTGCGCGGGCGCTTGCGGGCGCCGCGAGGCGTCCGCGGGCGCGGTGCCGCCCGCCGGATCGGTACGTAGACGGCTGCGCAGGCGCTCCACCGGATCCGCGATCAGGTAGTTCAAGACCGCCGAGAATCCGATGCAACCCGTGATCGACATGGCCGCAAACAGCATGGGCTGGTGTTCCTGCACGTCGTGCATCAGCCAGCTGAACGCCATGATCACCAGCATGTGACAGATGTAGAGCGGATAGCTCAACTCGCCGATTGCCTTGTCCAGCCGGTGGCGCGACTGGAACAGAAACGCCAGCGGCAGCAGCGCGGCAAACAGCAGGACAGCCAGGCCATCGCGCACGGTCGGATTGATCCCGATCGAAAAATGCGCCACGACGTAAAGGAACAGGATGCCCGTGCCCAGCTCGGGCAGGCGCTTGACGCGCTGTGTCCACGCCTTCATTCGCGGCAACACCACCTGGTGCGACAGCGAGCCGATCAGGAACAGCGCCAGTTCCGTGGGGAAGAACCGGTAGGTCCAGGGATCGGAACGCCCGACCCCGGTCCAGATCAGGATGGCGCGCAGGGCGAGCGATGCCGCCAGCAACGCCAGCAGCTTGCGCGGCGAACGCAGGATGAACGGGGCCACCAGGTAGAAACTCATTTCGACGCCCAGCGTCCAGGCCTGCGGCACCAGCAGGCCCTTGTACAGCGGCACGTCGCTGTTTGCGAAGCTGCCCGTGAAGGCCAGGGCCGAGTCGCGGATGCCGAAGAACATCAGCCAGTCCTGGCCGAAGATGAAAAGGTTCGACAGGAACAGGAAGACTTCGGCGCTGAAGGGCAGGGCTTCGTAGATGCGGAAGAACGAGCCGCCGCTCACGATGTGGGCCGTGAGCGTCAACGCCGCCACCGACAGGTAGATGGGGAAAAGCCGCAGGAAGCGGTTTGCGTAGAATTTGCCGGTGGCGCCCTGGTAGTGATCCGTGGCCGTCAGCACGTACGAGATCAGAAAGCCGGAGATGACATAAAAGAGCTGCACGGCAAGCCTGCCGCCGACCAACTGGTCGGCGTAGCCGCCGCCCAGATGGTCCAGCACCACTGACAGTGCCAGTAAGGTTCTCAAAAAGCCCATCGCGCATCTCCCCGGTGGATATTGTTCTCAGGCCCGATGGGCCGGACACTGCGCATGCGGTCGTCGCAGGCTCCGCTCCTCTTTCCCTGTATTACTTTTTAGGCCGGAGTCATCAACTGTCATCGATTCTGCGCGTCGGCCTGACCCCCCGCCATGCGGCATTCGATGCAGAACCGGAGATCATCAGCGTTAGAACCTCCGGCTCAACCGTGCATCTTTTGGATACCGCTGTCGGACGGAGAAAATCGCGTCTCTGGGCGAGCCCGGTTACAGTACGACGGTACGAACCATTGGAGTCCCGTCCATGCCCACCCTCCTGTCCCCGCACGGCAGATTGCTCTGCCTCGCGCTGCTTACCGCGGCGTTGGCCGGTTGCGCCGGCACCGGCGGCGCGCGCCCTGAAGGCGCCGCAGCCGCTAGCGCCGCCACCAGCAAGGATTCGCTGGCGCAGACGAGTTGGGAACTGGTCCGTTGGGCGCAGCCCGGCGGCGCGCTGCGCGACATTCCGCACGGCGACAACGGCGAACCCATTCGCCTGACCTTTCTCGCGCAGGGCAAGCAATACCAGGTCAACGGATTCTCCGGCTGCAACCGTTACACCGGCACGTACAAGCTCGAGCGCAACAAGCTCGTCATCGACGCGCCTGCCTCCACGCGCATGGCCTGCGTGCCCGCCGAGCGCGCGAAGCTGGAAGCCGATTATCTGCGCGCGCTGCGCGCCATCGACACGTTCACGCTGGATAGCGGTGGCGCGCCCCGCCACCTGACGTTCAATCTGCGTGGCGGCGACGTGCTGGAGTTCGAGCGCCGCCAGGATCCGCCGACACCCTGACCCGACGCCCAGGCGCGATTCGAGAACCTGCATGCGCAACCCAACTTTTCTGCGCCGCTTGGCGCCCGGCCTGCTGTGCGCGAGTCTCGTGGCCTGCTCGTCGCCACCGATGCGCGCGGCCGATGGGCAGGATCCACGGTTCCAGCCGGCCTCGGCATCCGACGTTCTGGTGCAGACGAATTGGGAGCTGGCGCGCTGGACGCTGCCGGGGGGCGCGCTGCGCCCCGTGCCGCATCCCTCGGCATCGCAACGCCCCATCTCGGCCGCGTTCATCCATGACCAGGGCTCGCCGCGCCTCATGGGTTTTGCAGGCTGCAATACCTACAACGCTCCCTACACCATCGCCAACGGACTGTTGATCGTGCGCGCCGATCCTGTATCCACCCGGATGGTCTGCGCCCCTGGCGTCATGCAGATCGAGCATGCGTATCTGGCGGCGCTCACGCGCATCACCGCCACGTCGTTCGACAACACCAATAGCCCGCAGCGCATGACGTGGAAGCTGAGCACCGGCGACACGCTGGATTTCGGACGGCGCGCGGATCCCGTGGCGGGCGGCCAGCTGGGCGCCGCCAAACTGGTCTACGTGAACGCCGAGCGCGTGCCTTGCGAGACCGGCGCTGGCCGCGCCCTGTGCTATCAGGTCCGCGACAGCGCATCGCAACCCTGGCAGGTCTGGCATGGCGAGATCACCGGTTTCAACTTCCAGCCCGGGGTGCGGTATCGCCTGCGGGTGGTGGAAATCGAGGATCCGAATCCGCCGATGGGGGCGTCCCCGCTGCGCTGGGTGCTGGACGCCGTCGTGGAGCAGCAGGTCGTCAGCCCTTGAGTGCTGCGGCCGGGAAGGCGTGCGCCGCCCAGCGATTACTATTACGGGCTTCATCGCCCATCTTCACTGCTTTGCCATGACTGCCGTCGTCAATATCGCCGCTTACAAATTCGTTTCGCTGGATAGCCTGCCCGACCTTCGCGCACGCTTGCTCGCCGAGGCAGCCGCCGCCGGGCTCAAGGGAACGATCTTGCTGGCCGAGGAAGGCATCAACCTGTTCCTCGCGGGGACGGCCAACGGTATCGACGCCTTTTTGCGGGGTCTGCGTGCCGATCCGCGCTTCGCGGACCTGGAGGTCAAGTTCAGCCACAGCACCGAAGTCCCGTTCCGCAAGCTGCTGGTCAAGATCAAGCGCGAGATCATCCGCATGAACCACCCCGCCATCCGTCCGGCGGCGGGCCGCGCGCCCGGTGTCGACGCCCACACGCTGGCGCGCTGGCTGGCGGCAGGCGTGGACGACGAGGGCCGTCCCGTGGTCATGCTGGACACGCGCAACGCCTTCGAGGTGGACGAGGGCACGTTCAAGAACGCCATCGACTGGCGCATCGATCGCTTCACGCAGTTTCCTGCGGCCGTGCAGGCGAACCGCGCCCAGCTCGAGGGCAAGACCGTCGTCAGTTTCTGCACGGGCGGCATCCGCTGCGAAAAGGCCGCCATCTTCATGAACGAGGCTGGCATCGAAAACGTCTACCAGCTCGACGGCGGCATTCTCAAGTATTTCGAGGAAACGGGCGGACCCGGCTACGAAGGCAAGTGCTTCGTTTTCGACGAGCGCATCTCGCTGGATCCGGCGCTGGCGCCCAGCAACGCCTGATCCGATCCGGCGCTGCAACGAAAAAGAGCCCGCGTTTGCGGGCTCTTTGCATGGGGGGACGCCGCTTAGCGCACGCGCATGCCGGGCTTGGCGCCGGGGAACGGTTCCAGCACGTAAATGCCGGTGTCCACGGCTTCATCCGCATGGCTGGCAGCCAGCACCATGCCTTCGGACACGCCGAACTTCATCTTGCGCGGGGCCAGGTTGGCGACCATGACGGTCAGCTTGCCAATCAGGTCTTCGGGCTTGTAGGCCGACTTGATGCCCGAGAACACGTTGCGGTGGCGGCCTTCGCCCACGTCCAGCGTCAGACGCAACAGCTTGGTGGAGCCTTCGACGTGTTCGCAATTGACGATCTGCGCGATGCGCAGGTCGACGCGCGCGAAGTCGTCGATGGAGATGGTCTCGGCCACCGGCTCGCCGCCAGGCACCACGACGGGCGCGGCGGGCGGCTCGAACAGGTCTTCCAGCATCTGCGGCTCGACACGCTGCATCAGATGCTTGAACGGCGCGACGCGCTGCGGCAGCACCGCGGCATCGGCCCACGTGAAGGGCGCCTGCGCGCCAAACAGTTCCAGGGCGACGCGTTCGGCGAGCTGGGGCAGCACCGGGGCCAGCATCACTGACAGGGCCTTGAAGCCGGCCAGCGAGCGCGAGCAGATGTCCTGCAACGCGGCCTTCTGCGCGTCTTCGGCCGTGGCCAGACCCTTGGCTAGCACCCACGGCTGCGCCGTGTCGAACGCCTGGTTGATGCGGTCGGCGTAGGCCATGATTTCGCGGATGGCGCGGTTGTATTCGCGAGCCTCGAACGCGGCGCGGATCGACTCGGCCTGCTCGGCGTATTCGGCGGACAGGGCGGCCGTGTCGCCCGAATAGCCCAGCACGCCGTCAAAGTGCTTGGTGATGAAGCTGGCGGCGCGGCTGGCGATGTTGACGTACTTGCCGACCAGGTCGCTGTTCACCCGCGCGATGAAGTCCTCGGGATTGAAGTCCACGTCTTCGACGCGCGCGTTCAGCTTGGCGGCAATGTAGTAGCGCATCCATTCGGCATTCATGCCGAGTTCCAGGTAGCGCAGCGGCGAAATGCCGGTGCCTCGGCTCTTGGACATCTTTTCGCCGCTGACGGTGATGAAGCCGTGCACGTTGACGGCGTCCGGCGTCTTGCGGCCGGCGAACTTCAGCATGGCGGGCCAGAACAGCGCGTGGAAGTACACGATGTCCTTGCCGATGAAGTGAACCTGTTCGGTGTCGCCGTTGGGGTCGAGCAGGGCGTCGAAGTCCATGCCCTTGACCGCGCAATACGACTTGAGCGACGCCAGGTAGCCCACCGGCGCATCCAGCCAGACATAGAAATACTTGCCCGGCGCGTCGGGGATCTCGATGCCGAAGTAAGGCGCATCGCGGGAAATGTCCCAGTCGCCCAGCTTGGCCTCGCCGTCTTCGCCACCCAGCCACTCGCGCGTCTTCGCCAGCATTTCGGGCTGCAGATGCTTGCCGCCGTGCCGGTTCGCGCCCGTGGTCCACTGCTGCAGGAATTCAACGCAGCGCGGGTCGGACAGCTTGAAGAAGAAATGATCGGACGACTTCAGGACGGGCGTGGCGCCCGTCAGCGCCGAGTACGGGTTGATCAGGTCGGTGGGCGCGTAGACCGCGCCGCAGACCTCGCAGGAGTCGCCGTACTGATCCTTGGCGTGGCACTTGGGGCATTCGCCCTTGATGTAGCGGTCGGCCAGGAACATGCCCTTGACCGGATCGTAGAACTGCTCGATGGAGCGCGTTTCGATCAGGTCCTGGGCTTTCAGGGCGCGGTAGATGTCCTGCGACAGCGCAACGTTTTCCGCCGAGTCGGTCGAGTGCCAGTGGTCAAAGCGGATGTGAAAGCCGTTCAGATACTGCGGGCGCTCGGCCGCGTAGCGCGCAACCAGCGCCTGCGGCGTGATGCCTTCCTTTTCGGCCTTCAGCATGATCGGCGCGCCGTGCGCATCGTCCGCGCCCACAAAGTGCACCGTGTGGCCCGCCATTCGCATCGAACGAACCCAGATATCGGCCTGGATGTACTCCATGATGTGGCCGATGTGGAAGGATCCGTTGGCGTAGGGCAGCGCAGTGGTGACAAAGAGGGTGCGAGACATGGTTGTCGACTGAGGTTGAGGGGAAAAGGGATTTGGCGGCCATTTTAGGGCAAGCGCGCAGGCCTGCCCGAAGCCGACCCCGGAAAGCACACAACCCGCCCATCGCATCGATGCGAATCAGGCGGGTTGAGGGAAAAGTGGCCGTGGCGTCTGGTGCGACCTTGCGCAACACGAAACGGCCAGCTTGCGCGCAGTGACGCGCAAGCCAGTGGAAAACCGCCGTCAGCGGATTTCGCGGGCCTCGACGTCGATCACGTCGCCACGCGGTTGCGTGGCAAACGGGGCGGTGGCGGACTGGAAGGGTCCAGGGCGGGCGCCTTGGCGCTGGCTCCAATAGGCGCGAACGCCGAAGGGCTTGCCGCGCACCTTGGCGACCACATAAAGGATCGCCACGGCGAATGCCGTGGAAAGCATGAACACCAGCGCCATCGCCATGCCGATCAAGGCCAGGGCGGCGAATAGGACGGCACGAAAGAAGCGGATAAGTGTGTTGGTCATGAATGTCGGATGCAAAACGCAGCGAAAGGTTCCCGTGTATCCGCTATCCTTTAGGGGATGGCGGCCCGCAGACGCCGCGCTGCCTACGGAACCATAGTGACATGAGTATAACGATAGAAAACATCCGCGCCGCACTGCGCGCCGCGCAAGACCCGAATACCGGTTTGGATTTGGGCGTTTCTGTAAAAGATCGTGACATTCAATTGGCTGGCGGCCGTGTCGCGTTGACGCTGGAGCTGGGATATCCCGCCGACGCCGTCCGCGAACAGGTCCGCGACATCGCCGTGCGCGCGCTGGCGCAAGCCGGCGCGCCCGATGCGCAGGTCACCGTCACCTGGAAGGTAGCCGCCCACGCGGTGCAGAAGGGCCTGAAGCCGCTGCCCAACGTGCGCAACATTATTGCGGTCGCATCCGGCAAGGGCGGCGTGGGCAAGAGCACCACCGCCGTGAACCTGGCGCTGGCCCTGGCGGCCGAGGGCGCAAAGGTCGGCCTGCTGGACGCCGATATCTACGGCCCCAGCGTGCCGACGATGCTGGGCATCTCCGGGCGTCCCGAAAGCCTGGACAACAAGAGCATGGAGCCCCTGACCGGCCACGGCCTGCAGGCCAACTCCATCGGTTTCCTGATCGACGCCGATTCCCCCGCCATCTGGCGCGGTCCGATGGTCACGCAAGCGCTGGAGCAACTGCTGCGCCAGACCAACTGGCGCGATCTGGATTACCTGATCGTCGACATGCCGCCCGGCACGGGCGACGTGGCCCTGACGCTGGCGCAGAAGGTGCCGGTCGTGGGCGCGGTCATCGTCACCACGCCCCAGGACGTGGCGCTGCTGGACGCGCGCAAGGGCTTGAAGATGTTCCAGAAGGTCGACGTGCCGATTCTGGGCGTGGTCGAGAACATGGCCATTCATATCTGCTCGCAGTGCGGTCACGCCGAGCACATCTTCGGTGAAGGCGGGGGCCAGCGCATGGCTGAGCAATATCAGACGCCGTGGCTGGGCAGCCTGCCGCTGACGCTTGCGATTCGCGAGCAGACCGACGCCGGCACGCCGACGGTGGTGTCCGACGCCGGCAGCGAGGCCGCGTCGCTGTACCGCGCGATCGCTCGAAAGCTGGCCGCTGGCGTTGCGGCGCTTCCCCGCGACATGGCCGGAAAGTTCCCTTCCATCGTCGTCCAGCAACCGACCTGAAGTATGCGGTGGGCTGCCCGCGCCTTTTTGGCAGGACTGTGCATGCTGGCGGGCGAGGCGTTGGCCAAGCGCCCCGAAGTCATTGTGGACCCGGGGGGCGTGCCCCCGGCCGCGCTGCAGGCGATCACGCAGGCGGTCGATGCGATTGCGCGGCTGGCCGAAGACCAGGACGGCGGTGAAATCAACCGCCTGCGCCGGCGCGCGCGCGATGCGACGCTGGCGGCGCTGGCCACCCAGGGCTATTTTTCGCCCAAGGTCACGCTCGAGGCCGGCACCGATATCGGCGGCGAAACCTGGGACATCGCCATCGTGCCTGGCAAGCGCACGACCGTCGAATCCGTGAACCTGGCGTTCACGGGCCGCATCACGCGCCCCGAA
Source organism: Achromobacter sp. JD417 (assembly GCF_041879325.1). Classification (NCBI taxonomy): domain Bacteria; kingdom Pseudomonadati; phylum Pseudomonadota; class Betaproteobacteria; order Burkholderiales; family Alcaligenaceae; genus Achromobacter; species Achromobacter sp. JD417. The sequence continues at coordinate 5,369,287 of NZ_CP087159.1, read as the reverse complement.
TATGCGCAGCGCGTGCAGCGGCTGCGCGACGACTGGAGCTTGCGCAAAGGGCAGCCCTTCATCAATAGCGACTGGAACCGCGCCAAGGCCACGCTGCTGGACGAGATCTCCACGCGCGATTTCCTGCTGGCGCGCATGACATCTTCGCGCGCCGACATCGATGCCGACAACGCGGTCGCGCATCTGCACGTCACCATCGACAGCGGCCCGCAGGTGCGCATGGGCGAACTCAACACGCAGGGCTTGAAGCGAGTGCCCGAAACGCTGATCGATCGCTACGTCCGCTACAACGTGGGGGCCGCGTTCGATCAGAACCGGCTCGATCAGTGGCAGCAGGACCTGCAATCGACCGCCTTCTTCCGAGGCGCGTTCGTTTCGCTGCAGGAGCCGCCCAGCCAGACCGATCAGCCCACGGACCCGATCTCTGACCGCGCCCGCGGGCCGGGGGCCGAAGACGCCGCCGCGGCCGCGCCGGCGGGCGATCCCACGGTGTCGGGCGGCCTGCCCCCGCCGCCCGCGCAGTTCGATTCGGACGGCGAAATCACGCTGCCCGTGCAGGTGCGCGTGGTCGAGGCGCCGCCCAAGCGCTTTTCCGCGTCGATAGGCGTGGACGACGAGGCCGGCGTGCGGGTGGAGTCCCTGTATCGTCAGAACGTCGTGTTCGGCCAGCCCGTCACGATGGAAACCGGTTTTGGCGTGGACCGGCTGCGCCAGCGCGCCTTCATGGATATCCTGCTGCCGCCGTCCGAGCGCGGCTACCGCGATTCCTTCGGGATCCTGGCGGACCGCTCCGACATCCAGGGGCTGGAGGTGACCCGCTACGCGCTGGGCGCCACGCGAACGCAGGAGCGCAAGGGCGCGGGCGACAGCCGGGTCGAATACGAAACGCGCTACGGCGTGCTGCTGGCGCAGGACCACGTCAAGATCGACGGCGGCGACAGCTACACGCTGCCCACCGTGACCACCACGGCCGAGTGGCTGCGGCGCGACGTGGACAACAAATACGATCCGCGCGAAGGCAACCTGATTGCCGTGGGCGGCGGCGTGGGTATTACGCTGGATACGGGCGAGCCCTACACGCGCCTGCGGCTGCGCGGCCAGAAGTGGTGGCCGATCGGCAAGCTGGACGTGCTGACGATCCGCGGCGAGGTTGGCCGCGTGTGGTCCAACGGCGACGTGCAGGTCCCGGACGACTTTGGCTTTCGGACGGGTGGGGCGCGCACCATCCGCGGCTACCGTTACCAGAGCATTGGCGTGCACCGCGACAACGCCGTGGTGGGCGCGCCCACGCTGCTGGTGGGCAGCATTGAATACGACCACTATTTTGACGAGCGCTGGGGCATGGGCGTGTTCGTGGATGCGGGCGATGCCGCCGAATCGTTCGGCGACATGAAGATGTCCGTGGGCTACGGCGTCGGCGCGCGCGTGCGCACGCCGGCCGGCCCGTTGTTCCTGGACGTGGCCTACGGCCAGCGCGAACGCGACCTGCGCCTGCATTTCTCGTTGGGGATCGCGTTTTGAAGTTCGTGCGTAAATTCCTGCGCCATGTGCTGGTGTGGTGGCTGCCCGGGCTTGCCATGCTGGCCGCATTGGCGGCCGGTTTCATCTTCTGGCTCGTGGCCTCGCAGAACGGCACGCGCCTCTTGCTGACGACGGCCGCGCAGCAGCTGGACGGCCAGGCGCTGGACGTGAATGGCTCGCTCCTGCGCGGGGTGACCGTGGGCCAGCTGACGCTGACGGCCGGCGGCACGCACGTCGATATCCACGATCTGGACCTGGCCGTGCATTGGCGCGCCCTGGGCGACCGGCTGCTGCACGTGCGCAATCTGTCGGCCAGTTCGGTGCGCGTGGACATGGTGTCCTCGTCCGAGGCGCCGCCTGCCGAAGACAACGGCGAACCCTTCACCCTGCCCAAGCTGCCGGTGACCATCGCCGTGGACCGGCTGGCGTTGGGCGATTTCCAGTTCACCCAGGACGGCCAGCCGCTGCTCGTCACCTTGAACGACCTGAACGCCACGTTCGCCGCGGGCCAGCAGGGCGCGCAGTTGCGTATCGCCAGCTTGCGGGTCGGACACGAAGTGGGCGAGGCCGATGTGACCGGCCAGGCGCAATTGCAGGACCTGGCCGACCCGTGGCCGTTCGCGGCGCGCCTGGACGTGACGGCGCGCGGCGCGGGCCCCGATTCCCCCTTGTGCCAGGCCGACCGGCTGAGCGGCGTGTTCGGGCCGGTGGCCGGGCAGGCGCAGCCCGGCGCCAAGGCCGGCGAACCGGTGAAAAAGGCTGAAGCGCCCAAGGCCCAGAACGGCGCGAAGCGCGCAGGCGCGCGTGCGGCGGATGCGGGGGGCAAGGGCGCGAAGGGCGCAACTGCCGCCAAGCCGGCAGCGGCGGCCAAGGCCCCTGCCGACGCCGCGGAAGGCGACACGAGCAACAAGGACAAAACCGAGCCCGCGGCGCCGGCGATGGGCCCGCCCGCGCCCACGTGCCTTGTCGTGCTGCGTGCCGACGCCGCCGGATCGCTCGACGGCATTCAGGCGAAGGTGGACGGCACGGGTTCGAATTTGGTGCTGGATGTGGTGGCCGATCTGGCGCCGCGCACGGCGCTGGTGCTGCGCAGCGCCCGGGCGCGCGCGCAACTGCCGGACAAGTCCACGCTGGCCGCGCAGTTCGACCTGCAGGCGGGCGACGCGCCGGGGCGCAACCGGATCGTCGGCTCGCTGGACGCGCAGCGGCTCGATCTTGCGCCCTGGACGGGCCCTGCCATACCGCCGGCGCTGCTTACCGTACGCGCCGATGTACAGGCCGATATCGAGAACCTGAGCGAGCTGCGCCATGCCGCCGTCAGCCTGCGGTTTGAAGAAGGCAGCCGCTGGAACCGGCAAGCGCTGAGCGGGAATCTGAAGGCGCAGGTGGACGTCGCTGCGGCAGCCGGTGCTGCGGCAGCCGGTGCTTCCGCAGCCGGCGCTGCGGCAGCCGCTCCTGCGGCGGCCGATAACGCGGCAGCCCCTGCTGCGGCCAATGCCGCGGCGACAGACGCCCCGCCGGCGCCTGCCCGCGTCGCCGCGCCGGATCCGTCGGTAGACCCGCTGGCCGGCCTGCGGATCCACGACCTGGACGTGGATTTGCGGCTGGGCCGCAACCGCGTGCGCGCGACGGGCGAATTGGGCGCGGCAAACGGCGCGATCACGCTGGACGCCCAGGCCCCGCAGCTGGACGCCTTCTGGCCGGATGTGCCGGGCGGCGCGGAGGTGCGCGCCCGCATCGACGGCACGGTGGCCGCGCACCGCGGCGAGATCACCGCCAGCTACACGCCGCCCCGGCCCCGGCCGGGCATCATCGGGCAATCGCGCGCGCAGGCCAACCTGACCTTCAACGGCGGCTGGGGCAGGGGACCTGCCGGCCAGCCGGATGCGGCGCTGGTGGGCTGGCGCGGCACGTTCTCGCGGCTGGGCGCGGATACCGCCGGGTTCGCCGTCTCCGTGGACCGGCCGGTCACGTTGTCCTTCCTGCCTGCGGCGGTGGCGCCGCAGTGGCAATGGCAGGTGGGCCAGACCGCGCTGAGCCTCGTCCTGCCGGGCAAGGAGCGCCTCACCGTGGCGCATCAGGGTTCGCGCGGCGGCGGCAAACGCTGGGAAACCGCCGGGCAGTCCGACAATCTGGTCATCACCGCGACCGTGGCGCGCCAGGTGATCGGCGCATTCGACCCGGAAGCCGCGGCCAAGCTGGGCCGCAATGCCGGCCGCGTGAACGCGGTGGTGCCCGACGGCCAGCGCCGCATTGCGCTGGATCTGCTGTGGGATCTGAAATTCGACGGGCGCCTGGCGGGGCGCGCCCGGATCGCGCGCCGTACGGGCGATCTGCTGATCCCGGGCGACCCGCCCATCCCCTTGGGGGTGAAGACGCTGGTCGTCGACGTGACCGCCACGCCCACGTCGGCCAACGCCAGCCGGCTGGATGCCCGCCTGGATCTGTCGACGGACAAGATGGGCTCGATCAACGGCACTGGCACGGCGGTATTGCTGGTGGACGCACAAGGCGGCATGGCGCTGGATACGCGCCAGCCGCTGCGGGCGCGGCTGAACGCGGATATCGCGGACCTCGCCTGGGTAGGCCTTTTCGTGGGCGACGCCATGGAAGTCGGCGGCACGCTCAAGGCCAACATCGACGTGCAGGGCACGCTGGCGGGCCAATGGGGCGCGACGGGCGCCATCCGGGGCGACAAGCTGCGGCTGGTCCGCATCGACGACGGCGTGCGGCTGATCGACGGCACCCTGTCCGCGCGTCTGGACGGCCAGCGGCTGATCCTGGACAGCCTGCGCTTTCCGGCGTCGCTGCGCGTCATGCCGGCCGAATGGCGCACCAAGGAATGGATCACCACGAACCCGGGCGCGAAGGGCGGGTACGCGGAGGCCAAGGGCGACTGGAACATCATGGACGGCGGCGGCGCAATCCGGCTGACGCTGTTCCGCTTCCCGGCATTGCAGCGCTCGGACCGCTACGCCATGGTGTCCGGCACGGTCGACGTGCGGGCGGCCATGCCGCGCCTGGAAATCGTGGGCGACCTGAGCGCCGATGCCGGCTGGTTCAGCCTGGAAATCCTGCAGGGCGTGCCGACGCTGGACGACGACGTGCGCGTGATCCGCGCGGGCGACGAACCCGGCAAGGTGTCCACGCCCCTGCAGACCAGCATGGACCTGAAGTTCGACATGGGGCCGCGCTTCTACATCACCGGCATGGGGCTGGACGCCGGTCTGCTCGGCTCCATCCAGATCCGCCTGAATGATGGCCGGCTGACGGGCTGGGGCCAGTTGCGCACGCGCGGCGGCGGCATCGAGGCCTATGGCCAGCGGCTGCGCCTGAGCCGCGGCACGCTGACCTTCCAGGGCCGGCTGGACAATCCCATCCTGGACATCGAGGCCCTGCGCACGGGCGAACTGGTCGAGGCCGGCGTGCGGGTGGTGGGCACGGCCCAGCGTCCGCGCATCGACCTGGTGTCCTATCCCGAAGTCAGCGACGTCGAAAAGCTGTCGTGGCTGCTGCTGGGCCGGGGGCCGGACGAAAGCGGCGGCGACGCGGCCCTGCTCGTGTCGATCGGCACGGCGCTCCTGGGCGGCGGGCAGCCGTTCTACAAGCAGTTCGGCCTGGACGACGTGGCCGTGCGCACCGGCAACATGGGCAGCTCGGGCAGCATCCTGCCCGACCGCACGGTGGCCGGCAACGTGAACCGCGATATCGGCAGCGACCTGTCCACGCAATTTCTGGTGGCCAGCAAGAACTTCGCCAATGGCATCACGCTGAGCGTCGAACAGGCGCTCTCTGGCAGCGACACCGTGGGCCGGGCAAGTTACCGGCTGGCGCGTGGTCTGTCCCTGGATTTGAAGGGCGGCTCGGTCAACGGGATTTCGCTGGTCTATCGCACGCTGTTCGGCAATTGAGCAGACGCCCAACCTTGAGGCGGGACAACCCTGTCCCGCCTCAAATCAAGGCGGCCGGCGCGGTCGGGATAAAATGACGCCCATTCAAATCCCTAGCACCACACCCACCATGAGCATCAAGAGCGACCGCTGGATCCGCCGCCAGGCCGAAGCCGGCATGATCGAACCCTTCGAACCGGGGCAGGTCCGTACGGCCAATGGCGGGCGCATCGTCAGCTACGGCACCAGCAGCTACGGCTACGACGTGCGCTGCGCCGACGAATTCAAGATCTTCACCAACATCAATTCCACGATCGTCGATCCCAAGAATTTCGACGAAGGCTCGTTCGTGGATTTCAAGGGCGACGTCTGCATCATTCCGCCCAACTCGTTCGCGCTGGCGCGCACGGTGGAATACTTCCGCATTCCGCGCAGCGTCCTGACGGTCTGCCTGGGCAAGAGCACCTACGCGCGCTGCGGCATCATCGTCAACGTGACGCCGCTGGAACCCGAATGGGAAGGCCACGTCACGCTCGAGTTCTCCAACACCACGCCGCTGCCTGCCAAGATCTACGCCGGCGAAGGCTGCGCGCAGATGCTGTTCCTGGAAAGCGACGAGGTCTGCGAGACCTCGTACCGCGATCGTGGCGGCAAGTATCAGGGCCAGCGCGGCGTCACGCTGCCGCGCACCTGATCCCTCAGCCTGCGGCCGGCGGCCGCAGGTATTCGATGTCCCATTCTCCTTCGCCGGTCTGCACGAAGCCGTGCCGGCGATAGAAGCGGTTTGAATCGCTGCCCCGCAACGCGCTCAGGGTCACTGCCTGGCGCTCGCGGTCGGCGTCCCGCAAGATCCGGCGCAGCACCTGGCCGCCCACGCCTCGTCCTTGCGCACAGGGATGCACGTACAGATGATCCAGCCGCAACCCTTCGCCGTCCGGGCGCAGGCAATAAAACCCGATGCGATCGCCGTCTGCCTCGATGTGCCAGGTGCACTCGGGGCGGAAGGTGCCGCGCAGCCGCTCACGCGCCCGGTCCGGATCGAAGCGGCCCAGCCGCTCCAGGCTGTCGCGCATGGCGTCGATCCGCAAGGCCAGCAGCGCCTCGAAATCCGCCTGCGTTGCGGGCGTAAAGCGCAGCGGGGCGGCGCCAGCCTGTGCTTCGCTGGCCAGTTCGTCGTAGCCGCGCCCCAGGAATTGCAGGATGCAGATGCCGTGGCCGTAAGGGTCCGCCAGATGCGCGATGCGGCCCCAGGCGTGCGTGGCGGGCGGATCCTCCAGGCGCGCGCCGGCGGCCACCGCGCGGGCGACCGCGCTGTCCACGTCGTCCACCACCACGTCCAGATGCACGGGCGTCCAGTGCCGCGCATAGTCGCGCGGCTGGCGCACTGCGCCGGCCGCCGGTGTGCCTGCGGCTTTCTCGAGCAGGTAGATGGGGGCGTCGGCGCCCAGCAGTTCGGCGCCCGTCGCGCCCAGCCGGCGGTTCAGCGTCAAACCGAAGGCGGCCTGATAAAAGCCGATGGCGTGTTCGAGATCAGGAACATCGATATTGACCAGGATTCTCATGGAGGCCTTGTGATGGTGGAGCGCCGCGTCGTTACGCGGCTTGCGCTAAAGAACCTCCCGCCGCGTCCGTAAAAAGATTACATGTGTTTGCCGATTTGGCGACGTCATTTCTGCAAGCGTTAGCAAGGCCCAATCCGTGCGTTACCCCCACATCCCCTGGCTGCCCCTGTTGTTCTATCCCGCGTTGCCGGTGGCCGCCGCGATCGGACTGCTGTTCTGGCGGGAATGGCCGCCGGCGTTGAGCCTGATCGTGCCGTTCGTGCCGTGGGTGATGGCGCTGATCGGCTCGGCAATCTGCCTGATGTATCAGCGCTCTCAAACGATGGCGCTGATGCTGTGCGTGCTGGCCGTCACGGCGGCATGGCCCACGCTGGTTCGGGACGCGCCGTGGGCGATGGGGCCTGTGCTGGCCTGGTGGTCGCTCGTCTACACCATCAACGCCATGTGGTCCGAACGGTCCAGCATGCTGATCGACGTGGCGCTGCGCGTCGGCCTGATGGCCGCGGGCGCGGCGATCATCGCGCTGGCCGGCAAGGACGGCGTCGACGAGCTGTTCAGCACCATTGCGCTGCAGGGCACGCTGGCGCGCATGGGCGTGCCGGCCGAGGCGCTGATTGCGCTGCTGGCCACCGGCCTGACATTGACGCTGTTGCTGTTGCGCTATGGACGTCCGCAGCAGGCGGGGCAGTGGCTGGGCTTTGTCTGCATGGCGTGGGCGCTGCCCCGCGGGGCGGCCCAGCCGCTCGAACTGGCCCTCATGTCCGCCGCGGCGCTGACGTCCCTGTGCATCTCGCTGGCGCATGAAGGCTTTCACATGGCGTTTCGCGACGAGCTCACCGGTCTGCCGGGCCGCCGCGCGCTGAACGAACGGCTGCAACGCATGGGCCGCGTCTACACGCTGGCGATGGCCGACGTCGACCATTTCAAGGCGTTCAACGACACGCACGGCCACGACGTGGGCGACCAGGTGCTGCGCATGGTGGCCTCGCAGCTGCGGCGCGTGCCGGGCGGCGGCCAAGCCTATCGTTACGGCGGCGAGGAATTCACGCTGGTGTTTCCCGGCAAGACCGCGGCCGAAGCCATGCCGCATCTGGAAACGGTCCGGCGCGCGATCGAGGCCTACCAGATGCGCCTGCGCGACAAGCCGGCCCGGCCCAAGGCGGACCAGATCGGCCTGCGCCGGCGCGGCGGCCGGGGAGGGCGGGGCGCCAGGCCCTTGCGGGTGACGGTCAGCATCGGCGTGGCCGAGCGCAGCGATGCCCTGCGCGCGCCCGATGCCGTCATCAAGGCGGCCGATCAGGCGCTCTACAAGGCCAAGGACGGCGGGCGCAATCAGGTATGCGCGTTCGGCGCGCGGCGCCGGGCTGGCGCGGGCTGACCCGCCGGGTCATCCGTCCGACAACGGCATCGCCATCAGCGTTTCATCGTAGAGCTGTCCGTTCACGCAAAGCGCTTCGGGTTCGTGGCCATACACCGTGAACCCCAGGCTGGCGTAGAGTGCGGACGCCGCGGTGTTGTTGGCGGTCACGCTCAGCTGCACCTGCCGGATGCCGCGCATGGTTGCCGCGTGGTCGATCGCCGCGCGCATGAGCAGGCGGCCCAGCCCCTGTCCGCGATGAGCGGGCGCCACATACATGCTCCAGATGTGCGCCTTGTGGCGCAGCTTCAGCTTGCGCTGGCGGCTGACGCCCACGATGCCGGCCAGCGTGTCCGCGAGGAACACGCCATACATGGCGCCGTCGTCGGCCGGCGAAATCCACGCACGGATGTCCGCCAATGTCAGCGTGTGTTCCTCTTCGTAACTCGATCCGAAGGACTCGGGCGTTTCGACCAACGCGTTCAGACGCAATTGCCGCAGGGCGGCGGCATCGGGGGCGGTCAGTCGGCGGACGGCAGGGGCGTTCATGGCGGAATCAAAGTGTTGGGAATAGGGAACGTTTGGGCAGTATAGGAGGACAGGCTTGCCTATAATGGCCCCATCGCCGCTTGCGGTTTTGAACAAGGAGCCACTGATGTTCGGTTTCCTCAAGACAAACCAGGATGCGACGCGCCATGAGGTGCAGGAAGAGTTCGTGGCACGTGTCGCGGGTGCCGCGCAGGACTTTGTAGAGGCCGCCGGAGCCACCGGCGCCTTGCTGGACTACTCCCCGTCCAGCGTCCATGCGCTGGACGACGCGCTGGAGGCCGCCCATCTGGGCACGCTGCCTCTGACCCCCATGCAAACCGTCGGCGCCGCCGCCTATCTCTACGAAGTCGGCCGCCGTGCGCACGGCGGACTGTACGAGGTCTGCGACGACGAAGATCCGGTGGTTCTCGTCTGCGGAGAACCGGGCTCGGAAGTCTGCTTTGGCGCCATTGCCAAGGTCGAACGGCGCATCCGCTACGGGGCCGCCGAGGCCATCCCCGCCTACTTTGAAATGTTCATGACAGCCCTGCAAACGGGCGAAGCCCGGACCATCAGATAGGCCGATCCGGCGCTTCTGGGGATTTCCCTTAGGGCTGTAAGAAAAACAGCCCTACAATTCCGCAATTCCCGCCGCCGGCGGGTGCTCGCGCCGTCTGACTTCGGACGGTTTTTTACTCGCAGTACATTCGCGCCGCGATACGCGTCCGATTCGCCATGCCCCCAGGAGCGCCTGCATGAAATTCCGCTTCCCCATTTTCATCATCGACGAGGACTACCGTTCCGAGAACGCGTCCGGTTTGGGTATCCGTGCCTTGTCCGCAGCAATCGAGGCCGAGGGCGTCGAGGTGATCGGGGTGACCAGTTACGGCGACCTGAGCTCGTTCGCGCAGCAGCAAAGCCGCGCCAGCGCCTTCATCCTGTCGATCGACGATGAAGAGTTCGACGTGGACTCGCCCGAGGACGTGGCCAGCGCGATCAAGAACCTGCGCGCCTTCATCGGCGAACTGCGCTTTCGCAACGCGGACATTCCCATCTACCTGTACGGCGAAACCCGCACGTCGGAACACATTCCGAACGACATCCTGCGCGAGCTGCACGGCTTCATCCACATGTTCGAGGACACGCCCGAGTTCGTGGCGCGCCACATCATCCGCGAGGCCCGCAGCTACGTCGACAGCCTGCCGCCGCCGTTCTTCCGCGAGCTGGTGAAGTACGCGCAAGATGGTTCGTATTCGTGGCACTGCCCGGGTCACTCGGGCGGGGTGGCGTTCCTGAAGAGCCCGGTGGGCCAGATGTTCCACCAGTTCTTTGGCGAGAACATGCTGCGCGCCGACGTCTGCAACGCCGTGGACGAACTGGGCCAGCTGCTGGACCACACCGGCCCGGTGGCCGAGTCCGAGCTGAACGCCGCGCGCATCTTCCACGCGGACCACTGTTTCTTCGTGACCAACGGCACGTCGACCTCGAACAAGGTTGTGTGGCACGCCAACGTTGCGGCCGGCGACGTGGTGGTGGTGGACCGCAACTGCCACAAGTCGATCCTGCACGCCATCACGATGACGGGCGCGATTCCTGTGTTCCTGCGCCCCACGCGCAACCACCTGGGCATCATCGGGCCGATCCCGCTCGAAGAATTCCACCCGGACAACATCCGCAAGAAGATCGAAGCCAACCCCTTCGCGCGCGAAGCGGTCAACAAGAATCCGCGCATCCTGACGCTGACGCAGAGCACGTACGACGGCGTCATCTACAACGTCGAAATGATCAAGCAGCAGCTCGGCAGCTACGTCGACACGCTGCACTTTGACGAAGCCTGGCTGCCGCACGCGTCGTTCCACGAGTTCTACCAGGACATGCACGCCATCGGCCAGGATCGCCCGCGCAGCCAGGACGCCATGGTTTTCGCCACGCACTCCACGCACAAGCTGCTGGCCGGCATTTCGCAGGCCTCGCAAATCATCGTGCAGGAGTCCGAGACCCGCAAGCTGGACCGCAACGTCTTCAACGAGGCGTACCTGATGCACACGTCCACCTCGCCCCAGTACGCGATCATCGCGTCCTGCGACGTGGCGGCCGCCATGATGGAGCCGCCGGGCGGCACCGCGCTGGTCGAGGAAAGCATCCGCGAAGCCCTGGACTTCCGCCGCGCCATGCGCAAGGTGGAATCCGAGTTCGGCAAGAACGACTGGTGGTTCAAGGTCTGGGGCCCGAACCGCCTGGTGTCCGAAGGCATCGGCAACCGCGACGAATGGATCCTGGAAGCCAACGACCACTGGCACGGCTTCGGCGAAATGGCCGAAGGCTTCAACATGCTGGACCCGATCAAGGCCACGGTCATCACGCCGGGACTGGACATGTCGGGCAGCTTCGGTGAAACCGGCATTCCCGCGGCGCTGGTCTCCAAGTACCTGACCGAGCATGGCGTGGTGGTTGAAAAGACCGGCCTGTATTCGTTCTTCATCCTGTTCACCATCGGCATCACCAAGGGCCGCTGGAACACGCTGTTGACCGCGTTGCAGCAGTTCAAGGACGACTACGACCGCAACCAGCCGCTGTGGCGCATCCTGCCGGAGTTCTGCCGCGACCATCGCCGCTACGAGCGCATGGGCCTGCGCGACCTGTGCCAGCAGATCCACGAAGCCTACCGCGAGCGCGACGTGGCCCGCCTGACGACCGAGATGTACCTGAGCGACATGGTGCCCGCGCTCAAGCCGTCTGACGCGTTTGCCCGCATGGCGCACCGCGAGGTCGAGCGCGTCGACATCGACAAGCTCGAAGGCCGCGTGACGGGCGTGCTGCTGACGCCGTATCCCCCGGGCATTCCGCTGCTGATCCCGGGCGAACGCTTTAACCGCACCATCGTGCAGTACCTGCAGTTCGCGCGCGAGTTCAACGAACGCTTCCCCGGTTTCGAAACCTACATCCACGGCCTGGCCGACGAAGTGGGTCCGGACGGCGAAAAGCGTTACTACGTTGACTGCCTGATCGAAGAGTAAGCACGGGCGGGCCGGAAATCTTGATGTTCGATGTTGCAGTGCTTGGCGCGGGCGCCGCGGGCATGATGTGCGCGGCGGTCGCTGGTCAACGCGGCCTGCGCGTGGTGCTGGTCGACCACGCGCAGCGCCTGGCCGAGAAGATCCGGATCTCCGGCGGCGGGCGCTGCAACTTCACGAACATCGGCGCCGGCCCCGCCAATTTCCTGTCGGAAAACCCGCATTTTTGCCGTTCGGCGCTGTCGGCCTACACGCCGCAGGACTTCCTGGCGCTCATCAAGCGCCACCGCATCGCCTGGCACGAAAAACATCGCGGCCAGTTGTTCTGCGACGACTCCAGCGAAAACATCATCGACATGCTGCGCGCCGAGTGCGGCGCGGGCAATGTGCAGTGGCGCATGGGCTGCTCGGTGGCCGAGATCGCGCAGGGCGAGGCCGGCTTCGAACTGCGCACCAGCCAGGGTGTCATCCGGGCCGCCAAGCTGGTCGTCGCGACCGGCGGCATGGCGATTCCCCAGTTGGGCGCAACGGACTTCGGGCTGAAGATCGCCCGCCAGTTCGGCCTGAAGGTCGTTGAGCCGCGCCCGGCGCTCGTTCCGCTGACCTTCGACCCCGTGCAATGGCAGCCGCTGTCGGAACTGTCCGGCGTGGCGCTGGAAGTGAACCTGCAAACCGGGCAGGGCAAGGCGCGCGGCGAGTTCCTGGAAGACCTGTTGTTCACGCACCGGGGGCTGTCCGGTCCGGCGATCCTGCAGATCTCCAGCTACTGGAAGCCGGGCGAACCCATCGTGATCGACCTGGCGCCGGGACGCGACCTGGCGCAGGAACTGCTGGCTTCGAAGTCCGGCAACCGCCAGCAGTTGCACACGGTGCTGGGGGGATTGTGGCCCAAGCGGCTGGCCGATCGCTGGCTGCACCTGGCCGAGCAGGGCGGCAAGCCCGGCCTGGCGGCCCTGCGCCTGGCCGACGCGCCCGACAAGACGCTGCGCGCATTGGCGCAGGATATTCACCAGTGGACGCTCGTGCCCAGCGGCACGGCGGGCTACAAGAAGGCCGAAGTCATGCGCGGCGGCGTGGACACGCGCGGCCTCGATCAAAAGTCGATGCAGGCCAAGTCGGTTCCGGGGCTGTACTTCATCGGCGAAGCCGTGGACGTTACCGGCTGGCTGGGCGGCTACAACTTCCAATGGGCGTGGGCGTCGGGCGTCGCCTGCGGACAGGCGCTTTGATTTCGCGGCGCGGTTAGCGCCAATCTGCGACGCGCATTCCGCTTTTGCGGACGCCGCTGCGGCACGCATCGCCAATCCGGCATTGTGATATCAAATGAAAATACATATCATTTATGTTTTGATCTTTATCAAGCTCGTCCCGCCCGGGACGGATCAGCCGGAGACTCGCATGGCCTACACCCTTCCCCCCTTGCCGTACGCCTATGACGCGCTGGAACCCCATATCGACGCGATGACGATGGAGATCCACTACACCAAGCATCACCAGACGTACGTCAACGGCCTGAACGCCGCGCTGGAAGGCGCCGGCATCAACACGGACGAGCCGGTCGAGGCGCTGGTCGCCCGCATCAAGGAATTGCCCGACGCCGTGCGCGGCGCGGTGCGCAACCACGGCGGCGGCCACGCCAACCACAGCCTTTTCTGGTCCGTCATGTCGCCGCAGGGCGGCGGCGAGCCGGACGGCGCGCTGGCCGCGGCCATCGACGCCGACCTGGGCGGACTGCCCGCCTTCAAGGAAGCCTTCACCAAGGCGGCCCTGACGCGCTTTGGCAGCGGTTGGGCCTGGCTGAGCGTGACGCCCGCCGGCAAGCTGGTGGTCGAGAGCAGCGCCAACCAGGACAGCCCGCTGATGGACGGCAACACGCCCATCCTGGGGCTGGATGTCTGGGAACACGCTTATTATCTGAAGTACCAGAACCGCCGGCCGGAATACATCGGCGCTTTCTACAACGTGGTGAACTGGCCCGAGGTCTCGCGCCGCTACGCCGCAGCACGGGGCTGAGCGCATCTTCACGAAGGAGCGCAGCCGCCTATGAATACCTTCAGCCGTCATCGCGTGCGGCCGGCAGCCACCAGCATCAGCGTCTGGACGCTGGCTGTGATGGTGTCCTGCCTGGCCCTGTACCAGCTCTGGGTTTACCTGGACGTGCGGGCGCCGCACGTGGCGGACGCGCTGCTTGGCGGGCTTGTCGCGGCCGGCGCCACCGCGCTCGGCACCTTGCCCATTCTCTTTGCCCGCACCATTCCGCAAAAGGCGCAGGACAGCATGTTCGGCTTTGGCGCCGGCGTCATGCTGGCCGCCAGCGCGTTTTCGCTGGTGGCGCCGGGCATCGCCGCGGGCGAGGACCTGGGTTACGGCCCGTGGGGCGCGGGCCTGACCGTGGGCGCCGCGATCCTGCTGGGCGCAGGCGTGCTGCTGCTCATGGACCGGACGCTGCCGCACGAGCATTTCATCAAGGGCAGGGAAGGGATGGAGGCGCACCGTCTGCGCCGCACCTGGCTGTTCGTGTTCGCGATCATGCTGCACAACCTGCCCGAGGGGCTGGCGATCGGCGTGGGCTATGCCGCGGGCGACCCGGTGCGCGGCACGGCGCTGGCCACCGGCATCGCCATCCAGGACATCCCCGAAGGACTGGTGGTGGCGGTCGCCTTGCTGGCCGCCGGCTACAAGCGGACCTTCGCGGTGGCGCTGGGCATGCTGTCCGGGCTGATCGAGCCCGTGGGCGCGGTGCTGGGCGCCGCGGTCGTCGGGTGGTCGGCGCCGCTGCTGCCGTGGGGGCTGGGCTTTGCCGCGGGGGCCATGCTGTTCGTCATCAGCCACGAGATCATCCCGGAATCGCACCGCAAGGGGCACGAGGTCTACGCCACCTGCGGGTTGATGCTGGGTTTCGTCCTGATGATGCTGCTGGACACGGCGCTGGGCTAGCGCCGCTCCCCGCGCGACAGGCCTAGGCTTACCCCGGGCTTTCGTTGTATGCTTTCGGCGCTGTCACGCATGCTGCGGGAGAGAGTGGCCGAAGGCATCAAGCCCGGCCGCCGCCGAAGGCGCAATTCGCCCAGAATCGCTCAGGTAACCGATACCGCGCAGGCTTGCCCCGTCCCGCATTTGTTGCCTCAAGGCCATGCGGATGCGGCAAAACAGTACTCTGGAGAGACCTGGCGCCGCCCCTGAAACAGGGACATGGCGAGCAGCCCAGGCGCCGAAGGTGCAAACCCGCCACGCGGGGCAACTCTCAGGCAAAAGGACAGAGGGGCGGAAGATTCAGCCGTTGCGCGGGCGCCATCCGCCCGCAATCAGCGGCATTCCGTAACCCTGGCATCACGCCGTCCCGGAGTTCCCCGCATGTCCGCACCCCTCAAACGCACCCCGCTGGCCGAAGAACACATCGCCGCCGGCGCCCGCATGGTCGATTTCGGCGGCTGGGACATGCCGCTTGCCTACGGCTCGCAGCTCGAAGAGCATCACGCGGTGCGCCAGGACGCCGGCATGTTCGACGTCTCGCACATGCTCAACGTCGACGTGCAGGGTCCGGACGCGTTCGCCTTCCTGCAGCGCCTGGTCGCCAACGACGTGTCCAAGCTGACCGTGCCGGGCAAGGCGCTCTACAGCTGCATGCTGAACCCGCAGGGCGGCGTCATCGACGACCTCATCATCTATTTCTTCGCCGCTGACGAATGGCGTGTGGTGGTCAACGCCGGCACGGCCGACAAGGACGTGGCCTGGATGCAGCGCGTCAAGCAGGCCGGCGCGTTCGACGTCGCCATCACGCCGCGCCGCGATCTGGCCATGGTGGCCGTGCAGGGCCCCAACGCCCGCGCCAAGGTCTGGGCGGCCCGCCCGTCCTGGCAAGCCGCCACCGAACCGCTGACTCCCTTCGTCGCCGCCCGCCTGGGCGACGACACGCTGGTCGCCCGCACGGGCTACACCGGCGAGGACGGCTTTGAAATCGTCCTGCCCGCCGCCGACGTGGTCCAGCTCTGGCGTGACCTGACCGCCCAGGGCGTGCGTCCGGCAGGCCTGGGCGCGCGCGACACGCTGCGCCTGGAAGCCGGCATGAACCTGTACGGCCAGGACATGGACGAACTGACCCAGCCCGGCCAGGCCGGCTTGACCTGGACCGTGTCCCTCAAGAACGCCGAGCGCCGCTTCATCGGCCGCGATGCGCTCGAGCAATTCGCCACGCCCGCCACGTTCATCGGCTTGAAGCTCAAGGACCGCGGCGTCATGCGCGCGCACATGGCCGTGCGCACCCCGCAAGGCATGGGCGAACTCACCAGCGGCACCATGTCGCCCACGCTGGGCGTGTCGATCGGCTTTGCCCGCCTGCCGCAAGGCGTGGCCCCGGGCGATACCGTCGAGGTCGATATCCGCGGCAAGTGGGTGCCCGCCGTGGCGTGCAAGCTGCCCTTCGTGCGTAACGGCAAAGCCGTCGAACACTCGTAAACTCGAAGCTTCGCGCGTGCGCCGCCCCGGTCTGGGCGACGGCCGCCCGCGCGAGGCGCGCAACACCATTCATCTACCCGCATTCCCTCAGGAGTTCCCATGAGTCTGCCCACCGATCGCAAGTACACCGAGTCCCATGAATGGGTCAAAGCCGAGGGCGACGTGTTCGTCGTCGGCATCACCGACACCGCCCAGGATCAGCTGGGCGATCTGGTCTTCGTCGGCGACGTGAACGTCGGCGCGAAGCTGAACGCGGGCGAAACCGCCGGCGTGGTCGAGTCGGTCAAGGCCGCCTCGGACATCTACGCGCCCGTGTCCGGCGAAATCGTTGCCTTCAACGAAGAGCTGGAAAGCAACCCCAACCTGATCAACGAATCGGCCTTCACCGCCTGGATCTTCAAGATCAAGCCGGACAACGCGGCCGACGCCGACAAGCTGCTGGACGCTGCCGGCTACGAAGCCGTCGCCAACGGCTGATGCCGCACGCGAGGGAGGCGGGCCGCCTTGGCGCCGCCGCCCTCGCCAGATGCAATACCGTCCGTCCCCAGGACGACACCCGTTACCCCGAGATCTCCCCATGTCGCGCGCCCTAGACACCCATACCGACTTCATTCCCCGCCACATCGGCCCCTCCGACGCCGACCAGGCCGCCATGCTTGCCGTGATCGGCAGCGACAGCCTGGACGCCCTGATCGAAGAAGTCGTGCCTCCCAAGATCCGCAGCCAGGCGCCGCTGGCGCTGCCCGCCTCGCGCAGCGAAGCCGACGTGCTGGCCGAACTGAAGCAGGTGGCGGGCCGCAACAAGGTCTACCGCAGCTACATCGGGCAGGGGTACTACGGCACGCAGACGCCCAACGTGGTGTTGCGCAACATTCTTGAAAATCCTGCCTGGTACACGGCCTACACGCCGTACCAGCCCGAGATCTCGCAGGGCCGCCTGGAGGCGCTGCTGAACTACCAGACCATGGTCGCCGACCTGACCGGCCTGGACATCTCCAACGCCTCGCTGCTGGACGAAAGCACGGCCGCCGCCGAAGCGATGACGCTCGCGCGCCGCAGCGCCAAGTCCAAGAGCCCGGTGTTCTTCATCTCGCGCCACGTGCATCCGCAGACCATCGAAGTCGTGCGCACGCGCGCCGAAGGCCTGGACATCGAGATCCGCATCGGCGACGAAGCCGAAGGCCTGCCCGAGTGCTTTGGCGTGCTGCTGCAATACCCGCACAGCACGGGCGCCGTGTCCGACTACCGCAAGCTGGCCGAAGCCGCCCACGCGCAAGGCGCCGTGGTGGCGTGCGCGACGGACCTGCTGGCGCTGGCCGTGCTGGCCGCCCCGGGCGAGTGGGGCGCCGACATCGCCGTCGGTTCGGCTCAGCGCTTCGGCGTGCCGTTCGGCTTTGGCGGCCCGCACGCGGGCTTCATGGCCTGCAAGGACGCCTTCAAGCGCAACATGGCCGGCCGCCTGGTCGGCGTGTCCAAGGACGCGCAGGGCAACCCCGCGCTGCGCCTGGCGCTGCAGACGCGCGAACAGCACATCCGCCGCGAGAAGGCCACCTCCAACATCTGCACGGCGCAGGTGCTGCTGGCAGTGATGGCCGGCATGTACGCCGTGTGGCACGGTCCCGCCGGCATCCGCCGCATCGCCCAGCGCGTGCAGCGCGCCACCGCGATCCTGCGCGCCGAACTCATCAAGCTGGACATCAAGGTCGTCAACGACACCTTCTTCGACACGCTGCTGCTGGAAACCGGCGCCGCAACGCCTGCCATCCTGACGGCCGCCGACTGCGCCCACATCAACCTGCGCCGCGTCGACGGCGCGCGCCTGGCGGTTTCGCTGGACGAAACCGTGACCGTGGCCGACCTGCAGGCGCTGGTCAACGTCTTCGCCGCCGGCCTGGAGCGCGATGACGTCGAACTCGACATCGACGCGCTCGACGCCGCAGCCCCCAGCGGCATCCCCGCCTCGGTGGCCCGCGAAAGCGCCATCCTGACGCATCCCATCTTCTCCAGCGTCCAGTCCGAAACCGACATGCTGCGCTACCTGCGCAAGCTGGCCGACAAGGACCTGGCCCTGGACCGCACGATGATCCCGCTGGGTTCGTGCACCATGAAGCTGAACGCCACGGCCGAGATGATCCCCATCACCTGGCCCGAATTCGCGCTGATCCACCCGTTCGCGCCCGCCTCGCAAAGCCAGGGCTACGTCGAACTGATCGACCGCCTGTCGGCCGCGCTGTGCGAAATCACCGGCTACGACAACATCAGCCTGCAGCCCAACTCGGGCGCGCAGGGCGAATACGCGGGCCTGCTCGCCATTCGCGGTTACCACCAGGCCAACGGCCAGCACCAGCGCAACATCTGCCTGATCCCGTCGTCGGCGCACGGCACCAACCCCGCCTCGGCGCAGCTGGCCGGCATGGACGTGGTGGTGGTGGCCTCGGACGCCAATGGCAACGTGGACCTCACGGACCTGCGCGCCAAGATCGCGCAGGTCGGCGACAAGCTGGCCGCGCTGATGATCACGTACCCGTCCACGCACGGCGTGTTCGAAGAAGCCGTGACCGAAATCTGCGATCTGGTGCATCAGGCCGGCGGCCAGGTTTACCTGGACGGCGCCAACATGAACGCAATGGTCGGCGTGGCCAAGCCCGGCAAGTTCGGCTCGGATGTGTCCCACCTGAACCTGCACAAGACGTTCTGCATTCCGCACGGCGGCGGCGGCCCCGGCGTGGGCCCCGTGGCGGTGCGCGCGCACCTGGCGCCGTATCTGCCGGGCGTCGTGAACGAACAGGGCAAGCTGCCCGGCGACGCCAAGGTCGGCCCGGTCTCGGCCGCTCCGTTCGGCTCCGCCGGCATCCTGCCGATCCCGTTCGTGTACATCGCGCTGATGGGCGCGGACGGTCTGCGCCGCGCCACCGAAGTCGCCATCCTGAACGCCAACTACATTGCCACCCGCCTGCGCGACCACTACCCGGTCCTGTACGCGGGCCGCAACGGCCGCGTGGCGCACGAGTGCATCCTGGACGTGCGCCCGCTCAAGGAAACCAGCGGCATCAGCGCCGAAGACATCGCCAAGCGCCTGATGGATTACGGCTTCCATGCGCCCACGATGAGCTTCCCGGTGGCCGGCACGCTGATGGTCGAGCCGACCGAATCCGAAGGCGTGGCCGAACTGGACCGCTTCATCGACGCGATGATCGCCATCCGCGAAGAGATCGCGCAGGTCGAACGCGGCGAACGCGACCGTGACGACAACGTCCTGAAGAACGCGCCGCACACCGCCCAGATGCTGCTGGCCGAGGAATGGCTGCACGACTACCCGCGCCAGCAGGCCGCCTACCCGGTGGCCACGCTGCGCGACGGCAAGTACTGGCCGCCGGTCGCACGTGTCGACAACGCATACGGCGATCGCAATTTGGTCTGCGCGTGCCTGCCGATCGAAGCGTACGCATAGTCCTCGGCATTTGGAGGTGTCTGACACCCTGGGGAGATGCGTTTCAGCTTGCCGCAGCGTCCCAGCGGGTGTCAGACACCTTGGCAGCGGCATGAAAAAGCCCCCGTCCTTCACAGGCGGGGGCTTTTGTTTGAGGCCGGCGTCAGGCCGGCCGCGCATTACTTCGCGGGCGCTTTTGCAGCGGCGCCGAAGTCTTCGGCGATGCTGATGAAGGTGTTGAGCAGGATTTGCAGGTTGTCCTTGCCCAGCCCGCCTTCGGCGTTCATGTCCATCTGCAGCACAGCCTGGTTCTTGTCATCCAGGTAGGCGCGGCTCCAGCGGTATTCCTGGTTCCAGGCGTTGATCGCCTTGAGCGACATCGGCTTCTTGGTGGCATACGTGGCGGTCGCCACGAGGTCCAGGCACTTTTCCGTGAAGTCGTTGCACAGGAACTCCAGGCGCAGGTCGGTGGCGCCGGTGGTGCCCGGGTTCAGGACCAGCACGGGGCCGTCGGTGCCATCGGTGCGGGTGACCGTGTAGCCCATGTCGTCCAGCATGTTGGCGACGTCTTCCAGATTGAAGTCCTGCATGACGCCCGCCACCGGCGCGGCGGCGGTGGAGTCCTCGTCGGAATCCATGCCGATGCCCGACAGCTCATCGTCGTCGTCCATGCCGTTCATGCCGGTGGCGCCCAGCAGGCCGCTGAACAGTTCATCGGCGGGGATCTTCTGCCCGTTCAGGTCGCCCATGCCATCGGCGAACGTGAACTTGCCGACGATGTTGTCGCCGTCGTTCTTGCCGACGTTCATCATTTCGGCCATGCCGGCCATCTGGCGGATGCTCTCGTCGGCGTCGGCCGCGGCCTTCTCGGCGGTCAGGCCTTCCTTCTTCATGGCGTACTGCACCATCAGGTCCTGCACCATCGGCTTGGAGATCACCAGCGAGGCGTCGATCTTCTTGATCGCCTGCACCGCGATTTCCTGCGGGGTCAGGTCCTTGGCGTTGGCCGGGTTGGCCATTTCAAGCGTGAACGTCAGCTTGCTTTCGCCCTTGGCCGTTTTCCAGCTCAGCGGATCGATGCTGAACGACGGATTGCCGGCCAGCAGCTTGCCGGCGTTGTCCAGCAGGACGTCGAACTGTTCGTCCTTCAGGCCTTCGTCGCTGGCGCCCAGCATGTACTGGCGCATGAGCTGGTTGTAGGTGTCCGACAGTTGCTTGACGGCCTGGCCGTCCAGGCGGGCAAGCTTCACCACGGCCTGGCCGTTGCCCAGCACGACGTCGTTCACGGTAAGGTCGCCCGTCTGATAGGCGGCCTGCACGTTGATCGCCTTGTCGTCCTCGGACAGCTTCACGCCATAGCTGAAGTTGTCCAGCGCCACCTTCATGTCGTCGGTGGGGCGCAGGACGTCCACGCGCTTGATCTTCAGGTCCGAATTGCCCATGGAAATGCCGAACTTGCCCATGCGGCTGTCGACGTCCATGGTCAGGCCCGCCACGGTCATCTTCACCGGGTCGCTGCTCTTGGTGCCGTCGACGGCCAGCTTGTCCATCACGCCGTGCGCGGTGACCGCCTGGGTGGCGCGGTCGAAGGTGCCTTCGATGCGCATGCCGCTGAAGTCGAGCGCGTTGCCGTCGTGCGTGACGGTAACGGGGGCGACCGCGGCGGTCGTCACCGCATTGCCGCTATAGCTGACGATCGCGTCGCTCATCAGCGGGGACACGTCCTTGGTCAGTTCGAAGACGGGCTTGATGTTGTCCGTCTTGGCGATCTCGGTGTGGATGAACGCCAGCTTGGGCGCAATGGCGCCGCGCGCCAGGGCGCTCTTGGGGAAGGGGCCGTGCTCGACGTTTGCGTCGAACTCGATCATGCCGCCGGGCAGGTCGTCCAGGCCCTTGTCGTTCTTGATGAACGACACGCCATAGCGCGCCTGCGTGGAGAACAGGCCGCGCTCGTACTTGAGCTGGTCGATGCGCAGACCGAACAGGGGGGTGACCTTGGCCAGCTTCTCGTTGGCTTGCGCCAGGTAACGCTGCGCGTCTTCTTCGATGCGCTTGCCGGTGTACCACGTGGCGCCGACCCAGCTTCCCGCTCCCACTATGACCACGCCCAGGGTGATCGCTACGCTCTTTTTCATCGCTCTACTTATATCGTTGATTGTCGAGTCATATCCGGCAGCGGCGGCCAACTGCGCCACCCGCGTCCGCGCGAGCGGAACCGTTCCTGGATACGCGTGTTCATCGGCCTGTCAGGCCCGCGGCGGAGTATACCGAGACACGTGTCCCGCAAACCCGCGCGCAGTTACCGAAGATTTCAAAATGAAAGCCGGCGCGGGTGCGCCGGCTTTTTTGTCGACAAAGAGCCTGGATTCAGATGGGGTCCAGCGGATAGATCGGACGCCGAACGTGCTTGAAATCAAGCTGGGCATAGTCGGAGGTCGTGACGCCCACGCCGGTGCATTCGATGATCTCGGTGGCCATGTCCGAGAATCCCGCGCGCCAGTGGATGCGGCTCTTGAGCACCACATACCGCTTTTGCAGCGGATCGATGCCGGCCGACAGCAGGCAGTTGATGTCGAAGGGCTCCTGGTGGCGGGACACCACCACGATCTCCACCCGCCCGGTGTCGATGACCACCGTCAGGCCCGTGTCGTTGCGCACGCCGCGATACATGGGGCCCCGGTTCAGGTAGACGCCGTCGAACACCAGCTTGACGCGGCCGGTGACCTCCAGCGGTTCGCTGGGCTGCTTGATGGCCGGCATGGGCAGCTTGCCGCCCAGCTTGAGCGTGATGGTGTTGCCCACGCCCGCAGCGGCGGCCTCGTTCGCGGCTTGCGGATCGCAGATGGCGTAGAAGACGACGTTGTCCAGTTCCTGGCGCAGCACCTCGGCCAGCACGGCCGTCGTGTCCATCGTGCCGCCCGAGCCCGTGTTGTCGTAGTGGTCCAGCAGCACGACCGGGCCCTGTTCGATGGCCTTGGCGCGCGCGATGGTGGGCGCGAGCGGCTCGGAATGGAACACCCAGTCGGCGCGGCCGCGCCACGCGCGGTCCAGCAATTCGTCGCGATGCTGTTCGGCTTCGGCCAGGTTGCCGTCGGTACAGACGACGGCGCTCAGGCCCGCCTCGCGGATGTCCGCGTGGGGAAAGCCCACGAAAACCGAGGCCGCCAGCACGCCGCCGGCCTCCAGTTCCTTGCACCGCTCCTGCAGCGGCTTGTTGGGCGCGGCATGCGTGCCTTGGCACATGATGTGCGGCAGCATGGGCTTGTTGGCCCAGGTCATCACCGGCTTGATCTCGCCCTTGAGCGTGCGGACGATGACGTTCGCCGCGCGCACGCCCGCATCGCGGATGTCCACGTGCGGATACGTATGAAAGCCGCTGATCACCGTGGCGTTGCGCACGATGTCGTCGTAGATGTTGGCGTGCATGTCCAGCGTCACGGCGACGGGCGTCGTGGGATCGATCTCGCGCAGGCGGCGCAGCAGGTCGCCCTCGGCATCCTCGACGCCCTCGGCGACCATCGCGCCGTGCAGGTCCAGCAGGATGGCGTCGAAACCGCCGCGCTTGACCTCGTCCAGGATCAGCGTGCACAGGCGCTCATGCGTCTGCGCGCTGGCGGGACCGCTGGGCCAGGACTCGGCCGCGACCGGCACGACCATTTCCGCGCCTTCGCGGCGGGCGACCTCGATGTAGCCGCCCAGGCCGCTGTCGGTGTTCTCGTAGGCCTTGATGGCGCGCTCGCCGGCCAGGATTTCGGGGCTGCCGCGAAAGAAGCGCTCAAGGGGGGTGGGCACGGGCGAAAACGTGTTCGTCTCGTGCTTGATCATTGCCAAAAGCCAACGCATGGGATGTTCCTGTGGGTTGCCGTGGAAAGTCAGTGGGCCGACACCGGCTGCGGCCAGGGGCGCTGCGCGGGACGCATCCGTTCCCACGCGCGCGCCACGCGCAGCACGCCCAGATCGTCAAAGCGCGCGCCGGCGATCTGCAGGCCGATCGGCAGGCCCGCCTTCGTGTAGCCGCAATTGACCGAAGCCGCGGGCTGTTCGCTCATGTTGAAGGGCAGCGTGAACCCGATGTGGTGCATCGTGGTGGCCACCTCGTTGGTGGGCGAAGGCCACTCCGCGTTGTAGGCCACCACCGGCGCCACCGGCGACAGCACGTAATCGAACGGCGCGCAGGCGGCGACCGTGCGCGCCCGCACGTTCAGCGTTTCGTAGTAGCTGCGAAACACGTCTTCGCCGCTGTGGCCGCCGCCGCTTTCGGCCCAGGCGCGGATGAAGGGCAGGATCTTCGCGCGGCGTTCTTCGGACAGCGCGGCCAGGTCGATGGCCGAACGGGTGCGCCAGAAGCGGTCCACGCCGTCCAGCATGCCGGGCGTCATCCAGGGCTGCATGGGCGTGACGATGGCGCCCGCTGCTTCGAAGGCGCGCGCGGCGGCTTCGACCGCATCACGGGTTTCCGGATCCAGCGGCAGTCCGCAGCCCGCGTCCAGCAAGAGGCCGATGCGCAGGCCGCGCACGTCCTGGTCCAGGTTCAGCCAGTCGATCTCCTGGAAGGGCAGGCTCATGTGGTCGCGGGCGTCCGGCTGCGACAGCACGCCCATCATCAGGGCCGTATCGGTGATGGTGCGCGTCATGGGGCCGGCGCAGCGGCCCATGAAGGGCGGATCGATGGGAATGCGGCCCAGGCTGGGCTTGAGCGTGGCGATGCCGCACCAGGCGGCGGGCAGGCGCACCGAGCCGCCGATGTCGGTGCCGATATGCAGGGGGCCATAGCCGGCGGCGGCCGCCGCCCCGGCGCCCGCGCTGGAGCCGCCCGGATTCTTGGTCAGGTCCCAGGGGTTGCGCGTCAGTTCATGAAAGCTCGACAGGCCGGAGGACAGCATGCCGTAGTCGGGCATGGTGGTCTTGCCCAGCAGGACGGCGCCCGCCTCGCGCATGCGCGCCGCCGGCGGGGCATCCGCCGCCGCGGGGGTGAGGTCGGTGGCCGCAGTGCCCAGCGGCACGGGCACGCCGCGGGTGGCGATGTTTTCCTTGATGGTGGCGGGCACGCCATCGAGCGAAAATCCGCCGCAGGACTGCGGCTCGCCCTTCATCCAGCGGGCCTCCGAGGCACGGGCCATGGCCAGCGCGCCTTCCGGATCCAGCGCATAGGTTGCGTGCAGCCGGGGCTCCCAGCGCTCGATGTGATCGAGCACGGCACGCGTGGCCTCGACGGGCGACAGGGTCTTGCTGCGATACGCCTGCAGGAGTTCCTGGGCGGACATTTCATGCGGTTGCGGCATCTCGGTTCCAGTGATGCGAAAAAGGCGTCAGGCGGCGGGGGGAGCGACAGGCAAGAGGCCAGGCGCGATCGGCCGGAAGTTGCGGAAGTCCCAGTCGCGCCCCGGGGCGGCATCGATCAGGGCGCGGGTATACGGGTGGCGGGGCTCGGTCAGCACGGTTTCGGCCGAGCCGGTTTCCACCACCTGCCCGCGCTGCATCACCATGATGGTGTCGCAGATCTGCGCGGCCACGCGCAGGTCGTGCGTGATGAACAGCACGCCCACGCCGGTGCGCTCGCGCACCTGTTCCAGCAGTTCCAGCACCTGGGCCTGCACCGACACGTCCAGCGCCGAGACGGCCTCGTCGGCCACCAGGATCTCCGGGTCCATGACCAGGGCGCGCGCGATGCAGATGCGCTGGCGCTGGCCGCCGGAGAACTGGTGGGGATAGCGCCGCATCGCGTCGGGGCTCAGCCCCACCACGCTGAGGGTTTCGCTGGCGCGCTTTAGCGCCTCGTCGCGCGGCACGCCGAAATTCAGCAGGCCTTCGATGATGGATTCGCCGACCGTGCGGCGCGGGTTGAGCGACCGGTACGGGTCCTGGAACACGATCTGGATGCGGCGGCGCACGGGGCGCAGCGCCGATCCGGACAGCGTGCTGAGGTCTTCGCCGCCCATCATCATGTGGCCGGCGGTGGGCTCGATGAGCCGCACGATGCAGCGCGCGACCGTCGACTTTCCCGACCCCGATTCGCCGACGATGCCCAGGATCTCGCCCTTGCGCAATGTCAGGTTGACGTCGGTGGCGGCAATGACGTGCTGCGCCGCCTTGCGCGAGAACAGCGAGCCCTTGGCGCCATAAGTGCGGCCCAGGCCCTTGACGTGCAGCACCGGCGTGCCGCCGGGCGGCTCGCGGCGCGAGGGCACCAGGCTGGGCACCGAGGACACCAGCCGGCGTGTGTAGGACTGCTTGGGTTCGGCCAGGATCTCGTGGCGCGAGCCGCTTTCGATCAGGTCGCCGCGGTTCATGACCACGATGCGGTCCGCGATCTCGGCCACGACGCCGAAGTCGTGTGTGATGAACAGCACTGCCGTCCGGTGCTTGACCTGCAGCTCCTTGATGAGCGCAAGAATCTGCTTTTGCGTGGTGACGTCCAGCGCCGTGGTGGGCTCGTCGGCAATCAGCAGCTTGGGTTCCAGGATCAGCGCCATCGCGATGACGATGCGCTGGCGCTGCCCGCCCGACAACTGGTGCGGATAGGCGTCGTAGATGCGTTCGATGTCGGGCAGGTGCACGGACTGGAACATGTCCAGCACCTTGGCGCGGCGCTCGGCCGCCGACATGTTCTTGCGGTGCAGGCGCAGCACCTCGTCGACCTGCTTGCCCACCGTGTGCACGGGGTTCAGCGCGGTCATGGGTTCCTGAAAGACCATCGCCATGCGGGTGGCGCGCAGCTCGCGCAGCCGGCGCTGCGTGGCCGTGGCGACGTCCTCGCCTTCGACGCGGATCGAGCCCGCGCTGATGCCCAGGATGCCTTGCGGCAACAGGCCCATGACGGCCAGCGACGTGACGGACTTGCCCGAACCGGACTCGCCGACCACGCACACCGTTTCGCCGGCATGCACGTCCAGGCTCAGGTTGCGCACGACGCGGTTGCCCGCGCCGGCGACTTCGACCGACAGGTTGCGGATGGCCAGGATGGCGGACGAGGTATCGCCCGCGGGGGGATTGGGGGAATAGTTCATCGGCATCAGATCCTGCGCACCATTTTCGGGTCCAGCGCGTCGCGCAAGGCGTCGCCCAGGATGTTCACGCTGAGCACGGTCAGCGACAGGAACAGTCCGGGGAACAGGATCAGGCCGGGCAGCATGCGGAAGTACATGCGGCCTTCGGACATGATGTTGCCCCAGGACGCGATCTCGGGCGGGATGCCCGCGCCCAGGAAGCTCAGGATGGCCTCGGTCAGCATGGCGGACGCAAAGACGTAGGTGCCCTGCACCGTCAGCGGCGCGATCGTGCTGGGCACCATGTGCCGCCACAAGAGCAGCGGCAGCGGCGTGCCCAGCGCCAGCGCGGCCTCGACGTAGGGCTCGCCGCGCACGCTGAGGATCTGGCCGCGCACCAGGCGCACCACCCGCGGGATTTCCGGGATGGTGATGGCCACGAGCACGGTCGTGATGCTGGCGCCCGTGACCGACACCAGCGCGATCGCCAGCAGAATGCCGGGGATCGCCATGATGGCGTCCATGGTGCGCATGATCGGACCGTCCAGCGACCGGAACCAGCCGGCGATGACGCCGATGACCAGTCCGATGACCACGCTGACCACGGCAGCGCCCAGGCCCGCGATCAGCGAGATGCGCGCGCCGTAGGCGACGCGCGACCACACGTCGCGGCCGAACGCGTCCGTGCCCAGCAGATAGTCGGTGAAGGGCTGCTTCAGGCGCGCGCCCGGATTGAGGAGGGTGGGATCGACCGTGCCCAGCAGCGGCGCGAACACGGCGACGAAGACGATCGCCGCCAGCACCACCAGCGCGAGCATGACGGGCCAGCTCTTGAGCCCCTGGCGGATCTGCCGCCAGGCGGTGATGTGCGGGGTGCCGCCTCCGGGGAGGTCAGCGGCCGCCTGCGCGGCGGCGTCGGTTGGCGTTTGCATGCTCATGGTGTCAGTACCTGATCCGCGGGTCGAACACCGTATAGGCGCAATCGACAACAAGATTGATGAACACGTAGACGAACGCGAAGAAAAGCGTCAGGCCCTGGATGACGGGGTAGTCGCGCGCCAGCACGGCTTCGACCACCAGCCGGCCAAGGCCCGGGATGTTGAACACCGACTCGGTGACGACGACACCGCTGATCAGGAGCGCGATGCCCACGCCTACGACGGTGGCGATGGGCACGGCCGCGTTACGCAGCGCATGGCCCAGCAGCACCCCGGTTTCGCCCAGGCCCTTGGAGCGGGCGGTGCGGATGAAGTCCTCGCCCATGACCTCGATGACGCTGGTGCGCGTGATGCGCGCGATCAGCGCCACGTAGACCGTGGACAGCGCCAGCGAAGGCAGGATGAGCCGGTGCAGGAACGGCCAGAATCCCTTTTCCAGCGGCACATAGCCCTGCACGTTGAACCAGCCCAGCTTGATGGCGAAGGCCCAGATCAGCAGGTAGCCGGTCACGAACACCGGCACGGAAAATCCCAGCACCGAGAAGCCCATGACGGCGCGGTCCAGCAGCTTGCCCTGGCGCCATGCCGCCAGAACGCCAAGCGGAATGGCGACGAGCAGCGTGAACACCAGCGTGAGCACGGCCAGGCTGAGCGACGGTTCAAGGCGTTGCGCGATGAGCTTGGTGACCGGCACGCCGGACATCAGCGAAGTGCCCAGGTCGCCCTGCAGGAGCTTGCCGCCCCAGATGAAGAACTGCTTGACCACCGGCTGGTCCAGGCCCATCGTCTGCCGTATCTGGACGATACGTTCGGGCGTGGCGCCGTCGCCCGCCATGATGATGGCCGGATCTCCGGGGCTGAAACGCAATATCGCAAAGACCACCACCGCGACCATCACCAGGACTGGGATGGTCGCGAGGAGCCGGCGTGAGACAAATGCCAGCATGTATTTCCCCCTGTACCAATTAGGCCTGCGCGGACTGCTTGCTGCGGCGCGCAGGCCCCGAGCCCATCAAGGGGCCTTTTTGACGTTCCAGAACGCGAAGACCGGCGCGTGCACCAGGCCCGACAGCTTGGTCGAGTAGACGGTGGGCACGGACATCTGGCCCAGCGGCACGTACAGGCCTTCGTCGATGCCGATGCGCTGCACTTCCTCGGAGATCTTCTTTTGTTCCGCCGGGTCCGAGGTCAGCGCCATCTTCGTGCGCAGTTCTTCGATCTGCGGGAAGTCGGGCCAGCCGAACCACGCGTTGTCGCCGTTGGCGGCCGCGGGGGCGGAGCGCACCGGGTCCATCACGTCGGTGGCGTACCAGTTGGTGTTGTGGACGTTCCAGCCGCCTTCGGCCGGTGCGGCCTTGGAGGCGCGGCGCGTGGCCACGCTTTGCCAGTCCATCGCCGCCAGGTTGACGTTGAAGCCCGCCTTGCGCAGCGCCGCGGCCATCACGACCGGTTGCGCCGACAGCGTGCCCACGTCGGTTGCGTGCATGACCAGGATGGGCGTGTTGTCGTAACCCGCTTCCTTGAGCAGCGCCTTGGCCTTCTCGATGTTCGACGGGACGATCATGTCCTTGCCGATATCGCTTTCCAGGGGCGTGCCGCAGCCCCACAGCGAGGCGCAGGTCTTCCAGTACTTGGGATTGCCGACCAGCGCCTTCATCACGTCTTCCTGGCCGATCGCGTACATGGCGGCCTGGCGGATCTTCTTGTTGTTGAAGGGCGGGTACTTGAAGTTGAAGCGG
This sequence comes from Achromobacter sp. JD417, assembly GCF_041879325.1. Lineage (NCBI taxonomy): Bacteria > Pseudomonadati > Pseudomonadota > Betaproteobacteria > Burkholderiales > Alcaligenaceae > Achromobacter > Achromobacter sp. JD417. The sequence goes on along the minus strand of NZ_CP087159.1, from coordinate 5,339,867 downwards.
TACATCGTGAAGTAGCCGACCGGGCTGAGCGACTCTTCCTTCAGGTCCGGGTTGCCTTCGATCATCGGCAAGAGGTCATACGGGAACTGCTCGACGAAATCGATCTCGCCGCCCAGCAGCGCGTTGGCGGTGGTCAGGGCGTCGGGCATGACGTCCCACTCGACCTTGTCGACGTGCACGACCTTGCCGCCAGCCAGGCCGCTGACGGGCTCCTTGCGCGGCACGTAGTCGGTGTTCTTGACGTAGACGGTCTTCACGCCCGGCTTGAACTCGGCGACCTTGAACGGGCCGGAGCCCGTCATGTCGGTAATGGGCTTGCCGATGGCTTGTTCGGCGATGCGCTTGGGCATCATGAACGGCGCGGTGCCGGTGGGCTTGGACAGGGCGCGCAGCGCCAGGTCCGTGGGTTCCTTCATGACGATGCGAAAGCTCTTGTCGTCGATGACTTCGATCTTGTCGGTGAACTTGAGCAGCGTGCGGCCCATGCCGTCGCCGGCGGCCCAGCGCTTGATCGACGCCACGCAGTCCTCGGCGGTCACCGGCTGGCCGTCATGCCATTTTTGACCCGGGCGCAGCGTCATGGTGTAGGTCTTGCCGTCGGGCGAGACCTCCCACTTCTCAAGCATCTGCGGCTGCACCTTGTTGTCGGCATCGGTGGCCAGCAAGGTGTCGTAGATCATGTAGCCGTGCCACGTCGTGATGTAGGCGGTGGTGGCGTGCGGATCGGTCAGGCGCAGTGGCGAGTGCATCACCGTCTTGATGACGGTCTCGGCGTAGGCGCCGTGAGCCATCGCGAGAGTGACGCCGGCCAGCGCGGCCGCTCGGACAAACTTGAGCATGTATTTCCCCTTGAAGCGTTGTGAGCGGCGCATGGGCCGCTACGTCGTTGACGCGCCGCACTGAAGCGGCGCGCGAGGGTCAGGCTGTCGCTGCAGACCGGCCGTCGAACACCGGCCCGCAAGGCGCCATTCTGATGCCGGGACGCAACCGTGTCCATGGTTGTTTTGCCGCATCCATCAGCATGGAACCGGGCGCCGCGCACACCAGGATCGTGTGCGCGATCGGGGTGAAATCGGCGCGAAAGTGCGCCGAACTCTTGACCACCAGGATCGCGGCGCGCGTGGGTTCCACGCCGGCGAACCGGAACATCTCCTGGTCGGCCATTTGCACCTTGTTGGAGGCCAGGATGATGCGCACGCCGCCGATGCGCAGGCACGCGCTGGGGCCCAGATCCATGTGAAAGCCGCGATAGAACGCACCATGCGTATCGAAGCGTCCATCGGAAGTTTTCTCGACGATGAACTCGGTGTCCAGGGGTTCGTCGTGGGGAATACCCGAATGTCCACCCAGTGCAATCCGAATGGTATTTCCAGCGCCGGCGCGGTGCGCGGCCAGCGCGGCGGCCGGGTCCACAATCAGACCAATCGCCGTATCGCGCGCATCGTGGCGGATGAGCGCGCGCAGCACGCCGGTGGTGTCGGAACTGCCGCCCGCGCCCGGGTTGTCCTGCGCGTCGGCAATGACCACGGGCTTGGACGCATCGCGCGCCAGCCGCAACGCTTCCTGCACGGCTTCGTCCGGCGTGTAGAGCTTGCCGCCGAAGTCCTGTTCCGCATTCTCGACCGCGCGCGCCATCTCGTCGGCGGCGGCATCGGCTTCGGCTTGCGTCATGCCGTAGGCCCAGACCGTGGGCGCGCATTCGGGAAAATCCGCGGCCGGGAACCCGGTCGCAAAGGAGATGCTGCTGGCCGCGCCGCGCGCCTCCAGATCGCCCAGCAACTGGTACAGGCTGCGGGCCGGCTCGATGTCGGTGGACTGCCAGCACAGCGGAATCAGGAAGGGCAGGCTGCGCAGCGCCACGTAATGACGCGGCATGCCGCCCAGCCGCTGCGTCAGCAGGTTTGCGGCGCGCTGGCCGGTCTCGGCCATGTCGATATGGGGATAGGTGCGATAGCAGACCAGCGCATCGGCATGGCGCACCATCGCGCGAGTCACGTTGGCGTGCAGGTCCAGGCTGGCGACGATGGGCACATTGGGGCCGACCAGTTCACGCACGCGCTTGAGCAATTCTCCTTCGCCGTCGTCCAGATGCTCGGTGACCATCGCGCCGTGCAGGTCCAGATACACGCCGTCCAGCGGCATCGCCTGCGACAGCCCTTGCAGAATCATCGCGCTGATGCGCTCGAACGCATCCCGGGTCACATGCCCGGAGGGACTGGCCGCCGCCCACGTCGTGGGTATCAACGCATGCTCGCCCATCGCCTCGATAAATCCCGCCACCGGAATATTGGCCCCCGCCACCGCTTCGAACATCGCAGGGCCACTGACCAGCTTCGGCCACCCCCCACCCTTGTCCGCAAAATCCTCCCACGCCGCGCGCGACGGCGCGAACGTATTGGTCTCATGCTGAAAGCCGCCGATCCCGATGCGCATCAGGTTTCCCCCTGTCGTACAGATATTCGGAAGGCGCGGCGAGACGCCGCGCAGTGTCAGTGCTTCAAGCCAAGCCCCTTAACCCCAAGGCAAGAACGACGCGCCCCAAGTCCGGCAATCCCTGCCAAAGCGGGGTCGCGCGGATCCGGGCTCCGCCGGTCCGCTGCGACGCCCCCTGGGGGGAGGCGCTCCGCGCCTCGGGGGGGGCGTCACTTAGCGACTGGCATCGTGAATTCGGCGCCCTTGGCGATGCTGTCGGGCCAGCGCTGCATCACGCTCTTGTAGCGCGAGTAAAAGCGGATGCCTTCCTCGCCATACGCATGATGGTCGCCGAACAGCGACCGCTTCCAGCCGCCAAACGAATGCCACGCCATGGGCACGGGGATCGGCACGTTGATGCCCACCATCCCGACCTTGATCTGCCGCGCGAACGCGCGCGCCACGCCGCCGTCGGACGTGAAGCAGGCCACGCCGTTGCCGAACTCGTGCGCATTGATGAGGTCCACCGCGCTGGCGAAGTCCGGCACGCGCACGATGCACAGCACCGGCCCGAAAATCTCTTCGCGGTAGATGTTCATGGCCGGCTTGACGTTGTCGAACAGCGTGCCGCCCAGGAAAAAGCCCTTTTCGTTGCCCGGCACCGTGAGGTCGCGGCCGTCCACCACCAGGTCGGCGCCGCAGGCGATGCCGTCCTCGATGTAGCCCATCACCTTCTTGCGATGCTGCGCGGTGACCAGCGGACCCATCTCGGCGTCCGATTGCATCCCGTCCTTGACCACCAGCGCCTTGACGCGCGGCGTCAGGCGTTCGACCACCTTGTCGGCCACGTCGCCCACCGCCACGGCCACCGAAATGGCCATGCAGCGCTCGCCCGCGGAACCATAGGCCGCGCCCATCAGCGCGTCGGTCACCTGATCCAGGTCTGCGTCGGGCATGACCACCAGGTGGTTCTTGGCGCCGCCCAGGGCCTGCACGCGCTTGCCGCGCTTGGTGCCTTCGGCGTAGATGTATTCGGCGATCGGCGTGGAGCCGACAAAGGACAGGGCTTCCACGTCGGGATGGGCGATCAGCGCGTCGACCGCCTGCTTGTCGCCGTGGACCACATTGAAGACGCCGGGCGGCAGACCCGCTTCGGTAAGCAGTTCAGCCAGGCGCACGGACGCGGACGGATCGCGCTCGGACGGCTTGAGCACGAAGGTGTTGCCGCAGGCGATGGCCACCGGGAACATCCAGCACGGCACCATCATCGGGAAGTTGAAAGGCGTGACGCCGGCCACCACGCCCAGCGCCTGGCGCATGCTCCAGTTGTCGATGCCGCCGCCGATCTGGTCGGAGTACTGGCCCTTGAGCAGTTGCGGAATGCCGCAGGCGAACTCGACGATCTCGATGCCGCGCATCACTTCGCCCTTGGCGTCCGAGAACACCTTGCCGTGTTCGCGGGTGATGAGTTCGGCCAGTTCATCCTGGTGCTGGTCCAGCAGCGCCTTGAAGTTGAAGAGGATACGGGCGCGCTTGAGCGCGGGGGTTTCCGACCAGGCGGGAAAGGCGGCCTTGGCGGCGGCCACGGCCATCGCCACGTCGTCGTTCGAGGCCAGCGGGATGGACGAGGCGATCTCGCCGGTGGCCGGGTTGAAGCCGTCGGCGTAGCGGCTGCTGCCGCCGTCGTAGGGCTGGCCGTTGATGAAATGCGGAATCTTCTTCATGGGTGCAAGGCTCGATGCGGGAATACGTCAGAAAATGCAGCGGGGCGGCCGGCGGCCGCCCGTGTGCGGATGGCGCGCCGCCACGGGCGCGCGACAGGATGGCAACTCAGGCAACCTCTTTCAGGATCTTGCCGATCTGCTCGAAGATCTGGCCGATCTGGGCCTCGTCGATGATCAGCGGGGGCGAGACGGCGATGATGTCGCCGGTGTAGCGCACCATCAGGCCGCTGTCGAAGCAGCGCTGGAAGACTTCGGCGGCGCGTGCGCCCGGGGCGCCTGCGCGCGGCGCCAGTTCGATGCCGGACACCAGGCCCAGGTTGCGCACGTCGATGACGTTGGGCGCGCCCTTCAGGCTGTGCGCGGCTTCCTGGAATGCGCCCGACAGCTTGCGGGCGCGGCCGAACAGGTCTTCGCGGCGGTAGATGTCCAGCGTGGCCAGGATGGCGGCGGCCGCCAGCGGGTGCGCCGAATACGTGTAGCCGTGGAAGAACTCGATGCCGCCCGCCGGGCCGTTGACGATGGCGTCGTGCACCTCGCGTTTGACGGCGACCGCGCCGGCCGGCACGGCCGCGTTGCTGACGCCCTTGGCCATGGCGATGATGTCGGGCGTCACGCCGAAGAATTCGGATGCCGTGGCGGCGCCCAGGCGGCCGTAGGCGGTGATGACCTCATCGAAAATCAGCAGGATGCCGTGCTTGGCGGTAATTTCGCGCAGCTTTTCCAGATAGCCCTTGGGCGGAATCAGCACGCCCGTGGAGCCGGCCATCGGCTCGACGATCACGGCTGCGATGGTCGAGGCGTCGTGCAGGGCGATGATGCGCTCAAGTTCTTCGGCCAGGTGCGCGCCCCACGCGGGTTGGCCCTTCGAGTAGGCGTTCTGCTCAAGATTATGGGTGTGGGGCAGGTGGTCCACGGCGGGCAGCAGCGCACCGGAGAACGTCTTGCGGTTGGCCGAGATGCCGCCCACCGAGATGCCGCCAAAGCCCACGCCGTGATAGCCGCGTTCACGGCCGATGAGGCGCGTGCGCTGGCCTTCGCCGCGCGCGCGGTGATAGGCCAGGGCGATCTTGAGCGTGGTGTCGACGGATTCCGAGCCGGAATTGGTGAAGAACACGCGGTCCAGGCCCTGCGGCATCAGGCCCGCCACGGCGGTGGCGGCCTCGAAGGCGAGCGGATGGCCCAGCTGGAAGCCCGGCGCGTAGTCCATGACGCCGGCCTGACGGGCGATGGCCTCGACGATTTCCTCGCGGCCGTGCCCGGCATTGACGCACCACAGTCCGGCCGTGCCGTCCAGGATCTGGCGGCCGTCGGTGGACGTGTAATACATGCCTTTGGCCTTTGCCAGCATGCGCGGCTGGGCCTTGAACTGCTTGTTGGCAGTGAAGGGCATCCAGAGATGGGACAGGTCGGGCAACTGGGCGGGGGCGTTCATGGTGACTCCAGAAGAGGGACAACCGTGGCCGCCGCAACACGCGCGCGGCCAGCGGGATTCGGACGATTCTGGAACGTCCCGCCGGGAATGAAAATATACGATCCGCGCATTTGCCGCTAACTGTATAGTTGTCGGCACCACAACTGTACAGTTTGCTTGTGATCGACTTCCAACCCGTCCGCGGCCGCGGGGCCGCGCCCACCCTCGTCGAACAGCTGGTCGCGGCGATCCTGCGCGCCGTGGAGGCACAGACCCTGCGTCCGGGTATGTCCCTACCCTCGGTCCGGGAGTTCGCGCGCCAGTACGGCGTCAGCACCTTCACCGTGGCCAGCGCCTACAGCCGGCTGGTGTCGCAGGGCTGGCTGGCCGCGCGGCCCGGCGCGGGCTACCGGGTGGCATCGCCCGACGCGCCCACGCGCCGCGCCGAACCGCTCTCCTGGGAGCCGCCGCGCCTGAACGCGGGGTGGCTGCTGTCGGACATCTTTGCCGACCACTCCATCCCCATCAAATCGGGGTGCGGGTGGCTGCCCGGCGAATGGCTGAACGAAGAAGGCCTGCACGTGGCGCTGCGCCACATGGGGCGCGTGCCCGCGATGCGGATCGCCAATTACGGGCATCCCTATGGCTACGCGCCGCTGCGCGAGACCATCGCGGCCAGCCTGAGCGCGCAGGGCATGGAAGTCGAGGCGTCGCAGGTGCTGCTGACGCAGGGTGTGACCCATGGGCTGGACACGGTGATCCGCACGCTGCTGCGGCCGGGCGACACGGTGATCGTCGAGCAGCCGGCCTACGCCAATCTCTTGCAGATGCTGCGCCTGGCCGGCCTGCGCGTCATCGCGGTGCCCAGGACGGCCGACGGCCTGGACTGCGACGCCCTTGAGCAGGTGGCGGCGCAGCACCGGCCGCGCGCGCTCTTCATCAACACCGCGCTGCAGAATCCGTCGGGCGCCAGCATCACGATGGCCAATGCGTTCCGCATCCTGCAAGCGGCCGAGCGGCACGGGCTGTGGGTGGTGGAAGACGACATCTCGCGCGAGCTGGCGCCGGGTGTCACGCCCATGCTGGCGGCGCTGGATGGCGCGCGCAGGGTCGTGTACCTGGGCGGCTACTCAAAGGTCATCAGTCCGTCGGTGCGCGTGGGCTATGTGGTGGCGCACCGCGATCTGGTGCGCGACATCGCCCGCACCAAGATGGCGGTGGGCCTGACTACGCCCGAGATCATGGAGCGCATCGTGCACCAGGTCATCCGGGAGGGCCGCTACCGCGCGCATATCGCGCGTACCCGCGAGCGGCTGGCCGAGGCGCATACGGAAGTGGCCGAGCAGATGCGTCAGCACGGCTTTGAAATCCATGGCAGGCCGCAGGGCGGCCTGTTCCTGTGGGCAAAGGTGGCGGGGCAGTGGCGCGAACGCGGCGCAAACGGCCTGGCGGAACTGGCGCTCAAGGACGGCATCTGGCTGGCGCCCGGCTCCTACTTCGAAGCGGACGAGGCCGACACCGCGTGGGTGCGCTTTAACGTGGCGTATTCGGCAGCGCCCGCGCTGTGGCGCTTCATGCGCAATGCGGGCGCGGCCTAGGGGGGAAGTCTTCAGGCGCGTTCGTACGTGACGAAGTCGTAGTCGTAGCCGTTTTCGGCGGGCTGCGGTTCGCGCGCGGTTTCCTTCCATTGGAACGCGGGCAGCAGCGGGAAGAACGCATCGCCCTCGACGTCGGCATGGACTTCGGTGGCCAGAACGCGCCTGGCCAGCGGCAGGGCCTGCGCGTAGATCTGCGCGCCGCCGATCACGAAGGCTTCGTCGATGTCGCCGCACGCGGCCACCGCCGCCTCAAGCGTGGGCGCAAGGATGGCGCCGGCGGCGCTGAAATCGGGATTGCGGCTGATGACGATGTTGCTGCGGCCGGGCAGGGGACGGCCCAGCGAGTCCCACGTCTTGCGGCCCATGATGATCGGATGGCCCAGCGTGCTGCGCTTGAAATGCGCCAGGTCGCCCGGCAGTTTCCAGGGCAGGGCGTTGTCGCGGCCGATGGCGCGGTTGGTGGAATAGGCGACGATCAGGGTAAGGCTGGCGGGCATGCGTGCTTTGAACGGGTAAGGATTTGGCCGGAAGAATGCCGTAAGCGTAGCAAATTGCGGCGTCCGCCCCGTCAGTTTTCCGCGTGTTCCAGGAACTCGGTGGCCGGCATGGGCTTGCCCAGCAGGAAGCCCTGCAGCGAGTCGCAGCCCAGCCCGGTCAGGAATTTCTGCTGCGCGGCGGTCTCGACGCCTTCGGCCACGATGCGCAGGTTCAGCTGCTGCGCCAGCGCGATGATGGCGGACACGACGGCCGCATCTTCGTTGTCGTTGTCCAGCTGGTTCACGAAGCCCCGATCGATCTTCAGCTCGGTCGCCGGCAACCGCTTCAGGTAGAGCAGGCTGGAGTAACCCGTGCCGAAGTCGTCGATGGAGATCGTGACGCCCAGTTCGGACAGGCGCTTGAGCACCGTCAGGCTTGTCTCGGCGTCGCGCATGGCGGTCGATTCGGTCACTTCGATGGTCAGGCAGGCAGGCGGCACGCCATGGCGCGCCAGCGCCGACCGCACCGTTTCCACCAGGCTCGAATGCGAGAACTGCAGCGCCGAGATGTTCACGGCGATGGTCCAGTGCCCCTGGCCGGCATCGATCCACTCGCGCATCTGGCGGCAGGCCTCGTTGATGACCCATTCGCCGATGGAGAGGATGAGGCCGGTCTTTTCCGCCGTCGGGATGAACTGGTCCGGGCCCACCAGACCGCGCGTGGGATGGTTCCAGCGCAGCAGCGCCTCGGCGCCCATGATCGGGCCGGCCGGCGCCTCGTACTTGGGCTGGTAGTGCAGGACGAACTGGCCGCGCTCCTGCGCCAGGCGCAGGTCGTGCAGCAGCTCGATCTGCTCGTGCGCGTCCGCGTTCATGGACGGCTCGAAGAAGCTGTAGCCGGTGCCGCCCAGCCGCTTGGCGTGGTACATCGCCGCGTCGGCATTGGTCAGCAAGGAGTGGGTGTCTTCGCCATCGTTCGGGAAGACCGCGATGCCCACGCTAGAGGTCACCAGCACGTCGTGGCCGTACACCGTGACCGGACGGCCGATGGCCTCGATCAGCCGGTCCGCCACGTTGGCCGCGTCGGTCGGTTCAATGACTTCGCTCAGCACGATGAACTCGTCGCCGCCCAGCCGGGCGACGGTGTCCTGTGTGCGCAGCGCCTGGCGGATGCGCTGCGCCAGATCGATCAGCAGCGCGTCGCCGGTATGGTGGCCGTAGGCGTCGTTGACGGCCTTGAAACCGTCCAAGTCGAAGAACAGCACCGCGAAATGGCCGCGGCGGCGGGTCGCGCTTTCGATGGCCTGTTCCATCCGGTCTTCGAGCAGGATGCGGTTGGGCAGTTTGGTCAGGGTGTCGTGCAGCGCCAGTTGCACCAGTTCTTCGTTGGCTTCGGCCAGGGACGAGGCCAGGGCGGACGTGCGCGCCTCGAGCCGGTTGTCCAGCACCGCCACGACCAGGGCGATGGCCAGCACGCTCAGCGTGACCGCGGTCACGGCGATGGCCAGCCAGCCGGCCGAGATGCCGGCGTCGGCGGCCATGCAGATGCTGCCGGCCGGGAACCCCGCGGCTTCCATGCCCGTGTAGTGCATGCCGACGATCGCCAGCCCCATGACACCCGCGGCCGCCGGGCGCGACAGCGCCACGCGCGGTCCGTCCTGCCGCAGCCGGTACGTGATCCACAAGGCCGCGCCCGATGCGGCGACGGCAATCACCACGGACAGCGCGAACCACATCGGGTCGTAATCGATGCCCGGCGACATGCGCATGGCGGCCATGCCGACGTAATGCATCGCCGCGATGCCCGAGCCCATCAGCAGTGCGCCCGCCGCCAGCCTGCGCCACGGCAGTTCGTCCTTGCAGACCATCCATAGCGCGAAGGCCGAGCACGCGACCGCGATGGCGAGCGACAGCACGGTCAGCGGCAGGTCGTATCCCATCGGGATGGGCAGGCTGAAGGCCAGCATGCCCACAAAGTGCATGGACCAGATCCCGATGCCCATCGCGAACGCGCCACCCGCCAGCCAGAACTTCGCGGCAGGCAGGCCGCTCGATGCCTTCACGCGGTTGGCCATGCCCAGCGCCGTATACGACGCCAGGATGGCGACCCCTAAGGATACGAGGACGAGCGAAGGGTTATAAGTTCCAACGAGCATTTGTGGGGTCCTGTCCTAAGCGCATGCGGCGGCGGCGCGGGGCACGATTTTCAATTCAATTGGTAGTCAACAGTTGCATTACGGTCGCAAGGAGGATCCTGCTCTCGTCGCTGGCGATTCTCACACTCTCTTTATAGGGATGGGGGATTGGGCGGGGCAACGCCAGCGGTCGGCGCGGTTCGGGCGTTCGGCATGGCGCGCCGCGAGGGCCGGTCGATAGCGACGGGGCGCGCGGCATGCTGGACGCGCGTCCGAGGCTAAGGGATGGGTTATACCGAAATCACGCTTCCAGAAGCTCACCAATCTTCACCTGCTGCGGGACGTGCAAGGAATGGGGCGCCGGACGGTCGTCCGGCGGGTTGCGGATCAGCCCTGAAAGGCGGGCGCCGGGCCAGGCCGGCGCTGGGGTCAGACGGCCATTGCGGCCGTGAGGGGCGCGTGGTGCGTGTAGCCCGACAATGAGAAATCGCCAGGTTCCACCTTCTCGAGCCACTCGGGCTCGTAGCGGCCGGTCACGGCGAAGTCGGGAATGCGGTCCGACAGCACGAGGCGGGGCGACTCATAAGGCGTTCGCGTCAGTTGCTCGCGCAGCATCGGCAGGTGGTTCTCGTAGATGTGCGCATCGCCGATGAAATAGGTGAACCAGCGCGGGGTATAGCCGGTCAGGCGGCCGACCAGGTGCAGCAGCGCCGCGCCCTCGGTCAGGTTGAACGGCGTGCCCAGGCCCACATCGTTGGAGCGGATGTACAGGCACAGCGAGATCTCGCGGGTCGTCGCGTTGGGCAGGAACTGATAGAGCAGGTGACAGGGGGGCAGCGCCATTTCCTCGATCTGCGCCCAGTTCCAGCCATGGAACAGGATCCGCCGGTCGCCCGGGCGTTCGTGGATGGTGTCCAGGCATTGCCGCAATTGGTCGACCGCCTTGTACAGCAGCACCTTCGGCTCGCCGTCCTGAACCAGGTCGGCCACCTTGGCGTAGCCGCGCGACAACGCGTCCTCGATCTGCGCGGGGCGGTTGGCATCCAGCATCTTGTAGGCTGGCCATTGGCGCCACTGCACGCCGTACACGGGCCCCAGGTCGTCCGGGCCTTCGCGATAGGGGTTCGCCAGCCACTGGGCGTTCTCGTTGGCATTCTGGTCCCAGACCTTGCAGCCCAAATCGCGGAATTCCGCCGCGCTGCGCGAGGCGCGCAGAAAACCCACCATTTCGCCGATGGCCGACTTGAACGCCAGCTTTTTGGTGGTGACGGCGGGAAAGCCCTGCTGCAGGTCAAAGCGCAGCGAGGCGCCCGGCATGCTGAGGGTGCGGATGCCGGTCCGGTTTTCCTGCCACGAGCCGGTATCGAGGATGGATTGAACGAGGTCCAGGTATTGTTTCATGGCGATCCTTGTGCCTGCTGTCCCGGTCCGGGAAGCAAGCGCGCCGCCACGAACGCGTCGCGGCGGCGCCTATATATAGTGAATGCCGAATTACACCACGGCCGCGCGAGGCGGCTCAGGCGGTGGCGGCGGCTTCCTGCGTGTCGACGATGTCGACGGAAAATGTCATGGCGGCCGTCTTTTCCAGCATGGCCGAGGCCGAGCAGTACTTTTCGTGGGAAAGCTGCACGGCGCGCTCGACGGCCGCGCGCGGCAGATTGCGGCCGGTAACGGTGAAGGCGAAGTGAATGCGGGTAAAGACCTTGGGGTCGGTGTCGGCGCGCTCGGCCTGCAGCTTGACGCTGCAACCGGTGACCGCGTGGCGGCCGCGCTTGAGGATCAGCACCACGTCGTAGGCGGTGCAGCCGCCCGTGCCCGCCAGCAGCATTTCCATGGGGCGGGGCGCCAGGTTGTGGCCGCCGCCGTCCACGGCGCCGTCCATCACGGCCACGTGGCCGCTACCCGTGCTGGCGGTAAAGAGCATGCCGCTTGGGCCGCCCCAGTCGATCGTGCATTCCATGTTGGTGAGTCCTTGAGCTTGAGCGCAGTCAATGGCTGATGATACCCGTTGCGTACAATCCCGGGCATGAGAACCCCGCCTCGCATCAGGGGTGCGGGGTGTCCGAATTGCCAGGAGATGCCATGTCCACCACGTTGTCCCAATCCGGTCCCGTTTCCCTGCGCCGACGCCACGGCCCCCTGGATGCCCTGCTGGCCGAGACCGACCGGGCGTTGCGTGTGCTGTCCGGCAATGCCAGCGCCGGCCGGGCCTATCCCGCCACCGCAGAGGAATCACCGCAAACCCTCTCGGCACAGGAAAAACGCCACGCCGCCGGGCTCATGCGGGTCAACCATGTCGGCGAGGTCTGCGCGCAGGCGCTCTACCGCGGCCAGGCGTCGGTCTGCAAAGAGCCCGCGCCGCGCGCGCTGCTGCTGAACGCCGCCGCCGAGGAAGTCGACCATCTGGTCTGGTGCAACGAGCGCCTGAACGAATTGGGCAGCCGGCCCAGCTTGCTCAATCCCGTCTGGTACGCAGGCTCGTTTGCCTTGGGCGTGATGGCCAGCGTGGCGGGCGTACCCCGCAATCTGGGCTTCATGGCCGAAACCGAAAAGCAGGTCGAGGCCCATCTGGACGAACACCTGCGCACCTTGCCGGTGCAAGATGAGCGCTCGCGCCAGATCGTCCAGAAGATGAAGGACGACGAGGCCCAGCACCGCGCCAGCGCCGAGCAGGCAGGGGGCGTTCCGCTGCCCGCGCCCGTGAAAATGGCCATGCGCGCCATGTCCAAGGTCATGACGACCACCGCCTACTGGATCTGAAACCGCGCCTGCAAAAAATGTTGCAATGCGCAAATTCCGCCGCCTGATGGTGCCTGGGGCACCATTTTGGTGCGGCGGCCAGGGTGGGATTACCCGCGATGATTCAGGGTTATTCCGCAAGGGGTAAACCCGTTTCGCAAAAACCCGGTTCTGGGCAAGGTCGTTGATTGGCGCGGCTTTGCGAGAGGGCTGCGAAAAATTTGCAGCAAAAAAGCAACGCGTCCCGGGCCGTCAAAAATAGATCAAAAAAAATCTTGCAACGCACAAAAAACGTAGGTACTATTCACACATCGGATGTTGAAACGCAGACGGCGCGGTGAAAACCCCGGAAGCGTAGCGAGCAGAAAGCCAGCTCCCAACATGCCACGGTTGTCTCCTCCACCCTCCTCCTTTGGTGGATTTAGCCCGAGATCTCACGATCTCGGGCTTTTTTTTGTCCCGAATCGTTGCGTCCCTATTTGTAAGCGATCGCGGCAATTCCCGCGCGTTGCCACGCCGCGCGGATGCTTTCAGGCCCCCGCGTTTTCCCTCGGATAATTCGCGTGCCCAGAGGCGGAACGCTCTACAATCTCCCACATGAAACCAGTACTGCCGGGCGCTCGCGCGCCAGCGCGTTCCAGTCACATGCGCGGCGGACGGATTGCCCGCCTGCGCGCGTTACGTTCTGTGCCGCGGAATTGCACTTCTTTATCCCTCCCATATATGGGCGTTACACCTGCCTCCGATAATGGCGGGCCTGTCTCGATAGACCAACCAGAGGTGATCCAGTGACCTGGCTGTACATATGCGTGGTCGCGTTCATGGTGGGGGGACTCATCGTGGCGTCCGAGCGCTGGCATGGCGCGTTTACCGGCGATAGCGACCTCAACAAGCCCCAAGCCAATCATTCCCGCGCGACGCCCCGCGTCGGCGGTCTGGCGGTGCTTGCCGGTACGCTGGCTGGCCTGCTGGTCCTCGGACCCAGCAACATGACCCTTACCTGGCTGTGGCCCGCGCTGTTCGTCGCGGCGTTGCCCGTTTTCGTGGCCGGCCTGCTTGAAGACATCACCAAGGACATCGGCGCCAGCAAGCGTTTGCTGGCCGCTTTTCTATCCGCGGCCATCGCGTGGTGGCTGCTGGGCGGCGTTAGCCGTGTCGGCATGGCCCCTGTGGATTACGTGCTTTCGTTCTGGCCTGTTTCGCTGCTGTTCACCATGTTCGCGGTGGGCGGCTGTACCCATGCCTTGAATATCGTGGACGGCATGAACGGCCTGGCCGGCATGGTCGCCACGCTGATGGCGGTGTCGATCAGCCTGGTTGCCCTGCAGGTCGGCGATGTGCCGATCTTCCTGGTGGCCGCGGCGCTGGCGTCGGCCACCCTGGGCTTTCTCGTGTGGAACTTCCCGTTTGGCCGGGTCTTCCTGGGCGATGGCGGCGCGTACTTCCTGGGCTTCATGCTGGCCGAACTGGCCGTGCTGCTGGTGGTGCGCAACCCGTCCGTGTCGCCGTTCTACGCGCTGGCGGTCCTGTTCTACCCCGTTTTCGAAACCGGTTTCTCGATCTGGCGCCGCCGCTTCAAGCGCGGCGTGCCGGTGGATCAGCCCGATGCGCTGCACTTGCACCAGCTCGTGTTCCGCCGGCTGGTCCGGGTCACCTTCAGCCGCGGCCGGCGCCACGCCGTCCCCGCGCTTTGCAATGCGCTGGCGTCCCCGTACATGTGGGTCCTGGCGCTGATCGGGCTGGTGCCAGCCACGATCTGGTGGGACAACGCCTGGGCCCTGAGCGCCAGCCTGGTTGTCTTTGCCAGCGTCTATATCTGGCTGTACGCGCGCCTGGTCTCCTGGCGCCGCCCGGGGTGGCTCTTGCTGCCGTCCGTGCTGCGAACCACCGATTAGTTTGAGTGCCCCGGCGATAGCCGCCGGGGGCTCGGTATCCATCACCAGACCATCTTTAAAATGCCGTAAACGTTCTACGGTGAAGGGAGAGTTATGTTGCGAATCCAGGATGTGAAACTCGCTGTCGTCGGCCTTGGCTACGTCGGTCTGCCCCTGGCCGTGGAATTCGGCAAGAAGCGCCCGGTCATTGGCTTTGACATCAACACGCGCCGCATCGACGCGCTGAAGGCGGGCCACGACCACACGCTGGAAGTCAGCGACGCCGAGCTGGCCGAGGCCAAGCAGCTGAGCTACACCGCCGATCGCGCCGAACTGGGCGAGGCCAACGTGTTCATCGTGACCGTGCCCACCCCCATCGACGAATACAAGCAGCCGGACCTGACCCCGCTGGTCAAGGCCAGCGAAACCATCGGCGCGGTGCTCAAGCGCGGCGACATCGTCATCTATGAATCCACCGTCTATCCCGGCGCCACCGAGGAAGACTGCGTGCCGGTGCTGGAGCGCGTGTCGGGCCTGAAGTTCAACGAGGACTTCTTCGCCGGCTACAGCCCCGAGCGCATCAACCCGGGCGACAAGGAACACCGCGTCAGCACGATCAAGAAGGTCACCTCGGGCTCGACCCCGGAAGTCGCCGACCTGGTCGACAAGCTCTACAAGGAAATCATCACCGCCGGCACGCACAAGGCGTCCAGCATCCGCGTGGCCGAGGCTGCCAAGGTGATCGAGAACACCCAGCGCGACGTGAACATCGCGCTCATCAACGAACTGGCCCTGATCTTCAACAAGATGGGCATCGACACCGAAGCCGTGCTGCAGGCCGCCGGCACCAAGTGGAACTTCCTGCCGTTCCGTCCGGGCCTGGTGGGCGGCCACTGCATTGGCGTGGACCCGTACTACCTGACGCACAAGGCGCAGTCCATCGGCTACCACCCCGAGATCATCCTGGCGGGCCGCCGCCTGAACGACTCCATGGGCAGCTACGTGGTGTCGCAGCTGGTCAAGTGCATGACCAAGCGCCGCATTCACGTGCAGGGCGCCCGCGTGCTGGTGATGGGCCTGGCCTTCAAGGAAAACTGCCCCGACCTGCGCAACACGCGCATTGTGGACATCGTCCGTGAACTGGGCGACTACAACGTCGACGTGGACATCTACGATCCGTGGGTGGACGCCGACGAAGCCATGCACGAATACGGCCTGACCCCGGTGGCCAAGCCCGAGGAAGGCAAGTACGACGCCGTGATCCTCGCCGTGGCGCACAACCAGTTCAAGGACATGGGCGCCGAAGGCATCCGCAAGCTCGGCAAGCCGCAACACATCCTCTACGACCTGAAGTACGTGCTGTCGCCCGCTGAATCCGACCTGCGTCTGTAAAGGATTTCGCCATGACCACACGATTCGAGACTGTCACCCAGGAACTGTCCGCCGCGCCGCGCAAGTGGCTGGTGACCGGCTGCGCCGGCTTCATCGGCTCGAACCTGCTGGAAACCTTGCTCAAGCTTGACCAGACCGTGACCGGCCTGGACAACTTCGCGACCGGCCACCAGCGCAACCTGGACGAAGTCCAGGCTTCGGTTTCGCCGCAGCAGTGGGCGCGCTTCACCTTCATCGAAGGCGACATCCGTGACTTGGACGCTTGCCGCCGCGCGGCCGAAGGCGTGGACTACGTGCTGCACCAGGCCGCGCTGGGCTCGGTGCCGCGCTCGCTCAATGACCCCATCACGACCAACGAAGTCAACATCGGCGGTTTCCTGAACATGCTGGTCGCGGCTCGCGACGCCAAGGTGAAGTCGTTCGTCTATGCGGCGTCCAGCTCCACTTACGGCGACCATCCGGCGCTGCCCAAGGTCGAGGAAAATATCGGCAAGCCGCTGTCGCCGTACGCCGTGACCAAGTACGTCAACGAGCTCTATGCCGACGTCTTCGCGCGCTCCTACGGCTTCGAGACGGTGGGTCTGCGTTACTTCAACGTGTTCGGCAAGCGCCAGGACCCGGACGGCGCCTACGCCGCCGTGATCCCGAAGTGGACCGCCGCGATGATCCAGGGCAAGGACGTCACCATCAATGGCGACGGCGAGACCAGCCGCGACTTCTGCTTTGTGGAAAACGCGGTGCAGGCCAATATCCTGGGCGCGCTGGCCGCACCCGAGGCCCGCAACCAGGTCTACAACGTGGCCGTCAGCGGCCGCAGCACCTTGAACCAGCTGTTCAGCTTCCTGGTGCAGGCCCTGGGCAATCAGGGCGTGAACTACACCAAGCAGCCGGTCTACGCTGACTTCCGCGCGGGCGATGTGCGCCACTCGCAGGCCGACATCGGCAAGGCCGGCCGCCTGCTGGGCTATGCGCCCACGCATACGGTGCTGCAAGGCCTGGAAGTCGCCATGCCCTGGTACACGCAGTTCCTGCGTTGAAAGCACTCGTCCGAAAACTCGGCAACATCCACCCGGATCATCAGCGCATCTTCAAAGGCGCGTTCCGGGTGGCGGTGTTTCTGCTGCTGGGCAAGGCTGCCGGCGCCATCAAGGAGATGGCGGTGGCGTACCGCTACGGCGTCAGCGACGCCGTAGACGCCTACCAGTTCACGATGACCATGGGCACCTGGCTGCCCGTCACGATCGTGGGCGTGCTGTCGGTGGTGCTGATCCCGGTGCTGGTGCGCCTGGCGCGCACCGGCGGGGCCGAGAAAGAACTCTTCATTCGCGAACTTCAGGGCTGGGTCGCCGCCGCCGGCGTCGCACTGGCCCTCTTGACGTGGTTCGCCTGGCCGTATGTGGTGGATTGGCTGGGGCAGGGCCTGTCGGCGCAAGTGCGCGCCATGACGGGCGACCTGCTGATCGCTTTTGCCCCCGTGGCGGCGTTGCTGCTGATCGCCGGCATCAGCGCCGCGCGGCTGCGCGCGCAGGAACGCCACGTCAACACGCTGCTGGACAGTGTGCCCGCCGTGGCAACGCTGGCCTGGGTCATGCTGGCCGCCAGCGCCGAGAGCGTGGGACCGCTGCTGTGGGGCACGCTGGTCGGATACGCCATCCAGACCGTCTGGCTGGCCTGGCTGGCCGCGCGCGCCGACGGCGGCTTCTGGGGCGCGCCGTCACTGACACTGAAGTCGCCGCATTGGCCTGAACTGATGGGCGCGGCCGGCGTGATGCTGATCGGCCAGGTCGCCATGAGCTTTGTGGGTCCGCTGGACCAGTACGCGGCCGCCAACCTGGGCGCCAATGCCAACGCCACGCTCGGCTATGCCAGCCGGCTGCTGTCCCTGTTGCTGGGCATCGGGGCCGTGTCCGTGGGCCGCGCCGCGCTTCCCGTGCTGGCCGACGTGCAGGCGCGCGGCGACACGGCCCGCGCGCGCAGCATGGCGCTCAAATGGTCGTTGCTGATGGTGGGCGCCGGCGCCGGCGCCGTGGCGCTGGGCTGGGTTTTGGCGCCCTGGGGCGTGTCGGTGCTGTTCCAGCGCGGCGCCTTTACCGCCGAAAACACCGAAGCCGTCGCGCACGTGCTGCGCTGGGGCTTGCTGCAGCTGCCGTTCTACTTCGGAGTGCTGATCCTGGTGCAACTCCTGGCCAGCCAGAACCGCTACCGCATCATGGCCGCCATCGCGGTCGCCAATTTTGCGCTGAAGGCCGTGCTGAACACCGTGCTCGCGCCCCGCATGGGCGCGGCCGGCATCATGCTGGCCACCAGCCTCATGTATGTGCTGTCCTTCGCCTGCTACCTGGCCGTGGCGATGCGCAAGGCCGAACCCAAGGAGGCCGATTGAATGTCCGTAGCCGACCCCGCCCGTCCGGCGCGCGTGTTGCTGTTCATCCATTCCCTGCACGGCGGAGGCGCTGAGCGCGTCGCCGCCGACCTGAGCGCCCATTGGGCGTCCGAGGGCAGCGAGGTCATGGTGGTCACGCAGGCCAGCGCCGACGGCGATGTCTATGCGCTGCATCCCAAGGTGCGCCGCGAGGTCCTGCACACGGCGGGCGAGGGCGGCGGCCTGCGCGGCATTCTCAGCAACCTGCAGCGCGTGCGCGCGCTGCGCCGCGTGATCAAGTCGTTCCGGCCCGACATCGTGCTGGGCATGATGACCACGGCGTCGGTGCTGGCCGTGCTGGCTTCCGCGGGGCTGAACTGCCAGGTCATTGCAACCGAACACACCCATCCGCCGTCCCAGACGTTGTCGGGCTTCTGGCAGCGGCTGCGCCGGCTGACCTATCCGCGCGCCGCGCGCGTGGTCGCGCTGACCCGCGGCACCGCGCAGTGGCTGGAACAGCATGTGCCGGGCTCGCGGCTGGCAGTCATTCCCAACCCGGTACACTTCCCGCTGCCGCGCGCCGAACCTCTGTTGCAGCCGGCTCCCCGGGATGGCCGCAAGCGGCTCCTGGCGGTCGGGCGGCTGCACGGCGACAAGGGTTTCGACCTGCTGATCCAGGCGTTCGCGCAGCTGGCGCCGTCGCATCCCGGCTGGGATCTGGTTATTCTGGGCGAGGGCAGCGAGCGCCAGGCGTTGGAAGCGCAGGTGCGCGAGGCCGGGCTCGAATCGCGCATCTCGATGCCGGGACGTGCCGGCAATGTCGGCGACTGGTACGACAGCGCCGATCTTTACGTCCTGACCTCGCGCTTCGAAGGGCTGTCAAACACGTTGCTCGAGTCCATGGCAAGCGGTCTGGCGGCGGTCTCGTTCGATTGCGACACGGGTCCGCGCGAGATCATCCGCCACGGCATCGATGGCGTGCTGGTGCGGCCCAACGGCGACGTGCCCGCGCTGTGCGAGGCGCTTGGCGTGGTCATGGGCGATGACAACGGCCGCGCGCGCCTGGCGCAGGCGGCAACCGACGTGCGCGACCGATTCTCGGCCGTGCGCGTGCTGCGGAAATGGCAGGAACTTTTTGACGGCGTGCGGGCGAAGGGCCGCTAGGGCCCCGCGCGCGCCGTTGCTACGGTGACCACGAGAATCTCATCATGTGTGGAATAGTCGGAATTTGGGGCCCCCTGGGGAACAAGGATCAGGTGCTGGCGGACAGCTGCCGGCGCATCCGCCACCGTGGGCCCGACAGCAATGGGTTCTGGGAAGATACTGACGCCGGCGTCGCGCTGGCGCACGTGCGCCTGGCGATCCTGGACCTGACCGAAGCCGGCCATCAGCCGATGACGTCCGCGTGCGGGCGCTACGTGATGGTGTTCAACGGCGAGGTCTACAACCATCTGGACATCCGCAAGCAGCTCGAGGACTCGGCGCGGGCGCCGGCCTGGCGCGGCCATTCGGACACCGAGACCCTGCTCGCGGGCTTTTCCGCGCTGGGCATCGAAGCCACGTTGCAGGCCGCGGTCGGCATGTTCGCCATCGCGCTGTGGGACAAGGCCGCGCGCAAGCTCGTGCTGGCGCGCGATCGCATGGGCGAAAAGCCGCTCTACTACGGTTACTCCAATGCCGAACTGGTGTTCGCCTCGGAGCTCAAGGGCTTGATGCCGATTCCGGGGTTCGGGCGCAACCTGAACCGCAACGCGCTTGCATCGTTCATGCGGCACAACTACATCCCCGCGCCGCAGTCGATCTACGAAGGCATCGCCAAGCTGCCGCCCGGCACGTGGGTCGAGTTCTCGGCGGACGACACCCGCAGCCGCCGCATGCCGGAGCCGCGCGTGTACTGGTCGGCGCGCGAGGCCGCGGACACGGCCGCGCAGCACCGCCTGTCGTTCGATTCGGACGCGCAAGCCACCGACGCGCTGGAACGCGTGCTGTCCAAGGCCGTGGGCGGACAGATGCTGTCCGACGTGAGCCTGGGCGCCTTCCTGTCCGGCGGCATCGATTCGTCCACCATCGTGGCGTTGATGCAGGCGCAGAGCTCGCAACCGGTGCGCACCTTTGCCATCGGCTTTCACGAGAAGGGCTACGACGAGGCGCAGCACGCGAAGGCCGTGGCCACGCACCTGGGCACCGATCACACCGAACTCTACGTCACCGCGGACGACGCGTTGGCGGTCGTGCCCACGCTGGCCGACATGTATGACGAACCCTTTGCCGACTCGTCGCAGATCCCCACGTCGCTCGTCACGCGCATGGCGCGCCAGCACGTCACGGTAGCCTTGTCCGGCGACGGCGGCGACGAACTCTTCGGTGGCTATTCGCGTTACTTCCGGGTGGACAACTGGTGGCGCCAGTTCGAACGCGTGCCCGGCCTGCTGCGCAAGCCGGCCGGCGCGATGCTCAGCGCCTCCACCCATCTGCCCGGCCGCGGCGCCTGGCGCGGCAAGGTCGGCAAGCTGGGCGAGCTCCTGCGCGCGGACACGCAAGGCGAGTTCTACCGCCTGTTCGTGTCGTATTGGTCAGACCCCGCCCGTGTGGTCAAGGGCGGCGTCGAGCCCGAGTCGGTGTTCGAACGCGCCATGCAGGGGTCGTTCTTCGAATCGATGATGAAGCTGGACACGGTGACCTACCTGCCCGACGACATCCTGGTCAAGGTGGACCGCGCGGCGATGGCCGTCAGCCTGGAAACCCGCGTGCCCCTCATCGACCACCGCGTTTATGAATTCGCCTGGAGCCTGCCGCACCAATACAAGGTGCGCGGCAACACGGGCAAGTGGCTGTTGCGGCAGGTCCTGCACCGCCACGTGCCGCAGGCGCTGGTCGACCGCCCCAAGCGCGGCTTTGCCGTGCCGCTGGCCGCGTGGTTGCGCGGTCCCTTGCGGGAATGGGCCGACGCGCTGCTGAATCCGTCGCGCCTGCGGCAGGAAGGCTGGTTCGAACCCGAGCCCATCCTGCGCAAATGGCGCGAGCACTCGTCGGGGCATCGCAATTGGGACAGCCATCTGTGGGGCGTGCTGATGATGCAGGCCTGGCTGGACCGCTACCGGGCAGGGATGGATCAAGGGGGACCGATTGAGGACCGTTGAGGAATGAAAATACTGATGCTGGTCAGCTCCATGCACGCCGGCGGCGCGGAACGCGTCGCGGCGACCCTGGTCAACGCATGGTCCGAGCGCGGAGACACCGTCATCCTGACGCCCACCTACTCATCCAAGGGCACCTGCTTTTATCCCCTGTCGGACAAGGTCCAGCTGGCGTGGCTGGCGGATCTGGCCGGCACCCGTGCGACGGGCGCGATGGCGGCGTTCAAGCGATTGCTGGTCCTGCGCAAGCACATCCGCGATTCCCGGCCCGACGTGGTCGTGTCCTTTCTCACCAACGTCAACGTGGCCGCCATCCTGGCCACGCGCGGCCTGAATGTGCCGCTCATCGTCTGCGAGCGCACCAATCCGATCGCCGATACCACCACGGGCTCTGTCTGGCGCAAGCTGCGCCGCGTGCTGTATCCGCGCGCCGACATGGTGACCGTGCAGGCGGAAGACACCGCGGGTCCTTTCGCGCGTCAGGTGCCCGGCATCCGGCGTCTGGCCGTCATTCCCAATCCGCTGCCCGCGCCGCTGCTGGATGCGCCGCTGGTGCAGCAGCGCCAGGACGCCGGCCCGCGCGAGCTGATCGCGATGGGACGGCTGGTGCCCGACAAGCAATTCAATCTGCTGATCGACATCTTCGCGCAGCTTGCGCCGGAGTTTCCGGACTGGAACCTGCGCATCTGGGGCGAAGGCCCCGAGCGCGGCGCGCTTGAACAACAGGTGGCGCGCCTGCGCCTGCAGTCGCGCGTCAGCCTGCCCGGCCGCACGGAAGCGCCATGGGAAGAACTGGCGCGCGGTCAGGCCTTCGTGCTCAGTTCGCTCGTCGAGGGCTTTCCCAATGTGTTGCTGGAAGCCATGTCGCTGGGGCTGCCGTGCGCGGCGTTCGATTGTCCCAGCGGTCCGCGCGAGATGACGCGCGACGGCCAGGATGCGCTGCTGGTGCCGGCGGGCGACCGGGTCGCAATGACCGATGCCTTGCATCGTTTGATGAGCGATGCGTCCCTGCGCGAGCAACTGGGCGCGCGCGCCGCCTCGGCCGTGCGCCAGCGCTACGCGCTTGCCAGCGTGCTGACCGAATGGGATGAACTGTTCGAAGCGGTGCGGGAGGGGCGATGAGCACCCGGCCGCTGCGCATTCTGCATGTCATCACCGGGCTGGGGCAGGGGGGCGCGGAATCCGTGCTGTTCCGCCTCGCGACCTGGCCGCAGGCGGACGTCGAGCACACGGTCGTCTCGCTGACCGATGAAGGCCTGTATGGCGAACGCCTGCGCGCGGCGGGCGTCGCGGTGCACACGCTGGGCATGAAACGCGGGCGCGTCAGCCTGGGTGGTTTTCTGGCGCTTCGCCGTCTGATCGCCTCGACCCGTCCGGACGCCGTGCAGACCTGGATGTACCACGCCGACCTGATCGGCGGCCTGGCCGCCCGCCTGGCGGGCGTGCGCGCCATCGCCTGGGGCATCCGCAATTCCGGGGCACACCTTGAACGCAGCAGCCGCTCGGCGCGGCTGGTGCTGCGCGCATGCGCCATGCTGTCGGGCAGCGTGCCGCGCGCCATCGTGTGCGCCGCGCAAAATGCCGCGCAGCGCCACGCTGAAAAAGGCTACCGCCGCGACCGCATGGTCGTGATCGCCAACGGCTACGACCTGTCGCGCTACGCGCCGGATCCGCAGGCGCGCTCGCGCGTACGCGCCGCATGGGGACTATCCGAGGACGTGCCCGTGATCGGCTGCGTGGCGCGCTGGGATCCGCTCAAGGACCACGCCAACCTGCTGCGCGCCGTGGCTGCGCTGGTGCGCGATGGCCGCGACGCGGGGCTGCGCTGCGTGCTGATCGGCCGCGACATGACCGAAGGCAACGCGCAGCTTGGCGCCTTGCTCGACAAACTGGATCTGCGCGACCGCGTGGTGCTCAATGGCCCCAGCGACGACGTGCCCGCCGTCATGAACGGACTGGACCTGCACGTGCTGTCCAGCTGCGCCGAAGGCTTTCCCAACGTGGTGGCCGAGGCCATGGCGTGCGGCGTGTACTGCGTGGTGACGGACGTGGGCGACGCCGCCTACATCGTCGGCGATACCGGCGTGGTGGTGCCGCCCGAGCAGGCCGAGGCCCTGGCCCGCGGCATCGAGTCCGCGCTGTGCGACGTGGCCGCGCGAGGCCGCGAGCGCGCGGGCGAAGCGGGACGCGCGCGCGTCCTGGAACATTTCGATCTTGCACGCATGGTGCAAAGCTATATCGCCGTCTGGCGCCGCATTTCTGGAGTCCAAGCATGAGCGCCGGACGCTGCCTGCTGTTTGTCGTCAACAACCCGGCGTTCTTCATGTCGCACCGCGTGCCGGTCGCGTTGGCCGCGCAGAAGGCGGGCTACGACGTCCACGTCGCGACGATGGATGGCCCCGCCGTGGCCGACATCCAGGCGCTGGGCATGACCCATCACGCCATTCCCATGACGCGCAGCGGCAAGCGCCCGCTGCAGGAACTGGGCACGTTGCTGGCGCTGGTCCGCCTGTTCCGCCGGCTGCGGCCCGACGTGGTGCACCTGGTCACCATCAAGCCCGTGCTGTATGGCGGCATCGCCGCGCGGCTGGCGCGTGTGCCGGGCATGGTGGCGGCGATTTCCGGATTGGGATTCGTGTTTCTGTCCAATTCGCTGAAGATGCGCCTGGTGCGTGCGGTGGTGGCGCGCCTGTATCGCATCGCGCTGGGCCATCCGAACAGCCGGGTGATCTTCCAGAACGCCAACGACCGCGACCTGCTCAAGTCGCTGGGCGCGGTACGCGATGAGCAGGTGGTCATCATCCGCGGCGCGGGGGTGGACCTTGACGCCTTCCGTCCCACGCCCGAGCCGCCTGCGCCGCCCGTGGTCGTCACGATGGTGGCGCGCCTGCTGCGCGACAAGGGCGTGCAGGAGTTCGTGCAGGCGGCAAGGCTGCTGCGCGAACGTGGCGTGCCGGTGACGATGCAACTGGTGGGCGGCCTGGACGCCGGCAACCCGGCTTCCGCCACGCAGGCCGATGTCGACGCGTGGCAGCAGGATGGCTGCGTGCAGGCGCTGGGCGAGCGATCGGATGTGGCGGCGCTGTATGCGGCCGCGCACATCGCGGTGCTGCCGTCCTACCGCGAAGGCCTGCCGAAATCGTTGATCGAGGCCGCCGCCTGCGGGCGCGCGGTCGTGACGACCGACGTGCCGGGCTGCCGGGACGCGATCGAGCCCAACGTCACCGGCCTCCTGGTGCCGGTGCGCGACGCCGCCGCCCTGTCCGACGCCATTGCCCGCCTGGCCGAGGACGCGGCATTGCGCCAGGCGATGGGCGCGGCGGGCAGGGCGCTCGCCGAGCGCGAGTTCGACATCAACCAGGTCGCGCGCATTCACGTCGCGCTGTACGACGCGCTTAGCGCCTGATCGCGTCGATCCAGAAGCGCGTGGACGGGTCCTGCTGGCTGGGCTGGGGCGCGTCCAGCTCGCGCATGATGTTCTTGGCTAACACCTTGCCAAACTCCACGCCCCACTGATCGAAGGGGTTGATGCCCCAGATCACGCCTTGCGTGAACACCTTGTGCTCGTACAAGGCCAGCAGCGCGCCCAGCGTATAGGCTTCCAGGCGCGGCAGCACGATCAGCGACGACGGCCGTCCGCCCGGGTGCACGCGGTGTTGCGCCAGCAGGCGCGCGCGTGCCGGATCGCGTTCCGTGGCGGAGGTTTCCGCCAGGGCTTCTTCAAAGGTCTTGCCGCGCAAAAGCGCCGAACGCTGCGCCAGGCAGTTGGCGACCAGCAGTTCGTGGTGCCGGGCGTACGCATGGTCCGGCTGTTCGCACAGGATGAAGTCCACCGGCGCGCCGGCCGCATCCTGATGCAGCCACTGGAAGAACGTGTGCTGGCAATCGGTGCCCGGCATCCCCCACACCGCGGGACCGGTCGGCACACCGGCGGGACTGCCGTCGGCCGTCGCGACCTTGCCCAGCGATTCCATTTCAAGCTGCTGGGCCCACGGCACGATGTGATGCAGCCGCGAATCGTAGGGCGCGATCACCAGCGAGTCATAGCCCAGCACGCTGCGGTTGGCCACGCCGGCCAGCGCCAGCTGCACGGGCGCGTTCTCGTCCGGCGGCGCGTTGCGGAAATGGTCGTCCATGGCCGCCGCGCCCGCCAGCAGCCGGTCGAAGGTATCGTTGCCGAACGCCAGCGCGACCGGCAGGCCGATGGCGGACCATAGCGAATAGCGCCCGCCGACCCAGTCCCAGATCTGGAAGATGTGGTCGGGCAGGATGCCCAGGTTGAGCGCCGCCTCGACGTTGCAGGTGATCGCCACGACCTGTTTGATCGGATCGGCGACGCCGGCTTCGCGCAGCCAGTTCATCGCGACCTCGGCGTTGGCCAGCGGCTCGGTGGTGGTGAACGACTTGGAGGCGACGATGACCAGCGTGTTGTGCGGATCCAGGTGGCTCATCGCTTCGGCAACCGAATGCGAGTCCACGTTGGACGCAAAGCGCACGTCGCGGCGCGCGCCCTCGTGGCGCAGCGCGCGGGTGACCAGCCGCGGTCCCCAATCGCTGCCGCCAATGCCCAGATGCAGCACGCCGCTGTAGCGGCCGGCCGCGTCGGCCGCGCGCACGAATTCGCGCAGGCGTTCGCGCTCGGCAAGCACCGCCTTGGCCACCATTGCGGGCGGCTCGGCCGCGCGCAAGGCGGTGTGCCAGGCGGCGCGTCCTTCCGTCCAATTGGCTTGGCCGCCATCGAACAGGCGCGCGCGCCAGGTATCGAAGTCCTGCTGCGCGAGCAGCGCCCGCGAGGCGGCCAGCAGTTCGGGCGATTGCGCCTGTGCGCTCAGGTCCAGGCGCAGCCCGGGCGCATTGATGACGCGCAGCTTCTGGCCATCCCGGGATGCCGTGCGTGTTGCGGCGGTGAACTGCTGCCACGCGGGGCTGTTGGCTAACGACATGAGCGGATCAGAATGGCAGAGTGGCGTTCGGGGCGAGTTTGCCCAGTTCGCGGCGGAAGTCGGCCTGGATGCGCGCGAGGGCCGCTTCGCTTTGCGCCTCGAACCGCAGCACGACGACCGGCGTGGTGTTGGACGGCCGTGCCAGACCGAAGCCGTCGGCGTACTCGGCACGCACGCCGTCGATCGTGATCACGCGCTTGGCGTCGGGAAACTGGCCTTGCTCCTGCAAGGACTTGACCAGCGTGAACGGCTGGCCTTCTTCCATTTCGAGCTTGAGTTCCGGCGTGGACACGTCTTGCGGCAGGGCTTCCAGCGGGGCGCAGGCGTCTGCTGCGCGCGACACGATTTCCAGCAGGCGGGCGCCGGTGTACAGACCGTCGTCAAACCCGTACCAGCGTTCCTTGAAGAAGATGTGGCCGCTCATTTCGCCGGCCAGCGGCGCGCCGGTTTCGGCCAGCTTGGCCTTGACCAGCGAATGGCCCGTCTTCCACATCAGCGCGGCGCCGCCAGCGGCTTCTACCGACAGGCCCACGTGGCGGCTGCACTTGACGTCATAGATGATGGTGGCGCCGGGATTGCGCTCGAGCACGTCGCGGGCAAAGAGGACGAGCTGGCGGTCGGGCCAGATGATCTGGCCGGATTTGGTGACCACGCCCAGGCGGTCGCCGTCGCCGTCGAAGGCCAGGCCAAGTTCGCAATCGGTCTCGGCGACGTGCTTGATCAGGTCCTGCAGGTTCTTGGGTTCGGCCGGATCGGGGTGATGGTTGGGAAAGTTGCCGTCCACGTCGCAGAACAGTTCGTCGACCTCGCAGCCCAGCGCGCGAAAGAGCTGCGGCGCCACTGCGCCGGCCACGCCGTTGCCGCAATCGATGGCGATCTTCATGGGACGCGCCAGTTTGACGCCCGAAGCCACGCGCGCGATGTAGGTCTGCGCCAGATCGAGCTGGCGGCGCGTGCCGGGTTCGGGGGCGGGGGCCAGGGCTTGCCCGTTCATGGTCTGCGCCAGCTGCTGGACGTCGTCGCCAAACAGCGCGCGGCCGCCCATCATCATCTTGAATCCGTTGTACTTGGGGGGATTGTGGCTGCCGGTAATGGCCACGCCCGATCCGGTCTGCATGATGTTCGCGGCAAAGTAGACGAGCGGCGTGGGCACCATGCCAATGTCCAGCGTATCGACGCCGCCTTCCAGCATCCCTTCCTGCAGGGCCAGCGACAGCATGTCGCTGCTGAGGCGGCCGTCGCGCCCGACCACCAGCGTCTGCACGCCCTGCTCGCGGGCGCGGGCAGCAAGCGCCACGCCGAGCGAACGGGCAAAGGTTGCGTCGATCAGGTCCGGCACGGTGCCGCGAATGTCATATGCCTTGAAAACAGAGGCCGGAAATTGTGTATTGTTGCCCACGACGGTTCCTTGTTGAGGGGGACAGCGCGGCGGCTGCCGGGTAATGGTAAACCCGTACATCCAAGCCGCTATGGCAGGGGTCAAAGTTGGATTATCCCCCATCGGCGCGGGGGGCTTCATCCTTCGGGCGGAGTAGGGCATTTACCCGGTGCGGCCTGCCCCGCCGTGGTGCGGCGCCCGGCGCGCCGCCGCCTGTTTGCGGTGCACGGCGGCGGGCGCAATGGCCCCGCTCCCGGGTTGCCGCGCATGGCACAAAAGTTGCTCGTCATCCGAAGGTGATACGCTTGCCGGGCAAGCAGAAAGACCAGGAGGGGCCATGGGCGCCAAAGTATCCACAGTCATGTCATCGGGCGGCGCCACAAGCAGGCGGGGACCGCCCACGGACTTTGCCGGCCCGGCCGCGGGCCGCGAGCGCCGGCTTGATATCCACGTGTCTGCCGCCGCGACAGGCGAATTGGCCACCGGCCGTGCCTGGGAACGCAGCGTCTGGCGCGACGCGCGCGTCCTCATTGCGGAGTGCCCCGCGCCGCATCTGGCGGCCTCGATCGAAAGCGCGTTGCGCACGGTGGCCGCCAGCGTGGCGCGCGACCGCGGCTGGCAGGCCGCCGGCACCGTGTCGTTTTCGCTGGACGACCGCAGCGGCGTCTTCCGCGTCATCGACGCGCAGACGCAGGCCCGCGGGCACGACATGCCGCTTGCCGAACACGATCCCATTGCGCCGCACGTGCTGGAAGTGCGCATCGACGGCTGCGGCGACCGCCGCCTGCCGTGCACCCATTTGATGGTCTGCGGCGCCACCCGCGGCGAGGTCCTGCGCCGCGCCTATCGCGCCTTGTCCGAACTGCCCGGCCCAGCCGGCGTGGACCGCGCCTTCCTGATGGAGCGCATTGCCTCCCGCGCCTTCTGCTCGGGCATGACGGGCACCCGTCTGGATCAGGCGGTCGGTTGACTGGTCCGCCAAGCGGGGCTTCGGCGGGCGCCGTCCAGCCCCTACAATAGTCCGCACATCCGATGAACTGCGCCCGGCCCCAGCGGCCGGGCCGACTTCAAGTGCGGCATCCATGACATTGCTGAGCGATCTACAGGCCCTCCTGGGCGACTCCCACGTGCTGACGGGCGCGGACGCGGATTCCTATGTGCTGGATTGGCGCCGCCGCTATCGCGGCGCGGCGCTGGCGGTGATCCGCCCCGGCTCCACCGCCGACGTGGCGGCCGCCATCAAGCTGTGCGCCCAGCATGGCGTGCCGGTGGTGCCGCAAGGCGGCAACACGGGCCTGTGCGGCGGCGCGACGCCGGACGATTCCGGCGCCGCGATCGTCCTGTCCACCGCCCGGCTCACCGCCGTGCGCGCGCTGGACACCGACAACGACACCATCACCGTGGAGGCCGGGTGCATTCTGCAGGCCGTGCAAGAGGCCGCGGCGGCCGCGAACCGCCTGTTCCCGCTGAGCCTGGCGGCCGAGGGCAGCTGCACCATCGGCGGCAACCTGGCCACCAACGCCGGTGGCACGCAGGTGCTGCGCTATGGCAACACGCGCGACCTCACGCTGGGCCTGGAGGTCGTTACCGCCGAAGGTGAGATCTGGGATGGCCTGCGCGGCCTGCGCAAGGACAACACCGGCTACGACCTTCGCGACCTGTACATCGGCAGCGAAGGCACGCTGGGCATCATCACCGCCGCCACCCTCAAGCTGTACCCGCGCCCGGTCGCGTCCTGCACGGCGCTGCTGACGCTGGACAGCATCGATAACGCCGTGGAAGTGCTGTCGCGCGCCCGCGCGGGGTTCGGCGCCTCGCTGACCGGTTTCGAACTCATGAGCGGCGCCTGCCTGCAAGGCGTGGTGCGCCTCTTTCCGCAGCAGCGCCTGCCCTTCGAAGGCGAATCGGCGGCCTCGCCGTGGTTCGCGCTGCTGGAGCTGTCCGACAGCGAGAGCGAAACCCACGCCCGCGAGCGTTTCGAGGCCGTGCTGGGCGAGGCCATCGAGGCGGGCCTGGTGAACGACGCCGCCATCGCCGCGAACGTC
The DNA here is from genome assembly GCF_041879325.1 of Achromobacter sp. JD417. Taxonomy (NCBI): domain Bacteria; kingdom Pseudomonadati; phylum Pseudomonadota; class Betaproteobacteria; order Burkholderiales; family Alcaligenaceae; genus Achromobacter; species Achromobacter sp. JD417. The sequence continues at coordinate 5,310,241 of NZ_CP087159.1, read as the reverse complement.
TCGCAGAGCAAGGCGCTGTGGCACCTGCGCGAAAGCATCCCGCTGGCCGAAGCGGAGCTGGGCAAGTCGGTCAAGCATGATGTCTCCATTCCCATCTCGTCCATCGCCGGATTCGTGCACAAGACCAACGCCTTGCTGCAGGCGCGCTTTCCGGGCGTGCGCCATGTGATCTTCGGCCATCTGGGCGACGGCAACCTGCACTACAACGTGGCGCATGCGCCGGGCCAGAGCGAAGCCGAGCTGCTGGCGTTGCAGGGCGAGATCTACGGCGTGGTGCATGACAGCGTGCACGCGCACAAGGGTTCGATCAGCGCCGAACACGGCGTGGGCCAGCTCAAGCGTGACGAGCTGCCGCGCTACAAGAGTCCCGTGGAGCTTGCGCTGATGCGCCGGATCAAGCGCGCGCTGGATCCGCAGGGGCTCATGAACCCCGGCAAGGTGCTTTCCACGTAACGCGGCCAGGATCGCAGAACATGGCAACCCCTCCCGCAGCGGGCGCGAATCACCGGGTGCTGATCGTCGAGGACGACCACATCATCGCCGGCAACCTGTACAGCTTCCTGGAGGCGCGCGGCTTTCTTCCCGACGTGGCCTACAGCGGACCCGCCGCCTTGCAGCAGTTGCAGACGCAACGCTTTGACGCCGTGCTGCTGGACATCGGCCTGCCCGGCATGGACGGCAACGCCGTGCTGCATGCCATGCGCACGGAACGGCGGCTGGCCGTGCCGGTGCTGATGCTGACCGCGCGCGACAGTCTCGAAGACAAGCTGGCGGGCTTTTCGCACGGCGCCGACGACTACCTGACCAAGCCGTTCGCGCTGCTCGAGGTCGAGGCCCGGCTGCTGGCGCTGATCCAGCGCGCCAAAGGGTCGACGGTGGACGCCGAGCGCACGTTCGGCCCGCTTCAGTTCGACGCGCGCAGCCGTGTCGTGTCGGTCAGCGGCGTGCCGGTCCATCTGACCCGCAAGGCAAGTCTCATCATCGAAGTGCTGCTGCGCGATCCGGGCCGCGTGGTCACGCGCGAGGAACTCGAATCCGTGTTGTGGGGCAACGAGCCGCCCTCGTCCGATGCGCTGCGCAGCCAGGTGCACCTCTTGCGCCGCGCGCTGGCCGACGCGGGCTTTGACGGCATCGAGACCGTGCACGGCACGGGCTGGCGCCTGGCTTTGCCCGGCGCCGCATCATGAGCCGCGCCGCCGCCGGCACCTTGACCCAGCGCGTCGTCTGGGCGCTGACGGGCGCGGTGGCGCTGTTTGTCACGGCGCTTGCCCTGCTGGCCTACCTGACGTTCGACCAGATGGAGGACGATCTGGTCAACGACATCCTCAACACCGAAATGGATCGCCTGGTCCAGCATGCGCGCAGCAGCGACGAGTTCCTGCCGCGTCGCGGCCCGCGTGAACTGGGCGGGTCCATGCGCGCGTGGCTCAGCGTGGACGACCAGCCGCCCGTCGGCATGCCGCCGGAGCTGCTCTCGCTGGAGAATGGACTGCACCTCATCGAACCGGGCGCGTACACGTGGCACGTGATGGTGGCCGAGACCGACCGCGGCAAGGTGTATCTGCTGTACGACGCCACCGACAACGAAGAGCGGGTGCACGACTTCGGCCTGATCGTGCTGGGCGTGGGCGCGCTATGTGTGGTGTTGGCCTATGCGCTGTCGCGCCGCGTGGCGGCAGTGGCGGTCGGGCCGCTGCTGGACCTGACGGACCGGCTGTCGACATGGGCGCCCGGGTCGCCCGACATGGCGGTCACGCGCGACGACGAGGCCGGGCGGCTCATCGAAGCCTTCAACCGCGTGCAGGGCCAGGTCGACCGGTCGATCGCCCGCGAACGTGAGTTTGCCGGCAATCTCAGCCATGAAGTGCGTACGCCGCTGGCGGCGATCCGGTCCGACAGCGAACTTATGCTGCTGACGCAAGCGCTGACGCCGGACCAGCAGCAGCGGCTGACGCGCGTGGTCGACAACGTGGACCACGTGATCGTCAGCCTGGAAAGCGCGCGCGCGATGGCGCGCGACCAGTTGCGCGAGCCAGAACCCGTCGACATTGCCGCCTGTATGGAAGACGCCTGGCGCGGCTACGCCGCCCAAGCCGCGCTGGCAGACCTGCGCTTCGATAACCAGATTCCGGCCAGCCAGGTGCTCTCGCTGGACCGCTACGCCCTGCTGACCGTCCTGCGCAACCTCGTGCGCAACGCCATCGAGCACGCCGCGCCGGCCACGCTGACCGCGTCGCTGGATGCGCAGGGCGGGCTGGAACTGCGCGACGACGGCAAGGGCATCGCCGCCAGCGATCTGCCGTTCCTGTTCCGCCGGTATTTCAGCGGCCGCATGCGCGATTCGGGCGAGTCGGGCAGCGACGAGGCGGCGCGCGGATTGGGACTGGCGATCGCCAAGCGCGTATGCGACATGCAGGGCTGGTCGCTCACGGTCGAGTCCTCGCAAGAGGAGCCTGCGCGCGGCACCCGCTTCCTGTTGCGATTCCGGCAGGCCGAGATGGCAGCGCCTACCACGCGAATTTGACGAATTTTCGACTGTCGGACCCGTAAAGTGCGCAGGCCCGAACCGTCCGGAAAATCCCGATCATGCCGTCCCCATTACTGCCGGCGCCGCACGCGCCGACGAGAGCCTTTTACCTGCTCACCCATGTCGGGGCCGTGACGCTGCTGCTTGCCTGCCTGGCATGGTGGGCCAAGGAGTCGGGGCTGGACATGTACATCGCGCGTGCGCTCTTTGATCCGGTGATCGACGATTTTCCGCTGCACGGCAGCCGGTGGCTGGAGTTGCTGGGCCACCGCATCGTGCTTGCCCTGCCGATCGGCGTGGGCCTGGCCGCAGCCGGCATCGCCGCCGCCAGCTACCGCATCCCGGCATGGCGCCGCTGGCGCGGCGCGGCGATCGCCGTGGCGGCATCGTGCCTGACCGGGCAAGTGCTCATCAATCAGCTCAAGCATCACACGACGCTGCCGCGTCCCTACGATCTGGAGACGCTGGGCGGCTACACGCCGTATCCGGTGCACTGGTGGACCTGGGCGCGTGCGCGTGCCGGCGGCGCCTTGCCCAGCGGCCATGCCGGCGCGGGCTACGCGCTGCTCAGCCTGTACTTCGCGGGATGGGCGCTGGGCCGGCCTGCGTGGCGCTGGAGCGGGCTGGCGATCGGGGTGGCGGCGGGCGTGGGCTTTTCCGTCGTGCGCATCCTGCAGGGCGCGCACTTTCTCAGCCAGACGCTGTGGTCCGCCGCCCTGATGTGGCTGCTGGCCGCCATTTTCTTCTATCCGGTGATCGTGGGACGGACCGCGCACGGCCCGTCCCGCGCGCCGCGCGTCAGTTGAGCAGCACGCCCGGCAGCCACAGCGAGAACGCCGGCACGTAGGTCACCAGCGCCAGCGCGGCCAGCAGCGCGCCGTAGAACGGCCAGATGGTGCGCATCACCGTTCCCACCGATACCCCGCCGATGGCGCATCCCACGAACTGCGTGGTGCCCACCGGCGGCGTGTTCAGTCCCAGCGCGCAATTCAGCAATATCACCATGCCGAACTGCACGGGCCCCATGCCGTACTGCATGCAGATCGGCAGGAAGATCGGCGTGCAGATCAGGATGGTGGCGGCCATGTCCAGGAACGTGCCCAGCACGAACAGGATGATGTTGACCATCAGGAAGATGGCCCACGGCTCCGTCGAAATCGACGCCATCAGCTGCCCGGTCTTCTCGGCCACGCCATAGAAGCTGATCAGGTAGCCGAACGTGGCGGAGATGCCGATCAGCAACAGCACCACGCCCGTCGTCTTTACCGCCTTGCTGGCCGCGCGGACGAACTGGTCCCAGGTCAGCGAGCGGTAGACGAAGATCGTCAGCGCCAGCGCATACAGCACCGCCACCGCCGCGGATTCTGTCGCGGTGAAGACGCCGCTCAGGATGCCCGCGATGATCAGCACCACCACGAACAACCCCGGCGCCGCGGCCACCAGCGAGCGGAACACGATGTGCCAGCCCGGGAAGGTGCCTGCCGGATAGCCCCGGCTGCGCGCCACGAAGTAGGCGGCCGCAAGGTTGCACGCGGTCAGGATCAGGGCGGGCACGACGCCTGCCGCAATCAGCGCCGCGATGGACACCTTGCCGCCCGCGGCCAGCGTGTAGATGATGATGTTGTGGCTGGTCGGCATCAGCGCGCCCACCAGCGCCGCGTGGGTCGTGACGTTTACCGCGTAGTCGGCGTGATAACCCTCGCGCTTCATCATCGGGATCATCACCGACCCCATCGCCGACACGTCCGCCACGGGCGATCCCGACACCCCGCCGAACAGCGTGCAGGCCACCACGTTGGACATGCCCAGGCCGCCGCGCACATGGCCTACCAGCGACTTGGCGAACGCCACGATGCGGTCGGCAATGCCGCCGTACAGCATCAGTTCACCGGTGAAGATGAAGAAGGGGATGGCCAGAAACGAAAACGCGTTCATGCCCGAGGTCATCTGCTGGAAGGCCACTGCCAGCGGCAGGTCTTCGTACATGATGGCCGTGATGGACGACAGGCCGATGGCGAAGGCCACCGGCACGCCGATCACGAGGAACCCCATGAAGGTGAAGGACAGCAGTGTCAGCGCCATGCCGGTACCACCTTCTGGTTGCGCAGGATCGCGATGATGTGCTCGACGGAAAAGAGCGCGATCAAGGTGCCCGACAGGGTTGCAGGAACGTACTTCCACGCGTTGGAGATGCCCAAGTTGGGAATCTTGTAGGCCGCGACGGACTCGGCCAGCACGCCGCAGTTCCAGGCCATCAGCACGCCGAACAGCAGGACGAGCAGATGGATGAAGATGCGCAGGCGCCGTTGCCCGGCGGGGGGCAGGGCGTCGAGCAGGGACTCGAAGCCGATGTGCCCGGCGTCGCGCACGCCAACCGCCGCGCCCAGCATGGTGACGTACAGCACCAGCAGGAGCGCCAGGCTTTCCGCCCAGGTCGGCGTGCTGTTCAGCACGTGGCGGCCGAAAATCTGCAGCGAGACGGCGGCGATCAGGCAGATCAGCCCGAATACGCTCGTCCACATGCAGATCCGCGCCAATCGGGCGCAGGCGCGGGAGTAGGCATCCAGCGGGGCAGCCAGGGCTTCTTCCCGGCCCCCCGCGGCGACATCTGGTTCATTCGTGGGTGTGGCCAACATGATGTCCTCACTGCACGGCCTGGATCTTGGCGACCAGGTCCTTCATTTCAGGGGTGGTGACGAAGCGTTCGTAAACCGGCTTCATCGCGCACTGGAACGAGGGTTTGTCGACCTGCGAGATCTGCGAGCCCGCCTTCTCGACCACCGCGCGCGACTTCTGCTCGCGCTCGTCCCACAGCTTGCGCATGTAGGGCACCGATTCGCGCGCCGCTTCGCGCAGGATCTTCTGGTCGTCGGGCGGCAGCTTGTCCCACTGGCGCTTGGAGAAGATCAGGATCTCGGGCGTCATCGTGTGCTCGGTCAGCGAATAGAACTTGGCGACCTCGTAGTGATGCGCGCTTTCGTAGCTGGGGAAGTTGTTCTCGGCCGCATCCACCAGCCCGGTCTTGAGCGACGTGTACACCTCGCCCATCGGCATCGGCGTGGCGTTGCCTCCCATCGCCTCGACCATCGCCACGGACAGGTCCGACTGCTGCACGCGGATCTTCAGGCCCTTGGCGTCGGCCAGCGTCTTGATCGGCTTCTTGGTCGTGTACATCGAGCGAGAGCCGCTGTCGTACCAGGCCAGGCCCACAAAGCCGGCCCCCTCGCACGAGCGCAGGATCTGATCGCCGATCTCGCTGTCCAGCACCTTGTGCAGATGCTCCTTGGAACGGAACAGGAACGGCAGCGACGGCACGCGGGTGGTCTGGCAGATGTTGTGCATCGCCGCGCTCGACACGCGGGCCATGGCCAGCGCGCCCAGTTTCACCTGTTCGATCGAATCGTCTTCGTTGCCAAGCGCGCCGCCAGAGAACACCTTCACGGTGATGCGGCCGTTGGTCCGTTGCTTGACCAGATCGCCGAAGTGGCGCACGGCCTGCACAGTGGGGTAGTCGTCGGGATGGATGTCCGCGGAGCGCAGCTCGGCGGCGTGAGTGGCGGGAATCAGCGTCAGCAAGGCGGCCGCGGCCAGAACGGCGCGGCTCAGGTGAGGGTGCAGCATGTCTACCTCCGGATGGGGTACGGCGTTTCGTTGAGGGCCGGGACGGCCCCGAAGCTCTTTGATATGCACTGACCTGCTCGGGGTGGGCGCAAAGGGCGCGCCCGTCGGGTGCTAACCGGCGCTGGCGGTTTCCTCCAGACCCTGCACGCCGGGGTGCAGGGCGAACACGGCGCCGTCCAGCGCGCCGGGCGCGGCATTGCCCGGGCGGATCGACGTCACGAAAAGCGTGTCCATGCGGGAGCCGCCGAAGGCGCACATGGCGACCTTGGCGGCGGGGACGTCCAGGGTGCGGTCCAGCCGGCCGTCGGGGGTGTAGCGATACACCTTGCCGGCGTCGTTGCCGCAAATCCAGTAGCAGCCCGCCGCGTCCACCGCGGCGCCGTCGGGACGGCCTGCGGGCAGGGCGTCAATGAAGACGCGGCGGTTGGCCGGCACACCCGTCTCGGTGTCGTAGTCGAACGCCCACACAGTGGCGCGCGAGGGGTGCGAATCGGACAGGTACATCGTCCGGCCCTGCGGGCTGAACGCCAGTCCATTGGGCACGATCAGGCCGTCGAGCAGGACGGTCACGCCGCGCGCGTCATGCCGGTACAGCGCGCCGGCGGGCGAGGCCAGGGCCATGTCCATGACCATGGTGCCCGCCAGAAACCGGCCTTGCCGGTCGCAGCGGCCGTCGTTGAACCGCATGCCGGGCGCGGCATGGGCAACGGATGCGAGCGGGCGCGCAGCGCAGGCCTGGCCTTCACGCAGTGCGTCGCAAGCATAAAAGCCATCCTCCATCGCCAGCAGCCAGCCGTCCCCCCGCATGGCGATGCTGCCCGCCATCTGCGGCAGCGCCCACTGCGCGAATGCGCCGGTCTCCGGCGTCCAGCGCCAAAGGGTCTTGCCGGGAATGTCGGTCCAGTAGAACGCCTGGTCGGCCCGGCGCCAGATTGGGCTTTCTCCGACGCCGCACAACACAGTTCCCAGACGTTCGGCGGTGGTGGACATGGGAGGCTTCAGGCGTTCGGGAAAGGGAAGGGGCCGGCCTTGACGAAGGCGCCGCCCTGATACCGCGCGGCGGGGTCGTCCGCGGCCAGCGCGGGCTGCGCTTCGACCTTTGCGCGGAATGGTTCCGACGAATCCCTGGGCGCAAAGCCCAGCACTGCCGCGCCGCTGTTGTCCCACCAGCTGTCGCGGTTGGCCGATGCGCCATACACGATGAGGTGGCCGACGTCCGGCGTGAACAGGGCGCGGACGACGAGGTCGGTCAGGTCGTCATGACTGAGCCAGGTGACCAGCATGCGCCGGTCCTTGGGTTCGGGAAACGACGAACCGATGCGCAGGCACACGGTCTGGATGCCGTAGCGGTCGAAATAGAAGCGGGAGAGGTTTTCGCCATAGGCCTTGCTCAGGCCGTAATAGCCGTCGGGCCGCAGAGGCACGTCCGCGTCCAGCGTCTGGCCCTGCTCGTAGAAGCCGATGACGTGGTTGGAACTGGCGAACACCACGCGCTGCACGCCATGCAGGCGGGCGGCTTCGTAGACGTTGTAGACGCCCTGGATGTTGGCGGGAAGAATTTCCTCGAACGGGCGTTCCACCGAGACGCCGCCCAGATGCAAGATGGCGTCCACGCCGCGCACCAGTTCCGACACGGCGGCGGCGTCGGCCAGGTTGCAGGGGACGACTTCCTCGCCCGGCTGCGCGGGCGCCATGGCGGCCACGTCCGACACGCGCAGAATGTCCGCATGGGCTTTCAATCGGGGACGCAGTACAAGGCCCAGGTTGCCGGCGGCGCCGGTCAATAACAAACGATGACACCGGGAAGATGCAGGCATGTTGTTGACAGCTCGGCTCATGACGCAACGCTCTGTGAATGGCGCGGTGGAGTGGACTTGTCTGGTACGTTATCGTACAACTGTCGCGAAGTATAATGATCGCCATTTTCCAGCGTCAAGCGCTGCGCAACCGTCTTCGGATAATTCCTGATGAACGCTCCTGTCGATACCCCTGTCCTGCCGCAGCGTCGTCCCCGCAACCTGGCGCAAGGCCTGGTCGAGAACATTTCCGAACGCATCCGCAGCGGCGAAATCCGTCCCGGCGACAAGCTTCCCACCGAATCGGCCATCATGCGTCAGTTCGGCGTCAGCCGCACGGTCGTGCGCGAGGCGCTCTCGCGGTTGCAGGCCTCGGGCCTTGTTGAAACGCATCACGGCGTGGGCACGTATGCGCTGGAACCGAGCGGGGGCGGCGATTTCCGCGTGGACCCGGCTGACATCGCCACCGTGCGCGACGTGCTGGTCCTGCTGGAACTGCGTATCTGCCTGGAAAGCGAGGCCGCGGGCCTGGCGGCCATCCGCCGCAGCGAAGACCAGTTGCAGGCGATGCGGCGCGCGCTCGATGCCTTCAAGCTGGCGCTGGACAGCGGCGGCGACACCATCACGCCGGATTTCCAGTTCCATCTGCTGGTGGCCCAGTCCACCGACAATCGCTACTTCGCGGACCTCATGGCGCATCTGGGGTCCGCCATCATTCCCCGCACCCGCATCAACTCGGCAAAGTTTGCCCACGAAGACCGCGCGGCGTATCTGGCGCGCGTGAACCTCGAGCACGAAGACATCTACAGCGCGATCACACGGCAGGACCCCGAGGCCGCGCGCGCTGCCATGCGCACGCACCTGAGCAACAGCCGCGAGCGCCTGCGCCGGGCGCAGTAGTGCGCTCGTGGCCTTGCTTGCTGCAAGTGTGATGTCGTACAACGTTTGAACAGGTCTGGCCGCCATCGATAAATCCAAAACCGCGTTACTCTTGGCGCGGTTATTTTTTTTGATCATCGAAACGGCATGGTTTTGCGCGGCACACACGGCAGTACGCATTCTTCATGGGGGCAGGCATTGCCCCACGCGCGCGAGGGGCTGGCATGCGTCGCCTGACTCTTCGATTCATCATTGCCATCCTGGCGCTCCTGACGCTGTCGCGCTTGGGGCTGGCCTTCTGGATGTGGGACCGCGTCGAAGCGGCCGGAGGCCTCGGCCCGCTCCTTTTTGGCGGACTGCGCATCGACGTGTGCCTCTTGTCGATGGTGATCGCGCTGCCGGCGGTGTTTTCGCCGTGGTTCGGTCACCGGCCGCTTGCCGTGCGCATCACCGCATGGTGGTTCCGCGTCTGGTGGATGCTGTACGTGCTGCTGGAGGTATCGACCCCGCAGTTCATCGCCGAATACGACACGCGGCCCAATCGCCTGTACTTCATCTACCTGCTCAATCCGAAGGAAGTGGGCTCGATGCTGTGGCAGGGCTACAAGGGCGTGCTGCTTGCCGCGTTCGTGGTGCTTGTCCTTGCGGCGTGGCTGGCGGTCAAGTTCTTCCCGACGCGCTCGCGCGATTCTTTCATGGCGTGGTGGAAGCGGCCCATCGCGTCCTTCGTGATCCTGGCGCTGGTGTTCCTGGGCGCGCGCGGCACGCTGGAACACCGCCCCATCAATCCGGCCAAGGTGGCGTTCAGCTCGGACGCCATGGTGAACGCGCTGGCGCTCAATTCGTTGTACAGCGTGTTCGATGCGGCGTACCGCATGCGGGACGAGCGCTCGTCGGCCGCGATGTATCCCAAGATGGCCGTGGACGAGATGAACGCCATCGTGCGCGAGAAGGCCGGCATGACCGGCGCGCCCATGGACCCCAAGCTGCCCAGCCTGCATGAACAGAAGGCGACCGTGCGGCGGGACAAGCCGCTGAACGTGGTGATCATCCTGCAGGAAAGCCTGGGCGCGCAGTACGTCGGCAGCCTGGGCGGGCGCGACCTCACCCCGAACATCGACCGCTTGGGCAAGGAAGGCTGGATGTTCCACCGCGCTTACGCCACCGGCACGCGCTCGGTGCGCGGCATCGAAGCCGTGACCGCGGGGTTTTTGCCCAGCGTGGCCGACGCCGTGGTCAAGCTGCCGCGTTCGCAGACGGGCTTTTTCACGCTGGCGCAGTTGCTGGGCAAGCATGGCTATCACTCGCGCTTCGTGTACGGCGGCGAGTCCCACTTCGACAACATGCGCGCCTTCTTCCTGGGCAACGGCTTTGACGAGATCGTGGATCGGCCCAAGTTTGTCGACCCCGTATTCGAAGGATCGTGGGGCGCCTCGGACGAAGACATGTTCAATCAGGTCGACCGTCTGCTGCGCGCCGATGGCGACAAGCCGGTGTTCACGCTGGCGTTCTCGGTGACCAACCATTCGCCCTGGGAATATCCGTCCGGGCGCATCCAGCCCGTGGGCGATCCGGCCACGGTGGACAACACGGTGCGCTATGCGGACTGGGCGCTGGGCCAGTTCTTCGAGAAGGCGCGCAAGGCGCCGTATTGGGACAACACGGTTTTCCTCGTCATTGCCGACCACGATTCTCGCGTGTACGGGTCCATTCCCGTGCCGGTGCGGCACTTCCAGATCCCCGCGCTGATCCTGGGCGCGGGCATCGCGCCGCGGCAGGACGATCGCCTGGTCAGCCAGATCGACATGGCCCCGACGCTGCTGTCGCTGATCGGCCTGGACAACGTGAACCCCATGCTGGGCGTGGACCTGACGCAGCGCGATCCCAACCGCGCGATGATGCAGTACGCGGACAACTTCGGTTATCTGAAGGGCGATCAGCTGCTGGTGCTGGAGCCCGCCAAGGCGCCCCGGCAGTTCAGCTACAAGGCGGCGCCGGTGGGGCAGGATGAAACGTACGCGCCGGTCGAGCCTGCGGACCCGGCCTTGACCCAGGAGGCGCTGGCGCACGCGCTGTGGGCAAGCTGGGCGTACCGCGAAGAGAAGTACCGCCTGCCTTGATCCTACTCAAGCCTCATTCCGCGGGCCGATAGCACACTGGCGGCCATGACAACGCCGAACCCCTCCACGGGAGCCTCCCGCGCCGCATCCCCGGCGCTTTCGCACGCCCAACCCGCAGCGCCGCAACCGGGGCGCCGCCTGGCCATCCCCGTGCCGCGCGGCCGGCTGGCGTGGATAACCGGCGTGCTCAGCACCCTCTGGCTGGCCGTCAACACGCTGTTCTGGTGCCTGCTGCTGTTCCCGGTCTCGCTGCTGAAGCTGGCGTTGCCGTTTGCCGCGGTCAGGCGGCGCATCGATCCCATTCTTAACGGCATCGCCACGGCGTGGGTATCGTGCAATACGGGCTGGTTCATGCGCATTCAGCCCCAAGCCTGGGATATCCAGGGCAATCAGGGCCTGCGCTATGCGGACTGGTATCTGGTCAATTGCAACCATCAATCGTGGGTCGACATCTTCGTACTGCAGTACGCGCTGAACCGGCGCATCCCGCTGCTCAAGTTCTTCCTCAAGCAGCAGCTCATCTATGTTCCGGTCATCGGACTGGCGTGGTGGGCGCTGGACTTTCCCTTCATGAAGCGGCACGGCAAGACGGCCCTGCGCAAAAACCCGGATCTGGGGCGCCAGGACCAGGAAGCCGCGCGCCGCGCCTGCGCCAAGTTTTCGCTGGTGCCCACCAGCGTGATGGTATTTGCCGAAGGCACGCGTTTCAGCCCAGCCAAGCGCACGGCGCAGGGTTCTCCGTACCGGCATCTGCTCAAGCCCAAGGCGGGCGGGTTGGCGGTGTCTTTGAATGCGATGGGCGCGCGGTTCCGTTCGATGATCGACGCGACCATCGCCTATCCGGACGGCGTGCCCAGCTTCTGGGATTTTGCCTGCGGACGCGCAGGGCAGGTGGTGGTGCGCATGCGGCAGTTGCCGGTGCCGCCGGCCTTCTGCGAAGCCGATTACTCGCGCGACAAGGCGTTTCGCACCACGTTCCACCAATGGCTCGGCCAGCAGTGGCAGGCCAAGGACGACGAGATCGAGGCGCTTGTCGGGGGGGCGGGTACGCCGCTCCCCCCAAACCCTCCCGCCAGTTAGCGGGTTTGCGGCGGGCGCAGCCTTAGACGCGCGCGGGCAGCACGACGCCCGAGCATTCCCCGAAGCCGATGCGCGGATAACCCGCCTTCACGCATTCGGCGCGGATGATGATCTGGTCGCCGTCCTGCAGGAACGTGCGCTTCTCGCCCCACGGCAGTTCGATTGGCGCTTTGCCGCCATTGCTCAATTCCAGCAGCGAACCAGCTTCCGCCGGACGCGGGCCGGACAGCGTGCCGGTGCCCAGCATGTCGCCCGGTTGCAGATTGCAGCCATTGACCGTGTGATGCGTGATGAGCTGCGCCACGTTCCAGTACGCATCGCGGAAGTTGCTGCTGGACAGCTGCACCGGCGGCGTGCTTGCGGCGCGGGATTGCTCGGTGGTCATCAGCACTTGCATCTGCACGTCATAGGCGCCCTTGGCGCGGTTGGCGTCCGACGACAGGTACGGCATCGGCTGGGGTTCGCCCGCGCCGCGATTCCATTGCGTACGGAACGGCTCCAGCGCTTCCATCGTGACGATCCACGGCGAGATCGTGGACGCGAAGTTCTTGGACAGGAAGGGGCCGAGCGGCTGGTATTCCCAAGCCTGAATGTCGCGCGCCGACCAGTCGTTCAGGATGCACAGGCCGAACACGTGCGAATCGGCATCGGCCAGCTCGATGCGTTCACCCTGGGCGTTGCCCGTGCCCACGAAAATCCCCAGTTCCAGTTCATAGTCCAGGCGCGCGCAGGGGCCGAACTGCGGCGTTTCGCCTTCGTTCGCGGGGCGGGTCTGGCCAACCGGACGCGGGAATTTCTGATTCACGCCGATGCTGGAGGCGCGGCCGTGATAGCCGATGGGCACCCACTTGTAGTTCGGCAGCAGGGGATTGTCGGGGCGGAACTGCTTGCCCACGGCGGTGGCGTGATGCACCGAGATATAGAAGTCGGTGTAGTCGCCGATGCGGGCGGGCGTGGTGTATTCGGCATCCGCTTGCGCGACCAGCAGCGGCTCCACGGTGGCGCGCAGGGCGGCGCCTTCGCGCAGCGCGCGCGACAGGGCCAGGCGCAGCGCGCTCCAGTGCGATTGGCCCAGGGCCATCAGCGCATTCAGGCTGTCGGTGGCGCAGGCGGCCAGGGCTTCAGCGGCCAGGCCTTCGAACGGCTGCTTGCCGGCCAGCGCGGCCAGGTCCAGGATATGGTCGCCGATGGCCACGCCGGGCCGGAAGGATTCTTGCGTGCCCTTGCGGCGGAAAGCGCCGTAGGGCAGGTTCTGCACGGGGAAATCCGACGTGTCCGAATTGGCGCTGGCGACCCAGCTCTTCAAGGACGGGTCGTGGGTTTCGTTGATGGTGGTCATGGCTGCGTGTCTCGGTCAGTGTGGTTATGGGAGCCGGCCGGGCGCACGGGCTTGCCGCGCGCCGGATACATGAAACGCCAAACGGCGATGCGCTCTTCGCGCATCGCCGCCGGCAACGAAGGCTGACGCGGGCGCGTCACGCCTTCTTGGGATCGAAGTGCTTTGCGATGCCCTGCCAGCACCGGTAGTAATCGCCCTGCAATTCTACCGACGCCAGCGCCTGCTCCGTCGGGCGGATCACGCGGCGGGTCTCGAACATGAACGCCATCGTGTCGCGGATGTAATGCGCTTTGCTGGTGTCCGCATGCGAGGCCTTCTCGAACGTCTCGGCATCGGGGCCGTGGCCGCTCATGCAGTTATGCAGGCTCGCGCCGCCCGGCGCGAAGCCATCGGCCTTGGCGTCGTACACGCCCTGGATCAGGCCCATGAATTCGCTGGCGATGTTGCGGTGGAACCAGGGCGGACGGAACGTGTTCTCCATGGCCAGGATGCGCGGCGGGAAGATCGCGAAGTCCATGTTGGCCGTGCCCGGGGTGTCCGAAGGCGCCGTCAGCACCGTGAAGATCGACGGATCCGGATGGTCGAAGCTGATCGAGCCGACGGTGTTGAAGTTGCGCAGGTCGTATTTGTAAGGGGCGTGCGTGCCATGCCAGGCCACCACGTTCAGCGGCGAGTGGTCGATCGAGGCGCGCCAGAAGCCGCCCGTGAACTTGGCGATCAGTTCAAAGTCGCCGTCCACGTCTTCGTACCAGGCCACGGGCGTCTTGAAGTCGCGCGCGTTGGCCAGACAGTTCGAGCCGATCGGGCCCAGTTCCGGCAGACGCAGCGCCGCGCCAAAGTTCTCGAGCATGTAGCCGCGCGCCGTGCCGTCCAGCAGCTCTACGCGGAACCGCACGCCGCGCGGAATGACGGCAATCTCCAGCGGTTCCAGGTCGATCAGCCCCAGTTCGGTGGCCAGGCGCAGACGGCCCTGTTGCGGCACCAGCAGCAGCTCGCCGTCGGCGTTGTAGAAGTAACGGCCCTGCATCGAACGGTTGGCCGCGTACAGATGGATGCCCACGCCGCCCTGTTCGTCAGGGCCGCCATTGCCGCCCCACGTCTTTACGCCTTCCAGGAAATCCGTGGGCGCGTCCGGAATCGGCATCGGGCTCCAGCGCAGCTGGTTCGGCGTGACCGGGCCGTGGCCGAACGTGCTCAACCAGCCGGTGGCGCCGTCGAAGGCTTCAAAGGGCTTGTGCTGCGCGCCCGGACGGATCCGGTACAGCCATGAGCGGCGGTTCTCGGCGCGGGGCGCGGTGAAGGCCGTGCCGGAAAGCTGCTCGGCGTACAGGCCGTAGGGACATTGCTGCGGCGAATTGCGGCCGATGGGCAGAGCGCCGGGCAAGGCCTCGGTGGCGCAATCGTTGCCGAAGCCGGTCTGGTATTGCAGTTCCATGGAATCCTCCTGGGGCGGCGGGCGCGGTGCTTGGCCGCGCGGCTTGGTGTGGTGGCCGGCGCGGGCGTTGCCCCAGCCGATGTGCCATTGTCGGAAAAAATCCCTGTTGCGGCTACGGGAATGCAAAAATAGCGACTATAAATTTTGTGAATAGTAGGGGGCCCCGATGGCCGAGCTGCGCGACGTCGACCTGAACCTGTTGCTGCTGTTTCAACACCTGCTCGAAGACCGCAACCTGTCGGCGGTGGCGCGGCGCATGGATCTGTCGCAGCCGGCGGTCAGCAATGCCCTGCGGCGCCTGCGCACGGCGTTCGGCGACGAACTCTTTGTGCGCACGGCGCAGGGCATGCTGCCCACGCCGCGGGCCCAGCGGCTGGCTGGACCCGTCAGCGAAGCGCTGGGCCTGCTGTCGCAGGCGTTGCAGGACCAGGACGTGTTCGATGCGGCCACCAGCAACCGGCGCTTTCGCGTGGCCATGACGGACGTCGGCGAAATCCACTTCATGCCGCGCCTCATGGAAGTCTGTGTCCAGAAGGCGCCGCAGGTCCGGATCGACTCCGTGCGCGTGCTGGGTCCGGACCTGCCGCGCGAGATGGAGTCGGGCCGGGTGGACTTGGCGATCGGGGCGTTCGATGAAATGGGGGCGGGCACGTTGCAGCGGATGTTGTTTCGCCAGGGTTATGCCACGCTCTTTCGCCGGGCGCATCCCACCGCGCATGCGGGCATGGGGATCAAGGCGTTCCGCGCAGAGCGTCACCTCATCGTGTCGCGCGCGGCGCCCTATGGGCAGGTCAACCAGTCGATGGAGCGGGCGGGGGTGGATCTGGCCGAGCATTTCAGCGTGCCGCATTTTTCCGCGGTGCCCTACATCGTCAGCGCCACCGACCTCTTGGCGACCGTGCCGGAAAAGCTGGCAGCCAGCGCCGCCGCGCCGTTCGGCCTGCGCTTCATGACCCCGCCGCTCAAGGTGCCGGCGCTGCAGACCAACATGTACTGGCAGCGCCGGGTGGACCGCGACGGCGGCAATCAGTGGCTGCGCGCCCTGATCGTCAATACCTTTGCGGTCGGTTCCTAGCGGCCCGCGCGGCGCCGCGCCGTGATGGCGGGTACGGCGTTTTAGGCCGTCTGCGTCACGGAAGCGCGTGCGTGATGCAAGGCTTCCTTCAGCAGCGCCAGATCGCCCAGGTGGTTGGCCAAGAGCAGGATCAGCGCCGCATTCAGCTCCTGGCTCTGCTCGTTGGACAGGTCGCGGTGGGCGTCGATCAGCGCTTCGTAGAAGTCGTCCGGCGCGGCGAGGTTGGTGTCGGTGATAAGCATGGGGATAACCTCTGAAATCACGCGCGGCCGGTCGCGCGATGAACGGCGGCGGCGACGGCGTCGGGTTCGAAGGCGCGCCAGCGCGCGGCGATGTGCTGATCGGGGCGGATCAGGTAGGCGGTGCCCGCCTGCGCGTCGTAGCGCTTGGCTAGGCAGCCTTCGCTGTCCCGCACCACCGCCACCTCGGCGGGCAGCGCGGTCAGGTCGCACTGCGCATCGGCCACCAGCACGGCCTTGACGGGCACCGGCGCCATGCGCAGCGCCTGCAACGCGGCCAGTGTCTCGCGGGCGGGCAGCGTGGCGCCGCAGAACACCGCCAGCACAAACTCGCCATCCAGCTGCGACAGCCACCAGCCCGGTTCACCCTGCAATTGCACCGGCGCATCCAGCGCCACCGCGCCCGGCGCCATGCGGCCGGTGAAGGCGTCGGCGTCTGGCGTGTTCAGCGGCGATCCGGCGTAGGTGGCCGGCAGCGACAGGCGGCCGCTGTTCACCAGCGATCGCGCGAACGGATGGTCCTTGGCCAGATTGAGCACCGCATTGCGGAAGCTGCGGCTGATCTCGCTCTTGGGCGTGATGAAGTCGGTGGCGCGCGACGAGTTCAGGATGTTCTCGTCGGCGGCGAACTCGCGTTCCGCGCTGTAGCTGTCGATCAGCGTGTCGGGCGCAAGCCCCGCCAGCACCAGCTTGAGCTTCCAGGCCAGGTTCTCGGCATCCTGCACGCCACTGTTGGCGCCGCGCGCGCCGAACGGCGACACGCGATGCGCGGCGTCACCCGCGAAGACGATGCGGCCGTGGCGGAACTTGTCCATGCGCTCGCACGCAAAGGTGTAGACGCTGACCCATTCCAGGTCGAACTGCGCGTCCGGCCCGAGCAGCGCCCGGATGCGGGGCAGCACGTTCTCCGGCTTGACGGCTTCGACGGGGTCCGCATTCCAGCCCAGCTGAAAGTCGATGCGCCAGACATTGTCGGGCTGCCGGTGCAGCAGCACCGATTGGTTGGGGTGAAAGGGCGGGTCGAACCAGAACCAGCGCTCGGACGGGAAATCCGCCGTCATCTTGACGTCGGCAATCAGGAACCGGTCGCGGAAGATGCGGCCGTGGCTTTCCTGGCCGATGAGCTTGCGCACGGGCGAGCGCGCGCCGTCGCAGGCGATCAGCCAATCGGCATGCAGCGAGTACGGGCCTTCCGGCGTTTCCACGGTCAGCGTCACGCCATCGTCGCCTTGCATGACGCCGGCGACCTTGTTCTTCCAGCGCAGCTCGATGTTGGGCTGCTGGCGGGCCGCTTCGTACAGATAGCCTTCGGCGTAGTACTGCTGCAGGTTGATGAACGCCGGGCGCCGGTGGCCGGGCTCGGGCAGCAGGTCAAAACGCCACACTTCCTGCTCGCGGAAAAACACCTTGCCCACGTTCCACGACACGCCCTTGTCGATCATGCGCTGGCCCACGCCCAGGCGGTCCCAGATTTCCAGCGTGCGCTTGGAAAAGCAGATGGCGCGCGATCCGGTGGACAGCCGGTAGTCGTCGTCCAGCACCACCACGTGCACGCCTTGACGCGCCAGGTCCAGCGCCGTGGTCAGGCCGACGGGGCCGGCGCCCACCACCACGACCTGATGGCGCGCGAGGCTGGCCGCCGTCTGGTCCGCATGCTTTTCATAGGCGAACTCCATCGCCTGAAAGTCGATGTCTCCCACGGTTGTCTCCTGTGTGGGTCATTTTCTAGTTATGCGGACACGCTGCGCCGCAAGGGGTCGCGCGTGTCCGGTTCTTGCTTGTCGAGGCAGGGTGGGGGGATCAGCCTTCCAGCTGCGCCCACATTTCCAGGTCGCGCCTGTCGGTCCAGATGCGCGGGTGCGTGTGGCCCGTGGCTTCGTCGTAGGCGCGGGACACGTCGAACGGCATGCAGTGGTCGAAGATCACCCAGTCGCTGTAGCGCGGCTTCATGAAGTCGTAGACCTCGCGGTAGATCGTCTTCAGATCCTTGCCTTCGGCCACGCCGCGGTTCACGGCGCCGTACAGGTCCGTCAGGAAGGCGCGCGTGCCGGCCAGGCCCTGGCGCACTTCGGTGGCGTTCTTGAGGGCGGGGCCGCGGCCCGGGACCATCTTTTCGGCTTCAAAGCCCGCCAGCGCGTCCAGCGTGGTCGGCCAATCGCGGAAGTAGGCGTCGCCGCAGTAGGGCGTGGACTGGTATTCGACCAAGTCGCCGGCGAACAGGATCTTCTGTTCGGGCAGCCAGGCAATGGTGTCGCCTTTGGTGTGGCCGCGGCCGACCTGCAGCAGCTTGACTTCCAGGTTGCCCAGATTGACCGTCATCTCGCCCTTGAACGTCATGGTCGGCCAGACCAGGCCCGGCGGAATCGACTCGGCGTTGCGGAACAGGCGCGGGAAACGGCCGATCTCGCTGGCCTTGTCCTGCTCGCCGCGTTCGGCGATCAGGTCGTAGGTGTCGCGGCTGGCCAGGATTTCCTGGGCGTTGTAGGCCGAGGCGCCAAACACGCGCACGGCGTGATAGTGCGACAGCAGGATGTATTTGATGGGCTTGTCCGTCACTTCGCGGATGCGGCGGATCACGTCTTCGGCCATCACTGGCGTGGCTTGGGTGTCGATCACCATGACGGCCTCGTCGCCGATGATCACGCCCGTGTTGGGGTCGCCTTCGGCCGTGTAGGCATAGGCGTTGTCGGACAGCTTTTCGAACGAGACGACCTTGTCGTCCAGGTCCGCGTGCGAGGCGAATTGCTTGCTCATGGAGGCTCCTTCCACTTTTCTAGGAATAGGGTGTGTGGAAGGAAATATAGTCCTGCGTTAGTTTTCGTGCAATACGTTTGCTATAAACGAATTCCCGAGTTGTAACGGCGATTTCTCCAGGCGCGTTGTCACGCCGCCCATCACTTCCGTTGGCATTTTGGGCAGTAGTAGGTGGCGCGCTGCCCCTGGACAAAGCGGCGGATCGGCGTGCCGCAGACCCGGCAGGGCAGCCCTTCGCGCTCGTACACGGCCGCGTGGATCTCGAAGTAGGCGCCCGGTTCGCCGCTGGCGCCCACGTAGTCGCGCAGGGTGCTGCCGCCGGAGGTGAGGGCGTCGGCCAGCGTGGCCCGCACCATGTCGGCCAGGCGCTCGCAGCGGGCCAGCGATAGCTTGTTGGCCGGGGTCTTCGGGTTGATGCGCGCGCGAAAGAGGCTTTCCGACGCGTAGATGTTGCCCACCCCCACGACCGCCATGCCGGCCAGCAGCACCTGCTTGACCGCGGCGCCGTGGTTCTTGAAGTGCCGGTGCAACCAGGCGCCGTCAAAGCGCGGGTCGAAGGGTTCGATGCCCAGCTTGGCCAGCAGCGGGTGGGCTTCGAGGGGCCCGTCGGCGTCGTCGTGCCACAGCACGGCGCCGAATCGGCGCGGGTCGTGCAGGCGCAGGACGGCGCCGTCGAAGATCCATTCGACATGGTCGTGCTTGCGCAGGAATTCACCGGGCGCCACGCTGCGCAGGGAGCCCGACATGCCCAGATGCACGATCTGGGTGCCATGTTCGAAGCGCAGGAGCAGGTACTTGCCGCGCCGCGCACATTCCAGCACGGTGCGTCCGCCGATCAGGGACGGCAGCTCCGGCGGGATGGGCCAACGCATGCGGGGTTCGTGAACGACCAGTCGCGATAGCGTCTGGCCGGTGATGATGGCGTCGATTCCTCGGCGCGTGGTTTCGACTTCAGGCAGTTCCGGCATGAGCCAGTGTAAGATCATCAATTGCGTGTACGAAGATTGTGCCATCAACCGGACGGGCCGCGTGAAGTCGTCTTTTAAACAAATGAATATCGGGATCGCCGCGTTGGGGCTTGCGCTGGCAGCAATCATGGCCCCGCCGGCCCAGGCCGCCGACGGCCGGACGCGTGACGCGACGGGTCCACGGATGGCTCCCCAGAACCGCCAGCCTGAAACCGAAGTCATCCGCCTGCGCCCAGGTCAACTGCCTTATGTGTCGCTGACCGGCGATATCTTCTACCGCGTACTGGCTTCCGAGATCGCCGCCCAGCGGGGCATGTACGGCACCGCCGCCACCACCATGGTCGGTCTGGCCCGCGACACCGGCGATCCCCGCCTTGCCCGCCGCGGCCTCGAGTTCCAGCTTGCCGGGGGCAATCTGCCCGGAGCGCTGGATGCCGCCCGCGTCTGGGCCCGTCTGGCCCCCAACGACATCGAAGCCAGCTCCACCGAACTGGCGCTGGCCGCCGCCAATGGCCAGACCAAGGGCCTGGCCCAAGCGCTGCGCAAACGCATTGATTCCTCGCGCGACAAGCCGGCCGCCATCGGCCAGGCGCTTGCCGTGCTCAGCCGCCTGAACGACCGCCGCCTTGCACTGCGCATCCTGGACGAATCCCTGAGCGACAGCGTGCGCAAGCTGCCCGCCGCGCACCTTGCGCTGGCCGACGTGGCTTCCGCCGCCGGCGACTACGAGCGCGCTGCCCAGGAATCGCGCGCCGCGCTGGCCGCCGACCCCAAATCCGAAGGCGCCGCCCAGCGCGTGCTGGAGTACGGCTCCAAGGTCGATCCCAAGCGCGCGCAGACCGAGGCCCGCGCCTTCATCAACCGCAATCCCGGCGCGCGCAAGGTCCGCCTGATGCTGGCCGGCCAGCTGGCCGACAGCGGTGACTACGACGCCGCCCTGGCCGAGCTTCAGGCCATGTCGCGCCGCTCGCCCGAAGATTTCGACCTGCTCTTCATGCAGGCCCAGCTGGCCTACAAGTCCGGACAACTCGCGCAGGCCAAGACCCTGTTGCAGCAGTATCTGGACGTCCAGAACCAGCGCCAGCGGGCCACGGTGCCCGGCGCCACCGACGCCGGGGCGGCTGCCGCCGATGCGCACGTGCTGCTCGCGCGCATCGCCGAAGACCAGGGCCGCTACGACGAAGCCATCGCCGAACTCGGCCGTATCGACGACCCCACGCTGCGCTATTCCGTGCGCATGCGCCAGGCCGCGCTGCGCGCCAAGAGCGGCCGCGTGGACGAGGCGCTGGCCATGATCGACTCGGCCGGCCCGCAGGACGAAGAAGAACGCGCTCTGGGTTCGCTGACCAAGGCGCAGATCCTGCGCGATGCCGACCGCATCGGTCAGGCGGTCAGTGCCCTGGAAGCCGCGGACCAGGCGCTGCCGGACACGGTCGAGATCAAATACGAACTGGCGATGCTGTACGAACGCCAGAACCGTCTGGCCGACCTGGAGCGCATGCTGCGCCAGGTCATCGCGCTGGATCCGGACCATGCCCATGCGTACAACGCACTGGGATACACGCTGGCCGACCACAACCAGCGCCTGCCCGAAGCCCTCGATCTCATCACGCAGGCGCTGGAGCTCTCGCCCAACGATCCGTTCATCCTCGATAGCATGGGCTGGGTCAAGTTCCGCATGGGCGACACCATTGCGGCGGCGGACTACCTGCGCCGCGCCTACAGTGTGCGTCCCGAAGCCGACATCGCGGCCCATCTGGCCGAGGTGCTTTGGGCGCAGGGCAAGCGCGATCAGGCGACGGACCTGCTGCGCGCCGCCTTGCAGAAGGATCCCAAGAACAAGACGGTCCAGGACGTCGTCAAGCGCCTGGGGGTCAATCTGTGACGGCAGTCTTTGCAGGATTTCGCGGCGCGGCGTCCGGCCTGCGCTGGGTGGCGCTGGCGCTGCTTGCCTTCACGCTTGCTGCCTGCACGTCCTTGCCCAAGCCCATCGAAGGGGCCGGCGACGACGCGTTCTCGCGCATTGGCCGCTTTGCCATCACCGTCAACGAAGAAGGCGGCAAGCAGAATGCCGTGCAGGGCGGCTTCTCGTGGTCCGACGATGGGCGCCGCTATGTGCTGGACCTGACCAATCCGCTGGGATCGACCGAAGCCCGCGTGGAAGGCCGCCCCGGCGCCGCCAGCCTCACCAAGGCCGACGGCACGCGCCTGGTCGCCGACAACCCCGATGCGCTCGCCGAGGACGCCCTGGGCAGCAGCATGCCCGTTTCGGGCTTGCGCGACTGGCTGCGCGGCAAGCTGGCGGCAGATCCGCAGGCCTCTGACGTCAAGCGCGACGAATTGGGCCGCCCCATCGCCTTCGAGCAGGGCGGCTGGCGCGCCAACCTCTCCCGCTACGACGAAAAAGGGCCCCAGCTTCTCGTGCTGGAGCGTCTGGAGCCGGGCCGCCGGATCCTCGTTCGGCTGGTCGTCAATCAATCCTGACCCCGTGCGGCTTCTCGGCCGCACGGTGCACCCGGCGCCATCGAATACGGGTTAACCCTTACCACACCCGCGGATTTCCAATCAAGCGAATAAGCGCCGCAAAACGGGGCGTGTTACCGCTTGAAATATATTGCCTTGACTGAATAATTCTCCCTGCCTTAGCGCGAGGTACTTACGCGCAGCAGCAATCGGGGTCGACGCGAGTCTGCCGCCCACCCTTTTGGAGAATGGCCATGTTCAGGAACACCCGCATCGCGACGGTGCTATTGGGAATCATCGCGATCTTTTTCACCTTCCAGCTGGTGATCGGCGCAATGGGCTTTGCCGCCCTGCGCCAGACCAACCAGGATGTCGCGCAGCTCTATCGCCTGTCGCAGCAGCAGGTCAACGCGGTGAACGCCGCTTCGCTGTCGCTGGTCGCGGCGCGTACCGACCTCAGCCGCTACGCCACCCGCGTCGCGCAAGGCAACACCGACGACAAGACCTCGCTCGTCGCGGCGCGCCAGCGCATCGTGTCGGCCGACCGTGCCTTCCAGGGCTTTTCCAGCGGCCTGACCGCCGAGGAAAAAGCGGAATCGGCCGCCATCATCGACGCCTACACCAAGCTCAGCACCAACCTGCAGAACGTGGGCCGCGTCCTTGAGGCGGGCGACATGGAGGCTTACTTCAAGCAAGGCACGCAGTCGGTGCAAGAGCGCCTGGTGAGTGAGCGCGATGCGTTCATCCAGCGCGCCGAGGCCACCGGCCAGGCGGTCATGGACGAAATCTCCATGTTCAACTCGCTCTTCACCGGGCTGCTCGCCGGTATTCTGGCGCTGGGCCTGCTGGTGGCCGTGGGCGCACACGTACTGATCCGCCGCATGATCGTGCGTCCGCTGGTCGAGGCCGGCGAGGTCTTTCGCCGCATCGCCGAAGGCGACCTGACGCGCCGCGTCGCCGACTTCGGCAAGAACGAAATCGGCGCGCTGCTCAGCGCGCTCAAGGGCATGCAGGACAGCCTGGTGCGCACCGTGTCGGCCGTGCGCCGCGGCGTCGACGAAATCAACGTCGGCGCGCGCGAGATCTCCTCGGGCAACACCGATCTTTCCAGCCGCACCGAAGAGCAGGCCGCCTCCCTCGAGGAAACCGCGGCCAGCATGGAAGAGCTGGCCACCACCGTGAAGCAGAACGCCGACACCGCGCGTGAAGCCAACCGCATGGTCGCCGCCTCCGAAGCCGTCGCGCAGCGCGGCGGGCAAGCGGTCTCCAGCGTGGTCGAAACGATGCGCGCCATTTCGGGCAGCTCGTCGCGCATCGCCGACATCGTGGGCGTGATCGACGGCATCGCGTTCCAGACCAACATCCTGGCGCTCAACGCGGCGGTGGAAGCCGCACGCGCGGGCGAGCAGGGTAAGGGCTTTGCCGTCGTCGCCAGCGAAGTGCGCACGCTGGCGCAACGCAGCGCTGCGGCCGCCAAGGAAATCAAGCAGCTCATCGAGGACTCCGCGCAGAAGGTCGGGGTGGGTTCGGAGCAGGTTGAAAACGCAGGCGCCACGATGCGCGAGATCGTCGAGTCCGTGCAGCGCGTGACCTGCTTGATGGCCGAGATTTCGTCCGCTTCCGAAGAGCAGGCCACCGGCATCGACCAGGTCAACCGCGCCGTGTCGCAGATGGATAGCGTGACGCAGCAAAACGCCGCGCTCGTCGAAGAGGCGGCCGCCGCGGCCGGTGCGCTGGAAGAGCAGGCGCGCCAACTGGCCGGCGCCGTGTCGGTCTTCAAGCTGCCCGACGGTCAGGTCATCGACGCGCCCGCAGCCAGGCTGGGCGCCAGCATGACGCCGCAACTCGCGTAACGTCACCTCGCAGTTCCGCCATCAGCGCGTGTCTACACGCGTTGGGCGCACGGGCCGGCCCGCCAGTTTTCCTGGCGCGCCGGCCCGTCTCGCTAGAATGACGGAATCCTTTCGCACCGGTTATCTTTCGTGACTCTCTACGACGTTCCCGCTCCCGCCAAGCTGAATCTCTTTCTGCACGTCGTGGGCCGCCGCGCCGACGGCTATCACCTGCTGCAGACCGTGTTCCGCTTCATCGATCTGTGCGACACGCTGCACTTCGAGGTGCGCGCCGATGGCGTCATCAGCCGCGCCACCGACCTGCCAGGCGTCCCGGAAGATGAGGACCTCACCGTGCGCGCCGCGCGCTCGCTGCAAAAGGCCACGGGCACGCGCCAGGGCGCGCAGATCAGCCTTGAAAAACGCATTCCGCAAGGCGGCGGCCTGGGCGGCGGGTCCAGCGATGCGGCATCGGTCCTGATCGCATTGAACAGGTTGTGGAACACGGGACTGTCGCGTCAGGAACTCATGGCGCTGGCGTTGCCGCTGGGCGCGGACGTGCCCGTCTTCGTCTTCGGCCAGTCAGCATTCGCGCAGGGTATTGGCGAAGATCTCACGGCCGTGACGCTGCCCGAACGCGCCTATCTGGTGGCGCAACCGGACGCCAGCGTGCCGACCGTTGGCATTTTTTCCGCACCCGATTTGACAAGGGATTCTTCTTACATCACAATAGCGGACTTTCTTGCTTCGCAAACATTTTTGCCTAGCGAATCTAGCAGTGAATTTGCCAGCGGTGAATTTGCCAAAGGATGCGCGCTTTACGGAAGAAATGATTTGGAGCCGGTGGTCTACCGTCTTTATCCTGAGGTACTTGGGGCATCGCGGTGGCTTGCTGAGCGGGGTTTCCCTGTTCGCATGTCGGGATCAGGCGCATGTTTATTCGCCGAATTTTCCGAAACATCGCAGGCCGTTTTGGCAGAACAAGAAATAACCGCTATAATGCGCGGCGCTGATAAAACATTCAGCCAAACGCATCCACGGTTTCGGTTAGTGCAGGCATGTACTGGATTAGCTGAACATCCGTTGCGGAATTGGATTGCAAGATAGTTGGGGAGTCGCCAAGCTGGTTAAGGCACCGGATTTTGATTCCGGCATGCGAAGGTTCGAATCCTTCCTCCCCAGCCAACCGAATACATAAAAAAGCTGTTGAACACGCCTGTAAGACACTGGCCCGGGTTCAGCAGCTTTTTTATTTTCCGGATTCGCTGGTGCAAGTTGATTGTGCTGCACTAGGTCTCACCCGCAGGTACCACCCCGCATCACTCGTTAGTGTCTCAAACGACCATCGCATCATCCATCATGGCAAACGATAGCTTCATGATTTTCACGGGCACCGCCAACACTCGGCTGGCCGTGGACGTAGTCAACCACCTCGATATGTCCCTGGGAAAGATGACCGTCGGTCGTTTTTCGGACGGCGAGGTGATGGTCGAGATCAACGAGAACGTGCGCGGCAAGGACGTCTTCGTCCTGCAGCCCACCTGTGCGCCCACCAACGACAACCTGATGGAAATCATGGTGATGGTCGATGCCCTGCGCCGCGCGTCGGCCGGCCGCATCACCGCCGCGATTCCCTACTTTGGCTATGCCCGCCAGGACCGCCGCCCGCGTTCGGCGCGTGTGGCCATCTCGGCCAAGGTCGTGGCCAACATGCTGCAGGTCGCTGGCGTTGACCGCGTCCTGACCATGGACCTGCACGCCGACCAGATCCAGGGTTTCTTCGACATTCCCGTGGACAACATCTACGCCGGTCCGATCCTGCTGGGCGACATCTGGCGCCGCAATTTCTCCAACCTGGTCGTGGTGTCTCCGGACATCGGCGGCGTGGTTCGCGCCCGCGCGCTGGCCAAGCAGCTCGAAGCCGATCTGGCCATCATCGACAAGCGCCGTCCGCGCGCCAACGTGTCGGAAGTGATGAACATCATCGGTGAAGTCGACGGCCGCACCTGCATCATCATGGACGACATGGTCGACACCGCCGGCACGCTGTGCAAGGCGGCCCAGGCCCTGAAAGACCGCGGCGCCGGCGCCGTTTACGCCTATTGCACGCACCCCGTGCTGTCGGGCGGCGCCATCGACCGCATCGAAGCGTCGGAACTCGACGAGCTCGTCGTCACCGACACCATTCCGCTCTCCGAGCAAGGCCAAGCCAGCAGCAAGATCCGCCAGCTGTCGTGCGCCGCGCTGCTGGGCGAGACCATCCTGCGTATTTCCAACGCCGAATCGGTCAGCTCGCTGTTCGTCGATTGACGCGTTCGCGTCGATCGGATCACAGCCCGAATTTCCAGTTATTTGCGCCTTGCTGGTCGCGGCAAGGTGCAAACAAGCACGGCGCGCCCTTTGCGCGCCGTGATTTCAACCGGTGAAGTCTCTTCACCTTTATTGTTTCGGAGTTATCCATGAAATTTACTGCCACTGCGCGTAGCGTCCAGGGTTCGAGTGCGAGCCGCCGCCTGCGCCGCGCGGGCCGCGTTCCCGCCATTGTTTATGGTGGTACGGCTGCCCCCCTGAACATCGAACTCGACCACAACGAGATCTACCACGCGCTGCGCAAGGAAGAATTCCACGCATCGATCCTGCAAATGCAGCTCGAAGGCGCCAAGGATGAGCAAGTTCTGCTGCGTTCGGTTCAATGGCACGCCTACAAGCCGCAAGTCCTGCACGTGGACTTCCAGCGCGTCGACGCCAACCAAGCCCTGCGCACCAAGGTGCCGCTGCACTTCGTGAACGCTGAAATCTCGCCGGCCGTGAAGCTGAGCGGTGCGATCATCAGCCACGTGACGACCGAACTGGAAATCACCTGCCTGCCGTCGGCGCTGCCCCAGTTCATCGAAGTGAACCTGGCTGACGTGCTGGCCGGCGGTTCGATCCACCTGGCCGACATCAAGCTGCCCATGGGCGTGACCTACGTCCCCCACGGCGGTGAAGACAACCCCCTGCTGGCCGCCGCGGTCACCAAGGGTGGCGCTGCCGCTGCCGACGAAGCCGAAGAAGCTGCTCCGGCCGCCTAAGTCCTGCGGGAAAGCCCTTGCGGCTTTCCCGCGGCTTACGCCCGAAACCCTGCGTGTGCATTTGCATGCGCAGGGTTTTTTGGTTTAAACACCCCCATCATGTCTACTCCCATACGCCTCATCGTGGGACTGGGTAATCCAGGTCCCGACTACGAAACCACCCGGCACAACGCCGGCTTCTGGCTGGCCGACCATCTGGCGGACGATCTGCGCACTTCTTTTGCGCTCGAGAAGTCTTTTTTCGGCATGGTGGCCAAATCACGCCAGGGCGCGGACAACATCCTGCTGCTCAAGCCCAACACCTACATGAACCGTTCCGGCCAGGCGGTCGGCGCGCTGGCGCGCTTTTACAAGCTGACGCCGGAAGAAGTGCTGGTGCTGCACGACGAACTGGACCTCATGCCCGGACAGGTCAAGCTCAAGCAGGGCGGCGGCCACGCCGGCCACAACGGCCTGAAGGACATCCAGGCCGCGCTGGGCAGCCCCAACTTCTGGCGCCTTCGCATCGGCATCGGCCATCCGCGCACGCTGGGTCTCGCCCAACAGGTCGCCGACTTCGTGCTGCACCCCCCGCGCCGCGAGGAACAAAAGGAAATCGAAGCCGTCATCGACCGCTGCCGCGCCGTCGTGCCCGCCATGCTGTCGGGCGACTTCGCGTTGGCCACGCGCCAGCTGCATAGCGGCAACGAGTCCTGATGAGCCTAGGCCAGCCCACCCGGAAGCTGCGCTTTCGCAGCGAGATCGCCGACTTCTGGCGCTTCGTCCGCCATCCGCATCCGGTGTCGCGGCTGCCGCGTCGCGCCTGCGGCAGCGGCCTTGCCGCCGACTGGTGGCCGGGCATCGGGCCGGGGCGCCTTCTGGCCTGGGCCGCCGTGCTGTGGGCGATCAACCTCTTCGCGCTGGGCCCCGTGGCCGTGGCCGCCGCCGGGCTGGGCGGCGTGACGCATCGCCTCGACCCGCACAACATTCCCTGGCTGACCGCAGTGCTGTGGGCGCCGCTGGTCGAGGAAATGCTGTTCCGCTACGGACTGCGCCGACCGCGCCAGGCCTTGTGGCTCATCCCCGCGCTGGTGCCGGTCGTGCTGTGGGGCCCCAAGCTCTGGACGGGACTGCTGCTGGCCGCGTTCATTTTGCTGGCGGTGTGGGGGCTGCGCGCACGTCCTGAGCCGCTTAAAGGCTGGGACACCAACTGGCGCAGGTTTTACCTGCAGCACTTCGGCGTCGTGTTCCATCTGGTCGCGCTGACGTTTGCCGCGGTGCATCTGACCAATTTTGTCTACAACAAGACGCCCTACTGGCTGCTGCCGCTGCTGGTGCTGCCGCAATGGCTGACCGGCCTCGTGCTGGGCTGGATGCGCGTGCGCCGCGGCATCGGAGCCGCGATCCTGCTGCATTCCGTGTTCAACGCCGGCCCCATCCTGATGATCTGGCTGGTCATGCGCTACGCGCCGGCCGCGGCCGGTTAAGGCTTCGGGCCGGGGCGCGCGGCCTGAAGGCAAGGGCGCATGCCCGGTAGCCATGTCGGCTGCGTTTCGCCGGCGGCGTCCTCGGGGCCGCATCACGTCCGCCAGGAAGGCGTCGTTTCACCCCGCCGGGGTAAACTACGCCGTTAACGCTCAATACCGTACTTACACAGGATTCCCATGGCTCTGCAATGCGGCATCGTCGGCCTGCCCAACGTTGGCAAATCGACACTCTTCAACGCTCTGACCCGCGCCGGCATCGCCGCCGAGAACTATCCGTTCTGCACCATCGAGCCCAACGTCGGCGTCGTCGAAGTGCCGGATCCGCGCCTGCAGAAGCTGGCCGAAATCGTCAAGCCCGAACGCATCCTGTCCGCCACCGTCGAATTCGTCGACATCGCGGGCCTGGTCGCCGGCGCAAGCAAGGGCGAAGGCCTGGGCAACCAGTTCCTCTCGCACATCCGCGAAACCGATGCCATCGTTAACGTCGTGCGCTGCTTCGAAGATCCCAACGTGATCCACGTCGCCGGCAAGGTCGACCCGATCGCCGACATCGAAGTCATCGAAACCGAACTGGCCCTGGCCGACCTGCAGACCGCCGAAAAGGCGCTGCAACGCCACCAGAAGACCGCGCGTTCGGGTGACAAGGAATCGCAACGCCTCGTGGCCGTGCTGGAAAAGTGCGTCGCCCAGCTCAACGAAGCCAAGCCCATCCGCTCGCTGGACCTGACGACCGAAGAAAAGGCCGACATCGCCCAGCTCTGCTTCATCACCGCCAAGCGCGCGATGTACGTGGGCAACGTCGCTGACGACGGCTTCACCAACAACCCGCTGCTCGACCGCCTGACCGAATTCGCCGCCGCCCGCAACGCGCCCGTCGTCGCGATTTGCGCCGCCATCGAATCCGAAATCGTCGACCTCGACGACGCCGACCGCGAAGCCTTCCTGAAGGACATGGGCATGGAAGAACCGGGCCTGAACCGCCTGATCCGCGCCGCCTTCAAGCTGCTGGGCCTGCAAACCTACTTCACCGCCGGCGTGAAGGAAGTGCGCGCCTGGACCGTGCCCATCGGCGCCACCGCGCCCCAGGCCGCCGGCGTCATCCACACCGACTTCGAACGCGGCTTCATCCGCGCGCAAACGATCTCGTACGAGGACTACATCACGTACAAGGGCGAGCAGGGCGCCAAGGAAGCGGGCAAGATGCGCGCGGAAGGCAAGGAATACATCGTGCAGGATGGCGATGTGATGAATTTCTTGTTTAACGTGTGATGCAGAGGCAATAGGCTTGCCGCGGAAGTCCGGCACCCCCCGGGCAACGCGTCAAACAAAAAAACCCTCGAGCCAGATGGCCGAGGGTTTTTTGTTTTTCGTGTGTCGCAGGTCGTCCCATCAGGACGCAGGAAGCCGATGGCTCAACCGCCCCGATCCCCCGCCGCCCTGACAAAATTCTCCTCCAACACGCTCAACACCCGATTCAGCGTATCCACATCCGCCGCGGACAACCCTTTAAGCGACTCCTCAAAGAACTGCGCCCGCTTCGGCAGCGCCTCGTTCACCACCGCCTGCCCTTCAGCCGTCAGCGTCGCATTCGTCAGCCGGTTGTCGTCGGCATCCACCGCCCGCGAAATCCATCCCAGTTTTTGCATCGCCTGCAACTGCCGCGTCAATGATGCCGGATCCAGCCGGCAACGTTCCGCCAGATGCTTCTGCGAGCACTGCCCGTTCTCATGCAGCGCCAGCAATATCCGCCACCGCGGCAAAGCGTGGCCGACCTTGCTGCTGAAGGCGCTTTGCATCACGCGGTAGGTTTGGCCCATGTGCTGGATAACTTGCAGGCCTTGTTGTTGTTTGGGCAAAAGCTACTCTCCGACGCCGGCGGGCTCCGGTTTGGATGGCCGGACCAGTTGCACCAGGGGCACGCGCCGCACGCACCAGATTGCGAAGACGGCGACGGCGAGGGCGATGAGTTGCCCTTCGTGGATGGCGCCCACCAGCGCGATGCGCGCGATTTCGATGAGCGACGTTCCGTCCTGGCCTTGATGGGCCAATTGTGCCAGGAACTCGGTCTGGGCCGCGGGGTTGACCAGCATCTGCGGGTCGTTGAGTTTGGGAAGCCATTGGGCGGACGCGCCGCGCAGCGTGGATTCCACGCCGTTGAAGTAGCTGTGGCTGACCATGGTGCCGACAACCGCGGTGCCCAGCATGCCGCCGATCATGCGCAGGGATTGCAGCAGCGCCGTGGCGATGCCCAGGTGGCTGCGGCCGGCGGTCTGTTGGGCGAAGACGGTGAGGTTGGGCATGATGAAGCCCATACCCAGGCCTGCCATCAGCATGTAGCCGGCAATCAAGAGGTGCGAGGTGTAGTTGTGCGTGGTGACGATGCCCAGGCACGAGAACGCCATGAGGATGAAGCCGGCGTACAGCATGCGGTTGGGGTTGCGGATGCGGGTGATGATGCGGCCATTGACGATGCTGCCGACGGTGATAAAGACCACCATAGGCGTGATGAGCAGGCCCGCCTGCTGGGGCGACAGTCCGAAGCCGCCCTGTAGGAGCAGGGGGGCGTAGAACAGCAGGGAATACATGGTCACGCCGACCAGCAAGGCCAGGGTGAAGAGCGTGGCCAGGCCGCGGTTGCGGAACATGTCCAGGGGCAGAAGCGGATGCGGGCAGCGGCGCTCCCACCAGATCAGGGCGGCGAAGGCGGCGATGCTGCCGGCGCCCAGCAGCATGAGTGAGGGCGTGAAGCCGTCCTTGGGCAGGAGCTCGACGAGCAGTTGCAGGGCGCCCAGCGCCACGGCAATCAGCAGCGCGCCCTGCCAATCCAGCCGGACCTTGCCGGGGTTTTGGTTGCGCAGGTGCGGCAGGTAGCGGGCGACGAACCACAGGCCCAGGATGCCGATGGGCAGGTTGACGTAGAAGACGGAGCGCCAGCCGTAATGTTCCGTCAGGGCGCCGCCTAGCGTGGGGCCGACGGCGTTGGCGATGCCGAAGGCGGCGCTGAGCATTACCTGCCAGCGCAGGCGCACGTGGGGATCGGGGAAGAGATCCGGGATACAGGCGAAGGCCGTGCCGACCAGCATGCCGCCGCCGATGCCTTGCAGTGCCCGCGCCAGCACCAGTTCGAGCATCGTGTCAGCCGCGCCGCACAGGACCGAGGCCAGCGTGAACAGCACGATGGCGGCCACGACGAAGGGTTTGCGTCCGTAGTAGTCGCCCAGCCTGCCGAAGATGGGCACGGTGATGACGGAGGTGAGGAGGTACGACGTCGCGACCCATGCGTAGAGTTCGAAGCCCCGCAGCTCCGCCACAATGGTGGGCAGCGCGGTGCCCACCACGGTCTGGTCGATGGCAACCAGCATCATCACGAAGCACATGCCCAGCATGGCCAGCAGGGTTTGCCGGAAGGGCAGGATCTGGCCGGGCGAGTGTGGGGAAGTGGGGGCGGGGGCGGTCATTGTTGGACGCATCAATAATTGATCGATCAAACATTCTAGTCCTACAATCCGTCCGACAGGAAGCCGTCAGCTTGGCCGATCCCGCTGACCGGCCTGATTTGTTACGATAGCGGTTATCTGCACGCTGGGTTACCGGCGTCTTCAGCAGGCCTTCCTCGGTAGCACCTTCCTTTGGCGCCCATGCCGCAGGCTCGGCAGGCGCGAGGACACGTCCTGAAAGGCAAGCCCTTGGTGGCAAGCCCTGGAATGCAGACAGTTCAATAGGCCGGCGGACTTGCGCCGGCAACGCACCTTCCTCCGCGCTTGGCGCGGTGGTCGGCATCAAGGATTTCCAGTCGAGGTACCGACGGGGCAGCAATGAAAACGTGGTTCAAGCGCATTTTGATAGGCCTGGTAGTGTTGGTTGTCGTGGCCGTCGTCGGCCTGGCCATCTTCTTGCTGACATTCGACCCCAACGCGTACAAGTACAAGCTGGAAGAGCTTGTCCAGGAACGCTATCAGCGCACGTTGACGATCGACGGCGAGATCGAGCTTTCGCTCTTTCCTCGGATCGGCCTGTACGTGCAGGGCGTGTCGCTGTCCGAACCCAATAGCACGGACACCTTTGCCTCCATCGAGAGCACGCGGCTGGCCGTGGCCGTGTGGCCGCTACTGTCCAACAGCTTCGTCGTGGACCACGTTGCCATCAGCGGCCTGAAGGCGCGCGTGGTGCGCGACAAGCAGGGCCAGTTCAATTTCAGCAATCTGGTGGGTGGCACGCCGCCTGTCACCGATGCCCCCGGCAATCCGGCCGAGGCCCTGGTGGGCGCGGCCCAGACCGCCGCGCAGGCGATTACCGGCGGCCCCCTGCCGACGTCGCGCAACAACATGCAGATCGACATCGCCGGCCTGGATCTGAAGGACGGCGAAGTGCAGATGCAGGACGCGATCACCGGCATGGCGGTCGCGGTGACCCGTATCAACGCCAATACCGGCCGCGTCACGTTCAACCAGCCTTTCGATGTGCGGATGTCGGCCCGGGTCGAAGGCGGCTATCCGCGCGTCGACGCCAACCTGACCGGCCAGGCGTTGCTGACGCTGGACCCCTCGGCCAAGCGCTATGCCGCGCAAAAGCTTGATTTGCGCATGGACGGCAAGTTGCCCGGCGCGGAGGCCAAGAGCCTCGTGATGCGCGGCAACCTGGCCTTCAATGGGCAGAAGTCCGCGCTGGACGTGGCAGGTCTGGAACTCCTGTTCCAGGGCGACGTGACCGAACCTTCGGTCAAGGCGACCAATGTGGAAGCCAGCGTGGCAATTCCCAAACTGGCGATTGACCCGCACAAGAGCCAGCTCCAGATCGAAAAACTGGCCGTGCGCGCCAAGGGCGGCGTGGCCGATGGTCCGTTTGAACTGGCGGTCGATGCGCCGGCGCTCAATATCTCGCCCGCCTCCGCCACCGGCGAGGCCCTGACCGGCCGCGTGCGCATCAGCGGCCTGGACGCCAGCTTCGGCCTGAACGGCATCAGCGGCAATGCCGGCGAACTGGACATCAAGGAAGCCAAGCTGGACAGCACGTCCAAGAAGGGCGAACGGGTGGTGAAGCTGAATTTTGCGTCGCCGCTCAGCCTGAATCTCTTGATGCGCAGCGGCGCCATGTCGGCGCTGCGTGGCGACGTGAACATCACCGATCCGGGCCTGCCCAAGGGCAGTCTGCAGATCCCGGTGATCGGCAGCCTGACGGTGGACCTGCTCAAGGACCAGGCCACCAGCAAGATCAACGCGGTGCTGGAAGGCGGCAAGTTCGACCTGAGCGCCGACATCACCAAACTGTCTGACACGCCGCAGATGAAGTTTGCGCTGGCCGTGGACACGCTGGACTTGGACAAGCTGGTGCCGCCGGTCTTGGCCGCGCCGCCCAAGCCGCCTGCGGACGGCAAGAAGGACGACAGCAAGCCCGCGCCGGCGCCTGCGCCGGCCGCGCCCCCCGACGACACGATCAACCTGTCCGCGCTGGTGGGTCCCAGCGTGAACGGCACGCTGAAAGTGGGCAAGCTGGTCGTGCGCGGCCTGAAGGCCGACGAAGTGTCGGCGGCGGTCAAGCTGGACAAGGGCAAGCTCGACATCTCCAACCTCGCGGCAGGGCTTTACGGCGGCAAGCTGGCCGGCGCCCTGTCGGTGGACGCGGCGCAGGGCAATCAGATCGCGACCAAGATGACGCTGGCCGATATCGCCATCGAGCCGCTGCTGATGGACTTGGCCAAACGGGACGTGCTGAGCGGCACGGGCAACCTGATGCTGGACCTGAAGACCGGGGGCGCCAACGTCTACGCCATGAAGAGCGGGCTGGCGGGCGCGTTGCAAGTGCGCCTGCGCGATGGCGCGGTCAAGGGAATCGACCTGACGCAGACGCTGCGCGACCTGAAGGCCCGGTTCTCGCCGGACGCGCAGAACGAGACCGTGGCTGCCGACACCAGCAAGCAGACGCAGTTCTCCGAAATGGATGCGGACCTGGCCATTGCCAAGGGCGTGGCGACGGTCAAGCGCCTGAGCTTCGTGTCGCCGCTGTTGCGCGTCACGCAGGGCGATCCGGCCACCATCGACTTCGTCAAGAGCGAGCTGGATCTGGTGGCGCGCGCGCGTGTCATCAACCCGGCGGCCAATCCCGACGGCAAGGAACTGATCGACCTGAAGGACGTGACCATTCCCGTCCATTTCAAGGGCCCGTTCGACAACCCCTCGTACACGCTGCTCTGGAAGGACGCCATCGGCGGCATCCTGAAGCGCAGCCTGGAGAACAAGCTCAAGGAAGCGGTCTCCGGCAAGGGCAAGAGCGGCGCCGCGGTGGACAAGGCGTTGAAGGGACTGTTGGGCAAATGAGCGACGACCAATTCCAGCCCATCGCCGAATGCGGCGTGACGACGCAGGCGCAGGCCGCCGCCTACCATCGCCAGTGGCTGGTCGCCAATGATTCCGGGCAGTGGCTGAACCGCGCGCTGTGCCCCAGGCTGGCCGACGTGTCGGTGGAATTGCGCCTGGGCTACCTGGTGCTGAAGGCGCCGGGCATGCTGCGCATGGATATTCCGCTGGACGTGATCGAAGACGACGACAGCGTGCGCTACAGCATGCTGGTGGGCGAGCAGACCATCGACGTCGTCGACGAAGGCGAGCTGGCCGCGGCCTGGATTTCGAACTTCGTGCAGGTGCCTTGTCGCATCATGAAGGTCCACCCGGACACACCCGTGACCCACTGGCCGGCCTGAAGGCGGCCAGCGCCGGTTTTCAAGCGCCCGCGCGGGCGCGCTTGTACTCGAAGGCGGTGTGGGCCACGAGGCCCGCCGCCAGGCCCCAGAAGGCCGAACCAATTCCCCAGAAACTGAATCCCGAGGCCGTCGCCAGCAGCGTGATGAGCGCGGCCTCGCGTCGTTGCGGGTTGGCCATGGCAGCCGCCATGCCGCCCATGATGGTGCCCAGCAGCGCCAGGCCGGCCAACGCTGCCAGCAGGGCGGCGGGTAGCGCCTGGAAGAAGACGGCGACCGCGCCCGCAACGATGCTGAGCGCGACGTAGCTGACGCCGTAGGTGGCGGCGGCGATGTAGCGCTTGCCCGGATCGGGATGCGCTTCGGGCCCCGTGCAGATGGCCGCGCTGATCGCGCCCATGGTGACGCTGTGCGCGCCGAAGGGGGCGGCCAGGAGGCCCAGCAGGCCCGTGGCGGCCACGAGGCGCGAGGCCGGCGGCCGGTAGCCGGCAGCCTGCAGAATGGCCAGGCCGGGCAGGTTCTGCGAGGCCATGGCGACGACAAAGAGGGGAATGCCCAGGCTGACCGCCGCCTGCGCGCTGAAGGCGGGCGTGGTCCAGACGAATTCGGTCAGGCGCCAGTCCAGCTGGTCGACCTGCATGAGGCCCATCGCGGCCGCCATGGCCACGGCCACGGCCATCACCACCAGCACGGCGTAGCGCGGCGCCCAGCGGCGGCACAGCAGGTAGGCGGCGCACATGGCCAGCACCAGCGCGGGCTGTTTGTTGATGTTGCTGAAGATGCCCATGCCGAAATTGAGCAGCACGCCTGCCAGCATGGCAGCGGCGACCTCGCCGGGAATGCGGCGCAGGATGGGATCGATCCAGCCGAACAGTCCGCACGCGAGCGTCAGGCCGGCTGCCAGCACGAAGGCGCCCACGGCTTCATTGAAGGGAACGCCGGCCAGCGCGGTGACCAGCAGCGCCGCGCCGGGCGTGGACCACGCCATGACCACGGGCAGGCCCGTGCGCAGGCTGTAAAACGCGCCGCCCAGGCCCAGTACGAGGCTTAGCGAGCCGATCCATGAGCCGATGCGCGCCGCGTCCAGGCCGGCTGCGTGGCCCGCCTGCACCATCAGCACGGCGGTGCCGCCGAAACTGACCAGGACGGCGACCAGCCCCGCGGCGACCGCGGACGCGGAGAGGTCGCGTCGGGCGTGGTGTGGGGAGGGGGAAAGATTGATGCTTGGCGGCGCCGTGTCGCTCATGCGGCACCGGTCAGGCGTCGATATTTGGCCATGAGCTGCTCCTGGCCTTCATTCCATTGCGGGTGCAGCTCGATGCATTCCACCGGACAGACCACCTTGCACTGCGGCTCGTCGTGGTGGCCGACGCATTCCGTGCACCGGTCGGGGTCGATGACGTAGTAGTCCTCGCCCATGGAAATCGCTTCGTTCGGGCACTGGGGCTCGCAAACGTCGCAATTGATACATTCTTCGGTGATGGTCAGGGCCATGATGGGCTACGGAAAGGCGAGGGGCCCGGCCATTGTAGCGCTGGGCGGCCGGGGCCCGGAAAGCGCGAAAAGGGCGCCTTCGCGCCCCTTTGGGGATGGTGCAGGCGGGGCGCCTCAGCCCGGCCAGGACTGTTCGCGGCGTTCCTTGGCCTTTTCCTGGAGCCAGCGCTCGACGGAGGGGAACACGAACTTGCTGACGTCGCCGCCCAGTTGCGCGATTTCGCGGACGATGGTGCCCGAGATGAACTGGTACTGGTCGGACGGCGTCATGAACAGCGTCTCGACGTCGGGCAGCAGATGGCGGTTCATGCCGGCCATCTGGAATTCGTATTCGAAGTCGGACACGGCGCGCAGTCCACGCACGATGACGCGGCCATTCTGTTCGCGAACGAAATCCTTCAACAGGCCGCCGAAGCTTTGCACTTCCACGTTGGGATAGTGCCCCAGCACTTCGCGTGCGATGTCCACGCGCTCGTCGATGCTGAAGAAGGGCTTCTTGTTGCGGCTAGTGGCGATCCCCACCACGACTTTGTCGAAAAGCGTGGCTGCACGGCGAACCAGGTCCTCGTGGCCCCTGGTCAGCGGGTCGAAAGTGCCGGGATAAACAGCGATGATCATGCGAG
This sequence comes from Achromobacter sp. JD417, assembly GCF_041879325.1. NCBI lineage: Bacteria > Pseudomonadati > Pseudomonadota > Betaproteobacteria > Burkholderiales > Alcaligenaceae > Achromobacter > Achromobacter sp. JD417. The sequence continues at coordinate 5,272,765 of NZ_CP087159.1, read as the reverse complement.
CTCCGTACCGTTATTAGTGGTCTACACCATCCTCCGAAGCCGGATTATTGATCGATTTGCGCATCGCAGCAAATTCCAAAAGATGGAAGTGGACCGCGCCGGCCTTGTCCTGCCGCAGAATCTGGAATCCTTCGGGGGCTTCGATGGCGGATTCCGCCTCGACATAGACTAGCCCGTGATCGGTCAAAATGCCCGGCAGGATCGGCCACAGGCGCGGTAGCCAGCCCTGTCCAAAGGGCGGATCCAGCAGGATGAGGTCGAACCGCGAGGCATCCATCCGTTCGGCGACCTGCATCGCATCGCCCACATGGATGCGTATCATGTCGGCTTTGAGCTTGTCGCGCAGTGTCCGCAGCGCGGACGCAGCGGTCTTGTCCCGCTCGACCATCTGCACATGCGCCACGCCGCGCGAGGCCGCCTCGAAGCCCAGGGCGCCGCTGCCGGCAAACAGATCCAGCACCTGCTTGTCGGCGAACTCGCCGCCCCACAGGTGCGTAAGCCAGTTGAACAGCGTCTCGCGGACCCGGTCGGGCGTGGGACGCAGCGTCTCCACGTCGGGCACGGCGATGGGGGTGCGCCTGTATTGGCCCCCGACGATACGAATATACTTGTTACCCATGTTTAGCCGCTTCTTCAAGAAAAAATCCCCTCCGCCCGCCACGCCGGCTCAGCCCGCGTCGCCGCCGGAGGTTGCCGACGCGCCAGTCGCGCCCGCGGAGCCGTCTTCTGCCCCGTCCAGCCCGTCGCCGGCGTCGTCTTCGCCCGAGCTTCGGCCGGAACCTGCGGCGCCGGTCGCCGCGCCGGTCAGCGCGCCTGTGACGGCGCCTGTAACCCCGCCTGTGACCCCGGAGGTAACCCCGCCGGTGGCCCCGCCCGCGGCGCCGCCGGTTCCGGCTGCGCCTACGCCAGCGCCAGCGCCGTCGGTCTCATCCGCGCCTGCGCCAGGGGCGACGCCCGCGCAGCCTGCGCCGTCCCCGGCTCCGGCCGCGCCGTCCCTCACGCGCACCGCGCCGGCTTCCGCGCCGGTCGCGGCGCCTGCAGCAGCCGCTTCCGCCGCGCCAGCCGTCGAGCCATTCCGCGCACCGCAGCCGCCTGCACCCGTCATCGCGCCCTCGCTTGCACCCGTGGTCCCGGCGCCTGCGCCGGTATCAACGCCTGCGTTTGTACCCGAGCCAGTATCAACGCCTGCCCCTGTCGCAGCCCCCGCACCCGTCGTTGCAGCCGTCCCGGAACCCGCACTCGCCGAGGCGCCCAAGAAAACCTCGTGGCTGTCGCGCCTGAAGCAGGGCCTGTCCCGCACCGGCCAGAGCATTGGCGGCATCTTCGTCGGCGTAAAGGTCGACGAGAACCTGTTCGAGGAACTCGAATCGGCCCTCATTATGGCCGATGCGGGCCTTGAGGCCACCGAGAAGCTCCTGACCGCGCTGCGCGCGCGCGTCAAGAAGGAACGCATCGAGGACCCGGCCAAGGTGAAGACGGCCCTGCGCCAGTTGCTGGCCGATCATCTGCGCCCGCTGGAGCGTGCGTTTGACCTGAAGCGCACGCAACCGCTGGTGGTGATGATTGCCGGTGTGAACGGCGCGGGCAAGACGACTTCCATCGGCAAGCTGGCGCATACGTTCCAGCGCCAGGGCGCCAGCGTGCTGCTGGCCGCCGGCGACACCTTCCGCGCCGCCGCGCGCGAGCAACTGGTGGAATGGGGCAGCCGCAACAACGTCAGCGTGATTTCGCAGGACGGCGGCGATCCGGCCGCGGTGGCGTTCGACTCGGTCAATGCCGGCCGCGCACGCGGCATGGGCGTGGTGATGGTGGATACCGCCGGCCGCCTGCCCACGCAGCTGCACCTGATGGAAGAACTGAAGAAGATCCGCCGCGTCATCGGCAAGGCGGATGCGTCCGCGCCGCATGAGGTGCTGCTGGTGGTGGACGGCAACACGGGTCAGAATGCGCTGGCGCAGATCCGCGCGTTTGACGCTGCCATCAACCTGACCGGTCTGGTCGTGACCAAGCTGGACGGCACGGCCAAGGGCGGCACGCTGGCGGCCGTTGCTGCCGGCAGCCAGGGCGTGCGTCCAGTGCCGGTGTATTGGATTGGCGTGGGCGAAAGCCTGGAAGACCTGCAGCCCTTCGTGGCGGACGAGTTCGCGGCGGCATTGCTGGCGGATTGAAGCCGCGCGATACCTGTCACTTCCAGAATGGCTTGCTGCGCGCCAGATCATCGAAGGCTTGCTGCGCCTCGATGACCAGTTCGTCCAGACGCGCGCTGATCCAGCCCAGCGCAAACCAGGCCTGCGGATGCGTGGCCGTACACGACTGGTAGTAGTCCTTGGCCATCGCCAGGTCGTTGATTTCGCCCAACACGTCCTGCACGCGGGACAGCAGCTTGCGATAGCCGCGCAGCTTGCTGGCGGGCAGCAGCGATTCGGCGAAAGACAGGCCGTAGCGCAGGCGTTTGCCGCGCTTGCGCAGTTCGTGGCGGGTGGGGATGTCCAGCGAGGCGAAGTGCGTGCCTTGGTCGGCCACCTTGCCGTGCCAACGGTGCAGGCGGCGGGCCAGGAGCTTGTGCAGACGCTGCGGCTGCGGCTCCGGCGTCAGCATCGGGATGATGGTGGGCTTGACGACGGGACCGGCCATGCCGCCTTCCAGCCGGATGGCAGGTTCGGGCGCGGCGTCGCTGGGCGTGCCGTTGGCGATCGTCTGGCCGTCCGCTTCCGGCTGTGCCGCCGGCACGTCGAGCGACCATTCCAGCAGTTCCAGCAGCCAGGCCTGAAACGGCTGGCCGCCCGCAATGGTCTGCGCATCCGCCTCGGGCGGCGCGGCTTCCATCGGGATCACGGGCATGCCGGCGCGCAGCAGCGCGGGGGCGACGGTTTCGTTCAGCACGTCCTGGTCGCGGTTGGCGCCGAACGCCGCAAAGTGGGTGCGCACGCCTTGCAGCAGGGAACCGGGCACCGGCGCGATCCAGCCATCGAACAGCTTCCAGGCCGACCGCAGCCGGCGCACGCCTATGCGCAATTGATGCACATGTTCGGAATTGCCGGCGCGGTACACGCCTTCGGTGTCGACTTCGGCCAGCACCGCGGCATTGCGGCAGATCTGGTCCAGGCATTCGGCCGCGATCGCGCCCATGGCCTGGGACGGCGTCATGTCGTTGCGCAGCTTCACGGCGGCGGCGCCGCGCGGCGCCCAGAACTGGGCGATGGCCCGCGCACGCCGCGCTTCGTGATCATCGCCGGCGGCGGCGTCCACCTCGGCCAGGCGCTGCGCAAGCTGGGCCAGGGCGTCGCCGCGTTCTGACTTGCTGCGCGGATCCAGGATCAGCGCGTGCCGCTGTTGCCAGCCGCGCGCGGCGGCGAAGATGGCGGCGGGGCGCCCCGACACCAGTTCGAATTCCAGTTCGGATATCGGCAATTCCAGCGCGCCCGCGCGCAGGATGCCGGTGTCGTAGGCCAGTTCCACCGTACCGTGGCGCGTGCGGATCTTGCGCAAGAGGCGCTGCACGTCGGTTTTGTAGCGCAGGCCCAGTTCGCCTTTGATGGAAGACAGCGGGCCTTCGACCTCGGTGCCGGCATAGACCGACAGGTCAAGCACCGGACCGGGACGAGGGTGGTTCATCTCGATGCGCGAGATCGCGTCGGCGCCAGGCATCTTCAGGGTCTGCACCCAATCGGGCCCTTCCTGCCGCAGCCGGATGGCGATGCGCGCCCGCGCAAGCTCGCGCTCCGGCGTGTCGAAATACATGGCATGCAGGCGAAGGCGCGTGGCCTCTCGCTGCTTGACTTCACGCAACACGGCCTGGCGCGAAGCCGTGGGCACGTGCAGTTTCAATTCCTGTTCCGACATGGCAGCGGGTGTCCATCGGCAAAAGCCGAGATCTTAATCAAGGCGCGGGTGCGATTTGATGACCGGTCATATTTTGTTCACATGGAGGATAGACGTGATCGCGCCGCAAAAACAAGGCGGCTGATCAAGGACGCTGACGCGCTTTTGCGTTGCTTGCGAACAGAAAGGAACCGCCCATAGAAAACGCCGCCCCACAGGGGGCGGCGAAGGAGCGCTGTCAGGGGAAACCGACAAGCGTAAAACGGGCTACAGGATGCGTTTGCGCGCCTGCGTGATGATGACTTCGGCCAAGACGACGACCACGAAGATGGCGGCCAGCACCAGGGCAACGCGGTCCCACTGGAACAGGTTCAGCGCGGTGTCCAGCGCCATGCCGATGCCGCCGGCGCCAACCAGGCCCAGCACTGCGGATTCACGCACGTTGATGTCCCAGCGCAGCAGCACGATGGACCAGAACGCCGGGCGGATCTGCGGCCAGTAGGCGTACCAGATCACCGATGCCTTGCTGGCGCCGGTGGCCGTGACGGCTTCGATGGGGCCGCGCTGCGCTTCCTCGATGGCTTCGCCGACCAGCTTGCCGACGAAACCAATCGAGCGAAAGGCGATGGCCAACGTGCCGGCCAGCGCGCCCGGTCCGAAGATGGCGATGAACAGCAGCGCCCAGACCAGCGAATTGACCGACCGGCTGGACACCAGGATCAGGCGGGCCAGCATGTTGATGGTCTTGCTGGGCGTGAGGTTGTTGGCCGCCAGTAGGCCCACCGGCACGGCCATGAACACCGACAGGATGGTCCCAAGGGTGGCGATGTGCAGCGTTTCGATCAGCGCCGCATGCACGCCATCCGGGTAGTAGGCCCAGTCGATCGGCCACATCCGGCGAAAGAGATCGGCCATCTGCTCCGGCGCGTCATACAGGAACTCCGGAATGATCTCCACGCCGCGGATCGCTTGCACGACGGCTGCCACCAGCAGCAGGTACAGCGCAAAGCGCAGCAGGCGCTGGCCCATGCTGTAGCGTTGCCAGACACGCGGCTGGCCAGCGGGATTCAAGGGGGAAACGTGGGCGTTCATTCGTCCACCTCCGCCTTGCGCGCCGCTGCCGGCTTGCTGGTGCCAAGGCCCCGCGCGCCGGCAAAGCGGCTTTGCAGGATGCGGTCGAAACCCAGGTTGTCCAGGAACACCGCCCGCACGAAGCCAGCCAGGATTTCGCCCAGCATGATGATCGCGATCAAGGTCAGCAGGATGGCGCTGACGAAGTCGTAATCGAAGCGCTGGAAGGCCGAGAACAACGTGCCGCCCACGCCGCCCGCGCCCACGATCCCCACCATGGTGGAGTTGCGCAGGTTGGAGTCGAATTGGTAGGTGGCAAAGCCGATGAAGCGGGCGAATACCTGCGGCAGCACGCCAAAGACGATGACGTTGGAGAACGACGCGCCGGTGGCGCGCACGGCCTCGACCTGCTTGAGCGAGATTTCCTCGATAGCCTCGGTGAAGAGCTTGCCGATGAAGCCGATGGACGCGACGGTCAGCGCCAGGATGCCTGCCAGCGCGCCAAAGCCCACGGCCTTGACGAACAGGATGGCGACGATGACCGGGTGCAGTGCACGGCACAACGCGACGATCGACCGCGCGGGCCACGAGATCCACGCGGGCATCAGGTTGCGCGCGCCCAAAAGGCCGACGGGCAGGGCAAGAAAGATGCCCAGCATCGAGGCCAGGACCGCGATTTCAAGACTTTCCGCGATGCCCTTCCACAAGGTGGCGGGCTTCTCGAAATTGGGCGGGAACATGCGCGCGAGGAACGTCGAGGCGTGCCCCATGCCGGCCTCGAAACGCGACCAGCTGAAGTCGAGCTGCGCGGCCGCATAGACCGTGTACAGCACCAGCAGCAGCAAGCCCAGCTTGGCGCGCCCGGACATGGCGAAGGGGCGGATGGCGCCCCGGGGTTGCGTCATTCCAGCCAAGACTCGCCTCCGTAGATGGTCTTGAGCATGGTGGCATCCAGGCCCTGTCCATTGCCGTCATAGACCACGTGGCCGCCCGACATGCCGACGATGCGCGTGGCATAGCGGCGGGCCAGTTCGACGTCGTGGATGTTGACGATGACGGGGATGCCCGTGGCGCTGCCCTGCGCGGACAGCAGCTCCATGATCTCGACGGAGGTCTTGGGGTCGAGCGACGACGTCGGCTCGTCGGCCAGCAGCACCTGCGGGCGCTGCATCAGCGCGCGGGCTATGCCCACGCGTTGGCGCTGGCCGCCCGACAGCGCATCGGCGCGCTGGTCGGCAAACCCGGCAAGGCCCACGGTATCGAGCAGCTTGTAGGCGTGCTCGATGTCCTCGGGCTCGAAGCGGCGCATCCAGGCCTTCATGGCCGAGGTATAGCCCAGCCGGCCGGTCAGCAGGTTTTCCATCACAGTCAGGCGTTCGACCAGGTTGTATTCCTGGAACACCATGCCGATGCGGCGGCGCGCGCGGCGCAGCGACGCGCCGCGCACTTGCGCCAGATCGACGGTGCCGTCTTCGGACTGCAGCACGATCTCGCCCTTGGTGGGTTCGATCAGCCGGTTGATGCAGCGCAGGAGCGTGCTTTTACCGGTGCCGGACGGCCCGATGATGGCGGTAAGCCCCTGCCCGGCAATCTGCAGGTCAATGCCGTTCAGTACCGGCCGGCCGGCCCGGTATTCCTTGACCAGGCCGGAAATGCGTAGCGACGTCGTCATGCTGGATTACTTCTTGCTCTTGGCGGATTCGCGGTCGTAGGCCGCGCGGTTGAAGCTTTCGCCACCGGACTCGGCGACCTGGCGGACGATGGCCCAGTCCTTCTGGTAGGTCACCGGATAGAAGCGGTCGGCGTTGTCAAAGGCCTTGGACATCTCCGGCGGGAAGCGGTAGTCGTAGAAGCACTTGAGCATCTGATCGCGGAACTTCGGTTCCAGGTCGTGCGCGTAGGCGAACGACGAGGTCGGGAATTTCTCGCTGGTGTAGATGACGCGGAAGTCGGCTTCCTTGACCTGGCCGCGTTCGACCATGCGCTTGAAGACGTCGGACGCCACGGCCGCAGCGTCGTAGTCGCCGGAGTTCACGCCCATGACCGATTGGTCGTGCTTGCCCGAGAAGATGACCTTGTAGTCCTTGTCGGGCGTCAGGCCTTCCTTGGGGAACAGGGCAACGGGCGCCATGTGGCCGGAGTTCGACGAGGGGGCGGTGTGCGCGAGCTTCTTGCCCTTCAGGTCGGTCAGCTTCTGGTAGGGGCTGTCCTTCTTGACGATGACGATCAGGTTGTAGCCCTGGAAGCCGTCGGCGTAGCCCTTGACCGCGAACGGCACGGCGCCCGCGATGTTCACGGCGAAGGCGGTGGGGCCGGTCGAGAAGCCGCCGACGTGCAGGCGGCCCGAGCGCATGGCTTCGATTTCAGCCGCATTGCTCTGCACCTGATAGAACACGACGCGCTTGCCCGTGCACTCGGACAGGTGCTTGGTGAAGGGCTTGAAGATGTCTTCGTACACGGCCGGGTCTTCCACGGGCGTGTACGTGAACACCAGCGTGGAAGGCGTCTTGAGCTTGGACGGATCGGTCGGCGTGTCGGCCACCAAGTCCTTGTTCGAGTCGCAGTACATCTGGTCCAGGTCGCCGCGGTTGGAGCAGGTATCGGCGGCCTGGGCGGCGGACGCTCCAAAAGCGAATGCGGCCAGCGCGGCCGCCTGCATAAGACGCAAGGCTTGCATCGTGTGTCTCCTCGTATGGGTATTAATTGAATGTTTGCTGAATTCAAACACACAACCGGGGACGGCACACTCGGGAAAGTCCCTGCCTTTCTTTTCGTCTTTTGTTCGTTTTGTTCGCTTTGTTTTCGTTTTTGCGCGAAAGCGCGCTCAGCCGCGGAAGCCCAATTTGCGGGAGATCTCCTGCGCGCAGGCCAGCAACGGCCGCGCGATCGCGCCGTCCCACGACACGTCGAACAGGCCCGTGGGGCCCAGGCTGGTCAGCGCCAGCACGATGCTCCCCGTGTTGTCGAAGACCGGCACGGACAGCGCGTCCACGCCCGGCAGCGGATTGCCCAGCGCGCGGGCCATACCGTGCACGCGGATGTCAGCCAATTGCGCGTCGATGTTGGCGCGCGAGGCCTTGCGCGGGGGCGGCACGCTGGCGATGACGGCGGTGTCGCCTTCCTCGCGCGCGATGTAGTGTTCGCTGACCTTCGGGGGCAGCCACGCCGCGAACACAAGCCCCGTGGCGGTGTGCAGCATCGACATCACCGTGCCTTTGCGCATGTTCACGTGGACCGGGTAGCTGGCTTCGGTCATGTGGATCATGGTGGGGCCGTGCGAGCCCAGCACCGCGATGCCCAGCGTGTGGCCGATCTCGGATTGCAGCTTGGCGATCTCGGGCATGGCCACGCGCACGGGATCCAGGCGCTGCAGGCTGACCAGCCCCATCTGCAGGGCGAAGGGGCCCAGTTCGTACTGGCCGGTGGTGGCGTCCTGCTGCACCAGTCCGACACGGATGAAGCTGACCAGATAAGGATGCGCCTTGGCGGAGGTCATGCCCGCGCCCGCCGCGAGGTCGCGCAGGGTCAGGGGCTTGCCGGCGTCGACCAGGGCTGCCAGCAGCGGCACGCCCACTTCGATGGACTGGATGCTGCGGCGGCCGTCATTGGCGGGCGCCGCGGTCTTGGAAGTTGCCACGGTGTGCTGACCTCAGGCCGGCTGGACTTGGGAGCGCAGGCGCGCGGCGAGCAGCCGGTCGGCCATTTCGACGAAACCGCCGCCGCCATGGAAGGCGGCCACGAAGGCGGGGCGGTGTGTCAGGCGGTGCAACTGGGCCTGGATGTTGGCCACGCCGACCGAGATCGGGAAGTAGGCGAACATCGGCTCGTCGTTGGGCGAATCGCCAATGAATAGCGTGCTGTCCAGCGCGTCCGCCACGTCCTGGCCGAACTCGCGCTGGAACATGGTGCGCGTCATCGTGAGCTTGTCGTAGTCGCCGAACCAGCCATTGACGTGGATGGAGCTGACCTTGGCCTGCGCGCCCGCGTCCTGGAAGATCTGGACGATGCGGCTGATGGCGGCGTCGGGCAGGGCGGGCACGTCTTCGCAGAAATCGATGGCCAGGTCGGCCACGCGATAGTCCTGGTCGCTGGCGACGGCGCTGCCCGGCACCTCGGCCAGGACGCGGTCGCGGATGGCGTCCAGCCGCTTGCGGCTTTCCTGGCGCGAGGCTGCGTCGGTCCAGTAATGCGTGGTCATGCGGCGGGCCTTGCGGTCGTAGGCGTAGTAGAACGCGCCGTTCTCGCCGACCACGGCGCGCACGGGCCACATGCGCGCGATGTGGTCGCACCAGCCGGCCGGGCGGCCGGTGATGGGCACAACCTGGATGCCGGCCTGTTCCAGGCGTTCAAGCGCGGCGTACGCGTCGGCCGGCAGGCGGCCTTCGGTGGTCAGCGTGTCGTCGATGTCGGTCAGGACGACGCGGACGGCTGCCGCGACGTTCAAAGGCATGGCCGCAAGGGCTTGCATGAGGTTTTTCCTTCGTTTTTCTGGGGGGATCTCCGGGCGAAAGTTTAACCGGACGGCCCCCTCCGGACGGGCCGTCCAGACACGAATAGGGGTTCGGCCCAGAGGGGCGGTAAAATCCGGGCTTTCCCGCCTGGTTTACGCGTCACGCCATGTCCGTCCAGTTGTCCTCCCTGCCCGGCTCCGAGCCGGAATCCTTCGGCATCGCTTCGGTTGCCGAGATCATCGCCGAGCTGCGCGCCGGCCGCATCGTCATCCTGGTTGACGAAGAAGACCGCGAAAACGAGGGCGACCTCGTCATGGCCGCCGAATTCGTCACGCCCGAAGCCATCAACTTCATGGTCACGCACGGCCGCGGCCTGGTCTGCCTGACCTTGACCGAAGAACGTTGCCGCCAGCTTGAGCTGCCCATGATGGCCGCCCGCAACGGCACGCGTTATGGCACCAATTTCACGCAATCGATCGAAGCCGCCGAGGGCGTCGAGACCGGCATCTCGGCCGCCGACCGCGCCCGCACCATCCAGGTGGCGGTGGCGCGCGACGCCAAGCCGGCCGATCTGGTCCAGCCCGGCCACATCTTCCCCGTGCGTGCCGTGCCCGGCGGCGTGCTGGTGCGCGCCGGCCACACCGAGGCCGGCTGCGACCTGACCGCCATGGCGGGCCTGACGCCGGCCGCCGTGATCTGCGAAATCCTCAAGCCCGACGGCACCATGGCCCGCCTGCCGGACCTGGTCGAATTCGCGCGCCAGCATGGCCTGAAGATCGGCACCATCGCCGACCTGATCCAGTACCGCAGCGAACACGAGTCCATCGTCAAGCGCGTGGGCAAGCGCACCATGCAGACGGCCTGGGGCACGTTCGAGGCCCTGGCCTACGAAGACGCCGCCACCGGCTCCGCCCACTTGGCGCTGGTGCATGGTAATGTGACTCCCGACGCCGAGACGCTGGTGCGCGTGCACGAGCCCGCGTCCGTGCTGGATGTGCTGGATACCGGCGCAAGTCCGCATAGCTGGGGCGTGGCCCAGGCGCTCGAGGCCATCGCCGCCGCCCCGGCCGGCGTGCTGGTGCTGATGAACTGCCAGTCCTCCACGGAACACCTGTTTGGCCAGATTGCAGGCTGGAACGACCCGAAGGCCCAGGCCAATTCCGCCAACGCCGACCGCTTCGGCCTGCGCACTTACGGCATCGGCGCCCAGATTCTGCGCGACCTGAACGTGGGTCAAATGAGGCTCCTGGCCCGGCCGCGCAAGATGCCCAGCATGGCGGGCTTCTCGCTCACCATTACGGGTTACGATTGCGACCCGCAGAACACTCCCGCAACACACTGAAGGCCGACACATGAACCCTTACATCCTTACCCCCGACCTGAACGGCGAAGGGCTGCACATCGGCATCGTACGCGCCCGTTTCAACGAAGAAATCGGCCAGACCGAACTCGAAGCGTGCCTGAAGGAACTGGCCGAACTGGGCGTGGACGAGCGCGACGTGATGGTCGCCACCGTGCCCGGCGCGCTGGAACTGGGCGTGGCCCTGTCCCACATGGCCGAGACGTTTGAATTCGACGCTCTGATCGCGCTGGGCGCGGTCATCCGCGGCGAAACCTATCACTTTGAAGTGGTCAGCAATGAAATGGCCACGGCAATCACCCGCATCTCCCTCGAAACCGGCATCCCCGTCGCGAACGGCGTGCTGACCGTCGACACCGACGAGCAGGCGCAAGCCCGCGCCGCCGGCAAGGGTCGCGATTGCGCCCAGGTGGCCGTCGAAATGGCCAACCTGGTGGCAGCGCTGGAACCCGAGGAAGAAGACGAAGACGAAGACGACGAGGACGAAGATTTTGACGACGAAGAAGACGACGACCAGCGCTGATAGCGCGGCGCAGGCCCGCGCCAATGCGCGCAGCGCGCGCCGCCGTGCGCGCGAATTCGCGCTGCAAGGCGTGTACGCGTGGCTGCTGCGCGGCGGCGAAGGCACGCAGGACGCCGGCGAGATCGACGCCCATCTGCGCGACACCGAGGACTTTTCCGAGGCCGATGCGCAGTGGTTCAAGACCTTGCTGCACGGCGTGCTGCGCGAAGCGCCCGCGTTGCGCGAACGCTTCACGCCCTACGTCGACCGTCCGCTGGCCGAGTTGTCGCCCGTTGAGCACGGCATCCTGCTGATCGGCAGCTTCGAGCTGATCCATCACGTCGAAGTGCCGTACAAGGTCGCCATCAACGAAGCCGTGGAACTGGCCAAGTCGTTCGGCGGCACCGATGGCTTCAAGTTCGTCAACGGCGTGCTCGACAAGCTGGCTGCCGATGTCCGCGCGCACGAGGTCCAGGCCGCGGCGCAGCAACGGCGATAGCGAGCCCCCCCGCAGCGCTTCGCGCTTCCCCTCCGAGGGGAGCGCCGCTGCGGACCGGCGGAGCCCGGATCCGCGCGGCCCCGATCTGGCCCGCACGGCGGCCATGCAGACAATGGCGACCATCGGGCGCCGCATAGTGGAGGCGCGGTGGCGTCCGAATTTGATCTGATTGCGCGCTATTTCACGCGTGCCGCGCCTGCCGGCCTCTTGGGCGTTGGCGACGACTGCGCGCTCTTTCCTGTTCCTCCCGGTGAACAGGTGGCCACCAGCACGGACTTGCTGCTGGAAGGCCGGCATTTCTTTCCCGACGTAGACCCGAAATCGCTGGGCCACAAGGCGCTGGCGGTAAACCTGTCCGACCTCGCGGCCATGGGCGCGCGCCCGATCGGCTGCGTGCTCGGGCTGGCGTTGCCGCGCCTGGACGAGCCTTGGCTGGCGGCGTTTGCCGAAGGGTTTCACGCGCTGGCGGCGGCCCACGGCTGCCCGCTAGTCGGCGGCGATACCACGCGCAGCGCGCACGATCTGGCGATCAGCGTGACCGTGTTTGGCTCGGTGCCCCCCGGTCAGGCGCTGCGCCGCGATGGCGCGCGAAGCGGCGACGACATCTGGGTGTCCGGCGAACTGGGGGCGGCAGACGTGGCCTACCGGCTGCTCGACGGGCAATACCCGGCTGATGCCGCGCTGCTGGCCGCCACGCGCGACGCGTTGGAGTGGCCCGAGCCGCAAGTGGGGCTGGGCACGGCGCTGCGCGGCATCGCGAATGCAGCCATCGATCTTTCCGACGGCCTGGTGCAGGACCTGGGCCACATCCTGGCCGCCAGCCGCGTCGGCGCCTGCCTGCGGTTCGCGGACCTGCCGATGGCGCCCGCGCTGGCGGGCCTGGACGCGGCACCGCTGCAACGCGCGCTGCTGGGCGGGGGCGATGTCTATCAACTGTGTTTCACCGCGCCGCCGTCCCGGCGTGACGCCGTGCTGGCGGCAGCCCGCAGGGCCGGCGCCCGCGTGACCCGGGTGGGCGAGGTCCTGCCGCAGCCGGGCATCGCGGTTCTCGACTCGCACGGCCAGCCGCTTGCCGAGCTGCCCGCCGGCTTCGATCACTTCCCCGCGGACTGATCCGCGGCTTCCTTTTTGCAGACCCTTCCCCCATGTCTTCCGCTGATAAGCACTCCACCTCCATGCGCGACCGCCGCCGCGCTGCGTATCCGGCGCTTTCCTGGGTCTGCCGCGATCCGGGCCGGCTGATTGCGTTTGGCTTTGGCAGCGGACTGATCCGTCCGGCCTCGGGCACGTGGGGCACGCTGCTTGCTTGGGCCATCTGGGTGGCGGCGGCGCCTGCGGCGTCGGACCTGGCCATCGGCGTGTTCCTGGCGGTGGCATTTCTGTACGGATGCTGGGCCTGCCATCGCGTCGGCCGAGAACTCCAGCAGCCGGATCATGTCGGAATGGTCTGGGACGAGATGGTGGCGTTCTGGCTGGTGCTGTGGCTTACGCCGGCCGGTTGGTTGTCGCAGGCGCTGGCGTTCGTGCTGTTCCGCACGTTCGACATCGTCAAGCCGCCACCCATCAAGTTCTTCGACGCCCATATCAAGGGCGGTTTCGGAGTCATGTGGGACGATATCGTGGCCGCCGGCTATGCCTTGCTGGTGATGGCGCTGGTGGCCCGCACAGGAGTCTTGGGATGAACGATCAGCATGAAGGCGCGCGGACCAACATGACGGCCGCGCAGTTGTCGGAAGCGACGATCCTCGGCCTGTCCGAGCGGCTGGGCGATGTGCTGCGCCAGCAGGGGTGGATGATTGGCACCGCCGAATCCTGCACGGGGGGCCTGCTGGCAGGCGCCATCACCGCGGTGGCTGGTTCCAGCGAATGGTTCGAGCGCGGTTTCGTCACTTACAGCAACGACGCCAAGGTTACCGAACTGGAGGTGTCGCCCGAAACGCTGCATAACTTTGGCGCAGTCAGCGAGCCCGTGGCACTTGAAATGGCAAACGGGGTGCTGCTTGCCGTGCCCAATGCGCACGTGGCCATGTCGACCACCGGCATCGCCGGACCGGGCGGCGCCACGCCCGGCAAGCCGGTGGGCATGGTGTGCTTTGGCTTTGCCATGCGGGTGGGCGACGGCATCAGCAGCCGCGCGGTGACGCACGTGTTCCAGGGCGACCGGGGGCAGGTGCGGCAGGCGGCGGTGGAGTTCGCGCTGCGGGCCGTGCTGGAATTCGCGGGGGCGCCGATCAACCGGCGATGAATCCCGACGCGAAACGCCCGCGCTGAACTGGCGGGCGTTCAAATGAAAAAAGCCGCTGCACCGCGCGTTTGCGCACGGTACAGCGGCTTTTGCGCAATGTGGCGTCAGCGCACCGCGTTGATCGCGTCGCGCAGGCCCTTGGCGGCCTCGGCGGCTGCTTGGCGCCAGTCGTCGCCGCCGCTGGCGTAGATGATGGCGCGCGACGAGTTGATCATCATGCCGTTGCGCGCCGCGTTGGCGCCGGCATTGACCGTTGCCGTGATGTCGCCGCCCTGGGCGCCGATGCCCGGCACCAGCAGGGGCAGGGCGTCGCCGATGCGCTGGCGCACCGCGGCCAGTTCGTTGGGGAACGTGGCGCCCACCACCAGGCCGCACTGGCCATTGGCATTCCACTTGTCCGCCACCAGCCCTGCCACGTGCAGGTACAGGGGCTCGCCGTTGTCCATCTTCAGGAATTGCAGGTCCGAGCCGCCCGGGTTGGAGGTGCGGCACAGCACGATCACGCCGCGGTCGCGCCACGCCAGGTAGGGCTCGACCGAGTCCAGGCCCATGTACGGGCTCACGGTGAGGGCGTGGGCCTGGTAGCGCTCGTAGGCTTCGCGGGCGTAGTTTTCGGCGGTGGAGCCGATGTCGCCGCGCTTGGCGTCCAGCACGATGGGCAGGTCGGGGTGGTTGTCGCGGATGTGCTGGCACAGCGCTTCCAGCTGGTCTTCGGCGCGGTGCGCGGCGAAGTACGCGATCTGCGGCTTGAAGCTGCAGGCGTACGGCGCGGTGGCGTCGACGATGTCGCGGCAGAACTGGAAGATGGCGTCCGGCTTGTCCTGCAATTCGCGCGGGAAGCGCTGCGGGTCGGGATCCAGCCCGACTTGCAGGAGCGAGTTGCTGGTGGTCCAGGCGTGTTCGAGTTTTTGCAGGAAATTCATGGGATTCAGTGCAGTTTGACCCGCGGGCGCGTGCGCCGCATGAGCAGGCGAGCCAGGGCGAGGGAGACGGTACGCGAGGCGCCCAGCACCGCGCGGTGGTGCATCAGGTGCAGGCTCATGTACATCAGGCGCGCCAGTGTACCGCTTACGAACAGTCCCCGTCCGGCAAGCTTGCCCATCAGGCTGCCCACCCCGGCGTCCTGGCCCAGCGACACCAGCGATCCGTGGTCCTGGTAGACGTAGGGCTCGGTGGGCTCGGGGTTGTTGCGCAGCCGGGCCGTCAGCTTCTTGGTCAGGTAATCGGCCTGCTGGTGCGCGGCCTGGGCGCGGGCGGGTACGGTGCGGCCGTCGCGCCACGGCGCCGCGCAGCAGTCGCCCAGCGCCAGAATGTGCGGATCGGGCGTTTCGAGCCGCTCGTTGACTTCGATCTGCCCCAGCTTGTTCAGCGGCAATCCCAGGTTGGCCAAGAGCGCCGGGCCCTTGATGCCGGCGGCCCACATGCATAACTGCGCGGGAAACTCGCGGCCGTCGGCGGTGCGCACGGTGTTGTCCGTCACTTCGGACACACGGCATGAGGTCTCGACGCGGATGCCCAGTTCGGTCAGGCGCTTGGTCGCCGCCACCGAGATCTTCTCGGGCAGCGCGGACAGGATGCGCGGCGCGCCTTCGACCAGCGTGATCGCCAGGTCACGGTCGGCGCGGAAGTTCGGCAGGCCATAGGCGCTGACGACGTGACTGGCTTCGGTCAGTTCCACCGCCAGTTCGACGCCGGTGGCGCCGCCGCCCACGATCACCAGATCCAGCCGCGCGGACGGGTTGCGCACCTTGGCCTGGTCCACCAGCGCCATGGCCTTGAGCATGGTCAGGCGGAATTGCTCGGCGTTTTCGGTGGTGTCCAGCGTGACCGCATGCTCGGCCGCGCCCGGCGTGTTGAAGAAGTTGGAGGTGCTGCCCAGCGCCAGCACCAGCGTGTCGTACGCCAGTTCGCGGCGGGGCAGGACTTCCTGGCCCTGCGCGTCATTGACGGCGTCCACGGTGATGAGACGGCGTTCGCGGTCGACGCTTTCGAGCCGCCCCTGGGCGAACGAGAAGCCGTCCATGTGGGCCAGCATCAGGTAGGACAGGCCTTCCTGGTGAATATCCAGCGTGCCCGCCGCCGCTTCATGCAGCGAAGGCTTCCAGATGTGAAAAGGGCGGCTGTCGACCAGGGTGATGTATTGGCGGCCGTGGATCCGGCCCAGTTTGGCGGCCAGTTCAAGGCCGCCTGCGCCACCGCCGACGATGACGATGCGCTTGGAGGGTGCTGACGTCGATTGAGGCATCATGGCTCCCAGTATAAATAGAGTCGCATCCCCGTCGCGATGCGAACCCGTATCAGTGCATGACGAAACGGCTGATGGCCACCCCCACCCAGACCGTTCCGGCAAATATCAGCAGCAGCATCACCGCCGCGCTGCCCAGGTCCTTGGCCCGCCCCAAGAGGGGGTGGCGTTCGACCGACAGCGCATCGGCAAGCGCTTCGATGGCGGAATTAAGCAGTTCCGCCGCCAGCACCATGACCACCACGCCCACCAGGAAGAACACCTCGACCGTGGTGCGGCCCAGAAAGAATGCCGCCGGAATCATCAGCACGGCCAGCGCCAGTTCCTGGCGGAAGGCCGCCTCGTATTTGACGGCCGCCTTCAGGCCCTGCCAGGAATAGCGCAGCGCATTGAGGATACGGCGCGCGCCGCCGGTGCTCTTGAAGGGCGAGTGTTGCGGATCGTGGGTCATGGAATCGGATGAAAGCCGTGGTGGCGGCTTTTTAACAGATAAGGGTTGCCCGCGTGGCACATCCCGACGCGGATGGGCAAACCCTAATTGTGACCCAGCGTCGGGAGGCGCAGGATTCTGGTCAATTGGTAAGGCCACTTTACCTATATGCCGATTCAGACCATTGAACCTCGCCGCCTGTATCGCCAGATCGCCGATCAGCTTCGTCTGCTGATCGAGGCCGGCGAATTTCCGGCCGGCGCGCGCCTGCCGCCCGAGCGCGACCTAGCGCTGAAGCTGGGCGTGTCCCGGCCGTCGGTGCGGGAAGCGCTGATCGCGCTGGAGGTCGAAGGCTGGGTGGAAGTGCGCATGGGGTCGGGCGTGTACGTGCAAAGCCCGGGCGGCGCGCCGCGCGCCAGCCTGACCGCCGAAAGCCCGCTTGAAACCATCCGCGCCCGCCGCACCATCGAGAGCGAGCTGGCCGCGCAGGCGGCGCTCAATCCCGTGCCCGCGTTGGTGGAAGGCCTGCGCGAAGCCGTCGATGCGATGGAAGACGAGGCGCGGGCCGGCAGCGTGCCCATCCGCGGCGACCGGCTGTTCCATCTGCGTGTGGCGGAAATGGCCAACAACGCCGTGCTGGTGCGCGTGGTGGGCGAACTCTTTGACGAACGCCACAACCCGCTCTCCGTGAAGCTGGGCGATTACTTCGAAAATTCCGACAGCTGGGCCGTCGCCATCACCGAGCACCGCCGCGTCATCGACGCCATCGCGGCCGGTGACGAACAGGGCGCGCGGGCCGCCATGCGTGAACATCTTTCCTGCTCGTACGACCGCCTGATGGCCAGCTGGCCCGGTGCGGCCGAAGCCTTGCGCGCTGAATAGCAACAGGCCGCCGGTCCCTCCCGGGAGGCCGGCGGCAACTCGCAGTCGCAGTTGGTAGGTGCAGCTCCAGTAGGTGAACTCCATATGTAAAACATGACGCGAGGCCGCCGAGCCCGCCACCTCAAAGAGAGGAGACAACATGAAGCCAGGCAACGCCATCAAAGTGCTCTTTGCCGCCGTCGCGATCGCCGTCAGCGGCTCCGCGCTGGCGCAGACCAAACTGAAGTGGGCGCACGTCTACGAGACGTCCGAACCGTTCCATACCTCGTCGGTGTGGGCCGCGCAGGAGATCGAGAAGCGCACCAACGGCCGCTATCACATCGACGTCTATCCGGCCTCGCAACTGGGCAAGGAAAACGACATCAACCAGGGGCTGACGCTCGGCACGGTCGACATGATCATCTCCGGGTCCAGCTTCGCGGCCAAGAGCTTTCCGCGCATCGGGGTCACGTACTATCCCTACACCTTCCGCAGCCCGGAGCACCTGATCGCCTACACCAAGAGCGACATCTACAAGGAGCTCACCCAGGGCTACGACGAAAAGAGCGGCAACCACATTGTCGCGACCACCTACTACGGCACGCGCCAGACGACGTCCAACAAGCCGTTCACCAAGTGCAGCGAGATGAAGGGCCTGAAGATTCGCGTGCCGGACGTGGCCGCGTATCTGGCCATGCCGCGCGCCTGTGGCGCCAACACCGCGCCCATTGCCTTTGCCGAGGTCTATCTGGCCTTGCAGAACGGCACGGTCGAAGCCCAGGAAAACCCCCTGACCACCATCGAGGCCAAGAAGTTCTACGAGGTGCAGAAGAACATCATCCTCACCGGCCACATCGTCGATCACCTGAACACGGTGATCTCCGGCAAGCTCTGGAAGAGCCTGTCGGACGAGGACAAGAAGATCTTCGCCGAGGTCGCGCAGCAGGCCGCGGAAAAGGCCTCGGCCGAAGTGGCTGCGTCCGAAAAGAAGATGGTCGACGTCTTCAAACAGCGTGGCCTGACGGTGGCCGAGGTCAACATCGACGACTTCCGCAACACGGTGCTGGAGAAGGTGCCGTTCAAGCAATACGGCTACGAGAAGTCGGACTGGGAAAAGATCCAGGCGGTGAAGTGAACGCCGGCGCGGCGGGCCGCCACGTCGGTCCGCCGCGCCCGATCTGATCGCCACACCGATCCCGCACGAGGGGAGATTCCATGCACTCCAACGCGAAGGCCGCGCCGATGGCGGCCGTCAGCCATCCGCCGGACAAGCCGCCCAGCGCCCATCACGTTTCCTCGGTGGACGAGATCGTCCAGAGCTTCGAGGAGGCCGATCATCACGTGGTCAGCCTGGCCGGCTACCAGCCGGAAGACTGGATTTGCCTGGCCATGTTCTGGGCGATGGCGCTGCTGGTGTTCCTGCAGTTCTTTTCCCGCTACGTCCTGAACGACTCGTACGCCTGGACCGAGGAGCTGGCGGTGTATTGCCTGATCGGCGTGGTGTTCTTGGGATCCGCGATGTGCGTGCGCGCGTGCCGCCATATCCAGGTGGACTTCCTGTACCGCTACCTGCCCAAGCCTGCCGGCCGCGTGCTGTCCACGCTGATCGATATCCTGCGCACCGCGTTCTTCGGCTATGCCGTGTGGCTGACGTACCGCTACATCGTGCTGGTCGGCGACGAGCCCATGACGACGCTGTTCTGGAACAAGGCGTACGTCTACTGGGTGGCGCTGGCGGGCTTCGTCATGATGTTCTTGCGGTCGCTGCAGGTGTCCGTGCAGAACTGGCGGCAGGGCTACTCCATCCTGGAGAACCCCGCGGCCTATGAGTCGCTGGACTGAATTCCCGAATCCGCAGTGCCTTTGCCAGGAGCGAACATGGGCACCCTGATTGGAACCTTTCTGCTGTTGATGATCATGGGGCTGCCGGTGGCGGTCTCGATGGCGGGCGCATCCCTGCTGTACATCCTGATTTCCGGCAGCGTGCCGGACGTTGTCATCGCGCAGCGCATGATTGCGGGCGTCGAGTCGTTTCCGCTGCTGGCCGTGCCGTTTTTCATCCTGGCCGGCAACCTGATGAACATCGCGGGCATCACGGGCCGCATCTACAACTTTGCCGTCGCGCTGGTGGGCTGGATGCGCGGCGGGTTGGGGCAGGTGAACATCATCGGCTCGGTGGTGTTTGCCGGCATGTCCGGCACCGCCATCGCCGACGCCGCGGGCCTGGGCACCATCGAGATCAAGGCTATGAAGGACCACGGCTACCAGACCGAGTTCGCGGTCGGGGTGACGGCCGCGTCGGCGACGCTGGGCCCCATCATTCCGCCGTCGCTGCCGTTCGTGATCTACGGCATGATGGCCAACGTGTCGATCGGTTCGCTGTTCCTGGCAGGCCTGATTCCCGGCCTGGTGCTGACCATCCTGATGATGCTTACCGTGGCGTACTACGCACGCCGCAACAACTGGGGCGGCGACGTGGCCTTCAACTGGAAACGGCTGGGCGCCGCGGGGCTGGAAGTGCTGATCGTGCTGGCGTTCCCGATGTCGATCTGGCTGATGACGCTGGCGGGCGTGTCGCCCAACGTGGCCACCGGCATCTCGTTCGCGGCTTTGCTGCTGCTGGACTGGAAGTTCAACTTTTCGGCCGTGATGGCGCTGATGGCGCCGGTGATCCTGATCGGCGGCATGACGCTGGGCTGGTTCACGCCCACGGAAGCCGCGGTGGCGGCCGTGATCTGGGCGCTATTTTTGGGACTGGTGCGCTATCGCTCCATGACGTTGCGCACGCTGGCCAAGGCGTCGTTCGACACCATCGAGACCACCGCGTCGGTCCTGTTCATCGTGACGGCAGCCTCGGTGTTCGCCTGGCTGCTGACCACGACGCAGGCCGCGCAGGCGCTCACCGACGCCATCCTGAGCGTGACGCAGAACAAGTGGGTGTTCCTGCTGATGGCGAACGTGCTGATCCTGATCGTCGGCTGCTTCATCGACACCATCGCGGCCATCACCATCCTCGTGCCCATCCTGCTGCCCATCGTGCTGAAGCTGGGCATCGACCCGATCCATTTCGGGCTCATCATGACGCTGAACCTGATGATCGGCCTGCTGCATCCGCCAATGGGCATGGTGCTCTTCGTGCTGGCGCGGGTGGCCAAGCTGTCGGTCGAGCGCACCACGATGGCCATCCTGCCGTGGCTCGTGCCGCTGTTCGTGGCGCTGATCGCCATCACCTACATTCCTTCGATCACCCTGTGGCTGCCCACCGTAATGGGCATGACCGGCAAATAAGGACGCACGCCCATGTCAGCAAGACTGCAAGGCAAGACCGCCATCGTCACCGCCGCAGGGCAGGGCATCGGCCGCGCCGTGGCCCTGGCCTACGCGCACGAGGGCGCCGATGTGCTGGCCGTGGACCTGAACGGCGCCGCGCTGGAGTCGCTGTCCGGCTGCCGCACGCACGTGCTGGACGTAACCGACGCCCGCGCCGTGCGCGCGCTGGCCCAGGATGCGGGCGGGGTGGACGTGCTGTTCAATGGCGCGGGTTTCGTGCATGCCGGCACCATCCTGGATTGCGACGAAGACGCCTGGGATTTCTCGTTCAACCTGAACGTGCGATCCATGTACCTGCTGATCCGTGCCTGCCTGCCGGCGATGCTGGCGCGCGGCGCGGGGTCCATCGTCAACATGGCGTCCGTGGCGGGCAGCATTAAGGGCGCGCCCAACCGCTGCGCCTACGGCGCCACCAAGGCAGCCGTCATCGGCCTGACCAAGGCGGTCGCTGCCGACTACGTGGGGCAGGGCATCCGCTGCAACGCGATCTGCCCCGGCACGGTGGAGTCGCCGTCCCTGCGCCAGCGCATCGACGCGCAGGCGCTGGCCAGCGGCCAGTCCGTCGCGGCGGTCGAAGCCGCCTTCACCGCGCGCCAGCCAATGGGCCGGATCGGCCGCGCCGAAGAGATCGCCGCGCTGGCGGTGTATCTTGCCAGCGACGAATCCGCCTTCACCACCGGCACCGCGCAGGTGATCGACGGCGGCTGGTCCAATTGAATTCTTCTTTTCCAGCAACCAGGAAACCGCTATGAAACTGATGCGCTATGGCGCCAAGGGCTCGGAAAAGCCCGCCTTGATCGACGCAGAGGGCCAGGTCCGCGACCTGTCGTCCGTCATTTCCGACATTACCGCCGAGTCGCTCGTGCCCGCCAAGCTGGCGCAGTTGCGCGCGCTGGATCCGGCGTCGCTGCCGCTTGTTGCGCAGCCCGGCCGCGTGGCGCCGCCGTGGCGCGGCATGGGTAAGTTCATCTGCATCGGACTGAATTACGCCGACCATGCCGCCGAGTCCGGACTGCCGGTGCCGGCCGAACCTGTCGTCTTCATGAAGACGACGTCGGCCGTGGTGGGCTGCAACGATCCGGTCGTGCTGCCGCAGGAATCGGTCAAGACCGACTGGGAAGTCGAGCTGGGCGTGGTGATCGGCGAGAAGGCCCGCTATGTCAGCGAGGCCGACGCCATGAAGCACGTGGCCGGTTACTGCGTGGTGAACGACGTGTCCGAGCGCGAATACCAGATCGAACGCGGCGGCACGTGGGACAAGGGCAAGGGCTGCGATACCTTCGGCCCCATCGGTCCTTGGCTGGTCACGGCCGACGAAGTCCCCAATCCGCAGGACCTGGAGATGTGGCTTGAGGTCAACGGCAAGCGCTACCAGAACGGCAGCACCCGCACGATGGTATTCGGCGTGGCGCAGCTGGTGTCGTACGTCAGCCGCTTCATGACGCTGTACCCGGGGGACCTCATCAGCACCGGCACGCCGCCCGGCGTGGGCATGGGCCAGAAGCCCGCGCCTGTCTACCTGAAGGCGGGCGACGAAATGAAACTGGGCATCGCGGGCCTGGGCGAACAACGCCAGCGCGTCCATGCCTGGGATCCCGCCCTGATCGACGGCTGATCCGCAAGGCCCCCCTGTATTCCGGAGTTCTCATGTCGCAGACCGATACGGCAGTCATCCGCATTCACCCGGCGGACAACGTGGTGATCGCCAGACGCCAGCTTGTCAGCGGCACGAGGCTGGAAGGCGAGGGGGTGACCATCGTGGGGCTGGTGCCGCCGGGCCACAAGGTGGCGGTTCGCGCCATCGCGGCCGGCGAGCCAGTGCGCCGCTACAACCAGATCATCGGCGTGGCGCGGCAGGACATTACGCCCGGCCAGCACGTCCATACCCAGAATCTGGAGTTCTCGGATTTCGAGCGCGACTATGCCGTGGGGCAAGATGCGCGGCCCACCGACTACGTGGGGGCGCCGGCCATGTTCGACGGCATCGTGCGCGCCGACGGCCGCATCGCCACGCGCAACTACATCGGCATCCTGACCAGCGTGAACTGTTCGGCGACGGTGGCGCGCGCCATCGCCGATCACTTCCGCCGCGACATCCGGCCCGAGGCGCTGGCCGCCTGTCCGAACGTGGACGGCGTGGTGGCGCTGACGCATGGCGCGGGCTGCGCCACCGGCAGCGACGGCGAACCACTGCGCGTGCTGCGGCGTACGCTGGGCGGCTACGCCCGGCATGCCAACTTCGGCGGCCTGATGGTCGTGGGACTGGGCTGCGAGACCAACCAGATCGGCGGGCTGATGGAGCAGGAGCATCTGCGCGAAAGCGGAATGCTGCACACGTTCAACATCCAGGACACCGGCGGCACGCGCAAGACGGTGGCGCGCGGCATCGAACTGGTCGAGCGCATGCTGGACCAGGCCAATCGCGTCGAGCGCCAGGCCGTGCCCGCCAGCCACCTGACCGTGGGTTTGCAGTGCGGCGGTTCGGACGGCTATTCCGGCATCAGCGCCAATCCGGCGCTGGGCGCCGCGGTGGACCTGCTGGTGCGCCACGGCGGCACGGCCATCCTGTCCGAGACGCCGGAAATCTACGGCGGCGAGCACCTGCTGACGCGCCGCGCGCAATCGCCCGCGGTGGCGAAAAAGCTGCTGGCGCGCGTGCGCTGGTGGGAAGACTACTGCGCCCGCAACGATGCCGAGATGGACAACAACCCCTCGGCCGGCAACAAGGCGGGCGGCCTGACCACCATCCTGGAAAAGTCTTTGGGCGCCATCGCCAAGAGCGGCACGACCAATCTCACCGACGTCTACGAGTACGCCGAGCCCGTGCATACGCGCGGGCTGGTCTTCATGGACACCCCGGGCTATGACCCGGTCTCGGCCACCGGGCAGGTGGCCGGGGGCGCCAATCTGATCTGCTTTACCACCGGCCGTGGCTCCGCCTATGGCTGCGCGCCCGCGCCGTCGCTCAAGCTGTCCACCAACACGGCACTGTGGCAGCGCCAGTCCGACGATATCGACATCAATTGCGGCGAAGTCGTCGACGGCGCGCAAAGCGTGGCGCAGATGGGCGAGCGCATTTTCCAGCTTATGCTGCAGACGGCGTCGGGCCGGCGCACCCGCAGCGAGACGCACGGCTACGGACAAAATGAATTCGTCCCGTGGCAACTGGGCGCGGTGATGTAGCGAAGACGGCTCGGGGCATGCTATACCCTGGCGTCTCCCCTTTTAGGCATAGCGCACCCATGCTTGAACGTTTGAATTCGGAGTCATTGCCGCGTCTGCCCGCCGACGTTGAAAAGCCCAGCTACGACCGTAGCCGGCTGACGCCGGGCATCGTCCATCTGGGGCTGGGCGCCTTTCACCGGGCGCATCAGGCGTTTGTCACCGATCAGGCCATGCAAGCCAGCGGCGACCTCACCTGGGGCATTCTGGGCGTCTCGCTGCGCCACTCCGCCACCCGCGATGCGCTAACGCCCCAGGACGGGCTGTACACGCTGGCCGTGCGCGACGCAGGTCCCGACGGCCAGGACCGCGAACACCTGCGTATCGTGGGATCCGTGCTGCGCGTGATGGTGGCCGAGGAAGACCCCAACGCCGTCCTCGAACGCATCGCGTATCCGCAGACCCGCATCGTCAGCCTGACCGTGACGGAAAAGGGCTACAGCCACGAACCGGCCACGGGGCATCTGCGCTGGGACGATCCGGACATCGTGCACGATCTGGAAAACCCCATCCGGCCCCGCAGCACCATCGGCATCCTGGTCTACGGCCTGGCGCTGCGCCGCGAGCGCGACCTGCCGCCGATCACGCTGTTGTCGTGCGACAACCTGCGCGGTAACGGCGACACGCTGCGCAGCCTGGTGCTGGCCTTTGCGCTGCGCGTCGACGTGACCCTGGCCGACTGGATCGACCGCCACTGCACGTTTCCGAATTCCATGGTCGACCGCATCGTGCCGGCCACCGAAGACCAGGACCGCCGGCGGATCGCCGAACGCCTGGGCGTCGAGGATGCCTGGCCCGTGCTGGGCGAGCCCTATCTGAACTGGGTGATCGAAGACCGGTTCGCCGCCGGCCGCCCCGCCTGGGACGCGTACGGGGGCGCCACCTTCGTGCGCAATGCGGCGCCCTACGAGCGTTTGAAACTGCGCATGGTCAGCGGGCCGCATTCGGCGCTGGCCTACCTGGGCGCGACGCTGGGACTGCATACGGTGGCCGATGCCGCCAACACGCCCGCCCTGCGGGCGTTCGTCGACGCCATGATGCGCGAAGAGATCGCCCCGACCCTGCGCGGCATTCCCGACACGGGGCTGGTGGAATACCGTCTGCGGTTTCTGGAACGGATCTCCAACCCCGCGCTGCCGCATCCGCTGTCGCAGATCGCCATGGACGGATCGCAGAAGCTGCCCCAGCGCCTGCTGGACACCATCCGCGACCGGCTGCGTGCCGGCCACGGCATCGATCGTCTGTGCCTGGCGGTCGCCGCATGGCTGAACTACCTGCGCGGCGAGGACGAGCAGGGCAGCGCCTACCCCATCCAGGACCCCATTGCCGCGCGTCTTGACCGCCTGCTGGCGCGCGCGGAGGTGGCCGCGCATGCCGCCATGCCCTCGCAGGCGGCGCAGCGGCGCGCGACGGTCCTGGCGCGCTTCAAACCGGTGTTCGGCGACCTGGGCACTTCGGCCGAGTTCGTGGGCGCCCTGACCAAGCATCTGGAAGCGCTGCGCGAGCACGGTGTGATCCATGCCGTGCAGGCTGCCACCTAGGAGACAGGACATGAACGCCGACCGCCGCGTGACCGCCACCAACTGGGAACGCTGGGGCACGGCGTGCCTGCTGGCGCAGGATTTTCCGGCGGATGACGCGCGCTGTCTGGCGCAAAGCCTGGCGCAGACCAGCCTGTGGGGCATCGATTCGCACGGCATCGCGCGCCTGCCGCATTACCTGAACCGCGTGGCGCATGGCTCGATCCTGGCGCGCCCGGACATCCGCGTCGACCGGACGGGGCCGGGAGCCGCCCAGGTGCATGGCGGCCGGGGGCAGGGCATCGTGGTGGCCCATCGGGCCAACGCGCTGGCAATCGACCTGGCGCGCGAGGCTGGGGTGGCGGCGGTGGGCGTCAGCGACTCGTCTCATTGCGGGGCGATCGGCCTGTACAGCCGCGCGGCCGCCCGGCAAGGTCTCATCGGCATCGCCTTCACGCATTCCGATTCCATCGCCGCACCCTTCGGCGGCCACGAACCCTTTTTCGGCACCAATCCCATTTCGCTTGCCTTTCCGCGTGCGGGCGGACAGCCGCTCTGCCTGGACATGGCGACAACCGCCATTCCGTGGAACCGCGTCATGAACGCGCGGCGCGACGGCGCGGCGCTGCCGCCGGGCGTGGCGCTGGACGGGCGGGGCGACGACTCCACCGATGCGCAGGCCGCGCGCGCCCTGCGTCCGCTGGGCGGCGAGGAATACGGCTACAAGGGCTATGGCCTGGCAATGATGATCGAGCTGCTGTGCGGACCGCTGAACGGCAACCCTCACGGCCCGCACATCTCGCCCATGTATGACGCGTTGGACCGGCCGCGCGAACTGGGCGCTTTCTTCATCGTCATCGATCCGGCGCGCTTCGCGGGGGGCGCGGCCCTGGCGTCGGTGGTGGCGGGACTGGCGATGGAGCTATCCGAAGCGCCCGGCAAGCCTCGCATGCCTGGCGACCCGGAGGCCACGCACGAAGCGGAACGCCAACGCCTCGGCTTGCCCGTGCCGCCGGCGCTTTGGCACGAGATGCAGGTCTGGAGCGACCGGCTTGGCGCGGCACTGCCACCCTTGCATCAGACGCGGCAGGCGTGACGCCCGAAGGTCAGGCGTCGGTCGGGGGCGTCTGCACGGGCGAGTGGGCGGGCGGCTGCGTGGGCGATTGCGTGGGCGTTTGCGCGGGCGATTGAACCGGCGGTTCGGCGGACGGCGTGCGCGGCCGCTCCACCTTGCCAAAGCGCAGCGCAAACTGGCGCGTGAAGACCGCGCCAAAGAAGAAGATCTGCGCCGAATACCAGATCCACAGCAGCAGCGCGATCAGCGACCCGGCCGCGCCATACGCCGACACCGCCGCGCCGCGGCTCAGGTACAGCCCGATGCCCCATTTACCCAGCAGGAACAGCCCGGCGGTCACGATGGCGCCAGGTATCACGTCCTGCCACGAGATCTTGGCGCTGGGCAGCAGCTTGAAGATCACTGCAAATAGCGCCGCCACCACCGAAAACGAAAAAAGATTAGACGCCCAATCGGCCACGATCGAGAACGTCGAGTTGGCCCACAGCGAGCCATAGATGCCCCTGGCCGCCGCGAGCGCCGCGTTCACGGTCAGCGACACCAGCAGGAACAGCGCCAGCACCAGCACCAGGCCGAACGACAGCAGACGGCTGCGCACCAGTCCGTGCAGGCCGCTCTTCTGGTTGGCCCTCACGTCCCACAATTCGTCCAGGCTGGCCTGCAGCTCGGCAAAGGCCGTGGTCGCGCTGAAGATCAGCACGCAGATCGACACCAGCGCCGCCATCCAGCCGCCGCCCGATTCGTGGGCGCTGGCCAGCACGGTCTGGATCACCTCGGCCCCGCGATCGCCGATCAGGTCGCGCAATTGCGCAAAGAGCTCGGAGCGAACCGCTTCCTCCCCGAAGAAGGCGCCTGCCACCGCGATCACCAGCAGCAGCATCGGCGCCAACGAAAACACCATGTACAGCGCCAGCGCGGCACCCTTGCTGGACGCGCGATGACTGGACCACTGTTTGGCCGAGTCGACCAGCAGGCCGCTGATCTGGGAGGGGCGCAGGATACGCAGCACGTTTCTGGGCAGTCGCATGGGCGGATTCTCGGTGAGGCGAACCTTCATTGTAGGGACGCATGCAAGCCCCAGATACGGGCAGATTGTTGGCAAACGTTTGCCAACCCCGGGAAATCCGGCGCCGCTGAAACAACACGCAAAGATATCCGGCCGGACAAAAGAAAAACCCCCGGGGCGAAGGACCGGGGGTTTTTGGATACTGCGTTCCCCGGCCGAAGCCGGGGAGGCCTTGCAAGAACAGCGGGACTTAGAAGTCCATGCCGCCCATGCCGCCCATGCCGCCGGGCATGGCCGGAGCAGCGGGCTTGTCTTCAGCCAGTTCAACAACGGCGGCTTCGGCCGTCAGCAGCAGGCTGGCGACGGAGGCAGCGTTTTGCAGGGCGGTGCGGGTCACCTTGGTGGGATCCAGCACGCCTTGCTCGACCAGGTCGGTGTACTCGCCGGTCGCGGCGTTGTAGCCGTAGTTGCCCTTGCCGTTCAGCACGTTGCTGACCACGACGCTGGCTTCTTCGCCGGCGTTCGTGACGATGGTGCGCAGGGGCTCTTCCACAGCGCGCAGGATCAGCTTGATGCCGGCGTTCTGGTCAGGCGTGTCGCCCTTCAGGTCAGCGATGGCTTGCTTGGCGCGCAGCAGCGCAACGCCGCCACCAGCCACAACGCCTTCTTCCACTGCAGCGCGGGTGGCGTGCAGGGCGTCTTCGACGCGAGCCTTCTTTTCCTTCATTTCGACTTCGGTGGCAGCGCCAACGCGAATCACGGCAACGCCGCCGGCCAGCTTGGCCACGCGTTCTTGCAGCTTTTCACGGTCGTAGTCGGACGTGGCTTCTTCGATCTGCACGCGCACTTGCTTGACGCGGGCTTCGATGGACTTGCTGTCGCCAGCGCCGTCGATGACCGTGGTGTTTTCCTTGCCCACTTCGATGCGCTTGGCTTGGCCCAGCTCAGCCAGCGTGGCCTTTTCCAGCGACATGCCGGTTTCTTCGGAGATCACCGTGCCGCCCGTCAGGATGGCGATGTCTTCCAGCATGGCCTTGCGGCGGTCGCCGAAGCCAGGCGCCTTGACGGCGGTGGTCTTCAGGATGCCACGGATGTTGTTCACAACCAGGGTGGCCAGCGCTTCGCCTTCGACGTCTTCCGCGATGATCAGCAGGGGACGGCTCGACTTGGCGACTTGTTCCAGCACGGGCAGCAGGTCGCGGATGTTGCTGATCTTCTTGTCGAAGATCAGGACATACGGGTCTTCCAGGACGGCGACTTGCTTGTCCGGGTTGTTGATGAAGTAGGGCGACAGGTAGCCGCGGTCGAATTGCATGCCTTCGACGACGTCCAGCTCGTTTTCCAGCGACTTGCCGTCTTCGACGGTGATGACGCCTTCCTTGCCAACCTTGTCCATCGCGTCAGCGATGATCTGGCCGATGGAGGAATCGCTGTTGGCCGAGATGGAACCGACTTGGGCGATTTCCTTGCTGGTCGTGACCGGCTTGGATTGCTTTTGCAGTTCGGCGACGGCAGCGGCGACAGCCTTGTCGATGCCGCGCTTCAGGTCGATGGGGTTGAAACCGGCGGCAACGTACTTCAGGCCTTCCTGAACGATGGCCTGGGCCAGCACGGTCGCGGTCGTGGTGCCGTCACCGGCGTTGTCGGAGGTCTTGGACGCGACGTCCTTGACGAGTTGGGCGCCGATGTTTTCGAACTTGTCCTTCAGTTCGATTTCCTTGGCGACGGACACGCCGTCCTTGGTCACGGTCGGGGCGCCGAACGAGCGCTCCAGCACGACGTTGCGACCCTTGGGGCCCAGGGTGGTCTTGACAGCGTTGGCGAGAACGTTCACGCCACGGACGATGCGCACACGGGCGTCATCACCGAACAATACTTGCTTGGCAGCCATGTCTTAGCTTCCTTCGAAAATTCGTTTGAGGCAGGGTTTACTGGACCACGGCGAGGATTTCGTCCTCGCGGATGACGAGCAGTTCTTCGCCATCAACCTTCACGGACTGGCCGGCGTACTTGCCGAACAGAACCTTGTCACCAGCCTTCAGGTCAACCGGCAGGATCTTGCCGTCTTCGGTCTTCTTGCCGGGGCCGACGGCCACGACTTCACCCTGGTCGGGCTTTTCAGCGGCGCTGTCCGGGATGACGATGCCCGAGGCAGTCTTGCGCTCGTTTTCGAGGCGTTTGACGATCACGCGATCGCCCAGGGGACGCAAGGCCATGAGGAACTCCTGTTAACTAAAAGTAAGTGAATGGTCGGTTTGCCCCGGGAGGTGTTAGCACTCACCGGTGTCGAGTGCTAATTATAGGGATGAAGTTCTGACGTTCAAGGGGGGGAGGTGCGCTGTTACATATTGGTGTCGCAGACGGCGACGCTTAATCGCTTACCGAGACTGGTGTCGAAGTTCATTGAACTTGAGAATTGGTTCACTCACCTTGGAGGCTCAGAAATGTGTCGACGCCCGGTTCATGCGGGCTGCGGCGAGATTCGGAGGCCAAAGTGAAAAATTGAGCCGTTCAGGAGCCCAGGAACGGCGTTGACCAGCATGGCTACCTTTGGTTCATTCAAGTTTTCTTCTTACCCAAAAGGTTCATTCAACATGAATTTTTGCCAAAAAAGTTCATTTAAGTTGTCTGTCGGACAATAGCCGTGCCTCTCTTTGGACTCTAAGACGCTCCGGTTGAGTGCAACCTCTACCTCACGCACCCGCGCTGCAGACCTTCATCGAAAGTGCAAGGTTAGTCAACATGAGATCGAACAACACGTCGATCCAGCGAAGGGATGCGCTCCGGCAACGTCGGAGACCAGCCTTGAATTGCCAATCAAGCGCTCTATAAGTTCCTCTGCAGTCTACTTGGATGTGGCGTTCATGCTGCACCATCAGGTCCCCGGTAAGGCGAAGTGCAATACCTGCGTCTTGGATGCTCCAAGCCAGGTGAATAGAGCACGGATGAGTTTCGAGTCCCTTGTGGCGAACATAGCGGAACTTGCGGACCACGGGTGACAAGCTGTTGCGCTGGCGCAGCATTGCTCTGGGTCATAACAAAAGGACAGTGTGTCCACCGATCTGGACACACTGAACATCGCTTCTCAGTGCGATAAGCCCGGCGTGGTCGTTGCCCATCGGCGATGCTGAGGCGAGGGTAAATCGAGTTGTCGAAGAGAATTAATCGACGATGTCTCCGCTCACGATCACAGGTCCAAAAAATATGCCCAATTGGAAGGTCTACGGCTGCGATAGCTAAATCGAATTGAAATGGATTTCAAAGAATCTTCGGCTTTGACTGATTTGCGGCTGGTCAGACTCCATTATCCCCGCCGATTCGAATTAAATTTCGCCACGGAGGCGCTGCGGCGGGCATATCTTTTTTGTATGGGCTGATGGGGTCTATTGATTTGACGGTTTGGCGTGCGGCGCCGGACACTATCCGTAAATCAATTGGACCTTAAGATCATGGAATCGAAAATTAGTCGCCGCTTGAAAGAACCACTCGCTCCCGAAGTGGTGAAGTATATTTTTCTGCCGCGACTTAATCGTGAATTTTTCACAAATTTTGAATTGCTGAATGACATCAACAATGCTCACTTGTTGATGCTCGCGAAGAAAGAGATTCTCGATCAGTCGTCGAGTCAGAGACTGGCACAAGCGTTGGTGAGAATGCAGGAGGAGGGGCCCAATGCGGTGACACTTGACCCAGCGCGGGAAGAAGCCTATTTCAATTATGAAGCGCACCTGATCCAATTGGTTGGCGCCGACCTGGGGGGGCGCTTGCACACTGCACGTAGTCGCAATGACATGGGTGCGACAATCGATCGCATCCGCATTCGTGATTTCGCTATGCGAATCTCTGCTGCGCTGCTAGATCTGTGCCAGATTGCTCTGCAGCAAGCGGAGCGCTACTCGTCCTATGTAATGCCTGGCTACACCCATATGCAGGCAGCACAACCCATTACCTATGGCTATTACTTGTCGGCGGTGGTCGACGCGTGGATACGCGACGTGGACCGTCTCCTTCATGTTTTGAAGAGTACCGACGGTTGCCCTTTGGGTGCTTGCGCATTGGCGGGTACGTCGTTTCCGATCGATCGGACGATGACGAGCGAGTTGCTCGGGTTCAGTCGCCCATTGGGAAGCGCGCTCGACAGCGTCGCCTCACGGGATTTCGCGCTGGAGATGAGTGCAACGCTCTCCATCATGATGATTGCTTTCAGCCGGATGGTGCAGGACCTTTATATCTGGTCAACGCCGGAATTTGGATACATTACCTTTCCGGATAGTATCGCCAGCACTTCAAGCATCATGCCGCAGAAAAAAAATCCGGCCGTCCTCGAGTTTCTACGTGGAAAAGCGGGGCATTTGATCGGATTGACGTCTGCGGCGTTCAGTACTGTGAAATCCACCCATTTCACCCATTCAGGGGATAGCAGCCGCGAAAGCACAAGAACGTGTTTTGAAGCATGCGAAGAAGCGCTCAAGTGTTTGGAACTGATGAGGCTTTTGGTGGAGAAGGTTGTGCCCAATGAGCGGCATATGGCTTCCCGTGCTGCAGAAGATTTCTCCACGGTGACCGACTTGGCTGACCTTTTGGTGCGAAATTCAAATATATCGTTCCGTGATGCACATCACATTATCGGTGCAGTCGTTCGTGAATCCTTGGATACCGGCATTGGTGCCCAAGACATATCCGTCACCGCCATCAAAGCCACAGCTTCGGAGCAGTTGGGACGGTCAATCGAGATATCTGAAGATGAGCTTCGCGAGTGTCTCGATCCCACGCTGAACGTGGCCGCACGAAAAGCACAAGGTGGGCCGGCGCCGACTACCGTAATAGAGCACATTCATGAGCAGCAGCGGCACATGGAGGCTCTGAGTGGCGCTATCGAAGTCATCGAAAGCCGCGTTGTCCGGGCTCAGGCCAAGCTGCATGCCGATATTCGGACGCTCGCAAAATCCGTTCCGACGGCTGCCATGTCAGCTCTGGACTAATCACTCTTCGGGAAAATGAAAATGTGGAAACGACTAGCCATCGCCGCAGTAGCGATATGCATTACCCCTGTCACCCAAGCAGATTCTTCGTATCCCACAAAGCCAGTCACTTTGGTCGTGCCTTTCGCTCCTGGCGGAACGGTAAATCTCATGGGACGTCTGGTCGCGGTTCGGCTTGGTGAAGTGTTGGATCAGCCTGTGATTGTCGAAAACAAGGGAGGTGCCGGGGGGGCAATCGGGGCCAGTTTCGTCGCCAAGTCTCCTCCTGACGGGTATACGCTTCTGTTGGCGACGATGGGTCAACAATCTATCCAACCCGCGATTTCGAAGAAGCTGAACTACGACGCTCAAAAGGATTTTGTGCCGGTCGCGTTATTTGCTACTGTGCCGAATGTTTTAGCCGTGTCGCCAGACCTGCCAGTGAGCAACCTCGAAGAGTTCATTAGGTACGCGAAAGCGAATCCTGGAAAGCTTAATATGGGGTCGGCCGGTGTCGGGTCGGTTAACCATATGACTGGCGAGCTGTTCTCATATCGGACAGGTGTGGAGTTTACTCATGTGCCTTATAAAGGCGCGGGGCCAGCGACAGCAGAACTTCTGGCCGGACAAATCCAGGTGCTTTTCGCAAACCTGCCTAATGTGTTGAGTCACGCCAAAGCCGGACGGGTAAAGCTATTGGGTATTGCCAGTGCGCAACGCAGCCCTTCGATTCCTGATGTGCCGACGTTTACTGAGTCGGGAGTGACGGGCGCTGATGTTGATTCTTGGTATGCATTTATGGCGCCGGCAAAGACACCGCCTGCTATCGTGCAGAAGCTGCAAAATGTGGTGGTTTCGATCGCCAGCGAGAAGGAGATGATCGCGCACCTCAAGGAACAGGGCGCGGAGCCATATCCAGGCTCCAGCCAGGATCTGATGAAGCTGTCAGAGCAAGAGTCCAGGCGATGGGCCGAAGTTATCAAACACAGCAAGATTGATATGAACTGATTTATCCATGTCCTCTCAGATATGTCCTTCAGTTTCGCCAAGGAAGAATGTCGGGATTATCGGCGGAATGGGCCCCTACGCCGGAGTTAATTATCTCGAGTGTTTTTTGCAGGAGTGTTCGACGTTGATCGCGGCATCGGGCGATGAACTCAAGGATCAGCTTTATCCGCCTCACTATCTGTTCCAGCTTCCTGTCGTCGATCGAACGGAAGCTCTGCTGATGAGTGAGGAGGAACGGCAGAGGGTTTTTCGGCAGATATGTGATCAACTCGTTGCCATGCGGCGTTTGAAGGTGGAGGTCGCGGCGATTGCTTGCAACACTGCGCATGCTTGGCATGCGCAGTTGCAGCAAGCAGTGCCTCAGGTCAAGATAATTCACATCGCAGAGGTGTGCGCCCGGTTCTTGGTAGAGGTGGGGGTCACAAGGGTTTGCCTGCTTGGCACGGCAGGAACGATACGCTCAGGCTTGTACGCAACCGCGCTTGACGCCAGAGGCATTGAGTGCATCGAGCCCACGGCGGAGGAGCTCGATACTTTGATGGCAGGTATTTACAGGGGCGTGAAGGCAAACGACAGAATACTTGGCCAGGCTTGTTTTGCGACGGTAGTCAGCTCGATGCGCCAACGAACTGGAGTAAAGAATTTTCTCATGGCATGCACCGAAATTCCTCTCGTTCTGAAGGCGGATGAATTGGCGGCAACTGTCTCTTTGTTTGATCCCACTCTGATATCGGCCAAATTCCTAGCGCAAAGTGCGTTCTCAGAAGATTGAGATTGTGGTGCTCAAGTGGCGTTTAATCCTTCGAAGGCTTCGATAACGCAATCAACGATCTGGCTGGCGAGGACGCCTGGTGCATATTGTTCGGAAGATACCGCATAGCTGTGGAAAAAAACTTCGGAATCAAGCGGGATCTCTTTAAGGTCACTTAGTTTTAATGCTCTCGGTACAAATGAATTGATTATGGAGACTCCCAATTCCAGCGCAACCATGGTGCAAATAGTGGAAGCGTAGTGTGTTTCAATCGATAGGGGCCTTGAAATTCCCTCTAAGTATGCATCGACCACAGCCCGATTGGAGCTTCCACTAGGCAGCGAGATAAAAGGCTCCTGTTCGAAGTCTTGAGGGGTCAGGCACCTATGACGGGCCAGAGGGTGATGGAGCGGTACTATGCCTACACCTTTATTGGAGTTCAGGCGGTTGAATCGGACTCCTGCGGTATTGCTGGTCATGGAAACAAAACCCACATCGCAGAGACCTGCCGAAACCCATTGGGCCACATTTACGGAACTGCCCGTATTTATCAGTACGGGACTGCTTGGATAGAGCGTCTTAAACGCGCGGACCGCGATCGGCAGGATGCTTTGAGTCAGTGAACCTACTGCACCCACGCGTAAAATACCCATGCCCTTCTTTTTGATGGAAAGAGCGGTGTCTTTAAGAATATCTAAGCCTCTGTAGGACCTCTCTACTTCGGAATAAAAGACATTCGCATCTCCCGTAGGGGTCAAACGCGTGCCATTTCTTTGAAAAAGTTCGAACCCGAGTTCTCTTTCGAGCAACACTATCCATCTGCTGATGTTGGGCTGCGAGGTATGCAGGAGTGCGGCAGCGGTCGTCATGGATCGCGTCGCCATGACTGTACGAAACGCTTCAATTTGCTTGAAATTCATGTGAAATGGCGTGAGCAAAAATTGCCAGAACTACCGGCTAAAAGGGAGGCGGCTACAGGGTGCCACGATACTCCGCCTCGAAACATCAGTGCAATTTTTGAGTGCAAGGCGGGCGTCAAGCACACCAGCAAAGCGTTCCTGCAGATCCGTTCGCGGTGATTGAAGACGGTGGTGCCGCCATTCTCCGCCGCATGATGCGTTTCATAGGATCCTGCGAAGGCCGCCGGCGCCATTCCGCTCCGCATGCAACCGCAGCTTCGAACTGTCCGCCAGCTCTGCACGAGAAGCGAGGCGGATTCGGCGAGCGCGTAGGATCGCCTTGCCATTTGAGACTGACGAACCTAGCTGCATATTCTCCCCGGTGCAGGCCTTAGCGCCCGTCGTTCATGCGCACAGAAGGGTCGAAGAAAACCCCCACGCCTCGCGGAGCAGGTTTCTGGCGCAATAAGTGCGAGCTAGGACTCGCGCGCCGGGGACGATGACCGTGCCGATGCCCAGCTTGCGCGCGAGCAGCGCTGCGTGCAGCGGCGCGGCGCCGCCGAACGCGATCAGGGTGTGTTCATCGGCCGTCTTGCCCAGCTCGGAGGCGTGCACGCGGGCGGCATTGGCCATGTTCTCGGTCACGACCTCCAGCACGGCCTGGGCTGCCTCCGGGTCCGTGAGCTCGGCCGGGCTGGCGAGATAAGCCTGCACGGCGAGCCGCGCGAGCGCGGGATCGAGCGAAACCTTGCCCACGGCGAAGCGCTCCGGCGTGATGGTGCCTATGACCGCGTGGGCGTCGGTCACGGTGGGATGCTGGCCGCCCAGCCCATAGGCTGCGGGCCCGGGCGCCGAGCCCGCGCTGTCGGGCCCGACCTGGATCACGCCCAGGTGATTGACCCGGGCGATTGAGCCGCCGCCCGCGCCGATCTCGATCATCTCGATGACGGGTATGCGAATGGGCAGGCCCGAGCCCTTGAGGTGGCGATGCACGCGGCCGAACTCGAAGCTGCGGCTGATCTGCGGCTGGTAGTCGTCGATGTAGCAGATCTTGGCGGTGGTTCCGCCCATGTCGAACGAGAGCGCGCGCGCCGCGCCGACCTGCTCGGCGATGTGCTGGGCCAGGATGGCGCCGCCTGCGGGCCCCGACTCCACGAGCCGCACGGGCTCGTCCACGCCGGTCTGCAGCGTCGCGATGGCGCCGCCCGAAGTCATCAGGAACGGTTCGGCCCGCAGGCCGCGTTCACGCGCGGCCGCTTCGAAGCGCCGCAGGTAACCCGACACCTGGGGCTGCACGTAGGCGTTCGCGCAGACCGTGGACAGGCGCGGGTATTCGCGGATCTCGGCGCACACGTCGGAAGACAGGGAGATCCAGAGCGCGGGCAGCTCGGCGCGGAGCAGGTCGCGGATGCGGCGCTCGTGTGCGGGATGCGCGTAGCTGTGCAGCAGGCACACCGCGACGCTCTCGATGCGGTCCTCGCGCAGCCGGTCAGCCAGCGCGCGCACACCGTCCTCGTCGAGCGGCGTGAGCACGCGGCCCTGGGCGTCGACCCGTTCGGTCACGCCGTGGCGCCAGTCGCGCGGCACGAGCGGTTGCGGCTTGTCCAGGAAGATGTCGTATTGGGCGTAGCGGTCCTCCAGGCCGATCTCGACCAGATCGCGGAAACCGGCAGTGGTGACGAGGGCCGTGCGCGCGCCCTTGCGCTCGATGAGCGCATTGGTGGCGAGCGTGGTGCCCAGCACCAGGCGATCCACGTCCGGCCAACTCAGTTGCGCTGCGATCAGCAGTTCGTCGATGCCGGCCAGGACGGCCTGTTCTGGCGCGGCAGGCGTCGTGAGCAGCTTGGCGGAGCGCCGTGTCTCGCCCTGCTCGAGGACGATGTCGGTGAATGTGCCGCCGACGTCGACGGCCACCCTGACGGCGGCGCGCCGCGCGGCGGGCGTTTGAGGTATTGCTGCGGGCATGGGGACAATCCTGTTCGTGGTCTGGGAGACGCCGCGCGCCTCGGACGCGACGATGGGGAAGGCCACGATGGTAGGGAGCGGGTTGCGTGCGGGGAAGGTCGTTTTTCGTATGTCCTTATGCGTCGCAGCGGTGCCTGCAGTGCGCATATGGATAGTCGGATTTCTGCGTTGCGCCGCCCGCGGCGGACACCGTAGTCTGGCTGGCATCCGGCTCGCGGCGATTGCCCGGGCCTCGTACCGAACCCGGAACCGCCATGACACAACTGCCGACCACCGCCGACCTTTCCCTCCAGACCCAGCGTACGCAAGCCGTCGCCGCGTTCATTCGCGATGTGCGGGCCATCCTGCCCGACCCGCGACGCGCCACGCCAGCGCAGCTGGAGTCGGCGGCGGGCCTGCTGCGCGCGCTGGCCGCGCGTGCCGAGCTGTTCGATGCGGACACTTTCGCATTGCATCCGGAGCGGCCGGCCACGATCTATCGCCTGGCCGAGGACGTGGACGGCGCCTATGCGCTATACCTCTCGCTCGGCGAAGCCGGCAAGGCGCAGCCGCCGCACGACCATACGACGTGGGCGATCATCGCCGGCGTGCGCGGTGAGGAGCGCAACGAGGTGTATGCGCGCAGCCGGAGCTCGGACCCCTTGCGCGACACGCTCACGCACGTGCGCCGCGTTGACGTCGCGCAGGGCGCGTCCATCGTGCTGCAGCCCGACGACGTTCACACCATCGAACTCATCGGTGCGTCGTCCGGCGCGCATCTGCACTTCTACGGACTGGCCCCGGACCGGCTGGCCGGACGTGTGGTGTTCGAAAGCACGGCCGGGGGAACGTACCGGACCTTCGGTCCGCCCGCGGCGATTCTCCATGCGCGTGTGGCGCCGGCCGAACTGGAGCGTGCGCTGCGCGGCCCCACCGAAATCGCGCTGCTCGACGTGCGCGAGGCGGGCCGGTACGCCGAACGCCATCTCCTCGAAGCGGCCAACGCGCCGCTCTGGCGCATTGAGCAACGCATCGACCGCCTCGTGCCGCGCCGCTTGACCCGCATTGTGCTGGTCGACGAGGATGAGTCGCTCGCGCACGAAGCCGCCTGCAAGCTGGTGCGGCTGGGCTACGCCGACGTGACCGTGCTGGCCGGCGGCACGCGCGCCTGGGAGGCATCGGGTCGCGAGGTCTTCTGGGGCACCAATGTGCCCAGCAAGGCATTTGGCGAAGTGATCGAGCATGAAAAGCACACGCCATGGATCGACGTTGACGAGCTGTCCGCCCGCGTGGCGGCCGGCGAGGACATCGTCGTGGTCGACAGCCGCACCACGGAGGAATTCCACAACTTCACGCTGCCGTTCTCGCATAGCCTGCCCGGTGCAGAGCTGGTCTACCGCATCGGCGAACTCGCGCCCAATCCCGACACGTTCGTCGTGGTGAATTGCGCGGGCCGCACCCGGTCGATCGTGGGCGCGCAGACGCTGATCGATGCGGGCATCCCGAACAAGGTGGCGTCGCTGCGCAATGGCACGATGGAATGGCTGCTGTCGGGACGCGAGCTGGCCTATGGCCGCCACGCGGCGTTACCCGAGCCTGGGCCTCAGGCCCTGGCCCAGGCGCGCGAGCGCGCGCGGGCCGTGGCCGCAGCGGCGGGCGTGGACCACATCGACGCCGCGCGGCTCGCCAGGTTCGAGGCCGATGCCGCCGCTGGCGAGCGCAGTCTCTATCGCTTCGACGTGCGCACGCGCGAGGAGTACGAAGCCGGCCATCTTCCCGGTTGGCGCTGGGCGCCGGGCGGGCAACTGGTGCAGGCGACCGACGAATATGTCGGGACGCGGCGCGCGCGCGTGGTGCTGGCCGATCATGACGGCGTTCGCGCGCTGACCACCGCGGCCTGGCTGCGCCAATTGGGCGCCCTCGAGGTGTACCTGTATGCCGCGCCGCTGGCGCC
This sequence comes from Achromobacter sp. JD417, assembly GCF_041879325.1. Lineage (NCBI taxonomy): Bacteria > Pseudomonadati > Pseudomonadota > Betaproteobacteria > Burkholderiales > Alcaligenaceae > Achromobacter > Achromobacter sp. JD417. The sequence continues at coordinate 5,233,609 of NZ_CP087159.1, read as the reverse complement.
GCAAGCCGGCGAGCCTGGCGAACGGGCGCTCCCGGTCATTCAGGAGAGCGGGCCGGAGCGCGTGCGCGTGCTGCGCCACCGCGATCCGGCGCCGGTGGTCCGCGCCGCCGTGCTCGAAGGCTGGCTGGCCGAGCACGGCCCCACGCGGGTGTATGACGTGGATCGCCGCCAGGCTTATGTGCGCCGCCACATCCCGGGCGCGCGCTTCGCCGCGCCGGACCGGCTGCCGGCACTCCTTGCCGAGGAGGGCGCGAACGCCGCGCGCGTGGTCATCGTGTCGGAAGACGGCGTGCTCGCGCAGACCGTGGCCGCCGAACTGCAATGGCGGCTTCGCCGTGAGACACACGCGCCTGAGGTTTACACGCTGCAGGGCGGCACTGGGGCCTGGCAGGCGGCCGGGCTGCCACTGGAGCGCGGTGACGAAGGTGTGCTGACGGGCGACGACGACCAGGACATCAGCCCATACCTGCTGGACGATTTGGCGGCGCGCGACGCCGGGTTTCGTGCCTATCTCGACTGGGAGCTGCAACTCGTGGCGCAGCTCGAACGCGCCGCCGCGCAGGATTTCCGCCTCATCGGGGCCGATCGGTGAGTGGCGCCGGATTACCTATCTTCTACTGGAGTCATGCATGGCCATTCAATCCATCAACGCCCGCAATCAGTTCCGCGGCAAGATCCGCGAAATCGTATTGGGATCCGTGGTGTCGGAAGTCGACATCGACACACCCGCGGGTATCGTGACCTCGGTCATCACGACGCGCTCGGTCAAGGAACTGGATCTGCAGGTCGGCACGGAAGTGCTCGCCTTTGTGAAGGCCACGGAGGTGTCCGTGGCCAAGCTCTGAAACGCCCACCGGGCATTAGGGGGCGAACGGGCGGGTGGTTGCATGCGCAGCGGCGAGCCCGTTTCGCTTTCTATGTTGCGTGTCCCAGCCACGGCGCCAGATCGCCGAGCATCTCGATCTGCATCGAGCGACCCGCGTCGCACGGATTGCTTGCTACGGGAATGACAGCAGTCCCAGGTCCTGGCCGCACACCTGCTCAACCAGATCCACCCGTGCAGGCGCAGTCTGTTTGACAAGGCGCACGAACAGACTCGCGAACTCGCGTGCCTGTTCGGAAGGGGCGTAGGCGCTCGGTAAAAGAAAACCATACGGAATGCTGAGCCTAGGCTCAAAATCGCGCAACACGATACCCGGCACGTTGGCCGCCAGGATGGGGTCGGCCAAGGCGATGCCCATCCCCAGCGCGGCAAGCTGGCAGGCCGACTGTCCGGAGGATGTTTCCATGACAAGACGCAGTGGTAATCGCTGTTTGGCCATCAGGTCGTCGATGCGCTGGCGCAGCAGCGTGAAGGGGCGCAGCGCGATAAACGGTTCGTCTTTGATGTCATCTGCGGTCACGACGTCCTTGGCCGTCAGCCGGTGGCCTTCTGGCATGGCGATCACCAGCCGCACGTCTGCAAATGTCCGCGAGCGGATTCCGGGGAAATCGATGGGAAGGGCGGCCAAGCCGAGGTCGAATTGCTGGCCGGACATCCATAGCCCGACGTCGACCCGAGAACGGACTTCCAGTGACACCCGTACCCGCGGATGGCTGCGCGCGAATTCGGCGATGGCGGTGGGCGTAACGCTATAGGCAAAGTACGGCTGGGTCAGGATGCGCAGCCAGGCATCTTGCTGATTGCGGATGGAATCCGCGATGCGCGAAACCTCTTCGAACCCAGCCAGGATATGGCGCGTGCCTTCGTAGAAGCGCAGGCATTCTTGCGTGGGTATCAGCCCGCGTCCGTGACGCAGGAACAGGGGAAACCCGACCTCTTCCTCCAGCGCCGAAATCAACCGGCTGATCTGAGGCTGAGTGCGATGGATGCGCCGCGACGCCTCAGTGACGCTTCCGGTTTCCATCACGGCACGCAGGGCTTGAAGACGATTCAGACGCATAGGGACAAACCCGAGCAATGGAGGGGGTGGTGACGCCGGTTCAACCCTTGCGGCGGGCTGTCCCATGGGGAGGAGCGCCGAGTCGGGGATGATCCATTACAAAACTGCATGAATCAATACTTCAAACGAAATTGACGCATGGATTCGTCGAATCTTAGGATCATCCCACGTTCAATGAAAGAGGCGCAGCGTGAATATCCTAGAAAGCGCGGTATCCGTGGGTGGGGCTGCGGCTCTGTTTCCCGATGACCGCAATGGCATCGAGCAGCTGGATTGGAGCAACATCGGGCAGGCGTTCCCCATCAAACAGCGGCGGGCTTACCTCAACAATGCCTCGATCGGTGCGCTGAGCCAGCCGGTTGTGGCAGCGGTCAACCGGTTCATGGAGGACGTGCGGGATAATGGGCGCAATGCCTATCCGGAATGGTGCCGTTACGCCGAGGAAACCATCAAGGCTCGGATCGGCCGGTTGATCGGCGCGCATCGTGACGAGATCGCCTACGTCAAGAACACCACCGAAGGGTTGGTCAATGTCGCCAACGGGTTCCCGTGGCGCGATGGAGACAACCTGATCCTGCCGGATATCGAATACCCGTCCAACGTCTATTGCTGGATGAAGCTGGCCGCGCGCGGCGTGACGATTCGTTGGGTGAAGAACCGCAATGGCCGCATCCTGGTAGACGATATCCGTGGATTGATAGACGAGCGCACCCGGCTTGTGTCGCTAAGCGCCGTGCAGTTTTCCAACGGTTTCCGCCAAGACCTTGAAGCCACCTCCAACCTGTGCCACGAACGCGGCGTATACCTGAATCTGGACGCCATTCAGTGGGCCGGTTCGCTGGAACTGGATGTCGAGAAGCTGGGCATCCACTTCCTGTCGGTGGGAGGCCACAAGTGGATGCTGGCGCCGATCGGAACGGGATTCTTCTATTGCCGCAAGAGCGTGCTGGGATTGCTGGACCCGCCCAGCGTGGGCTATCACAGCGTTGACAGTACCGAAGACCACATGCACTACCTGCTGAAATACCGGCCAACTGCCGCCCGCTTTGAAGAAGCCCTGGCCAACTTCACTGGCATCTGGGGCTTGGACGCGGCCGTGCGTATTCAGCTGGCGCTGACGCCCGCCCGCATTGAATCCCATATTCTGACGCTTACTGACTACGCCTGCGAAGCCCTGTTGCGCAAGGGATACCAGATCGTCAGTTCTCGGACCCCGGGCGAGGCGTCCGGCAACCTGTCGTTCAAGCATTCTGCCCACGACGCCCAGGATCTGTCGCAACGCTTGCGCGACGCGGGCGTGGACCTGGCGGTGCGCGGTGGCAATCTGCGTATTTCACCGACCTATTACAACGATTCCGACGACATCGACCGCTTGGTGGAGGCGCTGCCGTCTTGACGGCTGCACGCGTCGAACGGGTCGATCACTTTGCAAGGGGAAAACATGACGATGCAACATAAATGGCGCCAGCTGGCGTTGGGAATTGGGGCCTGCGCACTGGTGGCGTTTGCGTCGGGGGCCCAGGCGGCCGACACGCCCAAGAAGGGCGGCACCCTGCGGTACGGCACGGTATCCGAAATTGTGTCGCTGGACCCGCATGTGTATGGCGGCAGCGCATGGAAAGTGTTGATCGAATCGCTCTACAGTCCCTTGGTCGGCTATGACAAGACTGGGGCCGTGGTGCCCCGCCTGGCGCAGCGGTGGGAACAGCCGGATGCCCGCACCATCGTGTTCCACCTGCGTCCGGACGTGAAGTTCCAGAACGGCACGCCGGTCACGGCGGACGACGTCAAGTTCTCGCTGGACCGCATCCTGGACCCATCGACCGGCGCCACACTCCGATCCAACCTCTTGGGCGCTACGGTGACGGTCATCGATCCAGCAACGGTCAAAGTGGAAAAACCGTCGCCTGACGCCACGTTGCTGGGGGTGTTGGCCTTGCCGGAAGCCGCCATAGTGTCGCGAAAATGGGTGCAGGACGGTGCCAATCTGAAGCTGACCGCCAATGGCACGGGCCCATTTCAGTTGAAGAGCTATGAGCCAGCGGTGCGCGCCAGCCTGGCCCGCAATCCCAGCTACTTCATCGCGGGCCAGCCTTATCTGGACGCGGTGGATTTCCGCATGATCAAGAGCGACGATGCACGCGTGAATGCGCTGCGCAGTCAGTCCTTGGACATGATCGACTTCGTGCCGTGGAAAGACATCGACGTGCTGCGCCGCAATGCGGGCATGAAGATCGACATGGCGGGCGGCGCATTCATGAGCGTCTGGTTCAACACCAGCAAAAAACCGTTCGACGATGTGCGGGTGCGACGCGCCGTGTCCTACGCGATCGATCGAGAAGCCGTCTCGAAAGCGGCCTTTTTTGGTCATGGCCAGCCCATCTATGGTGCGCCCACCCCACCGGACTCACCGTATTACAACAAGGCGCTGGACGGCACTTTCAAGCGCGACGTGAAGCAGGCGCGCGCCTTGCTGGCCGAGGCGGGATACGCCAATGGAATCGATGCGTCGATGGTGGTGTTTCAGGGCCTGGGCATCTATACGACGATGGCGCAAGTCGTGCAGGCCAACTTGAAGGAAGCCGGCATCAACCTGAAGCTGGAACCGGTGGAATGGGCGACGCTGGTGGAACGCAAGAACCGGGGTGACTACGAGTCCATGATTTACGGTGTGTCGGTCAAGCTGCCGGATCCCGACGCTTACGCCTATTACCTGGGCGGCGATTCCAGCTACTGGGCCAAACCCATCGGCTATCGTGACCCTGAATTGGAAAAGCTGCTGGCGGACGGCCGGGCGTTGACGGACCCGAAAGCGCGCCAGCCCATCTACGCGCAAGCCGAAAAGCGCATCCTGGATACCAGCCCCTGGGTGTTTGTGAACTGGCGTGAACAGGCGCAAGGGTATCTGCGCAAGGTACAGGGCTACACGCAACTGGGCGGGGCGTTGAGCGAGAGCAGCCCGGGCATTTCGTTGCCCACCATGTGGCTGAACTGAGTACGCCGGCATGTTGCTTTTTTTGCTAAAGCGCCTGTCGTCAGCCATCGTCACGCTGGCGCTGGCGACAGGCGTGGTATTCATCGCCATCCACCTGCTGCCCGGCGATCCCGTGGCCATCATGCTGGGCGATCAGGCTGGCAGCGACCCGGTTGCCGTGCAACGCGTGCGGGCGCAACTGGGTCTGGACTTGCCGCTCGGCACGCAGTTCACGCACTGGGCGGCAGCCTTGGCCCACGGCGATCTGGGTATGTCGTTGCGCACGGGCGAACCGGTGGCGGACGAACTCGCGCGGCGTATTCCCCGTAGTCTGGAATTGATAGGCGCCGGGTTGTTGATTGCCGTGCTGTTCGGCGTGCCCCTGGGCGTGATCGCGGCCCGAGCGCGTGGCCGGCTCGCGGGATTGGCGGCCTCCGTGCTGGCGGTCGCGGGGTTTTCGGCGCCGGTATTTGTCTTGGGGATTCTGCTGGTGCTGGTTTTCAGCTTGGGGTTGGGCTGGTTGCCGTCGTCGGGCTTTGTTCCGTTCGCGGACGACCCCATCCAGCATTGCCTGTCGTTGGTGTTGCCGGCCTTGACGATCGGCCTGAACTTCATGGGCGTGATCGCCCGTATGACGCGGGCCAGCCTGGCTGATGTGATGGGGCGTGACTACGTCAAGCTGGCGCGGGCCAAGGGCCTGCCGCGCAACAAGGCGATCTTTCGTCACGCGTTGCCCAACGCCCTGGTGCCGGTAATCGCCATCGTCGGCATCCGCGCCGGCAACCTGCTGGGCGGCACGGTCATCATCGAAGCGCTGTTCGATTGGCCAGGGTTGAGTTCCCTGCTGGTCAGCGCGGCATTTGCGCGTGACTACCCCGTCATCCAGGGGGCTTTGCTGGCCATCTTTGCCATCTTCATCCTGATCAGCCTGGTCATCGACCTGGCCCAGGGCCTGGTTGACCCTCGTATCCGCAGGCCGTCCGCATGATCAATTTCCTTCGCAATCACACAGGCGGGCTGTCCGTGCAGATCGCCCTGGGCTTCCTGACTCTGCTGGTGCTGGCTGCCGCCTTCGGGCCAGCGCTGGGGCTGGCCGATCCGTATCAGATCGATGCCGCCAATTTATTGTCGTCACCGACCTGGCAACACTGGCTGGGCACCGATGAGCTGGGTCGCGACCTCTTGTCGCGTGCGGTTTACGGCGCCCGTGTGTCGCTGACTGTCGCGGCGGCGGCGGTGGTCCTGGCCGGGGTGCTGGGTGTGGCCATCGGCGTCAGCGTGGCCTTTCTGGGGCGCCGAATGGAAGCGGCGGCCATCCGGGTGGTGGACGTGTTTGTGTCGCTGCCCGAGATCTTTGTTGCGCTGGTGGTGCTGGCCTTCATTGGCGGCAATCTGCCGACGTTGATCGCCACGATCGGCATTCTTTATGCTCCGCAGTTTGCGCGGGTGACGTGGGGCGTCGCACGGGGCATCCGGGCGCGCGAACATGTGCTGGCCGCCAGTTCGCTGGGGGCGGGCAACGGCTGGATCATCTGGCACGAAGTATTGCCCAACATGCGCTCCATCATCGCCGTGCAAGCGTCGTTCACCTTCTCTTTTGCGATGCTGCTGGAAGCGGGCCTGAGCTTTCTGGGGCTGGGCGTGCGGCCGCCCGTACCTTCATGGGGCCAAATGGTGGGATCGCTGAAAGACTATCTGTTCACCAATCCTTGGCCGGTACTGGTGCCCGCTCTGGCGCTGTTTTTTACCGTCCTGGCCGTCAATGTGCTCGGTGACTGGCTGCAAGATGTGCTCAACCCGGAGCTGCAAAAATGAGCCTCGAACCTGAAGCGCTGTTGACCGTCAGAAATCTGGCCGTCAACTTTGACACCCGGCAAGGCGTTGTCGCCGCCGTTAAAGGCGTGGACCTGACCGTGCGCAGCGGCGAGGTGGTGTGCCTGGTCGGCGAATCCGGTTCCGGTAAATCCGTGACGGGCTTTTCGTTGATGGGGCTGGTGGATCCGCCGGGCCGCGTGACCGCCGATGCGTTGCGGTTCGATGGGCTGGACCTGATGCGTGCGTCGGACCGGGAAAAAGATGCCCTGCGTGGCAAGGACATCTCCATGGTGTTCCAGGAACCCATGACCGCCTTGAATCCTGGCCGCACCGTGGGCGACCAGATCGCCGAGGTGATCCGCATCCACGAACAGGCTGGCCGCGAACAGGCCTGGAATCGGGCGGTGGATCTCTTGCAGCGGGTGGGTATCCGCGAACCCGCGCAGCGCGCCAAAGCCTACCCGCACGAACTTTCCGGCGGCATGCGCCAGCGGGTGATGATTGCGATTGCTTGCGCGCTGAGGCCCAAGCTGATCATTGCTGACGAACCCACCACGGCGCTGGACGTGACGGTGCAGGCGCAAGTGCTGGAACTTCTGTTTGCGCTGCAAGCGCAAACCGGTGCGGCCGTGCTGTTCATCACCCATGACCTGGGCGTGGTCGCAGAGATTGCCGACCGGGTCGTCGTCATGCAGGCGGGCAGGGTGGTCGAAGAAGGCGACGTGCGGCAGATATTTGAACGGCCCCGCCAAGCCTATACGCAGGCCCTGCTGGCTGCTGTACCGGATGTCGATGCGCCGCGTGACCGCGCTCGCCGGTTGTCGCAGCGTTCGGATACCAGTGCCCAAGGAGCGCCGCAATGACTGATTTCATATTGCGGGCTGAAGCCGTGACCAAGGACTATGTCATAGGCCGCAGCCTGCTGGGCAAGCCTTCGCGCGTAGTGCAGGCCGTGCGCGGCGTAAGCCTGTCGGTCGCGCCCGGCAGCACGCTTGCGCTGGTGGGCGAGTCCGGGTCAGGGAAAAGTACGTTGGGTCGCTGCATTGCAGGATTGGTCCGTCCGTCTTCGGGCCGTATCCACCTCGCGGGTCATGATGTGCTGCAACTGACCGGCGCGTCGTTGATGTCTTTTCGTCGGCAGGTGCAGACCATCTTTCAAGACCCATACTCCAGCCTGAATCCGCGGCGTACAGTCGGTGATGCAATCATGGATGGCATGGCAATCCACAAGCTGTACGACGCGCAAGAACGTCGCGCCCGCATGCACTCATTGTTGGTGCGGGTTGGATTGCAGGCGGATCACGCCAAGCGGTACCCGCACCAGTTTTCGGGCGGGCAGCGTCAGCGCATCTCGATCGCACGAGCGCTCGCGCTGGCGCCTCGCTTTATCGTGGCGGATGAAGCCGTGTCTGCGTTGGATGTGTCGGTCAAGGCGCAAGTGCTGGATCTGCTGGCCGATCTGCAGGACGAACACGGGCTGACGTACTTGTTCATTTCTCACGATCTTGGCGTCGTGCGGCATTTCGCGGATCGCGTGGCGATCATGTCTGCGGGGGAGTTGGTCGAGGAAGGCGAGTGCGACCAGATATTCGAAGCCCCAAGGCACGAGTACACGCGCAAGCTTATCGCTGCGGTGCCTCGACCAGATCCTGGTCGGAGGCGACTGAGACAGGCACCGGCATAGAACTGATGTGGTTCATGCTGACGCCGGGCCGTCTCCGGCTACAAGCCGGGCAGAGGATTGATTTTCAAAAGTCATAGAGCCGCGCCGCGTTATCCACCAGGATCGCCTGCTTCTCCTTTTCGCTCACCCAAGCGCAAAACGCCGACAGTTGTTCGCCATCGTCGATGGGATGCAGCGGTTCGCTGCGATCCCGCGTGCGCGCCACACCGGGCCACGCTCCCGAATGCGGCCAGTCGGTGCCCCACAGCATGCGGTCAAGGCGCGTATCGATCAGGGCGCGTGCGATCTCGCGCGCCTCGATGGGCGGGCGGCCGTCCTGCCAGACCGTAAGGCGATACGGCGCGGAGAGCTTTACGTACACATTGCCCGCCGCCACCGTCTCCAGTAGTGCATCGAAGCCGGGCTGGCCCGTGCCGGCGACGGCGCTCGCCAATGCGAAGTGATCAATCACCATCGGCACGGGGCAGTCGCGCAGCGCGGGCGCCAGCGCGGCAACCACCGGCAGCGTGGTGTAGATCTGCACATGCCAACCCAGGTCGGCGACTTGCTCGGCGGTGCGCGTCAGCGCATCGCGGGCGATGGCCGGATCCTGCTGGCCGAACGATTGCAGGTTGACGCGCGCGCCTCTTACGCCCGCCGCATGCAGCGCGCGCAGGCCGTCGCGTGAGATATCGGGCGCCAGTACCGCCACCCCGCGCGAGGCATGGCCTGCCGCGTTCAGGGTGGCAAGGGCATCGGTCATGCAGCGGTTGTCGGTGCCTTGCGGACTGGCCTGCACGACCACTGCCCGGTCAACCCCAAGCGCCGCGTGCAGCGCCAGCAGATCGTCGGTCGAGGCGAGCCCCGGCATGAACACGCGGTTTTCGGCAAGCGGATAGCGGTCGAAGGGGCCGAAGATGTGCACGTGGCAATCGCAGGCGCCGGGCGGGATGTTGCCGGCGACTGGGCTGTGATGGACGCCCAACACGATGCGCGGGTCGTCGGAAGAAGCGGCGGGCTGGGTACGGCTCATGGGAGGCTCGGGAGGTTCGGGGTCGGAAAACGCATTCAAACGTCGGCGCTCAGGGGTTCTGCTTGATGCCGGCGGTCTGGATCAGCCGCACCCATTTGTCGCGATCGGCCTGGTAGTAGCGGGTGAACGCCGCCGGGCTGTCGTCCGACAGCGCATAGCCCTGCGCCTGCAGCTTCTCGCGCACATCCGGCAGGCGCAGCACGCGGCGCACTTCCGCGTTCAGGGCGTTGACGACGTCGGGCGGCGTGGCGGCCGGTGCAAGCAGGCCAAGCCAGGTCGCGACCTCGTAGTCCTTGAGGCCCGCTTCGGCCGTTGTAGGTAACTGCGGCGCGAAGCTGACGCGCGCGTTGCTCGTCACGGCCAGGGCGCGCAGGCGTTGGTCCTTCATGTAGGGCAGGGCCGTCGAGGCATTGGCGAACATGAACGGCAGGCGGCCTGCCAGCATTTCAGTGATGCAGGCTTGTTCGCCGGCAAACGGGATGCTGTGCAGTTCGATTTCCGCGGTCTGGGCAAACAGCACGGCCGCCATGTAGGGCGAGGTGCCGATGCCGCCCGAGCAGAAGTCGATCTCGCCTGGCGCGGCCTTGGCCTGCGCGATGAGTTCCTGGACGGAGTTGGCGCGTAGTTTCGGCCCGGCCAGCAGCACCTGCGGCGCGCTGCCCACCAACGCCACGCCCGTGAAATCCTTCATGGGGTCGAACGTCGTCACGTTCTGCAGCGTGGGCGCGACCGCGACCGTCGTCTGGCTGGCGAGCAAGAGGGTGTTGCCATCGGGCCGCGCGCGGGCCACATAGGCGGCCGCGATCATGGAAGCGGCGCCGTTCTTGTTTTCGACCATCACCGCGCGCCCGCCCACCTGCATGTGCTGCGCCACGATGCGGGCCACGGTGTCGGGCGCGCCACCCGGCGGGGCGCCGACGACGATCCGGATCGTGCCCCCGGCCGGGGTGTCGGACAGGGCGGGGGCCACGAAAGCCAGCAACGCGCTGCCAAGCAGCGGTGCAAGCAATCTGGCCAGCAGCCTGCGTGGGTGAGCGCCAGGTCTCGTCTGCATCGTTGTCTCCTCGCGGTATTGCCGTGCGCCGCATCGAAGCGGCGCCGGCTGTTGTGATGTGGAGCCAGTGTCCGGCAGGTGGATTGATATAGTCAAATATATATATTTAGTCATTTCATACATGAATATGTATGAACAACGGGGGGTGCATGAATAAACGCGAGATGGCGCTGTTTGAAGCGGTGGGGCGAACCGGTTCCGTCACCTTGGCGGCTGCGGCCACCGGGATGTCGCAGCCCGCGGCCAGCGCGATGCTGAAGTCGCTGGAAGACAAGCTGGGCTTTGCGCTGTTCAGCCGCGAGAAACGCCGGCTGGCACTGACCGCCGAGGCCCGCATGTTGCTGCCGGAGATCGTTCATGCGCTTGCGGCGATGGACAACGCTGAACGGGTGGCGGCCAGCATGCGGGGCGGGGCGCAGGCGAGACTGGACGTGGGGGCGGTGGCGGCCGTGGGCGCGAGCATCCTGCCCGGCGCGATGGCGTGGTTGCAAGCCCGCGAGCCCGGCGTGCGCGTCAGCGTGCGTACGGACATGACGCTGGGCGTGGCGGGGCTGGCGGCCGATCAGCGTATCGATATCGGCATCGTGATCGGCTCGGCCGCGCTGCCGAACGTGGGTCAGCGCACGCTGGCGCGGTTGACCCTGCAGGCCGTGATGCCGGCCGGCCACGCGCTGGCGGACCGCCGTCGCCTCGCCTTGGCCGACCTGGCGGACATCCCCTATATCTCGCTCAGTCGGCACTTGCAGGTGGGGGCGCTTACGGCGCGGCAGTTCGAGCAGGAGCGGTTGCCGTTTCTGCCCGTGATCGAGGTGAATCAGTACTCGGCCGCCTGCGCCTTCGCGGAGCGGGGCCTGGGCGTGGCCATCCTCGATAGCATGAGCGGCCTGTACGCGCGTCGACATGGGCTGAGCGTCGTACCCGTGGATGTGGAAGGCGGTCTCGACCTCTCCATCGTGTGGCCCTTGAACCGGGGGCTGGGGCGCGTGGCGCGGCAGCTGGAGGCCGGGCTGGAGCACGAACTGTCACAGACCACCGAATAGGGAAGCCTGCCTTGCCGCCGGCAAGCTAGGGTTATCCGGGATTCTTTATGCTTAAACTTTTGTGAAGAATGAGCGGCACATGCGGGGCCGCCGCGATGGTGCATCGAGGCGGCTGACCGCGGTGCGGCATGTGACGCGCCGTGCGCGGTTTTGCGGGGTGGCCCCCCAACAAGGAGAATTGCATGCTGCTGCGTAGACGTTGTCTGGCCGTGATGATGCTGGCGTTGGCGGGTTGGGCGACGGGCAGCCATGCACAAACACCGTCTGCGGCGTGGCCCACCAAGCCCGTGCGTCTGGTCGTGGGGCTGGCGCCCGGTGGGCTGGTCGACGTGCTGGCCCGCACCGTGCAGCCGCACTTGGCCGAGGCCTTGAAGCAAACCGTCATCGTGGAAAACCGGGGCGGTGCGGGCGGCAATCTGGCGGGGGCAGAAGTGGTTCGCAACGGTCGCGACAACCATACCTTCCTGCTCAATCCGTCGACGACGGAATCGGTCAACCCGCTGATGTTCGCCAACATGCCGTTCGACCCGCAGCGGGACTTGCGGCCGGTTGCCCTGCTGGCCAACAGCCAGTTGTTCCTGTTTGTCCGGGCTTCGCTTCGCGTCAATACGCTCGAAGAGTTCGTGGAATACGCGCGCAAGCGGCCCGATCCGCTGAATTACGGTTCGGCCGGCAATGGCACGACACCGCATCTGGCTGGCGAGCTGCTCAAGCAGGCCACTGGCATGCAGGCCACCCATGCACCGTATCGCGGCGTGGCGCCGGCGATACAAGACCTGGCCGCGGGCCAGATCGATTTCGCGTTTGGACCCGCCACGGTCTTTCCCATGGTGCAGGCGGGCAAATTGAAGGTGCTGGCGGTGGCAAGCCGGCAACGCGCGGCCGTGGCGCCCGACATCCGCACCTTTACGGAGGCCGGCATTGACGGTGTGTTCGCGGACAGCCTGTTCGGCGTGTATGCGGCCGCGGGCACCCGCGATGATGTGGTCGAACGCATGAATGCCGAAATCAACAAAGTGCTGGCGCGGCCGGAGATCAAGGCGCGCTTCCTGGATGCGGGCGCGGACGCGATTCCGCTGAGCGTGGCCGATTACGCCACGCGCGTGCAGGACGAAAAGAAGCTGTTCGCGCCGTTGGTGAAATCGTTGGGGCTGAAGGAGCAGTAGATAAAACAGCGACAGCAGCCCCGCCTGCTACGTTTCCCCGGCCCGGTTTCCGAGAATGGATTCCACGCGGCGCGCATGCTGCAGCAGTTTGGGATCCTCCTTCTGGAAGCCCACGAGCTGCACGGCAAGGGGCAATCCTTCCGGGCTGCGTCCGACCGGCAGTGAAATCGAGGGGTTGTGCAGCAATGACCACGCGCGGATGAACACCGAGCTGCCCGTGCTTTCGGCGGGCGTGGCCACGCCCAACGTGGCAGGCATGATAATGGCGTCCACGTCGCGGGCAATGTCATAGAAGGCCCGCCGGCACTTGTCGGCGGCGTCCAATGCGGATGCATAGTCGGCGTCGGTGTAGGTGTCACCCAGAGCCAGGTAGGCAAGCAGCTCTGGGTCGCATAACGCGGCGTGATCGCGGCGGATATGCGCGTATTCGCGCGCTAAATCGTAGGCCATGATGACATCCTGAATGTCGCCGATTTCTTCATAGGCCGCAGGCATGGACAAGACCTGCAATGAAACGCCCGCGGCCGTCAGGCGGCTCAGGCATTCCTCGAAGACGGCTTGCGCTGCGGGTTCGGCTTCGGGCCAGGCGCGGGGGCGCCACACGCCAAGGCGCAGCGCATTACCGCTTTCCGGCGACGGTGCAAAGCGCGGATCGCCCACGAACGCATGCATGAAGAGCTGCGCATCTTCCACGGACCTGCACAGCGGACCGATCACATCGAGCGGCCGCGAATAGCTTCTGATGCCGACATACGGGATGGCGTCCAGGGTGGGCTTGAAACCGACGGCGCCGCTGAATGAAGCGGGCCGCAAGATGGAGCCGGCGGTCTGGGTGCCGATGGACAACGGGGCCATGAAGTCTGCCACGGCCGCGCCCGAACCCGCGGAGGAGGCGGCCGGGCTACGGGTCAGGTCGTGGGGGTTGCGGCACGGACCGGGCAGCATGATCGCGTGGCGAGACACGGTGTTCTTGCCCAGCAGCACGAACCCTTGTTCTCGCGCGCGCGTCACCACCGGCGCGTCCTGCGTAGGTTGACGCCCAGTGTAGATCTCGGGTTCGCCTAGTTCGGTGGGCATGTCCGCGGTGTCGATGGTGTCTTTAATGCCGATCGGCGCACCCTCGTAGCGAGTGCGGCGGCCGCGCCGGTCGATGGCGCGCGCTTGCGCCAACGCGGCTTCGCCCGCCACATGCACCCACGCCTTGACATCCTGGTTGCGCTGCGCAATTCGTTCCAGGCACGCCTGCGCCCAGGCTTCGGCGCTGAGCGTGCCCTTGTCCAGGGCGCGCAGCCCCTCTGCCAGTGTGAGGTGGGCGTGCTCCGAGGGTGCAGGGCGTCCGGGCGCCTTGGTTGCGGTCATACGGGTTCTCCTTGGGAGTCGTGACGGTGCCCGATGTAGAGTTCCGCCATTTCTTCATTTGCGAGCAGGTTGGGGCCGGTATCGGTCAGGACAATGCGGCCGGAATCCAGGATGTAGCCGCGGTCACTGAAAGCCAGCGCCTGGCGGGCCCGCTGTTCGACCATCAGCACCGCGATATCCAACTGGGGCAGGCGTTGCACTTCCTCGAACACCTGGGAAGTCAGTGCGGGCGACAATGCCGCGGACGGCTCGTCGAGCAGCACCATGCGAGGGGAAGGCATCAACGCGCGCGCAAACGCCAATTGCTGGCGTTCGCCGCCGGAAAGATTGGCGGCGTGGGTGCGGCGCCGCTGCGCCAACGCTGGAAAGAGTTCAAACATTTCCTCGGTGCGTCGGCGGGCATCGCTGACGTGTTCAACGACCTGAAGGTTCTCCAGCACGGTGAGCTCGCCGAACACGTTCTGCACTTGCGGCACGTAAGAGATGCCCAGGCGCACGCGATCTTCCACGGCGGACCGGCGCAGGTCGTTCCCGTCGAAGGTGATCGACCCCGACAGACGCGGAAGCAGGCCCATGACGGCTTTGATGACCGTGGACTTTCCAGCCCCGTTCGTGCCGGCAATCGTGACGATCTCGCGCGGCTTCACATGGAGGTCGATGCCACTGACGATATCGACGTCTCCATAGCCTGCGGCCATGTTTTCTATGGTAAGGATCGGTGCGGCGGAATTGGTTACGTTCATATCACACCCCCCATGTAAGCCTCGCGAACCGCATCCTGGGAGAGCACGTCCCGCGGCTTTCCCTCTGCAATGACCTTGCCGCGGTCCATCACATACATGCGAGGCACGATGCGCGAAAGTTCTTCGAGGTTGTGCTCGATGATCAGCACGCTCATGCCGCGTTCGTTCAACGCCACGATGCGTTCTGACAACTCGCCGATCAGCACCGGATTGACGCCAGCGAAAGGCTCGTCAAGCATGATGCAGCGAGGCTCCAGCATGAGCAGCCGTCCTAGCTCCAGCAGCTTCTTTTGTCCGCCGGAAAGTTTGCCTGCCTGGGTGTCCGCGACCCGCGATAGATTAAGAAATTGCAGCAAGTCGCGGGCACGTTCGGCCACCTGTTCCTCTTCTCTTTGCACTTTCCCCGGATTGAAGAAGATCGACAGCAGCTTCTCGCCCTGCGCGTCTGGCGCAGCCGCCATCATGTTGGCCATGACGGTGAGCTGCGAGAATTCCCGAGGCACCTGGAATGTGCGCGCCAGGCCTTGGCGCACACGGGTGTGCACGGCCATGTGAGAGATGTCGCGGCCGTCGAACTGGACGACGCCAGCCCGGCTGGGCACATATCCAGTGATTACCGAGAAGAGCGTGCTCTTTCCCGCGCCATTCGTGCCGATCAGGCCCAGAAGTTCGCCCTGGTTCAGGTCCAGGCTGACATTGTCCAAGGCGAGCATTCCGCCGAACCCGGCGCTAACGTTTCTTACAGTCAAAAGGCTCATGTCGACTTCCCCGCCTTTGTTCCCAAGATCCCTTGCGGCCGATACAGCACGATAAGAATCAATGCCATGCCGATGACCCAGATTCGCACGCTGGCCATCTGCACTTCGGAGATGCCGCCCACGAAGTCCCGGACGAAGCGAGACCCCTCAAGAAAGCCGACCATGATGACGGTGCCCAAGGCGACACCGAGCAGGCGGTTGGCGCCTCCGACAAAGATGGCGATCCAGATATAGAAGGTAATGAGCGGAACGAACTGCTCGGGGCTCAGGAACGTGAGGTAGTGCGCTTGAAAGGCGCCCGCCAGGCCGGCCAGCCCCGCGCCCAGCATGAGCGAGCGGGTCTTGAAGCGAGCCGGGTCCTTGCCCAGCGCCCTTACCGCGACTTCGTTGTCACGAACCGCTTCGATGACCCGCCCGAACGGGCTTTTGACGACGCGCGTGACCAACCAGAACACCGCCCCGTTGACGGCGAGCAAGGTCAACATGATGGCCAGATCGATCTGGGCGGCGGGGATCCATCCCTCATACATACGGGGTATGCCCGGCAGACCGTGCATGCCTCGCGTCAGCCATTCCTCGCTCTGGAGCATCATCCGGACGGACTCCGAGAACCCGAGCGTCACGATGGCCAGATAATCGCTTCCCAGCCGTAAGGCGACGATCCCCAGCGGCCAGGCCGCCAGTGCGGTGAGCAGCGTTGCGCCCACCATCGCCAAGGGGATGGGTACCCCCTGAAGCGCGAGCAGCGCAGAGGTGTAGGAACCGATGGCAAAAAAGCCGACATGCCCGAAGTTGACCAGGCCGGTGAAGCCATAGTGCAGCGACAGACCCAGAGCCATCAGCATGTAGATAAGTATGCCGATGGAGATTGCAATCAAATAGGATTCCATCTCTCTTTACCTCGCCATGATCGGGCGGCCAAACAGACCCTGCGGCCGGAACAACAACAGCACCAGCAAGACCAGGAAGGCGATGACAATCTTGTAGGAGGGGCCAACGTAAAGGGTGGCGATTTCCTGCGAGATCCCGAATATCAGGGAACCGACGACGGCCCCGATGGGATTGCCAATGCCGCCCAGGATCACTGCTGCGAACATCGGCATCAATAGCTCGAATCCGAGTTCGGGGACGACCACAGCCTTGATGGCCAGCAGAACCCCGCCCAGCCCGCAGAAGAAGCCGCTCAACAGCCACAGATAGAGCATGACGCGACGTGAGCGGATGCCGCTGGCGGCGGCGAGGTCGGGGTTGTCGGCCACCGCCCGCATGCGCCGTCCCAGTGGCGTGGCATGCAGGATCACAAACGCGATCCCCAACGCACCGATGGCCGTAAGCAGGATGTAGACGTCCATGGGCAGGATGCGAATGCCATGCCAGTTCCACGCACGCATGATCCGGCCCATTTCCAGGTTGTATTGGTCCTGGCCCGCGAAAAAGGTGATCGTCGTGCGTACGACGAACGCCACGCCCAGCGAGGCGATGAGACGCGCCACGTTGGAGCGTTTAGCGAGCGCCCGGAAGACCCACAGATAGAAAAATACGGCGATCAGCGCGGTCACCACGCTGGCGCTTACCACGGCAAGCACGAGTGAGCTGCCGATCCACGCCTGCGTGGCGACGGCTGTGTACGCGCCAAGCGTCATGTAGTCGCCCGTCGCCGCGTTGGGAAAGCGCGATATGCCAAACACCATGGTGATCGCCAGGATTGGCAGTGACAACAAGGTGCCTAGCACGATGCCATTGATGACGGCGTTCAAGATCGGGATGAGTTCCATCGTTGCTCCGCTTCAACGCGTACCCGGCACGGTCTCTTTCAGTACCAGTTTGCCGTTTTGGATTTCCGATACGCCGAAATCCGGCACGGTCTCGCCATGCGCGCCGAACTCCAGGTTTGACGATGCGCCGTCGTAGTCCACCGCCTTGCCGGCACGGATGAGATCACGGCCCTGCGCAAACGAAGAGATCTTTTCCCCGCCATGCCGGGTGACCGCCTTGACCTGTCCGTTGATGGCGGCGATGTCGGCTGTCGGTCCGGCGGCTTCGATGGCCAGGGCCAGGGCAATGACCATGTCGTAGCTCTGGGCGGCAAACACATCGGGATCGTGCTTGACCTTGGCGCGGAACCGCTCGGAGAAGCTTTTGTAAGCCGGGTTGCCGCTTGCCGCGACGTTGGAAATCGAGATGATGCCCTCGGTGACCTCCTTGCCCAGCGCCTTGACCAGCGCTTCGTTGGCGGTCCAACCCGGCATGATGAATTTGCAGTCCTGACCGGTCTGGTACCACTCGCGCAGCAAAATCGTGGCGTCGGGGCGATACGAGCCCATTGCGATCACATCCGGTTTCGTTGCAAGGACCCGGTTCAATTCTGTTCGGTAGGTGGTCTGATTGGGTTCGTAGATCACCATGCTGCTGACCTTGCCGCCGTCTTTCTCCCACGTCTCTTTGAAATAGTTGGCCAGCCCAACAAAGGTGGAGTTGTTGAAGGCCATGACTGCCGGGCGCTTGAAGCCGCGCTGGCGTGCCACTTCAGCAAAGGCGCGTCCAAAGACCGCGTTCGATGCCTGGAACATCCAGGCAAGGCCTTTGCGGTTCTCCGTCAGCATTTCAGGGGCGCCGCAGGTGTTCATCATGATGAGACCCGCGTTGTTGGTGATGGGCATGACAGCCAGACCCACCGAGGAGGGCCAAATTCCGACCACCGCCTGGACCTGATTCACCTCGATCAGCTTTTTCGCCGCGAGGACTGCAGCGTCGGGCTTGGTCTGATCATCTTCGGCGAAGAGCTGCAGCTGGCGCCCGGCGGCGCCGCCTGCGGCGTTCACCTCGTCGACAGCCAGTCGAATGGCCTCGAGCATCGGCACGCCATACGGACCGCCCACGCCGGTGATGGAATTGAGCGCGCCGATGCGAAATGGCTGCCCCGCAGGCGCGGCGCGCAGGCTCCAGGGGGCCAGGCTTGCGCCAGCCAGCACCAGGCCAACCGATAAAAAGTCGCGGCGGGACGTGTTCTTGGGTTGCTGCGTTTTCATATTCGTTCCTTGATTTCGCGTGAGACGCGATTCTTCACTTCGAATATGCCGGCTGACTGCCCGGCCCCTTGACTGCTTTTTTTTGTGCTGTGGAGATATCTGCTTCTTTACTGGACGATGCCGTGTTCGCGCCATTGCGCGATAGTTTCTGGCGACGCGCCAAAGCGAAGCAGGACTTCATCGGTGTGCTCGCCGTGCAGGGGCGCAGCCCGCCGGATCTGGCCCGGCGTACGAGAAAATTTAGTGGGTATACCGACCGTTTTCATGCGGCCCAGCTTGGGGTGGTCCAGTTCTTGAACCATGCCGCGAGCGGCATAATGCGGATCCTGCATCGCCTGGTGGAAATCGTTGATGGGGCCGCAGGGCACTTGGGCTTTTTCGCATCGGGCGATCCAGGCCGCCGCGTCGGCGCGCGCGAATTCGGCTTCCAGCAGTGGCTCCAGTGCGGCGATGTTGTCCAGGCGGTCGCTATTGGTCAGGAATCGCGGGTCGTGGATCAGTTCCGGGCGACCCAGGACGTCGGTGCAGAGCTTTTCCCAGGTGCGTTGGTTCGCGGCGCCAATGACGATATAGCCGTCGCCGGTGCTAAAGGCTTGATAGGGCGCGGACACGCGGTGACGGCTTCCGGTTGCCTTGGGCACCGTGCCTTCCGCGAAGTAGGCCGCGGCTTCCCAAATAAACCAGGGCAGTCCGCATTCGGCGAGCGAGATGTCGATGTGCTGGCCTTCGCCGGTGCGCTGCTGGTGAATGCAGGCCGCAAGAATGGCGTAGGTAGCGGTCAGCCCGGCGCCGACGTCATAGATGGCGATACCCGACTTGAGGGGGCGTCCGTCTGGCTCGCCGGTCATGCTCATGATGCCGGTCATGCCCTGCGCCACCAGGTCAAATCCCCCCTTGCCGGCATACGGCCCGGTCTGCCCATAGCCCGAGATCGAGCAATAGACCAATCGGGGATTGATGGCGCTGAGCGTTTCGTAGTCAAGCCCCAGCGCGGAGGCGACGCCCACCCGGTAGTTCTCGATCAGCACATCGGCCCACCGCACCATTTCCAGCACGGTTTCGCGCAGTTCCGGTCGTTTGAGGTTGAGGGAAATGCCCAGCTTGTTGCGGTTGATCTGGGCAAAACAGCTCGATTCTCCGTTTACATAGGGCCCCATTTCCCGGGAATCGTCGCCCGCGCCAGGCTTTTCGATCTTGATGACTTCGGCGCCCAGATCCGCCAGCACCATGGTGCAGTACGGCCCGGCCATGATTTGGGACAGGTCCAGAATTTTGATGCCTTCCAGCGGCATCGCGGCAGCGTTCTGCTTCATGTCTTTCCTCTCAGCGACCTGCAAAGACAGGCTTTTCCTTGTTCAGGAAGGCGCGCTGCCCGTTGCGGTAATCCTCGGTGTCAAAGCAGGCATAGGCCTGAGCCAGTTCGTGTTCGGCCAGTTCGCCGCCAGCTTGCAAGCGACGCACGAATTGTTTGTGCCAACGGTTGACCAGGGGAGCGCCCGCAGCGATACGCCCGGCAGCCTCATAGGCTTCATCGCCAACCTTGTCGTCGTCCACCACTCTTGTGACGAGGCCTTTGTTCAGTGCCTCGTCCGCGCCAAAAACGGCGCCTTCGAGCAGGATTTCCAGCGTGCGCGTGCCACCGATGACGGCCAGCAGATCGGCTAGTTCCCGGTAGTCCAGGGTCAATCCGATGCGGTTGATCGGCACGCCAAAGCGGGCGCCCCGGCCCGCAATGCGGATGTCGCACATGGCCGCGATCTCCAGCCCGCCGCCCACGCACGCGCCTTCGATGCATGCGACCGTGGGATGCGGCGTGAGCTTGAGCCGGTCGGTCATGGCCAGCGTGAACTCGGCGTACTCTCGCGCCTGCTCCGCGCCGCTGCGGGTTTCGTCGAACCCGCCGATATCGCTACCGGCACAGAATGCGCCTGCCGCGCCGCGCACCACGATGCACCTGACGCTGTCATCGGCGTTAAGCGTGTCGAAGGCATCACCGAACTCGCGATACATGTCGAGCGTGAAGGCATTGCGCTTGGCAGGCCTGTCCATCAAGACGGTGACGATTCCGTTCTGGCCGCGGTCCAGTCGAATGCTCATCGCGCGTCCCCAAGGTGCAGCGTGGTGCCGTCGAGCACCAGCTTGCCGTCCAGCCAGAGTTGCGCATCGGTCACGATGGTGTCGTAGTGGGCGGCCGCCTTGACCGTGCCGCCGATGTAGGCGCTGGTGCCGAGCGCCAACTGGATGGATCCGTACACGCTTTCATCGGAAAGCATCGTTCCGTCCAGCTGGCAGCAGGGATTCATGCCGACACCCAGTTCGCCCAGGTTGTAGACCAGGGGATCGTGGAACCCGGCAAGCAGATCCCGGAATTTGGCAGCCTCGGCCCCGCCCTCGATGGACACGGCCATGCCGCGCTCAAATGTGATGCGAACCGATTCGTCTCGGATGAGTGACACGCCAGGGATACTGGCGTTCACCACGATGACGCCTTCGGCAGTGCCTTCAACGGGGGCCAGACTGGATTCGAGGCAGTAACCCGCCGAGATGTCTTCCGTGTTCGCAAATCCGTGCAGCGCACGGCCACGACGACCTGCAATGCTCATCGTGATGTCGGTACCCGCAGCGCTGGTGACCCGTGCCGTGTCGGCGTGGGTGAGCGCATCGGCCAGCCCCTGGATTTGCGGACGCAAGGCTTGAAAGTCGGCGTTCCAGCCTTCGGCCATAAAGAAATCCGGCAAATCCGATTCGGGCAAGACGATGACCCCGACGCCGGCGCGAGTCGCTTTTTGCCGCGCTTCGGTATGGGCGGCGTTGGCGCGCGTAAGCGCAATGATCAGGTCCGCGCCGCACATGGCGTCGGCCACGATGGGCGAAAACGGGCGCCCATGCTGGCGGCTGCCAGGTATCTGCAGCATGTGCGGAATGGCGCCGCACTCGTTGATGGCGATGGCCAGCGGCTGGACATTCTGCTCGGTGTAGTAGTCATACAGCACCAGCACATTCATGCCGGGGCGCGCGTCTCCCAACAGCTGCACGACCTTACGCGCGTTGTCCAACTTCAATAGCGTATTCATGCGCGCACCTCGGCATTGATGGATTTTTCAAGGATGTCCAAACCCCGCTGCAACTGCTCGGCACTCATGTTCAGCGGGCCAAGAAAGCGCAGCACGTTTCCATGAAAACCCGCCTTCACGAGGATCAGACCGGCTTCATATGCGCGCCGCACGATGCGCGCGGTGGCCTGGCCGTCCGGACGGTGGCTGGTTTTGTCCGTGACGATTTCCACGGCGCGCATCGCGCCCAGCCCGCGCGCATCTCCCACGATGGGAATGTCGCGTTTCCATGCGTCGAATCGCTCGGCCAACTGACGGCCCAGCGCCTCCGCGCGGCCGGCGTAGTCGTCTCGTTCCATGACGGCGATTGCGGCCAGCGCCGCTGCGCAGGCCAGGGGATTGCCCGCGTAGGTCCCTCCCAGGCCGCCGACATCGGGCGCGTCCATGAGTTCGGCGCGGCCGACCACGGCGGCGATCGGCATGCCGCCTCCCATGGATTTGGCCAGGGTGTAGAGATCGGCGGTGATTCCGCTGTGCTCGATGGCGAACCAGCGGCCCGTGCGGCAAAAACCGGACTGGATCTCGTCGGCGATCAGGACGATGCCGTGGCTTGTGCAGAATTCGCGTAGCCGGCGCATGAAGCTGGCCGGCGCAGCATGAAAGCCTCCCTCGCCTTGCACGGGTTCGATGATGACTGCGGCGACTTGCCGTGCGCCGATTTCGGTTTCGACCATGCGTTCGAAACGCTCAAAGGCCTGGCGAGCCGCGGCTTCTTCGTCGGCGCCAGTGCGATACACGTAGGGAAAGGGCGCCCGGTATACCTCGCTGGCAAGGGGGCCAAAGCCGGTTTTATAGGCGGGCGCCTTCGCAGTCAGGGCAAGGGCCATGTTGGTGCGCCCATGGAACGCGCCCTCAAAGGCCACAACCGCCTGACGCCCCGTTGCGCGTCGGGCGATCTTGATCGCGTTCTCGACGGCCTCTGAGCCGGTGCTTTGCAGCATGACCTTCTTGGGCCAGTCGCCGGGCAGCCTTTTGACCAACATTTCGGCGAGGTCGATGTAGCCGGGGTACATGACGATGTTGAAGCAGGTATGCAGATAGTCGTCTGCCTGGCGCTTGACCGCGGCAACGACCTCCGGGTGCGCGTGGCCCACGTTCAACGTGCCGATGCCCCCCGCGAAATCCAGGTAGGTATTGCCGTCGAGGTCGACCACTTCGGACCCGCTTGCGCGGGCCGCAAAGATGGGGGCCCCATTGGCGACTCCGCGAGCGACAAGCGCGTCCCGCTTTATTTGGTACTGCTGGCAAATCGGGCCCGGCAGGGATGCAAGTACGGCTGAGGACAAGGCACTCTCCTTCGGAAATCGGCGTCAGGTGATGCGATGTGGGGTATCTTGCGCTGGCACAAATCATTGTGTCAATAAGAAAATACGAGCATGAGCGCAAGATTGTGCACAATCTTGAGTGCGATAAGAGTGCTATGATCGACGGCGTCAAAACCTTGCCTCGACCTGCCCAAAACATGGCCACTTCTCCGAAGAAACCAAAAGCGCAATCCGCCCCTGCAAAAGAGCGCAAAAGCATGCCGTCCACCCAGGCAGTCGTGTTGGATGTGCGACAGCGCATCGCTTCCCAAGCGTTGCTGCCGGGTTCGCGCCTGCCGGAAGAAGATCTCGTGAAGAACTACGGAATCCCGCGCGCCAAGGCCCGTGAGGTGCTGGCTACGCTGGAAGACCGCGGCCTGATCGAACGTGTTCCGAACAAGGGCGCGGTGGTGGTTCCCGTTGACATGGAAACCACCTATCGCCTCTACCAGGTCCGCGAGACGCTAGACAGCCTGTCCGTTCGCCTGGCCATGGAGAATGCTTCGGCAAGCGACTACGAAGCGCTTCAGCAGATGCTCGGTCAGCAGTTTGAAGACACGTTGAGGGACGGCGACATCGAGTCGCATGTCGACACCATCGTGCGGTTCCGTAATCGCGTGAACGAAATCGCCAACAACCCCGTGCTCAGCGATCTGATTGAACGAATCTACGAACGCATGCAAGTGACGATGCGGCGCGTGGCGTTGTTGCCTGGGCGCGCCGAGATGGGAATCAAGCAATACAGGACGCTGCTTGACGCCATGATTCGCAACGATGTGGACGAGGCGGATCGCTGTGTGCGCGAGCTGAACCAAAGCGCGCGCGAGTACATTCGCCGATACAAAGATTATTTGTAGGAAGTCGACGGGCGTTTGGCGTCCGGGTCGGGCGGCGCGGCCGGAGATCCCGGCGCGCTTTCAGGATGCGGACTTGCCGGTCCAAACGCCCAGCGCATCATGCGGGCTGGCCTTTCCGAATCACCACCGCGTCCAGCGCCACCGCGCCCTGTCCCTCGGGCAGCGCCAGCAAGGGATTGATCTCGACCGAGCTGAAATCCCCCGCTCGCGCATGCGCGAACCGGGATAGGGTGGCCAGCGCGTCGGCCAGGGCATCGACATCGCACGGAGGCGCCCCGCGCGCGCCCTGCAGCAGCGCGTATCCTTTGATCCCGCGAATCATGTCCAGGGCCTCATCGCGGCCAAAGGGCGCCAGCCGGAAGCTGA
Organism: Achromobacter sp. JD417; assembly: GCF_041879325.1. Lineage (NCBI taxonomy): Bacteria > Pseudomonadati > Pseudomonadota > Betaproteobacteria > Burkholderiales > Alcaligenaceae > Achromobacter > Achromobacter sp. JD417. The sequence continues at coordinate 5,209,392 of NZ_CP087159.1, read as the reverse complement.
CGTCTTTCAGCACCTCGACGAAAACGCCGCCCAGTCCGAACATGACCACGGGCCCGAACACCGGGTCAGAATGCACGCCAGCGATGCATTCCACGCCCTTGGGCGCCATGGGCGCGACGAGCACCCCCTCGACGCGGGCGTCGGGGCGATGCTGGCTTACCGCGGCCATGATGTCCGCATAAGCCCGTCGCACCGCGTCCTCGCCCCGGATGTTGAGCTTGACGCCGCCCACGTCGCTTTTGTGCGTGATATCTGGCGAGACCACTTTTAGGACGACAGGAATGTCCTGGCCCGCGCGAAGGTCGCCGGCGGCGCGCACGGCCGCGTCGGCATCAACCGCCAGCGTGCTCGGGGAAGCCGGCATGCCGGCGTCGCGCAGCAGTTCCATGGCCTGGATTTCGGTATAGGTTTCGCGCAGCGGCGCACGGTTAGCCGTGTCCGGGGCGGGATCCGCTTGCGTTGTTCCGCGGCCGGAATGGGATGACATTGCGGCCACCGCGGCGATCGTGCGGACGGCGGCGCTGGGATCCGGAGACACCAGGCAGCCCAGACGCTCCAGTTCGCGCCGCCGCGCAGGCGGGAACAGGGCGCTAATTGCAAGCGGCACGTCGGGATGGCGCGCCTGCATCTGCCGCGCGAAGGCTTCGAAGGTGGGCCACAGCGCTTCGGACGAGCCCGCGGCGGCCAGGAAGACAGCCAGGGCATCGTAGCGGCCATCGGCCAGCATGTCGTCGGCGGTGGCCAGCAGCAGCCCGGGTTCGGAGACGGCCTGGCCAGTGACGTCGACGGGATTGCGGCCGCTGGCAAACGGCACGCGTTCCAGCAGCCTGGCCTGCGCGTCCGCGGCCGGTTCGGGCAGCGTCAGTCCGCTGTCGGCGGCGTCGTCGGCCATCAGCGCGCCCACGCCGCCGGAAATGGTGAAGATGCCCAGGCGGCGGCCTTGCGGCGGGCGCTTCCAGGTGTCCAGCGCATAGCCCAGGTTGAAGAATTCCTCGATGGTGCGCGCACGCAGGGCGCCGTACTGGCGGAATAGCGCGTCGTACACGGCGTCGTCGCCGGCAAGTGCCGCGGTGTGCGAGGCCGCGGCCTGCGCGCCGGCCTGGGTGCGGCCGATCTTGGTCACGACCACGGGCTTGCCGGCAGCGCGCGCCGCGGACAGCGCGCGGCGTAGCTTGGCGCCGTCGCGGCAGCCTTCCATGTAGGCCATGATGACGCGGGTGTGCGTGTCGCCGGCCAGCCATTCGATGCAGTCGGCAACGTCGATGTCGGCCTCGTTGCCGGTGCTGATCCAGTGTGACAAGCCCAGGCCGCGTTCGCGCGCCATGCTGTAGGCGTAGGCGCCGAACGCGCCGCTTTGCGTCACCATGCCGATGCCGCCGGCGGCGACGATGCCGTTGGCGGGCGCGGGCGAGAACGTCGCGTAGACGTTGCGCCGCACATTCATGAAGCCCAGGCAATTCGGTCCCAGCAGGCGGATGCCGCGCTCGCGCGCGATGGCGCACAGCCGGTCCTGTTCCGCCGCGCCTTGCTCGCCGGTTTCGGAAAAGCCGGAGGTAAACACCACGGCCGCGCCTACCTGGCCCGGGCGGGCGCGTTCAAGCGCCTGCGCGGCGTGGGCGGCGGGCACCGCCAGAATGGCCAGGTCGATGTCCGCGTCGAGCGCGTCCAGGCCGGGCACGGCACGCAGGCCAGCGATGGTGTCCGCGCGCGGATTCACGGGGACGATGCGGCCGCCATAGCCGTGCTGCAGCAGCAGGCTGACGGGCATCGCGCCGATCTTGCCGGGCGTGGCAGACGCGCCGACGATGGCAATCCCTTGCGGATCGAAGAGGCGGGACAGGGAGGGGAGGGCAGACGGGTTCATGGATATCGGCGTTCAGGAGTAGCGGACAACACTGCGGCCGGTGCTGCCGCGTTCGAGCAGGGCGGCAAGCGCCTGCGGCAGCTGGCGGGGTTCGATGACGCGCGCGATCAGGTCCAGGTGCGCGGGGCGGTATTCACCGGCAAGCTTGTTCCAGACCTCGCGCCGCAACGGCATGGGGCTGTTGGCGTTGATGCCCAGCAGCTTGATGCCGCGAAGGATGAAGGGGATGACCGACGTGGGCAGCTCCGCGCCGCCCGCGTTGCCGAAGGCAGCGGCAACGCCGTCCGGCTTCACGCAGGCCAGCGCGTGGGCCAGCAGCGCGCCGCCCACGGAGTCGATCACGCCCGCCCAGCGCGCGCTCATCAGCGGCTTGATGCCGGCCGACAGATCGGGCGGGGCAATCACTTCGTGGGCGCCGAGCGAGCGCAGATAGTCCGCAGCGTCCGGCTTGCCGGTCATGGCGCAGACGCGGTAGCCGCGCTGGCTCAGGATGTCGATCGCGACGCTGGCCACGCCGCCCGTGGCGCCGGTGACCAGCACGTCGCCTTGCGCGGGCGTCAGTCCGCAGTGTTCCATCCAGTGCAGCGACAGCGCGGCGGTGTAGCCGGCTGCGCCCAGCACGGCCGCGTCGCGCAGGCCGATGCCCGCGGGCAGCGGCAGCGCCCAGTCATGGCGCACCCGCGCAAACTCGGCATAGCCGCCGTCGCAATCCACGCCGATGCCGAAGCCGTGCACGACGACCTCCTGGCCCGGCGAAAGCGCGGGGTCGGCGGAATGCACCACGGTGCCGGACAGGTCGATGCCGCCGATGCGGGGGTAGTCGCGCACGATGCCGCCGCGTCCCGCCTGCGCCAGCGCATCCTTGTAGTTCAGGCCCGCATAGGCCACCTTGATGAGCGTGTCGCCCGCGGACAACTGGTCGGCGGTCAGCGTCTCGAAGCGGCCCTGCGGCGGCTCGCCCGCCGCGCCGGCGTGCAGCCGGTAGGCCTGGAATCGGGGATTGTCCATCGTCGTCTCCATTGAGGCTCAGGCTTGCGCCATCAGCCGGCGCGCCAGCGTGGCGCGGTGCAGTTCGTTGGCGCCGTCATAGATGCGGAAAGGGCGCATCTCCTGCCAGATCATCGACACGGGGGTGTCGTCGGACAGACCCAAGGCGCCCATCATTTGCACGGCACGGTCGGCCACGCGGTTCACGGCGTCGGACACGAAAACCTTGGTCATGGCGCTGTGCTGCTTTACCGGCAGGCCCGCGTCCATGCGGGCCGCGCAGTCCATCGTCATGAGGCGGCTGGCATGCAGGTCGATGTGCGAATCCGCGATCATCGCCTGCACCTGTTGCAGGTCCGCAAGACGCGCGCCGAAGGACTCGCGCTGCGCGACGTAAGCCTGCGCCGTCTCCAGCGCGCGGCGGGCGCGGCCGATGTATCGCATGCAGTGGGAAAGGCGTGCGGGCTCCAGCCTGAGTTGCGCATGGGCCAGGCCCTGACCCGGCTCACCCAGCACGGCGTCGTCGCCCACCTCGCAGTCCTGCAGCAGGATCTCGGCATGTCCGCCGATCTGGTAGCCCGTGACCATGCCGATGTCGCGCACCACCCGGTAACCCGGGGTGTCGGCAGGCACCAGAAATAAGGTGGCGCCGGTCTCGCCGCGTGCCAGCACCAGGGCAAAGTCCGCGCCCACGCCGCCGCTGATGAACTGCTTGTGGCCATTCAGCACCCAGCGCGAACCACGCCGCTCGGCCCGTGTGCGCAGCATGGACGGGTCGGAGCCGGCGCCTGGCGCCGGTTCGGTCATGGCGAAGCAGGCCCGCTGCTCTCCCCGCACCAGCGGCGCCAGAAAGCGCTCCTGCTGGGCAGCGTTGCCCAGACGTAGCAGCGTCAGCATGTTGGGCTGGTCGGGCGCGGCGCAGTTCAGCGCCGCGGGGCCCAGGAAGCTCCGGCCGGCTTCTTCCAGCACCTCGGCCAGCGCGCGCCAGCCCAGCCCGAGTCCGCCCCATTGCGCGGGCAACTGGGGCGCGTACAGACCGGCCTCTTTTGCCCGTGCGCGCAGTTGGGCGACACAACGGTCGAGTGCGGCCACGTCGCGCGCGATGGCCGGGGACTCGGCCGGTATCGCGACCTCGTCAACGAAGCGGCGCACCCGTGCGCACAGGTCGGGCAGGGCATCGCCCGCGTAGCGATCTTGCGTATCCTGCATGGCTTATTCCTCGATCTTGACGCCCGCCTGCTTGACGACGGCGCGCCATCTGCGGGTTTCGTCGGCGATGTGCTGCCCGAAGGCTTCGGGCGTGCCGCCGGTAGGCTGCATGCCAAGGCCGGTGAAATAGCTGCGCACTTCGGGGTCGGCCAGCACGGCGTTGATCTGGCGGTTGAGCTGGCCGATCACGTCCTTCGGTGTGCCGGCAGGCGCCATCACGCCCCACCACGACGAGGCCGACAGCGGCACGCCCAGCTCGGCCAGCGTGGGCACGTCGGGCAGATCGGGGTTGCGTTTTTGCGCCGCGATGGCAATGGGCCGCAGCCGCTGCGCCTTGACCTGCGCATACACCGGGGGCAGGTTGTCAAAGCTCATCTGGACCTGCCCGCCGACCAGCGCGGTGGCGGCCTCGCTGCTGCCCTTGTACGGAATGTGGCGCAGCGCAATGCCCGTCTCGTGCGCGAACTGCTCGCCTGCCAGATGCGGGATGCTGCCCGTGCCGGCGGTGGCGTAGGTCAGGCCCTGCTGCGCGGTGGCGGCGCGCTTGAGGTCTTCCAACGTCCGAAGCGGGCTGGCCGCCGGCAGCAGCAGGTACACGGGCACATCCGTGGCCCCGATCACCGGCGTCAGGTCCTTGTTTACGTCGTAAGGCAGCTTGGCGTACAGCACGCTGTTGGTCGCAAGATTGGCGGTGCCCATCAGCAGGGTGTAGCCGTCCGGCTGCGCGCTGGCCACGTAGGCGGTCCCGATCTGCGTGGCGCCGCCAGGCTTGTTTTCAACCACCACCGGCTGCCCGATCAGGGGCGCCAGTTTGCGCGCGATCATTCGCGCGGCGGTGTCGGTGCCGCCGCCGGCGGCGTAGGGCACGATCAGCCGCACCGGTTTATCCGGATAGGCGCCCGCCTGGGCGGCGCCCGCCGCGCTCAGCAGGACGGCGGCGCACAGCGCGCGCAACGTTCGAAAGCAGGGTTGCATGGCGGTCTCCTGGCGTAGGCCTATTGGATGCGGGTGCCTGTGGACTTCACCAGCTTGGCCCACCAGGCGGTTTCGTCGGCGATCTGCTTGGCGAACTCGGCCGGTGTGCTGGCCAGCGGCTCGGCCCCCAGCTCCTGGAAGCGGGCCCGCAGTTGGGGATCCTGCAGCGCCTTGACCACGGCTGCATGCAGGCGCTCGATCACCGCCGGGTCGGTGCCGGCGGGCGCCATCAAGCCTTTCCAGGCCATCACCACAAAGCCCTTCTGGCCGGCCTCGTCAAAGGTGGGAATGTCGGGCGCGGCGGTGGCGCGCTGGTCGCTGGGCACGGCCAGCGCGCGCAGGCCGCCCGCCTTCACCTGGGGCAAGAGGGCGGGCATGTTGTCGATCATGAAATCGATGTGCCCGGCCACGAGGTCGGTGATGGCGGGACCGCTGCCCTTGTACGGTACGTGCTCGGCCTGGATGCCTGTCTGCTGCTTGAGCAGCTCTCCGGCCAGTTGCGCGGGAGAGCCATTGCCCGGCGAGCCGAACGACAGCTTGCCCGGGTTGGCGCGGGCGTATTGCAGGAACTCCTGCAGCGTCTTCACCGGCATCGACTTGGTCACCACCATCAGGTTGTGCTCGCGTTCCAGGCAGGTGATGGGCGCCAGGTCCTTGGCCGGATTGAACGGCATGTTGGCGTACAGGCTGGGATTGACGACGGTGGGCCCGGCGGCGGCCAGCAGCAGCGTATAGCCGTCGGGGGCCGCGCGCGCCACGAAGTCGCCGCCGATGTTGCCGCCCGCGCCCGGCTTGTTCTCGACGATGACGGGCTGACCCAGGATAGGGTGCAGGGCCTCGGCCAGCAGGCGGCCCAGGATGTCGGTCGAGCCGCCGGGGGCGAACGGCACGATCAGGCGGATGGGCTTGTCGGGGTAGGCGGCCGCGGCTTGTGGCGGCAACGCCGCGCAGGCGAGGGCGGCGGCCAGCGCGCCGATCCATTTGGGCAGGTGCTTGTGCAGCATGATGGGAGTCTCCTTTGGTTTGGCGGGCCGGCGGCTTCTGGTGGCCGTGGTCCCTGGGTGCCCTAGCGGCCGGGCGTGTAGCCCGCCTGGGTCAGCGTGTGGCGGGCGATGGTCAATTGATGGATCTGGCTGGTGCCCTCGTACAGGCGGAACAAGCGCACGTCGCGGTAGAAGCGCTCGATGCCGTAGTCGGCGATGTAGCCATAGCCGCCGTGCATCTGCACGCAGCGGTCGGCCACGCGGCCGCACATTTCGGAGGCGAAGTACTTGCAGATCGAGGCGTTCAGTGTCACGTCCACGCCCGCGTCGCGTTCCCGGGCGGTTTGCAGCACCAGCGCGCGGGCGGCCTGGATCTCGGTCTGGCAGTCCGCCAGCATGGCCTGGATGAGCTGGAAGTCCATCAGGGGCTTGCCGAACTGCTGGCGTTCGGCCACAAAGCGCAGCGTGTCGTCCAGCATGCGGATGGCGGGACCGATGCACAGGGCCGCCAGATGGATGCGTTGCTTGTTCAGCACCTTCATCGCGGTCTTGAAACCCAGGCCTTCCTGGCCGCCGATGATGTTGGCCGCCGGCACCCGGCAGTCCTGGAAATGCACGGCCGACACGGGGGACCCGGCCTGGCCCATCTTGTCGTAAGGCTGGCCGGTGGTCAGTCCTGGCGTGCCGCGCTCCACGATGAATGCCGTGATGCCCTTGGCGCCGGGCGCGTCCGGATCGGTGCGCGCCATGACCGTGAACAGGCCAGCTAGCGGCGCGTTCGTGATGAAGCACTTCTCGCCGTTCAAGACGTAATGGTCGCCGTCGCGCACGGCGGTGGTCCGCAGCGCGGTGGCGTCGGAGCCTGCCTGCGGCTCCGTCAGGGCAAAGCACCCGGTCAGTTTGCCTGCCGCCAGCAGCGGCAGGTAGTGCGCCTTCTGCGCCGGGGTGCCGTCGGCGACCAGCGCCTCGGAGCCGATGCCGGTGTTGGTGCCGACGCGGGCGCGCAATGCCACGGAACACTGGGACAGCTCCATCGCGGCCAGGATCAGCTCTTCGGTCGTCATGCCCGCCCCGCCATACTCCTGCGGAATGGAATAGCCGAACATCCCCTGTTCGGCCAAGCTCTTGACCAGATCCTGCGGCACCTCATCCAAACGGGCGATCTCGGCCTCGCGGGGCGCGAGCTGGTCGCGCACGTAGCGGCGCAGTGAATCGAGAAATTGCGGGAAACCTTCGGGGTCCCTGATCATGGCGAGTCTCCGTTTTATCGTGGGCGCTGATGCGAGCCGCGTCTTGTTCGAATCAGGCTAGCAAAAGGCCGCCGGATTTGAGACAAGTATTTCGATATCTTGAACGGCATGAAAGGCGGAGCGCAGGCTGGCTGCTCTATCATCTGCGGATACGCGGTGCGCGTCCCGAGCGCGCCGCACCAGGATCCCGCCCATGACCGCTCGCCCCGGTGAACACCATGCCGACCCCGCCTTCGCCACCACGTTGGCGCACGGCCTGTCGGTGCTGCAGGCGTTCCGGCATGGCGAGCCCGCACTCAGCAACCGTGAACTCTCGGACCGCACCGGCCTGTCCAAGGCCACGATTTCCCGCCTGACGACGACGCTGATGCAGCGCGGCCTGTTGCGCTACGACGCGGGACTGCGGCGCTACCGCCTTGGCACGGCGGTGCTCTCGCTGAGCTATCCGCTTCTGGCCAGCATCAAGGTGCGTCAATTGGCGCGCCCCTTGATGAAGCGGCTGGCCGATGCGGCGGGCGGCTCCGCGTCGCTGGGCATGCACCACGGCTTGAGCATGGTCTACGTGGAAACTTGCCGCGGGCACGATGCCGTGTCGTTCCGACCCGACATCGGCGCCTTGCTGCCGCTGCTGCCTTCGGCGATGGGGCGGGCGTGGCTGGCGCAGGCTCCGCCCGGCGAGGCCGAACCCGTGTTGGCGGCGTTACGGCGGCACGATCCCGCCATCTGGCGGCGCCACGCGCCGGATCTGGCAGCGGCGCAACGCGATTACGCCGACCACGGTTACTGCGTCGGACAGGGGGATTGGCATTCGGACGTACATGCCGTGGCGGTGCCCATGCGCACGCGCGTGGATGGCCAGACGCTGGTCTTCAATTGCGGCGTGCCGGTGACGCGGCTGCGGCCTGGCGACCTGCGTGGCCGCATTGCGCCGCGCCTGGTGACGCTCGTCAAGCGTGTGGAGAAAATGCTGGAGCAGCGCAATGACGCGTGACCCGGACCGCGAACTGACCACCACCCTGGCGCGCGGGATCGACATCCTCACGTGTTTCCGTGCCGACAGGCCCGTGCTGGCCAACAAAGACTTCGCGCAGCAAACCGGCCTGTCGCGTAGCGCGGTGGCGCGTCTGACGCACACGTTGGTGGAACTGGGATTTCTGCAGCGCGAGGGCGAGCCGGCACGCTACCGCCTGGGCGCGTCGGTGCTGGCGTTGAGTTACCCCTTGCTCGCCAGCATGCAGATCCGGCAACTGGCCCGGCCGTTGATGAAGCAGCTTGCCGACCACGCGCGCGGCGCGGTGTCACTGGTTGTGCGAGACCGCTTGCAGATGGTGTACGTGGAAACGGCCCGCTCCAACGAGGCGCTGCAGACGCGGCCCGACATCGGCGCGTCGCTGCCGCTGCTGTCCAGCGCCGCCGGCAAGGCATGGCTGGCACGGGTGCCGGACGAGGAACGCGCCGTCGTGCTGAACCAGCTGCGCGTGGCCGACCCAAGGCATTACGCGGCGCACTTCCCCAATCTGGCCGCGGCGCGGCGCGATCTGGAACGCAAGGGTTTCTGCGGCAATAACCAGGAATGGCGGCCGGACGCCTACGGATTTGCGGCGCCGCTGGGGCGGCCGTATCAATCGTTGTTGTATGTCTTCAATTGCGGCGTGCCCACGCAGGATGGGCCTTACCGGGAGCGCGCGGCTGACATCGGCCCGCGGCTGGTCGCGTTGGCCAGAGAGACGGAAAGGCTGCTGGGGCTTGCCTGATTGGTGTGCGCTTGGTGTCTTTGGCCCAGCGCCGCAATTGATCGTCGCTTTTGCAACCTTTAAGTGAGGTTGAGACCGCCATCCGACAGAAGAACTTCGCCCGTCAGATAATTGGACTCAATGAGCAACGAAACTGCCTGTGCAATATCTTCCGGGCTTGCTGCTCGACGCATGGGGGCTCGCTCTTGCCACAATTCCTGTGCTTGAGTCCAACTCGCCGTCAATGGTGTATCCACAAGTCCAGGCGCGACTGCATTCACGCGAATACTCGGGGCCAATGAAAGCGCCAATAAGCGAGTGACATGGTTGAGTGCCGCCTTCGTCGCTGCATATGGGATAGACGCGCCTTTGGGACGTACTCCTGCATGCGAGCTCACATTAATCACACAAGCGGGGACACCTTCTGATGCTGATGCCCTGAGTGCGTCCTCAGCCTCTGCCACGATGCGAAATGGTGCAATGACATTCACCTCATGCAATTCGCGCCATATGTCAGGTGTTGCTGCTTGCATGTTGTCGTGTGGGATCACATGGCTGATTCCCGCGTTATTAACAATTACGTCCAGACGTCCCCGGTACGCGACAGCTTCTCGCACCAGCTTGACTCTGTCTGCATGAATAGCGAGGTCCGCTTGTACATAAGTGGCTGCACCCAACTCACGCGCCAGGGAAACACCAACCTCCACTGAGCTACGAGAGTGCAATACGACCGCGTATCCATCCTTCGAAAGCCGTCGAGCAATTGCCTCTCCAATACCAGATGTGGAACCCGTGACAAGAGCAACGCGTTGGAGTTGAGGCATGAAGAGTCCAGAAAAATTGAATAGACATGCAGTCTAAATTCAGACAGCCATAGACCGTGTCTCGGTGAGGATAGCATCGTCAACGGCGCAGCCCCGACAAGGGTTGAGTCAACGCACTTAAGGTCCGCATCCGGCCCGAATGACCCGAGGCCGACACTGGGGAAAACGCCGGTGAGCCGTACCTGGTCCTGCACTACCTGGATACGCCAAACATCTCAGATTCGATGGACTGCGGAAATCACTTGGGAGCGGCAGTGCCCATCAACCCCAGATCCCCAAACACCGCGCGCACGTACAAGGAACATCGCTACGCTGGCTGGGGCTGTCGGAATGGATATGCGACCGCTTTGGCGTCGGCGGCAGTTCTGCCTGGAATACGGTATTCGTGCTCCGCATCGCGCGTGGCGGTTGCGACGACAGGAGCGGGGACCTGAAGCGATTTCAATCGCAATCGCCCCTTCCAGTGGACAAAATGCTGGAGGCGGTCAAGCCGTTTGAAGCCGCCTTTTCGCGCGCCAAGGGCTACGCAGACTGGTCGAATGTCGCGGCCTTTACGCTTGAGGAAAATGATGCGGGCCGGGTTTTCTATGGGGCTCATCAGGTGGCCAACCTGCTGCTTGAATTTGTCTGGTTTCGCACGCACAGCAAGGGGCTGACTCGTGAAGTGTTTGCGGCGGTGGAGCGGCTGGCACACATCGTCCAAGGGTTGGGTCCCGGCCAACGACGCTTTTTCAGGGAAAGCCTCAAGGCTTTGCCGGAGCCGCTCCAGATCGCCGCAAAGGATGCGGCGGCTTCTCGCAGGGTCAAGAGGCCGGCGTGATTGGCATTCCCCGCGTTACTCCTCGCGCAGGCACCCCAGAAATGCCGCCGTCAAACTCGACTCGGCCTGTTGCTGCGCGGCAAGGATATAGCGAGAGAACACGATCGTCGGCGAAAACGGCAAGCTGGTGACGCCGGGTATCTTCAAGGTGCGCATCACAAGAGGATTGACCACGCTTACCCCAAGCCCCATCGCCACCATGCGGCAGATCGTGGCTGCGTAGGGCGTATCCAGGATGAGCTTGCGGCGATCGGGAACAAATGCGGCGTCGATCGCCGCGCGCGTGCCGTCGCCCTGGGTAAGCGAGACGAACGGCTCATCAACAAGGTCCCCGGCATTTACCCGCCGCTTGCGCGCGAGACGATGCCCATTGGGAACGATGCACACCCCTTCATCCTCCGCCCAGAGGTTGACGGCGACGCCGGGCGTATCGGCCAGATACGAGACCAGGCCCACGTCGCAATAGCGAGTTGCGGTCCACTTGGCGACGGTGGGCGAGTCGCCCGTGTGAATCGATACCGGCACGTCGGGGTAGTGCTGCCGGAACTTGCGCATCACTTCCGGCATGACGCTCATGGCGATGGAAGGCACGGCGCCGATACGCAGCGTTCCTGGACCCACTTGCCGAATCAGACGTGCGGCATCTGCCAACGCATCCATGCCGAGAAACGCGCGTTGCACCTCCCGGTAGAACGCTTCGGCTTCCGGCGTGGGAATCAGCCCGCCCGGCCGGCGTTCAAACAATCGAAATCCGGTAGCGGTTTCCAGTTGCCCGATTACCCGGCTGATATTGGACTGCGAGGTGTGGAGTTCACCCGCAGCCAGCGTCATGGAGCGCGTCAGCATCACCACGCGAAACGTCTCGATGTGTTTGAACTTCATCCGTGAATCCCCCGTATGTGAGTCGCAGCATATCAAAACTGCATGCGTAAGCCGAATACTGTCATTTGACGTAATGCTGGTCGATTTCCATACTCCAGCCATACATCGGATCGGGCGCCCTGCACGGGCAACAGGAGCAGGAAGATCATGGAATCGAAGGTCAGTCGCAGATTGCAGCAAGCCACCGCGCAGGAAGTCTGCGACCACATTTATCTGCCGCGGTTGAATCGCGAGTTTGGTAGTGGCTTTGACTACCTGTCGGATATCAATCAAGCCCATTTGCTGATGCTGTTGCGCGCGGGCCTGATGCCGCGAGAGCCGGCCATCAGCCTGGCTCGCGCGCTGCAGCGAATGGAGCGCGATGGCGCCGCTGCGGTGCCGCTGGACCCGCAGCGGGAAGACGCGTACTTCAATTACGAAGCCCACCTCATGGGCCTGGCGGGACCGGAAGTGGGCGGCCGCCTGCATGTGGCGCGCAGCCGCAATGACATCCTTGCCACGCATGACCGGTTGCGAGCGCGCGACGCCGGTTTGAACGTGCTTGACGGGCTAAATGCCGTGCGAGAAGTGGCGATATCTCGCGCCGAGCAGTACGCCGGCGTGGTCATGCCCGGCTACACGCATCTGCAATCCGCGCAACCCATCACCTATGGCCACTACCTGGCCGCCGCGGCCGATGCCATCGCCCGCGATGCGGCCCGCATCGAACAGGCGTTGGCGCACATCGATGCATGCCCGCTGGGCGCTGGCGCGCTGGCGGGAACAACGTTTCCCATCCAGCGCGAAGAGACGGCGCGTCTGCTGGGCTTTGACCGCTGCGTCGACAATTCATTGGATGCCGTGGCGTCGCGGGACTTTGCCTGGGAACTGATGTCGGCGATGACCATCGCCTCATTGACCTGGGGCAGAATCGCGCAGGACTTCTATGTGTGGGCTACCCCTGAGTTCGGGCTTGTCAATTTTCCCGATCGCGTGGCCGGCACGTCCAGCATCATGCCGCAGAAGAAGAACCCGGTGGTGGTCGAGTATCTGAAAGGTAAAACCAGCCACCTGATCGCCCTGTTCACCGCGTCGATGACCGCCGTGAAGGGCACGCACTTCACGCATAGCGGCGATGGCAACAGGGAGAGCATGCGCAGCTTCTGGGAATCGGCCGACGAGTGCGTTCGCTGCCTGGCGCTTTTCCGGCTGGTTCTGGACGCCGCAGAGCCCGTCGAACAGACCATGCTGCGCAGAGCGAAGACCGACTTTTCCACGGCGACCGATCTGGCGGATGCGCTGGTGCGTGAATCGGGGCTGTCGTTCCGGGAAGCGCATCATGCGGTGGGCGCCGTGGTGTACCAAGCCATTGAAGCCAAGCTGTGTGCCGATGAAATTACGGTCGAGATGGTGAACGCCGCGGCGTCTGAACAGACGGGACGCGACATCCATCTTGATGCGGCAACCGTTCAACGTTGTCTGGATCCGCAGGCGAGCGTGCAGGCCCGTTCCGCCTATGGTGGCCCCGCGCCCGCGCAATTGTCGAAGCGCATTGAAGACCTGCGCCGCGCGCTGGCTGGCTCACGGTCCCTGGCGGCGTCCCGGCGCGAGGCGATTGCCGCGGCAAGGTCCACGTTGAAAAAAGAGATCGCGGTGCTGGCCATGGCGCCGCTGGACTAAGGCCGAGTCGGAATCACGGCTTTCCTATTCTTATTACACAAGGGGTTCCACCATGAAGCTTGCCATCACGATTGCCGCCGCCTCGGCGCTGGCATTTTCTTCCGCTGCGATTGCGGATGCCTATCCGACAAAGCCGATTCGGCTGATCATTCCATTCGCCGTGGGCGGCAGCACCGACAACCTGGGCCGCGTGCTGGCGGCGCGCCTGTCGGAGAAGCTTGGCCAGCAAGTGGTGGCCGACAACCGTCCGGGCGCGGGCGGCAACATTGGCACGGACCTGGTCGCCAAAGCGCCCGCCGACGGGTACACGCTGTTGTTCGCCACCGAGGGCACGTTGGGAATCAATCCTTCCCTCTACAAGAAGCTGCCGTTCGACCCGGAAAAGGACTTCACCCCGATCGCGCAATTTGCCAGTGTGCCCAACATCCTGGTCGTCAATCCCAAGGTGCAGGCCAAGACAGTGCAAGAGCTTGCGGCCTATGCCAAGAGCAAGCCGGCCAGTCTGAACATGGGCTCGGCTGGCAACGGTACGACCAATCATCTTTCGGGTGAACTCTTCCAGTCGATGACGGGCACGTCCTTCACGCATGTGCCGTACAAAGGAAGCGGCCCCGCGATGGCGGACTTGTTGGCCGATCAGATCCAGTTGATGTTTGACAATCTGCCCGGCTCGTTGCCGCACGTGAAAGCCGGCAGCCTGCGAGCGTTGGCCGTGACCAGCGCCAAGCGCTCGCCGCTGCTGCCGGACGTGCCGACCATGGCCGAGGCGGGCGTGCCGGGCTATGACGTGGAAGTGTGGTTTGGCGTGGCGGCGCCCAAAGGCCTGCCGGCGCAGACGTTGGCCACGCTCTCCAAGGCCATCACCGAGATCTCCCAGGAGCCGGCGACGATAGAAAAGATCCTGAACATTGGCGCCACGCCGCTTACGTCCACGCCCGCTGAGTTCGGCAGCCGGATCCAGGAGGCCCGGCTCAAATGGGCGCCGATCGTGGCGCACTCTGGCGCCAAGATCGACTAGGCCCCCTTGGCTACATCACCTTTACCGCCCGGCCGATGAACTGAATCGGACCGGTCGGCTTGCCGGTGGGCGAGCCATTGGGCGGTTCCAGCGTCAGTTCAAACAACTGGTTCGCCTCCAGCGGGGGCAGCTTGTCCAGGGGGATGCGCACCGGCTCGCCGGGTTTGATCAGGCCCAGCGACACCGGGCCGGCCCAGCCGTCCGCCTTGGTCCAGAATTCCAGCGCGCGATCGGCCGGCACCTGCATGGCCGCAATCGGCACCAGTTGCACCTCGCGCTGACCCGCGCTGGCCTGCACCACCCAGCCTGGCGTCTGCGATTGGGGCGCGACCAACACCACCATGTACTGCACGGGACCTGGCGTTTGCGCTGGCCGTAGCGCCAGCGTGCCGGCCAGGACCAGTGCGGCGGCCAGGCCGCTGGCGGCTGCGCCGCGCCAGAAGAAGAGGCTATCCCACCAGCCTGGACGCGTGGACTGGCCGGCTTGCCGGGCCGCGTGCTGGCGGTCCAGCGTTTTGGCAATGCGCGGCCACAGGCCGGGCGAGGGCTCGATCGGCTCGGTCAGGCTGGTCAGCGGCAGCAGGCGCGCTTCCCAACGGTCAACGGCGGCGCGCAGGGCCGCATCGTGCGGCAGGCGGGCGTTGACTTCCTGACGGCGCGCGCCGGACAAGGTGCCAAGCACGTACTCGCCGGCCAGTTCGTCCAGGTTTTCGGGGGGGACTGTCGGGGCGCTCATGCCAGGCATTCCTTCAGCGCTTTCAGGCTGCGTTTGATCCAGGCTTTGACGGTGCCCAGCGGCGCGCCCAGGCGCTGGGCGATTTCGCTGTGCGACAGGCCGTCCACGTAGGCGTGCAGCACGCAGTTGCGACGCACGGGTTCCAGTTGTTCCAGGCAGGGGCCGATGCGGCCGGCGCTGTCGCGCCAGTCGAAGGCCTCGCGTGTGTCGTGCCAGGCGTCGATCGCTTCGCGTGCATCCAGCGCGGCGGCGGTGTCGTCGTCGACGGCGGTTTCATGGCGGCCGTCTCGCACGGCGTTCAGCGCCAGGTTGCGCGCCACGCTGTAAAGCCAGCCACGGGCCGAGCCGCGGGTGGCGTCGAAGCTGCCGGCCCGGTTCCAGATATTGACGAAGGCATCGTGCACGATGTCTTCAGCGCGGGCGCGGTCACGAACGATGCGCTGGGCGACGCCCAGCAGCCGCGGGCCTTCGTGGCGGTACAGGGCTTCCAGCGCCGAGCGGCGCCCTGCGGCGCACTGCTCGAGGGCTGCTTCGTAATCGAATTCCGGAACAGGTCGGTTTGGCATGCGCACAGGGCAAGGGGTGATGGGCACGGACCGGGCAGGCGAGCCCCGGCAGCGGCGGCGGATCCGGGCACATGTTACCGGACTCCCGCCGCCTTGGCCCATCGGGTGTCAGTTAGCCTTCCAGAAGATGTAGTCGGCCTGGTACGACACTTGACTGCGTTGGCCGGCCTTGGTGCAGGGCGTCTGGGGCGCCACGCCGCCCTTGAGCGCGGTGCGCTGGATGTAAGCAACGCCCGTCATGGCGCCGGCGCCCATGGCGGGATTGGCCTTGACCAGTTGATAGGGCAGGTTGCCTGTACCGGCCGGCGCCACGGCGACCTGCGTGCCGGTCAGCTTGGAGCCGTCCGTGGCCTCCCAGGTGGCGGGCGGGCCGTAATAGGTGCCAACCTGCTTGCCTTGGCGGTCTTTCAGGACCGCCTTCGGACCGGCGAACACCCATTCCATCTGATCCTTGGCGTCAGCCTTGGCGCGGCATTCATAGGTGATTTCGCCCGTGCCGACGGTTTCCCAGGCCACTTTGTGGCCGGCGGGCACCTGGACGGCGGCGGGCAGGGCGTCTTGCGAGGCAGCCATGGCCGGGGCTTGCAGCATGCCGCAAGCAGCCAGCAGGGCGGCGGTGAAAAGGCCGGTGGCGGGGGTGGGGCGAGTCGTCATGAGCGGTCTCCTGCGCAATAGGAATTTGCGGATACGGCACACGGAATGTGCGCCGTTGCAGGTACTACACGCGGGAGACGCGATTGGATGCAGGGCGGCGGAAATTTTTTTTCGGCGGGCGTCGGGGCTTGGAATCCGGATTGGACTGCGCGGCAGCCCTACAGCTGAAACGCGACCACCGCCGCGGCCTTGCACTTTCCCTCGACGCCGTTCAAAGTTCGGGCAGCACGCCGACCCTTCAAGAAACTTGAATCATGACTCCACGCCAGCTCCGTTATTTCCTGGAAATTGCCCGTAGCGGCAGTCTGTCGCTGGCGTCGGGCGCGCTGCGTATCGCGCAACCCGCGCTTAGCCAGCACGTTGCCGTGCTGGAAGCGGAATTGGGCGTGGTGTTGTTCGAACGGCATGCCAAGGGCGTCACGCTGACGGCGGAGGGCAAGCGGTTGCAGCAACGGGCAGCATCCATCCTGGATCAGCTCGAATCGTTGAAGACGGACGTATTGGGCGCGGCCGAGAGTCCACGGGGACCGGTGCGCGTATGCCTGGCGCGGTCGTTGGCGCAGGCGGTGGCCGCGCCCTTGATACGGCATGTGGAACAGGAATATCCCGACATACGGCTATTGCTGTCGTCGGCGCTTTCCAGCCAGGTGCGCGCAGCGCTGCAGACCAGGCAACTGGATGTCGCGCTTATGCCAAATGCGTTCGAACTGCCCGGCTTGTATTGCAAACCGGTCTACGAGGAAGGGTTTTCGCTATTCGGCCTGGAAGCGCTGTTCGATCGGCCCGGAAAGACGATCGCATTTTCCGCGATCGGGTCGCGACCGCTGGTGGCGCCGGACCGCGACCACGATCTGCGTCGGCTGATTGAACGCACGGCAGTCGATCTGGATTGCCCGCTGAACGTGAAGTACGAAATCAATGATCCTGAATTGAATTTTGCGCTCGTGCGGGGGGGAGTGGCTTTCGCCATTCTGCCCGACAGCGCAGGCCTGGAATTGGGGGTGGCCGCCCAGGCCATGGGAGAACGGCGTCTGGTGCGGCCTCCCATAACGCGGACGCAATCCATTGTGCGCGTGGCGCAAAGCGCGGCTGGCAGCGCGGTGCTGGCCGTGGAGCAGGCACTGGAAGTCGTGCTGCGCACCTTGGTGCAACGCGGCGTGCTGCGCGGAAAATTCATATATGAAAAAACTTATATAAAGCGCAGATAAATAATATTTGTCTTCACGTCTGGCGCAGCCGTACGCTACCTCCAGAATGGCGCCAACAGAGACGCCGATACGGAGACAAGCATGCAAGTCCGACGCAGACAATTCCTGGGCGCCTTGAGCGCTGCCGCGTGCTGTAGCGTGGCGCCGATCAGACGGGCGCTCGCCAATCCCCCCATACGTATGCTGGTCGGCTTTGCGCCGGGCGGAGCGGCCGATCTCGTGGCGCGTGCGTTGGCCGAAGGCATGCGTGCATCCGGCCACACCACCATCGTCGAGAACAAGGGGGGGGCGGGCGGACGTATTGCGGTCGATTCGCTGTTGAACTCGGGCGCTGACGGCAACTCCCTGCTGTTTACGCCGTCCACAAACCTGACCCTCTACCCGCACCTTTTCAAGGATCTGAATTACACGCAGGCGGATTTCACGCCGCTGGGAACGGCCAGCCGATTCGATTTCGCATTCGCCGTGGGCGCCAATAGTCCGGCCAGAACGATTCAGGAATATTTGAGCCTGGCACAGAAGGACCCGCGCATGGCTGTTTACGGTACGCCCGGCGCGGGCACGGTCATGCATTTCCTGGGCATCATGCTGGCGAACGCGAGCAAGATTCCATTGGTTCCCATCCCTTATAAGGGTGGCGCGCCAGCGCTCGCCGACACGGTGGGCGGAACCTTGCCCGCACTGATCACGACGCTGCCAAACCTGATTCCCATGCACAAGTCGGGCAAGATCCGGATCCTCGCCACAACGGGGGCCGCGCCCTCGTCCGCGCTGCCGGACGTGCCCACGTTCGCATCCGCGGGATATCCCTCTCTGACGGTTGCCGAATACTTCATGTTGGTGGGAAACAAAGGCATGGCCAGCAATCAGGCGCAAGCCTTGGCGCAAGCTGCGGCCGACGCGGTGGGCTCGCCAGCGTTCCAAAAGGTCATGCAACAGCAATTCTTCGAACCAAAAGTGACTGCGCCCGCGGCCCTGAAACAGCAGCTGGAACGCGAAGATGCGTTTTGGGACCACGTTGTCAAGGACAGCGGCTACCGCCCCGAGGCTTGAGGCGGCGCAGGCCCGGCCGGCCTCTATCAAGGAAACGTAATGAAAGGCAAGAACGTCGTCGTCATCATGTCCGATGAACACAATCCCGCATTCATGGGGTGTTCCGGGCATCCATTCATCAAGACTCCAAACCTGGACGCCCTGGCGGCGCGCGGCGCGCGGTTTCCCAACGCTTATACGCCCAGTCCAATCTGCGTGCCGGCACGCGCGGCGTTTGCGACCGGCCATCGGGTGCACCAGACTCGCCACTGGGACAACGCGATGCCATATGTGGGTGATCCGCAGGGATGGGGCCATGTGTTGCAGCAGCACGGCATCAACGTCGAGAGCATTGGAAAGCTGCACTACCGCAATGAAGAGGATCCCGTCGGGTTCGATGCGGAGCATATTCCCATGCATGTCGTCGGCGGGCACGGCATGGTGTGGGCGTCCATTCGCGATCCTTACTTGCCCGTTGCGGGGCGCAAGCGCATGCTTGGCGACCGCATCGGCATGGGCGAATCGCCCTATACGTCCTACGATCGCTCGGTCACGGCACGCACGCTGCAATGGCTACGCGCGGCGGCTGAACGCGGCCAGCCCTTCGTGTTGTACGTGGGACTGGTTGCGCCGCATTTCCCTTTGATCGCGCCGCAGGAGTTCTTCAGCTTGTACGACGCGCGCCAGATTCCTGAGGCCAAGTTGCATCCAAAAAATGGCTATGAACGTCACCCGTGGGTGCAGGCCTATGCGGCGTTCGAGCGCAGCGAAGAGACCTTCCAGGACGAGGACGAGCGCGTGAATGCTTTCCTGGCGTATTACGGGTTGTGCAGCTTCCTGGACAGCAACGTGGGCCGTATCGTCGATGAACTGGCCACGCTGGGGCTGGCCGAGTCCACGCACGTGATCTACACATCGGACCATGGCGACAATGTTGGAGCACGTGGTTTGTGGGGAAAGTCCACGCTGTACCAGGAGAGTGTGGGAATTCCCATGATATTGGCCGGCCCGGATGTGACGTCCACGGTTTGCGAGACGCCGGTGGATCTGCTCGACCTGTATCCGACGCTATTGCAGGCGGTGGGTGTGGACCCGTTGCAGCACATGGGGTCACGGCCAGGGAAGTCACTGTTCGCCATAGCGGCGCAACCGCCGGACAGGCGCCGCGCCATCCTGAGCGAATATCACGCGGCAGGCAGCAACACTGCGGGATTCATGTTGCGAAAGGGGCCTTGGAAGTATCACCACTACGTGCGCTTCGAGCCTGAACTGTTCAACCTGGACTCGGATCCCGGGGAACTGCATGATCTGGCAGGCGACCCGGCTTATTCCGACGTGCTGGCGGACATGAAGGCCGCGCTCTACGCGAT
Source organism: Achromobacter sp. JD417 (assembly GCF_041879325.1). Lineage (NCBI taxonomy): Bacteria > Pseudomonadati > Pseudomonadota > Betaproteobacteria > Burkholderiales > Alcaligenaceae > Achromobacter > Achromobacter sp. JD417. The sequence goes on along the minus strand of NZ_CP087159.1, from coordinate 5,189,622 downwards.
CTGTGATCCGGAAGACGTGGACCGGCAGGCCAAGGCAGACCAGGCTGCGATGATTGAACGACTGGGGGGCGTGGAGGTGGCCTCGACGATGGGCGCTAGCGGGGCAACACCCGCACCCAAGGCGGAGAGGGCAGCATGAATTTCGAGGAACGTTACGTCAAGGACTGGAGTGGCCTGACGCGCGGCGTGCCTTCTGTGGTGCACAGGCCCGTGACCACGGATGAAGTGGCCGCCCTGGTTCGACATGCCGATCAGCAAGGCCTGAAGATAACGATCCAGGGCGGCCTGACCGGTCTGGCGGGCGGCGCGGTGCCGGCCGATGGCGACGTCGTCATCAACATGGAGCGCATGAACCGCATTGAATCCATCGACGCGGTTGAGGGAGTCATGCAGGTGCAGGCCGGCGCCACCTTGCAGCAGGTGCAGGAAGCAGCCGCTGAGGCCGGCTGGTTTTTCCCGGTGGACCTAGGTGCGCGCGGCAGTTGCCAGGTGGGTGGTAACGCGGCTACGAACGCGGGCGGCTCGCAGGTCGTGAGCTATGGCACGATGCGAGATTCCGTCTTGGGACTGGAAGCGGTGCTGCCCGATGGGTCTGTGGTGACATCGCTGACGCGTCTGGTCAAGAACAGTTCCGGCCTGGATTTGCGGTTCTTGTTCATCGGGTCTGAAGGCACGCTGGGCGTGATCACGCGACTGACGTTGCGATTACAGCCCGATCCCGGTGCGCCGGCCACGGCGTTGGTGCAGGTGCCGGACACGCCATCCATGGCATTGCTGCTGCGTCAATTGAAAAAGACGCTCGGTCCGCAACTGACCGCGTATGAATTCATGTCGGCAGAATTCTTGCGGCACGCCAGCGGTTTGGCGGGCGTGGCGCTGCCGTTGACCGGCGATGCGCCTTGGAGTGTGCTGATACAGGCCAGTGGACTGGCCGGCATGGATCCGCAAGCAGCGCTGGAAAGCGCACTGGAACAGGCGCTCGAAGCTGGCACGATCAGTGATTGCGCGGTGGCGAGCAGTCTGTCCGATGCGCAGAAATTCTGGCGGTTGCGGGAGTGCATCCCGGAATTGCTGACGGCGCTCAAACCAACGGTGAACTTCGACTGCGGCTTGCCCTGGGCCGAGATGCCGGGTTATGTGGCCGAGGTCGAGGCCGCGCTGAAGCAAGCGATATCCGGATGCGGCGCATTTGTTCATGGGGCACCTGGGCGACAACAACATTCATATCCTGACGGGGCCGCACGCCCAAACCGAATGGCTGGACGTGGAGGAAGTCGTGTATGGCGCGTTGCGCGGCCGGCAGGGAACGATCAGTGCCGAGCATGGCATAGGGTTCTTGAAAAAGCCGTTTCTGGGGTATACGCGCAGCGACGGCGAAATCGCATTGCTGAGGCGCTTAAAGCATGCGCTGGACCCCAATGACACGTTGAACCCGGGACGTATCGTCGACTGAGCGGGACACGGAGACTTTCGACGAGTCACCGCTCAGCTTGTGCGAACCCGGCGCGATGCCGGGTCTTCACATGGGACTGGATCTGCTCTTGGCAAAGGCGATCAGCAGCGCCCGGTATTCAAGTCTGAAATCAGGTTGTTGAAATCCTGGCGCAGGCTGTTGGCGTCGTTTTCGATCGTCGGGCGCATCATCTTGAACGCGCCGGTGCGGGCGGCGTCTTCCTTGTAGCGGCCATTGTTGGTGTGCTCAAGAATCTGGCGGCCGGAGGCGAGGAAGCTGTTGACGTTCATCATCATGCCGCTGCAGCCCTTGGGGTCGGCTTCGCGCGTTTTCTTGTCAAAGCCCAGCGCCATTTCGTTCATCTTGTCCAGCTGCTGCTTGAACGCTTCCTGGTCGGCGCCCAGTCCCTGGCCGTCGAACACGCCCGAGGCCTTGTCCATCGTGGCCTTGCCGTAATACACCATGCCGGCGCGGTAGTAGGCGACCGTGTCTTTCTTGGCCTTTTCGAAGGCTTCCTTGGTGTTGGCGGTGTCCTTGATCGAGATGCCGCGGTAGAAATTGTTTTCGGCTTTTGCGGCTTCCGTCAGCGCGGCGACATAGGCCGGGCTTTTCTCGCGGGCCAGCGCGCCGTTGTCCGACAGGAAGGTCTTGGCTGCCGAATAGTTTTGCAGTTCGGTGCTCAGCGGCGCCAGCTTGCCCAGCGCGTCCGAGAATGCCTTGGCCGGTGCGTCGATCTCGGCGATGGGCGTCGGCATTGCCAACGCGCGGTCGAGTTTTTCCTTGGTGCGCAGGATGGCCGTGTCGTTGCTGATGACGAAGTCCTTGAGCGGCTTGCCGCTCTTGAGGGCCGGGACGGCATGGGTCTCGTAGCGGTCCAGCGCCTGCGCGAACGTGGTGGAGAGGCTGTTCGCGGTATCCACGTACAGGTTGTACTTGATGATCTCTGCCTGAGCGGTGGTCGCCTCGGGCGCCTTGGCTTCCTGTTTGGCGTTATCGTCGCCGCACGCGGCAAGCGCCAGCGTGAAGATCAGAACGGCGGACATGCGCAAGGGGCGCGGCATAAACATCTTAGTTTCCTGAGGGGGGTGATTAAGAAGGGGACGGATGATATTCCGTTCGATTTCCCAACAGGCTACAAAGTCATTCAAAGCTGTCACAAGACTTTGCAGCGCCTGGGCGTCAATTGGCTTTCGCACGCCAGGCCTGCGCCAGGCTCGCCCGCACGGCCATGGGTCCGGTCGTTCAGCAGCCGGGGACTTGCCTGTATCATCCGCAGCTAGACATCCGTCCCCCGAGCGCCGTATATCGCCGCGCGGCCTGATTGCCAGTGACCCGGATAGCCGCCATGCCCGACCCGCTACGTCTGCAGGCTTTGATACAGGAGTGCGCCCGCGGCCAGGAGTCCGCGCTGGCGGAACTCTATCGACAGACTTCCCCGCATCTATTTGCGCTCGCCGTACGTATATTGCGGCGAAGCGACTGGGCGGAGGAAGTCCTCCAGGACAGCTTCATCAATATCTGGCGCAATGCCGCCCGCTATTCCTCGGAGCAGAGCCAAGTCATGACCTGGATGACGCGCATCGTGCGCAACCGCTGCATCGACCTGCTACGCAGGCCGGACCTGGAGCGCCCCGACGCCGACGGCGCGTTGACGCAGGCCTGGGCCGATGACGCGCCCGGCCCGTTCGAGCGGCTGCAACGCGACCAGGACGGCCAGCGCCTGGCCGACTGCCTGAAACAGCTCGAGGGGCAGCAACGCACCGCCATTGCGCTGTCCTTTTTCGACGACCTCAGCCACAGCGAGATCGCCCGGCGCCTCCAGGCGCCGCTGGGCACGATCAAGAGCTGGGTGCGGCGCGGCATGGACCGGCTCAAGAGGTGCCTGTCATGAACTACAGCAATCCTCAACTGCGCGAGCGGCTTGCCGCCGACTACGTGGCCGGCGCCATGCGCGGTGGCGCGCGCCGCCGTTTCGAGGGCCTGATGGCCGCCGATGCCAACCTGCGCCGCCAGGTGCGCGACTGGGAAAACGATATCTATCCGCTGTTATGGTCGCTGCCGCCGCGGGTTCCCCCGCGCCGCGTGTGGCGCGCCATCGAAGCGCGCCTGAAGCCCGGCGGCAGCCGCGGCTGGCAGGGCCTGGCGTTCTGGCGCGTGCTTAGCGGCGCGCTGGCGGCCATGCTGGTGGCCGGCGTGGTGGTCTACCCGATGCAGGTCGACCGCGCCGCGCGCACCCAATTGATGGCGGTGCTGCAAAGCCCCGAGGCGCAGGCGATGCTGGTGGTGCGCGCCGACGAGCGCGGCGGCCTGCATGTGCATGCCCTGCAGGATCTGGCCTCGCGCGCCGACGGCAAGGCGCTGGAGCTCTGGGTGATTCCCCCGGGTCAGGCGCCGATATCCGTCGGGGTGGTGGCGCCCGATGGCCAGACGGCGCTGCCGCGCGCGCAAGGGCTGGAAGGGGTGCAGACCCTGGCCATCACCCTGGAGCCGCCGGGCGGCTCGCCCTCGGGCAAGCCCACCGGACCGGTCATCATGAAGGGCGACGTGCTCAAGATCTGAGCTGCATCCAAACCGGGCCTGCCCGCGTATAGAGGGGTGTTCCGTTGCGGAGTGCCCCATGTCTTCCTGGATCGCCGCTGGCCCGCGTGGCCTGCTTGCCATCGTGGCCGTGGCCGCGCTGGCCCTCGGCCTGCTGGCCGCCTGTTCGCCATTGACGCTGCTAAACGGTGCGGTGCCCGAGGACGGCAGCGACGTCACGGCGGGGCTGGCTTACGGCACGTTGCCGCGTCAGCACCTGGACGTCTACCGCCCGACGGACGCCACGCACGCGCCGGTGGTGGTTTTTTTCTACGGCGGCGGTTGGCGTAGCGGGGAACGCGCCGACTACCGGTTCGTGGGCGACGCGCTGGCGGCGCGCGGCATGGTGGCGGTTGTCGCCGACTACCGTCTTTATCCCGAAGCCGGCTTTCCCGCTTTTTTGCGCGACGCCGCGCTGGCGGTGGCGTGGACCCAGCGCCATATCGGCGACTACGGCGGCGACCCGGCGCGTGTCTTCGTCGCCGGCCACAGCGCCGGCGGGTACATCGCGGCCATGCTGGCGCTGGACAAGCGCTGGCTTGCCGCCGCCGGTTCCAGCCCGGCGTCGCTGGCCGGCTGGATCGGGCTGGCCGGCCCCTATGACTTCCTGCCCATCGAGGCGCGCGGTGTGCGGCCGGTGTTCGGCTATCCGGACACGCCCGCCGACTCCCAGCCCATCCATCACGTCAGCCGCGACGCGCCACCTGGCCTGCTGCTGACGGGCGCCGCCGACACCACCGTCGACCCGCGCCGCAACAGCGTCGGCCTGGCGGATGCCTTGCGAGAGGCGGGGGCGTGCGCGCGGCTGGTGCAGTACCCCGACCTGGGTCACAAGCTGCTGGTGGGCGCGCTGTCGCGGCCGCTGCGCTGGCGTGCGCCCGTGCTCGACGACGTCAGCGCGTTCGTCAGTCGCCCCTGCCCATCCCTCGAAGGAGAGTGACCATGCGATTGCTGCTCGTTGTCGTGCTGCTGACGCCCGCGGGCGCGTGGGCCGCCAATCAGCATTACCTCGGCTACGCCTATGACAGCCGCGACGGCGCCGAGCGCTACCGCGAAGAACACTGGGTGGTGCGCGACGGCGCACGGCAGGAGCGACTGGTGCTGTACCGCTGCCCGGACGGCGAGGCGTTTGCGCGCAAATGGGTGCGCGGCGGGGTCGACGATCCGGCGCCGGATTTCGCGCTCTATGACCAGCGCGATGGTTATCGCGAAGGTGTCGATACCCGCCAGGGCGCGCGCACCGTCTACGTGCAACCGCGCGCCGGCGCGCCGATGCAGCACCGCACGCTGCCGCCGGTGGACGACGCCGTGGTGGATGCCGGCTTCGACGCCTGGCTGCGCGCCAATTGGCAGCCGCCGGCCAAGCCGCCACGCTTTTTGGTGCCCAGCCGGCTGGACTGGATGCCGCTGTCGGTACAGGCGCGCGATGCCGCCGGCCAGCCGGAGCGCAGTTTCCGGCTGCGGCTGGACGCCTGGTATGGCTTTGCCGCGCCGACCTTGCGCGTGACCTACGACATCGCCACCCGGCGCCTGCTGCGGTTCGAGGGACCGAGCAACCTGCGCGATGGCGACGGCGGCACCCCGGCCGTGCGCATCGAGTTTCCGGCCGATGCCATCCGGCCCGTGCCGTCCAAGCGGGACCTGGACGCGGCCGCAGCCACGCCGCTGGTGTCGCGTTGCGAATAAGGGTTTTCACTTATGCATCCGACGCTCCGCCGCGCCCGTATATCCCGACACGTTTCATACAGGACAGCATGATGCGCTCCGTTCTTACCGGCTGGACCGCTTCGATACGACGCTGGGTCGATACGCAGGCGCAGGATGCGCCGGGCGGCGACCCCGATCGCATCGACTGGACCCGCGCCTTGCCTTTCGCGTTGTTGCACGCCGGCTGCCTGGGCGTGCTGTGGACCGGCGTGTCCCCGGCCGCGCTGGCCCTTGCGGTGGCGTTGTACGCCGTGCGCATGTTCGCCCTGACCGGCTTCTACCACCGCTACTTCTCGCATCGCACGTTTCGTACCTCGCGCGGCATGCAATTGGTCTTCGCCGTGCTGGGGGCGTCGTGCGCGCAGCGCGGACCGTTGTGGTGGGCGGCCCATCATCGTCATCACCATCGTCATGCCGACGATGCGCAGGACCTGCATTCGCCGCGCCGCCATGGCTTCTGGTGGAGCCACATGGGCTGGTTCCTGACCCGCCGCGCCTTCGCCACCGACATGGCGCGGGTGCCCGACCTGCGCGGCTACCCCGAACTGCGCTGGCTCGACCGCTTCGACGCGGCGGTGCCGCTGGCGCTGGCGTTGGGGTGCTACGGGCTGGGCGCGCTGCTGGCGCGCGTGGCGCCGGGCCTGGGCACCGACGGGCCGCAGATGCTGGTGTGGGGCTTTTTCATTTCCACCGTGGCGCTGTTTCACGCCACCGTCACCATCAATTCGCTGGCGCACCGCTACGGCAGGCGGCGCTACGACACCGCCGACGACAGCCGCAACAACGCCTGGCTTGCGCTGCTGACGTTCGGCGAGGGCTGGCACAACAACCATCATTTTTATCCGGGCTCGGCCCGCCAGGGCTTTCGCGCCCGCGAGATCGACATCACCTGGTACGGCCTGCGCCTGCTGGCCGCCGCCGGCCTCATCTGGGACCTGAAGGGCGTACCGGCCTGGGCGCTGGCCGCCGCCAAGGAGTGAACATGCGCATCGCCATCATCGGTTCGGGCATCTCGGGACTGGTCTGCGCCTGGAAGCTGGGCCGCGATCACGAGGTCACGCTGTACGAGGCCAACGACTACCTGGGTGGGCACACGCATACGCACACGGTCGAACAGGACGGGCAACAGTACGCGGTCGACAGCGGATTCATCGTCCATAACCCGCTCAATTACCCGCATTTCACGGCGTTGCTGACGGAGCTGGGCGTGGCGTCGCAGCCCACCACCATGAGCTTTTCGGTGCACAAGGAGGCCAATGACCTGGCCTACAACGCCACCTCACTGGACACGCTGTTCTGCCAGCGGCGCAACCTGGTATCCCCACGCTTCCTGGGCATGGTGCGCGACCTGATGCGCTTTTACCGGGAGTCGCCCGTGTTGTTGCGCGCGCCGGAGCCAGGCCCCACGTTGGGCGAATACCTGGCGCAGCACCGCTATGGCGACGCCTTTCGCACCGATCACCTGATTCCGATGGCCTCGGCGCTGTGGTCGTCGCCGGCCTCGCGCATCCTGGAATTCCCGGCGCGCTACCTGGTGCGGTTCATGGCCAACCACCAGATGCTGCGCATCAGCGGCCGTCCGCAATGGCGCGTGGTGCAGGGCGGGTCGCGATCCTATATCGACGCGATGCGCCAGCGGTGGACGGTGCGCGAGCGGCTGAACTGCGCCGTGCGCGCGGTCAAGCGTCTGCCGGGGGGCGTGCAGGTGGCAACGCGCGAGGGCCTGGAACATCACGACGAAGTGATCTTCGCCTGCCACAGCGACCAGGCGCTGTCGCTGCTGGCCGACCCGACGCCGCAGGAACGCGAGGTTCTGGGCGCCATCACCTACCAGGACAACGACGTGGTGCTGCACACCGACGCGCGCCTGCTGCCGCGCCAGCGCAAGGCGTGGGCCGCCTGGAACGCCTACGTGCCGGCCGACCCCGAGGCGCCTTGTTCGGTCAGCTACTGCATGAACCTGCTGCAGGGCATCACGTCGCCGCGGCCCTTCATCGTGACGCTGAACCGCAGCGACGCGGTCGATCCCGCGGCGGTGCTGGCGCGCATGCGTTATCACCACCCTGTGTACACCCACGAATCGGTGGCCGCGCAGGCGCGCCGCGCCGAGATCTCGGGACAGCAGCGCAGCTGGTATGCGGGCGCCTATTGGGGATGGGGCTTTCACGAAGACGGGGTGGCGAGCGCGCTGGACGTGGTGCGCGGCATCCAGGAACAGCCGGGGGTCTGGGCGCGGGAGGCGGCATGAACCTGCAAAGCGCCGTCTACGAAGGCCGGGTGACCCACCGGCGCCACCACCCGCATGCGCACGGCTTCGGCTACCGCATGGCGCAGCTTTATCTGGACCTGGACGAGATCGGCCAGGTGTTCCAGGACCGCTGGCTGTGGTCGGTGGAGCGGCCCAATCTGGCGCAGTGGCGCCGGGCCGATTATCTTGACGCCGCCGAGGGCCTGCCGCTGGCGCAGGCGGTGCGGCAGCGCCTGCGCACGCAGTTGGGCGACGTGCCGGCCGGGCCCATCCGCCTGCTCGCGCATCCGCGCTATGCCGGCTACGTCTTCAACCCCGTGAGCTTTTATTACTGCTTTGAAGCCGACGGCCGCACGCTGGCGGCGATCGTGGCGGAGATCACCAATACCCCTTGGAAGCAGCGCCATTGCGTGGTGCTGCCCGCCGCCGCCGCCGAGCGCGAGGGCAGCGCGCTGGCCTGGCGCTTTGACAAGCGCTTTCATGTGTCGCCCTTCATGCCCATGGACTGCGCCTACGACTGGTGCTTCAACCTGCCCGCCGACGACCTGCGTGTGCATATGCAGGTCAGCCGGGAAGGCGTGACGCAGTTCGACGCGCACCTGAGCCTGCAGCGCCGCGCGCTGGACGGCGCGGCGCTGGCGCGCGTGCTGTGGCGCTATCCGCTGATGACGCTGCAGGTCGTCGGCGCGATCCATTGGCAGGCGCTGCGCCTGTGGCTCAAGCGCAATCCTGTCTACGACCATCCCCGCACGCCCAACGGAGAACCGCAATGAAACCCATGACGTCCTCGGAACATGCCTCGATCGCGGCCAGCCGCCCCGCCACGGCGCTCGACCGCCTGTTGCGCCAGCGTCTGTTCGCCAGCCTGGCGGCGCTGGACCACGGTCAACTGCTGATCGAGGACTGCCTGGGCAGCGCCACGCTGGGCCGCGGCGAGCCGCTGGTGCGCCTGACCGTCAGCGACCTGGGGTTCTACCGGCTGGTGGCCGCGCAAGGCAGCGTCGGCGCGGGCGAGGCCTACGGCGATGGCCTGTGGCGCTGCGACGACCTGGTCGGGCTGGTGCGGCTGCTGGTGCGCAACCGCGACACGCTGGACGCCATGGAGTCGGGACTGGCGCGGCTGGCCGGCTGGGCGTTGCGGCGCTGGCATGCGCGCAATGCCAACACCCGAGAGGGCAGCCGCCGCAACATCGCCGCGCATTACGACCTGGGCAATCCGTTTTTCTCGCTGTTTCTTTCCGGAGACCTGATGTATTCGTCGGCACTGTGGGCCGACGGCGACGACACGCTGGAGGCGGCGTCCCATCGCAAGCTGGACACGATCTGCCGCAAGCTGGCGTTGCAGCCGTCGGACCGCGTGGTCGAGATTGGCAGCGGCTGGGGCGGCCTGGCCATCCACGCCGCCCGTCATTACGGCTGCCATGTCACCACCGCCACGCTGTCGCGCGAGCAGCATGACCTGGCGGTCGAGCGGGTGCGGGCCGCCGGGCTGCAGGACCGCGTCAGCGTCGTGCTGCGGGACTATCGTGACCTGCAGGGCCAGTACGACAAGGTAGTGTCGGTGGAAATGATCGAGGCTGTCGGCGCGAATTTCCTGGAAGCGTATTTCGCCAAGGTCGCCAGCCTGCTCAGTCCGCATGGCCGCGCGCTGATCCAGGCCATCACCATCGAAGACCATCGCTACGAGCAGGCGCTGGCCTCGGTGGATTTCATCAAGCGCCACATCTTTCCGGGCAGCTTCATTCCGTCCATCGAGGCGATGCTGCGCGCCAAGACCCGCGCCTGCGACCTGGCGCTGGTGCACCTGGAGGACTTCGGCCTGTCGTACGCGCGCACGCTGCAAGCCTGGCGCGAGCGCTTCCTGGCGCGGCAGCCCGAGGTGCGGGCGCAAGGTTTCGATGCGCGCTTTTGCCGCTTGTGGGAGTTCTACCTGGCGTACTGCGAAGGCGGCTTTCGCGAGCGCTCCATCGGCGTCGCGCACCTGCTGCTGACGCATCCGCAGGCGCGCCCCGATGGCGAGCGCTGGTTGCGGGAGGAAGCATGATGCGTTTCTGGGCCAACCTGATCGGCTACCAGCTCGTCTGGTTCAGCGCCGTCATCGGCGCGGGCCGCGGGCTGGCCTGGCCGGGCGTGGCCGCCGCCGTGGTGTTCGTCGCGGCGCAACTGGCGGTCTCGGCGACGGCGCGTGCCGACCTGCGTCTGGCGGCCGCCGCCGTGCTGTGCGGCCTGGTGCTGGAGGGCACGCTGTCCGCATTGGGATGGGCGCGGTACGCGGCCGACGCCTGGCCCGCGCCGCTGTGGATCCTGGCGTTGTGGGCCGCCTTTGCGCTGACGCTGAACCACTCGCTCGTCTACCTGCGTTCCCGGCCGTGGCTGGCCTGCGTGTTCGGCGCGGTGGGCGCGCCGCTGGCCTATTGGGGCGCCGCCCGCGGCTGGCAATCGGTGCAGTTCGAACCGCCCGCCTGGCGCGCCACCGCCGCGCTGGCGGCGGGCTGGGCGCTGGCGTTGCCCGCGCTGACGGCAGGGGCGCGGCGATGGACCCGGGAGGCATCATGACGATCTGGCAACAATGGTCCACCATCGCGATCGTGATGATCGCCGCCATGGCACTGGCTTGGGGCTGGCAGCGCCGCCATGCCAACGCGGGCATCGTGGACGTGGTGTGGGCGCTGGGCATGGGCGCTTCGGCCTGGCTGATCGCGGCCACCGGCGCGGGCAGCGGTGCCGCAAGGCTGGCCCTGGCCGTGATGGCGGGCGTGTGGTCGCTGCGGCTGGCGTGGCACCTGTGGCGCCGCGTGCGCGAAGGCGAAGACGGCCGCTATCGCGCCTTGCGCGAACACTGGGACGGCCATCAGGGCAAATTCTTTGGCCTCTTCATGTTCCAGGCCGGGCTGGTGATGTTGTTCTGCCTGCCGTTCCTGGCGGTGGGCGCCAGTCCCGCGCAGGGCTGGCCCGTGGCACTGGGGCTGTTGATCTGGCTGGCCGCGCTGTCGGGCGAGGTGATCGCAGACCGCCAACTCGACCGCTTCCGCGATAACCCCGCGAACCGCGGCAACACTTGCAGGCGGGGCCTGTGGCGCTACTCGCGGCATCCGAACTACTTCTTCGAGTGGTGCCATTGGTTTGGCTACGTCGCCCTGGCGTGGGGTTCTCCGCTGGCATGGCTGTCGTGGCTGGGGCCGGTGCTGATGTTTGTGTTCCTGCGCTGGATCAGCGGCATTCCGTTCACCGAGCAACAGGCGCTGCGCACGCGCGGCGACGACTATCGCGACTATCAACGCCGCACGCCGGCGTTCTTTCCCTGGTTTCCGAAACGCTGACGAGGCATGCCATGACGACCGCCATCCTGAACGACTCTCCCTTGGCCTCCGACCGTCCGGCGCCCGGCCTGCTTGGCCTGGCCGAGCGCGGCCTGCTGCCCGATGCGCTCCTGCGCCTGGGCATGCGGCGCCTGTGCGCCCAGCGCCTGGCGCAGGAGTACGCCGGCGGCATCGAGGCCTGGACCGAACGCGACCGCGAGCTGATCGCCAGCCTGCGCGCCAGCGCCGTCGCCATCCATACCGACGCCGCCAACGCGCAGCACTACGAGTTGCCCACTGCGTTCTTCCAGCTGTGCCTGGGCGCGCGCATGAAGTATTCGAGTTGCTATTACCCAACCGGCGCCGAAACGCTGGACCAGGCCGAAGACGCGATGCTGCGCTTGTACGGCGAGCGCGCCGGGCTGGCCGACGGCCAGGACATCCTGGAGCTGGGTTGCGGCTGGGGCTCGTTGACGCTGTGGATGGCCGAACAGTATCCCAACGCGCGCATCACCGCGGTGTCGAACTCGGCCACGCAACGCCAGCATATCGAGGCGCAATGCCGCGCGCGCGGCTGGACGCATGTGCGCGTGGTGACCTGCGACGTCAATGTCCTGTCACTGCCCGGCGCCGCCTTCGACCGGTGCGTCTCGGTGGAAATGTTCGAGCACATGCGCAACTACCAGGACCTGCTGGCGCGCATCTCGCAGTGGCTGCGGCCCGGCGGCAAGCTCTTCGTGCACATCTTCGCGCACCGCGAGCGCGCCTATCCGTTCGAGACCGACGGGGCCGGCAACTGGATGGGACGGCACTTCTTCACGGGCGGCATCATGCCGTCGGCCCATACGCTGCTGCATTTCCAGCAAGACCTGACGCTTGAGGAACGCTGGTTTCTCGACGGCACGCATTACGCCCGCACCGCCAATCACTGGCTGGCCAACCAGGACGCCCGAGCGGAACCGGCGCGGGCGGCGTTGGCGCAGGCTTACGGCGCACCCTTGGCCGGCTTGTGGCATCAACGCTGGCGCATGTTCTGGATGGCGTGCGCCGAACTCTTCGGCTACGACGACGGACAGCAATGGGGCGTGGCGCACTATCGCTACACGCGGCCCTGAGGAGAATCGATCATGTTGCGAACCCTGTGTATCGGCGTGACGGCCCTCTTGGCCGGCTGCGCGTCGCCGCCGCCCATGCCGCCGGTGGCGCAAGTGGACCTGGACCGTTTCATGGGCGACTGGTATGTGATCGCGCACATTCCCAGCTGGCCCGAGCGCAACGCCTATGACGCCGTGGAAGGCTACCGGCTGTTGCCGGACGGCCGGGTGCAGACGGATTTCCGCTATCGCGATGGCAGCTTCGATGCGCCCATCGACACCATGCACCCCGTGGCGACGGTGCGGCCCGGCACCGGCAACGCGGTGTGGGGCATGCAGTTCATCTGGCCCATCAAGGCCGAGTACGTGATCGCCTATCTGGACGAGTCATACCAGACCACCATCATTGGCCGCTCAAAGCGCGACTACGTCTGGATCATGGCCAGGGTGCCATGCCTGGACGACGCGGTGTACGCCGACCTGCTGCGCAGGGTGACGGCGCTGGGCTATACGGAGGCGCCGCGCAAGGTGCCGCAGCGCTGCGACCGGTGAGGTGTCCTGCGCGGGGTCAACCGTATTCCAGCTGATAGAAACTCTGGCTGGCGATGAGCGTGGCGCCGCAGGACGTGCGCATGCCTTCCAGGGCAGTCAGTCGGTCGGAGCCGACGTTCTGCACGCCTTCCACGATGGTGTGGTTGTCGCCGCATTTGGGGCAGGTGACGCGGTCGCCGACCCGTGCCATCGGCTGGCCAAAGATCACGACGGTTTCGTCGCCGGTGACGACGACGCCGCCGTGCGAAGTTTTATCGCCCTTGCGGATGACGGAACGTTGGGACATGGTGCGCGAGAGTCAGGTTTATAGATACGTGCCATCCGGCGCGAGCCGGGCGGGGCCGGCCACGAAGGTGCCGTCCGGCGCCATGCGCACCGGCCCGCCGCCGCCCTTGTAGCTGCCGTCGGGCGCGCGTTGAGGCTTGCCGGCCACATAGGTGCCGTCAGGCGCCCGGGTGATGGGGCCTTCGCCGCCCACGTACGATCCATCGGGCGCGCGGCGCGGCGTGCCGGCGATGAAGTGTCCGTCGGGCAACATACGAATGGTCTTCGACGTCATGAATGCTCCTTGGGGATGAGGGCAAATCATAACGAAGCATCGTGATGCGCCTTGTAATAGGACGTGTCATCTTTGAACGTTACACGTAAGCGGATGTGGCATGATTTGCGCCTACAACAGCCCTGACGCCTATGACCGACATCAACGCCCTGTTGCAACCCATTCCCGGCGACGCGCCTTGCGGCGTGGACCTGGTGTTCTCGCCCGAGTTCGACGCGATACGCGAGGCCCGCCGGCATGACGACCCCCAACTCGACCAAGGTGACTGGGTCATCGACCTGAAAGAAGCCGATTGGCCCGAGGTGACGCGCATCTGCACCACCGTGCTGCGCGACCGCAGCAAAGACATCCGCATCGCATCGTGGCTTGCCGAATCCTGGGCCAAAACCCGCGGCTTCGCGGGGCTGCGCGACGGCTACCTGCTGATCGACGGCCTGTGCCGCAACTATTGGGACGGGCTGCACCCGGTGCCCGAAGATGGCGATGTGCAGCAGCGCGTGGGCAATCTGGCGTGGCTGTTGTCGCGGTCGCAGCAATTGATCGGCGAGATCCCGCTGACGCAAGCCGACGGCGCCCGCTATGGCGCGGTGCTCTGGGAGGCGGCCAGCCAATTGGCCAATGCGGTCAAGCGCACGCCCGACAACGCCCACGAACTGACACGCGGCAAGCTCACGCTGGACCGCTTCGATGCCGCGCGGCGCGACACGCCGCCGTCTTTCTATTCGGAGCTGGACGCGCAGCTGCAAGGCTGCGCGCAGGCGCTGGACCAACTGGAACGCACCCTGGATGCGCAACTGGGCGATGAAAGCCCGGCGTTCTCCCGGGTGCGCGAGGCGCTGCGCAACGTGACCGAACTGGTGCACCGTTTTGCGCGCGATGCGGGCCTTCTGGTCCGTACGGACCTTGCCGCCGCACCGGCGCCGGCCGCGCCCGCCGCCCCTGTTCGTGTGGAGCCCACATTGACTGCCGCCGATCACTTCGATGACGCCGCTGCGTCGGGCGCTCCGGGCGCCGCCGCGCCGCTGCACGCCGTACCGACCGCCACCGCCCGCGGGCCCATTCAGACCCGCGAACAGGCGCTGGCGCAGTTGCGGGACGTGGCCGAGTTCTTCCGCCGCACCGAGCCGCACAGCCCGGTGGCCTACCTGGCCGACAAGGCGGCAAGCTGGGGCGAGATGTCGCTGCACCTGTGGCTGCGCACGGTGGTCAAGAACGACGAGACGCTGTCGGGCCTGGAAGAGTTGCTGGGCATCAAGAAGGCGGGCGACGGCAACTGAGCGCACCGCCGCCGCCGCCCCTGACTACCGCGCCGCCCGGAACTCGATACGCCGGTTCTTGGCGCGGCCTTCCGCCGTGGCGTTCGTGGCCACCGGCTGATCCGGGCCCGCTCCCATCGCTTCGAAGCGCGACGCAGGCAACCCCTTGTCCACCAGATAGTCCCGAACCGCGTCCGCACGCGCCTGGCTGAGCGCCAGGTTGGTGCTGCGGCTGCCGGAGCTGTCGGTGTGGCCGATGATCTGGATCTTGTCGGCGCGCAGCTTGGGCACGGTGTCGGCCACGCGATCCAGCAATTCCCGGCCGCGCGTCGTCAAGCGGGTGCTGCCGGTCTCAAACTCCACCACGCGGTTGGTCAACAGGTTGTCCAGCACATCCTGCTCATCCTTGCCGGCCGACACGCGCAAGCCGTTGACGATCTTGTACGTCGGGTTCAGCGACGTGGCAAAGTTGCTGGCGATCTGTTGGCGCGAGGCTTCGTTGTCGACCTCGCCCCGCAGCCGGATCTGCGTGCCGTCGATTTCCAGCTGGCCGCGGTTGATCTGCTTGAGCGGGCTGTCCAGCAGCTTGCCCACGTGTTGGGACCAGTTCGGGGGGGCCACCACGCCGCCCACGTCGATGCGGTCGATGACGTTGCCCACGCCATAGACCTTTTGCAGGCGCGCCAGCACATCGGCCTTGGTGGCCTCGTCGGGCACCGCGCCGCTGGCCACCACCTGGCCGGGTTGGGGAATGACGTTGGCGGGCACGACCGTGGCGGCGTCCTGGGCGTGGGCCGAGAATGCCAGCGAGGCGGCCAGGACCAGAGTAAGCGTACGCATGTCCTAGGCTCCGATGAAAACTTCGCGGAAAGTCTCCAGCGCCTGGCGCAAGGAGAGCCGCGGTTGATCCAGATAGCTCGCCAGCTTGGCCAGCCCGTGGCTGGCGCTGACGTGATCGCGCACCCACGGCGCGTCTTCCAGCACGATGTAATGCTGCGACAGCGCCTGCGGGGTGGATAGCAGCGTTGCCAGCGTGCGCGGCGAGGCGCCGCGAAAGCCCACCACCAGCCGGTGCTTGCCGGCGATGCGCCCGATGAAAATGGCGATCTCGAAGTCGGCGCGTGTCAGGAACGGCGCGATCAAGGTCATCCAGTAGCTGGCGACCAGATTGATGTAGAGCGGATCGTCCGGCAGCGGCAGCGCAAGCCCGGTGTCCAGTTGCGATGAGCCGCTGGACATCACGGGCGTGAGCAGGATGCCCAGCGCCAGGACGATGTCGTGCATGCTGGCCGCGTGTCCGTTGCCGCGCAGCATGGCCTCGACGCGTTCGATCGTCTGAAGGTCGATGAAGGCATCGAAGCCGTCGTCGGCGGCGGTGCGGATCTCGCCTTCCAGGTCGTTCAGCGTCTGCAGCGCGGGCGCGGGGTCGCCGTCATGCATGAGCTGCGCCGCCGCCGTGCCCATGCGATTCCACATGCGGCTGAAGGCGAGCGGGCTGCGCGCGATGAAGTCCAGCGGACGGGTCACTTCCACCGACGTGGCGGTAATGAACGGAAAGCGCCGGCCCGATTGGTCGCGGCTGGGCTGAAGATGGCCGGCGATGGCCAGCTTGCCGCGCGAGCCCAGCACGGCGAAGGGAACGGGCTGCGCTTCGTCGTACAGCGTCTTCCAGTGCGGGTCCTGCGCCAGCACCTCCATGGTGTTGGCCACCCACGCATCCAGCGTCGCCATCAACTGCGGGTGCGAGGTGTTCTTGACGAAATCACCACGGGACGGAATCTTGCCAAAGTAAGCCGTACGGAACATGGGAGACTGCGGATTGCTCATTGCTGCGCTCCGGCAGGCGTCGGGGCGACGGAGGGTTGAGGGGACGTGCCGGCCACCGTGGCGGGCAGGCGCAGGTTGCGCAGGCCCTGGCTGCCGGGCTCGGCGCCGCCGGCGCTGGCGGCTTGCGCGTTGCTGATGATGCGCAGCCGGACGGGCACGGTGATGTTGGATTTGCTCCAGCTCATCTCGAAGCTGCCGTCCGGGTTGGGCTTGCGCTGCGCACCCGAGATCAGGCGTTCCAGGCCGAAGCGGCCGGGTTCGTTGACCACTTCCACCACGGTGCCGTCAAAGGCGGTGGCCGTGATGCGCGCGCCCGGCGCGCCCTGCGCGTTGGGCCATACGAAGTTCACCCATTGCGCCGGCGTGTTGCGGTAGCGCAGCTGCTGGCCGTCGATCTCGATGGTGTATTCGGTCACGCCGCCGGCGGGCCTGGGCTGGATCTGGAACAGCGTCTGCGGCTGGCTTGCCGCGCCCGATCCGGCTGCCCCGCCGGACAGCGGCGCCACCCACTGGGCAAAGTTCGCCGTGAAGGACGGTTGCAGCTCGATGCCCATGTCGCCCCAGGTGCGTGCAGTCAGGATGTCGCCGCGACGCACGGTCAGCGGACCCAGCGTCTCGTTGACGTACTTGGCGATGCTGCCCTGCGGGCCGAAGATCTGCCCGATTTCTTCACCGCTGGCCTCGATGCCAGCCTTGGTCGAGAACGGATACTTGTCGGCCAGCGTCTGCGTGAAGGGCTGGTACACCTGCGCGTTCCAGACCTTGTTCAACTCGGTCTGGGCAGGTTGCATCGCGACGGCGTAACCCTGGATCAGCGGGCGCACCAGCAGCGGACGGAGCGTCTCGCGCTGCGCGGGCGTCAATCCCGCCAGCATCTGCTCATCCACCAGCTTCAGCGCATCGGCCAGTTCCGAATCCTTGCCTTCCAGCGTCTGGCGCATCAGGAGCAGCGCGCCGGGGCCCGGATCGCCCTGGTTGTTGATAAGGTTAAAGCGCGTGCGGATCTTGGACAGCGCGTTCATGTAGTTGCCCAGCAGCGACTGGTTGTCGCGCGTGACGACCAGCCGCGCCACGTCGGAGAACTCGCGGCCCACCGGTCCCATCGGCATCTGTTCGCCGCCCGGCGCGACTTCCGTGGGCTTGGGCTGGCCCTGGCGCAGGATCACCCGCTTGAACCACGCGACCACGCCGGTCTGCGCCTGCGAAAGGCCGGTGTTGATCAGCGACGGGTTGTCCCAGGAGGTCTGCTCGTACGTCGTGTTGATGAGCTTGACCAGCGGCGAGTTCTGCGGATCGCCCAGGCGGTTCATGCCTTGCACCGCCTGATCGAAGCTTGAGAAAGGCTTGATCGTGACGCCGCGCAGCATCTTCTGCCACTCCTGCGCGTACTCCGTCTTGTACATCGTGGCCAGGCTTTTCTGGATCTGCTCGGGGCTGCCTTCCAGCGTGAGGTCGTCGCGCGCGTTCACGCCCAGCACCCAATCGCTGGTCTGGACTTCCTTGCGGGCGGCTTCGCCGATGGCCGGTTCAATGTATTGCTCCCAGGCTTCCCGCGTGAAGGTGCCCGGAACGGCGTAGCTGCCCGCGACCACGGCGGCGTCGGCCTCGCCCATGATGCGCGCCACCGTCATCGCGGGGAAGCGGGTGGCGGCGCGCGCCTTGAGCGTGGCGTAGGCGCGTTCGCGCGCCGGCATGCCCTGCATCACGCTGCGCAGGTTGCCGCGCGTGCGCTCGACCATGGCCAGGTTGGTTTCGATCTGCGGCCAGTCGCTGTCTGCCGCGCGCGCAACGTAGAACGAGATCAGCCGTTCGGCGCTGCGGATCAGTTGGTCGCGCGGCATCGCGCCCCGGTTGGTTTCCAGCCAGCCGCGCCAGAAACGCGTGATCTGATCCGACAGGTGCGTCGGATCCACGTGTTCGCGGTTGGCCATCATCAGGTACGTCTTGAGCGCGTTGTAGGCGTCGTCGACGTTGGTGGGCGAGGCGTCCTGGAACAGCGTGTCGCCCGCGTTCGCGCGCACGGTTTGCGCTTGCGGGGGCGCGGTGGCGGGGCGCTCGCCGGAAGCGGCCGCCTGCGATACGTCCACGCGTCCCAGATAGTCCTCCAGGCTGGCCTTGACGGGCGCCAGCATGAATTGACGCAGGCCGTTGTAGTACTCGGCAAGCAGGCGCTGCTTGAGCACATCGCCTTGATACAGCCCCAGGCCCAGCGACAGCGGCCGGCTGGCGGCATAGCGGTCCAGCTGTTCGATGCGGTCCTGCAGGATCTCCATCGCTTCCAGGCGGCTTTGCAGGTCCGTGCGCTCGCTCTGCAGGCGCACGACCTTGTCCAGGTCGGCCTGCACGTTGGTGGCCAGTTGCCGGTTGCCCAGGTAAGACCAGCTCCATCCGCCCAGCACCAGGCCCAGCGCCAGCACCAGTCCGAAGAAGGTCAGGTAACGCATGCGGACCTTGTTCGGACTGGCGTGCTGGCGCACCAGCTTCTTGTCCGCAAAGATCACGTTGGAGAACAGGTCGCGCAAGAAGAAACCGTTGTGCGAACTGACGCCGCGCGCGGGCTCGCGGTTGGCCGGGCGCAGCGTGAAGCGTTCGGCCAGCTTGTCGGTGGATGTGCTGCGCGATGCGCCTTCCTGCAGCGCGCTGGTGAAGTAAAAGCCGCGGAACACGGGCTTGTACTGAAACGGATTGGTCTCGAACAACGTCGACAGAAACGTGCGCAGCGCCGGCTTGATGCCCGCGAATTCCAGCGGGAACGTCAGCAGGCCCGGGGGCAGGGCGGCGCTGCGGCGCAGCGACATCTGCGCCGTGCCCATTTCCTTGAGACCTTCGTACAGTTCGTCGAAGCGCTCGTCGAACAGCGTCAGGACGTCGCGGCTTTCATCGGCGCCATAGGGCAACGTGGCGCCCCAGACTCGATCGCGCTCGCGCGCATCCGCGTCGGCAAAGAACTCCGAAAAGCCGGCGATCAGGTCAGCCTTGGTGAAGATCACATACACCGGGGCAAACACTTCCAGCCGGTCGGTCAGTTCCTGAACGCGCTGGCGCAGGTTCTTGGCCAGGTTGATCGCGAACTCGGGGCCGGCATCCGTCAGTTCACTGATGCTGGCGGCCACGATGATGCCGTTGATGGGCGCCTTGGGACGATGGCGCTTGAGCAGGTCCAGAAAGCTCATCCATTCGTTGCGGTCTTCTTCGTGCACCGAGTAGCGGCCCGCGGTGTCCAGCAGGATGCCTTCCGTGGTGAAGAACCAGTCGCAGTTGCGCGTGCCGCCCACGCCGCGCACCGCTGCGCCGTTCTTGTCTGCAAAGGGGAACTGCAAGCCGGAATTGATCACGGCGCTGCTCTTGCCGGCGGCAGGGTTGCCGATGACGATGTACCAGGGCAGCTCGTACAGCGCTTCGTTGCCGGAGGTCTGGCCGATCTTCGATGTCTTGATGGTGCGCACGGCTTGCGTCAGCCGCGTGCGCAGCGCCTCGATCTCATTGCGGTTGGCCGCGGGGCTGGCGGCCGCGCCTGTCTGCACCTGTTGTTCCAGCATGTCGCCCAGCTTCTGGTTGGCGCGCCGCGCCTTGCGGCGGCGCCACAGGTAGATGCACAACCACAGAAACAGCAGCACGCCCAGCAAGGCCCCGGCCCACACCATCGCGATCTGCATGGTGTCGGCAAACAGGAACAGGAACACGATCAGCGCAATCAGGCCAATGGCCATGAAGGTGCGCGGGTTGGCGAACACGCGAGCGCTCCAGTAGCGGAAGTCGCTCATGGCGCTGGAAAATCGAGAAAACAATCCTGATGGGCTACGCATGGTTTTCGCTGTTGTTATGGGGTCAGGCGGTAGCGCTGGCGGCGGGCTGGGTAACCAGTGCCGCCGAGCGCAATACGGGGTCTTGCAGGGTTAGGGTCAGCACCGGCTGGGCGTACTGCATGCAGGCTTGCCCGGCCACGGCCAGCGTCAGCAGGGAGGCGGCCACGCCGGTATGTCCACAGGCAACGCCAACCGACTGGCAATCCTTGGCGGCGTCCAGGTGACTGAAAAGTTGTGACGCGATGTTGATCGGTTCGAGCGGGCGGCTGCCCCGGTGGTCGGCATCGCTGATGACGTGGATGACGCTGTCGGGTGCGACGTCCGCGCGTTGCAGCAGGTCTTGCACGGTTTCCGCCAGCGGGGCTTCGGCCTGCGCGCCGCGCGCGTCGGCCGGCTTCTGGCGGCGCAGCACGGGCGACAGGGCCACGCGCAGTGGGGCGTCGGTGCCGGCCGGGCCCAGCAGCAGGCCGGCGGCCGCTTCGCCCGGCACACGGCCTTGCGGATTGGCGGGGGTCAGCAGTGTCGACATGCCATCCCACATCGCCACTTGCTCGGGATCGATATAACCGTCGCCAGCCAGCACGATGCGCCAGGGCTCGGGCGTCTGCGCGTCGTGCGTAGCCGCCGCCAGGTCGCGCAGCAGGCCGTCGGCTGCCATGGTGTCGCGCGCCTGGTGTTGCGCGACGCCGATGCGGCTATCAGGCCAGACGCCGGCCGCGGCCTGAATCTCCTGGCACGCGCGTTCACGCGCCGCGTCCGGCCAATCGGCCGGCAGGACGAGCTCCACGCGCAGCAGGGGCCAGTCCTCATCGCGGGCGGGCACGTCCAGCGCGGTGACGTGGCGATGCGCCTCGTTGGTGAGCGTGCGGGCGACGTCGGCCAGCAGGGACGTCACGCGCAGGGTTGCCGTGCCCGTCGCCTCGGGCGGCGCGCCGCGCTCGCGGGCGGCGGCGTACAGCGCAAGGTCGTTCACGCCGGGCACGCGCGCGGCGAAGATGGGATAGCCCTGCGGCGTTTTCAGTTCGGCATCCAGCTCGGGACGCTTTTGCGCCGCCAGCGCCTCGGCGATGGCGGCGGTGTCGTCGCCGGCGGCGGCACGCGCCGCCACGGCGGCCACGCGCAACTGGACAAGTTGCGCGGGCGCGTGCGCCGGCGTTTGCGCCGCCGGCGTGGCGGCGTCCGCGGCAGGCTTGGGCGCGCGTGCGGCACGCACCGCGCGCGCCCCGAGCCACAGGGCCGCCAGCATCGCCAGGGGCAGCGCGAAGAGATACAGCCCGATGTCCACGCCGGTCGGCAGCGTGCGGGATTCCTGCCACCAGATGATGACGGCCAGCCACACCACGGCGAACAGCATCAGGACCAACAGGCCTTTCTTGACTACGCGGGCCATCACTTGGCGCCCTCGCGAGCGCGTTGCATGACCCCGGGACGGCGCAGCTCGACGTGGCCGAAGTCCATCATCTTCCAGCGGCCGCCCCACGTCAGGCCGACCAGTTCGGCGGTTTCGCCAAAGAGTTCATAGCCGCGCATGGCCCAGGGGTCTTTTTCGGAGATGACGATCTTGCCGTCGCGGAAGAATGCGCTGTCGGCGGCCAGGCCATATTGGTGATAGCTCTGGAACGCGCCCGCGTTCGTCACGTGCGTGCCCATGCCCGCCAGTTCTTCCTGCCGCTCGGGGCTGCGATAGCCCTCGATCAGCGCCATTTCGTACCCATGCTGTTCACGCATGATGCGATACGCCAAGAGCAGGCGCTGGCGGAAATCCGCGTCCAGCAGATCCCAGTTCCGGCTTGCGCCGCCCAGCTTCGGCCGCACCAATTCCACTTCGCGGGTGGTGAATGCGTCGGGGGGCAGCGGGGCGGGCGGCGCCAGCCTTTCGCCCTCCAGCAAAGCCTGTATCCGGGGGTCCGGACCGGCCGTTTGGGTGCTGTAAACGAATGTGTGATTGTGTCGCATGAAGAAAGCAAAAAGTGACGGAAGCATTACAACTGTCAGCCCGATTGCAACTTGCCAGCGGTACCTTCCGACCCAATCCCTCGACGCGTTCATGCCGCTGCGCAGCACGCCCGCCGTCCCGCCAACTGCCCCGCCCGCGTGGGTCACGCCACGCGTCGCACCCCGCGCCACGCCTTGTACGCAGGCGCGCAGACCCCGGGCTGCGCCGTGGCGCAACGCGGGAAAAAAAAGGAGAGCGGAGACGCCCACCGCCAGTAAAAAATACAGGGGCAGTAGCAGCAACAAAATAGGTCCCTCATGTGAAGGCGTAATCTTTTGTTCTATTCGCGCACGAGGCAAGTGCTCGGGCGTTGCAAGTAGCGTCCGACCCTTAGGAATCGTAACAAGGAGCGATGATCGAAACGGATCGATCGGGTATTCTCGGCGGGCTTGGTTACAGGGGGGCTGCACACGCCTCCTGCTGACACGGGAATCCGCATGGCAGAAGACAAACAAGAATCTCGCCCTACGAAGACCGCGCCGAGTTTGCTCAGCGCCACGGCGTCCTCGTCACGCGAGATCGAATCGGCGCGCATTCTGGCGGCGCTAGAGGGGCGCGTACCGCAAGCCGAGGTCAAACATCTTGCGCCGCCGCGCCGCCGCGCGGGGCGGTGGCTGGCGCTGGCGCTGTTGCTGGCCTTGCTGGCTGGCGGCGTCACCTGGTTCATTCATGAAGAGGGCGTGGCGCCCATGACGGCGCAAGCGCCGGCGCCCGCCGTGGCGTCGGCCGAGCGCCCCGTCTCCGCGCCGTCGCAAGCGTCTGGCGCGGCCTCCGCGGCAGATACGTCGCTACCCTCTGTGTTGGACACGCCGCCGGCGGTCGCCGCCATCGTTGACGAAGCGCCGCCCGCGCGCGATGCGAACATCGGCCGGGGCGATCCGGACCCGCTGGGCGAACCGACCAATCCGCTGTCCGTGCTGGCCATGACGCCGCCGCCCGCGGCCGCGCCTGCGCCTGGACCCACGCGTCAGGCAGCCGAACAGCAACGCGCGCGCCAGTCTGGCGCGCCGCAAGCGGCCAAGCCCGCCAGCAACACGCCGCGCACTGCCGCCAAGCAGTCGGATACCGACGCCGCCTTGCTCTCGGCATTGATGAGCTACGGGCTGCCGCCCGCGTCTCCGCCGGGCACGCGCGTCTACAAGTCTGATGGCGTGTTCATCCGAGAGATGCCCGGCTCGCCGCTGGCCGACCGGCTGAAGGCCTGCCGCAAACTCAGTTTCATCGAAGGCGAGCAATGCCGCCTGCGCGTGTGCGCGGGGCAGTGGGGCACGGCCCCGGAATGCCCCACGCCGCAAGCCAACGTCGAACCCTGAATTCGCATCGCCCGGAGCGGGCGAGTGTCGTCAACGTCTTCCAAGAGGTTTTTGTTCCATGGCTGTCAACGCAAGCAGCGGCAGTTTCAGCGCCGAGACCCGCCTTTTCCGGCTGGACGGCGAAGGGGCGATGTCGTCCTTGCAGGTGGAAGGCTGGGCCGCGCGCGAGGGGCTGTCGACGATTGGTCAGATGCGCGTGGTGGCGCTGGCCGAAGATGCCGGGCTGGACCTGAACGACATGATCTCGCGCCCGGCCACCTTGTGGACCACGTGTGCGGACGGCACCGAAACCGGGCGCAGCGGCGTCGTGCGCGAGGCCGAGATGCTGGGCGGCAATCCGGGCATGGCGCGGTATCGCCTGACCTTGGCGCCGTGGTTGTGGCTGGCGACGCAGCGGCGCGAAAGCCGCATCTATGAAAGCCAGCCCGTATTGGACATCGTGCGGCACGTGCTGGATACCTACCCGGGCTACACGTACAAGGTGTCCGCCGAGGTCGAGACGCATCTGGCCGATCTGCCCGCGCGCCCCTATACCACGCAGTATCGCGAAACCGATTACGACTTTCTGTCGCGGCTGTTGGCCGAGTCCGGCCTGGGCTGGACCACCGTCGAAGACGACAGTGCGCCTGCGCGCCACGCGGTGCTGATCTTTGCCGACAGCCGCACGCTGGCCGAGGACGCGCAGTCCGCCGGCGTGGGCGTGCGCTTTCAGCGCGCGCACGCCACCGAATCGCAGGACGGCGTGCAGGTGTTTGCGCGGCGGCAACGCCGCGGCGTGGAACGCGTCACCGTGCTGGGATGGCACGGCAGCGGCAAGCATGCCATTTCGGGGCAGGCCCTGGCGGGCCCGGCCAGCGGGTCCGATGACGAGAGCGCCGGGCTGGAATGGTTCGAGCCGCTGGGCCACGGCGCCTTGCTGAATCAGGCGCATGCACAGTTCCAGGCCACGCTGATGATGCAGGCGGTGCAGGCAAGCGCCGAAACGTTCGTGGGGCGCGGCAATGTGCGCACCTTCCGGTCGGGAACCCGGTTCACGCTGCAAGACATGTCGCCGCTCGGTCCGTCCGGCGAGGCGGGTTTTGAACCGCTCTTCGCGCTGGATCTGCTGGAGCAGGTGGGCGTGAACAATCTGCCTGGCCAGGCCGATGCCGGCATGGCGGCAATGCGGGGCGCGCTGGATGATTTTCTGCGCTTTGACGACGAGACCGTCACGCATTCCGCCGACGGGGATGAGCCTGCGCGCAGCGACGCCTTCCTTGGCCAGGCGCAGCCCGATGCCGCCGTGCTGGCGCGCGCGCACGACGTGGGTTATGCAAACCGGTTCCGCGCCGTGCGCTGCGACCGGCCCTGGCGCGCCGCCTTCGCTGCGGGGCGAGGCGCACGGCTGGCGGGCGCGCCGTCGGTGGTGGGCGTGCACACGGCCATCGTCACCAACGCTGAAGGGTCCACCGAGGCCCGTGGCGAGGACGAGATCTACCGCAATGCCCGTGGTGATGTGCGCGTGCGCTTTCATTGGCAGGCCGAAGGCGCGGGCCTGGCAAAGAGCCGATGGGCCCGCGTGGCGCAGCGCCAGGCAGGCGCGGGGATGGGCATGAGCTTCGTGCCGCGCGTTGGCCAGGAAGTGCTGGTGCGGTTTCTGGATGAAGACATCGACCAGCCCCTGGTGGTGGGCGCGCTGTACAACGGACGCGGCGAGGGCGGCATCCCTTCCACGCCCGGCGGCAGGGCCGGCGAACCGATGAACACCGACGTCTACGCCGCCGCCCTGGACGGCAAGCCCAGTGCGCAGGCCAACCTTGCTAGCGGCAATGCGCCTGCCTGGCATGGCGCGGCCGGTGGCGACGAACAGCATCGCAACGCGGCCGCGCTGAGCGGCTTCAAGAGCAAGGAATTCGGCGGCGACGGCTACAACCAGATCGTGTTCGACGACAGCGATGGCCAACTGCGCATGCAGATCAAGACGACGCAGGCCGCCACGGAGTTGAACCTGGGCCACTTGATCCATCAAAGCGGCAACTATCGCGGCGACGTGCGCGGCGTGGGCGCAGAGCTGCGCACGGATGCGTTCGGCGCGGTGCGCGGCGCGGGCGGCGTGTTGCTCACGACCTATAACGCGGGCGGCAGCGAGCCGGCGGGCGAGGCCGCGGCGCCTTTGACGCTGGCCGGGCAGGCCGACATCATGGCGCAGTCGTTCGATGGCGTGGTCGGCGCCCACCAGGGCGTGCGGCTGGCGTCCGCGCGCGGCACGACGTCCGAAGGCGCCAGCCGCCTGGATGGCGAACGCGCGCCGCTGGCCGCCATGACGCACGCCGTGTCCGGCACCGTGGCCGGCGAGGCGCTGGGCGGCGCGGCGGGCGATGCCTCGGCCAAACATACGGACGTGGTGGACGGCAAAGTGCCCCACCTGACGGACCCGCTGGTGCTGATGGCGGGCCGCGCGGGCCTGACGCAAGCGGCCGGACGCAACCTGCAGGTGGCGGCGGGCGAACTGGTGCATTGGTCTTCCGGGCAGGACCACAACCTGGCCGTCATCGGGTCGTTGCGCGTGCATACCGGGCAGGCGCTGGGCATCGTGGCCGGAGTGCAGCAGGGCGGCGCGGAATCGGGCCTGGATCTGATTGCGGGCACGGGCGATGTCGAGGTGCTGTCGCAGCACGATGTGCTGACAGTGCAGGCGCAGCAGGACCTGCGCATGGTGAGCGCCAACGCGGGCATCGAGTACGCGTCGCCCACACGAATCCGCATCGCCAACGCGGCGGGCGCGAGCATCGTGATCGAAGGCGGCAACATCACCGTCACCGCCCCGGGCCGTATCGACGTCAAGACCGGCAACAAGCAATTTGCCGGCCCGACGCAGATGCCGTATCCGCTCCCCCAGTTCACCGTCTGCAAGACCTGCATCCTGGACGCCCTGGAGAGCGTGCAGTCCATCACCGACAAGGCATGACGGCGATGCAATATTCCTGGCAGGACGCGCTGCTGTCCACATTCGCCGAATTGCCCCATCACCGCGGCCCGTATGGCGAGGCCGCGCGCGCGTATGTGATCGTCGACTTCCGCGGCCATCCGGATCTGCTGGCGCGGCTGACCGCGACCGAGGACCTGAGCTTCGGCTCGGTGTGGGCGCAGACCGGGCTGGACATCTACGGCGACGTGGCGCCGCTGCTGATCGAAGTGGACGGCGCCTCGCAAGGCGTGCTGCGCGGGCCGCGTCACGGGGATTTCAGCACCGTGCTGGTGCGTGTGCTGGAAGCGCTGCACGAGCGCGCCGCAGGCCGCTACGCGATGATGAGCTTCGCGTCGGCGGTGCCGCTGGAGAAGCTGATCGCGCACTTCGGCGCGTTCTGCGACTACGCCTTGCCGGATGCCAGCGAGTTCTTCCTGCATTGGTACGACAGCCGCATCCTCGCGCGCGTGGTCCAGGTCTGGACACCCGAGCAGCGCGCGCGTTTCGCGGCGCCCTTGATCACGCTGCGTTATGCGCTGCGAGATGGCTCGCAGGGCGAGCTGGCTGGCACGGGCCGGCTACCCGCGGCGCGGCCGCAGGGCATTGAACGCTTCACGCCCGAACAGCACCAGATGCTGTTCGATCTGGACTACCCGGACAAGCTGGCGGTGCAGTTGCGCCGGCTTTATCCGAACCTGCTGCCCGGCAACCCCGATCAGGACACCCTGGTGCCGCGCGTGCAGGCGCAATTGGAACGCGCGCGCGCTCACGGCGTGGCGGGGGATAAGGACACGTTCGACTATGTCGCGTGGGGCGTGGCGATCTCGCCGCGCTTCGATGAGCATCCGGCGATCGCCGACGGGCTGCGTGCGTATCGGGCAAACGCAGAAGGCGGGCTGTCGAAAGCGCTGGAAGGCGTGCCGGACAGGGTGTGGGATGCGGTGCAGGCGCGGCATCGGGCGGGCCGGGATGGCGGCGATGCGTAAAGCATTGGTCGGCATGCTGCTTTGGCTTGGCCTGTTGAGCGGGTGTAACGCCGAACCGACTTATCGGGGGGTGAGCGTGATCACCTACAACTACACGCCCTGGGATCTGGAATCCGTTCAGATCGCTGATGCGTTTGGCGGGATGGCCGCAAGCGGGATGATTCCATCAGGTGGTGGCCAGGGAAGTGTCTCGTGTTGCTACTCGCTGAAAGGTACTGACTTCACGATCAAGTGGAAAGGTGGCGACGCAGATTTGATGCGCAAGCACATGTACGACGGAAGATTCGATGATGTGATCTTTACCAAAGAGACGCAGGCGCGGCTGCAAGATCAGGAGCTTCCTCCCGGCGATGGGCCCGTCATATTGGAATTGCACATCTATCCGGACGAGCACATGGAGTTGGCCCTCAGCCGTCAATTGTTGGGGCAAGTCAGAATTCCCATCGTTGAAACCGCGCGCTGGCTATACAAGCATCACAAAGAGGAACTGGAGAATTACAGAAGCATTCACGAGCTGAGATACGTGCTTGCGAAGGTGACCAAACAGGCTTGGATGCGTTATCGGATTGAAGACGAAGGGGACATGCGCGGTTATATGTATATGTACTTCGTCGTCGCTTCGGACTTCGACAAGGATTCGAAGCTTGCGGCGTTGTTGATGGATCCGAACAGAAAGCCGGGCGATCTGGGACGGGCGGTGTCCAAGCTAACCATGGACAGGCTCGCGCAGATCAAGGCGGCGGGAACATCGCCCGGAGACAAGGGTGTCTGATGACGATTTGGGAGCAAGGAATGCGTAAGGGCTTGATCGGGGTACTGCTGTGGCTGGGCCTGTTGGCGGGGTGCAATGGCGAACCCACGTACCAGGGTGTCAGCTTCATCGCGTACAACTACACGCCCTGGAATCTGGAGCCGGTTAGGCTGAGTGACGCATCGGGCAACGTGGTCAGTTCAAGTACGTTGGTGCCGGGCGGAGGCGAGGGACGGGTTTCCTGCTGCTACACATTCAAGGGGACTGACTTTACGGTGAAGTGGAGCGGGGGGGACCCCGAGTTGCTTCGCAAACATCTGTTCGACAACAAGTTCGACGATCTGTTGTTCAGGAAGGAAACAAAGGTGCATTTTCCCGCCACCAAGGCGCCCGACGGAGATGGCACGCTTTATCTGGAATTGCATATCTATCCTGACGAGCATATGGAGCTGGCGCTGAGTCGCAATCTGACCGGTCAAGTCAGAATTCCAATCGTGGAAACCACTCGATGGCTGTACGGGAAGTACGGCTCCGAGTTGACCGGCTACGAAAACGCGACCCAGTTGAAGCATGTTCTCGCAAAAGTCACCCGGCAGGCCTGGACGCGGTATCGCATTGAAGAGGCCGAGGACATGCGCGGCTACATGTATCTCTACTTTGTCGTGGCCTCGGATTTTGACAAGCAGGCCGAGATCGCGAAACTCTTGAAAGATCCGAATCGCAAGCCGGGTGATTTTGGCCGTGCCGTGTTTGCCCTGCCGAGCGAAAAGATTGCACAGATCAAGGCGTCCGGCACGCCTCCTGGAGAGAAGAATGTCCAGTGATCAAATTCCTGAAGTCGACAGAACGCCCGCTTCAGTCTTGAAGGCCATGGCGGCCAATGAGGCCGCCTATCCCAAGGATTCCTGCACCGAGTGCGGTATCACTTTGCGGATGGGCTTCTTTTTCGATGGCTTCGGGCGGAACAAGGATATCGATAAGGAGAATCCGACGTTCCTGTCGAATGTGAGCAGGCTGTGGATGGCCCACTTCAGCGAAGACGACGAAAACAGGCCGAACAAGCAGCACTGGTTTCCGTTCTACTACTCGGGCCTTGGCGTCGAGCTGAACGAGAGCGCAAAGGCTGACGTCGTTGTCCGCGCGCTGACGATTGCTGGAGGAAAAGTGGCCGACAAGGCGATCTCCAGCGCGCAGGACGCGGCAAAGAACATCACGCGTCTTGATGAAATTCCGGATGTGGATGCCACAGGGCGCGCAAAGAAGGCTGTCCAGCAATCCATCAAGGATGGGTCCTTCCACCCCATGGTGAAGGCATACAAGGACGTCGTGAAAGACGTCCAGTCGCTTCCCGAGAAGACGGTAAGAATCTGGAATGCGCTGGATCCCGAGCGAATCCGCAATCGCGCACAAGCCACCTTGCGCGGCTTCTGGTCGGATTTCAAGAAGAATCCGCTGAAGGTTGCCTGGACTGCGGGAAAGAACGCTGCCAAAGCTACATTGCTGGAGGGCGTGCCGGTCGTGCGGGACAATGCCGCCGTCGCCGAATTGATGGGAACCGGTGTTGACACGCGCCTGGACGCGGCCAGGCGTCAGTTCGAGGAAGCCTATCAGAAGGCAAACGCGGGTACGGAAAAGGTCGTGCGTATCGAGATCTGCGTTTTTGGCGCGGATCGTGGCGGGGTCATCGCCAAGCAATTCGTCAACGATATCGTCAAGAAGTACAAGCGCCGCCACGACACCGACCTGGCCATCATCGGAAAAGACGGTGCCCCGGACGCGAAGATTGTCATTCGATTCCTGGGACTGTTTGACAGTGTCGCTTCCATCATGGAAGAAAACTGGTTCCTTGAGTTAATTCCCTTCACGGACCTGATTAAACAGACGCACAAGGACCGCACGCTGACCATACCCGCAGCCGTGGAGAAGGCCGTGCATTTCGCCGCGGCGCATGAATTGCGCCGCAATCAGCGGCTGGACTCCCTGGAAAAGACGCGTGGCCTGCAGTATCTCTATCCGGGCTCGAGCGGTGACGTGACCGGCGTGGCCCCAATGGGATCGCTGGGCACTCGCGCTTCGCTATCCCGGGTTCCATTGCGCGAGATGATGAACCTGGCGCTCGCGCACGGCGCTGCGATGTATAGCATGGAGAGCATTGCGTCCCGGGATCAGGTGCTGTACCGGATGCTGAGCCTGGCCGGCTCGATCGAAGACGAAGGACAGACCTATCACGTCCAGGAACTGGTCGATGCCTACCGCGAGATCGTCAAATACGAACCCGGCTGCGATTTCGCGCCGCACATGGAAGTTTTCCTGCGGTGGCTGGCGGTGCGTTATCAGGACCCCGTGTTTCGCGCCGGGATGTCGGATCCCGCAGAGGCGTGGATCAAGGACCGGGACTTCTTCACCCCGGAGCAGGAACTCGCAGAAGAGCGCAGGCGATTGAGCATGCTTTCGCGGGAGGAGCTTGCCAAGCCCGAGACCACGGCGCGCGCGCGCGAACTGGAGGCCCTGGCCAATGAGCGCCGCGAGCGTGCCAATGCCAGCCGTGGCGAAGCGCCGCCGCAGCGCTTCCTGCCGCTGTGGGAGCGCCTGGAAGAAGAGTACAAGGGCCTGGAAGAAGCCGAGCGCCAGGATGCGGCGACGGAGCAGCGGCGTCAGGACATGGAACGCAACCAACCCGAGCAGCTGCGGACCATGGAAAGATGGGAGCAGGAGGCGGTCGCCATGGAAAACATGCGCCTTGGCAGAAAGCCGGGCGACCCCGATTACGTTCAGAAGCTGCCGGACCCCTTCGCCGACATGAAAGCCGATCGCGCCATGCAGCGGCGTCTGCTGACCGCCTGGCGCGATGCGCGCGACGGCAAGACGCAATTGCCGCCCAAGGTGATGACGCTGTTCGACTGGCTGGTGCACGACGCGATGCTGAGCAGCTGGCCAGACCATCTGCTGGCCAGCACCCGCATGTATTTCCGCGTGCGCGACAAGGATGTGTTCGCCAAGACCGACGCGAAGGCCGAGATGGAACAGCGCGCCAAGGATATGCGCAACGCTGAGAAGGTGGAGGCGATGGCTGCGCGCAACGAGCAGAACATCCGGCAGATGACGCCCGCGCGGCCCTGATCGGCGGCTTGTTGTTGATGGAAAGACGGCCCTGCATAGCAGGGCCGTCTTCATTTGACCGGTCCGTTCGTTTGGCAGCCGGAACTTCTGCTGGCCGGCGCTTTCCCTGGCCGGGTTTTACTTCTGGCCTTCTTCGACCTCGATGGTCACCGTGTTCGACTTCACGTCCTCGGCCTCGATGTAGACCTCATACGTGGCCGGCGTGGCCGGCAGGTGCAGCACGCCTGCCATGTCGGTGGTGAAGCGCGTTTCCACGGTCATGCCCGGCGGCAGGGCGATCTTCGGGGGGCGGGGGCCGCCTTCCCGAGGGTCCACCGAGACATTGGGCAGCTTGGGACGCACGTAGTTGAACGCGACGCCGCGGTAGACCTTGCCGGTGCGCGTATCCTTCGCCACGAAGCGCGGCAGTTGCGGATTGTCGATGACGGGCAGGATGCCGCGTGCGCAGACCGGAATCGTCAGGGTGCTGCCGTCGCGGATCCTTACGCGCGAGGGCGCGGCGATGCGCATCTGCGCGTCGTAGCCTTGCAGCGGCGGCATGCAGGCGTGTTCCTGCTGCGAGTGCGTGGGCACCGAGGCAAAGGAGGCGGGCTCGATCCAGTCGGTAGTCATGATGGGCATGTCGATGTCGTTTCAGAGGGCGAAGGTGATCCGGGGCGCGTCGTCAGAATGAAGTCCAGCCTTCCGAGCAGTCCACCTTGCGCACGGCCTTGCTGCAACTCGGGCAGAAGTGGATGTTGGCGCAGGTGATGCCGTACATCACGCACTGCCCGATCTCATCGCTGTACTGGCCGTTCCGGTTGGGCAGGCCAAAGTAGCAGTGTCCTCCCATGTTGTAGTAGAAGTACTGCGGCGGATCCAGCTTGGAATCGTCGGCCGAGGAGTCTTCGTTGCGCAGGCCGGGCCAATCGGGGCCGCTGGGCACCATGCCGAGCAGGTGGCCCATTTCGTGGGCCAGCGTTTCCGTCAGGTACGCCTGCGAGTTAGGGACGTAGGGATCCAGCGTGGACACGAACAGCAGGTTGGTGCCGGTGATGGCCAGGCCAGCATAGCTCGCGGCGACCGTGTTGAACTGGATGTTCAGCACGCCGTTCAGGGGCGTGGACGAAATCTGGGTCAGGTCGACCTTCACGGAGAAGACGGCGCCGGAGCTTTCGCGCAGCGGCGTCATCAAATGGCGCGGAATGGGAATCGAACGTTCCGCGCCCGACGCGTCGGTGTAGAGGTACCGGGCGTGGACGAGCCAGTCGTCGCTGTCGTCGAACTCGTACCAGAGGCTGGCAAGGGTGCGGTCGTCGTTGACGATGGGCACTGTCATCACGCGTCCGCCCGGGCCGGCCGGCACGGGCAGGCGCATGTCGCCGCTGGTGCCGGGCGCGGCCAGCCGGTCGACGTGGCACACCACTAGCGTGTAAGGCTCGCGCTGCTTGCCGGGCGAGGTGGCGTACACGCGGCGCACGGCGTCCATGATGGCCTGCTGCGCGTCGACGTTGTCCGCCGCATCCACCGCCGAGCGGCCGCGGAATTGCAGGCGCGGCAGCTGGATCATGTCGATGCCGTGCAGCGCGAATTCCGCGGTGACCGGCGTCACGTCGGCCAGATGGTTCGCCGGGCGGGCGCTCATGCACATCACTTCCTGGATATACAGGCGGCGCGCGGTCTCGACGCGCTCCGTCTTGATGAGCTGGCCGCGTTCGTCGCGCACCTCGAACAGGTAGACGTTGCGGCCGGCGGCGGGCAGGTCGATGTCATCGACGATGCGGGTGCCGTCGGCGTCCGTGACGTAGCTGCGCGGGTTGGCGTGCGGCTCCTGGTAGCTGGCGCGGCGGCCGCGCTCGCGGCTGGAGTAGGCGATGTTGCCGGCGTCGGCCTTGACGGTGATGGTGAAGCGGTGCGCGCCCGGACGGTTGAACTCCACGTGGATCCGCGGGCGGCGGGTCTGCCGCTCGGTGGTGGTCAACGCGTTGCCGTCGTTCCAGCGTTCGTCCGCGCGTTCCAGGTTGACGTATTGCAGGCGCGCGCCATCCTGGCGGCCGCGATACGTGGAGACGCTGGGCACCACACGTCCGGAGCCGGACGGGCCGGGCAGGCCGCCAGGCAGATTGGTGCCCTGCGTGCGGGCGACCGGGCCCAGTCCGATCGTGTCCAGCACGTCCCGCGCGATCTGCGGCAGCGGCGAATCCGCCACGCCCGGGATCTTCATCAACACCTCGGCCACCTTGGGCAGCGTTTCGGTGGCGAGCGTGGGCGATTGCAGGATGGCGCCAATGACGCCCGGCACCGACGAGGACGACAAGCCCGGCATGCTGAGAATGGCGCCGGCCACGGCGGGAATGTTGGCCTGCTTCACGTCGGGCAGCGAGAACAGCGTGTCCACGGCTGAACTCAGCGCGGCGGCGCGGTCACCCGCCGCGTTCAGCGCTTGCGTCATGACGGGCACGATGGCCGCGCCGACGTTGGCGCTGACGCCGCCGCTGGCGAGCGTGCTGGCGCTAGATAGCACGGTAGAGGCGGTGCTGGCCTGCTGCGCGATGGCCGCCAAGGTGCCTCCGCCAGCCACGGCGGCAATGCCGGACGCCCCGGCGCCGC
Organism: Achromobacter sp. JD417; assembly: GCF_041879325.1. Taxonomy (NCBI): domain Bacteria; kingdom Pseudomonadati; phylum Pseudomonadota; class Betaproteobacteria; order Burkholderiales; family Alcaligenaceae; genus Achromobacter; species Achromobacter sp. JD417. The sequence goes on along the minus strand of NZ_CP087159.1, from coordinate 5,155,542 downwards.
CACCTCCGCCCGCGGCAGCGCCGGCTGCACCGGCTGCACCGCCTGCGGCTGACAGGTCCGTCGCGCGGGTTGCCGGTGTGCTGTCGGCCATGCCCGCCGCGCGGGCGGTTTCGGCGCCGAGCACGGTGTCCGGCGGGGCGGCAGGGGCTGTGGTTCCGGCCGGCGCAAAGGGCGGCGTGGCGCTTGCGGCGCCAGCCGTTGCGAGGGGAGGCGTTGGGCTGGTGGCACCGGCGCCGGTGCTGGCGCTGGCCAGGGGCGGCGTTGCGCCGGTGGTGTTGCCGGCGGCAAGGGGAGGCGTTGGGCTGGCGCCGCCGCCAGCGATGGGGGCGGTGGTCTCGGCGGGTTGCGTCGAAGAGACGTCCGCCGGGGAGGGCGCGCCGGTAGTTTGCGTGGTGACGGTTGCCGGTGCGCTGCCATTGGCCGCTGCGGAACCGACCGGCGCGGCCGCACCATTCGCGCCCAAGGGAGCGGAGGCCGCCGAGGCGTTCGGTGAACTTGCGGTCGCGTCGGCGCCGGGGATTGCCCCTGCGCCTGCATCTGCTGCGCCTACGCCCGCACCTGCTGTACCAGCACCAGCTCCAGCACCTGTGCCAGAACCTGCACCGGCACCCGTACCTGCTGCACCAGCAACAGCACCTGCGCCAACACCTGCATCTGCTGAGCCTGTCTCTATTCCGGCGCGTGCCGCCGTGCCTTCGCTGACGTCGGCAGTTGCCAAACGGGGAGAAGCGCCCGCGGAACCTGCAACCGCGCCTGTTCCTGCGAGCGGACCCGCGCTGGCGATGCCGCCCGTGGCTGCGGGAAGGGTCGAGGTCGCGGCGCCGCTTGTCGCGGCCGCGTCAACCGCCGCTCCCGCGCCCGCCGCGCCGACGGCGACGGACGGGCTGGGAGAGGCTTCGATGTTCGGAAGCCCGAAAGTATCGTCCCCGGTCGTACCGGGCAACCCGGTTCCCCGCGGCAGGCTCTCGCCGGGCGCAGGCACGAAGCCGGGCGTTTGCGGCGCCGCGCCAGGCAAGGGCGGCGTGGTGAAAACACCGGCCGATTCGGGCAGCGACGGCGTGCCGGCCAGGGCAGCGCCCGGGGCCGTGGCGCCGGAGGAGACCGGCAACCCGCTTATCGCCGCGTCAGACGCGACCGGCACGCTCGGCGCCGCAACGGAGGGCGCGCCAGTCGGCAACGCCAATGCATCGGGCAGACTGCCCGGCGCGGCGGTCGAGCCGGACGCCGCTTGCGTGACGCTGCTGGCCGCGGCAGAGGTGGCGCTCAACAGACTACCTGCGCCCGCCGCAATGGACGCGAGCAGCGCGGCATTCGTAGCCGGGCTGCGCTCCTTGGTCGCGTCGTCCTGCTGCGCGGCGGCAGCCGCGTCATGAGCGGAGGCGTTCATCGGCCCGCGCGCAGCGGGCGCGCCGGCGGCCACGGGGGCATCGGCACGCTGGCTTGCGTGTACGCCGGACGCTGTGTCGCCGCCGCCTTCGCGGTGGGCGGACGTGCCGCGCGCAAGCCAGTCGCGCGCGTCCCGAGCGGTCTGTTCCGCTTGGGTGGTCTGCTCGTCCCGTTCCGCCGTGTGATCGTGATGCGGGGCTGGGCCGGTCGAGGGATGCGCGTCAGGCGACGCGCCCAGATGCTGGGTTGTCGATCCTTGCGTGAACGCGGGCGCCAGTCCCGCGGCGGCGGCGCCGATACGTGTCGGGTCGACCTGCGCGCGATGCGTGGCGTCTTCGCCTTCCGGGGCGTGCGTACGACGGGACGTCGTCGCGGCCACGGTTCCGGCGGCGGCGGCGAGCAGGCCGATGGCGGCTCCCGATCCCTCAGCCTGACGGGCGTGGCCCTGCGCGGCCATGGACGCGGACGGCGCCGCGTCGTGGGTCGAGCCCGGCGCCGTCCTGGCGTCCGCCTCGATGCGGCCGGTCGCTTCCGTGCCCGCGATGGGGGAGAGATGCGAGCGGGCGGCAGCGTCGGATTGCGTAGCGGACGTGGACGTGTCTGATGAGGACGAGCCGAAAGCGGGCCCGCCTGCCTTGGACGCTTGCGAGTCAAACGCCGATCCCGATCCCGATCCCGACACCGACTCCGACCCCGACCCCGATCCCGATTGGGTCGCGATGGGCATCGCTGCGGACGCCGAACTGCTGCGGCCCGCCAACGAGGCAGCCAGCGCGCCCGTGGCCGGGATGCCGACTCCCGTTGCGCCTGCAGCAAAAGCGGCGGCGCCGCCAGCAGCCGACGCGATGGACGGGACGGCCGTGCCGGAGCTTGAGGTGGCGATGGCAGACGCAACGCCAGCGTCCGCAGCGCCGGATGCCAGAAGGTCGTCCGCGCTTGCGGAGGTCACGGCGGAGGCAACACCGGCGTCTGTGTTTGCAAGGGACGCGGCGGGGGTTATACCGGCGTCCGCGCTTGCGAGGGAAGTGGCGGAGGCAATGCCGGCGTCCGCGTTTGCAAGGGACGTGCCGGAGGCAATACCTGCGTCCGCGCTTGTGAAGGACGTGCCGGATGCAATGCCCGGGTTCGCATCTGCCAGGAACATGCCGGAGGCGACGCCGGTGTCCGCACTGGCGAGCGACGCATTGGACGCGATGCTTGTGCCTGCCAGGGTTGCGCCCGATGCGACACCCGCACCAGCGACTGAAGCGATGCCCGCGCCCGCGCCAGAGCTAGTTCCCACGCCGGCGCTGGTGCTTGCTTGGGAAGGAATTGCAGACGCGGCGCTGGTGCTTGCTTGGGAAGGAATTGCAGACGCGGCGCTGCTGCCGGCCGCTGCCGTGGCAAGCGTGGGCGTTTGTGTTGCGGCGTCGGATGTGGACGGCGCTCGCAGGGTGCCGCTGGTCGGATGCGCACCGTTGTCAGCCATGGCGCCTGCGGGCGATGCCGCGGTCGCTGTGGCGGCGGGGGCCGCGGATGGCGTTGTTGCCGTGGTCGCGGAAGCCGTGGCCTGCGTCGATGCGCCTGCCGTTCCCGATGCACCTGCCGTTCCCGATGCACCTGCAGTAGCCGACGCACCTGCCGTTGCCGATGTCCCTGCCGTAGCCGGTGCACCTGCGCCTGCCGGGTCGGCGGCTGGCGACGCACTCGCCGCAGTCATCGGGCTTGATGCCGACGCTGGCGCCGATCCTGCAGCCGCCGATTGCGCAGCACCGGTCCCCGTCGGCGCGAAGGACGGCGTCGCGGCCGCGCCCGTCAGTCCGCCGTCGGCGCCAAGCCCCGCGCCCGAACCTACCTCTGCACCCTTGCCCAGTCCCGCGATCGACGCGGCGCTCGTGATCATCTTGGACGCGCCTTCGGGCGCGGCCGAGGCCAGCATGTCGGTTGCGGCGGGCAGGGCGGCGGTGGGGTCCTTGACCCATTCAGCCGCCTTGGAGACCGTGCCAACGGCTGCTGTCGCGCCGTCGATCATGCCGCCCGCGCCGGGCGCGACGGACGCCAGCATGCCGGAGGCGGCGGGCAGCGCGGACATCGGGTTGGCGATCATGGCTTGCGCCTGCGACACCATGCCCATCGTGTTCTTGGCCGTGTTCAGCAAGCCTCCCACGGCGGAGGGCGTCGAACCCATGCCGCCGAGCAAGCCCGGCGCCTGCGACAACGCGCCCATGGGATTTTTCGCCAGCCCGGCCAATGTGTTTGCCTGGCCGGCAAATTGCGAGAGCTTGGCCGCCGCGCCGGCGGCCGTCTTGCCCAGGTCGCCCAAGCCGCTGGGCGCAAGGTCGCCCAATCCGCCCAGGCCCCCGCCCGCACCCGCCGCGCCGCCAAAACCGGCCATCAGGCTGGTGCTGGCCTTTTTGGCGGCCGAGGCCAGGGCGCCGTCCTTGTGGATAAGCTCTGCGCTGACGATCAGCGGGTCGTCGACCGTGGTGCTGGGCAGCGCCGGCAGCGCGGCGGCATCGCTGCCGGGGCCGACGAAGTTGTGCGTGGCGCCCTTGACCGAAAACAGCCCCGGTCCCTTGAAGACGATATCGGCGCCGTCGAGGATGACGCTGCCGCCCGCTGCCTGCAAGGTGACGCGCTGCTGGCCCAGGATCTCGATGCCTTCGGCCGATGACGTGACGGTGATGTCCTGCCCCGCCAGGGCTTCCAGAATGTCGGTGTGGGCGTGCAGCGACACGGGCGCGTGCGCCGACACCGCGCGTATCGCCCCTTGCTGCGCGAACACGCTGGCCGACCGCGCCGACACCGCCGCATAGGTTTGCGTGGCGGCCACATGCGCATCGGACTGCGCCGTGGCGTGCAGGTGTTCTCCCGCGTGCAACACGGCGCTGGCCGGCGTGGCCAGGTTCAGCGAGTTCGGCGAATCGATCAACAGATGCGGGCCGTTGATGCGCTCGACGGCGGCCTCGCCGGTGCGTTTCCCGTCGGCGGCCTTGCCTGCGGCCTGCCCGTTCACCTGGGCGGCGTAGCGGCCTTCCAGCTTGGGGTCCAGCGCCTTGAGCAGGTCGTCGTAGCCTTCGGACGCCGCCAGCGGGCGCGCCTTGTGCTGGCCCGCGCTGTCGTTCAACCGGCGCGAAGCGTCCTGCGCGCCGCGCAGCAGCAGCAAGGCCTCCTCTGCATCGGCTTGCGTCGACTTGCCTTGTTCCCGCGCGGTGGCCGACAACAGCATGCCCTGACCGGAACGCACGACCGTCCACGCATCCGAGCGCAGTTCAAAGCCGGTGCCGCGCCATTGGCCGCGGCTGGCGTCGTCCAGATCCTGTTCCACCAGATAGCCCAGGCCCAGTTGCGTGACCGCGGTGGAGCTGGCCAGGCGCGTGCGCAGCTTGCCCTTGGTGTCGTCGAACAGCCATTGGTTGCGGCCCGCGCCATCCAGGCCCTGGCTGTGCCACCCGCTCAACACGCCGGCGTGATTGGCGTCGCCGTCTTCGCCGGCGGACCAGGGCGGCAGATCCGCATCGTTGTAGAGCTGCCCCGCGACAACGGGCTGGTTGATATCGCCGTCGATGAATTCAACGATGACCTCGGTGCCGGCGCGCGGCAGGTGATGCGCGCCCCAGTTCGGGCCCGCCTGCGCACTGGCCACGCGCAGCCACGTGCCCGAGCGGTCATCGCCGGGCGCATTGCCGCTGGCATCGCCATGCGTGCGATGCGGCAGGCCGCCCGGCAGCGGCTTTTCGCCGCGCTGCCACGGAAACTGCACCTTGACGCGCAGGTCGCGGTCGGCGGTGATGGGCGCATCGGCCGCGCTGACAACCACGGCAGCCAGGCTTTCCGGCGCCGTGGGGCGCGCGCGCCACGCGGGCATCAACGCGGCCGCGTCGGGCTGCGCGGCGAAGACATTGCGATATGTGCCGCGCTCCATGTCCGGGGTGTTCAACACCTGCGCGGCCTGGCTGCCCAGGTTGTTCGTGGCTTCGTGCGTCACGTCCAGCACCACGTAACGGTTGCCGCCCAGTTCGTCGGCGGCCTGTCCGCCGCCGCCTTCGGCGTAGCGTGCGTGCTGGCTCAGCGCGAACACGTGCCCTGCCGCCAGCGAGCGGGCGGTGCCCGCGCCCTCAAAGCGCACCACTTCGGATTCATGGGCGCGCAGCGCCCGCGCGGCGCTCTGCTCGGCCGCGTCGTCATCGCCATAGCGGCCATGACCGTCGTAGTCGTAGTCTTCAAGGACGGGCAGCGATTCCACCTGCACCTGCGACTGGCTCTGCGCGGCGTGCGCGTTCAGCGTGCGCTCGTTCCAGGCGGCGCGCGCCACGCGGTTGGGCCGCACGGCCTGCCGGGCGGCAAACCGGGTGATGCTGTCGCTTGTTTCGGTCGCGTCGCTACGGTGAAAGCGCAAGGGCGAGGCCGGGTCCTGCGGGCGCGCGGCGTCGGCGTCGAAGATCACCACGCGGTGGCGCGCGCCGCCGCTGGTGGACTGGCCGTCGTCCTGTTGATGTTCGAAGCGATAGCTCAGCCCCGCCTCGGCCAGGATGCGTTCGACGAACGCCAGGTCCGACTCTCGATACTGCGTGCAGACGGCAAGCGGCTCCAGCGCCTGGCTCAATTCAAAGGCGAACGCGGCCTGGGGATAATCCGAAAACACCTCGCTGACGATGTCCTGCACCGACAGGTCCTGGTAGATGAAGCTGTCGCGCCGCAACGCCAGCGCGGCCATCCACGGCGCGGCATGCAGGCGGAAACGTGCCAGTCCGCCGTCGGCGCCCAGCGCGTCCACCCCTTCCACCACCGCGTGCCACCGCCGCATCGCGCCATCGGCCTGCAGCAGGCTGACGCTGATCTCCTTGCCCAGCAACGCGCTCACGTCCACTTCGGCGCTGGCCGCCAGGCAGTCCAGCGTCAGCGAGAACAGGCGCGACACGCCTTCGCGCAGGTTCAGGTGTTCGACCACGAGTTCGGCGTTCAGCGGGGTGTCCAGGCGCAGCAGGCGCGCCTGCTGCGACAGCGTGGCGATGTTCAATGACGAGTAGGCCGGGGCGTTCGAAGGCAAGGCGTTCATAGGACGTGGCGAATGTCGGTCGGCAGAGCCGGGGCGCGGGGCACGCGTCGGGAGGGGGCGGGTGAAAGCGGGGCCGGTAGCCGGCCCGGACGCTATGGCAGCGAAATCGTCAGGTGCGCGGCGCGCGGACCCAGCTTGACGATGTCGTGGTACGGCGCCATCGCCGTCTGCATCTCGGTGTTCAGGAAGTGGCGCATCCCCAGAAACGCCAGCAGGCCGAGCAGCGCAAAGACAGCCATGATCGACCACAGCGGCACGTCGCGTTTCAGCGTGTGCGCCACCTTGTCGGGCAGCGGCCAGTGCGGCGCGAAGCCGGTGCGCTTGCCGCGCAGCAGCGCGATCTCGTCGCCCAGCCGCGCAGTCAGATAGCCGAGTTTTTCCTGGCCCTCGATCAGGTACTTGCCCTGAAAGCCGAGCAACAGGCACATGTAATAGATCTCAAGCGATTGCAGGCGCGGCGCGCCTTGCGCGCGCAGGTCTTCCAGCCGGGCAAAGAAATTCTCGCCGGCCAGCTGTTCGCCGAACAAGGTGAGCTGCAGGGGTTGCAGCATCCACGCATCGCGAATGGCGAACTGCGAATTCAGCACGGTCTCGTCCACCGCGGCGCAGAATGCATACTTCGTGGCATACACGTCTTCCGCGGGAATATCCATTTTCTTGGCGGCGCGTTCGTAGTCCGCCAGAAACTGCTGCACCCGCGCCGAGAACGCCGCGGCGTCGGTGGGCTCTTGTCCGCTCTTGAGCAGGAACAGCATCAGGAAGCCGTCATACAGCAAGTCCAGCAGGGACCTGGCCGGCCGGCTGGCGTGGAACTCGGCGGCCCGGGGCGGCAGGGTGGCGCCGGGCATCAGGGAGGGAGCGTCTGCGGTCATGGAAGTACGTGTCCTGTCAGCGGGTGACTGCAATCAAATCCAGCTTGAGCTCAGGGATGCCGGCGGGCGCGTAGATGGCGATGCTGCGCGCTTGCAGCATGCGGTCATAGAGCGAACCCCGCGCCTGGAGCGCGAAATACACCGCCCCGGGCTTGACGGGCACCGCCGGCGGCACCTGCGGTGTGTAGGCCAGCGGCACGCCGGGCATGGCCGACAGCACCAGCTTGTCCACGTCTTCCGGCGCGCCCACCTTGAAGCGCATGGGCACGCTCTCGGATAGTTCCGAGGCAGGCATCGCGGCCTGCACGGCCAGATACAGCGACGTGGTTTCGTCGAGCTTTTCCGAATCCAGCCTGCCCATGTGGAACGACGGCCGCAACTCTTCCAGCACGATGGAGAAGTAGCGTGTGGAGATCACCGTTTCCAGCAGGTCGCGCAGGATTTCGTCCATGCGGGCGAACGCCGGGCCGGGCGCGTCATGCCGGTAGACGGGCAGGTCGGCCAGCGTATGCAGCTTGGAGAACGTCATCAGCGCGCCCGCCAGCCGCGCCAGTTCCTGGAACAGCCGTTCCGGGTGGAGCTGCGGATGGTGAAACAGATGCGACAGCGTGGCGTAGGCCTCGTTGGCCGTGTGCAGCAGCCAGAACGAGGCGACGTCGCCCGAGCGGAACTCGATGATGTTCTTGCTGGGTTCGCGGTGAAAGCCGTACAGCGCATTCACCTTGGCCTGCAGCGCGTCCAGCAGTCGGCGCAGCTGTTCATGCAGGGCGCCAGAGGCCGTCAACGACAGGCTCGGCGCAACGAAGGTGGTGTCCAGCTCATAGCCCGCGCTGGCGGTGCGGCGCACGCGCGCCACCGGAATGGCCAGCAGCGCGTCGCGCGGTTCGAATTCCGAGATCAGGCGCACGTCTTTGCGCAGGAAGGCCAGCTCAGCCGTGGTGGCGCCCGTGTACAGGTCGGGGGCCGGCGCATTGTTGTGCGTGTAGCGTGAGTCGAAGCTGGCTGCCGACTGGCCATCGCGGTAATTGCCGCCAATCGCCTTGAGCGGATGGATGGCCAGGTAAAAGACCGCTTCGGTGACGCCATCCAGCGCGGTCAGCGCAACCGGCGGCGGCAGTTCATCGCCGTGGGGGGCGTTGTAGAGTTCACCGTCCGGAAACACCGCGCTCATCTCTGTGGCGCGCAACATGCCGTTGGCCAGTGCCGATGCATCGAAGCGCGCGGCGCGCAGGCCCCACGCATAGGGATGCAAGGCGCGGGCCATCTCGGCCAGCCGGTCTTCGTGATAGGCATCCTGCCGCTGAAAATGTTGCGGCCGCAGAAACAACCCTTCGCCCCAAAGGACTTTGGCTGAGTGACTCAAGTTGGCGCTCCCTTTGCTTGTCTTTCCATGTCTTCATATAGAAGGCGGGCCTACGCGCAATGCGCGTCAACCGGGACACTGCACGCCGGAAAGGCGTGCCGGGTCGTAGGCTGGCAGGCCCGCCGGCAACGTGGGTTTGCCAGTGGCGACGGTGAGCGCACACGCGTGCGCGCCCAGCACAATCCCACTGTCTTCCACGTCGTCGACCTTGAATACATACTTCCAACGCATCGGCGCGGGCGCGTAGAACAACCCGGCGATCGCGATGTAATCGGCTTGCTTGGGGACCTTTTCGACGGCTTCGAACCGTTGGCCGGGTGTGAGCGTCAGCTCACGTATTCCCAGCACGGATTCCCCGAGCGTTGCTTTCTCGGCAGCAGTGTCTATCAATTGCGTGAGCGGCGCACGTTGGAATTGCTCAGGATTCTTCAGGTAGTATATTTTTGTAACTACAGCCATCGACTGTCCGCTGCTGGCATTCAAATTTTCTCCGGCATGGATCGTCAAATTCACCTCGACAGGCGCGTTTTCGGGCTTTTTCAGGCCCGCCATCTCCATCGCATTTCCGGTCAAGCCGGCCACCGCGCCGATGGCTGATACGGCCGCACATCCAGTAATGACGGTGCTTGCAAGCGAGCAAGCCGCGACTGCGAAGAAGCGTGATAAATGGATATGTTTGGACATGGCCCTTTATACCGGAAGTGTGTGAAGCAATACAGATCGCAGCACGTTAGGCGCAATTTCGACGCACGTAACATGAAGACACTTGCTGTAGCGCTGGGCTAACAAAAGGTTGTTGAAATACGGCCCCTAGTTACAACCCCGCTAGGTGCTTAAAAATGCGCTTTCCCCGCCTCGTCGTTCTCGCAGGTGTCGTTGCCGTTATGGCCGGCTGCGCGTCGGTAAAACCGCAGTCTGAATCCGAATACAAACAATCCATGGCCGAAGCGGAAAAGGCGCTTGAGCAAAAGAGCGCCGACCAGGCCGTCGCGCAATTCGAGGAGATTGCGGTCCGCAATCCGTCCAAGGGATTGCCGTGGTCCTACATCGCGAAGATTCGTTTCGACGAACAGAAGTATGGTCAAGCCATCGTCGCGGCCGACGAGGCGCTGAGCCGCGACCCGGATGATTTCGTGGCCAAGAGCGTGCGCGCCGTCGGCGGCCTGCGTGTGGCCATGCAGTCGCTGGCGGACCTGCGCGCCGATGCGTTGCTGGCAGGCAATGCGCGCGCAGACGCCGTGGCCCTGGCCGCGGCAATGCGCGAGACGCTGGGGCAGGATGTGCTGTTCCCGGAAGGCCGCCGCCCGCCGCCGCGTCCGCGTCAGCCGCCGCGCAAGGCCGACCCCGCCCCGGCGAGTGCGTCGCCTTCTACCGCCGCACCGACGGGCGTTGCACCGACGGGTGCGGCACCCGCCGCATCGACGCCTGCCGCACCCAAGGTCACTCCCAGCGCCGCGCCGGGGGCCGCCTCCAATGCGTCGCCCGCCGCAACCCAGCCCGCCCAGCAGCCCAACCGCGCGCCGAACCCGTTCGGCGACCTGCTTACCAAGTGATTCGCCCAGGCAGCGTCGGCTAGCCCGGCGCGCCTGACCGACCGCCACGATCCTTTGCACGGAGCCATCCATGGCCAAGAAAGAAAGCGTTCAGAAACGATTGCAGAAAGTCCGTCCGCCGCGCGTTCAGCTCACGTATGACGTGGAGAAGGGCGACGCCATCGAACAGAAGGAGCTTCCCTTCGTCGTGGGCGTGGTGGGGGACTTTTCGGCGCAATCCGAAGCCGAGCTGCCGCGTCTGAAGGACCGCAAGTTCGTCAACATCGACGTCGACAACTTCGACGACGTGATGCGTGGGCTGGAGCCGCGCGCCGCGTACCGCGTCAAGAATGCGCTGACCGAGGAAGGCGGCACGTTCGGCGTGGACCTGAAGTTCCGTTCGATCGAGGATTTCCGCCCGGAAGCCGTGGTCCAGCAGGTGGATCCGCTGCGCGAATTGCTCGACATACGCACCAAGCTGGCGGACCTGCGCAACAAGCTGGCGGGCAACGACAAGCTGGAAGACCTGCTGGGCGAAGTGCTGTCCAGCACCGAGAAGCTGCAACAGTTGACCAGCGAGACCGACAAGGGAGGCCGCAATGAGTAATTCCGCCGCTGCACAGAACACCGCTGCCGCCCCGGCCGACGCGCAAGGCGGCCTACTGGACCAGATCGTCGAGCAAAGCCGCGTCGCCAAGTCGACCGCCGAGCACGATCGCGCAAAAGACATCATCGGCGAGCTGGTGCGTGAAGTCATGAAGGGCACCGTGGTGGTGTCCGACAATCTTTCCGCAATGCTGGATGCGCGCGTGGCCGAGCTGGACCGCCTGATCTCCGCGCAACTGAGCGAGGTGATGCACGCGCCGGAATTCCAGAACCTGGAGAGCACTTGGCGCGGCCTGCACTACCTGTGCCAGGAGACCGACACCAGCCCGATGCTGAAGATCAAGGTGTTGAACACCACCAAGCGTGACCTGGTTCGCGACTTCCAGACCGCCATCGACTTCGACCAGAGCCTGATGTTCAAGAAGGTCTACGAAGAAGAATTCGGCACGTTCGGCGGCGCGCCGTTCGGCGCGCTGCTGGGCAACTTCGAGATCACGCGCCAGCCCGAGGACATGTACTTCATCGAGCAGATGTCGCACGTGGCCGCGGCTTCGCACGCGCCCTTCATCGCCTCGGCCTCGCCCGAACTGCTGGGCCTGGACAGCTTTGCCGACCTGGGCCGCCCGCGTGACCTGGCCAAGGTGTTCGACACCGTGGAATACACCAAGTGGCGCAGCTTCCGCGATTCGGAAGACTCCCGCTATGTGGGCCTGACCATGCCGCGCTTTCTGGGCCGCCTGCCCTACGATCCGGTGGAAGGCACCACGGTCGAAGGCTTCAACTTCGTTGAGGACGTGGACGGCACCGACCACTCGAAGTACCTGTGGTGCAACGCGGCGTGGGCGTTCGGCGCCCGCCTGACGGCCGCGTTTGCCGACTTCGGCTGGTGCGCCGCGATCCGCGGCGTGGAAGGCGGCGGTCTGGTCGAGAACCTGCCGACGCACACGTTCAAGACGGACGACGGCGAAATCGCGCTCAAGTGCCCGACCGAAATCGCCATCACGGACCGCCGGGAAAAGGAACTGAGCGATCAGGGCCTGATCCCGCTGGTGCATTGCAAGAATTCGGACTACGCGGCCTTCTTCGGCGCACAGTCGGTGCAGAAGGCCAAGAAATACAACACGGACAGCGCCAACGCCAATGCGGTGTTGTCGGCGCAGCTGCAGTACATCTTCTCGGTGTCGCGCGTGGCGCATTACCTGAAGGCGATGATGCGCGACAAGATCGGCAGCTTCGCGTCGGCGCAGTCCGTTGAGAGTTTCCTGAATCGCTGGGTGTCGCAGTACGTGCTGCTGGACGACAACGCGACGCAGGAACAAAAAGCGCAGTTTCCGCTGCGCGAAGCTTCGGTGCAGGTGGCCGAGGTCCCGGGACGTCCGGGCGTCTTCCGCGCCGTGGCGTTTTTGCGGCCGCATTTCCAGCTTGACGAACTCTCGATCTCGTTGCGCCTGGTTGCCGAACTGCCGGCTCAGGCTCAGAAATCCTGATCGTCATTGCACTGACCACTCATCCATTGAAAGAGGTTATCAACAATGAAGGACATCTACGTCAAGTTCGGCAATCCGGCGCTCAAGGGCGAATCGCAAGACAAGGACCACCCGGATTGGATCGAAGTCAGCTCGTGGCGCCATGAAATCATCCAGCCGCGTTCGGCCACCGCATCGACCTCGGGCGGCCATACCGCCGAGCGCACCGAACACGGCGAAATGGTCTTCACCAAGGATCTGGACGTGGTCAGCCCGCTGCTGTATCAGCACGCTTCCGGCGGCACGACGTTCGATGAAGTCACCATCGATTTTCTGCGCGCGGACGGTGAGGGCAATCGGGTCAAGTACCTGGAAATCAAGCTCAAGTACGTGATCATTGCGCGCGTGGCGCCGGAAGTGGTTGCCGAAGGCCTGCCGCACGAGTCGTTCTCGCTGAAGTACGCCGCCGTGCAGTGGAAGTACACGCAGCAGAAGGTCGGCGGCAACCAAGGCGGCAACGCTCAGGGCGCCTGGAGCCTGACCAAGAACGACAAGACCTACTCGGTCTGATCGCTGCCAGGTTGCCAAGAGACCGCGGCCCGAGCCGGGCCGCTGTCCATTTTTTTGCTGTCTCCGGATTGATCAGGCCCCGATGAAAGGATTCGAACCGAGTCTGTTCGACAAGCTGTTCGAGGCGGAGGGCCAATCGCCCTATGCGCTGCGCCGCCTGTCGATCGAAGAGATGAAGGAAACGGTGGCGCGCGACATCGAGGCCTTGCTGAACACCCGCATGGTGTTCACCGAGGAAGACCTGCGGCGCTTCCCCAACTGCCAGCGGTCGGTGCTGACGTACGGCCTGTCGGACTTTTCCGGATTGAGTCTTGCCAGCCACTACGACCGCGAATTCATCTGCCGGTCGCTGGAGCAGGCGATCGCGCGTCACGAGCCTCGCCTGACGCACGTGCGGGTGATGCTCCAGGTGGACAGCCGTGCGACATCGGTGCTGTATTTCGCGATCACGGCGATGCTGGACGTGGGACCCGCCCACGAGCCCGTCACCTTCGACGCCACGTTGCAGCCCTCGACGCTGCAGTACTCCGTGACCAAGGGCTGGGCCAAGAGCCCGGCCACGGTCTGAGGCCCCCATTCGTAACGCAGGTGCATTGGCGCGCTGGAAGGAAAGACAACAATGGAAGAATTGCTGCCTTATTACGAGCGCGAACTGGGCTTTCTGCGCACGTCGTCGCGCGACTTCGCCGAACGCTACCCGAAGATCGCCGCGCGGCTCGGCCTGTCGGGCGAGACCTGCGAAGATCCGCACGTTGAACGCATGATCGAGTCGTTCGCCTTGTTGAGCGCCCGCATCAACAAGAAGCTGGACGACGACTACCCGGAATTCACCGAAGCGTTGTTCGAGGTGATGTACCCGCATTACCTGCGGCCATTTCCCTCTTGCAGCATCGCGCAGTTCGACCTTGGCGGCGCGGGCGCGCAACTGACCGCGCCGGTCCGGATCGCGCGCGGCACGGAACTCAAGTCGCACCCGGTCCGGGGCGTGTCGTGCCGCTTTCGCACCACTTATGACGTCACGCTGGCGCCCGTTGAAGTGCTGCGCGCCGGCTTTGAGTCCAGCGCCAACGCGCCCGCCACGGCCAAGCTGCCGGCCGGCGTGACCGGACGCTTTTCCGTCACCCTGGGCTGCCAGGGCGAGAACCAGCATTTCGGGGCCCTGGGCGTGGACCGGCTTCGGGTGTACCTGCACGGTGAACCGTCATTCGTGGCGGCATTGCGTGACGCGCTGTTCCTGCGCGCCGCCGCGGCCTACGTCGAGCTGCAACCGGGACGCTGGGATCGTCTGCCCGCCATTCCGGTCGGGCAGGTGGGCCTGGCGGAAGAAGACGCGCTGATCGACTTTCCGGCCAGTTCGCACCCGGCGTATCGCCTGCTGGCCGAGTACTTCGTGTTCTCGGAAAAATTCAACTTCGTGGACATCGACCTGGCCGCGCTGCGCCCCTATCTGGGCACGGTGCGCCAGTTCACGCTGCACCTGCCGGTCAGCGGCCTGCGCGCGGATTCCAATACCGCGCGGCTGCTGGAATCGACGTCCGCCGACAATCTGCGGCTCGGCTGCACGCCGGTGTCCAACCTGTTCTCGCAGCGCGCCGATCCCATCCGCGTCACGCATGCGTCGGCGTCGTACCCGGTGGTGGCGGACGCGCGGCGGGCCTATGGCTACGAGGTCTATTCGATCGACCGCGTGCGCCAGGTGCGTCAGAACGCGCAGGGCGATGCGGTCGTGGAATTCAGGCCGTTCTATTCGCTGCACCATGGCGAATCGCCCGACAAGGCGGGCCACTACTGGACGATGCGGCGCGATGCGTCGATGGCGCAGCGCAGTCCGGGCTACGAGACGGAGATTTCGATCGTCGATATCGACTTCGACCCGTCGGTGCCGCAGACCGAAACGCTGAGCCTGGACCTGACCTGCACCAATCGGGACTTGCCGTCGCAGATTGCGGTCGGGCAGGCGGGCGGCGATCTGTTTCTGGAAGGCGGCTCGGTGGCCCGCACGATCCGCATGCTGCGCCGCCCGACGCATTCGCACCGGTTCCAGCAGGGCCGAGCGGCGCATTGGCGTCTGATTTCGCATCTGGCGCTGAACCATCTGTCCCTGGTGCAAAGCGGTCTGCCGGCGCTCAAGGAAACGCTGCGCCTGTACGACCTGTCCGGCTCGGCGGTGGCCGCGCGCCAGATCGAAGGGCTGGTCGGACTGGACTACAAGCCCGCCACGCACTGGATGCCGGGCGAACCGTTCGCCACCTTCGTGCGCGGCATCGAAATCCGGCTGACCGTCAATGAAGACCACTTCGTGGGCACCAGCCTGCACACGTTCGTGGCGGTCATCAATCGCTTCTTCGGCCTGTATGTGCACGCGAACAGTTTCGTGCAGTTGGTTGTGTTGTCGCGCCGCGGCGCGGAGGAACTTCTACGATGCCCCCCTTGCAACGGCGACGCCATCCTAGCGTGATGGACGCGCTGCTGGCCGAGCCGCAGCGCTTCAAGTTTTTCCAGGCGGTGCGCCTGCTGGAGCAATGCTTTGCGCGGCAGGAGCGCGGGGCGACGCGTCATCCGGTGCCGGTGCACCTGCGCTTTCCCAACGCGCCGGGCCTGGGCTTTCCGCCCAGCGAGATCGTGGATGCGGTGGCGTACGACAAGAACGGCGAAGTGCTGGCGGACGAGGCCGCGCGGCAGGCCGCCGTGGCCGAAGGCCGGCTGGGCCGCGTGGACGTGACGCCCGCGTTCTTTGGCCTCTTGGGCGGGCAGGGCGCATTGCCGCTGCATTACTCGGAAATGCTGGCCAACCGCGAAAGCCTGCGGCGCGACCGCGGCGCCCGCGCGTTCTTCGACATCTTTTCGAACCGGGCGGCGGCGCTCTTCTACGCGGCGTGGAAGAAATACCGCATGCCGCTGCGGCACGAAACCGAACCGGACCATCATTACCTGCCGCTCTTGCTGGCCTTGGGCGGCATCGGCCATCCGGCGCTGCGGGACCGCCTGCACAACGGCGCGGGCCGCGTCCATGACGAATCGATCGCGCACTACGCGGCGGCGGCGCGTCAGCGGCCGGTGTCGGCGCCGTACCTGCAGCGCGTGCTGCAGGATTACTTTGGCGTGCCGCTGCGCGTGGAACAGTTCGTGGGCCGCTGGTATGACGTCCCGCCGCAGAACCGCACGCAGCTTGGGCATCCTGGCGCCGTGCTGGGCGTGTCGGCGCTTGCTGGAGACCGCATCTGGCAGCGCGACCTGCGCATCCGGCTCTGGATCGGCCCCTTGTCGGGCCAGGCGTTCACCGACTTCCTGCCGGGCGGCGAGCGCGCGCAGGCGCTGGAGAAACTGCTGACGATGTTCGGCGGGATGACGTTCGAATACGAGGTGCGGCTGGTGCTGGCGCGCGAGAGCGTCACCCCCAGCCAGTTGGGCGCGGGCGCCGAGGTGCGCCTGGGCTGGAATTCGTTCCTGTGCACCGAGCCCGCCCGGCAAGACCGCGACGACGCCAGTTACGAACTGCACACCATTCATTGACCCCATCACCCTCAGACACTTATGGCCACACCGCTGAAGACTTTGATCGGAAAGCTCAACCAGACCTGCCGCCAGGCCGCCGAACGCGCCGCCAGCCTGTGCATGGCGCAAGGCCACTACGAAGTGGATCTGGAGCATCTGTTTCTGGCCTTGCTGGAAAAGCCGGCCAGCGACGTGAGCGTCATCGCGCAGCGTTGCCACATCAAGACCGACGCGTTGGAGGCGGACCTGAATGCGGAGATCGGCCGCTTCAAGAACGGCAACACCCGCACGCCGGTGTTTTCGCCGCATCTGCCCAAGCTGTTTGAACATGCGTGGCTGATTGCGTCGCTCGATACCCAGACGACGCGCATCCGGTCCGGCCACCTGTTGCTGGCCCTGCTGACCGAGCCCGATCTGGCGCAACTGGCGCGGCGCGGCTCGACGCTGTTCGAATCGTTCCGGCTGGACGCGTTAAAGCATGACTTTGCCGCCTTGACGGCCGGTTCGGAAGAGGCCGGGCAAGCTGTGGGTTTTGCCGATGGCGCGGGGCAGCAGGGCGACGCTGGCCAGCCGGCGCCCGCGCTGTCGGCCACCCCGGCCTTGGACCAATACACCACGAACCTGACCGAACGCGCCCGCGAGGGCAAGATCGACCCGGTGATCGGACGGGACGCCGAAATCCGCCAGATGATCGACATCCTGACGCGGCGGCGGCAGAACAACCCCATCCTGACCGGCGAGGCGGGCGTGGGCAAGACGGCGGTGGTCGAGGGATTGGCGCTGCGGATTGTGTCGGGCGACGTGCCGCCCGCGCTGGCCGAGGTGACGCTGCGCACGCTGGACATGGGTCTGCTGCAGGCGGGCGCCAGCGTCAAGGGCGAGTTCGAGAACCGCTTGAAGAACGTCATCGACGAGGTCAAGAAAAGTCCTTCGCCCATCATCCTGTTCATCGACGAAGCCCACACCATGATCGGCGCGGGCGGGCAGGCGGGGCAGAACGACGCGGCCAACCTGCTCAAGCCGGCCCTGGCGCGCGGCGAACTGCGCACCATCGCCGCCACCACCTGGAGCGAATACAAGAAGTTCTTCGAGAAGGACGCCGCGCTGGCGCGCCGCTTCCAGGTGATCAAGGTGGAGGAACCGGACGAGACGCTGGCCGCATCGATGTTGCGCGGCATGGCGCCGCTGATGGAGCGCCATTTCGGTGTGCGCATCCTGGACGAAGCGATCAGCGCGGCGGCCAGGCTGTCGCATCGCTACATCACCGGCCGCCAGCTGCCCGATAAGGCGGTCAGTGTGCTGGATACGGCATGCGCGCGCGTGGCGTTGGGCCGCAGCGCCACGCCGGCCTTGATCGATGATGCGCGGCATCGCCTGACGCGCCTTGGCGCCGAACAGGCGGCGTTGCAGCGCGAAGCCGCCACGGGTGCGTCGCACGCGCGCCTGGACGAATTGCGCGACGAAATCGCGGCGGTTACGCAGACCTTGGCCGATGCCGAGTCGCGCCACGCGGCGGAAATGGACCTGGTGGCGCGGATACACGCCTTGCGTGCGGAGCTGGAAGCCGCGCCGCAGGAAGCGGCCGCGGAGGCGTCCGCGGAGAAGGCGCCGCCGCCGTCCTCGTCGCGTCGCAAGGCCGCGCAAGCGGTGCCGCTGACCCCCGCGCAGCAGCGTCTGGCGGGCTTGATGGACGAGCTGCGGGCGTTGCAAGGCGAACAGCCCCTGGTGCCGGCCTGCGTGGACGCGCAGATCGTGGCCGAGATCATCTCGGCGTGGACCGGGATCCCGCTGGGCCGCATGGTCAACGACGAGATTCGCACGGTGCTGCAATTGCAGCCGCTGCTGGCCGAACGCGTGATCGGGCAGGACCACGCGCTGGAGGCCATCGCGCAGCGCGTTCGCACGGCGCGCGCCGGGCTGGAAGACCCGGACAAGCCCAAGGGCGTGTTCCTGTTCGTGGGTCCGTCGGGCGTGGGCAAGACCGAGACCGCGCTGGCGCTGGCCGACATTCTTTACGGCGGCGAGCGCAAGCTCGTCACGATCAACATGAGCGAGTACCAGGAGGCCCACAGCATTTCCGGCCTGAAGGGCTCGCCGCCGGGCTATGTGGGCTACGGCGAAGGCGGCGTGCTGACCGAGGCGGTGCGCCGCCAGCCCTATAGCGTGGTGCTGCTGGATGAAATCGAAAAGGCCCACCCCGATGTGCTGGAGCTGTTCTTCCAGGTTTTTGACAAGGGTGTGATGGACGACGCGGAGGGGCGCGAGATCGACTTCCGCAACACGCTGATCATCCTGACGTCGAACGTCGGCTCGAGCGCCATCATGCAGGCATGCCTGAACAAGCCGGCCGCGGAGCGCCCGACGCCGGACGCCTTGTCCGAGCTGTTGATGCCGCAGCTGTACAAGGCCTTCAAGCCGGCCTTCCTGGGCCGCATGAAGACCATTCCTTATTTCCCCGTGGACGATGACGCGCTGGCGCACATCATCGAACTGAAGCTGGGCCGCATCGCACGCCGCGTGGCGGCCACGCACCGCGCGGCGTTCGAATGGGATGAGGCGCTGGTCGAGGCGGTGCTGGCCCGCTGCACCGAAGTGGACACGGGGGCGCGCAATGTCGATCACATCCTCAATGGAACGCTGCTGCCCGAGATTGCCGGGCAGGTCCTCAGCCGCATGGCGCAAGGTGAGGCGATCGCCAAGATCCGCGTCAGTGCGGGCAAGAACGGCGAATTCCGCTTCCGCATGAGCTGAATCAAGACAGAGAGGTTACGCCAACATGGCTCAGACACTTGCCGCCGCCAGCCCATTGGGCGCGGGCTTCACGCAGGCCGACCGCCTGCTCGACCTGTGCACGCCGCTGGGGCCGGACAAGCTGCTGGCCGAGCGTCTTCAGGGCACCGAGCAACTGAGCGATGGCGGTTTTGCGCTGATGGTCGATGCGCTGTCGGACGATGCGCATGTGCCGCTGAAGTCGCTGATCGGCCAGCCGGCGCAGGTAAAGCTGCAAACGGCCTTGGGCCGTGACGCGCATCGCGTGTGGTGCGGCCTGGTGACGGAGGCGCGATTTGAAGGAGCCAACGGCGGCTTCGCGCGCTACCGGCTGCGCATCGAGCCGTGGCTGGCGCTGCTGCGCCAGCGCCGCGACAGCTTCGCCTTCCAGGACTTGTCGGTGATCGACATCGTGGACAGCGTGTTCGGCGACTACAACGGGCAGGGCGCGGTGGCGGCGCAGTGGCGCTGGGAAGTGAAGGACCGGGACGCTTACGCCAAGCGCAGCCTGACGATTCAGTACCGCGAGACCGACTTCGCCTTTGTCGAGCGGCTGCTGGCCGAAGAGGGGCTCTTCTATTGGGTCGAGCACGAAGCCGGTGACGGCGCGCCGGGCGGCCATACCGTGGTCATTGCCGACCACAACGGCGCATTCAAGGCCGGGCCGCAGGACAGCATCAAATTCCAGCGCGCGGACGCGACCGAAACCGAAGACACCATCCAGGCGTGGCGCCAGCGCCGCGCGTGGCGCACCAACGCCGTGCGGCTGGCCACGTGGGATTACCGCGCGATGCAGGCGCGGCGCGTCAGCGCGCAGGTCGAGGACAAACTGGCCAACGCCGTGGAACTGGCGGATTCGGACTACCCCGGCCAGTATCTGTTCGAAGACGGCGCCCAGGGCGAGCGGCTTGCGCACAACGCGTTGGCCGCGCAGCGGGTGCGCCAGTCGTTGCATGAAGGCGAGGGCACCGCGCGCACGCTGGCGCCGGGGCAGCGCTTTACGCTGACGGGGCATTTCGGGCCGTCGCAGGGGGCGGGCGCCGAATTCGTGGTGCTGCGCATCGCGCACGAGGCCCGCAACAATTTCGATGAAAGCCTGGGCCGCGCGGTGGCCGACGCCCTGGGCGCGGCAGGGGAAAACCAGGGCCCGGGCAACGCCGAAGACGCCGGAGCGGATTTCTATCGCAACCGCTTCGAGGCGATTGCCGCCACGCTGGAGTACCGCCCCAGCACGGTGGATGGCCACGGCGCACGCCTGCATCCCCGTCCCACCGTGCACGGCGCGCAGACGGCGCTGGTGATTGGGGCGAACGATCCGGTCCATACGGACCGCGACCACCGCATCAAGATCCAATTCCATTGGCAGCGCGGCAGCGCGTCCAGCAATCGCCAGGATCACCCCGCGGGCGAAGACAACGCACCGGCCAGCGACGCGCTGGGCACGTGGGTGCGCGTGGCCGAACCGGTGGCGGGATCGGACTGGGGCGGTCACTTCGTGCCCCGCCTGGGACAGGAGGTGCTGGTGCAGTTCATGCACGGCGACATCGACCGGCCGGTGGTGGTGGGCGCGCTGTATAACGGCGCGGGCAGCGAGAACGCCGCCAACAACCAGGTGCAGGCCGGCGCCGCCAAGGCCACCGGCAACGCGCCGGCCTGGTTCGCGGGCAGCGAGGCCGGGCACGCGCACAACGTGGTGATGTCGGGCTTCAAGACACAGGCGCTGGCCGATAGCGGGCAGGGCATGGGCGGCTACAACCAGTTGGTGCAGGACGACACGCCGGGACAGTCGCGCCTGACGGCATCGACCACGCAGGCCGAGGCGCGGCTGAACCTAGGCCACTTGAAGCAGCAGCGCGACAACGAGCGTCTGTCCGACCTGGGACATGGCGCGGAACTGGCGACCAGCGAGGCCGTGGCGTTGCGCGCGGGCGAGGGCCTGCTGATCAGCGCGGACAAGCGCGAGGGCGCGACGGGCGGCCTGCTCGATAGCGAGCCGGCGATCCAGCAGATGGAAAAGGCCATCGAGCAGGCCAAAGAGCTGTCGGCCACGGCGGCGCGCCAGGAAGCGAAGCTGGACGGCGACGGCGACAAGACGCGTCCGCTGGATGAACTGGACGCCGTGCGCAAGATCATCGAAGGCACCCGCGCCGAGGAAGGCGTGCAGGTGCCGGCGTACAGCCTGCCGCACATCCAGGTCAGCGCCCCGAAGGGCATTGGCCAGTACACGCCGAAGCATGCGTTTGCCGTGGCGGGCGCCACCTTGTGCCAGGTGGCGCCGGATGTGAACTGGGCCGCGGGCGCGCACCTGTCCCTGTGCGTGGCGCAGGGCGTGGTTTTGTTCACCAAAGGCTTGGGCGGCGACGGCCGGGCCGTGCCGGAGAAAGGGATCCGGTTGCACGCGGCAGGCGGGCAGTTGCGGATGCAAAGCCAGAAGGCGCGCATGCGCCTGGCCGCCGAGAAGTCGGTGACGCTGGCCTCGGCCCAAGGCGCCGTGGACGTGAACGCATCGAAAAAGGTGTTGGCCACGGCGGCCGGCGCGTACATGCGGATCGAGGGCGGAGGGATTCAATTGCATGCGCCCGGCAAGGTGGAATTGAAGGCGGGTGTGCACAACTGGGTGGGACCGCAAAGCGGGACCGGCCCGGCGCAACCGCCGCAGGGCGATATGGAAGGCTGCGCCGCGGCGCTCGAAGACGCGGCCGGCAGCGGCGCATTGGCGGCATGATGGCACCGTCAACGCCCCGTCTGGCGCAAGCGTCTCAAGCACGTTGGGAGCCGCCGCGCGCCGAGGACTGTGTCGAACGCGCCATCGCGGGCTTGCGGGCCGTGCTGGACGGCCGCGCCAGCCGGCGCGTGCTGCTCTTGTGCGATTCCACCTTGGCCGATCCGCTGGCCGACGACATCGCGGCTGCTGGATTGGCGCGGCGCGAGGTCGAGCTGATCTCGCAGGGCGCGGCCGCGCCGCCGCTGTATCTGGCAGAGGTGCCGGACGAGGTTCGCCATGAGCGGCTGATCAACGCCAGCCTCCGCGTGGCGGTGGACGAAGCTTTGCGTCCCGCGCCCGCCGCCAAGCGGCCCCGGTCGATGGCGGCGTGGCTGGCCACGGACCTGCCGCTGGCCGAAGTGGCGCAGCGGCTCGCGCTGCGCGCCCGTTTGCGCGACGCGCAGGCGCGCGTGCGCATCCTGCGCTTCTGGGACCCGCGCACCACGCAATACCAGAGCGAGCTGTACGCGGGCACGGCGCCCGCCTCTTGGATACCGGGCGTCACGTGGATGACGGTAGACGGCTTTGCGCGCTGGCAGGTGCTGCCGGATGTGCCGGGTCCGATGCAGACCGTGACGCCTGACTGGCCGCGCCTTGCGCGGCTGGGGCGTATCAACGCGGTGCTGCAGCGCTTGAACGCGAAAGGCCTGTGCGTGGGGCCGTCCGTGCTGGACTCGGTTCGCCGCGCACTGGACGCGGCCGCGGAGTGCGGGATTGACGACGATGAAGACGTGGCGCTGTTCGCCGCCTGGCGAGTGCGCCTGGACGCGCCGCTGGAACGTGCGCCGTCGTTTGCGGCCTTGCTGCGCGAGGTGCAAGAAGAAGGCGGCCGCCTGCGCGGCGCCGCGCAGGATATGGACGACGAGGATTGGCAGCGGTTTGCGCAAGAGGCGCAGGCGCGGGAGGATCTGCAAGCATGACGACTGACTACGACGCGTTGCCCTGCAAGGGCAAGTTCTGCGGCCGGCCGGGGCTGCCCATCCTGCCGATGCGAATTGCGTACGTGCCGGGCGGCAAGAACGATTTGCCCGACGGCGTGTACACGGATCCCGAGCTGTACTACGAGACCATGCGCCAGGGCGCCTACATGCTGCGCGCAATCACGGCTGGCTACGTGTACCTTTGGGATCCGCGCCGCAGCTACGGCTGGCGCGCGTTCGCGGCCACGGCAACGGGGCAGATGAAGGAAGTGCCGGTTGACGACGATAACCGTCCGTCCGAGCAACCGACGTTCACGTGCACGCGCGAAGGCCACGGCCTGGAATCGGCGTTGATCAACGTCGAGGCGCCCGCAAACGCGTCGCGCAGCGTGTGGGTCGGCTATTCGCGCGTGTGGTGGACGCAGGATATCCGCCGCGAGCTGGCGCGCAACGATCGCTGGCGCAAGAAGGTCATGGTGGAACTGGACGCCAAGGCCGTCTGGGCGGGGGGCTACCCCAAGCCCGAAACGGGCTTTCGCGTGGCGGAAGACGGCGCCAATCTGGCCAAGCATTCGATCGAGTTCCGGGACGCCGCCGGCGCGGCGACCTTGTTTGCCAACACGCTGACCCCCGGCGTCACGCTGTTTGGCGGGCAGGCCGCGGCGATGGCCGGCAAGATGCGGCAGATGACGCCCAAGGGCGGCGTGGCGCTGGCGCTGCGCGATCCGGTGGGCGTGCTGGCCGACATTTCCACCTGGCGCAACAAGTGCATGGGCGAGCTGGCCGAGCATCATCTGGAGCCCACCCGGCTGCGCGAAGTGGCGGTGGCGCAGATCATCGACGGGCTGGAAAAGCAGATGGAATCGTCCAGCGACGAACGCCAGCGCTTGCGCGAGCGCATCGACACCGGCAAGGTCACCAGGACGCTCAGCGAAAACAAGGCGGCCATTGCCCGCATGCGCGACAAGATCGAGGGCGCGGGCAAGGACTGGGCCTGGTGGTATGGCCGAGATACGTTCTGGCTGGCGTGCAAGGCGTATTCGCCCAAGGACGCCGCCGCCGGCGAGCGCCTGGAAGACGACATGGCGATGTGCGTCGATGGCGCGGGCGCGGTGGCCAGCGAGCACAAGGCCATCGATGACTCGCTGAAAGACGAGGACATGGTCGACGGCACCTACGAGGCGATATGGCGGTCGCTGGCGGGCAACGATGGCGACTTGCTGGCCTTCCTGAACCGGGAAGGCAAAGGCAAGGTGATCTCCAAGCAGGTGTCCAACCTGCGCAAGATGGTCAAGAGCTACAACGATTGGATCAAGTTGCGGGCGGCCGACGGCAAGCTGCCGCCCATGCGGGCGGCGGGCTCGGCGATTGGCCGCTTCATGGCCACGCAGCTTCTGCGCCTGACCCTGTCGGGCGACCCCATCGCCGAACGGGTGGCGGCGCGCGTCACGTTGAGCGTGTCGGCGCGCATGAACATCGTGGTGGCGGTGCGCACGCATACGACGACGCTGCCGCGAATGATCGCGGACATGCACCAGATCGTCTGGGAGCCGAATCTGACGTCGGTCACGGTCGGCGGCGGGGGCGGGATCTACGCGAACAAGCACATGCAGTCCGGCTGGATCGGCACGCAGGCCGAACGCTCCACCCCGCTGACCATCAACTACATCATTCCCGAGGAGGTCGACGCGCAGCTGAACGCGGCCGCCAACGCGCCGCCGCCTTCTCGCCCCGCGGCCTCGCCGCAGTTGTCCCTGCCGTCGCCGCCCAGGGTGCTGGCCTTGCCGGCGCCCACGATGTCGCCGCTGGCCGGGCTGGTCAAGTGGGCCAAGACGCGGGACGGCCAGAACGCAAGCGCGACGGGCGTGTTGACGTTGGTGGCGTTGTACACGTCTGTGTCGGACTTGAACAAGGCCGACGCCATCGGCGATGCGAAGGCGGCGCGCAAGGCCTGGTTCGGCATCACGTCCGGCGTGCTGGGCGTGGGCAGCGTGGCGATCGAAGCCACGGCGGGCGCGATCGGCGCGCGCGTGGGCACGAATACCGCGTATTCGATGAACCTGACCCTGAACATGCGTCTGGCCACCGTGCGCACGGCGGGCGCCGTGTTCGCGGCGGCGGCCACGTTTGTGGATGGCGCCAACAACGCGCTCAGCGCCGTGGACCAGTACGACGTCAAGAACTACGAGGCCGGCGGCGCGTATGCGACGTCCTCGATGTTCCTGTTGCTGTCCGGCTTGACCGGCGTGGCGACGGCGCTGGTCAGCCTGGGCGGCGCCTTCAGCGCGGCCGGCGTGGTGGCGGGGGCCGGCGGGTTTGGCAGCGCGATGGTCGGATTGACCAGCGGCGGCACGGTGCTGCTGGGGATTCCGGTCTGGGGCTGGATCGTGCTGGGCCTGTGCCTGCTTGCGGCCGGCCTGTACTTCAAGTTCTGGGGCGACAGCGCCAAGGACAGCGAACTGGAGATCTGGTTCACCCGGTGCTGCATGCGCTCGGCGGCGTTTGAAAACGTGGAGGACCGCCCGCTGTACGAGAACCGCGAAGAGGAACTTTACGAGTTCAACCGCGCGGTGTTCGGCGTGCGCGTGACGCTGGACTGGAAGGGCCTGTGGCAAGGCGAAATTTTTGGCCGCGACCGGCTGGTGCTGGAAGTGGTGATGCCCGGCTATACCGAGCACAGCGACTACGCCTACAGCCTGAAGCTGGTGGGCGAGGGCGTGAGCGCCGTGGTGTCCAGCAAGGGGTCGATGCGTTCGAACGACCCCGAATTGCAGCCGCGCGGTCCCTCCAATGCGCAGCTCGTGCAAGGCCGGCCCAAGCCGGAGACTTGGGCCGACCGCATGGACAAGTACGTGGACAACATGGCCTCCCGCCCGGGATGGGCCGATGCGTGGCGCTGGATACGCAAGGACCGGAGCCAACCCATCGAGTTCACGAGCAAGCCGTGGGAAGAGGTCGTGAAGTTCAACGTCAGCAATGGCTGCGCGGTGCTGCGCACCGAAGTGCTGGTCGATGACGACATCTTCCAGGAAGCGATCATCAAGATCGAATACTGGCCCGATCCGGACCGCATGCCCGACATCCGCTCGGTGCCGATGGGCGGCAACGGCTCCAATCTGATAAAAGCAAGCAATTGACCCGGCAACCTGCCGGATGATTTCGCAGACGACAGACCAGCATGGGCGGCAAGCATGAAAAGCAGTGAAGGGATCCAGGCGGCGGTGTACACGCGATGGCATCAGTTGTCGGTGCCGCTGGCGTTCGTGCTGGCGGCGGGCAGCTTCATGCTGGTGGTGCTGAACCGGGGGCCGATCGGGTTGGGCGCGGCGCTGGCCGTGCTGGGCCTGCTGGTGCCGCCGCTGGTGGCATTCAAGGGCTTTCCCACGCGCAACGCCGTCAGGGTGACGCCGGATGGCCTGGAGTTTTCTCGCCGGTCGCCCATCGCCTTTGCCGACCTGAGCAGTTGGGGCACGGACGACTACCTGAAACTGGTCCGTCCCGGCCTGCCCACGCTGCTGGTCAGCCCGGCGGACTTGCCCAGCCGCGAAAGGCTGCTGCGCGAATTTGAAGCGGCGCTGGCGGCGTGGCAGGCGCGGCAGCCGGCGGGCACGGCCGCCGCGCGCCGCACGCATTTCTACGGATCGACGGGCGGGCGTCTGGTGGGCGGCGTGATCACGGCCTTGGGCGCGGGCTCGGCCATCATGGCGCTGAACCTGCGCGAACCGTCGATCTCGCTGGCGGTGGTGGGCGGGCTTGGCGCGGTGTTCGGCCTGGCCCTGCTGTTCGGCAAGCGGGGTTGAGGGCGGCCGCAGACCGTTACGCGACCTCATGGCAACGACATTCCAGCTGGACACGCTCAAGATTCGGATGAGCGAGGCGGCGCTCCAGCGATTGGACCTGCATCAGCGCATCCAACGGGCGCTGCGGGCGCTGATCCTGGACGGCGCGCTGGGCCCGGGGGTCAAGCTGCCCGCGACGCGCGGCCTGGCCAAGTCGCTGGGCGTGTCGCGCGACACCGTCGAAAACGCCTATGTGCAACTGCACCGCGACGGCTACATCGTGCGCCGCGAGGGTTCGGGCAGCTATGTGTCCGAGACGGTGGGCATCGAGCTGCGGGGCGCGACGCGCAAGCGGGCAACGCTTGCGCGCCAGCCGGGCGCGGCGCAGCCCGGCACAGGCCTGAGCAGGCGCGGGCGGGCGATCCTGGAGAGCGGCGGCGTTTCCGACCAGCAGGTCATCAAGGCGTTCGCCACCGGACTGCCCGAGACGCGCACGTTTCCCACCGGCGTCTGGGAGCGCCTGCAGCGCCAGGTCATGAAGGACAACCGCGCCCACGTGCTGCTGCATGGCGACCCGCAGGGCGCCGAACCGCTGCGCCGCGCGATCGCGGCCTACCTGAACCTGGAGCGCGGCGCCAAGGTGTTGCCCGAGCAGGTGCTGGTGCTGAGCAGCACCCGGCAAGCCCTCTATCTGTGCGCGCAACTGCTGGCGGACGCGGACACGCCCATCCTGATGGAGAATCCCGGCTACTTCGGCGCCCGCAAGGCGTTCGAAGCCGCGGAGACGCGGATCGTACCCATCGACGTCGATGCGCAGGGCATACGCACGGATCTCTTGCACGCGGACCGCAGCGGCGCCAGTTGCGTGTACGTGACGCCGTCGCACCAGTATCCGACCGGCGTGACATTGTCGCTGGAACGCAGGCTGGCGCTGATCGGTTGGGCCGCAAGCCATGGCAAGTGGATCATCGAGGACGACTACGACAGCGAGTTCCATTACGACGGGTTGCCAACCGCTTGCGTGCAGGGCCTGGACCGGCATCAACGCACCTTGTACCTGGGCACGTTCAGCAAGACGCTGTATCCCGGCCTCAGGATGGGGTACATGGCGCTGCCGCTGGAACTGGTCGACGCCTTTTCACGGGCGCGCAGCATCATGGACGGACACACGCCGCAGATACTGCAGCTGACGCTGGCCCGCTTCATGGAAGACGGTCATTACCACACGCACGTGCGGGCGATGCGCAAGCTGTACGCGGGACGCCGCGAGGTGCTGCTGGCGTCGCTGGTAAAGCGGCTGAGCGGCGTCGTGCAGGCCGTGCGCCCGCCGGGCGGCTTGCAGATTCCATGCCTGCTTCAGCCAGGCTGGACCGAGGAAAAGACCCTCCGTCTGGCAGAGCGCGCCGGTCTGCGCCTGCCCGGGCTGAGCCGCCTGTATGCCGGCGAGTTCAAGCAGCCGGGCTGGCTGTTGGGCTACGCGTCGCTGACAGCCTACGAGATCGAGGACGCCGTGTTGCGTCTGTCGAACGCGTTGTCAAGCGCCTGACCGGCCTTCGCGGGGCAGAATGAAGGCCCGGCCGCCATGCATCAGCAGGTGCGCGGTCAGGCCGGCCACCAGCCCCCAGAATGCGCCGCCCACGCCCAGCAGGGTCACGTTCGCGGCGGTGGCCAGGAAGGTGATGAGCGCCGTTTCCCGGGTGCGTGCGTCAGCCATGGCGTTGGCCAGGCTGCCGCCGATTGCGCCAAGCAGCGCAAGCCCGGCCAGCGTGGTGATGAAGGCCTTGGGCAGCACCATGAACAGCGTCGCCAATGTGACGCCGAATGTGCCCACCAGGATGTAGAACACGCCGCAGGCCAGACCTGCGATGTATCGCTTGGCGGGATCCTCATGGGCATCCTTGCCGGTGCAGATGGCGGCGGTGATGGCCGCGACATTGAACGCGTGCGCGCCAAAGGGCGCCATGACGAGCGAACCCAGCCCGGTCACGGTCAGGATCGGATTCGCGCTGGTCCGGTAGCCGTCGTTGCGCAGCACCAGCATGCCGGGCATGTACTGGCCGGTGAGTGTGATGATGAAAAGAGGCAGGGCGACGCCCAGCAAGGCCTGCAACGAGAAGCTGGGCATTTCGAACACGGGCGCCGCCAGGCGCAGATGGACGGCCGAGAAGTCGATGCGGCCTTGCATGATGAGCAGTCCCAGGCCGATGGCCAGGATGCCGACCACGGCAAAGCGCGAGGTAAAGCGCTTGAGCAGCGCGTAGGAGATCACCAGCACGATCACCAGCAGGGGGTCGGCGCTGGCGCCGCCGAAGGCATTGACGCCGAACTGCAGCAGGATGCCCGCCAGCAGGCCGGCGGCAATGCCGCCCGGGATCCTGCGCACAAGCTTTTCAAAAGCGCCCGACAGCCCCAGCGCGATGAAGCCCAGCGCCGAAAGCATGTACGCGCCGATGACTTCGCCATAAGGCGTGAAAGGCATGACGGTTGCCAGGAACGCGACGCCAGGCGTGGACCATGCCGTGATGATCGGTGCCTTGTAGCGCCAGCTCAGCAGCGCGCCGGTCACGCCCACCCCGACGGAAACCGCCCATACCCAGGAGGTGGTTTGCGCCGGCGACAACCGGGCCAGCTCGGCCGCCTGGAACACCAGGACAAAGGTGCCGCCGTAGTTCACCAGGACCGAAATCAGGGCTGCGACGGTGGGGGATAGGAAGTCGGCGGGTCTGAGACCCGCCCGAGGTGCTGTCATGAGTGGCTCCGCATTCAAGAGGCGCCCGGCCGCAGGCCGGACTTGAACGGGGAGTCTATGAGGAACGCGGTATGTTGATACCTGCCACATGCGGTAGGACGGGCAGACCGCTTTGGGCCGACCGGTGACGACTACGCTATTCTCCGGTCAGATTCGGAAGTCCGGTTCAAAGAGGAAAGTTGAACAATGAAACGCATGGCATCGATCTTCATGCTGTTTTCCTGCGTGACCGTCCAGGCGCAGGATGTCCGTACCTGGCATTTTTCCGGCGCCGATCTGATCGCCGCCATGGAAGGAAAAATGCCCTCGGAGATTCGCGATGCCTCGCTGGCACGCCAGTTTTCTTCGGCCTATGCGCAGGCCTATGTGACCGGGATTGCCGATCAGACGCAAGGCACGGTCTGGTGCACCCGAACCGGCGTCCTGCCGCATGAATTGAAAGACCGGGTGTACAGCTATCTGACTGCGCTGCCAGGTAGCCGGGTGAACGGGAACGCCGGGCCGCTGGTGGGCGAGGCGCTGGCGCGGTCGTTCCCTTGCCGGTAGGGGCGTCGCTTCAGTAGCGCAAGGCCAGGTTGACCAACGTGGTGCGTCCATTCCCCAGCGCGACGGCGTTGCGCACGCCGCCCGCGTAATACTGTTTGTCGAACAGGTTGTTCATCGTCAGGGCCGCCCGCCAACGCCCCGCGTCATACGCCACGCCTGCATCGGCCACCAGATATCCGGGAATGTCGTAGCCGTAGGTATAGCGGCTTCCTTCTGCGCGAAGGCCGCCCGTCAGCTCCCAGCCGGCCAGGTTGCCCTGCATCCGATAGCGCGCCGTCACGTTGAAGCTGTGCCGCGGCACGCTGTTGAGCCGGGTGTTGTTGGTGGAGGGCACTTGGCCGCCGTCGTCCACGACCACGGCCGATAGATAGGCATAGCCGCCCATGAGGCTCAGGCCATTGCCCAGGTCCGACGCCCATCCCAGTTCCGCGCCGCGCGTGCGCTGTTTGCCGACCGCGATGCTGTAGCCGTCATTCACCGGGTCCGCCTGCAGGACGTTGCGCCGCTCCAGGTCGAACGCGGCCACCGTGATGCTGGTGGCGCCGTCGTCAAGATCGATCTTCACGCCGGCTTCCCATTGCCTGCCGCTTTCGGGCTTGAAGGTGTTGCCGTCGACGTTGGTGCCGCTGTTGGGATAGAACGACGTGGCGTAGCTGATATAGGGGCGCACGCCGGGCGCAATCTCGTACATCAGCGCGCCCGACCCGGTGATGGCGTTATCGCTGCTGTCCTCGCGGGCCTGCGTGAGATGGTTGGTCGAATAGGTGCTGGCGGTGTCATGGCGCAGGCCGAACACCGCGTTCCACCGCTCGCCCAGCGCGATCTGATCACGCGCATACACGCCGATCGCGCGCACGGTGGTGCTGCTGTCGGTGCGCGGATTGGCCGGGCAGTTGATGGGGCTGCCGTAAACCGGTTGGTAGACGTCCAGGTCCCGCACCGAGCAGTTGTACGACAGGCTGTTTTCGCGCGTGCGCAGGTAATCCACGCCGACCGTGATGTCGTGGGCGCCGAATCCTGTATCGAATCTGCGCTGCGCGTTGGTGTCCAGCGTGATCGTGTCGCCGTCCCAGTGCTGGTCCGTGGCGGTGCGCCGCAGCGTCCGATTGTCGGCGCGCAGCAAGCCATTGGCGACCAGTTGGCCATTGAGCGTGAACGATTGCCAACGCGCGTTCTGGTTGACCGTCCAGCCATTGTCGAAGCGGTGCGTCAGCGCGTAGCCCACGCGGCTCTGGTAGCCGCGATAGGGGTCCTGGCCGGGTTCGCCGGTGAAGCGGTCACGGGGGATGGCGCCATTGGGGTTGGACTGGACCGTCCCGACGATCGGCAGTCCCTGCTGGCGGATGTAGCGGCGTTCCTGGTAGCTGGTCAGGATGGTGAAATCCGTGCGCGGACCCAGATCCAGCGACAGCGAAGGGGCGATGAACCGATTCTTGAACCACACGTGGTCGGTTTCGTCATTCGAATTCATGGCCAGGGCATTGACGCGAAACGCCGCCTTGCCGTTGTCCGACAGCGGGGTGCCCATGTCCAGGGTGGCCTGCCGGAAGTCGTGGCTGCCCAGTGTGGTGGCCGCTTCGGCGAAGGTCTCGGCACGCGGACGCTTGCTGACCATGTTGACCAGGCCCCCGGGAAGGACCTGACCGTAAAGCAGCGAGGCCGGCCCTTTCAGCACTTCCACTTGTTCCACGCCGAAGAGTTGTTCGGCGACACGGTTGCTTGCCGCCGTGCGCAGCCCGTCCAGGAACAGGGAATCCGAGGCGACCTGCCCGCGGATGATGAGATCGTCCCAGCCGCGGCGGCCAAACTGATTGGCGACCACACCGGGCACGTTATGCAGCGCGTCGGCCAGGGTCTGCGCCTGCTGCGCGTCCAGAACCGCTCGCGGCACGACGGTGATCGACTGCGGGGTCTTGGACAGGGGAACGGACGACTTGTTGACGGAGGGCGGCGCGACCGGGTTGAAGAGTCCGTCCTGGCCGGCGTCATCGTCGCCGGTGACGCGCACGGCGGGCAGTTGCACGGGGGAATCGTCAGTCTGAGCGACAGCGGCAAAGGGGGCGGCCAGCACGATGGCGGCGGCCAGTGCCGAATAGGAATTCAAGGACATGGAAGGACGGCGGGCGCAGGAGAAGCGGTGGGTATGCATGCGCGGCGGCACGCTAGATCGATGATCAACGTGCTTTGCGAATGAGAATAACAACGATTAATTATAAGCACTACAATGCGCGTTGGGCGCGGCAATGCGCCCGAAAATTTCGTCCCTGTGTCGCTTTACATCACATTCATGTCTCATGCCGTCTTCGCTTGAATCTTCCGCCGGCACGCTTGCCGCAGCCAAGACGCGTTCGTCCGCCCGCCGGCTTTGGTTCGATCTGCATAGCTGGATTGGCATGAATCTGTGCCTGCTGCTCAGCTTCATTTTCTGTACGGGGACGCTGGCGGTGGTGGCGACCGAGATCGATTGGCTGATCGAACCCGCCATGCGCGTGACACCCCAGGACCGCCAGGCCAGTTGGGGAGAAATGCTGGCGGCCGCGGAGCGGGCGCACCCCGGCTTGCGCCTGCGCAGCCTGGCCGCGCCGCACGGCGAGCGCTTTGCCGCCGAAGCGCTGATGCGTCAGGACAATGGTGAATTGCTGCGGGTGTGGGTGAATCCGCATACCGCGCAAGTGACGGGGCAGTCGTCGTGGTGGAGCGCGCAGCGATGGCTGCGGGACACGCATCGCAACCTCATGCTGCCCCCGAAATATGGCGTGCCATTGGTAGCCCTTCTGTCGATCCCGCTCCTGTTGATGCTGGTCAGCAGCCTCTACATCTACAAGCGTTGGTGGCGCGGGTTCCTGGCCTGGCCACGCAAGGGCAAACCGCGGCTGACGTGGGGCGACGTGCATCGCCTGGCGGGCGTGTGGAGTCTCGGGTTCATGCTGCTCATCGGCGTGACCGCCTTTTGGTATCTGGCCGAATCACTGGGGGCGAAGGCGCCGCTTCCGCCAACGATCGTGCAGCTCAAGGGCGCGGCCACGCACGCGCCGCTGGCCGCCCAGGACGTGGACCGGGCAATCGCCGCGGCGCAGGCGGCGTGGCCCGATCTGAAGATCTCCAGCGTGCGGCCGAGCCCCAATGGAAAGGCGTTGCTGTTGGAAGGGCAGGCAAACGGATGGCTGTTGCGCGAGCGCGCCAACGTCATCGGCGTGGAGATCGCCTCGGGCGCCATCCTGGGGCGCAACGACGGGCAGGACATGAATGTTCACCAGCGCATCGGCGAGGCCGCCGACCCCCTCCATTTCGGCACGTTTGGCGGTTGGCCGGTGCGGGCGTTGTGGTGCCTTTTCGGAATGTTGTTGACCACGCTATCCCTGACCGGCGCGTATCTCTACGGCATCCGCATCGCCGAGTCGGCGCGCACCGCGCTCAAGCGCCGCGGTGCGCCAGCGGGCGCACCGCATTCCCGCGAGCCGTCTGCATGGGCAGCCGCGTGGCGGCGCATGGGCCGGTGGCGCTGGCTGGCCGGCGGCCTGCTCGGCATGTGGCTTGCGCTCGTGATCATCCAGGCGCTGAAATGACGCCGAGGGCCGCGCGGCAGGCCGCTCAGTAGGCGGCGCGGTAGATGTCCAGCGCCTGCGCCTCATCGATGGGCAGCGGGTTGTTCATCAGCAGGCGCTGCTGCGCCATGGCGGCGCTTGCCAGCGTGGGCAAGTCGGCTTCCGAGATGCCTACGGCGCGCAGCCCCTTCGGCAACTCGGCCTGGCGGATCAGGTCTTCCAGGAAGGCGATGAAGGCGGCTGCGCCGCTGGCGTCATCGGCGGCCGCCGGCAAGCCCACGGCCCGCCCCAGTTCGGCGTAGAGAGGCGCCGCGGCCTGCGCATTGAAGTGCAGCACGGCGGGAAGCACCAGCGCGTTCGACAGGCCATGCGGCACATGGAATATGCCGCCGATAGGGTAGGCCAGCGCGTGCACGCCACCCACTGGCGCATTGGCGAATGCCTGGCCGGCCAGCATCGCGCCCAGCAGCATGTCCGAACGCGCCTGCAGATTGGCGCCGTCGCGGCAAACGGTGATCAGGTTGGCGGACAGCAGCTTCAACGCCAGGATGGCCAGATGATCGGACAGCGGATTCTTCAGGCGTTTGCTGGTGTAGGCCTCGATGGCGTGCACCATCGCGTCCACGCCGGTGGCGGCCGTGGCGGCGGGCGGCAGGCCGACCGTCAGTTCGGCATCCAGAAAGGCTGCGTCGGCATAGAGCTGCGGCGCGACCACGCCGCTTTTGGTGGTGGCGCCCGTGGTTCCGATCGAGATCGGCGTGACTTCCGAGCCTGTGCCGGCCGTTGTCGGCACCTGAATCAGCGGCAGGCGCTGGCCTTGCACCTGGTTGACGCCGTACATGGCGGCCAGCGGCTGATCGCTCTTGCACAACAACGCCACCAGCTTGGCCACGTCCATGGACGAACCGCCGCCAAAGCCGATCACCACGTCGGCGTCGAATGCGCGGGCGCGTTCGGCGGCCGCCTGCACCACGGCTTCGGGCGGGTCGGCGACCACATCGTCGATCACCAGCGTCTGCCAGCCGCTGGCGGCCAGGCTGTCCAGCGCCGGTTGCAGCGCGCCGCTGCGGTTCAGAAAGGTGTCGGTGACGAGCACCGCGCGCGCGCCGGCGTGGCGCTCGCGCAGCAGGGCGCCCAGACGGCGGGCCAGGCCCGGTTCGACAAGAATGTGGGGGACGGTCTGAAATGAAAAGGCGGACATGGGATCAGGAGAATTCGTTGATGATGGTTTGCGCCACGTCTTCGAGCGACGATCGCGTGGCCATGGCGCGCCCCTGGATTCGGCGGTGCGCCTCGTTTTCGGTGATGCCTTCGCGCGCGATCAGCAGCGTCTTGGCGGTGGCGACCTTGCTGACCGCGGCGTATCGCCCTTCCAGCTTGCGCATGTGAGCCATCGTGGCGGCCTGCTGGCGCCAGGCGGTACGCGCCAGCAGCAGCTGGGTCAGCAGGCCAAAAGGGCGGATCGGCCGCTCGATGACGCCGGTGCAGCCGCTATGCAGCACCAGTTGCAATGTGGCGGGGTTCTCGTATTCGACGATGCCGACCAGCGGCGGGCTCAGCGCATTCAGGCCATCGGCCAGCTTCTGGATGGCATCGCGATAGTCTTCTTCGATGGGCAGAACGACCACGTCGGTGTCGGTGCAAAGCGTATCGGGCAGCGGCCATTGCTGGGTCGGCACGCAGCCGATGCGTTTCAGATGCGACATCAACAGACGCGATTCGGCATCCTGCGGGTGCAGGACCAGCACGCGCAGGCCGTTCAGTTCGCGCAGCGCCGTGGTGCTGCGGCCGGGCCGGGTCAGAGAGGCGGTCACGGTAGCGCCAGGGCCTCGGGGTCGAGCGCGTGGTCCACGAGGTACGGCACCGGCCGCACCGCGGCCCGCGCGGCGTAGATGATCTTGAACTGGCGTTGCGCATCGATGCGCGCGATGCGCGGCCAGAGCGAGGTGTGCTGCGTATCGCCATCGATGGTGACCAGGCCTTGGGGCGCTTCGAACTGGGCGCCGTCCAGGGCCTGCACCAGGTCGGGCACGGCCAGACCGCCCGCGCGGCGCGCGGCGTCGGCCACGAGATGGACCTGGGAATAGGCGGCTTCGGCGCCTGCCGTGATCGGGCTGTCTTCGCCGAAGCGCGCATGGTAGGCCTGGGCGAACCGGCGGCTGGGCGCGGTGTTCAGGGACGCGAAGTAGGGCGCGGCCGTGATGTGGCCTTCGGCCTCTTCAGCGGTAAGCGCCGCCACGTCGGTCTCGTTGGTGGCAAGGCTGACGATGGGCATGCGCGCCGGGTCCAGGCCCAACTCGCGGTAGGCGCGGTACAGCTTGACGATGTCCCGGCCGACCATGGTCGAGTAGATGGCGTCCGGACGCAACGCCACGGCGCGTTTCAGCACATCGGCCAGGTCTTCCTGGGGCGCGTTCAGCGGCAGGTAGACCTCGTCGACGACTTCGCCGCCCGCTTGCTCGTAGAGCTCGCGCATGATGCGGTTGGACTCGCGCGGGTAGACGTACTGGCCGCCAATGAAAAGCACGCGGTTGCCGAAGTGGCGGATCACGTAACTGGCCAGCTGCACCGAGTTCTGGTTGGGCACCGAGCCGCCGTAGAAGCAATAGGGCGAGTACTCGAAACCCTCGTAGAGCGTGGCGTAGAACAGCAGCGCGCGGCGGCTCTCGACGACCGGCAGCACGGCCTTGCGGGTGCTGGACATATGGGTGCCGAAGATCAGCGGCACGCGCTCGCGGTCGCAGAGCCATTCGGCGGCCTGGCGATAGTCGGCCGGCTGGGCGCCCACGCGCGTGCTGACAGGTACCAGGGGCACGCCGCCGATGCCGCCCGCGGCATTGACCTCGTCGATGGCCAGCAGCGTGGCGTTTTCCTGGGTGATCTCGGTGGACGCTGTCAGGCTCTCGTGCGAGAACAGCAGGCCGACCCGATGGCCGGTGGTGGCGGTCACAGCGATGTCCAGTCGAGCGATTGCTCGAAAGCATGGGCGGCGCGATACAGCGTCGTTTCGTCGAAATGGCGGCCCACCAGCATCATGCCGACGGGCAGGCCGTCGCGCAGGGCGCAGGGCACGGAGATGGCCGGATGGCCGGTGACGTCGAAGGGCGCGGTGTTGGCGTTCATTTCAAGGGCGCGGGTCACGAAGAGGTCCGGGGCCGCGCCGGCATCGATGAGACGGGGCGCGCGCATGGGCACGGTCGGCATCAACAGCAGGTCGACGCGGTCCAAAGCCTGATCATAGGCCTGGCGCAGACGGCGCGCGAGGTTTTGCGCCTTGCCATAGTACTGGCCGCCGTAACGCGCGTAGAAGTATTCGCCAGCCAGCAGGCAGGTCTTGACGTCGTGCGGGAATTCGTCGGCGTGGTCGCGCCAGTGCCGTTGCGCCTGCATCAGGCCGGTCACATACAGGCCCTTCCAGTTGGTGCCGTAATTGAAGGCCTTCATCTGCTGGGTGGTGCCCTCGACCGCGATCGGCGTCCAGATGGCATGGCCCTTGCGGTGCAGGGGCACCGGCAGCTCGATGACGTCGGCGCCCAGCGCGGCCATCTCCCGGGCCGCCTTGCGCACCGCTTCGTCGACCTCAGCTTCACTGTTTGCCCAGCCAAAGCCCTCGGGCACGACGCCAACGCGCAACCCCTTGAGCGGCATGTCCAACGCGTCCCGATAGGACGGGCGCTCGGCGGGAAGGCCTTGCTGGCGCGGGTCCAGCCCGTCGGCACCGGCGATGGCGTCCAGCAGCAAGGCGTTGTCGGCCACAGTGGCCGTCATGATGCCGGCGTGGTCCAGCGTCATTTCGATCGGCATGATGCCGGTATAGGGAATGAGGCCGTGGGTGGGCTTCATGCCGTAGATGCCGGAGTAGGCCGCCGGAATGCGCACCGACCCGCCCTGGTCCGTGCCGATGGCCATGTCGGCTTCGCCGGCGCCGACCAGGGCCGCCGCACCCGAGGACGAGCCGCCGGCCGAGTGCTCGGGGTTGCGCGGGTTGCGCACCGGGCCCGCGGCATTGGTATGGCTGCTGCCGGACACGCAGAAATACTCGCAATGGGCCTTGCCGACAATGCGGCCGCCGGCATCCAGAATGCGCGTGGCGACGGTGGCGTCCTGATCGGGCACGTAGCCGCGCAGCGTGGCCGCGCCGTTCATCATGGGCACGCCGGCCAGGCAGACGTTGTCCTTGAGCACCACGCGCTTGCCCGCCAGCGGACCGCCGGGGCGGCCGTCGATCTCGGTGCGCACATACCAGGCGTTGAGCGGATTGTCTTCGGGCTGCACGCCGGGCGTGCGCGGATAGCGCACCACCGGCGGCTGATCGATCAGCGCATCGACCTGGTCATAGTCGGCAAACGTGGCCTCCAGAATGCTGCCGTAGGCGCGCAGCGTGGCATCGTCCAGATTCAGGCCGATGCGGCGCGCGGCCTGGTCCAGCGCTTCCAGGGTGGGACGGGGAAGGGACATCTTGGATTCCGTATCAGGATTGCAGACCGCCGTAACGCCGGGCGATCTCTTGGGCAGTGGTGGTGGCGGTGGGAACGTCGGCGATCAGCTCGCCTTTTTCCAGCACCAGAATGCGGTCGGACAACGCGCACAGGAAGTCGATGTCCTGTTCGACCAGCAGGATCGCGATGCCATGCGAGGCGCGCAACGTCTGCAAGGCCTCGACGATCTCATCGCAGATCGAAGGCTGGATGCCTTCGGTGGGTTCGTCCAGCAGCATCAGCCTGGGCTCGCCGCACAGGCAGCGGGCCAGCGCCAGCAATTGCTGTTCGCCGCCCGACAGGCTGCCGCCGGGACGATCGAGCAGACGTTGCAGACGCGGAAAGACCTTCAACACCGAGGCGATCATGGCATCGGCGCCGCGCAGGTTCTTCACGCAGCCCATGCGCAGGTTTTCGGCCACGCTCAGCGCCGGGAAGATCTGCCGGCCTTGCGGCACGAAGCCCAGGCCCTGGCGGGCGCGCGCATGCGGGGCAAGCGCGCCGATCTTCCGGTCGGCCAGCGTCAGGTCGCCGCCGGTCAGGGGCAGCTCGCCCATCAATGTGCGCAACAGCGTGGTCTTGCCCATGCCGTTGCGCCCCAGAATGCCGGTGAATTCCCCGGCGGCCATGCTGAAGCTCACGCCATGCAGCACCGGGATGCGGCCGTACCCGGCCTTCAGGTCACGCGCCTGGAGCATGTGTCTCTCCTTGCTTGCCCAGATAGGCGGCACGCACTTCGGCATGCGCCATGATGTCGTCGAAGCTGCCTTCGGCCAGCACTTCGCCCTGGTTAAAGACCGTGATGCGGCCGGCGATCAGCCGGATAAACGCCATGTCGTGCTCGACCACCACCACGGTGCTGTGGCGGTTGATGGCGCCGATCAGGGCGGCGGTCTTGCGCACCTCCTGGTGCGTCATGCCGGCTGCCGGTTCGTCCAGCAGCACCAGCTCGGGCCGAGACGCCAGGATCATGCCAAGCTCGACCCATTGCCGTTGGCCGTGGGCCAGCGCGTTGACCGGCGTGCGGGCCACCGCGTCCAGGCCGATTTCCGCCAGCACCTGGGCGGCGATCTCGTCCGGCACGCCCTGCGCGCGCCGCGCCGCGGCCAGGCGCAGGTTCTCGCGCACGTCCAGCCCTTCGAAGACGCTGGGCACCTGGGTCTTGATGCCGATGCCCAAACGCGCCACTTCGTGCGTGGCCAGCCCGCGCAGGGGGCGCCCTTTGAAGCGGATCTCGCCGCGGCTGGGCTGCAACTGGCCCGACAGCATCTTGAAGAACGTGCTTTTGCCGGCACCGTTGGGGCCGATCAGGCAGCGCACTTCACCGCGTTCCAGCCGGAAATCGACTTCCCTGACGGCGTGCACGCCGCCGAAGCTCACGCCCAGGCCCTGGGTTTCCAACAGCAGCGTGCTCATGCTTGCTCCTTGGCCGGCCGCACCACGCGGCGGCACGCGTCGAGCACCGTCGGGGCCAGCCCGCGCGGGATCAACAGAACGAAGAGAATCAGGATGACGCCCAGCACCAGCCCGGTGTCGACGGTGTGCTGCGCGCCCAGTTGCGTGACCATGGCTTGCAGCGCCACGCAGGCGATGATGGGGCCGATCAGCGTGCCCCGGCCGCCGACGATCACCCAGATGATGATCTGCGCCGACTGCGACAGGCCGAAGACGCCAGGGCTGACGAAGGCGCCCCAGTTGGCGTAGAGCATGCCGGCAAGGCCAGCCAGCGCGCCGCCCAGCGTGAACGCGGCCAACTTGTACAAGCTGGCGTTGTAGCCCAGCAGCAGCGCGCGCTGCTCGTTTTCACGGACGGCGGCGACCACGCGGCCAAAGCGCGAGGCCATGACGGCGCGCAGGCCGAAGTACGCCGCGATCAGGATCAGTGCGGCCAGCGTGAACGTGCCTTCGGGCGACAGGGGGTCGGCCGCGCCCGGCAGCGTCAGCGGCGGGATGGACGGAATGCCATTGAATCCGCCCAGCAGCGCATCGCCGATGCGATAGCTGTCGCCCGAGGTCGAATTCATCAGGTTGAACAGGATCAAGGTCACGGCCAGCGTGATGACGCCCAGATAGACATCGCTGATCTTGCCGTAGAACATGAAGTAGCCCAGCAGGGCGGCAAAGGCCGCCGGCACGGCGACGGCCAAGGCCATCGCGGCGAGGCCGGGCCCGAAGTTGAAGGCGCCGATCGCCCAGGCGTAGGCGCCCAGGCCAAAGAAGGCGGCCTGCCCGAAGCACAGGATGCCGCCGTGCCCCCAGACGAACGCCAGGCTCAGGGCCAGCAACGCCATGACGAGGTAGACCGTCATGGACAAGAGGCTGAACATGTCGACGACGGTGGGCAACAGGATCGCAGCGGCGACGGCCGCGGCGCCCAGCGCCAGAGAAATCACAGGTAGACGCATCAGATCGCTCGCTTGAAGAATCGGCCGGTGATGCCTTGCGGCAGCAGACGGATCAGCACGATGGCGGCCAGCAGCAAGGCCACCTGGCCGTAAACCGGCGTGGCCAGAAAGGTCACGCCCTGGCTGATGGCGCCGAAGAATCCCGATGCGCTCACCGTGCCGGCGATGACGGCGCTGCCGCCGCTGATGACGGTGATGAAGGCCTTGGCGATATAGGCCGCGCCAATGGTCGGGATGACGCCGGTCAGCGGGGCGAGCACGGCGCCCGCCAGACCGGACAGGGCGGCGCCCAGACCGAAGGTCATCTTGTAGACGCCATTGGGGTTCATGCCCAGCGCATTGGCCATCGCGGCGTTCTGCATGCAGGCGCGGGCGCGCAGGCCGAAATCGGTAAAGCGCAACAGGCACCACAGCGCCACCATGACGCCGGCGGCCAGCGCAATCAGAAAGAGCGTGTAGCCGCTTGCCTGGCGCGCGCCGATCGTGATGCCGCCCAGGGGCGACGAAATGCCGACCGTGGTGTTGCCAAAGACCATGGTGGCCAGGCCGATGACGGCCAGCGACAGTCCCCAGGTCGCCAGCATGGTGTCGATCATGCGGCCGTACAGATGGCGCACCAGCAGGTGTTCGACCAGCACCCCGAAGATGCCGACGATCAAGGGCGCGAGCACCAGCATGGAGATCCAGATCGGCACGCCCCATTGGTTGGTGGCAAGGATGGCGACGTAGCCGCCCAGCATCATGAACTCGCCGTGAGCGAGGTTGATGATCTTCATCATCCCGAACACCACCGCCAACCCGACGCTCAACAGCGCCAGGATGGCGATCGCACCCAGGATATCGATGGCATAAATGGCAACGAGATCCATGGAACGCTCAGAACTTGATGGCGTATTGACGGTTGTCCGCCGGGTTCTTGATCAGGTCGCAGACGGCTGCGGTATCGCCGGGCTGCTGCTGCGGGAAACTCTCGACCAGGTTGAGCTTGCGGTCACGCACTTCGGCGATGTGCACGTCCAGCGT
Source organism: Achromobacter sp. JD417 (assembly GCF_041879325.1). NCBI lineage: Bacteria > Pseudomonadati > Pseudomonadota > Betaproteobacteria > Burkholderiales > Alcaligenaceae > Achromobacter > Achromobacter sp. JD417. The sequence goes on along the minus strand of NZ_CP087159.1, from coordinate 5,114,236 downwards.
GCAGTGGTGAGTGGCGGGGTCCAGCGACACGCGGCCGCTCGGCGCATCGATGGCGATGCCGGATTCCAGCGCTTCGATGACCTTCATGCGGTCCAGCGAGCCGGCCTTGCGCACGCCTTCGGCCCACAGCATGAAGCCCTGATAGGCGCCCATGGCCAGTTCGGTGATGTAGGGATAGTCGGCGCCGTAGCGGGCATGGAAGCGCTTGACGAAGTCGGCGTTGGCCGCGCCGGGCAGCTCTTGCAGGTAGTTCTGGCAGACCAGGAAGCCGTTGCATTCCTCGGGCGACAGCACGATGTGTTCATTGCCGCCGGCAAAGGTGGTCGAGGCCAGCGGGATCTTGCCCGTCATGCCGGTGGCCTTCCATTGCCGGTAGAACGACATGTGCGCGCCGCCCACGAGACCCGACCAGATGAAGTCGGGCGAGGCGGCCTGGATCTTGGAGATGGCGGCGCCGAAATCGGTCACATCCAGCGGGAAGAATTCCGTGGCGACGGTCTTGCCGCCCACGTCGGCCGCGTACTTGCGCACCCAGTTGGACACGATCTGGCCGTAGTTGTAGTCGGCGGCCACGATGTACACCTTCTTGCCCCAATTCTTGACGGCGTAAGGGGCGAGCTTTTGCACGGTCTGCGCGGGCGTCACGCCGGCCGCGAAGTAGTTGCGGTCGCAGACGCCGCCTTCGTACTGGTTGTTGTAGAAATACAGGGTGCGATAGCGGTTGAGCACCGGGCGCACGACCTCGCGCGAGGCCGACGTGATGCCGGCGTGGACCACGGCGGCCTTGTCGCGCAGCGCGGCCTGCTGCGCGAATTGCGCATACAGCTGCATGTTCGACTGCGCGTCGTAGGCGATGAAGTTGATCTGCCTGTCCAGCAGGCCGCCCTTGGCGTTGATTTCCTCGGCCGCGAATCGCAGCGCGTCCATCACCGGCTTGCCGTAGATGTCCAGGCCCCCCGACAGATCGTAGATGGCGGCGACGTTGATTTTTTCCTCGCCGGCCGCAAAGGCGCGCGAGCCCGTCAGCCCCATCAGGGTGGCGGAGGCGGCGGTGGCAGCGGTGGACGAGAGGAACTGGCGGCGGTTCATGCTCATGTTGATGGCCCCTTGAGCGCTTGCGGCGCGCACGGTCTGGCGCCCGGCGCAAAGTGCAGGGACGAGCAGAGGCCGACGCCGAAAGTCGCGTAGACGTGTATAGGTGTGTGGGTATGCCGAGAACCCGGCAGGATGTCGACGCCGTTGTCGACGAGAAAAACTGAGCGGCCTTGCGGGCAGTTGCGCCTTTGGAACTTGCCGAGCCGGCCTTCAATGCGTGAAGGCAGGGCAAATTCTAGGGGAAGGGCAAAGTCCAGGCTAGCCCCGGGATTTCCCTAGGGGCTAGCGCACGTTCGGCGTTTCGCGTTGCGTTGGGCCTGGCGTCAGCGTCGTCCAGGCAACATGCGCGCCAGGGTATTGTCCTGCAGGATGTAGTGGTGGAACAGCGCCGCGGCGGCGTGCAGGCCCACCAGAAAGTAGCCGGCCGTCGCCAGGGTTTCATGCAGTTCCTTCAGCTGGCTTGCCAGCGCCTTGTCCGCGCCCACCAAGGCAGGCACCTCAAGGCCAAAGAACGGAATGGCCTTTCCGCCTGCGCTCAGCGTCAGCCATCCGAGAATCGGCGTGGCGATCATGAAGGCATACAGGGCGTAGTGCATCAACCGGGCAAGCACCTCCTGCCAAGTCGGCATCGGCGGCCTAACGGCAGGCGCGGCGCCTGCGGCCACACGGATGGCCAGCCGCAAGGCAACCAGCCCGATCACGCACAGCCCCAGCGAGAAATGCAGCGCCTTGACGTTGTTGTAGAGATCGGTGCCTTTCGTGGCCAGTCCGCGCAGTTCCATGCAGGCGTAGACCAAAGCCAGCACGATGAGCATGAGCCAGTGCAGCGCGATGACGAGGCCGCCAAACTGTGTATCGGTGTTCTTGATTGCCATGAGGATTCCTTATTTTCAGGACTGCTGCTGAATAGCGGGCGTGATGCCGGGCGCACCCTGATCGGAGCTTGCAGGCGCGCCGGTGCGCCGCCAGGGGTCGACGTGGGTCATCAGGTTCAATACACGGTGCCGCTGCATGACCCGGTGGCGGGCCTGGACCGCGATCTTGTGGCCTTCGTCCACGGTCAACGCCGCGTCGATTTCCAGGTGGGCATCGGCCAGGATCATGTCGCCCATTTTTCGGGTCCGCAGGTCATGCACGCCTTGAACGCCGGCGGTATCCAGCAAGGTCCGGCGTATGGCTGCGGTTTCGTCCGCGTCGGCCGCACGGTCCATCAGATCGTGCAGGGCATCCCACCCAAAATTCCAGCCCATTCGTGCCACCATGAACCCCACGATGGCGGCCGCCACGGGATCCAGGATCGGGTAGCCGAGCAGGTTGCCGACGATGCCGATGCCGACCACCAACGAGGAAGCGGCATCCGAGCGCGCATGCCAGGCATTGGCCACCAGCATGCTGGACTTCACGCGCTTGGCCACGGCCAGCATGTAGCGGAACAGGATTTCCTTGGCGACCAGGGCGGCGCCCACGACCCACAGGGCAATGCCATGCACCTGCGGGATCGCGCCGGGCTGCTCCAGCTTGCTGATTGCCGCCCATAGCATGCCGCCGCCCACGAGCAGCAGCAAGATGCCCAGCGCGAACGACGCCGCGGTCTCGTAGCGGTAATGCCCATAGTGATGACCGGCGTCGGCTTCCTTCTGACTATGCCGGTTGGCAAGCAGCACGATGAAGTCGGCGACCAGATCGGACAAGGAGTGGATGCCGTCGGCGATCAACCCCTGGGACTTCGAGAATATGCCCAGGATGATCTGGGCGGTCGCAAGCGCCACATTGACGCCCACGCTGACCCATGTGCTGCGGGAGGCGGCGGCAGCGCGCTCTGCCGGCGTGTGTTCGTTATCTTCGGGGGCGTCGGGCGCGGGCCGAAGGGGTGTCATGGGTACAACTCCGATGCAAGGTGTTTGCGATGGGATATTTGGGCGCCCAGCATAGCGGCCCGACCTTAACGCAGGATGAATGCCGCCGGAATGATTCGCGCTATGGCGTTCAGCAAGTCTTACAGGCCTTCCAGGCGCGTCAACGTCAGCGCCGCCTGCTCACGCAACGCGGCCTGCGCCTCCTCGGGAAGGTCCTGCCATCGCCGGTACACCATGGCAAGTCGCCGGTTGTCCTCAAGCTGCGATTGGTGGCGAGCAAAAAAATCCCAGTACAGGGCGTTGAACGGACAGGCGCGTTCGCCCGTCTTCTGCTTCTTGTCGTACGGACACGCGTGACAGTAGTCGCTCATCTTGTCGATGTATGACGCGCTGCTGACATAGGGTTTGGTGCCCAGCAAGCCGCCGTCGGCAAACTGGCTCATCCCCACCGTGTTGGGCAGCTCGACCCATTCGCACGCGTCGATGTAGACGCCCAGATACCAACGGTGCACCTCGGCAGGGTCCAGGCCGGCCAACAGCGCGAAGTTGCCGATGACCATCAGGCGCTGGATATGGTGCGCGTAGGCGTTCTCCAGCGAATTGCCGATGGCGTCGCTCATGCAGCGCATGCGGGTCTGCCCGGTCCAGAACCAGGCGGGCAGCGGGCGCGTGTGCCCCAACGCGTTGCGCGTCTCGTACCCTGGCATGTGCGCCCAATACACGCCGCGGACATACTCGCGCCATCCCAGAATCTGCCGGATGAAGCCTTCAACGGCCGCCAAGGGAGCATGTCCCGTTTCGTAGGCGGCCTGCGCCTGACGCACCAGCTCGCCGGGGTGCAGCATCTTGGTGTTCAGGGCGAACGACAACTGCGAGTGAAACAGGCGCGGATTGCCCGCGCTCATGGCGTCTTCGTAGGCCCCGAAGTTGGGCAGCGTGTGCTGGATGAAATGGTCCAGCCATGCAAGCGCCTGCGCGCGATTCAGCGGCCAGCGGAACTGATCGGCCTGCGGATTTCCAAAGCTCTGCACGCCTGCCTGCTGCACCGTTTCCCACAGCGCGCGATGGTCATGCACCCGCCGGACGTCGGGCGGCAGCGGCGGGGTGCCGGGCCAGGGCTTGCGGTTGTCGTGATCAAAGTTCCATCGCCCGCCCACCGGCTCGCCAGATGCGTCCATCAACACGCCGTGACGCCGGCGCATGTGGCGATAGAACGTCTCCATGAGCCAGCTCTTGCGGGGGCCGAAGAACGTGGCCACTTCGTCCCGCGTGGTATGGAAATGCTCGCTGTCGGCCTGCTGCACGGAGAAGGCCTGCGTCGCACTCCAGGCGCCAAGGACTTGGCTGACCCGCCATTCGTCGGGCTGCTGGTAGACCAGTTCGCGGGCGCCGTAGTGCGCCATCAGCGCAGTCAGATTCTGGGTGATGTCCTGCCGGTTACTGGGGTTGTCGATCGCGACATACCTGACGCGATGTCCCGCCTGGCGCAGATGGCGCGCGAAATCTCGCATGGCGGCGAATATCGCCAGGATTTTTTGCGCGTGGTGCAGCACGTAGTCCGTCTCTTGACGCACTTCCATCAGCACATACACCACGTCCGGGTCGGTCCGGGCGAACCAGCTGTGCAGCGGGTTCAGCTGGTCGCCGAGAATCAAGCGCAGGGTGTGCGCGCCAGCGCCCTTGGCTGTCATGGCGCGCGACGCGGCATCAGGAAGCCGGTTCCAGCGGCGGCTGTTCGCGGTCCTGGCTGACCCAGATGAACGCGTCGGTGTCCAGGCCCAACGCCTTGGCGCGGCTCACGATGTCGTCGCGCGTCTGCGCATTCAGTGTCTTGTCGCGCGCGAGGATCCAGGCATAGCTGCGATCCGGGCCCACCACCAGGGCCCAGCGATAATCCGGATCCAATGCGGCCACATGGTAGCCGCCATAGAAGGGGCCGAAGAACGACACCTTCAGCGATGCCACGGACGGATCCCCCGTGAAGCGGGCCAGCCCCTCTGCCGAACGCCAATCGCCATTCGACCCCTTGGCCGGGTCGAATCCGCGGTTCACGACGCGCACGGTACCGTCATCCTTAAGCGTGTAGTTCGCGGTGACGTCCGTCATGCCGCGCTCGAAACGGTGGTCCAGCCGCGCGATTTCGAACCAGCGGCCTTCATAACGATGCACGTCGAACGCGCCCACGGGCGTCACGCCTTTGGGCGGCGTGGTCGCCGCACAGCCATACAACGTCAAGCCCAATAGTCCCAGCGCCACCCACGGCGCGACGCGCCGCAACGGGTGGGTAAAACGACGACCGGCTTCTGCATGGCGCATGGCAAACCTCCGCTGAATTTGAGTCCTGGAAATTATATTTGCGCGGTTTCCGGGCCATGCTTGCGGTTCGGAAAAAATGGAAACAAATCTTGGTGCGTTGGGCGCCTTTTTGATTTTCGTAGAATGCCGAATCCCCATTCACGCGGCGCCTGCCGCCAAGGACGTTTTGCAGTCTGCCAAGAAAACCGTTCGACCGAGCCGTCATGGCGCCTGGACGCGTGCGAGCGCCGCGCTGGCGCTGGCGCTATTGATGACGTCTTCCGTACCGGCGCAGCCGGCCGGGCAAACGCCACGGGCCGCGGCATCCAGCGAGCCGCTGGGCGGGGCCTTCGCACGGGAAGGCGTGCCGAACTCAAGCCTCTACAAGATCACCTACCGCGGCAGGCCTTACCGGCCATTGAACGCCTACCAGTTCCTCCACGTCAGCGCGCTGGGCCCGACCCAAGGCGGCCAGCCAATGCTGCTGGCGGTCTCCAATGACTTCATGGGCGTGGGCACCATCCTGATCGCCGTGCAGAACGACACGCCGCTCGCGCGGGTGTTGAGCCCCGTGGTCGATGTACGCGACCCGGACATGGGCCTGGCGCAACCCGGACGTCAGGACCTGCTGCTGTTCACCGCGGGCTCGCGTGCGCTGGTGACGACGACGGGGCAGGTGCTGTGGTTCGAACACCTGCGCACTGGGGAATCCCAGCGCGCCAACCCGTTGCTGGTATCGGTATCGCCAGACAATCGTCACGGCGCCGTGCTGCTGGACAACGAAATCCGGCTGAGCGTGGCAGACGAAGGCCCCTATGCCGCCATCCCGTTCACCAAGGCAATGCAGCGCGATGCCTTCAAGGCGGCCTGGGACGAGAGCGCGGCGCGTGCGCGCAAGGCGCTGAACGAAGGCCAGCGGATCGACCAGCGCCGGCTTTACGCCAACTTGAAGGCGGAATGGATCAACCGGAATTTCCGGTGGCAAAAGGTGGGCGACAGCTGGCAATTCATCGGGCAGAAGCTCCGGCCCGTCGCGCTTGACGTGCAACCGCGCCGGGAGCCCTGAGATGAAGACTGTCTTCGCAACGCATCGCTTGTGCTGGCTGGCGCTGTCGTGCGCGGCCGCGCTGGCCGGCTGCGCAAGCACTGCGGACGTCTATGAAAAGCACGTCCGCGCCGAAGACGCCAACCCGGCGGACGCGGTGCTGACCTTGGACGTGGCCTTTGCACGGGCGCCGGATTACGCGCCGCGGACCATTGAGTACGGATCGACTGACAAACGGGTGGAATACGCGGGCTACCCCAGCCTTGACGTCCCGTTCTATCAGAAGGGGGTGGGATTTGACCTGGGCATGCTCGGCGATCCGCGCACATTGCTGGCGCTGCCGTACCCGTCGCCCACTACCCGCAGGACCGCCGCGCAATTGAAGATTTTCGGCGAACGCCTGGACGCAACGCACTACCGTTTCGTGGTCTTGCCCCGGTCCGGGTGGCGCAGCACGAACAGTTTTCAGGTGGCATTCGCCATCAATGGCCGGCGCGAAGGCATGACGTTTGCCTACAGCACGGAGAAGGTGTGCGAAAGCCGATTCGACGTGGCGACGCCGACGTACGGCTTCAGGATGTCGGTGGCGGCCAGTTTTCCGGGCGGCAAGCCCGGCTGCCTGAAGGCCTGCGACGCCCGGCCCGGGTACCCGGGGCATTGCGCGTTCTTTTCCGGGATCGAATAATCCCGGGCTTCAGAACTGATACTCGAACCGCGCATACCCCGCTTGCGCCGACGCGTGACCGGTATTGATCAGCGCGTCGTAGCCCAACGAGATCGACGTGGCCTTTGAGGGGCGAAAACCGATGCTCGCGCCGCCCGTGACGTAGTTGCGCGGCAGCGCGACGCCGGGTGCGGCGAAGCGGGTGCCGTCCTGCGACAGGACGGTGACTTGCCGGCTGGTGCCCATCAGTTCGCGCGCATAGCCCACGCGCAACTGGGCATCGATGGCGCGTTCTCCCTCGCCGAACGTCTTGTCCAGCTTGAGCATCACGTAGGGCTGAAGACTGCGCGCGGTGTCGGAATCGACGTTCAGGTTCTGCGCGGAGGCGCCGCTTTCGGTAAAGCTTGCGCCCCGGAAGAACGCGTAGCGCAGCCCGGCGGCGGGCGTCAGCGTGACACTGCCCACGCGCATCGGCACGGCGGCCTGGGTGGCGGCCGAGATTTCGTGCCCGATGTGATCGCCTTGCGCGGTGCCCGACGCGCCAAACGGGCGCTTCTGCGACAGGAAGTCGAGTCCATAGCCGAGCGTTGCCGACACGACGACCGGTCCGAAGTCGCGGCCGCCGTAGAGGGCCAGGCGCACGGTGTCGGTGGCGCCGGAGCTGCCCGTCTCGTCTTCGTTGATCGACGTATGCGCATAGCCGCCGGCCAGACCCACGGTGTAGTCGCCGACGCGCCGGTCGGTGCCCGCCAGAAAGCCGAACTGGTTTGCCTTGAAGCCAGGCTGCCCGTCGTTGGCGTGCAGGCGCGTGCTGGATCCGGTGGCCTCGATCCAGGCGCCGCGCGCGGCCGGCTGCGTCTGCGGCGAGAGCACGAAGCGGCCGAGCAGCGTCGCGTTGACCGATTGCGCGCGCATGATCGCCGCCGTGCCAAGCGCGGTGTAGATGCTGGTGTTGGTGGGAGCGACGATCACGGGGCCAGGGGCGTCGGGGGTGAACAATTGCAGGCCGACCTCGTTTGCGCCGTAGGTGACCGATGGCCTGAGCGTGGAAAGATCCGCGCCGGCGGACGTGGTGCTGGTTACCGTGGCAAAGGTGCCGTTGACGCCGTTGGCGGCCGAAAGCAGGGTATAGCGGCGCGCCGTGTAGGTGCCGGGCGCGTAGACGATGGATAGCCCGCCGTCCAGGGTGGCGGTGCCACCGACGCGCAGCAGCGAGCTTTCCAGCGGATTGACCTCGATGGACAGCGTGGCGTTGCTGGCCTGGGTGTAGTTGCCGCCCACGCTCAACGTGCCGACCGACCCGCCTGGCATGACGATGCCCTGGTTCAAGAGGCTGCCGGCGATCGTGCCGTGACCCTTCAACGTGCCCTGGGCGCCCACGGCCACGTTGCCGCCGAGCAGCGCGGAGTCGTGGTTGGCATCGCCCACGGCCAGCGTGCCGCCGTCCACCCGCGTGAGGCCGGCGAAACCGCTGCTGTCGCCGTTCAGGGTCAACATGCCGGCGCCTTGTTTGGCGAAGACGCCAGAGCCGTTCAATGAACCGTCAAACGTGCTGTCGGCCGGCGAATCCAGCGTCAACGTGCTTGTGCCGAGTTGCAGGCGCGTGCCCGTCCCGCCCGCCAGCGCGGTCACCCGCTGCGCGCCGGCGCCCGACACATCCAGCGCGGCGCCCGGGCCGGCCAGCACGACGTTCGACGCGGACGACAGGCTGCCCGTGACGGCAAGCGTGCCGCTATTGATGGTGGTGGCGCCCGTGTAGCTGTTGGCGCCCGCCAGGACCTGCGTGCCGCCGTCAAGCGTCAGGCCGCCCGTGCCGGCAATGGACCCCGAGAAATTGCCGGCGGCGTTGGTCAGCGTAAGCGTGCGCGCGCCGAGCGCCACGTTCCCCGAGCCGCTCAGGCTCGTTACCGACGCGCCCGCCGCCGTGCCCGAGATATCCAGCGTGCCTTGGTTCGTGATCCCACTGGAGGCTGCGATGCTGCCCGCGCCGTTGATGGCGAGGGTGGCGCCCGGGCTGATCGTGGTCGCGCCGGTATAGGTGTTTGCGCCGGTGAGCGTTTGCGTGCCGCCTCCCACCGTCAGGCCGCCCGTGCCGCCCATGCTGCCGCCGAAGGCGCTCGCCGCGTTGCTGATCGTCAGGGTGCGGCTGCCCAGCGCGACCGCGCCGCTGCCCGTCAACCCCGTGACCGATGCGCCCGCCGTCGCGCCGGAAATATCGAACGTGCCGTTGTTGACGACGACATTGGAGGCTGCGACGCTGCCGTTGCCCGTCAGCGCCAGCGTGCCGCCATTGATCGTGGTCGCGCCGCTATACGTGTTGGTGCCGGTCAGCGTCTGCATGCCGGCGTTCAGCGTGACTCCGCCCGTCCCGCCGATGGCGCCCGCATAGGTGCCCGCCGCGTTCGTCAGCGTCAGCGTGCGCGCGCCAAGCGTGGTGGCGCCAGCGCCAGTCAGACCTTGGACGGAAACACCCGCCGTGGCGCCGGAGATATCGAACGTGCCGTTGTTGATGACGCCGCTGGAGGCCGCGAGGCTGCCGTTGCCTGCCAACGCGAGGGTCGAGCCATTGCCGATGTCGGTCGTGCCGGTATAGGTGTTGACGCCCGAAAGCGTCTGCGTGCCGCCCGCCACCGTGAAACCACCGGTGCCGCCGATCACGCCACTGAAGTCGCCAGCGGCGTCGGTCACCTGCAGGAACCGATTGCCTAGCTCGATGACGCCGGTGCCGGTCAGCGCCTTGACCGACGCGCCTGCGGCGGTGCCAGAGATATCGAACCGGCCATTGTTGACTAGCCCCGACGAGGCCGCGACGCTGCCGTTGCCCGTCAGCGCCAGCGTGCCGCCATTGATCGTGGTCGCGCCGCTGTACGTGTGGTTGCCGGACAGCGTCTGCGTGCCGGCGTTTAGCGTGATCCCGCCCGTTCCGCCAATCGAACCTGCATACGTGCCCGCCGCGTTCGTCAGCGTCAGGGTGCGTGAGCCGAGGGTGGTGGCGCCAGCGCCAGTCAGGGCTTGGACGGAAACATCCGCCGTCGCGCCGGAAATATCGAACGTGCCGTTGTTGATGACGCCGCTGGAAGCCGCGATGCTGCCATTGCCTGTCAGCGCGAGGGTCGCGCCATTGCCGATGTCGGTCGCGCCGGTATAGGTGTTGACGCCCGAGAGCGTCTGCGTGCCGCCCGCCACCGTGAAACCGCCGGCGCCGCCGATCACGCCGCTGAAGTCGCCAGCGGCGCTGTTCACGGTCAGGGACTGGGCGCCCAGCGCGATGACGCCGGTGCCGGACAGCGCCTTGAGCGAAGCGCCCGCGGTGGCCGAGATATCGAACCGGCCATTGTTGACCAGCCCCGACGAGGCCGCGATGCTGCCGTTGCCCGTCAGCGCCAGCGTGCCGCTTGTGATTGTCGTGGCGCCCGTGTAGTCGTGGACGGCCGACGTGGACAGCGTACCGCCCATCGCGGTCACGCCGCCTAATCCGGAAATGGTGCCCGTCAGCGTGAGGGGGGCCGTGCTGGTGTTGAAGGAGACGACGGATGCGGCGTCGGTCAGGATTACGGCATTGCCGAGCGATAGACCCTGGTGTGCCGGGTTGATCTCGGCAGAGGCGCCGGCCTCGACGACCAGATCGCCCACCATCGTAGAGCCCGAGAGCAGCGTGAGTGTGTTCCCCGTGCCCCCAAACTGGATGGCAGCCGCGCGCGTGCCGTTGGCGACGCCGCCAACGATGGTGCCGGCATTTGTGATGTAGTTGGAACCGTGCGTGATCACGCCGGCGCCCGCCGCACCGCCGTTGCTGCTGCCGCCGGTGATGGTTCCGACGTTGGCCAGCGAACTGAAGGCGCCCACGAGATTGACGCCGGCGCCCCCGTTGCCGCTGCTTCCGTTGCCGCTGGCGCCGGCGCCCCCGTCACCGCCCGCGCCGCCGCCTATCGTGCCGAGGTTGATGACGCTGGAGTTGGAGCCTAACATCGCCAGCCCATCGCCACCGCCTCCGCCGCCTCCGCCAAAGCCGCCTGTCCCGCCCGCGCCGCCTACGCCGCCCTCGATCAAACCGGTTGACGAGAGACTTGCGCCGCTGCCGGTCGAAATCATCCCGGCGCCGCCACCGCCACCGGCGCCCGCATTGCCGACGACACCATTGGACGTGGCGCCCCCGGCACCTCCGGCGCCGCCGGAGAGGACGGCATTGACACCGATCGTCGCCGCGGTCCCGCCGTAGTACAGCCCGGTGCCCCCACCGCCGCCGCCGCCGCCGAAGTTGGTGCCGTCTGCGCCCACGTCGCCCGCGGTTCCGCCGAAGTTTGTATTTACGGAGACGTTGGTGGACGAGAGCGCCAGGCCGGTGGCACCGCCGGAAGCGTTGCCACCCGCGTCGCCCGCGGCGCCGCTGCCGCCGCTGCCGCTGGCGCCGGGCGCGCCGCCCGGAACCTGCACCGTGACGGTATTGGCATCGAGCTCGCTGGAGCCGCCGCCCTGGCCGTTGCCCGCGCCGCCGTTGCCGCTGCGTCCCGGGTAACCCGCGCCGCCGGACGCGCCGCAGGCGCTGGCATCGCTGGCGGCGCACCCGGCGGCCCACGCGGAAGGAAAGGCGCAAGTCAGGCCGAGCATCAAGGCGATCTGCCCGGCCTGGTGTGCGGCGCGGGGAAGGGAGCGCCTTGGTGTCCTGCAATGCGTCGCGCTGCCTGGGACTGAGGATCTGGATGTGGCGATTTCGGGCGCGACCTGCATCATTTGCAAGGTCTGATTCCAGACGAGCCGATAGCTGCGGTTCATCGTTGCTTTCCCTTTGCGCGCCCATTAGCCGGCCGGCCCGGAGCCGGCATTCGCTGACAACTGACGCAGCGCTTCTTCATTGGTGGTGGTGGAGCCGGGCGGCGATCCTCCCGAGAGCTCGGGTACGACAGGTCGACATGCCGCCTACGGCATTCGCATGAGGCAGTCGGACTGTATCACCGGGCCGCCGGTCGTCATTCGCGGAATTAAGCCGAATTCTTGAGGCAATTCCAGGCTGGCCGGTTCGCGATGGTCGCATGGCGGCGGTGCAACAGGCGGGCGGACTGAAGTGCAACAGCACTGTGCAAAGGCAAGCGTCACTGGTAAAAAACGTCCGGAGCAGAATAAATCAGAAAACTTATGCGGCCCGTTGTTACGGTTCGCGCCGAGGGGAAGACGATGGGAAAGCCGACCGCAAAGCGACCTTTGCGAGCCAGGGGCACTGTTGTTGGGGCACTGGAACCACGCCGTTCGCTGCCACGTCCCCCGGACTGGCGCGAGATGCTCTCCGTCACTGCCGTGGGGCTCGTCATGGCGCAGCCCGCGGGCGCGGCATTGAGTTGTCCTTCGGTCGACACCAACCCTTCCAATTCCACCACCTGCACCATTTCGTCCAGCCAGGGTGGGTCGGGTGCGCAGGTCAGTGTCGTCAACACCGCCAGCGCCGGCACCGGCGACAACATCGGCGGCTATGGCGGCAACTACACGGTGGTCAACAACGGCGCCGTGCTGCAGCCGAGCGTCCCGCAGGGCGGCATCTTCGTTCGCCTGACGGGCGGCATGGGGTCCAGCGACACCAGCAACAATGCGACGAACGGCGGCAACGGCGGCACCATCACCATCAACAACAACGGCGGGACAATCACCGTTCAGAACGCGCCGACCTCCAGCACCCAAGGCAGCGGTCCTGGCATCTGGGCGGATTCGGGCGCGCAGTTCGGGATCTACGGGGTGTCGGTCGGGGGCATTGGCGCCAATGCCAACGAGACGGTGATTGGCGGGGGCAACGGGGGCCAGGGGGGCGACGGCTCTGCCGTCACCATCACCAATAGCGGCAACGTCAGCGTCTTGAACCTGCCCTATGGCGGCGTGGGCCTCTACGGCGCCAGCATCGGCGCGACGGGCGGAAACCAGGACAACGCGGCGACGGGCGACCAGGTCGGCGGTAATGGCGGCGGAAGCAATATCGTCAATATCTCGAATTCCGGGGCCGTGTCGGTCACCGGTTCCACGTCGCGCTATGCATGGGGCATCGGCGCGGAATCCATCAGCGGCAGTGGCGGGCTGGACAACGGCAGCGGTTCCAGCGGCGGTGCGGTCAATTACTCGAATCCGACGATCATCACCAATACGGGCTCCGTGACGGTGAACGTCAGCGGGACGGCCCTGAGCAGCGTGCGCGGCCTGTATGTCCTGAGCCAGGGCGGCAACGGCACGACGTCCGAGGACGGCAGCGACAACGGCGGCACCGGCGGCCAGTTTGGCGCGATGACGGTGGTGAACTCGGGTCAGGTGTCCGTGTCCAGCACCTCGACCGTGCAGCCTGCGAGCCTGTCGAAGGTGTCCGGCGGGATCGTCGTGATCGGGCTGGGCGGCAATGGCGGCATGGGTCCGCAGACGATCACCAACACCAGCGGCGAAATCGGCGGCTACGGCGGCGGCAACGGCAATACGACCACCACGGTCACCCTGAACAGCGGGTCGTCGGTCACGACCTCGGGCGACTACCTGCCGGGCGTCAACGTGATCACGCAGGGCGGCAACGGTGGGGCGGGACGCGAGGACAGCAACGGGGCGGCCGGCGGCAACGGCGGCACGGTGAACGTCACCCTGAGCGGCAATGCCACCATCAGCACCAATGGCGTGCAGTCCACCGGCATCTCGGCCAGCAGCCTGGGCGGCGCGGGCGGAGGGGTGGAGACCAGCAGCGGCATCATCGACTTCACGCCCGAAAACGCCGGCAGCGGCGGGGCCGGCGGCGCGGTGACGGTGACGACCACCGGCGGCTCCATCCAGACTTCCAACAACTATTCCATCGGCATCCTCGGCCAGTCGATGGGCGGCATTGGCGGCACGACCACGGCGAACTTCGAACTGTTCGGCAATGCCGGCGCGGATGCGGGGATTGGCGGGGCCAGCGGCTCGGTTTCCATCAACAGCCAGTCCTCGATCACGACCACCGGACAGTCCTCGCACGGCATATCGGCGCAGGCCATCGGCGGCGGCGGCGGCACGGCGGGCGTCAGCAGCGGCATCGTTGCATTGGGCGGGGCGGGCGGCACGGCGGTCGCCGGCGGCACGGTCACGATCAACCAGTCCGGCACGCTGACCACGGGCGGAACGTCGGCAATCGGGATGCTGGGCCAGTCCATCGGCGGCGGCGGCGGAGATGGCGGCGCGGCAAGCGGGGTTGCCGTGATCGGCGGGCAGGGCGGCGGCGGCGGCAACGGCGGCTCGTCCACTGTCGGTCTGAACGGCTACACCTTGACCACGGGCGGCGACCATGCGTACGGCATCGTGTCCCAGTCCATCGGCGGCGGCGGGGGAACCGGGGGGGCAGCCTCTTCCTACGACGCCGGCGTCGGCTTTGCCATGTCCGTCGCGGTGGGCGGCACGGGCGGCAACGGCGGCGCGGGTGGCAGCGCCGCGGGCAACGTGTCCAACGCAACCTTGACGACCGGTTCCTCGGGCACCACCAACGGCGATGCGCACGGCGTGGTCGTGCAGTCGATTGGCGGCGGCGGCGGGGCGGGCGGCGCGTCCGTCGCCAAGGCCCTGGCGATTGCGGTGCCAGACGAGGATGCGTCCTTTGGCGTCGCGGTCACGTTTGCCATGGGCGGGTCCGGGGCCTCGGGCGGCGCGGGCGGCACCGCGTCGTCGGCCATCAACAATTCCATCCTGACCACGTATGGTCCCAACTCGCAAGGCGTCCTGGTGCAATCGATCGGCGGCGGCGGCGGGCTGGGCGGCAGCGCATCGGCCCTCTCGACGGTGGTCGGCACCGGCGATTCCGTCGGCGGCACGGTTCAGTCGTCGGTGGGGGGCAGCGGCGGATCGGGCAGCTACGGCGGCAACGCCACGCTCAGCCTGGCGGGCAGTTCCATCACCACGTGGGGAGACTCGGCAAATGCGCTGGTGCTGCAAAGCATTGGCGGCGGCGGCGGGGCGGGCGGCGTGGGTTCCGCCACGGGACGCAGCCCCAATGTGGATGCCAACGTGTCGATCACGGCCAACGTGGGCGGGATCGGCGGCTCGGGCGGACAGGGCGGCACGGCTTCGCTGACCGTCAATCCGGCCAGCACGATCATCACGCACGGCGATGGCGCGCGCGCCGTGCTGGTGCAGTCCATCGGCGGCGGCGGCGGGGCGTCGCAAGGCGGCCAGGTCGGGCTGGCCGTCAACAGCGAAAGCGAAGACAGCACGACCGACGTCAGGGCCACCGTGTCGGTTGGCCGCGGCGGCACCGGCGGCGGCTATGGCGGCGCCATCACCCTGAACAGCGATGGCAATGTCACCACCTATGGCGCCGATGCCGACGGGCTGCTGGTGCAGAGCATCGGCGGTTCGGGCGGGCTGGGCGGTGCGGTCGGCGGCACCAGCCAGAACAATTCCTCCGACGCGCTGGACGACTCCGGCACGACTTACCAGTTCAACGTCTCGGTGGGTGGCAATGGCGGCGCGGGCGGCAATGGCGGCGCAATCGGAACGACGTCCAATGCCGCGAGCGTCGGGGCGTCCACGAACACGTACGGGGATTACGCGGACGCAGCCGTCCTGCAATCCATCGGCGGCGGCGGCGGCGCGGGTGGCGCATCGACCGCCTCGTCCAGCATTTCGTCGTCCAACGTGTCGATTTCGGTGGGCGGCTCGGGCGGAAGCGGCGGGGCGGGCAACAGCATCGTCGCCTTCCTGAACGGCAACGGGACCAACAGCTTCAACACGGCCGGCTATGGCGCGATGGGCATCGTCTTGCAGTCCATCGGCGGCGGGGGCGGCATGGGCGCCACGGGATCGCCGCTGGCAAACGGCTCGCTGCGGGCCGGCGCGACCGGCGGCAGCGGTGGCGCGGGTGGCAGCATCACGGTCACGAGCGGCAGCTACGCGGCCATCCAGACCACCAGCGACAGCGCCTACGGCCTGGTGGCGCAGTCCATCGGCGGGGGCGGCGGCATTGCGATGGCGGGCAGCACGGCCTCGGCCGCGAATCCCGGCAGCCAGCGATTCAACCTGCATGCGGGCGGCGCGGGTGTGGCCGGCGCGGGCGGCACGGTCAATCTGTCCACCGGCCTCAATCTGAACACCCATGGCGATCGGGCCATCGGCGTCATCGCGCAATCGATCGGCGGGGGCGGCGGCATCGTGACGTCCGGCACGGCAACCGGCGTCGGCACGACGGTGCTGGGCGGCGGGAACGCCAATGCCAGCGCCGTGAACGTGGATCTGCGCTACACGCTGGCCACGCATGGCGCGGGCGCGCACGGGATCGTGGCGCAGTCCATCGCGGACGGTGGCGGGATCCTGGGCGACACCACCAAGCTGATCACCACCAACCCGGCCGGATTCCTGCCGACCGCGTTCAGTTCGGGCACCGCCGGGAACGTGACGGTTTCCTTTGACGGCAATCTGTCGACCGCGGGCGCCAACGCCTACGGCATCATTGCGCAGTCGATCGGCGGGGGCGGCGGGCTGGCTGGCGGACCGAACGCCGGCTTTGCCGGGTCGGTCAGCAGCGCCACAGGCAATTCCGGCAGCGTCACCGTGAACCAGAGCGGGACGCTCAGCGTGACGGGTTCGGATGCGACGGGCATCATGGCGCAAAGCCAGGGCGGACAAAGCGAGCAGGGCGCCACGGTCAACATCAACGGCAGCGTGTCGGGCGGCTCCAACTCCGGCAAAGGCGTGTGGATACTGAGCGGCCGGGACAACGTGGTCAACGTCAACGCAGGCGGTTCGCTCAGCGCGCTGTCCAGCACGGCATTGACGTTCAACGGCGATTCGACCACGGCGGCGGGGTCTTTCCTCACCATCAACGACTACGGCACCATCTCCGGCAACGTCTATTGCGGCAACGGCGATTCCACCAATGCCTGCAACTACTACGTGCAGTCCGGCGGCGTGGCCAACGCAGCGACTGCGTATCAGGCCAACGTCATCAACTCGGGGCTGGTTGTGATCGGCTCGCCGGGCCAGTTCCAGACCCTGACCGTCAGCGGCAATTTCAGGCAGTCCGCCAGCGGCGTCCTGCGCGCCGACGTGGACTTCGACCAGATGCGCGCCTCGCAGATGGTGGTGCAAGGCAATGGCGACCTGAATGGCAACGTCGACGTGCTGGCCGCGGCGCTGATGCCGAACCGCGAGCTGACGGTCCTGACGGTCCAGGGCGATTCGCAAGGCAGCGTAGGCGCCGTCGACAGTCCGGTCTTCGATTACGCCACGCGCCAGGTCGGCCCGTCCACGCGCATCCGCGTGGCGGGCGCCGACTTCAACGCGCCGTCGATGCAACTGAAGGCCAACCAGCGTCAGGTCGCCGATCAGCTTCAGCGCATCTGGGATGCAGGCGGCAATTCCGCCCTGGCGCCGCTTTTCGGGCAGCTGGACCAGGCTTCGCGCCAGGGGGCGGGCACGTATCGCGACCGCGTGTCTAGCCTGTCCCCGGGCGTGACGAGCGCGCCGGCGGCGCAATCGGCCGCAAACCTGGGGCATTTCACGGGCGCAATGATGTCCTGCCCCACGTTCACCGGTGTCGATGCCTTCTCGGGCGAACAGAACTGCTACTGGGGCCAGGTCACGGGCCGCGCGACCAGCCAGGATGGCAGCAAAGGCACGGCTGGCTTTGACTACGACACGGTGACCTACCAGATTGGCGGGCAGCGCGAAGTCAGTCCGGGCTGGTTCGTCGGCGGCTCGGTGGCCTACGAAAGCAGCAAGGTGCGCGCCAACGACGGCAGCGTGCGCGGCGATGGCGACAGCGGCTACGCCGGCATGGTCGTCAAGCGCCAGGAAGGGCCGTGGGTATTCTCGGCCGCGGTCGGCGGCGGCTATGGCGGTTATCGCATGGACCGCAACATCGACATCGCGGGATACCAGGACACCTTGACCAGCCGCCCCGACGTCTATGGCTTTAATGCACGTTTGCGCGCCGCCCGCACCTTCGCCTTCGAGAGCGTGTACGTGAAGCCGTACCTGGACTTCGACGCCAGCTATACCCGCATGCCGGGCTACAAGGAATCGGGCGCGAATCCGCTGGCCTTGTCGGTGGACGGCAGCGACCAGTTCATCCTTGGCCTGTCGCCCATGATCGAGTTCGGCGGACGCGCCAAGCTGTCCAATGGCGCGATGCTGCGGCCATTCGTGTACGCCGGCGTGTCGTTCCTGTCCAAGGACGATTGGACGACCACCTCACGCTTGCGCGGGGCGCCCGCCGGCACGGGATCGTTCGATACGTCGCTGCCCATCGACGATGTGGTGGGCAAGGTGGGGGCGGGGCTGCACGTCATGCGCGCCGGGGGGGTCGACTTCCGGCTTCAGTACGACGGCCAGTTTTCCGAGAATGTGCGCAGCCATAGCGGCACGTTGAAGGTCATGGTGCCGTTCTGAGGCGTGCGCCAACGTCGGGTGCGTTCTGACGCTGGAAACTTCTGGGCAGAACGCCACTTGGCGCACGTTGTTCCAAAAAAATAGGCCCACGCCATGGCGTGGGCCTATTTTTATTTACTGCGCTTTAGAACCGGTACGTCGCCTGCAGCTGGAACGTTTGTCCCGACACGTTGCCCGTGTCGAACAGCCGGTCGTAGCTGGCCGTCAGATCCATGGCCTTGCTGACGGGCATCGTGAGACCCATGCCGGCAGAGAACATGCCGCGCGAGGGCGACACGCCGGGCAGCGTGAAACCGGTGCCGTCGGTCGCCGTGGCGTGGAATGCGCGGTTGCTGTCCAAGGTTTCGTAGGCGTAGCCGACGCGGGCCTCGACGACGGCGGGCTTGTCCGACTTCATGCTGAAGGGCAGGCCCACGACGAGTTGCGCATAGGGTTGCAGGCTGTTGAAGTCCTGCGAGCCGACATCCAGGTTCTGGCTGGTGGAGCCCGTTTCGCTGAAGCGTTCGGTGTGCAGGTACAGATAGCGCAGTCCGAGACGCGGCGTGATCGTGAGCGGGCCGGCGGCCAGCGGCAGGCTGGCTTGCAGGCCGGCCGTGATTTCCTGTGCGTCGGTGTCGCCGCGGGCCTTGCCCGGGCCGGGGAAGGACCGGCTCGTCTTGAGGAAGTCGTAGGCGGCGCCGACCGTCGCGGCGAGCGTCACGGCCCCCACGCGGCGGCTGCCGTAGCCGGCGATGCGCAGGGTGTCGATCTTGCCGCTGGCCTCATCTTCGGTCACATCGACGTGGCTGTAGCCGCCCGCGACGCCCAGCGTCCAGGCGCCAACCTGCTGATCCAGCCCCGCCAGAAAGCCGTAATGGCGGTCTTTGTAGCTGGGCGCGTCGTCGTTGCCGCGCACGTTGACGCTGTTGGAGACGATCTGGGCCCAGGCCTGGCGGCCGGGACGCGCGCAATTGGCGGACGTCGCGGCGTCCGCGCAATCCTGACCCAGGCGCGCGAGCAGCGTGTCGTTCACGCGCTGGCCTTCGCGGATGGCGGCCGAGGCGGCCGCGCCGAAGATCGTGGCGTTGGTGGGGGCAATGACGACGGTCCCGCCGCCCGTGTCCGTGTCGCCGCCGGTGTCGGTGCCGCCGCCGGTGTCCGTACCGCCGCCAGTATCTGTGCCGCCGCCGTTATCCGTGCCGCTGGCGGCCAGCGTGAGGGTGCTGCCGTCGGCCAGGTTCTGCACGCTTTGCGCCAGTTCGGCCGGCGCGTTGCTGGTCACGGACGCGAAACGGCCGGTGACGCTGGCCGCGTCGACGATGCGGAAGGACGTCGCGCTGTACGTGCCCGGGCCGTACAGCACGTTCAGGGTGCCGGCCAGGGTGGCGGTGCCGCTCACCTTCAGTTGCGAAGCAGCCGTTGGGCTGACGTCGATGAACAGCGTGCCGGTCGGGGACTGCGTGTAATTGCCCAGGATCGTCAGCGTGCCGATGGAGCCGCCCGGACGCACGATACCGTCGTTGGTCACATTGCCGCCGATGGAGCCGTGCCCGCGCAGCGTGCCGGCGCTGCCGACGGCCACGTCGCCCAGGATGCTGGCGGTGGGATGCGCGGCATCGCCGATCTCAAGCGTGCCCGCGGAAACCGAGGTGCCGCCCGAGTAGGTGTTCACGCCGTTCAGGATCAGCATGCCGCTGCCGGTCTTGGCCAGCGCGCCGCTACCGGTCAGCGTGGAATCGATGATGGCGGTGGCATTGGCGTCGACTTCGATGGCCGAGGTGGCTGCCGCCAGCCCGATGGCGTCGCCGGTGACGCGGTAGCCATCGGTGGAGAACTGCATGCCGTTCACGGCGATTGCGCCGTGGCTGGCGTCGACCGTCACGGTGCCCGCCGCGCCGCCGAACACGGGTCGCACGTCGGTCTGATCGAGCTTGCCGTTGGCGGTGCCGTCGGTCGAGGTCCAGTTCTTGCCGTTGGCCGTCCAGGTGCCGGAGCCACCGGCAATCGTGCCGTCGGCGACGGTGTTGGCGCCGTCCCAGTAGTGGGTCTGGGCGTCGGGCGCGATGGTCACGGTCAGCGCGCCGTTCACGTCGCTCAGTTGGGCGAGCAGGCCGTTGTTGGTGGACACGAAGGCCGTGTTGTTGGCATAAGTGCCGGACCCGGTCGCGCGAACGACCGTGTAGGACTGGCCATTGGCCAACCCCGTGCCGCCCAGGCTGATCGCCGCGCTGCTGATGGACGCCGAGCCGTTCACGTCCAGGTAGCCATAGCTGCTGGTGTCGACGACATTGAAGGCCAGTCCGCCGCCGGTCTGCGAATAGTTGCCTGTGATGGTGATGGGGTTGTTGACCTGAAGGGTCGCGCCAAAGTTGAGGACGGAACGGCCCACCGCAGCGATGTCATTGTTCAGCAGCAGGTTTCCGCCCGAAAACACCAGGTTTGCGCCCGTCACCTTGATGAGGCCTTTGTCGGCCACACCCAGGCCGCCGCTCGCGCCGGTAAGGGTGCCGAAGACGTTGCCGCTGCCGCCTGCGATGGAAAGGGGGATGGTGCTGGCGGTGGTCAGGTCGCCCGCGATGAGGCCGCTGTTGGTAATCGTACTGATATAGCTGTTGCCATCGAGCTGGATCGCCGCATTCCGGCCGGTGATGGTGCCGCTATTGGCGAGCAGGCTTATGCTGCTGGCGCGGGACAGGTAGATGCCGGTATCGAGCGACCCGCCCATGGCGCTGCTGGGCGCACCCACGATCAGGCCCGTGTTGGTGATGGTGCCGGCCGTGCTGGCATCCATGAAGATGCCTGCGATGTCGCCAGAAATGGTCCCGGAATTGGTGAGCGTGTCCACCCGCCCGTTGCCTTGCGCCAGTACGCCCACCTGGCCGGTAATGATGCCGCTGTTGTCCAGCGTGCCGATGAGGCCGTTTTCGGTCACGACGCCGAACCCGACGAGCGATCCGTGCGTGGTTGATGCCTGCAGGGTGCCGACGTTGTTCAGGTTGCTGATCGTGCCGCCATTGTTCCAGATGCCCGCAACCGTGCCGAAGTTGGGGCTGTTGCTGGAAATCATCCCGAAATTGTCGATCAGGGTGATGTTGCCCGCGTTGAACAGGCCGGCCCGATCGCCGGCGATGGAGCCGCCCGTGTTGTTGACCACGCTGGTGATGCTTCCGGAGCCCGTATTCAGGATGCCGGCCACGGTGACGCCCGTTCCGGTGGACCAGATCAGGCCATTGTTTTGCACCTGATCCAGAACGCCGTCGTTCTGCAGGCCCGCCAGCGTGCCAAGGATGGTGCCGGAGTTCTTCAGTAAGAAGCCAGGGGTGGTGATGGCGGCGTGCAGACCGATGTCGGTGCCGGAAAGGCTTCCAAAACCGGTGATCGTAAGGTTGCCATTCGTCCAATCGATGCAATCGACGGCGCCTACAACGGTCGAGTTGGACGAGTAGTTAAGCGCGACGCAACCCGCGGCATGGACCATGCCGGGAAGCAGGCTGGCGGCCACGAGGGAAACAACCGGCAGAATTTGCGTCGACCGGGCAGGCGCCGCCCTCGAGCCGGCTCGCGCGGATGCCGCGGGAAAAGAGGGGGTACGTTTTTTTCGGTGTTTCAGCTTCAAGGCAAGCTCCCGCCTGGGGCGATGTCGGTTGGAATGTGCGGCAACCGTTGGAGCTATGGACTATCCGCGCGGCCGGTGCCAGGGTATGAGGCTAGACAGGCGGCCTTTTGCTGGGGCGTACTATCTCACCCCGCACATTACTGGCGATGGCGCGGTCTCAAAGGCCGCAATAATGCCGAAATTCAGGCCTTTTTCCGGTTGACACTGGCGGCGCGCCGGCTTGGCCGCCGGCTGCGCCCGCATGTTCAGGCCTGGCCGCGCTGAAACCGGGTCGCCAGCGCCTGACCCACGTCGTGCATGACCGGCTTCCAATCGCCCGGCGCGGGCTGGCGAAACAATTGCAGCGACGGATACCAGGGGGAGTCGGACCGCTGCAACAGCCAGCGCCAGTCGGGCAGGAAAGGCAGCAGCACCCAGGCGGGCCGATTCAATGCGCCGGCCAGATGCACGGGAGACGAATCGACCGAGACGAGCAGGTCGGCCAGGGACAGGATTGCGGCGGTGTCCTCGAAGTCGGCGATCTCGGCATCCAGCGGCACGATGTTCATGCCGGGCGGGGCCGTGGCGGCCTGGGCCGCGGCGGGGCCTTTCTGGATGGCCAGGTACGTGATGCCGGGCACGGCCAGGGGCGCCATGTCCGCCAAGGCAAGAGACCGGTTGGCGTCGTTCGAATGCGTGGGTCTGCCTGCCCAGGCCAGCGCCACCCACGGCCGTGGCAAGCCGGCCAGCCGCTTGCGCCATTTCTCGACGCGGGCCGCATCGGCCGACAGGTAGCCGACCTGGTCCGGCAGGTCGGTCATGCGCAGGCCGATCGCCATGGGCAGGGACATCAGTTCGCAGTGCTGGTCGAACGGCGGGGGGATCTGTCCGCGCGGGAAGGCGTCCGGGCCGACGAGGCGCCGGGCGAAAGACAGCAGGTCGGGATGGACTTCCAGCACGACACGCGCGCCGCTGCGGCTCCGGGCCGCGTCGATCAGGCGCATGAATTGCAGCGTGTCGCCGTACCCCTGTTCGTCATGAATGAGCAGCGTCTGGCCATCGATGCGGCTGCCGTCCCAGCGCGGCCGCTGCACCTTGCGGTCCATCGCCGCGGTATGGGAAAGGCTGTAGCGCCAACGGTATTCCGTCCAGCCGCGCTCGAAGTCCCCTTGCAGCAAGCGCGTTTCGGCCAGGTCGAATCGGGCGGACAGGTTGCCGGGCATGGCGGTGACGAGCATGGTCTGGATGTCAGCGGCTTCCTGAACGCGGCCCTGGTATTTCACCGCCAGGCCCAGAAGCCGCCACAGCGTGGCGGGCGCGCCACGAGGGTCCATGTGCTGGCGCAGCAGCCGCTCGGCTTCGTCGTGTCGCCGTTCCGTCAGCAAGGCGCCGGCATGGCTTACCAATGCCTGCACGTCCTGCTCGGCGGCAGCGGGCATGGCGCGGCTGGCATCGATGGGGGCCGTTGCGGCCGGTGACGGCGCATCGCCCGCCATGGCGGACATGGTGGACGTTTCGAGCGCGGCCCGCAGCCGTGCGCGCAGTTGCAGCGCACTGCCGTGGCCGGGGGCAAAGGCCAGCAGCGCTTCGATCCATTGCAGCGCTTGTGCGGGCCGCGACCGTGCCGCTTCGACTTCCGCCAGATTGATGTACGCGTTCGCCAGGCGCGGGTTGCATTCGATGGCGCGCTGCCCGGCGTTTGCCGCGGCCTCGTGATCGCCCAGTTCGCGCAGCACGAAGGCGAGGTTGCTGTGCGCCTCGGCGTAGTCGCCGCGCAATGCGAGCGCCTGGACGTAATGCTGACGCGCTTCGTCCAGGCGATTCACGCCCGTGTACGCGTTGCCGAGGTTGTTGAGGGCTTCCGGGCTGTGCGGCTGAAGTTGCGCCACCCGTTCAAGACATTCGACGCTGTCGGCGTGGCGCCCGGATTCCTGCAGGATGATTCCCAGGTTGTTCCACGCCATGACCAGCCCGGGCTCTCGTTGCGTGGCATGGCGCGCGGCGGCCTCGCCTTCAGCGAGCAGGCCTTGCTGCCGGCAGATTTCAGCCAGGTTGCCAAAGTAGACCGCGGGCGCGGCGTCGGTCCGGCAAGCGTGCCGCAGCAGGTCGAGCGCCAGCGCGGGCTGGCCATGCGCGTGCGCGATCAGGCCCAGCAGGTGGGAGGCATCGGCCTGTCCTGGCGATGCGGCCAGAATGCGGCGGCAGAGGACCTCTGCCTGGGCCGCCTGTCCGGCGTTCCAATGGGCGTGGGCCTGTTGCAGGGCTTCGCGCAGGGAAAGCTGCGTGCCTGTCGTTGGCGGTGGCGGTGCGGGCGTGGGGGCCATGGTGAGACCAGCGGCCGCCGTGCGGGCCGGCCTGAAGGGAAACGTGAAGCGCAGATTCTAGTGCCTTCGCGCAGGCTTGCCATCTACGCGCCGCGGCGTATCGTCACCCGCAGGCCCGGGCCGAAGTCGCTTTGCGCATCGCGCATGGCGAATGCGATGCGCATGCCGTGCGCATGGGCGATGCGGCGGGCGATGGAGACGCCCAGGCCGCTGCCGGCTTCCTCGTTGCCGGCGGCGCGAAGGAACCGGTCGCCCAGCCGCGGCAGCACCTCGGGCGCAACGCCCGGCCCCTGGTCGTCGACCGAGATCTGCGAGGGCGAGAATGTCAGACGCACGCGGCCATGGCGCGGGCCGTACCGGATGGCGTTGTCCAGGATGTTTTTCAGCATGATGACCAGCGCGTCGGCATCGCCGGCCATGGGCAGCGGCAGTATGCCGGGCTCGGGCCATTCCACGGCGATGTCCACGTCCCGCCGGTCGGCGATCCAGAGGCAGTCGCTGACGGCCTGCTCGGCTACGCTGCCCCAGTCGACAGCACTGCCGAAGTCCGTGTGATTGGCATTGTCCAATCGCGCCATCGTCAGCAGCTGCGAGACCAGCCGGTCCAGCCGCTCCATCCCGCGCGTCACGCTGGTTTGCGCCTGTTGCAGGGCCTGCGGGTCTTGCGTGCGCCGCACCACATCCCACTGCGCCCGCACGGCAGCCAGCGGCGTGCGCAGCTCGTGCGCCGCATCCGCGGTCAGCCGGCGCTCTTGTTCGATCAGCGTACCGACCCGCGCAAGCAGGCCATTCATGGACGTTATCAGTGGCGTGAGCTCGCCCGGCACGCCCGACAGCGGCAAGGGCTTGGCGTCGTCCGGGCTGCGCCGTTCCAGTTCGGACGACAGCCTGCGCACGGGGGACATCGCCTGGCGAACGGCGTAGATCAGCAGTGCGATGAGCACCGGCAGGCCCAACAGCCACGGCAGGATCTGCCCGGCCACGTAGGCGATCACGAGGTCGTCGCGTTCTCCGATGCGCTGTCCCACGCCAACCCGCGTCTGGCCCGAGGGATCGTCCAGGTAAAAGAGGCGCCAGCGTTCGCCGTTGACGATGCTTTCCGCAAACCCTTCGCGGTCTTCGTTGCGAGGAAACTGCAGGGCTTCGGGGTCGAGCACCAGGGGGGCTTGCGATCCGCGCCATATGGCCACCGACAGATCGCCAAGGCCCGCATCGCCGGCGCTGTCCGACGCGGGCAATTGGGCGCGCGCCGGCTGCGTCTGGGCGGAAGGCGGAATCAGCGCGGATATGGCGATGGTCTGCTGCGCCAGGCGCACCATGTCGGTGTCGTAGAGTTCGTTGATCTCATGGGCGGCGCGCCAGTACGTGCCGGCGATGGTGATGAGCCACGCGACTGGCGCCGCCAGCAGCACGGCGATGATCAGGCGTCGTTGCAACGTCATGTGTCGGCTTCCACCTGGCCCAGCGCGTAGCCCGACCCGCGCACGGTGCGCACGATCTTCGGGTGGATCTTCTTGCGCAGATGATGCACGAACACCTCCAGCGCATTGCTTTCGAGTTCGGCTTCCCAGTCGTAGAGCTTGTCGCGGATGAAGTCGCGTGTCAGCACGCGATTCGGATGCGTCAGGAACAGTTCCAGCAGCAGCGCTTCGCGCGTCGTGAGGTCCACCTTCTGGCCCTTCCAGTGCACTTCATGCAGGGCGGGGTGGTAGTCAAGATCGCCATGACGCCAGACGGGCTCGGGCTTGCCGGCCACGCGTCGCGTCACCGCGCGCAACCGCGCCGCCAGTTCATCCAGGGTGATGGGCTTGATGAGGTAATCGTCCGCGCCGGCATCCAGGCCCGCGATGCGGCTTGAGACCGCTTCGCGCGCCGTCAGGATGACAACCGGCACGGTGCGCCCTTCGCGGCGCCAGCGGCCCAGCAGGGAAACGCCGTCTTCGCCGGGCAGGCCCAGATCGAGGACCACGGCGTCGTAATGCACGACGCTGATCGCCTGATCGCCTTCGCGGCTGCTGGAGAACCAGTCGACGGCATAGCCCAGAAGCCGTAAGCCGGATTTAAGACCATCGCCAATGAGCGGGTCGTCTTCAATGATGAGAATTCTCATTTATCGTCTTCTCGCCGTGCAGGACTGAGATTACCACCGCCCGGGTGGTTAATTTCTCATTAAGGTTCCATGCCTAAGCTGCGCTCCATCGTATCGGGAAAATCAGTTCCTAAGCATGGAATACCGCATGCCCCACAACAAATGTTTCGCCCCGTCCGCCTGGACGGCGATGGCCGCGCGGCCTCGGGCCATGCCCGCCACGCTGCACATCCATCCCCTCGAGGATCCGATGCGCGCGCGGATCGAGTCCTACATTCACCAACGTTATCAACAGCGCTTCGGCGCCCGGCTGACCGAGTGGCTGCCCACGCTGGTCAGCGTGCAGCGCGACGGCGAGATCCTGGCGGCGGCGGGCTATCGCAGCGCGAGCGATCCGCTTTTTCTGGAGCGCTACCTGTCCGCGCCCATCGAGCAATACGTGCGCGATCAAGGGGCGCCTGTTGCGCGCAGTCTCATCGTTGAAGCCGGGCAGTTCGCCGCCGTGCGTCCCGGCGGCGGCAGGTTGCTGGTGCCGCTTCTGGCACGGCATCTGCACGCCGAGGGCTTTGATTGGGCGGTCAGCACGCTCACCATCGAACTGCACCATCTGTTCCAGCGAATGGGGTTGGCGCATCAGCCGATCTCGGCGGCCACCCCGGACCACCTGAACGAAGCCGAGCGCAAGGAGTGGGGCAATTACTACGCGCATGCGCCGACGGTGTTCGCGGGGCGGCTCAATGCCATTCTTGGCCGCCTTCCGGAGCTGGACGTATGAACGTGTCCCGCTTTTTCTCGCTGTTGAGGGAACCTGCCCGCGCGCGTGCCGTTGCGGTCCAGACCCAGTCAGAGGGATTGGACTACGCGGCGCTGCTCGCCCGCGTGGACTCGCTTGCCGGCGACCTCGCGGCGCGCGGGGCGACGGTCGTGGCCTCGCTGATGGACAACGGTCTTGAGTGGATCGTGTTGGATCTGGCCTGTCTTCAAGCGGACGTGGTGCACGTGCCCCTGCCGCTGTTCTTCACGCCGGGCCAGTGGCGCGAGACCCTGGACGCCGCAGGCGTGAACGCCGTCGTCGGACCTGCGTCATTGCAGCCCATGTTGCAGGCCTTCGGTTTTGAGATCGCCGCGCAATGGCAGGGTCACACAGCGCTGTTCCGGCGCGCTTTCGCCAAGGTGCCATTGCCCGCCGGCACGGCGAAGATCACCTTTACGTCCGGGTCGACCGGTAGCCCGAAGGGCGTGTGCCTGGGCGCGGACCAGATGCTCGCGGTGGCGGGGGGGCTTGCGGCCGCCACGCGGCCGCTAGGCATCGTGCGTCATTTCACGGCGCTGCCCCTGCCCGTGCTGCTGGAGAACATCGCGGGCGTCTACGCGCCCCTGATCGAGGGCGCGGCGATCTGCGTCAATCCCTTGAAGGACATCGGGCTCCAGGGATCGTCGCGCTTCGATCCGGCCGTGTTTCACCAGGCCCTCGTGGCGGGCCGCGCGCAAAGCGTCATCGTGCTGCCGCAGATGTTGCGCGCTTATGCGGGCTGGCTGCGGGCGGCGGGCCTCGCAGGCCCCGGCACGCTGCGCTTCGTTGCGGTGGGCGGGGCGGCGGTGGGAAGCGACCTGCTGGAATACGCCCGCTCGCTGGGGATACCCGCCTATGAAGGCTACGGACTGTCGGAGGCCTGCTCGGTGCAGACCCTGAACCTGCCCGGCGCGGACTGTCCCGGATCGGCGGGCCGCCCCTTGCCGCATGCGCGCGTGCGCGTCGCTGCCGACGGTGAAATCGAGGTGGCCGGCGCGCTGGCGCTGGGCTATCTGGGGCAGCCCGCGATGCCCTCGACATGGCTGCCGACAGGCGACCTGGGCCGCATCGACGATGCCGGATTCCTGCATATCCGCGGTCGAAAGAAGAATGTGCTGATTACCGGATACGGACGCAATGTGTCGCCCGAATGGGTCGAGCTGCGCCTGGCGAACCAGCCCGTCATCGCGCACTGCGTCGTGTTGGGCGAAGGCCAGGCAGCGCTGGGCGCCGTGATCTGGCCGCTGGGCGATCCTAGCGACAGCGCCATTCAAGCGTGCGTCGACCAGGTCAACCAGGGGCTGCCGGACTATGCCCGGGTCGGATCCTGGATGCGCGCGCGGGCCGAGTTTTCTGCCACCAGCGGCCTGGCGACGGTGAATGGGCGTCCGCGCCGGCAGGCCGTTGCCCAATTGCATGCCGATCTCTTTTCCGCGGGTTACCGCTCACCTATCGATGTAGACCCATCATGACCTTTTTCGAACAGTTGCTTGAACAGACGCGCGAGGCCCGGGAGTCCCTGGTGGCCACGCCCATCATCCAGGATTGCCTGCGCGGCCAGGTTGCGCGGCCCGCCTATGCGGCGTTTCTGCGCGAGGCCTATCACCACGTCAGCCACACCGTGCCGCTGATGCACGCGTGCCGCGCGCGCATGCCGGCACACCTGGCATGGATGCTGCCCGCGATCGATGAATACATCGAAGAGGAGACCGGCCACGATGCCTGGATCCTCAATGACCTGCGTGCGCTGGGACACGATGCGGACGAGGTTCGCCGCGCCGGACCCGGGCCGGCCACTGAAATCATGGTGGCTTACGCCTACGACACCATCGCGCGCAAGAATCCGGTGGGATTCTTCGGCATGGTGCACGTGCTGGAGGGCACCAGCGTCACGCTGGCCTTGAACGCCGCGGACCAGATCCAGCGCGCGCTGGCGCTGCCGCCCAGCGCCTTCAGCTATCTGCGATCCCACGGCACGCTGGACCAGGAGCACACCGCGCATTTCGCCGATCTGGTCAACCGCCTGGACGACGACGCCGACCGCGCCGCCGTGGTCCATGCCGCCAACATGTTCTACGGGCTTTATGGGGCGATCTTCCGTTCCCTGCCGCGCTCGTCTTCGCAAGGACAAGGCGCATGAGCCCGCGCGATGCCTCCGTCGTGTTGACGGGCGCCGCGGGCGGCCTCGGAAGCGCGATTGCGCGCCGGCTTTTCGACGAAGGCGCGAGCCTGCTGCTGGTCGGCCGCAGCGAAGCGCCCTTGCTGGCCCTGGCGCAGTCGCTGAGCGCCGGGGCGCGCGACCGGTCGCGTGTGGACGCGCTGGTGGTGGACGTGACCACCGACGCCGGCCGCAACGCGGTCATCGATGCCGCCGGCGCCCGCAATGCCAACGTGCTCATCAACAATGCGGCGCTGGCTGCGTTCGGACCCGCGCAGTCCCTGCAGACCGAAGCGCTGCGCCAGCTCATGGACACGAATGTCGTCGCGCCCATGATGCTGACCGCCGGCATGCTGCCGCAGTTGCTGGCGCAGCCGCGCGCACAGGTGCTGAACATCGGATCGACGCTGGGCAGTCTGGGCGTGCCGGGGTTCTCGGCCTATGCGGCAAGCAAGGCCGCGCTTCGGATGTACTCCGAAGCCTTGCGCCGCGAGCTGGCCGACTCGTCCGTCCGGGTGCAGTACTACGCGCCCCGGGCCATCGACACGCCGTTCAACTCGCCCGAAGTGCTGGCGTTCAACAAAGAAACCGATTCGGCCAGCGATAGCCCGGAAGAAATCGCAGAGGCGGTATCGCGCATGCTGCAAAGCGAATCGCGCCAACGCTTCGCGGGCGGAATCGAATCCGTCGCGGCACGGGTCAATGGTCTTTGCCCTGAATGGTTGGACGGCGCGTTTGCGAAGCATCGCCGCGCCTTGATGTCGTTGAAATTTCCTACTGGAGCCTAGTCATGAAACAGAATATTGGCTTGCGCAATGCGGCCGCCGGCTTGCTGGCGGGCGTGGCGTGCTTGTTTTCCACCTTCACCCTTGCGGCGCCTGCCGACATGGACCAGGGTATCCGCGAGCTGCAAAACGGCTGGGCGGAAATTCAATACAAGACCCCGCCCAACGATCGCGCCAAGCGCTTCGAGGCACTGTCCAAGCAGGCCCACGACCTGACGCAGCGTTACGCCAACAAAGCCGAACCGCATATCTGGGAAGGCATCATCCTGAGCTCGTGGGCCGGCGCCAAGGGCGGCATGGGGGCGCTCAGCCTGGCGAAACAGGCCAAGGCCGAGTACGAAACCGCCATCCAGATCGACAGCAAGGCGCTGGACGGGTCCGCACTGAACAGCCTGGGCGTGCTGTATTACAAGGTGCCCGGCTGGCCAGTGGGATTCGGCGACAACAAGCGCGCCGAGGCCTTGCTGCAGCAGGCGTTGACCATCAACCCGGACGGCATCGATCCGAACTACTTCTACGCGGATTATTTGGTGTACCGGAACCGCAAGTCCGAAGCGATTCCTTACCTGGAAAAGGCGCTGAAAGCGCCGGCCCGCCCCGGCCGCGAAGTGGCTGACGAGGGCAGGCGGGAGGAAGTCCGGACACTGATGAAGGAAGCGCGCTGAAGGCGAGGGCGGCTCACTTGCGCGGATAGGAACCCAGCAACCGGAATTCGGGATGCGCCTTCAAAAGCCCGGCCAGGGGTTCCTGCGCGGCATGGCCCGCGACCTCGACGACATACCGGTGCGTGTCCAGGGTCTTTTTGCTGGGACGCTCATAGATCGTCAGCACGGCAACGTTGGCCTGCACGAGGGCGCGCAGGGCATCATTCAGGTTGTCGTCCGCGGTCGAAAGCACCAGCGAGGTCTTGTCATGCCCCGTGGGCGCCGGCAGGTCGCGGCCCAGCACCCACCAGCGCGTCACATTGTGCGGTCCTTCCTCGATCCCATCGACCAGCGCGCTAAGCGAATACACGCTGGCGCCCACCTTCGGACCGAACGAGGCCTTGTCGAGGGTGGCGCTTTCGGCGACGGTCTTGGCGGCGGCGCCGCCACTTGCGGACTCGGTGCGCTTCACCGTGGGCATTTCCCGGTCCAGCCAGGGTTTCACTTCCTCGAATGCCACCGGGTGGGCGAACACTTCCTTGATGTCTTGCAGCGTCGCGCCGGGACGCGCCAGCAGGCTGTAGCCCAGCATCTTGGGGTATTCGCCGACCACCACGGCATTGGGCAGATCCAGCACCGCGTCCAGATAGGGCGTGACGCCGACGACCGACGTCGTCACGGGGACGCACGCCTGGGTCAGCTTGCCCGATGCGTAGCCGGAAAAGAGTTCGTCGCGCGTGAGCGGAACAAGCGCGTTGGGCCCGAACAGGTCCAGGCACGCCTGATGGGTCCAGGAGCCCGCGGGCCCCAGGTAACCAATGGAACCGGCAAAACTGGGGGTCATCGTCATCATCCAGGTCATGAGGCAAACTGCCGCGCCAAGGTGTCTTTTTGCCATGGTGTTGCCTTCGAAGAGGGCCGCGCGACGGCCGCGCAATGTCATGGATCGCCAAGACGGTATGAAACACCAGGCGCGCCGATCTGTATAGAGGGATCCGCTTTCAGCGTGTGCGGGCAGGCCGCCACGCGTCGGCGGGCGTGATCCTTGGTTCAAAAAACATCAACCTAAACGCCGCTGTTACCCGATACACTGAGCCGCAAATGAGTCAAAGAAACATGTCGGATCAATAAAAGGTTGCAGGGCACAGCCAAGCGCAACCTCGGGGGAGACAAACGTGCTTGGTTCTGAGTTGATCATTCGCTCGCTGCGTCGGCGGGGCGTCAATACCATTTTCAGCCTCTCCGGCAACCAGATCATGCCGCTATACGATGCCTGTATCGACGCAGGCATCCGCATCATCCACGTCCGGCACGAAGCGGCCGCGGTCTTCATGGCCGATGCGTGGTCGCAGATTACCGGCGAACTCGGCGTGGCGTTGATCACCGCCGCGCCGGGCCTGACCAACGGACTCGCGCCGCTTTATTCGGCCTCGCAGGCGGAAAGCCCGGTGCTGCTCATCTCGGGCGACTCTTCGGTGTCGGAAGACGGCTCTGGCGCGTTCCAGGAACTGGACCAGGTCTCCATCACCCGTCCGCTGACCAAGTTGTCGGTCCGCCCGCGGTCCGCGGCAGAGCTTTGCCCTGCGCTTGAAGCGGCGATCTCGCAGGCGCTTGCGCCGCGTCGCGGCCCCGTCCACCTGGCGTTGCCCTTTGACCTGCTGACCGCCGAATCGGGCATGGCGAACCTTCCCGACGCGCCCGCCGTTCAGCCGGTTGCCAAGGTGGATACTTCCAGCGTGAACCCACTGGCAGACCTGTTGCATTCGGCGCAGCGTCCGCTGGTGCTGGCCGGGCCGGCGAGCGCGCGGCCGCAAGGACGTTCCGCGCGCGCGGCAGCCGAAGCCGCGCTGGGGCTGCGCATCATCCCGATGGAAAGTCCCCGCGGGCTGAAAGATCCGTCGCTGGGGGCCTTGGCCGGCATCATCCCAAGCGCCGACCTGATCGTTCTGGCGGGAAAGTGCCTGGACTTCACGCTGGGATTCGGCAGCACCGGCGCCCTTGGGCAAGAGGCCCGCGTCGCGGTCATCGACCCGGACCCCGCGATGCTGGAACGCGCGGGCCGGCTGCTGGGCGCGCGTCTGGTCCTGGCATTGCAGGCCGACCCGGCGGCGGCGCTGGCGGCGGTGGCGGCGGCGCAACCGTCGGCCGAACGCCTTGCGTGGCGCGCCCAGGTCGATGAAGCGCTGCAAAGCCGGACGGTGAAGACGCCGTCCGCACCGACGCAGGGCGCATTGGATCCGCGCGCGCTGTGCGAGACCGTGCAGGCGTTTCTGGCGTCCGCGCCCGATCCGATCCTGATCTGCGACGGCGGCGAGTTCGGCCAATGGGCGCAGGCGTTCTGCCAGGCGCCGGTCCGCATCATCAACGGCATGTCCGGGGCGATCGGTGCAGGGGTCTGTTATGCGATCGCCGCAAAGATCGCGCGGCCGGGGGCGACGGTGGTCGTCATGATGGGCGACGGCACCGCCGGGTTCCATCTGATGGAGCTGGACACGGCGGTGCGCGAAGGCGCGGCGATCACGGCGGTGATCGGCAACGACTTGCGCTGGAACGCCGAGCACCTGATTCAAATGCGCACCTACGGCCCGCAGCGGCTCATCGGCTGCGAGCTTTCTCCGGCGGCTCGCTATCACGACGTCGCCTCGGCGCTGGGCGGCGCGGGGTTTTCGGCGCGCGACGCCGCAGGCCTGGCCACCGCCTTGCGCCAGGCCGCCGCCAGCGGCTTGCCAGCCTGCATCAACGTGTCCCTCGCGGGCGAGGCCGCACCGGTTTTCCACGCAGCATCAGTGCAGTCCACGACCGGTCATTGAGCTCAAGGCATCGAGCGTTGCCGCAGTCCGGTTTCGTCCCGTAGAACGACCAGGAGACATCCCATGATCAGCCTCACCGGCATCGTCCCGGGCGGGTCCGCTCGCGCCGCGTTTTGCCTGCTTCTCAGCTGTCCCGGCCTGGCCGCCGCCCAGGCTTACCCTGCCAAACCGATCCAGCTCATCGTGCCCTTCAGCGTGGGCGGCGACGCCGACATGGCGGCGCGCAACCTGTCCGCCGCCGCGCAAGGCGTCCTGGGGCAGCCGGTGGTCGTGGTCAACAAAGCCGGCGCCAACGGCGCGATCGGATCGGCCGCGGTCAAGAATGCAGCGCCCGACGGGTACACGCTGCTGATGGGCCGCATTGGTTCCCAGGTCCTCCTGCCCGCGTTGCAGCCCAAGACGACGCCCTATACCTCGAAGGATTTCACGTTCATCGGGCTGCTGGAGCTGAACCCCGTGGTCTGTGTGGTGCATCCGGATAGCACGTACCGGACCATCGGCGATCTGTCCCAGGCATTGAAGGCCAGGCCCGGCAAGCTGAACTACAGCCATTCCGGCCCCGCGACCGTGCAGAACCTTGCCCCGCAACTGCTGCTAAGTAGTCTGGGATTGAAGCCGGACGCGGCCGTCAGCGTTCCGTACAAGGGCGGCAGCGAGGTGGCCGTGGCGGTGCTGAGCCGCGATGTGGACTTCGCCTGCAACAACTTGAGCTCGATGACCGGAATTCTTGCGGGCGGCAAGTTGCGCGCATTGCTGACGACGACGCCGGAACGCCTTGCGCAGTTTCCGGACATTCCGACCGCACGCGAATCGAACCTGCCGCAGCTTGAAGCCGTCATCGGCTGGAGCGGGCTGTTCGGGCCGCCGGGCATGAGCGCCGAAGCGGTGGACAAGTGGGCCTCCGCGCTGCAGCAGATTTCGAAGGACCCGAAGTGGATCGAGGGCAATGCCAACTTCGGCGGCATTCCGCATGTGTTGTCGCCCGCCGATACGGCAAAGTACGTCGATCAGGGCGCCACCATTTATGCCGAGCTGGTGGCCAAGGCGGGGTTGCAGGTCAATTAGCCGTGGGCATGCGGGGCGATTCCGGCCGCCAAGCCTTCGGCGGCCGGAATCGCCTGGCGCAGATACTGGACGAACGAGGTCACGGTCAGGGGCACGCGGGGCGTGTAGGGCCTGACTGCATAGAGCCGTTCGGCATAGTCGCCGACGACGCGCCACCCTGGCAGGACCTCGACCAGCGTGCCGCGCTGCAGCGCCTGGCCCGCGCTGAAATCCGGAAGCAGCGCGATGCCGACCGAGCCGGCGGCCGCCTCG
This sequence comes from Achromobacter sp. JD417, assembly GCF_041879325.1. Classification (NCBI taxonomy): domain Bacteria; kingdom Pseudomonadati; phylum Pseudomonadota; class Betaproteobacteria; order Burkholderiales; family Alcaligenaceae; genus Achromobacter; species Achromobacter sp. JD417. Next base: position 5,079,417 of record NZ_CP087159.1, on the reverse strand, counting down.
CGCAGGACTTCACTGTTGTTGGCCGTGAAGCTGCCGCGCACCGGCACGGCGATGCGCTTGTCCCCATCCAGCGATTCGAACGACCAGGTCGCGCCGCCGCTGCGGCGCAGGTAGTGCAGGCAATTGTGGCCTTCCAGATCCGTGGGCGTGCGCGGCGTGCCATGTGCCGACAGATACTGCGGCGTGGCGACGAGCACCGAGCGCGTCTCGCAGATCAACGAGGCGACATGGGTGTCGGGCACGCCGGCGACATGCCGGATCGCCAGGTCGAATCCCTCGGTGGCCAGGGACGCCAGGTGGTCGCTCAGCTCAAGCTGAATCCGGACGTCCGGAAAGCGCGCAAGGAAACCGGGTATCAGCGGCGCGATGACCTGGCGTCCCAAGGCGACGGGCGCCGTCACGGACAACACGCCGCGCGGGCCGTCGGACAAGTCGCGGACCGCGGAGAATCCCGCTTCGATGCGCTGGTAGGCCGACGCCGTGTGGTCGACCAGGCTTGCCCCCGCCTCGGTCAGGCTGACACTGCGCGTGGTTCGCCGCACAAGGGGAACGCCGGCCGCCTGCTCCAGTTCCACGATGCGCTGGCTGACCGACGCCTTGCTGATCTGCAGCCGGCGCGCGGCGGCCGTGAAGCTTCCCGTGTCGGCCAGCACGCCCAGGCAGTGAATGTGCGACCACAGGTCTTCCAGGCGTCTTGTCTTTGTCATGCCAATTTCCATTGTTCAGAACCGCAAACACTGATTCCAGCCTTCTGGTCTCGACGCGCGGCGGGCGGCACGACATAGTGCCACCACCCGCACTTCACGCTTGAGCACAGGAGAACACCATGCATGCAACACCGCGCAGCGCCGGCGAATCCATCGCCGGACACTTTATCGCCGGAAGCCGCGTCGATGGGACAGGCGCGCGCCAGCCCATCTTCAATCCGGCCACGGGTGCCGTTACCCGGCACGTCACGCTGGCCACGCCCGACGAGGTGCAGCGCGCGGTGGCCAGCGCGCAAGCCGCCTTTCCGGCATGGGCCGACACGCCGCCGATCCGCCGTGCGCGCGTGTTGTTCAGATTTCTTGAACTGCTGAACCGCCACCGCGACGAGCTCGCTCACCTGATCACCGCCGAGCACGGCAAGGTGTTCAGCGATGCGCAAGGCGAAGTCGCGCGCGGCATCGACATTGTGGAGTTCGCCTGTGGCATTCCGCAACTGCTCAAGGGCGCGCATACCGAACAGGTTTCCACCGGCATCGACAACTGGACGTTGCGCCAGCCGCTGGGCGTCGTGGCCGGCATCACGCCTTTCAATTTTCCGGTGATGGTGCCGATGTGGATGTTTCCGGTGGCGATCGCTGCAGGCAACACGTTCGTGCTCAAGCCCAGCCCGACGGATCCCAGTCCGTCGCTGCGCATCGCCGAACTGCTGCGCGAGGCAGGTCTGCCCGATGGCGTGTTCAACGTGGTGCAGGGCGACAAGGTCGCCGTGGACGCGCTGCTCACGCATCCCGGCGTGAAGGCGGTGAGCTTTGTCGGATCCACGCCGATCGCCAACTACATCTATGAGACGGGCGCCCGCCTGGGCAAGCGCGTGCAGGCGCTGGGCGGCGCGAAGAACCATATGGTGGTGATGCCCGATGCCGATATCGACCAGGCCGTGGATGCCTTGATCGGCGCCGGCTACGGATCGGCGGGCGAGCGGTGCATGGCGATCAGCGTGGCCGTGCTGGTGGGCGACGTGGCCGACCGCCTGCTGCCCAGGCTGATCGAGCGCACGAAGGCCTTGAAGGTGCTGGACGGCGAGAACCCGGCCGCAGAGATGGGACCGATCGTGACCCGCGCCGCGCACGAGCGCATCAGCGGCTACATCGCGCAGGGAGAAGCGGAGGGCGCGAAGCTGCTGGTCGACGGCCGAGGCTTCAATGGCACGCAGGCAGGCGAGGGGTGCGGCGACGGCTTCTGGATGGGCGGCACGTTGTTCGACCACGTCACGCCCGACATGCGCATCTACAAGGAAGAAATCTTCGGTCCGGTCCTGGGCTGCGTGCGGGTCAAGGACCTGAAGGAAGCCGTGGATCTCATCAACGCGCATGAGTTCGGCAATGGCGTCGCGTGCTTTACGCGGGACGGCAACGTGGCGCGCGAATTCGGCCGGCGCATCGAGGTCGGCATGGTGGGCATCAATGTGCCCATTCCCGTCCCGATGGCCTGGCACGGCTTTGGCGGCTGGAAGCGCAGCCTCTTTGGCGACATGCATGCCTACGGCGAAGAAGGCGTGCGCTTCTACACCCGCCAGAAGTCGATCATGCAGCGCTGGCCGGAGAGCATCGGCAAGGGCGCGGAGTTCGCGATGCCGACGGCGAAGTGACCGTGGCGGCGGGCGGCCGGCACGCGGCCGCCTGCCCGCGCCTCGCGTCGCCAGCCCGCACGGCGCAATGCCGCTCATGCGGGCGACATCCACCCGCGGTAGATTGCGCCGGCGCCCGCGATCGCAAGCAGCACGAAGATGGAACGCTTCAGCAGTTCGGGCGAGACGCGCGTTCTGAAGCGCGAGCCGGCGTACAGGCCGATGAGCGCAACGGGCAGGAGCACCGCGGCGGCGCGCAGGATGTCCGGATTGGAGTACATCCCCGCGGCCCCGAATGCTGCCGCCCGCACAATCCCGCTCAGCAGGATCACGACCGAAATGGTTGCCCGGAATTGCTCCAGCGCGTCCAGGCGTCGCGAGAGGTAGATCGTGTAGATGGGGCCGCCGGTGCCGAACAGCGCGCTGAAGACGCCGCCGAACACCCCGAACGGAAATGCCCAGATGGGCTTGAGCGGCGGCTTGGGGCCGCCCCGGGCGCCTCGCAGGCCCTGGATGCACACGACCAGCACGAACGCGCCCAGAAGGATCAGGGGCCAGCGGGCCCCGGCGTCGCGCAGCAGCGTGACACCTAGCGCGATGCCCAGCAGCATCCAGGGCAGCAGACGCTTGAACTCGGCCAGGCTGACGCGTCTCCAGTTTCTGCCGCCGACCAGGGCCGTGCAGGTCAGGTCAAACAGCACGACCAGCGGCACGGCCAGTTGCAGGGGAATGAATTGGACCAGCACGGGCACGGCGACCATGGCCGCGCCGAATCCCGTCATCCCGAAGACCGTGTAGGCGACGAAGATGACGGGGATGACAAACGCAAGCGATTCGGTGGGCATGGGTGGAAACAGCACCTCGATGGTAGAAGCAGGGCTGGCGCGCGACGAAGCCCTGCGGTGGGTCAGCTGGCGGTGATGCCTTTCTTTTGCACCAGAGCCTGCCATTTGGCGGACTCCGCGGCAATCTCCTTTTGCAGCGCCGCGCCAGGCACGATGGTGGGGGCCATGCCCTGGTCTTGAAGGTACCGCTTCAAGCCCGGTTGCTCAACAGCCTGGTTGGCCACCGCAAGCAGCCGGTCTATCGCGGCTTGCGGCGTGCCGGCAGGCGCCATCAGCGCAAACCAGCCGGTGAACTCGAAGCCGGGCACGCCGTCCTCGGCGGTGGTCGGCACGCCGGGCAGCAAGGCCGCGCGCTCCTTGCCCGTGACGGAAAGCGCGCGCAGGCGGCCGCCCTTGAGCAGCGGCGCAATCGCATTGATGTTGCCGACGGCCACCTGGATGACGCCTGCCATCAGGTCCGTATAGCCGGGCCCTTCACCCTTGTACGGGACATGCATGAGTTCAATGCCGGCCGCGTCCGTGAAGGCTTCGCCGGCCATATGCGTCTGGCTGCCGACACCGGCGGACGAAAAGCTGAGCTTGCCCGGCCGCGCCTTGGCGTAGGCGATGAGTTCGCGCGTGTTCTTGACAGGCAGTTCGGCATTGACGGTGATGACCATCGGTCCGCTTGCGACCTTGGCGATGAGGCTGAAGTCGTTGAGCGAGTAGGGCAGCTTGCTGTAGATGAACTGATTGACGGTGAACATGCTTCCCGAAGCGAGCAACAGCGTATAGCCGTCCGCGGGTGACCCGGCCACGGCCTGCGCGCCCACGCTGCCGCCGGCGCCCGCGCGGTTCTCGACGACGATGGTCTGGTTCAGGCCCTTGGCCATTTCGGAGCCGAGCGCGCGCCCCAGCAGATCGGTGGCGCCGCCCGCCGAGAACGGGATGACCATGCGGATGGCCTTGTCCGATGGCCAGTTCGCGCGCGCGGGCGCCGCCAGCCAGGGCGACAGCGCCAGTCCATATCCCATGGCCTTGATCAGACGGCGGCGTGCATACAGAAGTTGATGTTCGTCTTTCACGGTGTTGTCTCCTTCGTTCGCGGTAGGCGCGGCCCGCCGATCTGCGGGAAGGGCGGGTTTTGCCAGGCAGCAACTGTCCCTCGGGCCAGTCGGCTCGATTTTTTTTGGGGCGTCGCGGTGATTGTTGGCGGACTACTGGACTGCTGGGTTACGCACTGCTGGACTGCTGAGCTACGTACTGCGGATCAGGTATGGTGATGCGCCTCGCGTCGTCATCGGGTCTGGCTGGCGCAGACGGACTTCAATGCGTCGAGCAGCAATTGCGAAAGATGCGATCGGGGATTTTCCTGGGGCGCCAGGATGCCCAGACGGCGCTTGATGGTCGGAGAGCCGAACGGCGTGACCCGAATGCCCGCCGGGAACTCGTTGCGGCCGCGCCTGGCCGGCACCACGGATGCGCCAAGGCCATTGGCCACCATCGCAATGACGCCTTCCAGGTTGTCGATTTCCATGGTCGATCGCACCGTGATGCGCCTGCGCACCATTTCTTCCTGCACCAGATGGCCGACGCGGGCAGAGCGGTTGAATCGCACGTACGGGGTCTGCTCCAGGATTTCCTGGTCGCTGGCGCCCTGCACCGACCGGTGCGCGATGACGACAAGCTCTTCTTCAACAAAGGGCAGGAAGTCCAGGCCGGAGCGCGGTGCATCTGGCTCGGTCACGATCGCGACATCGAGCTGGCGGTGGTAGATGGCCCGCTCCAGGTCATGCGTCAGCCCGGTGGTGACGTGAACCTCCAGCCCATGCCCCTGCTTTTGCAGGTGCCGCAGGGCCAGCGGCAGCACGCCCGACACACAGGTGTGCACGCTGCCCAGCTTGAGCAGACCGGCCGACGTTCCCTTTTTTAGCGAGGCGCTCATGCTCTCCCAATGCGTGATCAGGTCGCGCGCCCGGTGGACCAGCGCAAGGCCCGTGTCCGTCAGGATCGGCGGGCGGCGGCTGCGGTCGAAGATCGTGATGCCCAGTTCATCCTCCAGGGCGCGGACCTGCATGCTCACGGCAGACAGCGACAGGCCGATCGTGTTGCCGGCCTCGGCGAAGCTGCCGTGGTCTGCGATCGCTATCAGCGTGTAGAGGGTCCGGATGTCCATGCAAGATTCGTCCTGGTAGGGCGCGCGTTGCGAAACGCGCGGGGTTCGGGCGCTATATCCCGAGCAGCCGCCGGGCGTTGCCTCCCATGACCTTCTTTAGGTTTTCCTCACGGATCGGCAAGCGCTCAAACCACTCTTTGTACCCTTGCACGGGACAGAAGGGAAACGAGCTGGCGTACAGCATCCGGTCGGACAGAAAGCTGTCGGCGGCCTTCACGTATTCCTCCCAGCCGGGCATGCGCGAAAAGTACATGTCGGGCGACAGCCACAGGTTCGGCCGCCGAAAGCCCAGGTGCAGGATTTCGTTGACCCAGGGCCAGCCGCCGTGGGCGACCACGATATTGAGGTTGGGGAAATCCGTCAGGACGCGATCGGTCCGAATGGGATCGGAATAGCTCAAATCGGGTCCCGCGGTGCCGCCCACCATCATGATCACGGGCACGCCGACGTCTTCGCAATGACCGTAGATGGGATAGAGGCGCCGGTCGTCCGCGTGCATTGGGATCGGATACGAGCCCGGTTCGATGTTGATGAGCCGAAAGCCGTCTTCGATGGCCTGATCGATGGTCTGGCAGGCCTTGCGCCGGTCGGTGGGGTCGATCGAGGCCGCGCCGATGAACCGATCCGGGTGCGCGGCCACAATGCCGCGCACGTCGTCGTTGGACACGCTGCCCAGCACGCCGGCCAGCCTGCCCACCACCACACCGCGATCGATGCGGGCCGCCTCCATCTCTTGCAGAAGCAGGTCCATCGACTGCTGCTGGGCCGCCTTCGAGGGTTCGAATCCCACCGTCCGCGTGAAGCCGTCGCGCCGTTCTCCCGCTGAGTACATCAGCGTGTTCAGGAAGCCGCCCACGGGCGGCCGAAGCCGAAAGTCGATGATCATCGCAGTCTCTTTGAATGGAATCCGATTGGGGGCGCGGCAAGGCGGCGCCTACATCACTTCGTCCTTGCGGTCGTCGGTCTCGCCGTAGCGGTGCAGCGCGGGCGGCTTCAACCCGGCATAGAGCTTTTCGATGCCGGCGTTGATCGCTTCCGCGTGCTGCGCGAAAAGCGAGTTCCCGTCCAGGTCGCTTTCGACGATGAAAGGCCCGAAGTTCTTGACTTCAAACAGCCACATGGCCTGCGCGATGCCAAGCTCATCCAGCCAATGCACCTCGCGCACCTGCTTGATGCCCCGTCCCAGCAAGGCGCCCGTGCCGTAGCCGACCGTGGTCAGGTAGATGGCGCCGCCCGGCGCCAGTACTTGCTTGTAGTCATCGGCTGGCATGCCGCCCTTGCCGATCAGGATGCGGCACCCCGTCTCGCTGAGCCACCGGGGAATCCATTTGGAGAACCGGAACGATGCGGTGGCGGTGACCGCGCCCACGTTGTAGCCGCCGTGGCCATCGGGCGCGGCGGCGGGCGAGCAGTGGAAGTTGACGTTGCTGACGGACCGAAGATCCACCGGCAGCGGCAGGCCCTCGTCCAGCACCTTCTTGTAGACGCCCTCGCGGGCCGTGTACACCAAGCCATTCAAGTACACGGCCGATCCCAGTTCAAGCTTGGCGATGTCTTCCGTCTTGGCGGGCAGGTCCAGGTGAAAGACCTTGATGTCGTCGTCGTTGTTTACCATTCGACCGTCTCCCGGCGCATGTAGGGCGTGAACCATTGGGGATCCGTGCGGTACTGGATCTCTCCGTTGGCGTGAATTCGCGCGGTGGCGCGGCGCGAAGACAGACAGAACGTATGCAGGCTGATGGGCATGCCGCCGGTGTGCGTGTAGCCGCATTCGATGTGGCAGTCAACCACCATGCCGGTGCCGACGAAGCCCATCGCGCCCATGCCGATCGAGTTGCCGAGCTTCATCAGTTCAAGCTCCAGTTCGGCCACCTTGGGATCGGGATTGCGGTCGCCCACCGTGCGCAGACAGGCCGCCTGCTTGCCGAGCTGCATGCACGTGTCCTTGGAGCCGCCCAGACCGATGCCGACGATGGCGGGCTGGCACGCCAGCCCGCGCTTGCCGAATGCGATCAGGGTATCGAGCACGAAGCGCTTGATGCCGTCTATGCCGTCGCCCGGAAACAGCATCCGGTAGTCGGTGCCGAAGAGCCCGCCCTTGTGCACGGTGGTGATCTCGATCCAGTCGGCGTCCGGTTCGAACGACCATTCGATCTCCGGCGCGTTGATGCCGACGTTGTTGTTGTGGTCGGTGCGCCAGAGCGGATGCACGCGGTTCGGCCGCAGCGGAATGGTGACGGTGCCTTCGGCCGTGGCGTGGCGCAGCGCGCGCTCCACGGCCACGAACCCGGCGTCCACGGATGCCTCGTTGCCGACCTTGACGTAATACCGCGGCAGGCCGGTATCGGCGCACATCGGGCGCCGGTCCTGGTCGGCGGCTTCCCAGTTGTCCATCATGGCGTGGATGACGAATCGCGGCAGCTTGCCGGTTTCCTTTTTCTGGAGCGCCTGGATGCCTTCCTTGTAGTCCTTGGGGATCTCGATTGCAGCGCGGCGCATGATTTCCAGCGCGGCTTGTTCAATCTTCTGGACGGGAATTCTCATGGTGGGTTGCCTTCAGCTTTGGGGGTTGCCTGCTTCGCCTTCGATCAGCGATTCGCCGGGCTTCACGATGTCAAAGGACACCGGCACCATCTCCAGCTTTACGTCGCCGTCCCGCGCGCTGACGCGCGTGTAGCAGCTGGTGTGCAGGTCGCCGGGTTCGGAGAAGTCTTCGCGATAGTGCGCGCCGCGGCTGTTTTCACGCGCCAGCGCCGACACGGTGATGACCTTTGAGATGTCGACCAGGCTTTCAAGGTTGAGCCAGTCGTGCCAGGTCAGGTTGAAGCGCCGGTCGCCGTCCGCCACGCCGATATCGCGCAGGGCGGCGCGGTGGGCGGCAATGGCGTCAAGGCCATGTTCCATGGCATCCCGATTGCGCAGCACGCCCACGTCGTCCCACATCGTCTGCGACAGCGCATCGCGCAGTTCGTGGATGCGTCCGGCGCGCCGCGAAAACGGGAACTCGGCGCGTTCGACACCGCGCGCGATGACCTGCTGGTCCGGATCGCGCCAGTGGCCTTCGCGGGCGACATAGGCGGCCATCGCATCGCCCGCGATGCCTCCGAACACCGTGGAATTGGCGACGCCGTTGCCGCCCAGGCGGTTCGCGCCGTGCACGCCGCCGCAGTCTTCTCCCGCGGCATACAGGCCCGGCGAGGCGGTTGAGCCATCCACATTGAATTCAACGCCGCCCATCAGGTAATGCGCGGTCGGCACCACTTCGACCTTGCCACCGGCCAGGTCGAATCCGCAGTCCTTGCATCGATTGACCATGCCGGGAAAGGTCTTGGCGACTTTCTCCGGACCCAGATGGCTCATCTGGATGTAGACGCCGCCCATCGGGCCGGTGCGCCCCGCCCGCATTTCGGCGTAGATGCCGCGGCTGACCACGTCGCGCGTGGCCCGTTCGCCGCGCTTGTCGTAGTTCGTCATGAAGCGTTCGCCGTCGCCGTTGAGCAGATAGCCGCCGGCGCCGCGCAAGCCTTCTTCCAGCACCGTGCCGGTCATCCGCGTATCCGGTCCGCCCAGCAGGCCGGTGGGATGAAACTGCACCATCTCCATGTCCCTGAGCTTCAGGCCGTAGCGCAATGCCATGGCCAGGCCGTCGCAGGTCTTGTCGCCGGACGGCGTGTGGTAGCGGTACATGGTCGGGCCGGCGCCGGTGGCCAGCAGAACGGCCTTGGCCTGCACGAAGCGATAGGTGCCCGCCCGCATGTCGATGAAGAGCACGCCCGAGATGCCCGACCCGTCGGCGGCCGGAATGAGCTCGATGGCGCGGTGCTCTTCAAGTTCTTCCACATCCAGCGCGCGCACCTGCTCCATCAGCCGGTTGATGATCTCGATGCCCGTCAGGTCCGCCTTGTGCACGGTCCGGTCAAAGCTCTGGCCGGCAAACGCCTTGGAGTGCAGCGATCCATCGGGATTGCGGTCGAAGAAGCAGCCGATCTCGTTTTCGAGTTCCCGCACGCGTTCTACCGCGCCTTCCACCAGCCGCCACGCCAGGTCCTGGCGCGGCAGCCACTTGCCGCCCTCGATCGTGTCCATGAAGTGGCGCTCGACCGAGTCGCCCGCGGCCAGCGCGACGTTGTAGCCGCCCTGGACCATGCGGGTACAGCCGCACTTGCCAAGCAGGCCTTTCACGGTCACCGTCACTTTCAGCGAGGGGTTTGCCTTCTTCGCATGCAACGCGGCAAAGAGGCCCGCACCGCCGGTGCCCAGCACCAGAATGTCCGTTTTGTGGTTGTCGATACGCATGTCAGATCACTCCGGCGATGAACGCCAGTCCGGTGGCCATCGAGATCGCAAATCCCCATCCGATCCAGGCGACGCGCGCGTCGCGCGGAGAGCGCCACGGCAGAAGTTCCAGCGCAAGCAGGCGCAGGCCGAAGAACATGTGAAGCGTCAGCAGCAGGACCAGCCCCCATTCGCCGGCTTTCATCCACGGCATTTCCGCCAGCTTCAGGAAGGCGTCGAGCCTGGCCTCGTCCAGCGCCATGGCCAGCACGTAGAAGTGCACGGGAACGAACAGCGCCAGCGCCAGGCCGGATAGCCGATGTCCGAGGAAGGCCCAGTACGCGCGGTGATTGCGTGCGGACTTCATCACGCCAGCCCTCCCACCGCGGCGACCGCGCGCATGCCCAGGACGAGGAGCATTGCGCCGAACGCCAGGCCGACGACGGAGGCGGCCGGCCGGCCAAGCTTGAGCCACTCGATCAGGATGTTGCGCAAGCCGATGGGGACGTGGACCGATACGCTGACGACGAACAGGCCGTAGAAGACGATCCATAGCCAGTTCCCCTCGGTGCGCGAGAGGATTTCGCCCGCGGTCAGGCCGCCGCGGACCGCATAGATCACCAGGCCGACATGCACCAGGACGAAGGGCGCCATCACCATCGCCGTAAGGCGCTGGAGCGCGAACAGACGGGCCTCCATGTCAGTCTCCCTTGAGCAGGCTGAAGATGGCGCTGCGTTTCAGCCCGGCAATGCTGCCGGTCGGGCTCAGGCTGACCGGACAGTGCTTCATGCAGCTGCCCTGCGTGTGACAGGAATTGCAGCCGCTGCCGGAGGTGGCCTTATGCAGGACGTCCTTGGGATCGGCGTGCCGTTCGTCGTTGTAGAGCGTCCACGCGCGGTTCAGCGCCGCCGGCCCCAGGTAGTCCTTGTCCCAGGAAACCACGTCGCAGGCGGCGTAGCAGACGCCGCAGTTGATGCATTCGATGGCCGCGTCGGCAAGCTTGCGTTGCTTGCTTTGCGGCAACACCTGTGCCGGCGGATCGGCGCGCGTGGCCGTGCCGACAAACGTATTTCCGGCGCGTGCCCACTTTTGGAAGAACTCGCGCATGTCGACGACCAGGTCCTTGATCCGCGGCATGTTGCGCAAGGGCTCGATGACGATCACGCCGGCTTCCTCGACGCGGCTCACATGCGTGCGGCATGTCCAGCGCGGCGTGCCGTTGACGGTCATCGCACAGGATCCGCACACGCCGACGCGACAGGCGTAGCGGTACGAGAGGCCGGGCTCCTGCGTACGCTGGACTTCCGTCACCACGTCCAGGACGGTCTGGTTGTCACGCCACGGGACCAGGTAGGTGGAGAACTTGCCGTCCTCCGTGCCTCGCGAAATGCGAACCGTCAGTTGCTTCGGGTTCGCGGAGTGCTTCGTATCCATTTTCCGTCCTCAAGCGGCATGCTGCGCCCATGAACAGAATTCTGGAACTTGCGAATCCCTGAAGCAATACAGATTTGGTTGATATTTTTTGAACTTATTTCGGGCGGCCCGAGGGGCGTCGCGTGGCGCTGCGGGGTTGCCGCGACGCGGTAGATTCAGCGGTTTGCGATGACGCAGTGCGTCAATGCCGCTTGCCGCGGCTTGTCATGGCGACGCGCGACGCGGCAACCACCGCCAGAACACCCCGGCCGCGACCAAGCCCAACGTCCCCACTCCAAACGACGCGCCGCCCAGCGACAACAACGCCGTCAGCGCCGACAACGCCACCGGCCCGCCGCTTGCGCCCAGATCGGCCATGAAGCGCCAGATGCCCAAGAACTGCGTGCGCGCGCCCGGCGGGGCGGCATCGGCGCCCAGCGTCATCACGATGCCCGAGCCGATGCCGTTGCCAAAGCCCAGCAGCAGCGACACCAGGATGAAGCTCGTCACGCCGCTGGTCAGCGGGATCGCCATCAAGCTCAGCCCCATCAGCAGCGTGCACGGCAGCGCCACCCACAGGCGGCCGCGCTGGTCCATCACCTTGCCCGCGGGATAGAACACGGACATGTCCACCGCGGCAACCAGCCCGTAGACGAGGGACGTGGTGGTGGCGTCCAGGCCGAGGTGGTCCGCCCAAAGCGGTATCACCACCTGACGCGATGCCCGCAGGGCGCTGATCAGCATTACGCCCACGCCCAGCGTGGCGTACACGCCGCGATGATCGCGCGCGACCTCGCCGATGCGGGCGCGCGGCTTGCCAGCCGCCTTGACGTGAACGGGTTCGATGTCCGGCGCCTTGATGGCGATGAATCCCGCGCCGAGCATCGCGCAGACGGCGATCCAGTACGCGCCATCCAGGCCCAGGAAGTGGATCAGCGCCGCGCCCGCGAAGGGGCCGATGAAGGTGCCGATCCGCGTCGTGCCGCCCAGCGTGGACAGGGCGCGCGCGCGGTAGGCCAGCGGCACGACCTCGATCATGTAGCTCTGCCGCGCCAGCTGGAACACTGATTGCGCGCATCCCTGCATCAGCATGGCCAGCGCCAGCACCCAGAGATGCGGCACGCCAATGACCAGCAGCAGTCCGGCCACGCTGAGCAGCGCGGCGCCGGCCATGGCGCGTTTTTCGCCGAATCGCTCGGTGATGAGCGCCGACGGAATGTTCGAGAGCAGCGAGCCGACGCCGATCAGGGCGGCGATGAGGCCGGCGGCCGCGAAGGACGCGCCTTGTTCCCGCGCGGTGAGCGCGATGACGGGAAGGATCGCGCCGTTGCTGATGCCGTAAAGCAGCGACGGACCGAACGCCGGCACGGCGATCTGCTTCAGATTGAACGATTCGGGATGCGACATGAGGGGGGCGTGGGAGCGCCGGACGGCGCGGCGGTCATCGAGGCGGAATCCCGTGAGTGTATCGAAAGGTCCGGGTTTCTCCCTATTTGCATACGTATGCAAGGATTTGAAAGTGCCCTCCATCGAAGAACTTTCAACACGTGCAGGACCCGAGACCATGATCCGTTATCTGAAGCGCGGCCGGACCGCCGCCGTCAAGACCGAAGACGACGCCAAGGTGCGCGCCACCGTCGAAGACATCATCCGCGACATCGAAACCCGGGGCGACGAAGCCGTGCGGGATTACAGCCGCAAATTCGACAACTGGGATCCGGCTGACTTTCGTCTGTCGCGCGCCGAGATCGAGGCAGCGCGCAAGCAGTTGTCGTCGCGCGAGATCGAGGACATCGCGTTTGCGCAGACCCAGGTGCGCAACTTTGCGCAGATCCAGCGCGACTCGATGCGCGACGTCGAAGTGGAGACCTATCCCGGCGTGGTACTGGGCCACAAGCACGTGCCGATGAATGCGGTGGGCTGCTACATCCCGGGCGGCAAGTATCCGCTGCTGGCCTCGGCGCACATGAGCGTCCTGACCGCCAAGGTCGCAGGGGTCAAGCGCATCGTGTCCACGGCGCCGCCCTATCAGGGCAAGCCGCATCCCGCCATCGTGACCGCCATGGACATGGCGGGCGCGGACGAGATCCTGGTGCTGGGCGGCGTGCAGGCCGTCGTGGCAATGGCGGTGGGAACCCCCAGCGTGGCGCCTGTGGACATGCTGGTGGGCCCCGGCAACATGTTCGTGGCCGAAGCCAAGCGGCAGTTGTATGGCCGGGTCGGCATCGACCTGTTTGCCGGCCCCACCGAAACGCTGGTCATCGCCGATGACAGCGTGGATGGCGAATTGTGCGCGGTCGACCTGCTGGGTCAGGCCGAACACGGTCCGACGTCGCCGGCCGTGCTGCTGACGAACAGCGAACAGTTGGCCCGCGACACGTTGGCCGAGGTCGAGCGCCAGCTGACCATCCTGCCCACGGCCGAGATTGCCGCCAAGGCCTGGGCCGATTGTGGCGAAGTCATCGTCTGCGACACGCTTGAGGAAATGCTCCAGGTGGCCGACGACCTGGCGTTCGAGCACGTGCAGGTCATGACGCGCGACCCGGATTACTTCCTGAACCGGATGACGAACTACGGCGCGCTGTTCCTGGGGCCGCGCACCAACGTCAGCTTCGGCGACAAGGTGATCGGCACCAACCACACGCTGCCGACCAACCGCAATGCGCGCTACACGGGCGGGCTGTGGGTGGGCAAGTTTCTCAAGACCTGCACCTACCAGCGCGTGCTGACGGACGCCGCCAGCGTGACGATGGGCGAATACTGCTCGCGCCTGTGCCACATGGAGAACTTTGCCGGCCACGGCGAACAGGCCAACATTCGCGTGCGCCGCCATGGCAATCGTCCTGACCTGCCGTGGTATCAGCCGGTGGAGGCGCAGGCATGATTGCGCTGCCCAAAGGACCGGACTTCCGGGTGGACGGACGCCGCGCCCTGGTGACGGGCGGTAGCGGCGGCATCGGACTGGCGGCGGCCGCCGCGCTTGGCCGGGCGGGCGCGCATGTCACGGTGGCGGCCCGGCGCGAGCCGGAACTGGCTCAAGTGTGCGAAGCCTTGCGGGCCGAAGGCATCGGCTGTGCGCCGCTGGTGCTGGACGTGACGGACGCCGCGGCCGTGGATCAGGCGGTCGCGCACGGCGAGCCCTTTGACATCCTGGTCAACAACGCCGGGATGAATCGTCCCAAACCGCTCATCGATCAGTCCGACGAGGACATCGACGCCGTGCTGGACCTGAACGTGAAGGCGGCCTTCTACACCAGCCGGGCCGTGTCGCGCCGCCTGCTGACGGAAGGCCGTGCCGGATCGATCATCAATGTGTCCTCGCAGATGGGGCATGTGGGCAGCCCCCGGCGCACGCTGTATTGCGCCAGCAAACATGCGCTGGAAGGCATGACGCGCGCGCTGGCTTGGGAGCTGGGCGCCGCCAACATTCGCGTGAACACCGTGTGCCCGACGTTCATCGAAACGCCCATGACGGCGGGCATGCTGGAGCAGCCCGGGTTTCGCGACTGGGTTTGCGCGCGCAACGCGCTGGGCCGCGTCGGCCGCCTGGACGAGGTGATGGGCGCGATCGTGTTCCTGGCCAGCGATGCCTCCAGCTTGATGACGGGCAGCGCGCTGATGCTGGATGCAGGATGGACCGCGGCATGAGGACCGCGCCCCGCGCGCAAGACGTGGCGGATCTGGCGCAGGTGTCGCAGTCGGCCGTCAGCCGCACCTTCACGCCGGGCGCCAGCGTGTCCGAGGAAACGCGGCGCAAGGTGCTGGCCGCCGCGCAAAAGCTGGGCTATCGGCCCAACGCGTTGGCCCGCAGCCTCATCACGCGCCGCAGCCGCATCGTGGCGCTGGTGATGAGCTACCTGGAAAACCAGTTCTACCCGCTGGTCATCGAACGGCTGTCGCAGAAGCTGCAGAAAGAGGGCTACCACGTGCTGATGTTCATCGCCGAGGTGGACGAGGCGGCCGATGGCGTGTTGGCGGAGATTCTGCAGTACCAGGTGGACGGCATCGTGATGGCTTCCGCCATGCTGTCGTCCAACGTGGCGCGTAGTTGCGCCGAGGTTGGGGTGCCCGTGGTGCAGTTCAATCGCGTCTCCATCCTGGGCGGGCTGGCGCGCCACGCCAGCAGCTCGGTCACGTCCGACAACTACGCGGGCGGCCAACTGGTGGCGCGCCTGCTGGTCGAACGCGGCTACCGTCGCTTCGGCTTTCTGGCGGGGCTGGAGGATTCGTCCACCAGCATCGAACGCGAACGCGGTTATCGCGACGCCTTGCGGGAACTCGGCCACGACGTCGCCTGCCGCGACGTGGGCCACTACGACTTCGATCTGGCGCAGGCCGCCGTGCGGCAGATGTTTGCCGCCGATCCGCCGGACGCGCTGTTTGCCGGCAACGATCACATGGCGATTGCGGCGCTGGACGTGCTGCGTCAGGAACTGGGCCTGCGCGTGCCCGAGGACGTGGCCGTTGTGGGGTTTGACGACGTTCCGCAGGCCGCGTGGGGCGCGTATCGCCTGACTACCGTGCGTCAGCAGGTCGAACCCATGGTGGACGCCACCGTCGACCTGCTGCGCGAACAGATGCAGGCCGAACTGCGGCCGCGCGACATCGTCATGCCCTGCGGCCTGGTCGAACGCGCGACGGTCCGGGCGGGGCCCTGACACACGTTTTTTTCTTTTTTCCGGCACTACCCAAAAAAGCGCGCGCAGACCGCGCTCATCGACTCCAGGAGACAAACGCATGCGCAGCATTTTCGTCCGTACCCTGACCGCCATCGCGGCGATCGGGCTGACCGCCGGCATGGCCCACGCCCAAGGCGGCACGCCGGCCTGGCCCACCAAGAACATCCGGTACATCGTGCCGTTCTCGCCGGGCGGCGTATCCGACGGCGTAGCCCGCCTGATGGCCGAGCAACTGAGCGCCCGGCTGGGGCAGTCGGTCATCGTCGAGAACAAGCCGGGCGTCTCCGGCATTGTGGGCACGCAACTGGTGGCCCGCGCCGAGCCCGATGGCTACACCATTGTGGGCGGCACCATCACCACGCACGCCGTCAATCCGTTTTTCATCAAGTCGCTAGGGTACGACCCGGTCAAGGACTTCACGCCGGTCGGGTTGGTGGGCATGGTCAGCAATGCGCTGGTGGTGCGCGCCGACAGTCCGTTCAATTCGGTGCAGCAGGTGATCGACGCCGCGCGCGCCGATCCGGACGGCCTGACCTACGGCACGGCCGGCGCCGGCACGTCGCAGCATCTGTCGGGCCAGCTCTTCCAGTCCATTTCCGGCACGCGCCTGCGCCAGATCGTCTACAAGGGGGGATCGCAGGCAATGGTGGATCTGATCGGCGGACAGATCGACATGGTGTTCGAAACCGTCGCGGCGGCGCGTCCTATGATCGATGCCAAGCGCGTCAAGGTTTTGGGCGTGACCAGCGCGGCCCCGTTGGCGGACCTGCCCGGCGTCAAGCCGCTCGCCGAGCTGGGCGTGCCCGGCTTCGCGATGCAATCGTGGCAGGGCATCTTCGCGCCGGCGGGAACGCCCGCGCCGGTCGTGGACCGCCTGGGCCGCGAGATCGCGGCTATCGTCAACAGCCCGGACGTGCGCGCCAAGCTGCTGACGTTGGGCGTTGCGCCCGACGGCCGCGGTTCGGCAGAATTCTCGAAGTTCCAACGCAGCGAAATAGAAAAATGGGGCAAGGTGATCAAGGACGCCGGCATTCAGGCTGACTGACCCCGCCCCGACACAGGAGACTTGCATGACCGATCCCCGCCTCCCGCTGGACGGCCGCCTGCCGGACATGCTGCGCAGTGGCAAGCCGCTGCGTGGCCTGTTCAACGGACTGCCCAGCCCGGCCATCGTCGAGATGTGCGCGTATGCCGGCTTTGACTTCATCATCCTGGACAACGAGCACGGCAGTGCCGATTTCGGCATGACCGAACACATGCTGCGCGCCGCACGGGCCTCGGGCATCGTGCCGATCGTGCGCTGTTTTGAGCACGACTTGCCGCGCATCCTGGACATGGGCGCAAGCGCCGTGCAGGTGCCCATGGTGGAGACCGCCGAGCAGGCGCGGCGTCTGGCCGGCATGATCCACTATCCGCCGTTGGGCCGCCGCGGCAGCGCCTTCAGTACGCGCGCGGCGGGTTACGGGGCTTTCGGCGGCGCGGGTCACACGCAGCGCAGCAATGACGGCATCGGCTTTATCTCCATGATCGAAACGCCCGAGGCCATTGCGGCGGCGGGCGAAATTGCGGCGGTGGACGGCGTGGATGCGGTGTTCATCGGGCCCAACGATCTGGCGCACGCGATGGGCCACGGCAGCGACTGGAATGCCGAACCCGTGCAACGCGCCATCGAGGCCGGGCTGCGCGCCATCGCCGGGGCCGGCAAGTGCTCGGGGATCATCGCGCTGACGCCGCAGGACGAAGAAAAGTACGGGGCAATGGGCGCGCGCTATTTTGCCAACGTGTCGACCAGCATCATCACCCGCGCGCTGGCGCAGGCCGCCTCTGCCGGGCGCGAGGCAAAGCCGCCCGCCTATTGACGGTATCCGGCCATCAGGCGATCAGCCCGCATTGCCGTGATACCCAAACCGGAAGCCGCCCAGCACGTAAGTGCGTACGGCCTCGTTGAAAGGGTAGGTGTAGGCTTGCCCCACCACGATCACGTGCGCCACGTTGGCCAGCACGCGGCGGCGCAGCGCCTGGCCGATCGATTCGTCATCGCGGCCGCCTTCCACGCGCGACATCTGCTGGAATAGGCCGCTTTGCGTGACGCCGTTTTGCATGAACGAGAACGCGGTCCAGACGCAGGCCAGCGTCAGGACCAGCGCCAGGCCCGCGGCCCGCGTCGCGGTGCGCCCCGGCTGCTGGCCGGCGGGCGTGCGCAGCCAGACGATGAGCTTGACGATCAGGTACAGCAGCTTGCCGAAGTGGCCCACCGCGCCCAGCAACGAAAACAGCAGCGCGACGGGCGGCACGATGGCCGCGCGCGCGGCGTCTTGGCCCAGCTGGTAATGCTGGCCGCCGCGCGAAAAATCCGCGCTGCTTGCCGAAAAGCGCGGCAGGGCTTCGTCCACCGCGCGGTCCAGCATGCCGTCGTACAGCCGCTTGAAGCCGGCGGCGTCGGTGTAGTTGGGCGCGACGTTCATGGTGGCCGGCACCATCAAGGTCTGGCGCAGCAGCTTCTGCACGCCTGGCCGCGCCACGAAATCTTCGTACGACAGACCCGGCGGGATGGCGTCGCCTTCGACGTGCACCGTGCGGCTGCGCATCGTTTTCCAGTATTGCTGCGCGACGGCTTCGTTGAAGGTGGCGCGGTCGTGCGGCTGCCAGCCCGCAGGCACGGGAATGCGCTTGCGCACGTCCTGCACCACGCGGCCTTGATAGCGGGCGGGCACGCTTTCCGGGGTCCAGCCGCGGCGCGACAGGTTGCGGCGGTAATCGCCCCAGGCGCGGTCCTGTTCGCGCGCAAGGCCGATGTCCGACGCCACCGGCACGCCCGCGTACTTCTTCCAGCGCTCGGCCACGGACTGCATCACGCTGGTGTAGACCTGGTGATACCCCCGAATGCCCGGCGCCGTCATGCGGACTTCGCGGTCATCGAAGGTGAAGGTCTTCATCTGGCGTTGCAGGTCGGTGCGGATGACCTGCCGCTTCTTGGGTTCGACCTTGTCGTCCAGGTTGTCGATGTTGGACAGCAGCACCTGGAACACCGCCAGGAACGCCTTGCCCTCGGGGCGCGCGTAGACGCCATCGTCGACCAACCCATCCAGGTGCAGGTCGCCCTGCACGAGCGATCGTTGCAGCAGTCCGGCGTTGGTGGCAACGCGGCGGAACTCGCCGTCGCGCGAGTCGACCAGCACGTTCACCATCATCTTGATGGCGCTGAAGACGACCAGCGCCGTCACCACGCAGGCAACGGCAATTTTCAGGGATGACGGCCGGCCGCCGGTGGCAAGCCGCCGCGCCAGCATCAGTTGCAGCACGACCAGCGCCGCGGCGATGCCGGACAGGGTGCGGCCGAAGAATTCCAGCTCCTCGATGTCGTGCGGCGTCGCGCGGCTGCCCACCACATCGAGCAGCCGGGCGTTGAACCCGAGTTCAAAACTCAGGTAGATGACCGTCAGGACGATCAGGAAGAGGATCTGGCGAATCTGGGCTTGGCGCACGTTCAATCCCTCAGATCCAGGCGGGTCGTGGTGATTTCCTCGTCGGGCAGGTCCAGCTTGGCGGGCGTGCGCGATGCCGTGCCCGAGCGGGCCGGCGCGGGCGTGTCGCCCGCCGGCACGCGTTGCGGGGGCGGTGGCACGACGCGGCCTGCGCTGGCAGCGCCGCTGGCCGTCTGGGTTTGCACCGCTGCGGGTGCGTCGGGGGCGGTGCGCCGGTTCGGCCGGTTGCCACTGGCGGGCTTTGCCGCCTTGCCCGGCCGGGCGGCCGGCGCGGCGGGCGGCGGATAGACGCCATGCAGCCGGATCGAATCCATGTACCCGGGCGGATACAGCGACTCGTCGGCGAACGGCTTGGCGCGCGGATTCAATCCTGCCACCGCCTTCACGTTGCCGCGGCGCATGCGGCCGTCCTGCGTGTAGACGAAGCGTTCGATCGACGAGCCCTTGGGGAAGTCGAAAGTCAGGGCGCTGCGGTCATCCTGGACCAGCACGACCGGCCGGTCGCGGCAATTGCCCACGTCCCACGACAGCACGTCGGACCCTTCGATGGCCAGCACGCTGTAGCGGTAATCGCAGTTGCGGCGCTGGGTCTCGATCACGACCACCGTGCGCGAGCCGACGTTCTCAGTGCGCGCGATGCGCGCCGATTCCACGTTGTTGATCGGCACCACGCGCTGGTTGCCCGACAGCTTGACCGAGAAGTTCTTGCCTTCGCGCCGCAAGGTGCCCAGCCCGCCATCCTGCAAGGGAAACTGGCCGATCTCGGTGCCGAACAGGGCGGCGGTGTCCACGCCGTACACGAGGTTGCCCCGCGAATTGGTCTTGACGGCGCAGGCGGACAAGCCTGCCAGGAGCAGCAAGCTGGCCGCAAGGCGAAGGAGCAACGAACGGGAATCGGACAGGCGCATCGACATCATGTTGGAGGCAGAAAAAATTGGCGCCTCTAGGGCGCCATTTTCGTCAAAGCCCTGCAATGTATCGCAAAGTTACAGCGCGGGGCCAGACTTGTTTCAATTGCGCGGCGCGGGCGCGCCTCAGTTGGCGGCCTGCTTGAACTCCATCGACAGCTTGACCAGTTCGTGCACGCCATGGCGCACGGCCGACACGCAGCGCGCCGCGATGCCGCGCAGCAGCGCAAGGTCGGGCAGCGTGTCAGGGGCGGCCACGAAGCTCTCCACCGACGCCGACACGCGTGCGGGGCGGTCGGCGCTTTCGGGCGCCAGCGTCAGCTTGATGGCCTTGCAGCGGTTGTTCACGACGTTGATGACCTCCAGGAACTGGTCGCGCGTCAGGTCCAGTTCGTCGGCCTGCACGAAGCTGGGGTAGACCAGGCGCAGGAACTCGGGGTCTGCGTCGCTCAGGCTGAAGTACATGATGCCCAGATCGGGATGCTTGAAGACCACGTCGCCTTGATCGTCCTGGCTGGCGACCAGGCCCAGTTCTTCTTGCACGAGGGTCTGGTACAGGGCGGACAGCGGGGTAGGGGTGGACATGTTTGAAGGCTCCGTTCTTGATGGTGGGAAATATCGGCAGGTGGAAGTGGCGGTTTGCTTTCCAGCAGGCGGGGCTGAAAAGGCGAGCCCTTGACCATGGCTACGCGCCGATTCGGAAAAGGTTCGAAAAAAGTTGGGGCGAAGCATAAACCGGAACCCGAAATGGCAATCGCCAAATAAGACCCGCAAAAAAAATCGAACCTTCTGTTCGGCCGCGCGTAGCGACAAGTACCGGCCTTCGCGCCTCACCCTCACAAGGAAAGACCATGCAGGACAAAGCACAAGACGTATTGGCGCAGGCCAGGACCCATGCGGCGCGTTGGACGGCGATCGCGGCGCGGCGCGTCAACCGCGGCGACGCGGCGGGCGCACTGCTGTTCCTGCTGGGCTCGACGCTCTTTGCCGTCATTACCGTGCGCATGATGGGATCGGCCGCCAGCCTGAGCTTCTACGACATGATTCGCCTGCAGAACGGCGCCAGCCTGCAGGGCGCAATCGCCGGGCAGGGGGCGGGCGCGGGCGTGTATGCCGTGTTGTGGCTGCTGGCCGTTGCCGGGCCGCTGCTGCCGTCGCTCCTGGAGCATCGCGCGGCACGCCTGGGCTATTTCGCGCCGCTGGCGTTGTGGGCCATTGCGCTGGCGGGCGTGGTTTCGCAAGTGCGGGAAGTCATGGACGCGACGCGCCAGTTCGCAGGTTTCATGGGCAGTTCGCGCGCCAGCCGCAGCCTGGCGGGCGACATGGCGTCCAACCTGTGGAACAGCCTGTCGTTCGGATTCGGCTTCTATCTGTGCGCGGCCATCGCCATCGCCTTTACCGTCCGCGGCATCGCCGCGATGCGCCGCCGCGCTTGATTTTCCGCCCCTGCGCGGCTAAGGTGCCGCAGCTCCCAGAATCCGAATCATGAATACGCTCGATTCCAAGCGTTACGTCATCAATAACGTCGACGCGCTGCTGCGCATCCTGCACGCCGACCCGCGCTACGCGCTGGCGTTTCGCAACAAGGCCGAGCAGCACATCACGCTGAAGCTGCGCAGGAAGTTCTTCAATGCACCGCCCGAAGGCGTGGTGGATGCGTTCAATAACGCGCTCATGAAGTTCCTGCAGACGCGCTCCTTCAAGGACGAAGCCCTGTTGCACGGCCAGCCCGAGGGCGGATGGACGGCGCACGAGCTGGCGGTCAGCAAGCTGGGCGGCTACCTGTACCGCGGATCGCTGCATGAATTGATCCAGATCCATCGCCGCACGCGGCACGAAGTGCACTTGACTGGCCCGCAGGGCAATGAGGAAGGAGACGACGCGGAGCTCGGCGATGCGCGGCACGTGGCCGATCCTTCCGAGTTCAACGACCCGGCGCGCGCCTACGAGCATCTGTCGATCATCAAGCGCATGCGCGATTGCATCAACAAACTCAGCGACACGCTGCGTACCACCATGTTCCTGTATCTGGACGACATGCCGATGGAACAGATCGCGCGGCAGCAGGACCTGCACGTGCCCACCGTGAAGAGCCGCCTGCACGCCGCGCGCAAGCTGGTGACCGACTGCACGCGTAAAGGAATGGACTGATGATGCCCGAAGACCGAGTGCTGACCTATCTGTCGGGCGACATGGATCCGGATGCCCGCCGGTCCTTCGAAGCGGACCTCGCGCGCGATCCCGCGCTGCGGGCAGAGCTTGAGGCGTGGCGCAACCTTGCCCAAGCCCGCCAGCTGGCGCATAACGAGATCGAGCAGGCCAAGCGCGATGCCGCCTTTCTGCGCGCGCTGGCGCAGCAGCGTCCGCGGAACGCGCCAGTCTCCCGCTTGCACCGGCTGTGGAAGTGGCTGTGGCCCACGCCCGCCAGCCCCTTGATGCCGCTGGGCTGGGCGCTGGCGATCGTGCTGTCCGTCATGGTGGCGCAACAGGCGCCCGTCGGTCCGGACGCTGGCGGCGCTGCGCCCGATGCAGTGCTGACACGCGGGGGCGCCTCGTGCCCGCGTCTGGTGGTGGACCTGCCCGACGCGTTGACCGCCCGGCAACTGCGCAACACCCTGTCCCAGTACGCCGTGTCCATCGTCGACGGCCCCGACGCCGATGGCCGTTACGTCCTGGCCGCCTCGCGCGATTCGTCGCTGCGAGACGCCGCGGCGGCGCTGGGCGCGCTGTCCGCCACGGCAGCGCCGGCCGGCGCCTGCCCCACCCCTTGAAGCCCCCCTTTGAAACCCCGTTCGCGAACCCTCATGAAGCGCATCGACCCACCCGCCCGTGCCAGCGCACCCATTTCGCGCGCACACCCCCTCACGCGGCGGCGTCTGCTGACGGCGTTGCTTGGCGCCGCCCTGAGCGGCGGACCGGCGACCGCCGTGTGGGCGGCGGGCAGCAACGCCAGAGGGCTGAACAATCGGAACATGGTGGACGACGACCCGCCGCCGTCCGCCGCGCCGTCGAACCCGCCCGCCACGCCCGCGCCGGCGCCGGATGACGACCCCGCCGCCAGCGCGGCGGCGCCCAACCCCGAATCCAATGCGGCCTCCCAGGCGGACCGCGAGGCGGCGTCCAATCCGGCTGCTGCCCGGCGCCGTTACGCGCTGGTGATCGGCAACGCCCGCTACGCCGTGCCGGCCAACGCGCTCGTCAACCCGGTCAACGACGCGCGCCTGATCGCCGAGGCGCTGCGCCAGCGAAGCATCGATGTGACGCTGCTCACGGATCTGACCACCGCGCAGATGGAAGCCGCCGTCGACGAATTCGCCGATCGCGCCGCAGGCGGGGATCTGGCGCTGATGTACTTCGCCGGACACGCCGTCGCCGTTGACGACGTGAACTATCTGTTTGGCGTGGACCTGCCGTTGCCGCTGGGTGACGTGCGCATCCGCACGGCGCAGCAAAGTTCGCTAAGCCTGAGGCGCGTTTCGCAGGCGCTGCGGCGCGCCAACGTGCGCGCGCGCCTGATGGTGCTGGACGCTTGCCGCACCAACCTGACGCGCGGCACGCCTGCCGCCGGGCTGGTGCATGCCGTGCCCGCGGGCGGGGAGCTGATCGCGTTTTCGACGCAGCCCGGGGCGACCGCCGAGGACGGCTTCGGCAATCAAGGGCCGCGTCACAGCCCTTATGCGTACTACTTTGCGCAGGGCCTGCGCGCGCTGCCCGGCACGGCGCCCGTAGAGACGTTCTTCAAGCAGTTGACCGCCGACGTGCAGGTGGCCACCGCTTACCGGCAGATTCCGCACTACGCCAGCAGCCTGGTCGGCACGGTGACCTTCACCACGCTGGCGGACGGGCAGACGCCCGCGACGCCCGGCGGATCCGGCGGCCAGACCGCGCAGGGCCGCGGCCCGTCGCCCACCCTGGGCCGCGACCTGATCAAGGCGCGCATGAGCGCATGGGAATACGAGATCGAGCGGGGCGCCCAGTATGTGGATGAACCTCGCCTCGCGTCGCTGCAGGCGCGCGCCAAGGCGGGCGACGTGGTCGCCATGACCACCTTGGGCCTGATCGCCGAGAACGGCGAGCACGTGCAACAGAACTACCCCGTCGCCGCCCGCTGGTACCAGCGCGCCGCCGACCAGGGCTTCGCACCCGCGCAGACCTACCTGGGCGAACTGACCGGCATGGGCCGCGGCGTGCCCAAGAACTACGCCGTGGCCGAACGCCTGTTCCGCGACGCGGCCGAGGCGGGACACCGGCGCGCGGCGCTGGACTTGCTGGACGTGCGCGCGCGCATGGGCGAACCGATCGATCCGCGCGAATGGGCCCGGGTGCTGCAGGACGCCGCGCTTAATCCCGTGGGCTTTCCGATGCCGGGCGGGGCGCCCATCCAGGGTCTGCCGGACATGCCGTGGATGCGCGCGCTGGGCGTGCGTCCGCCCGGCACGCCCTAGAACTGCGCCGGCGCTTTGAACACGGTACCGGTGGACGACTCCGTGAAGACAACGGATCTTCCGTCCGGGCTGATGCAGACATTTGTCACGGTTCTGCCGGCCGGGCTGCGCAGGAAGTGGGTGACATCGCCGTGCGGGTTCAACACAAACACCCCGCCCAGGCTTGCGTGCGCGACGAGCAGGTTGTTGTGGGCGTCAACCGCCAGGCCATCCGGGCCGCTGGTGCCGTAGAAGGTCTGGAAGGCGCCCATCTTGCTGATCGAACCATCCGGCAGGAGCGGCGCGCGCCAAACCTGGTTGCCGCGGGTCACGGCGACGTAGAGCACTTTTTCTTGAACATCGAGCGCAATGCCGTTGGGACTGGGCGCGTTGGAAATCAACAGGTCCAGCCGACGGGTTTGGCTGTCGTAGCGGTACACGCGACCGGACGGGTCGTGCAAACCGGTCTGCCCCTGGTCCGTGAAGTACAGAAGCCCGTTGCGGTCGAACACCAGGTCGTTGACGCCCTTGAAGCTCTCGCTGTTGCGGTGGCCGATGACGGGCGTGACGTCGCCCGTGGCCAGGTCGCACCTGAGAATGCCCCGCCGGTAGTCGGCCACCCACAGACTGCCGTCCGGGTGGCGTGCAAGCCCATTTGGCCAGCCGCCCGTTTCGGCGACCAAGGTCCAATCGCCATTGCCGCCGATGCGGAAAATGCGGCCATGGGGGATGTCCGTTACGTATAGATTTCCTTCGGGGTCGAAGACGGGCCCCTCGAGAAAGCAGTCGACGATCTGCCCGGGCTTGTTGGCCTGCGCCCATTCGCTTTCGTGCTGCAGGCGAAGCGGGGCGGGCATGGATGTGAAGGGCTCGGCGTCGAGGATCGCCGGTGGCGTAAAGGACAAGTTCCACATGGTGGTCATCTCCGCATTCAGTCGGGCTTGATGTTGACGCGCTTGCCGACCGCCGCCCACTGCGCATTCTCGCGGTTGACGTAGGCTTCGGTTTCCTGCGCCGTCATCTTCTTGTAGGCCGCCCCTTGCTCCTGCAGCGTCGATTGCAGCGCGGGATCGGCCATGATCTCGGCGGTCAGGCGATTCAGCTTTTCGATGATGGCGGGCGGCGTGCCTTTGGGCGCCGCGACGCCAAACCAATTCACGACCTTGTACTCGGGCAATCCGGCTTCGGCAAACGTCGGCACGTCGGGCAGCGCGGCAAGCCGTTTATCGCCGGTGACGGCAAGCGCCCGGACACGCGCGCCCTTGACCGGCGGAATCGCCGTCGGGGCTGCCGTGATCAGAAGATCGATCTGGCCCGCCATGACGTCGGTCAGTGCCGCGCCGGCCCCCCGGTAGGGCACGTGCGTGAGCGATATCTTCGCGTCGTCCTTGAACACCTCGCCCGCAAGGTGCGTCGAGCTGGCGGGGCCGCCCGATCCGAAATTGAGCTTTCCGGGGTTCGCCTTGGCGTAGGCAATAAGGTCGCCGAGGGTCTTGAATGGGGACTTCTCCGGAACGATCGCAATGACGGGCGTTTCAATGATGTTCGACACGTGCACCAGATCGGTCTGGTGATTCCACGGCAGCTTGGCAAACAGCAGCGGGAGCATGGAGTAGGTGGTGTCGGTCACCAGAAAGGTGGACCCGTCCGGAGCAGACCGGGCAACGTCGAGCGTGCCTATCGTCCCGGAGGCGCCCGATTTGTTCTCGACCACGAACGGCGATCCCGTGGCGACGGACAGCTTTTGCGCCAATTGGCGCGCGGCGTAGTCGGTTGTTCCGCCAGGCGCGTACGGGACGACGAAGCGCACGGGTTTGTCGGGCCAGGTGGTCTGGGCATTGGCTGCGCCAGCAGAAATCGCCAGCAAGGCTGTCGTGGCCACAATTGCCATGGCCTTGGCCATTGCCTTGGCCCTTGCGTTAGCCGATACCAGCCGGTGAATAGCGGGGTGCTTCATGGTTGTCTCCTCGAGATGGATCGCTCCGTCAAAGCCGGGCGTGTGCCCGATGGTTCTTTGCGGATCGATGGGGCCGGATGTCTATGCAGGGCGCCCGTTTGTCAAAAAAAGGGGGAACTTCAGTCGCCAGAGCCCTTCCTGGCGAAAACCGTGGTGGCGTCGGCGTCAGCGATCTCCTTGGGCAATGGCGCGATCAATCAGGCTGCTGATTTCGCTGTCGCTGTATCCGGCGGCGCGCAGGATTTCGTCGGTGTGCTGCCCGACGCGGGGGGGCTGAAGACGCAGCGCGGGTTGACGGCCGTTCAACGAGAAGGGCGCCAGCGGTACCCGCGAGTGCGTGCCGTCGGGCAGCTCAATCGGGGCAAGACCGCCCGTGGCCAGAAGGTGGGGATCCTCGAAAAGCTGATCCGGCCGGGTGATCGGCGCGAACGGCAAACCCTCGCGCTCAAAGACCGCCGCAAGTTCCGCTGCGCTAAAGCGCGCCAGGTGATTGCGCAATACGGGCATCATCCAGTCGCGCGCCTGCACGCGGTCGTTGTTGGTGGCCAGGCGCGTGTCCGCAAGCAGGTCCTGCAGGCCAAACGCCTGGCAAAAGATGGCCCATTGCTTGTCGCTGACGACGGCCAGAAAGATCTGTTCGTCATCCTTGACCGTGAACACGTCGTAGACTGCCCAGGCGGAAATCCGGCTGGGCATGGGGGCGGCAACCTTGCCTGTCGCGGCGAACTGCATCATGTGTTGCCCGACCAGGAAGACGTTGTTTTCGAACAGCGACGCCTGCACCTGCGTGCCGAGTCCGGTCTTCTCGCGCTGCGCCAATGCCGCCATGGCGCCGATCGCGCCGAACATGCCGCCCATGATGTCGTTCACGCTTGTGCCGGCCCGTAGCGGGTCGCCCGGCCGCCCCGTCATGTAGGCCAGTCCCCCCATCATCTGGACGACTTCGTCCAGCGCGGTGCGGTCTTCATAGGGGCCGGGCAGAAAGCCCTTGTGGCTCACGTAGATCAACCGGGGATTGCGCAGCTTCAGCGCTTCGTATCCGAGCCCCAGTTTTTCCATGACGCCCGGCTTGAAGTTCTCGCTTACGATGTCCGCGGAGTCGATCAGACGCAGCGCGGCCTCGACGCCTTCGGGGCGCTTCAGGTCCAGCGAGACGCTTTTCTTGTTCCGGTTGAACATCGGAAAGAAGCCGGCCCCCGATCCCAGCAGCTTTCGGGTGGTGTCCCCGCCGATCGGCTCGATCTTGATGACCTCGGCGCCCAGGTCGCCGAGCAGCATGCCGCACGTGGGACCCATCACCATGTGGGTAAATTCGATGACGCGCACGCCTTCATACGGAAGCGGCGCTGCAGTGTGATTGGTCATGATGTGGTGCCAAATTGAGAATTTCGGTGGGCGGCCCGGCCTTGTGGCGGGGACCTGTCGGGTGCGACGAGCGGCGCCATGCAGGCATTGCCGATCAGTCGAACGGTTTGAATCCTTTGGGCATGCCCGCTTCGGGCGTCATGCCGTATAGCGGCTCGCCTGGCAGGCCTTCGGCCAGGGGGATTCGCGCGGCGAACAGCTTGTCCAGATCGATACCGGTCTTGATGCCCATGGCCTCGAACATGAAAACCAGATCCTCGGTCACGACGTTGCCGGACGCGCCGGGCGCATAGGGACACCCGCCCAGCCCGCCGAGCGAGGAATCGAAGGTGCGCACGCCGACGTCCCAGGCGGCAAGGCAGTTGGCCAAGCCCAGCCCGCGGGTGTTGTGCATGTGCGCCGCGCCGGCGTGGTCGCCGATCTCGGCTCGCAGGCGTTGGAACAGCCGGCGGACCTGTCGCGGATTGGCGTAGCCAACGGTGTCGGATAGCCCCGCGTCATTCGCGCCGGCCGCGATGCACGCTGCTGCCAACCGGATCACATCGTCTTCCGGGACGTTGCCTTGCAGGGTGCAGCCGAACGCTGTCGAGATGCCCGCTTCCAGCTTGACGTGCGGCGCCGTGGCGTCGCGCAGCGCTGCAATCGCGCGCACTTCATCAACCATTTCCATGGGCGTGCGCCGGACGTTCGCCAGGGAATGCGCGTGGCTGGCGGACACGGGCAACGTCAGTTTGTCCACGCCGGCCTTCAGTGCATTCTCGGCGCCGCGCAGATTGGGCACGAGCGCCATGATGGTCACCCCCTTGTGCTGCCTGGCGTGGCGGACGACCTCGGCGGCGTCGGCCATTTGCGGCAGCAGTCTTGGCGGGACAAAGGAAGCCACCTCGATTTCCTTGATTCCGGCGGCGACCAGGGCGTCGATCCAGCGGAACTTGTCTGCGGTGGGCATGACGCCTTTTACCGACTGCAAACCGTCTCGCGGTCCCACTTCACTTATCAGCACATCGCTCATGATTTCACCTTTTGTTCGTTCGGTTCTGTTAGATAGAATGCGGATTCAGGCCCCAGTCAAACCCACTGCCGCGCAGCGGCGGTCTAGAGAACCCCACCGATGCCCAAGAAGTCCGCGCTCGAGAGCGCTTCCGATCTGCCCGTTGCTCCCGGCGGCGCGGTTGCCGTGGATCGCGCCATCGCGCTCCTGCACACGTTTTCTCAAGAGCGCAAGACGCTGACGCTGACTGAACTGGCCACGGCGACGGGCTTGTACAAAAGCACGGTGCTTCGCCTCCTGGCTTCGCTGGAACACGGTTCGCTGGTGCGCAAGACGGCCGCCGGTTACGAGCTGGGCAACGAGGTGCCGCGGCTTTTCTCGGCCTACTCCAAGTCCTTCTCGATGGAGTCCGTGGTGGTTCCCGAGCTGGCGGGACTGGTCGAGAAAACGCGGGAAAGCGCGGCTTTCCACGTATTGCAGAACGGCCAGCGGATCTGCCTTTTCCGTGTGGAGTCGCCGCAACTCGTGCGGGAGCACATTCAGGTCGGCGACATCCTGCCGATTGACCGAGGCGCGGGCGCGCGCGTGCTGATGGCGTTCAATGGCGCAAAGGGAGCGCTGTACGACCGGATCCGCCGCGAAGGCGTGATCGTGATGGAAAGGGACCGGTCCTCCGAAATCTCGGGAATATCGGCGCCCGTCTTCGGCCACGGAGATGTCCTGGCGGGCGCTGTGACGTTGACCATGCCTGCGCATCGTCTCAATCATGATCATGCCCCCCTCGTGCTGGCGTGCGCCAGGCGGTTGACCAGAGAGCTCGGCGGAAAATTCCCGGACATGGCGGATCCTTTGGTCAACCCCTGAGCGGGATGATTCCGAACAGCAGCGCCGCGGCAAGCATGGCGAGAACCAGGCCAAAAACCCACGCGATGGAAGCGCGCTGGTTGTCGGCGTAGTTCAGGTCAAGCAGGCTGACCAGAAGATACGTGGAGGCGACGAGCGGGCTGAGCAGATGGATGGGCTGGCCGATCAGGGAAGCGCGCGCCATCTCGGCGGCGCCGATGCCGTAGGCGTCGGCCGTGCTGGCCAGCAACGGCAGGACGCCAAAGTAGAACGCGTCGTTGGTCAGGACGTACGTCGCCGGCGCGCTGATCAAGGCCGTGGCCGGCGCGAGATACGGGCCGAGCCAGTCCGGCATGACAAAAAGCAGGCTCTCCGACATCGCCTTCAACATGCCCGTGCCGCCGATGACACCGGTGAAAATGCCGGCCGCGAAGATCAGGGACACGACGGCCAGCACGTTGGCGGCGTGGGAGGCGACCCGCTCTTGCTGTTGCTTGAGCTGGGGATAGTTCAGCATCAGCGCAAAGGCCGTTGCCACCATGAAGAGGACGGCCAGCGGCAGGACCTCCGAAACCAAGCCATACAGCAGGGCCACTGTCAGGGCCAGGTTGGCCCACATCATTTTGGGGCGGCGATGTTCGGGCATGTCGTCCAGCGCACGCTCGATGCCTTCCAGTTGCGCGGGGTCGCGCATCACACCGATCCGCACGCGTTCGCGCATGCCAAAGATGGCGGCGACAAATACCTGGTATCCAAAACCCACCAGCATCGCGGGGATCAGCGGGAGAAAAACCTCCGCGACGTCCAGGTGCATTGCGCTGGCGGCGCGCGCCGTGGGTCCGCCCCAAGGAACGATGTTCATGATGCCGATGGACATCAGAAGGATCGTCGCCATGTACTGGAGCTTGACGCCAAGCTTGCGGTAAATCGGCAGCAGGGCGGCGGCACAGATGACATAAGTGGTGGCGCCGTCGCCGTCCAGGGCCACGATGGTGCCCATCACGGCCGTTCCCACCAGCAGACGCAACGGATCGCCTTTGGTCATGCGCACCACGCGATGAACGATGGGATCGAACAGGCCAGCGTCGGTCATGATGCTGAAGTACAGGATGCCGAACATCAGCATGATGCCGGTCGGCGCCAGCTTCCGGATGCCGTCCAGCATCATCGTCCCCAGGTCGCTCTGGTGACCGGTAAGCAGGGCGAAAACGATGGGAACGACGATCAGCCCAACCAGGGCCGACATACGCTTGGTCATGATCAACGCCATGAACGTTGCGACCATCGCATAGCCGTAAAACACAAGCATCAAGTCTCCTCGCCTCTGGTCAGGTGCAGAACCTTCGGAAGCGATGCGATACCTTGCGACGCGCTAGCGGTTCTGTCTGACAGAATGGCATTCTGTTGTACAAAATCGCAGTGTATCGTTCAGGTATTTGGGACTGATATAAGGGTTGACCCTGATCGGCGTGGCGTGGGCAGCGCAATCGAGAGGCTTCAAACGCACAACGGGCCTGACACCCAAAAGGTGACAGGCCCGTTTTCGGCGCAGAGCAGGGGCGTCGCGCGCCTGACTCCCGTCGTCAAGGATTCCCGATCAGAAACTCTCCCAATCGTCATTCGATTGCGCAGGCTTGCTATCGCCCGGCACGCGCAGCGGCGCTTTAGGCTGCGCGGCAGGCTTCGCCTCGGCGCGGCGGGGCGACGCCGGTTTGCCAGCCGCAGCCGGGCGCGACGCGCTGGGCTTGGCCAGCGCGCGTTGCGGCTTGGCAGGCGGCGGCGCAGTTGGCTCGGGCTGCGTCTCGCGCGCCTGAACAATGTGCGCCTGAGCGGGGCGCGCCTGCGCAATCTGTGCGTGCGCCACGGGGCGCGGCGCTTCGTCTTCGGCCAGGCGGAACACGCTGACCAGCTTGACCAGTGTCGCGGCCTGGGCGTTCAGGCTGTGCGCGGCCGCGGCGGATTCTTCCACCAGCGATGCGTTCTGCTGCGTGGTCTGGTCTAGCTGGTTGATGGCGTCGCCCACCTGCGAGATGCCTTGTCCCTGCTCGTGCGCGGCGGCGCCGATTTCGGCAATCAGGTCGGCCACGCGGCGCACCTGGGTGACGATGTCGTTCATCGTGCTGCCGGCCTCGCCCACCAGGCTGGAACCGGCTTCGACGTTGCCGACGCTGTCGCCGATCAGTTGCTTGATTTCCTTGGCGGCGCCGGCGCTGCGCTGGGCCAGTGCACGCACTTCGCTGGCCACGACGGCAAAGCCGCGGCCCTGTTCGCCGGCGCGGGCGGCTTCGACGGCCGCGTTCAGCGCGAGGATGTTGGTCTGGAACGCGATGGAATCGATGACGGCGATGATGTCGACGATCTTGCGCGAACTGGCGGAGATGGCGTCCATGGTGCTGACCACGTTGCCGACCACTTGGCCTCCGCGCGCGGCGGCTTCGCTGGCCGAGCCGGCCAGGCTGGCGGCCATCTGCACGGACTCCAGGTTCTGCTTGACCGCCGCGTTCATCTCTTCCATCGAGGCCGCGGTCTCTTCGACGTTGGCGGCCTGCTCTTCGGTGCGCTGGCTGAGGTCGGTATTGCCGGTGGAGATCTGGGTGGCGCCCGTGGCGATCGATTCGCTGGACTGGCGCACCTGGCTGACCAGTTGCGCCAGGTTGGCGCGCATGGCGTCCATGTTGGCGAGCACGCTGGTCTGGTCGCCGTCGCGCCGCTGCACGCGCACGGCCAGGTTGCCCTTCGCGACTTCCTGCGCGATCTGGGCCGCGTAGGCCGGTTCGCCGCCCAGGCGGCGCATGACGGAACGCACGAGGCCCAGGCCCAGGATGCTGCCGATCAGCGCGCACAGCACGATTAGCGCGGTCAGTGTCCAGAACGTGCGTTCGACTGCCGCGGCGGCGTCTTCGGTATCCAGGCGGGCCAGCTCTTCCTGGCGCTTGGCCGCTTCCATCAGGATATTGCGCGCGGCCACGTGCAGTTCGGCCGAGTCCTTGTGCAGCACGGTCATCGCGGTCGGATCGTTGCGGTCGGCCAGTCCCTTCACGTCGTTCACGGCCGCCTTGTAGCGGGTCCAGGTGTCGGCCAGCTTGCCGCCCAGGGCGCGCAGGGCAGGGTCCTGCTCCTGCTGCAGGCGGTCACGCGCCTGCAGCACCGATTTCTCGGAATCGTCGTTCAGGCGCAGTTCGTTCTGCCGGGCTTGCGGATCGGTGTTCCAGATGTAGACGTACATGCGCCGGAAGTGCGTGGCGCCTTGCCGGGCGGCATCGACGACGACGCGCAGCGGCGTGACGGTTTCCGTGTACATGGCGCGCTGCTTCTGGCTGATGCTCCAGAGCTGTTGCATGGCGATGGCGCCGACGGCCACCAGCATCAAGATGAAAAATAGCACCAGTGCAGTCAGGCTGCTCCGGAGAGAGAGATTTCTGAGTTTGGACATGATGGGCACGCGACGGGGGCGCGGAATGCGCCCTCCACCCGGCCACTACAGCACGTTTTGCTGCACTGCAATACGGGGAACTACGGGGGAAAAAGGCGGATTGGCGCTATCGGCCCACCTGCACAAGCTCCACGCGGTTGCGCCCGTTGTTCTTGGCCACGTACAGCGCCTGATCCACGCC
Source organism: Achromobacter sp. JD417 (assembly GCF_041879325.1). Lineage (NCBI taxonomy): Bacteria > Pseudomonadati > Pseudomonadota > Betaproteobacteria > Burkholderiales > Alcaligenaceae > Achromobacter > Achromobacter sp. JD417. The sequence goes on along the minus strand of NZ_CP087159.1, from coordinate 5,046,127 downwards.
CTTGATGAAATCGGCCGCCGTCACCGGGCCGGCCGGCGACACCGTGCCCGCGCCGGCGCTGACCGTGACGCGCCTGCCGTGCGGCGACAGCGCGTGGACGATGGCCTTTTTCTGAAGCTGGCGCTGGCAGCGTTCGGCGACCTTGCGGGCGACCTCGGCGTCGGCCTCGGGCAGCAGCACCACGAATTCCTCTCCGCCGTAGCGCGCAACCAGGTCGCGCGGCCCGTCCAGCGCCAGGCTCAGCGTTTCGGCGATTTCGATCAGGCACTTGTCGCCCTGCGTGTGGCCATACAGGTCGTTGTATTGCTTGAAGAAATCGACGTCGAAGAGCAGTACCGACAGGGGCTGGCCCTCGCTGCGCGCACGCTCCCATTCCAGTTCGAAACTGCTGTCGAAGCGCCGCCGGTTGGCGATGTTGGTCAAGCCATCCTTGAAGGACAGCACTTCCAGCTCTTTCTGCAGGCTGAGCAGCTTTTCCTCGGTCTTCTTGCGCTCGGTGATGTCGAACATGAAGCCGATCAAGGCCTCGGGCTCTCCGCTTTCCGTGCGCACGACGTGAACCACGTCGCGGATCCAGACGTACCCGTTGTCGCGAGTCAGCGCCCGGTAGTCGGCCTCGTGGTCGATGCCGGCCTGGGACTGCGAGACGCAGAAGTTCACCACGTACTCGCGATCCTCGGGGTGCATGCGCATGGCCCAGTCCTCGACGCTGACCCAGCTGTCGGCGCGCCAGCCCAGCAACGCTTCGATCTGGGGGCCGATGTAGGCGAACTTCATGGTGGCCCAATCGATCTTCCAGGGAATCGCCTTGGTCGATTCCAGCAAAGTCCTGTACACCGCGTTGTCGTTGAGAAGCGTGCTGTCGTCGGCCATGCTCGACCCTTCGTGGATTCCGATGAACGGGCACTGTAGCCCGAAGCGTGTGGTGGCGGGAATGGGGGGAGGGCGCGATCCGGGGAATGTCGACATTCGGCCCGCGCCTGCCCGCTTTACTTGCGGACCCAGCGCCCCAGTCCGGCGCCATCGTAGTACTGGATGTCAAAGCCCTGGGCCCGGCCCTGGTCCATCTTGAAGACAATCGATGCGCGCGAGCCGATCATTTCGGCTTCGCCGGCCGGTGAAAAGGCGAACGTGTCGCCGTCCCAGTGGCTCACGGGAAAGCGCATGTCCTTGGGACCCAGCACCAGCGTCAGCGCGCCTTGCGCCTCCTCGATCCGGGCGGGGCCGTAATAGGGGTTGTCGAACGTGCCGGTGTATTGCGGCAAGGCTTTGGCCGCGGCGGGCTTGGCGGGGGCGGCTTTCCCGGTCAGATCGGCCTGCGGCTCGAAAAGCACCTTCATGGCGCCGTGGTACGCCGCAAACCAGTCGCGGCTCGGCTGGCCGTACAGCGCGGTGTCGATGAATGTGGCCGCGACGGCTTCGGCCGCGCCCACCGGCGCGCCATTGGTCAGCACGACGATGCCGATGCCGGCGGACGGAACGATGCGAAATGTCGTTCCTGTACCCACCAGGAATGCGCCGGAATGTCCCATCGACGGCCTTCCGCCCGTTTCCGTGTTGACGTTGAATCCATAGCCATAAAAGCCGGAACGCGCATCCACATCGGGCGCGCGCGCACTGAAGGCCTGAGGCGACAGCGCTGGCAGCAACGCGCCGGGGGCGGCCAGCGGCTTGCCCTGGTGCTGCCCGTTGGCCAGCAGCAGCTTCAGCCACTGCGCCAGATCCACCACCGTCGAGGACACGCCGCCCGCGGGCGCCTGGGCATCGGCGTTGCGCTGGCCCGCCTGTACGAAGCGGCCGTTCTGGTAGGCATGCAGCAAGGCGCGATTGGCATGGGCCTCGAAGGCTGCATGGCGGTAACTCGTCGACGCCATGCCCAGCGGCTTGAACAGCTGCTCGTCCGCAAGCTGCTCCCAGGGTCGTTCCGCAGCCTTGGCCACGGCCTCGGCGCCTATCGTGGTGCTGAAGTTGGCGTAGTGGTACGACGTGCGAAAAGGGGTGAGCGGCACGAGGCGCAGGCGCGCGATGACCTCGTTGCGGGAAAAGCCCAGGTCCTCCAGATCGTCTCCCGCCGTGCCCGGCAGCCCGGTGCGGTGCGCGAAGAAGTCGCCGATGGTGGCGTGTTCGGACACATAGGCGTTGCTGAGCGCAAAGCCGGGCAGGTGACGCGACACGGGGTCGTCCCACGCCACCTTGCCCCGCGTGATTTCGATGGCCGCGACGGTTGCCGACAACGACTTGGAGATGGACGCGATCTGGAACACGGTGTTGGCATCCACCGGCGCGTCCTTGCCGGCCTCGCGCGTGCCGTAGCCTTGCGCCAGCACGGTCTTGCCGTCGATGACGACGGCCACGGCAAGGCCGGGCACCTGGCTGCGTTTCATGATGTCCGTGACGATGCCGGGCAAGTCCCGCACGGCGCGTTCGCGGCTGCCGGCCGGGATGGCGACCGCGTCCGCCGGCGGGTAGTCGGCGCGGGTAATCGGCACCGGCTGCGACCCGGCCGGCATGACGCCGCCCAGGGCCAGAACGATCGTTGCGGTGATGCGCGTGATGGTGTTGTTCATGTCGGCCTCAGAATCCTGCCTGGTAAGCGATGCGGAAAACGCCCTGGTTGATGCGCAGGGCCTGGTCACGCTGATGCGTCAGCCCGGCCTGCACGATCAATCCCAAGGGCGTGACGTAGGTGACTGCGCCCGATACTCCCCAATCCGTGCCGTCCTGCAAGCCATGCCGCGCCAGTGTCTGGCTGCCGCCGGTCAGCTTGCGCGCGGCGGCCGTCGCGGTAACCTGCCAGCGGTCACGAGACAACGACACCGAGGTTACGCCATTGCCGTTGGCGACCGGCGCGCCGCGAAAGGCGCTGGAGTAGGTGGCTTCGTTGAACCAGTTCAGGTGCCATGCGTTGCCCAGCGGCACGTCGTAGCTCAGGCGGGCCGACACCGTGTTGGCGCTTTTTCCCTGGTCCGGATCCAGGTGCAGCCGGCCGGCGTCCACCCCGCCCGAGACGCCCGGCAATCCGGGCAGATCGCGAAAGTCGTACGACACGACGAATGACTTGAGCTGGTCGCTGAACAGGGGCGGTTCATCGGGCCCGAGCAGGCCGCCGTCCAGGCTGAACCGGCGGTTCATGGCGGTGTTGTCGCGCTTGAACAGGATGACGGCGACCGAGTGCGCGCCGCGGCCCGCGGTGTCCAGGGTGTAGCGTCCGCCCACGCCGATCGAGCCGCGGAATTCCGAGTTCTCGTTGAATCCCGAATACAGGCCGTCCACGACGTGCCAGGCGTCGCCAAATCCCAGGTCCATCTTGCCGCCGTACAGCGCGTAGTTGTCGGCGGTGTAGGCCGCGAACAGGTTGTCCAGATTCGCGCCCAGATCGGAAAACGCGTTGTCCTGGGTGTCGTTGGTGGAAGAGTTGAAAGTTGCCTTGGTCCGGACGGAAAACGCCCGCGTAAGTTGCAGCACCAGCGCCGCCTCGGCCGTCGGTTGCACGCTGCTCCAGTGCGAGCGAAGCAGCTGGCCGTTGTCGTCCCGCACGCCAAAAAAGCCCGTGTAGCCCGTCATTAGCAGAAATCTGCCGTTCAGGCGCGGATACGAGTCGTCGCCGCCCGACAGGTCGCTGTAGGGCGTGAGGAAGATTTCGGTCTTGAATATGTCTCGCGCCTGCTGCGACCACGCATCCTGCGCGGCCAACGCCAGCAGCAGCGCCGCCGCGGCCAGGCGCGGCGCACGAAGGCGCCGCATCACCGGCCCAGCTCGGCCGCCAGTTCGCGCACCTGCGCATGGATGTTGTTGAACATCCCGAAGTTCACCCGGCTGGCGACGACGAACACGCCCAGGTCGCGGTTGGGCGACAGGACGGCGTAGGACATGAAGCCGCCGATGCCGCCGCTCTTGCCCAGCAGAAACGGCGTGCCGTTGCGCGGCAGGGTCACCACCCAGCCCAGCCCCATGCCGTCGCCATCCGTGACTTCCGTGCCCACGACGGACTTCAGCCCGTCGTACGGCAGCCACATCGTGTGGGCCAGGAGCGCGGCCTCGCGGGCTTGCCGGGCGCCATCCAGATGCCAGCGCATCCAGCGCACCATGTCGTCCGCCGTGGCATAGATTCCGGCGCTGGCGTACATGATGTCGGGCGCCACCGCATTGGGATCCGGCTTGTCGAAGGGATCCAGACCGGTCATCAGGCGTTTTTTCTGCGCCTCGGTCAGCACGTTGGTCGCGTCGGTCATGGCGGCGGGCTTGAAGACTTCGTTGGCGAGCACGGTTGAATAGTCCGCGCCGCCCGCCTTGGCCAGCGCGTCGCCCAACAGGCCATAACCCAGATTGGAGTACAGCGTGGTGGTGGCCGGCGCATAGGCCGGCTTGTGGGTGCCCATCCACTTCCAGTAATAGGCGCGGTCGAAGGCGTTGAAGGGATTCTCGGAGGGCTTGGCGTCGGGATTGGGTAATTCGCGCGGCAGGCCGGCCGAATGCGTTGCCAGATCCAGCAGCGTGATCGGCCGGCCGTTGGCGTCGACCTTGGCTTGATCGGGTGCGTACTTCGCAAGCGGATCGGTCAGCTTGAGCTTGCCCTTGGCCGCCAACGACGCGAGCACATCGCCGGCAAACACCTTGGACACCGACGCGATGCGGAAAATGGATTGGCCGTCGGGTTCGACGCCGCTGCCGGGCGCGGTCTCGCCATAGCCCTGCACAACGACGTCATCGCCGCGCACCGCCGCGATGATCAGGGCGGGCGCGCCGGCGTTCAGGTAGAGCTGCATGCCGGCCATGGAAACGGCATCCTGCAGGGCCAGGTCGGTTGCCCGGGCCGGGCCGGAAGCCAGTGCGCAGACAGCGCTCAAGGCAAGAAGGGAGATGCGCGGCAGAAGGCGGGACGTCAGCATGCGGTTCTCTCGAAGAGGCGCGGCTGGGGGTGTCCCGTCCGCATGCCGCGATGATCCCAAAATCCGCCTGCGCAGCCCTCTGCGCCAGGACGAAACAACATTCCCGCATGATGAATGGCATATTGGGCGGCGCCGCGACCGGCAAACCCGGGCTCAAAGCCCCATGCGTTCGCGCAGCGGCTTGCGATAGGCGCGGGACACGGGCCAGGCGTCGTCCACGGCCCGCATCCGGATCTGCCACTTGTCGACGCTTCTGCGGTCCACGTCCATGACATGCAACGCGTTCGCAATGGCGGTGCGGTGCACCCGGAAGAATGTCTGTTCGGGCAGCAGCGTCGACCAGACGCCGAGCGCGCGCGAGTCCAGCACCATCGATCCGTCCTCAAGCCAGATTTCGCTGTAATTGCCGGCCGAGCGCACGCCGACGATGGCCTCTGGCTGCACGCCGCGGACCACGCCGCGCATGCTCAGGTACACCACTGATGCGGCAGGGTTGCCCAGCGGCGCACGGGTGCGGCCGCTGCCGTACTTGGCCTGACCGATGAGGTTCGCGCATTGGTACAGGGCGCCGACCTCTGCGGCGGACCAGTGCCGGTGGCGCAACGTGGTGTCAAAGCCGATGATGCCTTGCAGCTTGCCGTCATGAGAGACTGGCACGCTCAGCACGCTCTTGTTGCCCTGGCGCTGGAACTCGGCCTGGATGGTGCGCGCGCTGCGCGGCAGGTCGTTGACGTCGTGGATGGCGACTGCCTGGCCCTTGACCATGAAGCGGTGCAGCCAGGCGATCAGCGTGGTGGGCACATCCTGCAGCTCGGCGACGAAAGGTTCGGTCTGGCCGCGGCACCATTCGTGCGTATTGCGCAGCCGCAGCATGTCCGGGCGGTACTCGATCATCCAGGACCGGTCGATGTCGGAGGTTTCACCCATGTAGGCAAGCTGCTCGGAGATCGCATCGTCCGCCGGCAGCTTGAGCAGGTTCATCGCGCAGTGGTAGACCCATTCCGATGACGGGTCCGGCTGGAACAGGGTGACGGGGTGAGTCTGGTATTGGCCAACATCATCCTTCACGGGCGGATCCTTTTGAGGCGGCGACGCGCTTCGGGGGCGCGCTGTCGGACGCGCGCGGCTCGGCGGATTTTCCTACCGGCGGCGCGGCATGACAACTGGCTGTTGCGGCCGGGTGCCCGGTCAGGTGGCCCAGCGAGGTGTCTGCAGCCAGGTGTCTGACACCCGTTGAGACGCCGCCACTAGCTGACGATCATCTCCGAAGGGTGTCAGACACCTGGCTGCGAATGGGTGTCAGACACCTGGCTGCGTTGTGGCACAGCCGCCCGTCGACTCGCGCTCGACGATCTGGAAACCCACGTCGACGATGCGTTCCTGCGTGCTCTCGCCGCGGCAGCGCGCCATCAGGATGCGCGCGGCCTGCGCGCCGATGTTCGCGCCGTCGACCTGCACGGTGGTCAGCGACGGCGCCAGGTGCGCGGCGAAGTCGGCGCCGCCGAACCCGCAGACCGCCAGGTCCTGCGGCACGCGCAGGCCGCGCACGCGCGCTTCGGTCAGCACGCCCTCGGCAAGCGCGTCGGCGCTACAGAAAATGGCCTGCAAGCCGGGCGCCTTGTCGAACAGCTCGGCGGCGGCGCGCCGGCCGGACGCCACATTGCTGGGCGCCGGCACCACGGCCGTGGGTACGTCGTGGCCCAAGGTTTCCAGAAAGCCAGCGCGTCGCACGGCGGCGCGCTGGTCGTCGCCGGTTGCCAGCCCCACGTTGCGCCATCCCTTGGACAGGAAGAATTCGGCCACGGCGTTACCCACCCGCCGGTGCGAAAAACCCACCAGCATGTCGAGCGGATGCGCGGTCAGGTCCCAGGTCTCGACGACGGGGATGCCGATTTCGCGCAGGCGGTGCGCGGCCGGTATGTCGCTCAGCAGGCCGGCGACGACGACGCCGTCGACCCGGCGTCCCGCCATCGCATTGAGCAAGGCTTCCTCGCGGCCGCGGTCATAGCCCATCTGACCCAGGATGAGCTGGTAGCCGTCGCGGTCGAGCTCGGCGGTCAAGGCTTCGATGGTGGGCAGGAACTGCGGCACCGAGATGATTGGGACCAGCGCCGCGACGGTGTGGCTGCGCCGCGACTTCAGGCCGCCGGCCAGCAAGTTCGGGATGTACCCCGTTTCCGTCACGGCCTGCTGGACTTTCGCGATGGTGGCTTCGGAAACGCGCCCCGGGTTGCCTAGCGCGCGCGATGCGGTGATGAGCGACACGCCAGCGGCGCGGGCGACGTCATGCAGGGTGATGGACTTGGGCTTCATGGGATGGAAGGATAGTACGGGTATGTACGGATCGCGGCGCGGCTTGCCGTGAATTTTGGACAACGTTATCATGACCGCCAGCTGCCACGTTCTCATCGCCGCCGCCAGCAAGGCTCCGCATCCCGGCGCTTTTTATTTGGGCGCGAATGACAACGTTGTCCATTGGCTTGGACATCCCAGCGCCTGCTGCCTGCAATGCCCATTCAAGACACCTGGAGACTCCCATGACCGCCCCGATCCACACCGACCGCATCGCCTGGATGCGCATCTCGTCCTGCTATCTGCCGCTGGCCACCCCGATCAGCGACGCGAAAGTGCTGACCGGCCGCCAAAAGCCGATGACCGAGGTCGCGATGCTGTTCGTCGAAGTGCAGACCGAAAACGGCGACGAAGGCATCGGCCTTAGCTACTCCAAGCGCGCCGGCGGGCCGGGCCAGTTTGCCCACGCCAAGGAGATCGCGCCCGTCCTGATCGGCGAAGACCCCAGCGATATCGGCCGGCTCTGGACCAAGCTGTGCTGGGCGGGCGCGTCGGTGGGCCGCAGCGGCCTGTCCACGCAGGCCATCGCCGCGTTCGACGTGGCGCTTTACGACCTGAAGGCCCGCCGCGCCAAGCTGCCGCTTGCCAAGCTGCTGGGCGCCTATCGCGACTCGGTCGCTTGCTACAACACGTCGGGCGGATTTCTGCACACGCCGCTGGAACAACTGCTTGTGAACGCCAGCGCGTCGCGCGAGCGCGGCATTGGCGGCATCAAGTTGAAGGTCGGCCAGCCCGACCGCCAGCTCGATATCCGCCGCGTCGAAGCCGTGCGCAAGCACCTGGGCGACGACGTGCCGCTGATGGTCGATGCCAACCAGCAATGGGACCGCCCGACGGCTCAGCGCATGTGCCGCATCTTTGAACAATTCAACCTGGTGTGGATCGAAGAGCCGCTGGACGCCTACGACCACGAAGGCCACGCCGCGCTGGCCGCCCAGTTCGACACGCCGATCGCCACCGGCGAAATGCTGACCAGCGCGGCCGAGCACAGCGAGCTGATCCGCCACCGCGCCGCCGACTACGTGCAGCCCGACGCCCCGCGCGTGGGCGGCATCACGCCGTTCCTGAAGATTCTTTCGCAGGCCGAGCAGGCCGGCGCGATGCTGGCGCCGCACTTCGCGATGGAGCTGCACGTGCACCTGGCCGCCATCTATCCGACCGAACCGTGGGTCGAGCACTTCGACTGGCTGGAGCCGCTTTTCAACGAGCGGCTGGAGATCCGGGACGGCCGCATGCTGGTGCCCAACCGGCCGGGCCTGGGCATCTCGCTCAGCGATCAGGCGCGCGCCTGGACGCGTGAAAGTGTCGAGGTCGGCAAGCGGATCTGATCCATTTCCTGTTCACGCCGCGGGCCTTGCGGCGGGACGCATGCAACACCACCGGCGCGACAGACGCCATCCCAGAGGAGACTCGCATGAAAAAATGGTTCACCACGCTCGCACTTGGCCTGGCCGTCACGGCGTCGGCCCAGGCGCAGAACTGGCCGGCCAAGCCCGTCACGATGATCGTGCCGTTCCCGCCAGGCGGTTCGACGGACCTCATCGCCCGCACGGTGGCGCCCAAGCTGCAGGAAAAGTTTGGCGCCACCTTCGTGATCGAGAACAAGCCCGGCGCGGGCGGCACGCTGGGCGCCGGGCAGGCCAAGCGCGCCGCGCCCGACGGCTACACGATCCTGGTGTCGTCGCTTGGGCCCTTCGTGATCGGCCCGCATCTGGTCAAGGATCCTGGCTACGACGCGCTCAAGGATTTTGAATACATCACGGTGGCCGTGCAGGCGCCCAACGTGCTGGTGGTCAACGCCAACTCGCAGTTCCGCGACCTGAAGGGCGTGCTGGCGTACCTGAAGGCCAACCCGGGCCGCATGACGTTCGCCTCGGCGGGCAATGGCACCTCGGACCACCTGACCGCCGAACTGTTCTGGCAGGAGACTGGCACGCAGGCCACGCACGTACCGTACAAGGGCGGCGCGCCCGCCATCGTGGATCTGCTGGGCGGCCAGGTCGACGCCAGCTTCAGCAACATCAACACCAGCCTCACCCACATCCAGTCGGGCAAGCTGCGCGCCCTGGCGGTCACGAGCGCGAAGCGTTCGCCCCTGCTGCCGGACGTGCCGACCATGGAAGAGTTGGGCCTGAAGGGCGTGACCGTGACGTCGTGGCAGGCGTTTGCCGGTCCCAAGAACATGCCCGCCGACGTTCGCGACAAGCTGCGCGGCGGCATCGTCGAGGCGCTGAACGACCCGTCGGTCAAGCCGCGTCTGCTGGAACTGGGTTTTGAGATCGTCGGCAACACGCCGGCGGAATTCACCAAGTTCCAGGCCGACGAGTTTGCCCGGTGGAAGAAGGTGATCGAAGTGGGCAAGATCACGGCAAATTGATCTTGCCGGGGGGGCAGGAGGCGGTCCCCGAGCGGGTGGTCCGCACCGTGTTCAGGCCTGATCGCTCCCGTTCGCTTCCCGCCCGATATAACCCGAAAAGTATCGGTATTCGGCCCCGACCTCCTGAGACGGGGCTTTTTATTTATGCCTTGAAGGTATCAATTCGGATTTTCAAAGTATTGGACGCGCAAAGTCGCCGGCTCTTATAAACGCCGTGTGACCACCTCTTCTACACCGCCGTCCATGCCCGCAGCCTTCATCGAACGCATCGAAACCTCTCTCGTCGACCTTCCCACCATCCGCCCGCACAAACTGTCGGTGGCCACGATGTATGGCCAGACGCTGATGCTGGTGAAGGTGTTCTGCAGCGACGGCGTGGTGGGGATCGGCGAAGGCACCACCATCGCCGGCATGGCGTACGGCCCGGAAAGCCCCGAGGCCATGAAGCTGTCGATCGACGCGTACTTCGCGCCGGCCATGATCGGCCAGGACGCCACGCGCATCCAGGCGCTGATGGCGCATCTGGGCAAGCTCGTCAAGGTCAATCACTTTGCCAAGAGCGCGCTGGAGACCGCGCTGCTGGATGCGCAGGGCAAGCGCCTGGGCGTGCCGGTCAGCGAACTGCTGGGCGGCCGCCGCCGGGACCGTCTGCCCGTGGCCTGGACGCTGGCGTCCGGCGACACCACGCGCGACATTGCGGAGGCCGAGCAGATGCTGCAAGAGCGCCGCCACCGCATCTTCAAGCTGAAGATCGGCGCGCGCGATCCGAAGACGGATATCGAGCACGTGGCCGCCATCAAGCGCGCGCTGGGCGACCGCGGTTCGGTGCGGGTCGACGTGAACATGGCGTGGAGCGAAACGCAGGCGGCCTGGGCGATTCCGGCCTTGGCGCAGGCGGGCTGCGAACTGGTGGAGCAGCCGGTGGCCAGTGCCGCGGCGCTGGCGCGGCTAATGCGCCGGTTTCCGGTGGCGCTGATGGCCGACGAGGTCTTGCAAGGCCCGGACACCGCCTTCGAGATCGCGCGCCAGCACGGCGCCGATGTCTTCGCCATCAAGATCGAGCAGAACGGCGGCCTTTTTGCGGCGCAGCGCGTGGCGGCGATTGCCGACGCGGCGGGCATCGAACTCTATGGCGGCACGATGCTGGAAGGCGCGGTCAGCACGGTGGCGTCTGCCCACCTGTTTGCAAGCTTTGCCCAGCTGCAATGGGGCACGGAGCTCTTTGGCCCCTTGCTGATCACCGAGGAAATCCTGACGCAGCCGCTGGACTACAGCGACTTCGAGCTGACCGTGCCCACCGGCCCGGGTCTGGGCATCACGCTGGACGACGACCGCGTCAAGCGCTTCACGCGCGATGGACTGGTCAAGGTCACGAACAAGAAACACTGAACACACCAAACAAACAGATAACCCACTGGAGACAGACATGAGCCTCGACGTATTCAACACGAAGGAAGTGCAGGACCTGCTGAAGGCCGCGACCAATCTGGACGGCAGCGAAGGCAACCCTCGCTTCAAGCAGATTCTGAACCGCCTGTTGAGCGACCTTTTCAAGGCCATCGACGATCTGGACATCACGCCCGATGAAGTGTGGGCGGGCGTCAATTACCTGAATCAGCTTGGCCGCGACGGCGAGGCCGCGCTGCTGGCCGCCGGACTGGGCCTGGAAAAGTACCTGGACGTGCGCATGGACCACGAAGACAAGCTGGCCGGCCTGGATGGCGGCACGCCGCGCACCATCGAAGGCCCGCTCTACGTGGCCGGCGCGCCGGTGCGCGATGGCGTGTCGCGCATCGATGCCGATCCGGATGCGAACGCCGGTCCGCTGGTGATCCGTGGCATCGTGCGCGATACCCGTGGCGAGCCGCTGGCCAATGCGGTCGTCGAGTGCTGGCATGCCAATTCCAACGGCTTTTACTCGCACTTCGACCCGACGGGCGCGCAGACCGACTTCAACCTGCGCGGCGCGGTGCGTACCGGCCCGGACGGCAAGTATGAGTTCCGCACCCTGATGCCGGTCGGCTATGGCTGTCCGCCCCAGGGCGCCACCCAGCAGCTGCTGGACGCGCTGGGCCGCCACGGCAACCGCCCGGCGCACGTGCACCTTTTTGTCAGCGCGGATCAGCACCGCAAGCTGACGACGCAATTCAATATCGAGGGCGATCCCCTCATCTGGGACGATTTCGCTTACGCCACCCGCGAAGCGTTGATCCCGCCGGTGACCGACAAGACCGGCGGCGCCGAACTGGGCCTGAAGGCAGACGCGTACAAGGAAATCGTCTTCGACGTCGTGCTCACGGGTCTTGTGCAAGGCAAGGACAACCAGATCGTCAATCGCCTGCGCGCGTCCGCCCAGGCCTGATCCCGGCAGGCATCGCCGTGACGCGATGCCGCCACCACCCCATACCTCATACCGATAACGGGCTCCGCGCGGAGCCCGGGGAGACTCTCATGGCCTCAACCCTCTCCATCCCGAGCCTGATCGATCAGGAACGGATGGGCGCCTTTCAATGGCGCGTCCTTGCCCTGTGCTTTCTGATCGCGCTGTTCGATGGCTTTGACACGCAGGCAATGGCGTTCACCGGGCCGGCGATCCTCGCGGCATTCAAGCTGCAGCCCGGCGAACTGGCGCCGATCCTCACGGCGGGCATCGTCGGCATGACGGTGGGCGCCATGACGCTGGGCCTGGTGGGCGACCGAATCGGCCGCCGTCCGGCGGCGCTGATCGGCGTGGCGGTGTTCGGGCTGGCGACGCTTGCGACGGCGGGCGCCACGCAAACGTGGCACATCCTTACGCTTCGGTTCATCGCGGGGTTGGGCATGGGCGGCTGCACGCCGATCGTGCTGGCGCTGGCGGCGGAATACGCGCCGGCACGCCATCGTGGCTCGGTGATCACCGGCGTGCTGCTGGGCCTGCCCGCGGGCGCCATGCTGGGCGGCCTGCTGGCCGCGCGCATGCTGCCGGTGATCGGTTGGGAGGGCATCTTCATCGTTGGCGGCGTGGCGCCGCTGCTGCTGCTTGGGGCGCTGGTCGTGCTGCTGCCCGAGTCGCTGCAATTCAAGGCCATGCGCGGCGACGCGGCGGGCCAGGGATATGTCGCCCGCATTCTGGCGAAGATCTCGCGCCAGCCGCTGCCGGCCGGCACGCGCTTCACGGTGCCGGAAGACGCGACGATCCGCGCCAGCGTCAAGGCGCTCTTTGCCGACGGCTATGCCCGCAAGACGCTGGCGATCTGGTCGGTGTACCTGCTGAACTGGGTGGCGTGGTTCATGCTGCTGTCGTGGCTGCCCACGGTGCTCAAGGCGGCGGGCTTGCCGGCAGACCAGGCCCCGATGGGCACGTTCACCGTGAACCTCGTGTTCATCGTGTGCGCCTTTCCGCTGTCCTACCTGATGCCGCGCGTGTCGACGCGGTCGCTGCTGATCGCGATGTTCGCGCTGGGCATTGCGGTGGCGCTGGGGCTGGGCTACGCGGGAACGGACTGGACGCTGGTGTTCATCCTGATCGGCGCGGCGGGCCTGGGCATCGGCGGCCAGCAGCTGGCGCTGAATTATCTGGTCATCGGCGCGTATCCGACGGCGCTGCGCGCCACCGCGACGGGCTGGTCCATCGGCATCGGCCGCGCCGGCGCCATCATCGGCTCGGCCATCGGCGGCACGTTCCTGGGCTGGTTCGGACCGTCGGGCTTTTTCATGGTGCTGGCCATTCCGCTGGCGGGCGCGCTGCTGGCCGTGCTGGCCGTGGACACCCGGTCGTCACAGCCCGCGCCGGGCGAGTTGTCGCGCGCGCATTGAGGGGGAGTCCGCATGAATCGATTTGAAAATCAGATCGCGCTGGTCACGGGCGCCGCGCAGGGGGTGGGACGCGCCACCGCCAAGCGGCTGGCGGCCGAAGGCGCCACCGTCGTCCTCGTCGATCGCGCCGCTGAACTGGGCGAGACCGTGGCCCGCGAGATCCGCGACGCCGGCGGGCAGGCGTCGTTCATCGATGCCGACCTGGAAACCCATGCGGGCGCGCAGCGGATGGTGCAGTACACGATGGACTCGCATGGGCGGATCGACGTGTCGGTGCACAACGTGGGCGGCACGATCTGGATGAAGCCCTTCTGGGAATACACGCCGGACGAGATGCAACGAGAGGTAACCCGGTCGCTCTGGCCCACGCTGTGGTCGTGCCGCGAGGTGATCCCGGTGATGCGCAATCAGGGCCGGGGCGCCATTGTGAACGTGGGCTCAAACGCCACCCGTGGCATTTACCGCGTGCCGTATTCCGCGTCCAAGGGCGGCGTGCACGCCGCCACCGTCTGCATGGCGCTGGAACTGGCCGAATCCGGGGTGCGCGTGAACGGCGTGGCGCCGGGCGCCCTGGACAACGGCGTGCGGGCCATCCCGCGCAACACCGAAGCCCCTTCGGAGCAGGACCGCATCTGGCAGCGGGAAATGTATACGGATTGTCTGGCCGGCACGCCCATGCACCGCATGGGCAGCATGGAAGAGGTTGCCGCGGCGATCTGCTTTCTGGCGGCGCCCGAGGCGTCGTACATCACGGGTCAGGTGATGTACGTGGCGGGTGGGCACGTGGGGTAAGGACGCCGTTCAGGCGGCGTCATGCCGCCTGAACGAGCCGCTCCAGGCTGGCGGCGCCCAAGCGGCTGAAAGAGGCCGTCAGCCGGCCCGAACCCCCGCGTGCCGGCGAGGGCGGCTGCGCCGCCTGCGTCAGGCGGCGCACCGCCTTCAGCACTTCATCCGGGTTGGCCGGCTTGCGCATCAGGACCGCGCGTTCGCCGCAGGCTTCCAGCATTTCATGTTCGGGGCGGCCGCTCAGGACCAGCACGGGCGTTTCGTGCAGGTAGGCGTTTTCCCGCATGGCGGTCAGGAGGGCGCCGCCGTCCATGCCGGGCATGGACAGATCGGTGATGACGAGGTCGGGGCGCAGCGCAATCATCTGCTGCAGCGCGGTGAGTCCGTCGGTATGCGTCGTCACGTCATAGCCTTCGCTACTCAGGAACTCGCTCATCAGGGCGACCAACGTGGGTTGGTCGTCCACCAAAAGGATTTTCTTCATGATTGTCAGTGCCGCGGACGGCTGGGAATTCGATTGTCTGCGCCATCGGCTGGCCGCGCGCTCACGCGGGCAGGGCCGGGGCATGCCGGGCTAGGCGGCAGCCGCGAGTAGGGGGGCAGTGCGTGCAGGCGAAATCCTAGGGCATGCCCGGGCCGATAGGGTGTCGTAGTTGTATCCATACGCAACCATCGGGCCGCAAGGACCTGTATAGTTCCACAGTTCGAAGGATTTCTATGGTGTTTTTCAATCCGCATAATCCTTCGGATCCTCGCATTGCGCGATTCGCGCGCCTTTCCTGATTTGGTATATCGACCTCATGCTGAAATCGCCGCAGCCCGCCAGCCGCCTTGCCTTTCCTCGCACTTTGATGGCCGGATTCGTCTTGGCGGCGGTGGCCACGCTGGTCATCGCCTTCGTCAACGTCCGGTCTGCGGACACCCGGGCGCGCGCCGTCCAGGCCATGGACCGCGCCACCGAGTCACTGCGCCAGCTCAGCCTGTTCAATTCCGCCTTGAAAGACGCCGAGATCGGGCAGCGAGGCTATCTGCTGACGGGCGACCCGTCTTATCTGGAACCCTACGTGCGCTCCGTGCCGCTGATCGAGCAGCGGTTGGCGGTCGTGAAGGAAGCCGCGAATGACAATACCGCGCAGCGCCGGATCGCCAATGACATCGCCGGCATCACGCAGCAAAAGCTGAGCGAACTGAACAACACCATCGAAATGCGCAAGGCGGGCGACGCCGAGGGCGCGATGGCGGTGGTGCGGACCGATTCGGGCAAGGACGCCATGGACCGGCTGCGCGATCTGGTCGGCGAGCTTTACGCCCTGCAGATGGATCAGATCCAGCGCGAGCGCAATGCGTGGAACCAGGCCTCGACAATCTCGACCTACTACTCTTGGACCGGCGCGCTGGTGCTGCTGGCCCTGATCCTGGCCTCGGCCGGCATGACCATCCGCGAATACCGCATCAAGGCGCGGCAGGCGTGGGTGACGACGGGCCTGACCGGTCTCAGCATGCGGCTGCGGGGCGACCTGCGCCTGGATGAAATCGGCAGGCGGGCGCTGGATTACCTGGCCGAGTACCTGCATGCCAGCGTGGGCGCGGGCTATGTTGTCAATGGTGACGATCTGGAGCTTTTTGGCGGCTACGCGCTGCCGCCCGAGCGGCTGCCGCAAAAGATCCCGCTGGCGCAGGGCCTGGCCGGCCAGTCGGCCACGTCGCGCAAGCTGCTGCACGTGCGCAACGTCCCTGCCGGCCACCTGGAAGTGTCGTCGGCCACGGGGCGCTCGACGCCGACCGAACTGGTGGTGGCGCCGGCCATGCAGTACGAGCGCGTGTATGCCGTCATCGAGCTGGGCTTCAATCATGCGGTCAGCGAGAGCGAGCGCAGCCTGCTTGAAGGCGCGTCGGAAATGCTGGCGTCGGCGATCCGGGCGGGCATGGACCGTTCGCGTCTGGAAGCGCTGCTGGCCGAGACGCAGCGCCAGTCTGAAGAGCTGCAGACTCAGCAGGAAGAGCTGCGCGTCAGCAACGAGGAGCTGGAGCAGCAAAGCCGCATCCTGCAGGAATCGCAGGCGCGCATGGAATTGCAGCAGACCGAGCTTGAGCAGACCAACCTCAACCTGGAATCCCAGACCGAACAGCTTCTGCGCGTGCAAAGCGCGCTGACGGACAAGGCGCGCCTTCTGACGCAGGCCAGCCAGTACAAGAGCGAGTTCCTGGCCAACATGAGCCACGAGCTGCGCACGCCGCTGAATTCGACGCTGATCCTGGCCAAGCTGCTGTCCGACAACAAGACGGGCAACCTGTCGGCCGACCAGGTGAAGTACGCCCAGACCATTCACGCGGCGGGACGCGACCTGCTGGCGCTCATCAACGACATCCTGGATCTGGCCAAGATCGAAGCCGGCCAGGCGACGGTGGAGGTCGAAGAGGTGGCGGTTGCCCCGGCCCTCCAGCGCCTCTTGGAACCGT
The DNA here is from genome assembly GCF_041879325.1 of Achromobacter sp. JD417. NCBI lineage: Bacteria > Pseudomonadati > Pseudomonadota > Betaproteobacteria > Burkholderiales > Alcaligenaceae > Achromobacter > Achromobacter sp. JD417. The sequence goes on along the minus strand of NZ_CP087159.1, from coordinate 5,029,468 downwards.
TGCAGCCGCTGGCCCACGAGAAGGGGCTGACGCTGGAGCTGGATATCGCGCGCGACGTGCCCGACACCCTGCGCACGGATCCGCAGCGCCTGGGGCAGGTGCTGAAAAACCTGCTGTCCAACGCCATCAAGTTCACCGACAAGGGGTTCGTGGCGCTGCGCGTGGCGCGGGCCCCGGGACGGATGGTGTCCTTTGCGGTGCACGATACCGGCATCGGCGTGCCCGCCGAACAGCACGAACTGATTTTCGAGGCATTCCGCCAGGCCGACGGCAGCACCCACCGCAAGCACGGCGGCACCGGGTTGGGCCTGTCGATTTCGCGCGACCTGGCCAAGCTGCTGGGCGGCACGCTGTCGCTGACCAGCATCCCCGGGCAAGGCAGCGTGTTCACGCTGCTGCTGCCGATGAACCTGCTGGTTGTTTCGCCCGCGCCGTCGGCCAACGACCGGACCGATGCGCCCGCGATCCCGGCGCAACCGGCCCCGGCCACGCCCGCCGTTCCCGCCACCTCGCAGGCCGGCCCGCAAGCGCCGGCTGAGGCCGCCGAACCGGAACCCGCGCAAACGTATGCCCGCACCATCCTCGTCATCGAGGACGACGAGCGCTTTGCCGGCATTCTGGCCGATCTGGCGCACGAAATGGGCTTTGGCTGCCTGACCGCGCACACCGCGACGGATGGCCTGGCGCTGGCGTCCCAGCGGCGGCCCGACGCGATCGTGCTGGACGTGAACCTGCCCGACTTTTCCGGCCTGGGCGTGCTGGACCAGCTCAAGCGCAATCCGGCCACCCGGCACATCCCGGTCCACATCGTGTCGGTGGCGGACTACGCGCAGGAAGCGCTGGTCCGCGGCGCGGTGGGCTACGCGCTCAAGCCGGTCAAGCGCGAGGAACTGGTGCATGCGCTGCACCGGTTGGAAGCCAAGTTCACGCAGAACGTGCGGCGCGTGCTGGTCGTCGAGGACGATGACCGCCAACGCGACAGCGTGCGCGAACTGCTGGCGCGCGACGACGTCGAGATCGTGCTGGCCGCCACTGCCGGCGATGCGCTGACGCTGCTGCGCGACACCACCTACGACTGCGTGGTGATGGACCTGAACCTGCCCGACATGAGCGGTTACGAACTTCTGCGCGAAATGGCCGAGCAGGACAGCGTGTCGTTCCCGCCGGTGATCGTGTATACCGGCCGCGCGCTGTCGCGCGACGAAGAACAGCAGCTGCGCCGCTTCTCCAAGTCGATCATCATCAAGGACGCGCGCTCGCCCGAGCGCCTGCTGGACGAGGTGACGCTGTTCCTGCACCAGGTGGAAGCCGAACTGCCGCCGCAGCAGCGCCAGATGCTGGAGCTGGCGCGCAGCCGCGACACCACGCTGGAAGGCCGCACCGTGCTGGTGGTGGAAGACGACGTGCGCAACGTGTTCGCGCTGTCCAGCATCCTGGAGCCCACCGGCCTGCACGTGGAGATCGCGCGCAACGGACGCGAGGCGCTGGATGCGCTGGGCCGCGCCGGCGTGAACGGCCACCGCGCGGTCGACCTGGTGCTGATGGACATCATGATGCCGGAGATGGACGGCTACACGGCCATGCGCGAGATCCGCGCGCGGCCCGAGTGGCGCCGGCTGCCCATCATCGCCCTGACGGCCAAGGCCATGAAGGACGATCAGGAGAAGTGCCTGGCCGCGGGCGCCAACGACTACATCTCCAAGCCGCTGGACGTCGAGCGCCTCTTGTCGCTGGTGCGCGTCTGGATGCGCAAGTAGGCCGGACCGGATCAGGACACAGCGATCACGCCCATGCCGACACAGAACAAGGCGCACATCGAAGACATCGAGCAGCGGCTGCTGCTCGATGCCATCTATCACCGGTATCACTACGACTTTCGCGAGTATGCGCAGGCCTCGCTGAAACGCCGCCTGCGCACCGCGCTGGGCGAGTTCGATTGCAGAACGCTGTCGCAACTGCAGGACCGCGTGCTGCACGATCCGGCCGTCTTCACGGGCCTTCTGCAGTACCTGACGGTGCAGGTCAGCGACATGTTCCGCGACCCCAGCTACTTTCTGGCGCTGCGCCGCGAGGTTTTGCCCATCCTTCGCACCTATCCCTCGATCAAGGTGTGGGTGGCCGGTTGCAGCGCCGGCGAAGAGGTCTATTCGCTGGCCATCCTGCTGCACGAGGAAGGCCTGCTGGACCGGTCGCTGATCTATGCGACCGATATCAATCCGCACGCGCTGCGCGCGGCCGAGCAGGGCGTCTTCGACCTGGACCGGGCGGCGGCCTTCACGGCCAACCACGCGCAGTCCGGCGGGCGCAGCTCGCTGTCTGACTACTACACGGCGCGCTATGGCCGCGTGGTGTTCGACAAGTCGCTGCGTGAACACATGGTGTTCTCCGACCACAGCCTGTCCACGGACAGCGTGTTCGCCGAAGTGCATCTGGTGTCGTGCCGCAACGTGCTCATCTACTTCGAGCGCGACCTGCAGAACCGGGCGCTTGGACTGTTCCACGATGCATTGGTGCATCGCGGATTCCTGGGACTGGGGTCCCGGGAATCGGTCCGGTTCTCGGCGCAGGCCGACGGTTTTGACGACTTCGTGCTGGCGGACCGCATCTACCGCAAGAAGGCTGACCTGTGACCGCGCGCGCACCGCACCCTCGTGCCGATGCGCAGGCCGCAGCCTCCTGGGATGCGATCGTCATCGGCGGGTCCTCGGGCGCGATCGACGCCTTGAATGTCTTGCTGCCGGCGCTTCCGGCCGGCCTGCGCGCCGGTGTGGTCGTGGTGCTGCATCTGCCGTGCGACCGGCGCAGCCTGCTGCCGGACATTTTTGGCTACCGCTGCGCGTTGACCGTGCTGGAAGCCCAGGACCAGCAGCCGATACAGCCGGGCAATGTGTATTTCGCGCCACCCGGCTACCACCTGCTGGTGGATCGGGGGCCGCGCCTGGCGCTGTCGATCGACCCGCCGGTGAATTTTTCGCGCCCGTCCATTGACGTGCTTTTCCAATCCGCGGCCGATTGTTATGGCGATCGGCTGCTGGGCGTGCTGCTGTCGGGCGCCAACGAGGACGGCGCCGAAGGCCTGGCCGCCATCCAGGCTGCCGGCGGCCGCACGCTGGTGCAGTCGCCCGAGTCGGCCCCCGTGCGCACCATGCCGGACGCCGCGCTGGCGCTGGTTCCGGCGGCGCGGGCCCTGACGCCCGACGAGATTGCCGCTGTTTTCGCGCAGTTGCCCACGAGGCGGCTGCCCTGAAACCCAACCGCATTGACACCATGATCCCGACATCAGCCCCTTCCCACGACGACCGCATCAAATGCCTGCTGGTCGACGACATTCCGGAGAATCTGATTGCCCTCGAGGCGCTGCTTGCCAGCGACCGTGTCGAAGTGCTGAAGGCCCAATCCGGCCCGCAGGCGCTTGAACTGCTGCTGCGCCACGGCGACGTGGCGCTGGCGTTGCTGGACGTGCAGATGCCCGACATGAACGGCTTCGAGCTGGCCGAACTGATCCGGGGCAGCGAGCGCACGCGCCACATTCCGCTGATCTTCATCACCGCCGGCTCGCGCGAGCAGAACTGGCAGTTCCGCGGCTACGAGAGCGGCGCGGTGGACTTCCTGTACAAGCCGGTGGACCCGTACATGCTGCGCAGCAAGGCGAACGTGTTCTTCGAGTTGCACGAGCGCAAGCGTGCGCTGGCGCAGCAGCTGGAAGAACGCACCGAGGCGCTGCGGGTGAACGAAATGTTCATGGCGGTGCTGAGCCACGACCTGCGTACGCCGCTTCAGGCCATCATCATGGGCGCTACGGTGCTGCAGCGCCGCGGCGACGACGAGCGCGTGGCCAGCCTGGCGCGGCGCATGCTGCAAAGCAGCGAGCGCATGTCGTGCCTGATCGAAGACCTGCTCGATGTAACGCGCATCCGCCAGGCGGGCGGCCTTGCGCTGTCGCCGGAAGCCCTGCGCATGGATGCGCTGGTCGAGCGCACGCTGGACGAGGTGCGCACGGGCTTTCCCGAGCGCCACGTGGAGTCGCTTAGCCGCGGCGACGCGGCGGGTTCATGGGACGGCGCGCGCATCTCCCAGGTCATCGCCAACCTGGTCGGCAACGCCTTGCATCATGGCAGCAAGACCGCGCCGGTTCGCGTCGAGGTCAATGGCGAGGCCCCGTGCGAGGTTGTCGTGACGGTGTCCAATGGCGGCACCATTGCGCCCGAGCTGCTCCCGCACCTGTTCAACCCGTTCCGCAGCGGCGCGCGCCGCCCCGGCGGTCATCACGGCCTGGGCCTGGGCCTGTTCATTGCGCAACAGATCGTGGCCTCGCATGGCGGGTGCATCAGCGTGGACTCGCGCGACGACGTGACGAGTTTCCGGGTGGCCCTGCCGCGTCATGCCGAGCCGGCCGGGGCGCCGGTGATCGGCCAGCGCGTCGGCAACGCGACGCCGGCCTGATTTCCGGTTTATTGGCTGTCCCGCCGCACAGCCGCCAGGTCGTCCGGCGTATCCACATCCGCGCACACGCCTGCGTCCTCGACCGCGAGTTCGGTCACGCCATGACGCGCCAGCACGGCACGCGCGCCCACATCGCCCGACAGCGCCGCCAGCGCCGGCCAGATGGACCGCTGAAAGGCGACCGGATGTCCGCGCTGGCCACGCCAGGCCGGTGCCACGATCGGATGCAGAAGCGCCGCCTGCGCGACCCGCTGGCAGGTGTCCGGGCGGATCCACGGCATGTCGCCCAGCGCGACGAGGCAGGCGTGGATGTCCGCGCCGGCGGTCTGCATGACGTGGCGCGCGGCGGCAGCCAGGCTGTCGCCCATGCCGTCGGCGCGCGGATCGATCGTCACGACCTCGCACCCGGCCTGCGCCAGTAGCGCGGCAACGCGGTCGTTATCCGCGCGGGTGATCGCCACGACGCGTGTGGTGGCCGCGCGCAGCGTCGCCGCGGCTGCGGCCACCACGGGCACGCCGTCCGCAAGGGGCGCAAGCAATTTGTCCTGGCCCCCGGCTGCGCCGGCATAGCGCCGGCCGCGCCCGGCAGCAAGCAGGATGCCCATGCAGCGCGGGCGCGCCGCGTTGTCCGGATTGGTTTCGAGATCGAACATTTTCTTGTCAGGTTGGCGTGGCGGCCGGGCGATTTCCGTCGCTATCATCGTTTGTTGACGACGATCTTATCGGGAATTCCAGGATGCCATGTACGCGGCCGTGCGCATTGTCACGCCCGCGGCTCGCGGCCAGGCACACCGCTTGCTGGGAACCCGCCCTGGATGTCCGGGCTTCGGCCCGCCGGACGCTTACAGGAGTTCCAACCTTGGAAAATCCCACTGATATCAATATGTCGCGGCGCAACCTGCTCAAGGCAGGCGCCGCGTCCGCCACCGCATTCGGAACGCCTGCCATGTCCGCTGCCCAGAACACCGCGCCGCCGCAAAGCCTGAAGGCCACCGTCACGCTGACCGTGAACGGCAACACCCACGAATTGGCGTTGGACCTGCGCACGAGCCTGCTGGACGCGCTGCGCGAGCACCTGCACATGACCGGCACCAAGAAGGGCTGCGATCACGGGCAATGCGGCGCCTGTACGGTGCTGCTGGACGGCAAGCGCATCAATTCCTGTCTGACGCTGGCCGTCATGCACGATGGCCAGCAGATCACCACCATCGAGGGGTTGGGCACGCCGGGCGCGCTGCATCCGCTGCAGGCTGCATTCGTCAAGCATGACGGTTACCAGTGCGGCTACTGCACGCCGGGGCAGATCTGCTCGGCGGTGGGCATGCTGGACGAGGCCGCGCGCGGCATGCCCAGCCACGTGACCGGATCGCTGAACGAACGCCCGCTGCTGTCACCCGAGGAAATCCGCGAGCGCATGAGCGGCAACATCTGCCGCTGCGGCGCCTACGCCAACATCCTGGATGCCATCGAAGACGTCGCGGAGGGCAAGGCATGAGAGCCTTCACGTACGAGCGTCCCCGGACCGACGCCGAAGCGGCGGCCAGCGCCGCGCGCGAGCCGCGTGCCCGGTTCATCGCCGGCGGCACCAATCTGCTGGACCTGATGAAGATCGAGGTGGAAACGCCTTCGCATCTGATCGATGTCAACGGCCTGGACCTGGACCGGATCGAACCGGCCGGCGACGGCGGGCTGCGCATTGGCGCGCTGGTGCGCAATGCGGATCTGGCGGCCCACGAGACCGTGCGCCGCGATTACGAGGTGCTGGCGCGCGCCCTGCTGGCAGGCGCCTCGGGACAGATCCGCAATCGCGCCACAACCGCCGGCAATCTGCTGCAACGCACGCGCTGCCCCTATTTCTACGACACCAATCAGCCCTGCAACAAACGCGTGCCCGGCAGCGGCTGTTCCGCAATCGGCGGCGTGACGCGGCAACTGGCCGTGATCGGAGGCAGCCAGGCCTGCATCGCCACGCATCCCAGCGACATGGCGGTGGCGATGCGCGTGCTGGACGCGAAGGTCGAGACGGTTCGCCCGGATGCGACGCGGCGGGTCATTCCCATTGCCGACTTCTACCGGCTTCCCGGCGACACGCCGCACATCGAGACCCATCTGGACGCGGGCGAACTGATCACTGGGGTGGTGCTGCCCAAGCCCCTGGGCGGCAAGCACTTCTACCGCAAGGTGCGCGACCGCGCGTCGTATGCGTTTGCACTGGTGTCGGTGGCCGCCGTGGTGCAGAACGATGGCGCCGGGCGCGTGGCGCTGGGCGGCGTGGCGCCTCAACCGTGGCGCGATGCGTCGGCGGAAGCGCAGCTGCCGGATGGCGCGGCGCGCGTGACCGATGCGCTGCTGGCGGGCGCCGCGCCCACGCCAGACAATGCCTTCAAGCTGACCCTGGCGCGGCGCGCGCTTGGCGCCGTCTTGACGCAAGCGAGGACGTAAGGCCATGAAATTCGAGACTCCCGCGACACAGAATCCCATCGACCAGCTCAAGATCGTGGGCCAGCCCGTCGATCGCATCGACGGGCCGCTCAAGACGAGCGGCCAGGCCCCGTATGCCTACGAGCATCACGACATCGCGCCGAACGCGGCGATCGGCTACGTGGTGGGAGCGGCCATTGCCAAGGGCGCCATCACCGCCATGGACACCGATCTTGCGCGCCGCGCGCCGGGTGTCCTGGCCATCGTGACCGCGCAGAACGCCGGCAAGCTGGGCAAGGGCAAGATGAACACGGCCACGCTGCTGGGCGGGCCGGAAATACAGCACTATCACCAGGCCATTGCGGTGGTGGTGGCCAACACGTTCGAGGAGGCGCGCGCGGCCGCCAAGCTCATTCGCGTGCAGTATGCGCGGGCGCCGGGCGCGTACGACCTGGCGGCATTGCGGGACAACGGCGCTGCGGGCAAGCACATTCCCAAGACGGACACGGGCGACTTCGATGCCGCGTTTGCAGAAGCGCCCGTCAAGATCGACACCACCTACACCACGCCAGATCAGTCGCACGCCATGATGGAGCCGCACGCGTCGCTCGCCGTCTGGAAGGGCGACAAGCTTACGCTGTGGACGTCCAACCAGATGATCGCGTGGGGGCGGTCGGACGTGGCGCGCACGCTGGGTATCCCCAAGGAAAACGTGCGCCTGGTGTCGCCCTACATCGGCGGCGGTTTCGGCGGCAAGCTTTTCGTGCGCGCGGACGCCTTGCTGGCGGCGCTGGCCGCGCGCGAGGCGGGCAGGCCAGTGAAGGTGGCGTTGCCGCGTCCGCTGGTGATCAACAACACCACGCACCGGCCCGCCACGATCCAGCGCATCCGGCTGGGCGCGGGGCGGGACGGCAAGCTGACGGCGATTTCGCACGAAAGCTGGTCCGGTGACCTGCCGGACGGCCAGCCGGAAGAGGCCGTGCAGCAGACCAAGCTGCTGTATGCCGGCGCCAACCAGCACACCGCGCTGAACCTGATGACGCTGGACCTTCCCGAAGGCAACGCGATGCGTGCGCCCGGCGAGGCGCCGGGCATGATGGCCCTGGAGATCGCCATCGACGAGATGGCAGAGGCGCTGGACATGGATCCCGTGCAGTTCCGCGTGGTGAACGACACCCAGGTCGATCCCACCGATCCGTCGCGGCCGTTCTCGCGCCGGCGTTTTGTCGAATGCCTGCAGACCGGCGCCCGCCACTTCGGCTGGGACAAGCGTGATCCCAAGCCCGGTGCGCGGCGGGAAGGGCAGTGGCTGATCGGGCTGGGCGTGGCCAGCGCCTTTCGCAACAACCTGGTGACCAAGTCGGCCGCGCGCGTGCGGCTGGACGCGACGGGCCGCGTGATCGTCGAGACCGACATGACCGACATCGGCACCGGCAGCTACACCATCATTGCGCAGACGGCGGCCGAAATGCTGGGCGTGCCGCTGTCGCGCGTGGTCGTGCGCCTGGGCGATTCATCCTTTCCCGTGTCGGCGGGCTCGGGCGGCCAATGGGGCGCGAACAGTTCCACGGCCGGCGTCTACGCGGCGTGCGAGAAGTTGCGCGCGCGGGTCGTTGAGCAGTTGGGATTTGATGCCGCGGGCGCGGTGTTCGCGGACGGCACGGTCACCGACGCCAGCGGACGCTCCGCGCCCCTGGTGCGCGCGGCATCGGGCGGCGAGCTGGTCGCGGAAGACACGATCGAATTCGGTGACCTGGACAAGAAATTCCAGCAGTCCACCTTCGGCGCGCACTTCGTGGAAGTGGCCGTGGACGCCGCCACCGGCGAGACGCGCGTGCGGCGCATGCTGGCGGTCTGCGCCGCGGGCCGCATCCTCAATCCCAAGACCGCGCGTAGCCAGGTCATCGGCGCCATGACCATGGGCGTGGGCGCGGCGTTGATGGAGGAGCTGGCCGTCGACCATCGCCTGGGTTATTTCGTCAACCACGACCTGGCAAGCTACGAGGTTCCCGTTCATGCCGACATTCCGCGTCAGGAGGTCATCTTCCTGGACGAGGACGATCCGGTGTCGTCGCCGATGAAGGCCAAGGGCGTCGGCGAGCTGGGCCTGTGCGGCGTGGCGGCAGCCATCGCCAACGCGGTGTACAACGCGACCGGCGTGCGCGTGCGGAACTATCCGGTGACGCTGGACAAGTTGCTGGACGGGATGCCCGTCGACGCGTGATGCCGTGCCGCCATGCGCTATGCTGGCGCGATGACGAAACACGACTATCAGGACGCGCTGCGCCGCGCGCTGGACGCGCACACGGCGGCCGCGCTGCACACGCTGGCCGGCATGTTCGCGCGATTGCCCGGGAAGGCGCGCGAGATCCAGTTCGGCATCTTTCCGGACCAGGGCGGCGAAGGGACCTTTTCGGTGGTGATCGGTCTGGAAGGGCCGGATCTGTATGTGCTTAACAAAGCCATCGAGGGCTACCGCAATCTCTTTGACGTGGTGCACGGAGAAGCAGGGCTGGAGCCGCCGCTGCCTTTGTTTTCCACCGAGCCGGCGTTCTGCGTGCAGGACGCGATTGCCGACGCGGCGGCCGGCTGGGTCGAAACGCTATGGGACCAGGCAGGCCGCGCCGTGTCGCCCTTGCCGGCGATGGTTTATGCCCAAGACGATTACGGCACGGATCTGCCGCGGGCATTAAGCCGCGCATAACGGCGAAGTTCCTGGCGGACAAGGCGGGGCCTGGGCAGCGTCGGCGGACCCCAGGCGAAACATTCGAAACAACCCATTACGGCTGGTTTACCCGGAATGCGCTTTCACGGCGCGGTTCTGCGTTACGTTGCCTGCCACCAACTGTTTCAGCGGTCAAACCGGATGTTGCGAATCGTTCCCAAGCGGGTAGGATGCGCGCACATTGCCGTCTTACCGACCCCAAGGATCGATCCCATGTCCCTGCCGCGCCCGCGCCTTGCCCTGTCTGCCCTGACGCTTGCCCTGACCCTGTCGGGCTGCGTCACCATTCCGTCGTCCAACGGCGAGGGCACGGCGGACGATCCGCGATACGGCAAGCTGGTCGACCTGATCGGCGAGGCGATGAAGGCGAACATGGCCGTGGTGCTGGTCGCGGACCTGATGCCGCACGCCTCGCTGAAGGACGCCATGCTGATGACGACCTGGACCGGCAACACCGTCTGGATGTTCGAACCGGACCCGCGCATCACCTTCGGCCGCAAGTTCCAGAACAACTCGCTGCAGCGGGACAAGGACACGACCTACCTGTTCAAGGCCTTTGAAGTCCATATCCTGCCGCCGGGCAAGTACCTGCTGACGGGGGGAGACGATTACAAGCTCAATGCCACGCTGAATCAGATCGGCGCGCGCCCCGGCGCAGAAGGGTCGGGCCGGGGCGCCAACGGCACCGCGTACCTGTCGCCCGAGCTGTACCGCGAGTTCTACAAGGAAACGAACTGGCACGAAGGCACCACGGGCTCGCGGACCAGCACGCAGAAAGTCTGCACGGCCGTGCATCGCGGATCGGGCGCCTGCGTCGCCTGGGGCGAGCAGCAGGTCACCGAAACCACGCCGGGATCGCGCGCCGGTTACTACGAAGACACCACGTCGCGCGACATCCCGGCAATCAAGGTGCAGTCGCGCGTGCTGCCCAAGCTGGCGCTGGCCAGCTTCACGCTCAAGGGCGGGGATCTGGTGCTGAGCCAGCGCATGCACATGAAGACGCCCAGCTACACGTTCAAGCAGTCCGCCTGCCGCGCGGTGGACCCGAAGATGATCGAGTGCCCGCTGGAAGACTTCACGGTCTACACGTGGCCCGCGCCGATGGATTTTGCGCAGAAGTACTTCGCGCAGCGCACGAACCTGACCGACGCGCAGCGCGAATTGCTGTCCAAGCTCAAGCCGATGCAGATCACGCCCTTGGGCAAGCAGGGCATGCAGGATCCGGTGTGGGGCGTGCCCCTGTCGATCGGCAAGGGCAAGTAGGGCAGTGGATTGCGACCAATGGCGGATGGTCGTAGTCATTCCGGCCACTTGAGCAGCTAAAAAACTGCGCATAGATTGACCGAAACCGCTTCGTCCTCGCGCGAGTCGGTCGAATGGATGGTCCGTAGCCCAGTTCCTTCAGTGGTGCGTTTGCTCTGATTTCTTCAGGGAGCCCATTCTTGGACGTCCACCCCGCCTTCCCCACGCGTGCGCGCTCGCGCACCCGTGCTTTCCCCTTGGCCATGCGCACAAAGGCAGTCCGCCCTTCGGCGGCGCGCTGCCTGCCGTCTGCCGTGGTTTCCCTGACCCTGATCCTTGGAGCGTGCCCCGACACATCACCACCGAATGCGCATTAGCTTGAAAACACCGTCGTGCTTGTTGGAAGTCCCCGAAGTGAACTTCGTCAGACCCATCCATTGGAGCGATAACAATGAAGCTAACTCGCCGCAAACTGAACGCAGGGGGATTGGCCCTGCTGGCTGCAGGATCGCTGGGACCGGCGTTCCGGGCCTCGGCAGCCGCCTCCGAAGGGCTGGTAGCCAACCTGCCGGAAGCCGACGACCGATTCGTCCTGGCCACCGAAGCCTACATCTACGCCTACCCGCTGGTGACCATGGAGATGACACGCCGGGTGGTCACCAACGTGACCGAACCGAAGGGCACGCGCGCGCCGATGGGCCAGCTCATCAAGCTGCGCGAATATCCGGACGCCAAGTTCCGCGACGTGACCGCGCCCAACGCCGACACCCTGTACACCACGGCCTTTTTCGATGTGGGCGACGAGCCCTGGGTCATCAGCCTGCCCGACATGAACGGCCGCTACGCGCTGTTTCCGCTGCTGGATGGCTGGACGACCGTGTTCGACGTGCCGGGCAAGCGCACGACGGGCACCGGCGCGCAGACCTTCGTCGTGACGGGGCCGGGCTGGGAAGGCGCCGTGCCGCAGGGCATGAAGCAATACAAGTCGCCAACGAGCATCGTCTGGCTGCTCGGCCGCATCTATTGCACGGGCACGCCGGAGGACTATGCCGAGGTGCACAAGCTGCAGGACCAGGTGAAGATCGCGCCGCTGAGCGCCTGGGGCAAGGCGTGGACAGCGCCGCAGGGCAAGGTGGATCCGGCCATCGACATGAAGACGCCGGTGCGCGATCAGGTCAACAACATGGATGCCCACGAGTACTTCGCGCTGTTTGCGCAGTTGCTCAAGCGCAATCCGCCGACCGCGGCGGACGCGCCCATGGTGGAAAAAATGGCCACCATCGGCATCGTGCCTGGGCAGGATTTCGACAAGTCCAAGTTGCCTGCCGATTTTGCCAGGCGGGTGCCGGATACCGGCTTCGCGCGGATCATGGCGCATTTCCGGTCCACCGATGGCGACATCCAGCATATCGACGGCTGGGGTTTCACGACCAAGACGGGGATCTACGGCACCAACTATCTGCAACGGGCCTTGGTCACCGCCATCGGGCTGGGTGCGAACCGGCCGCAGGACGCCATCTACCCGACCTCGTTGCGGTCAGCCAACGGGGCGATCCTGCGCGAATACAACGGGTCGGAGAAGTACGTGCTGACGTTCAAGAAGGGCCTGACGCCGCCCGTGTCGGGGTTCTGGTCATTGACCATGTATGACCAGAACTACTTCTTTGTCGATAACCCGCTGAACCGCTATTCCATCAGCGAACGCCAGCCGCTCAAGCGCAAATCCGATGGGTCGATCGATCTGTTGATTCAGAACGAATCGCCGGGCCCCGAGCACGAGTCGAACTGGCTGCCGGCGCCCAAGGGCCGATTCATCCTGATGATGCGCCTGTATTGGCCCAACGAAAGCGACCCGTCGATCATCAACGGGTCGTGGACGGTGCCGCCGGTGCGGCGGGTGAGCTGACGCGGTCACGGCGGCAGGACGCGCCCTGCGTTTGGGCGGGGCGCCTTTTTTTCGACATGCCTTCGGGCCTCGGGGATCTCGCGATGAAAAAGCACATCACTGTCTGCCTGGCATGCGCGGCATTCCCGTTAGGGGCCGCGGACGCGGCCGAAACACCGCCGGCGCCCATTCTGGACGCCGGGGTTTCCGACGAATGGAAATTCTCGGTCTCGCCGTATCTGTGGGCGCCGGCGCTGTCGGGAAAAGTCACGCATGGGCGCCTGCCGACGGTCGATATCAGCGCCAGCTTCGACAAGATCTTCGACAACCTGGACTTCGCCGCCATGCTGATGGGCGACGCGCGCAAGGGCCGCTACAGCATCATTGGCGACCTGCTGTACGTGAAGGTGGGCGCGCAAGGCGATACACCCAGAGGAATTCTGGCCTCCAGCGCGGATGTGAAGAGCACGTCGTTCACCGGCCTGATCGGAGGGGGCTATTCCGTGCTGGACCGGTCCGAACACAGCCTGGACGTGGTCGCAGGGTTGCGGGTGTGGTCGGTGGACACGGACATCACGTTCAAGGGGCGGTTTGCTGACGGACGCAAGCGCAGCGACAGCGCGACGTGGGTCGACGCCATGGTGGGCGTGCGAGGCACCTACAACTTTCATCCCAAGGCCTATCTGACGGGCTGGGGCATGATCGGCGCCGGGGGCGCGCAGGCGGACTGGGACCTGGGGCTGGGCGTGGGCTACAGCTTCAACAAATCGGTGTCCGCCACGGTCGGCTACCGGGCAATGGGCGTGGACTACGAGCGCAACGGCTTCAAATACGACGTGGTGCTGCAGGGGCCCATTGCGGGGGTGACCATCCGCTTTTGACCGCAGCGCCGGGCAGCCGGTTGCTCAGCGCAGGTCGGCCACATTGACCGTGCGGGCGCCGCACGCCTGCACCAATTCGGGGTCATGGCTGGCGAACAGCACGACGCGCGTCTGTGCCCAGGTTTTGAAGACGTCGGCCAGCACGCCGCGCGCCTGGGCATCCAGCCCGTTGCTGGGACCGTCGGCCACGACAACCGCCGGGTCGCCCAGCGCGGCGGCCGTCAGGTAGACCTTGCGCCGCGTGCCCGTGGACATCTGCTCGAAACGCTTGTCCAGATGCGGCTCCAATCCCAGCCGATTGGCCAGATCGAGCACGGCTTCGTCCAACGCAACGTGCCTGGCTGCCGCCACCTGTTGCAGCAGGCCGCGGCCCGTCTGCTCGGGAAATGCCATGCAGTTGTCCGGCACATAGGCCAGTCGGGACCGTGCCGCAAGCGGCGCGTCTCGCAGCGAGTGCCCGTCGATAAGGACGTCGCCGCTGTCGGGCGCCAGCGCGCCGGCAATGATGCTGAGCAGGCTGGATTTTCCAGTGCTGTCTTCTTCGCAGAGCGCCACGCACCCCGGCGCGAAGGCGTGCGAGAGGCCCTGGAACACGATATGGTCGCCGTAGCGCTTGCTGAGGTTGTCGAGTCGTAGCATGCGGCAAGTGTACGAGAGGAATGCGCGGGCAACCATCGCGACGCCGGACCGCGATTTATTCCATTCCAGACTCATTCCATGAAAATTCCTTGTTTGTTGTCATCAAAAGCCGCCGGTAGCATCGACGGCAAACCTATCTAGCCGGAGACTTCATGACTGCGCCCATCCCCACGTTTCCCCACGCCCGCGTCACGCGCGATCCGCGCGGCGTCTACACCCTGCAGATCCACGACGCGAAGCGCCTGAACATCCTGGCCTCGGCGGTCACGCTCGGCTTGACCGAGGCCGCGCGCTGGATTGCAGCGCAGGACGACGCGCGCGCGGTGGTCATCCGCGGCACGGGCGACCAGGCCTTCGTGGGCGGGGCCAACATCTATGAGATGGCCGAGCTGGACCCGCAGGGTGCGCGCGCGTTCATCACGCGGCTGCGCGACCTGTGCGACGCCGTGGCCGACATTCCGGTGCCGACCATTGCACGGTTGCCGGGCTATTGCCTGGGCGCCGGCATGGAGCTGGCGGCCGCCTGCGACATCCGCCTGGGTTCGGCGGACGGCGTGTTCGGTATGCCTGAAGTGCGCGTCGGCATTCCCTCGGTGATCCATGCGGTGCTGCTGCCCGCGCTCATCGGTCAAGGTCCGACCAACTGGCTGCTGCTGACGGGCGAGACGGTGGACGCCGCGCAGGCGCGGGACTGGGGCTTTCTGGAATTCCTGTGCGAGGCCGGCGAGCTGGACGCGCTGGTCGAACGCACCGTGGCCCCGATCGCGGCAAGCGGGCCGGCCGCGGTGCGCTCGCAGAAGGCCTTGCTGCGCTATTGGACCGAGTCCTCGATCCAGGCCGGTCTGGACCGCAGCGTGGACGCCTTTGGCGAGGCCTTCACCACCGATGAGCCGCGCCGCTACATGGCGCCGTTCCTGGCGCACAAATCGAATCGGGAGGCCAGGTAATGGCGGGACCGCTGCAAGGCGTTCGCGTCATCGACATGACTGCGGTGGCGATGGGGCCGTATGCCACCCAGATCCTGGGCGACATGGGGGCCGAGGTCATCAAGGTCGAGGCGCCGGAGGGCGATGTGTTCCGCACCTCGGCGCCCGCCGCGCATGCGGGCATGGGGCCTGCGTACTTGAACCTGAACCGCAACAAGCACAGCGTGACGCTGGACGCGAAGACGCCGCAGGACCACGCCAGCCTGCTGCGCCTGATTGACGGGGCGGACGTGTTCGTCTCCAATGTCCGCCCAGCCGCGCTGGCGCGGCTGGGCCTGGATGCGGCCGCGTTGTGCGCGCGCAATCCGCGCCTTATCCACTGCGCGGCGGTGGGCTTCGGGCAGGATGGACCGTACGCGGCGCGTCCGGCCTTCGACGACATCATCCAGGCCATGAGCGGACTGGCGGACCTGCAGGGCCGCAACAGCGGCGCGCCCGCCTACGTGAATACGATCCTGGCCGACAAGGTCGCGGGCCTGACGCTGGCGTATGCCATCCCGATGGCCCTGTACGAGCGCGAGCGGTCGGGGCAAGGTCAGGCGATCGAGGTGCCCATGTTCGAGACGCTGGTGTCGTTCAATCTGGTCGAGCACCTGGCCGGGCACAGCTTCGAGCCGCCGCTGGGCCCGATGGGCTACAGCCGCGTGCTCTCGCCGCAGCGCCGGCCCTATCGCACGCGCGACGGCTTTTTGGCGCTGCTGCCCTACACGGACGCGCAATGGCGGCGTTTTTTCGCCCTGGCGCGGCGGCCTGACCTGGCCGGCGATGCACGCTACGCCGACGCGGCGGCGCGCGCGCGCAATTTCGACGCGCTGTATCAGGATCTGGCCGATATCGTGGCGCAGCAGGGCACGGACGCATGGCTGGCGCTGCTGGCGGACGCTGACATCCCCCATTCGCGCGTCAACACGCCGGAGTCGCTGTTCGACGATCCGCACTTGCGGGCGACGGGATTTTTTCAGCGCGTCGATCATCCCACCGAGGGTCCAATGACGGCCTGCGGCATTCCCGTGCGCTTTTCTCGCACGCCCGGCGCCATCCGGCGCGCCGCGCCGCCGCAGGATGCCGATCGCGATATGCTCGAGCCTGCGCGCTGACCCGGCATGGGCGGCGGCGCCTTGCGGCGACTTCGACCATGAACATCACACTCAAGCAATTGCGCGTGTTCTGCGCGCTCTACGAACTGCGCAGTTTCACGGCCGCCGCGCGCGCGGCCTTCGTGACGCAGTCCGCCGTCAGCAAACTGTGCGCCGAACTCGAGGCGGAAGTCGGGCAGCCCCTGTTCGAACGATCTACGCGCAGCGTCACGCCCTGCGATGGCGCGGCCGACTTCTATGCCTACGCGCAGGAAATCCTGGGGACCGTGCGCGCCGCCGAGCGCAGCATGTCGGGCCTGCGCACGCTGGAACGCGGCACGGTCGGCGTGGCGACGTCGCCGTTGATGATGGCCGGGTTGCTGGGCGACGTGGTGGCGCGATATCACCGGGCGCACCCGAGCGTGAAGCTGGACCTGTTTGAATTGAACACCGATGAAACCATCGAGCATGTGCGCAACGGGCGCGCGGACTTTGGCATGGTCTCGGTCGATACCCCTACCGATGAGCTGGTGGCGCGCGTCATCTACCGGGACACGCTGTACGCGGTATGCGCGCCCAGGCATGCGCTGACGCGCCGGCGGAATGTGTCATGGGGCGACGTGGCGGCGTACGACCACATCATGCTGCGCAGTGTCTACAGCGTGCGGCGCAGCCTGGACAGGGTGGCGGCCGATCAGAACCTGACGTTCCGGTATGGCATCGAGGCGGGCATGCTGATCTCGGCCCTGAAGTTGGTCGGCGCGGGCCTGGGCATCACGGTGGTGCCCGGCTACGCCTGCGATCTGGCGCGGCAACTGGGGCTGCGCGTGCTGGCCATCGATGGCGCGCGCCGGCACGGCCACGAACTGTGGCTTATCCAGCGCCGCAACGCGCGCCTGTCGATGGCCGCCAGCGCCTTCCTGCAAGCCACCGAGGATTACCTGCGCGAACGCGAGCAAACGGACGATTAATCCCGTTGTGGAATGAGTCTATGAAAATTAGTCCCTTGTTGGGATAAGCGCTGCACGAGCATCATACGGTTCAGTTCAAGAGGGCCGATCCGCGGCCCCGACAGGAGACAAGCATGACTCGACCGTTCGGCGCGCTGCGCCGCCGCCTGCTGGCTGCTGGGGGATTGATGTTGACGGGCGCGCTGGCGGGCCCCGTGCACGCGCAGGCTGCCTATCCCGACAAGCCGATCACCATCGTCGTGCCGTTTTCGCCTGGCAGCGCCACCGATACCAGTGCCCGGATCATCGCCGAAAAGCTGGGGCCGCGTCTGAACGTGCCCGTGGTGATCGAGAACAAGCCGGGCGCATCGGGCACGATCGGGTCGTCGTTCACGGCGCGCGCGCAGCCGGACGGCTATACCCTGATCCTCACCAGCAGCTCGACGCACTCGGCCACGCCCGCGCTGTTTCGCAAGCTGCCCTTCGATCCCACCGGCGACTTCATTCACGTCGTGCGCATCGCGACCATCCCGATGATGCTGGTGGTGCGCGAGGACGCGCCGTACAAGAGCCTGCAGGAACTGGTGAAGGCAACGCAGGCCAAGCCGCTGAACTATGCGTATGGGTCGCCCACCAGCCAGATCGCCGGCGCGACGTTCAACACGGTGGCGGGCGCCGCCGCCAACGGCGTGCCGTACAAGAGCCAGCCGCCAGCGGTGACCGATCTGCTGGGCGGCCATGTCGACTACCTATTCGCGGACCTGTCCGTCGTCACGTCCTTCATGCAGGCAGGCAAATTGCGCGGGCTGGCCTACACGGGGCAGGCGCGGGCCAAGGAATTCCCGCAGGTGCCGACGCTGTCCGAGCTGGGTTACAAGCACTTTGACCTGATCGTGTGGGTCGGCGTCGCGGCGCCCGCCAAGACGCCCGATGCGATCGTGCAGAAGCTCAATCAGGAAGTCACCGCCATCTTGCGCGAATCCGACGTGCTGCAGCGGTTTGAATCGCTGGGCATGCAGGTCTCGCCCAATACCGTGGCCGAACATCAGTCGTTTGCTCAGGCGCAGCGCAAGGTGTGGACGCAGCGGGCCATTGACGCGAAGATCGAGCCGCAATAGCCCTAGTGGGGCTCCTTGATGCACGACCTTGCGGGAACGTCGCGTGCTGACCCGCAAGGACTGTCACTACGCAAGGAGCCGACATGACTTCCGAAACGAACGACATGGAACGTTGCATCGATAGCTGCCTGGCCTGCTATCGCATGTGTGTGAAGACCGCCATGAGCCATTGCCTGGAGGCCGGCGGCGAGCACGTCGAGCCTCACCACTTCAGGCTGATGATGGGGTGC
This sequence comes from Achromobacter sp. JD417, assembly GCF_041879325.1. Classification (NCBI taxonomy): domain Bacteria; kingdom Pseudomonadati; phylum Pseudomonadota; class Betaproteobacteria; order Burkholderiales; family Alcaligenaceae; genus Achromobacter; species Achromobacter sp. JD417. Next base: position 5,010,872 of record NZ_CP087159.1, on the reverse strand, counting down.
AGCGAGATCTGCCGCACCGCAGCGCACGCGATGCTGGTGGGCGTTGAAAACCACAAGGTGGTGTGCGGCGCCTGCGCCGCAATTTGCGATGACTGCGCGGCCAGTTGCGAAGGCATGGACGGCATGGCCGACTGTGCGCGCACGTGCCGAGAATGCGCCGACATGTGCGGAAAGATGGCCGCTTGAGCGGCTATGTCCCGCGCGGCATCTGGCCGGATGGGCCGCGTGTGCCAATCACGGCTTGCCGGGGCCCGAGCACGGGCCCCGGGTCCGGCTATTTACCGAGATGTTCGCGCACCGCGGTCGCCGACGGTCCCACGGCCTTGACCGCCTCGCGCAGTTGGGCCTCGGTGACGCCAAGCGCCTGGGTCCAATAGCGCAGCTCATGCGCCTCGTTCACATTGATCCGGGAGCGGTCCTGCGGGCCGCGCTTGCTCAGGTCGTCTGACATGGTTGGATCCTCCGGGTTGTAACGCCCGGAGGGCAGCAAGCGGCGTGCCTGCACGTCGCGCCCGCCTTGTCACTGCACGCGGGTTGGCGTGGCCACGCGTGAGGTCTGCGCGGGCATGCGCTCGACCGTCAGCGCATCCGGTTCCGACGCGGACGGGCGCACGACCACGGCCTTGCCGGCGCTGGCCGCGCCAAGGTTGGGCAAGTCGGCCGGCCGCGCCGCCACGGACGCGAAGGGGCCGCCGCCGGTGGCGGGCACGCCGTCCAGCGTCAGGCTGGCGGACCACGTGCCGCCGCGGCGCGAGAGCACCTCGTAGCGCTGCGGCGCGCCGGCCGCGCGGGCGACCACATACAGCGCGCCGTCGATGAGGCTGATGGCGGGCGGCGATGCCGCTTCGGCATCCATCTTGGCGAGCTTGCCGTGTTCGAGCAGCCAGAGGTGTCCCCCGGAGCGCTCCAGGATGGCAAGCACGATGTTGCCGGCGGTGTCGGCCTGAATGGCCGGTCGGCCGATGAAGGGCACGCCCAGGTCCGCCGGCGCGCTCCAGTCCATGTCCAGGTCGGTGGTGTCGCCCGCTTCCACCAGTTTGGTCAGATGGTTGTTGGCGCGTTGCCGGAAATAAAGCTCGACCCGGTTTTCGTGGTTGCGGATGGCAGCCAGGCCGCCGGCGGCTTGCGGGGCGGCCACGCGGCGCCAGCCTTGCCATTCCGACCGGTGGCCCTTGGCGGCAGGCAGCTGGCGGGTATAGAAAAGCTCGCCCTTGGCGGCAACGGCGAAGACCACATAGCGTCCGTCGGCGCCGCGGGCGGCGGCCGGCGAGCCGGTAACGCCCTCTAGCGGCGGAAGCGCCTGCCACGTGCTCCAGCTGCCGTCGATGCCGGACGGGCTGATCCAGTGCAGCAGCCCGTCATAACCTAGCGCGACGGCGGCGGCTTCGCCACGGGGCGCCACCGCCGGGATCTGCGTGACGCGCAAACCGCCCAGCGCTTGCCAGCCCTGCCACGTGCCGTCGTGGCGCTGCTTGTTGGCCCATACGCCGCCCAGCGGATCGCGCGCCATCAGGCCGGCGGTGCCGTCGGCATGGGCAAACGAGACCACGGGGCCGGTGGTGCGTCCGCCCAGCGTGTGCCAGCGCTTTTCGGCCGAATCCCAGCTGTTGACGGCGGCATTGGTTTCGCCGGCGGCGAACACGACGAGTCCGCCGCGTCCGTCCGGGTACACCTGCGGCGCGACGTCCTGACGCGACACGTAGTAGGCGCGCTGGACCCACGCGGCGGCGGGGCCGGCCGGTTCCTTGCAGCCGGTGGGGCCGGCGCAATAGTGGTAGTCGTTCCAGGCGTAGTGCTGAAAGATCACGGACTTGCTGGCGATTTCCGCGTCGGCAAGATTGGTGGCGCGTTCCTGGCTGGGGTAATCGATGTATCCCGTCTCGGCGTAGTTGCCGGGCGCGCGCACCATGGCTTCGCGGGCGAGCCGCGCGCTGGCGATGTGGTCGGGGTGGCCGTGGCCGGCGCAGCGCCAGCACAGCTGGGTGTAGGGCACGCTGATCGTGTCGTCCAGGTGGCGCACCGTGGTGGGGCCGTACTGGCGGATCATCTCGGCCAGCGTGTCGACGAGTTGTTCGCGGGTATAGACCTCGGCGTGCGGTCCCAGTGTGTCCACGTTCTGGCCGGGTTCGGATTCGGTGCGGCTCAGCGGTGTCAGGCTGCCCCAGCCCTTGCCCAGCCACGGGTCTTTCAGCCGCATGTGCCAGAGCTGCACGCGCGGATTGCCCTGCAGCGTGAAGCGCGCGATCTGGCGGCCCGCGACGATGCCGGTGTCTTCCTTCCAGGCGTCGGGTTCGCGCGCCATGTAGGCGTAGGCGGCGCGCACGCCGCGCTCGCGGCCCAGCATGTAGCCTTCGCCTTCGCCCGCGTCGCTGGCGGTCAGATAGACGACGCGCACGCAGCCGCCCGCCTCGATGTTGGAGGCGACGTCCGGGTTCATGAAAAGCAGGTCGTCATCCAGATGGGCAACGAAGGCCAGGTCCTTGATCCCGTGGCACTGGGCCAGCGTCGGGGGAGCGGCCCAGGCCTGGGCGGAAAAGAGGGCTGCGGCCAGGCAGCAAAGCGCTTGGCACAGCGGGCGCAGCAAGGCAGTCAAAGCGGGCATAAAAAAAGCGCTGCAAGTTGGAGGTGCAGCGCGTCTTGAGGTGGTAAAGAGTGCGGAAAGTATAGCTGCGACGTGAACGCGGGCTGCAATAGGCGCTTGCCCGGTGTGGCGCGGGGCCGACGGTTTGTGACAGGCCAAATGGGGGACGTTTTAGGAAGGTGTCTGACACCCTTGAGACGACATTGCAGGATGAAGTCGTGCTCATTGGGTGTCAGACACCTGCCGGGAAATGGGGAACGTGCTCAGCGGGCCGATTCGGTGCTGACGACCAGCTTGTCCGCCCGCGTGGTGCGCGCCCGGCGTTCCAGCATCACGGCCCATAGCCACAGCGGCATGCTGGCGATGGCAAGCAGGCTGCCCACCCAGCCGGTCGACGTCCAGCCAAACCCGGCCGCGATGGCAAGGCCGCCCAGGAACGGGCCCAGCGCGTTCGCCGTGTTGAAGGCCGAATGGTTGAGCGCGGCGGCCAGCCCCTGGGCGTCGCCCGAGACGTCCATCAGGCGCGTCTGAAGCACGGTGCCCAGCGCGCCACCGACCCCCACCAGGAACACGTTCAGCGTGATCAGCCAGACGTTGTGGGCCATCAGCGGAAAGAGGGCCAGCACCACGGCCGACCACAAGAGCAGCAGGCCGGCCGTGCGCATGACGGCGCGATCGGCAAAGACCGGCACCACCATGTTCCCCACGGTCAGGCCGACGCCGAAGGCGCTCAGCACCAGCGGCACGGTCGCGGGCGACACCTGGGTGACGGCGGTCAGCGTGTCCGCGAGGTAGGTGTAAATGGAGAACAGACCGCCAAATCCGACCGCGCCGATGGCCAGCGTGATCCAGACTTGACCGCGGCCCAGCGCGCTCAGTTCGCGCAGCGGGCTGGCGTGCGGATCCGCGGCCGTGTCCGGGGCGTAGGCGCGCACGCTCAGCATGGTCAGCACGGCCAGCAACGACACCAGGCCGAAGCTCCAGCGCCAGCCGATGACCTGGCCCAGCCAGTTGGCCATCGGCACGCCGATGATGGTGGCCACCGTCAGGCCCAGGAACACGCGGCCCACGGCCACGGTACGGCGGTTGGCCGGCACCATTGAACTGGCCACCAGCGACGCGATGCCGAAGTAGGCGCCGTGCGGCAGGCCGCTCAGAAAGCGGAAGAACAGCATCCAGTGATAGTTGGGCGCGATGGCGCTCAGGCCGTTGCCGATGGCAAAGAGGCCCATCAGGGCGATCAGCAACCGGCGGCGCGGCATGCGCGCGCCCAGCACCGCAAGGATCGGCGCACCGACCACCACGCCCAGCGCGTAGGCGCTGATCACATGGCCGGCGGTGGGGGCATCGATGCCCAGCGACTGCGAGAAATACGGAAGCAGGCTCATCGTCGCGAATTCGGTGGTGCCGATCGCGAAACTGCCAATGGCAAGCGCCAGCAGCACCAGAGCGGGCCGGTGCTGCGCGGAAACGGAATGGGACATGGAGACTACGGAAGAGGAATGGCGGAATGTTGCGATGCAACAGCGGCATTGTAGAGGGCCGAACCTGTCATTTGCATGTCGGGTCGTTGCGGCATGTCCGTGCGGTGTGAACGGCATCAGGCGGAAAGGTCTGGCGGGCGCCTCGCGAGGATCTTTGCATTTATTGATATTTGTTGCATTACACGGTCGAACATTAGAAAAGTTTCGATGGTCCGGGTGTCAGGCGCTCATTAGATTGAAAGAAAAATCCTTATGCCTCAATTGCTTAGGTGATTTTCTTGAAGCTGATTTTTTGACAACGAGCGCGCACCAGCGCTGGGTGGACACGCCATGAACCACATCTTTTCGACCGTCCTGAATGCAACGCCAATCACTATGCAAACCACGCAGCAAGCCTTGCCTTGCGCCACGCGCCGCCGGCGCAAGCCCGGCAGGGTGCAGCGTGCGGCCTCTACTGCAGCTGTTGCGCTAGCCTGCGCGGGCGGCCTGGGATTTGCGACGAATACCCATGCAAACGGCCAATTGCAGTTATGCAGTACCGACACAATGTCGGGAAACTCCCTCAATTCCGGCACTCCAGTCTATTTGCTAGACTGCCCCGACGGCAGCCCGCTTTTTACCCTGCAGAACATCTATGGCGCCGATACGTTTGACGGTTTAACCGCCGCGACGGCCCGGGTCACCGGCTACGCTGATGGCACGTTGGAACTGAAGGGCGAGAACGGCATCTCCATGCTGAACACCGTCAACATGAACGGAAACCGGATCACGCAGGTTGGTGCGGGCATGCTGACTTCCGTCAGCCAGGATGCGGTGAATGGATCGCAGCTGTACGCCACCAATCTGCAAGTGCAGTCCAACAGCGCAGCCATCACGACGTTGGGCACAACCGTCGCGCAGAACACGGCCACGCTGAACACCCTGACCACCAGCCTCAACAACGGTGAGGTCGGCCTGGTCCGGCAGGACCCGGTCAGCGGCGCCATCACCGTGGCCGCCAGCAAGGGCGGCAACGTGATCGACATGGCTGGCACGGACGGCACGCGCACCGTCACGGGCGTGGCCAATGGCGTCATCTCGGCAACCAGCACCGACGCCGTGAACGGCAGCCAACTCTATGCAATTTCCCAACAGGTCGGTCAGCTCAATGCCGCCAGTGCTTACGTGCGGGCGGATGGCGCCAACGATGGCAGCGACGACGCCGTGGTCGGCGCGGGCACGCAGGGCGCGGCCTTGGGCGCCAACGCCACCGTCAGTGCGTCCAACGGCGTGGCTGTCGGCGCCAACGCATCGGCCACCGCGGCAAATAGCGTTGCGCTGGGCGCGGGCTCGGTGGCCGACCGCGCGAACACGGTGTCCATGGGCGCGCAAGGCGCCGAACGGCAGGTGACCCACGTGGCCGCGGGCACGCAAAGCACCGATGCCGTGAACGTGGGGCAACTGAACCCCGTGGTAGCCAGCCTGGGCGGCGGCGCGCATATCGATGCGTCCACGGGCGCCGTCACCGGTCCGTCGTATCAGCTGGACGGCCAGACGTATTACAACGTGGGCGACGCGCTGGGTTCGCTGGACACCGGCGTGCGTCAAAACCGCGAAGGCCTGGCCCGCCTGGACAATCGCATCGACCAGACCAACCGCGCGATTGACGAAGTGGCACGCAATGCCTACTCGGGTATCGCCGCCACGACGGCGCTGACCATGGTTCCGGAGGTCGACCCCGGCAAGCGGTTCGCGCTGGGCATCGGCGGGGCCACGTATCGCGGCTATCAGGCCGTCGCGGTCGGTGCATCGGCGCGCGTCAATGACCGCGTCAAGGTCAAGGCCGGCGTGGGCATTGCCTCGGGCGGCCCCACGGCCGGTGTCGGGGCCTCGATGCAGTGGTAACGAGGCCTCGGTCCACGCTCACACCGTCACCACGTTCAACCCGCCGTTCGCCAGGCTCTCCGGATTAGCGCCTGACACGAACAACCGGAAATCGTTGTGGGCAAAGTTGCCGATCACCTTGGCCTGCGTGGCGATGAGCGCGCCCGCGTCGCCGTTGGTCAGGAGGTTGTTGCCCGTCACCGCCGCGTCGAACGCCGGGAAATGGCTGTAGGCCTCCAGCGCGTTGTCGGCGGCGCGCAGGCAGCGCCACGCGGCAAACTCGCCGCCGGTCTGGATGATGGTGAGCATGGCGCGCGCGGCCTCGGCGCCCAACCGCATGCTGGGCAGGTGATTGCTTTGCAGGGTCAGCGTGCCATCGCCTTCGGGCACCATCTTGCCGGTGCGGATGCCGCCGCCCAGCAGCTTCAATTGGTCCGTCGTCAATTCCGGAAAATCCCCTGATTCCGCAAAGAGCGCAATGCCGCCGCGCAGGCGGTTGTCGCGCACGGTGGTGTCGGCATCGTTGTCCAGCAGCGCCAGCGCGCACGACAGCGGATCAGCCAGCAGCGCGGCGGCCAGCGCGGCGATGGCCGGGCGCAGGCGCTTGGCCACCGGCGTCTCGCGGCCGACCTGCGTGGCCAGCGTGGTCAACGCCGCCTGGACGCGCGGCGTCATCGTCAGCGCATTGCCGGCCGTGCCCGCGCGCAGCAAGGCCGCGATCTCGGCGGTCATCGCCTTGCGCGCGTCCATGGGTTGACGCGACAGCGCCAGGGCGGCGCGATTGTCGTCATCGTCCAGCAGTGCGTCGGGCGCCAGCGCCCGCTTCAGCGCGGCCAGCGTGGGGGCGCGAGTGAATAGCTGATCAAGCCGTTCGGCGGCGCTGCGGCCGGCGGCATACAGGCGGCATGCCTCGATGTGCACGCGCCGGCTGCCGTCGACGCGCACCAGGCTGTTGCCGGGGCCAGCCGGACCCGTGCAATCGACGCGCGAAAGCCGCAGGTCGGCGCATTGGTTGAAGGCGATTGCGCCCGGCTGTCCGCGGCGCGCGATCGCGAGGTCTGCCATGGACACGCTGGCAAAGCCGTCCAGGCTGAACAGGCGCTCGTCCAGCATCAGCCGGCTGGCCGATCCGCAGCCATGCAGCATCAGGCGCACGCGCGGCCCCTTGATGATGAGGTCGTCGTCCAGCTTGTGCTCGCCCGGGGTCAGGCACAGGCAGATGTCCATGCGGTCCTGACCGATCAGCGTGCGCAGCGCCTTGTCCAGCGTTGGAAAATCGCCCGCCGGGCCCACGGTCAGGCAGCAGCCGCCGCCATGCGTGCGCCGGCACAGCGCGTCCAGCGCCTCCTGCACCGAATAGGCCTGCTCCGCGAGCAGGTCCGCGCAATGGCTCGGGTCGTAGGCGACCTCGGCGGCGAGGGCGAGGGTGGCGGTGTAGCGCAGCGGCAGATAGTGGTCGGGCGCGGGTTGGCCCGCCCGCAGCAATTGCGCGGTGGCGCGTTGCACGGGACGGGCGGCGTCGCACGCAAGCGACCAGGCAATCGATGCGATGCCGTCGGCGCCCGTCGTCACGTCCTGGGTGACGGCGCCATTGGGCAGCCGGCCAGCATCCACGGTAAAGCGCACGACGGCGCCCGTCACCGGCAGGCTGCCGTTGGCCACGCCCGCGCGCAGTTCCGACGGCAACGCCACCACGTCCGGGGTCATCGCGGGGTTGGGCTTGACGCTCTGGCCGTCGCCGCCCGCGTAGTAAAGCTGCGTCAGTTCCGTCAACGCGGGAAAAACGGGGCGGCAGTCGCTGACGGCGGTCCACGCGCCGGCCTGCCAGCGCAGCAGCGCCAATCGTGCGAATGCGCGCAGCACGCCGGCGGGCGCGTTGAAGGCGGGCTTGCCGTCGGGCAGTTGCGGCCATTCGATCGACGCGGTGGCGGTGCGCGCGGGAATGAGCCAGTAGTCGCCCACGCGCAAGCGTCCGGGCGAAAACTTGATCTCAATGCCGTCCTGTTCCAGTTCTACCCAGCCGGCGTTGGCGCTGTTGATGGGCGCGGGCGTGATCTCCGCAACACCGTCCCAGCGGCGTACGCGCGGGTTGGCCGGAAGGCGGGCGGCGTCCAGCGCGTGGCCGATCAGGCTGGCCGGATCGATCGTGACCGTGTTGCCGTCGGTGCGCACGACCTGCGCCAGCGGCCCCGGCTGTCCCAGCAATTCGTGCGTGTCGTCCAGAAACTCCACCCAGCAGCCCGCGGTGATGGCCAGCACGTCGTCGCGGCCGATGCTGGCGACTTCGAACTCGTTGGCCACGGGATCGTCCAGCCAGCGCACGACGCGCGACAGAATGCTGCCGTTTTCGCGCGACCACTTGTAGCGCGCCTTGCCAGCGCCCGCGCCGTCCTGGTGGATCTCGATGCGGTACAGATGGTTTTCCAGCAGGCGGTAGCCGGCGTCGGGCGGCAGCTGGCAGGGCGTCTTGGGCGGCACGCTGGCCTCGGCGCGCGCCGCCATGCGCGCATCGGGCGCGGCGGTCAGGGCGTCCCACGCGGGCAGCGCGGACAGGCAGGTCAGGGCGGCGTCCGGCGCGCCCACCTGCATCAGTTTGACCTGCCAGACCGTCTTTTCGCGCGTCGCGGTGTCGGGGCCGCCCAGCGCGACTTCGCGCATGCTGGTGTCGCCGGCCGGCAGGTCCAGCGTGCACAGGTGGCGTTGCCACGCTTCCAGATACGCCAGGTACAGGCCTTCGGGCGGCGGGGCGGTCTGGCCGCCCGAGCCGAAGACGACGATGCCGTCGATGTCGGCGGGCGTCAGCGCGGGCGGCGGCAGCGGCAGGACGGACGCGCCGGCGGGCAGCACGGGCGATGCCGTCGGGGGCATGTCGGGCTGCTTGGCCACGGTGGCAGGCTGCGGGTTCTCGCAAAGCAGGCCGTCCAGATACAGGCGGCCTGCCGACAGCGAAAGGTCCTTGCCGGCAGGCGCCAGCGCGAAGCCGGGCGCGGCCAGCGGCACGCCCACGGGGCCGATGGTGTCCGCCGTTTCGATTTCGATGCGCCGGTTCAGGATGTCCTGCTGCTCATTCCAGTCCGAATCCATCTGCACGCGGCCCTGCTGCATGCGGACGGCCCGGTAGCGCCGGGCGGGGTCGAAGGTGAGGCGGCTGAGATCGGCTTTCATGATGTTGTTCCCGAAGACAGAGGGCTCAGTTCACAGGGATCAATCCCGCTTCGAGGCCGAAGCGCAGATACTCGTCCAGCGCCTGCCGCAGATTGGCTTCGCGCTGGGCCTGCAGCAGGAAATTCCAGGCGCCCATCTCGGCGCCGTTGTCCGCGCCCTCGCGGATCTCGGCCGCGCAACTGCGGGCCAGTTGGCCATACGACGGTGAGCCGAACGTGGTGGCGGTGAACGACGGAGCGACACGCGCCGCCGCGCGCTTGGCGGCCGCGCCGGTCAGGTCTTGCATGGCCAGATCGGGCTGGCAGCGGTAGCGGCGCGGCGTGACGGACGGCATGGGCACGTGGCAATAGCGCACGCAGCCCTCTTGCCGGCGGTTGATGGCAAGCGTGCCGCCGAACAACGTGTTGGACGCGTCCAGCCGTCCGGCGGCCACGCGCCCGAACAGCGTGCTGGCCAGGATGCGCAGGGCGCTGTCGTCCACATCGACCGCGGCCGCGGCGCTGCCTTGCGCATCGATGAGGCTTGCGTCGATCTCCACCGACGCAAGCGGCGATGCGCAGCGCACGGGCCCGCAGATGCAGCGCGTCAACCGCAGTTCCATTTCGGGCGCGGCGCCCGTGTGACGCACGCCGCCGCGCGCCGGCACCAGCGTGCAGTGGCGCAGCGCAACGGCGCGTAGCGCCCCTTCCAGCCGCAGGCGGCCATCCAGAAGCAGCCCGTCGAGCCGGATGCGGGTGCTGGCGTTGCCGCGCACGCGCCAATCGCCTTGCAGCACGGGACGGCGCAGCGGCGCGGCCTCGATCGACAACCGCGTGTCGGGCAGCACAAGATCGGGGGCCAGGATTTCGGTGCCGTCGTGGTCGATCACGATTCGCACCCGCTGGCCCGCCAGCACCGCGGCCAGCGCCGCCGTCAGCGTGGGCGTGGCCGCCGAGGGCACGCGCAGGAGGGTGTCGAACGCGTTGTCGAACGCGCCAGCCGCGTCATCATTCGCGTCATCGTCATCGGTCGTGCTGCGGGCGTAGGGGCCCGCGCCGATGTCGCCGGGAAAGCCGTAGGCATGGCGCACCTGCACCGATTGCGCGGTGACGCCCGGCGGCAGGGCCAGCCGACCGCGGTGCGGATCCAGGCCCACCAGCACGCCGCCCGCGCCAGGAAAGCTGCGGTCCGGCCGCCCGGGCTTGCGCGACTTGAACAGCAGTGCGGCGTCGGGCCGGCGCCATGCTTCGGGAGCGACGCCGGGGATGGGCGCAAGATTGCAGATCACCAGATGCTCGGCGGAAACCGGCTGGCCGTCCAGCCACACCTGCACGACGGGGCCGGCGGCGCTGTCGGCAAACCAGCCTTGCGGGGGCGCGTCGCCATCGGTCAGGGCCTGGCGGCGCGCTTGCAGTTCCGCATGCAGGTCGCGCCAGGACAGCGGTTCGGGCACGTTGATCGGCTCGGCCAGGTGGTCGATGTCGGTCTCGGTGCGCGGCCGGTTGAAAAGGGGCTGGTCGCGGCCCAGCGGATCGATGGTGTAGAAACCGTCGTGCGTGGTGGCACGCGCCGCATCGCCGCGCTGCACGGTGTACGACTGCAACCGCCACAGAAAGAGCGCGACGTTGGGCAGGTTGTAGCGTCCGGCCGGCAGCGCGCGCACGTGGGCGGTGTGCAGCTCGGCGCCGAAGGGGCCATCCACGCGTTCCATCGCGCGCGAATCGCGCAGGTCGGGCGTGCGCAGCGCATGCGCGCGGGGATGATTGACGTGCTGCGTGGTGGCGACGCGCTCGAAGCACTCGGACACGCGGCTTGGCCAGCCGGTGGCGTTTGCCGCCAATTCTTCCAGCACCAGCGCCGTGCCTTTGCGGCGGCGCAGCCGCAGCGTGTTGGCCACCAGCGCCCGCGGCGAAAAGGCGGCCCCCACGGGATACAGCGCGCGCACGCCGAGCAGGTCGCCCAGATAAGGCACCACCCAGTCTTCGCAGGTTTCGATGAACCAGTTGTCGTAGAGCCGGTCCACGTCGGCGTCCACCAGCGCGCCTTGGCGCGCCAGCACGTCCAGCAGCGCGCGCAGCGGCCCGCCGGCGGCGGCGTCGCGTTCGCGGTAGAACGCCGGCAAGAGGGCCATCAGGGCATCGGCATCCAAGCGGGTGTTCATGTGCGCTCCGACAAGTCGATGCCGGCGGGATCCGGGCGCAGCAGCTCGGCAGGCTGCAGGGCGCCCTGTTGCCAACGCGCGGTGCGCGCCGGTAGCAGGGCGTCCGGACCGTTGCTGCGCCGCGCGCCCGCGCCGTCCAGACCGGCATTGAGCGCCAGTGCGTCCAGATCCACCCACGCGACGCCCGGCACGTCCTGCAAGACGGCAAGCACCTCGGCGCCGTGCACCGGCTGGCCGAACGCCCGCGCGGCAAAGCCGAAGGCATCCAGGACGCGCGCGCGGGCGGCTACCAACACGGCCGCCGCTTCAAAGCGCGGATCGATGCCCAGGCCCGCCCGCAGGCCGAAATCCAGGTAGCGGCACGGCGCCACCTTCAGCGGCTGGTAGGGCGGGCGCGCCGCGTCGATTGCTGCGAGCAGGTTGCGATACAACGCGCCGGCCGGATCCAGCGCGGCGCCATCTTCGCCCGCGACGGTCAGGTGCACGAGCCGTTGCTCGCCGTCCCACTGCCATACCGCCTGCGCCTTGCCGATGCCGGTAAAGGCGGCGGCGAAATCCTCGAAGTCGCGCAGCGACACGATGCGGTCCAGCGTGCGCACCCGCAGCGGCGCATTGCGGCGGGCGGCGTCGCCCGCTTCGGGATCCACGCCGCCGGTCGCGGGCGCGGGGTTGACGACCGCCTTGACGCCAGGCGCGCGCGTGAGCAGCACGCTCAACTGGCCGGGCGCGACGTTGCCTTCGCGGCCCAGGCCCACGCGATAACGCGCCTGGACGTTGCCCGATCCGGACGGCAGACGCGCGCCATGCAGGCCGTCGCCGAACTGCACGGTGGCCCCGCCGCTGTCGTCGACCCGCAGCAGATACGCGCGGTCGTCCGGCGCCAGCTCGGTGATGCGCGGCGCCTCGTCCCACAGCAGGCCGTCCACGCGGACCTCCAGGCTGCTCGCCGCGCCGCTTGCGGTGGGCGCGGGCACGAACGTCAACGGCTTTTGCTGCAGCGTGAACCGCTGGAAGGCGCGGTTGCCGGCGCCGCTGCCCAGCACCTCCGGCTGGATGCGCATCTGGCGGCTGTCGCCGTGGCTGGCGGGCGCGACGTTGGCGTTGATGCGCACCGTGGCGGGCAGATAGGCGTGCGCCAGGTCGGCGTCCAGCACGAGCGTCGTGCGGCCGCCAGCGCTGTCGTTGCGCTGGATGCGCACGATGTCGCTGGCTTCGGCCAACGTGACAGTGGCGCGCGCGCCATCCTCGAATTCCAGGTCGGCGCTTGCGCGGTCGCGCGCCACGCGCACGTTGGCCACGGCGTCGCCGCGCAGCAGCCGCTCGCGCGGCGCAACGTTGGCGGCATCGGTCTCGGTCAGGATAAGGCCCGACACCGCCAGCACGCGGTCTTGCGGCAGGTCGGGCTCGTACGACGCCAGCACCAGCGTGTGGCCTTGCGTCAGCCCCGAGGCCGGCCGCGCGCCCCAGTCCAGCGCGTCGGATTCGCCATAGGCCGTGGTCTCGCGCAGGGCGTCGTTGAACTGCTCGCGCACGCGCTCGCCCCGCAGCGTGAGGCGCGTGGTCGGACCCGCCAGCGCAAAGCCCGTGCGCGCGTCGGGGCCCGCGCCGGCTATGCGGTACAGCTCTTCATAGCCCGGCATCGACAGCACGGCCCAGCCGCCGGCCACCCATTTGGGATAGGAGGCGTCCAGATGCACGCCGTGCACGTCGCCGGGGTACAGGCTGGCCGCGGGTATCGTCTGGCGCGCCACGCCCGGTCCGGACCACGCCAGCGCGAAGGTGGCGTCGCCGCCCGCCTCGTAGTAGTCGATGCGGATGTCATGCTTGCGCCCCGCCGCGAGCCGGGCGCTGGCGCTGTATTCGGTGGGCGACTGTTCGCGCCACTGGTCGATGAGCAGGTTGCCGTCCACCCACAGCCGCACGCCATCGTCGGCCGTGACGTGAAAGGTGTAGCTGCCGCTTTCCGGGGCGCGCACCCAGCCCGTCCAGCGCACGCAGAAGTTGTCCGCGGGCACGCCGTCGCCGGGCCCGCCCGCGCCCCAATGAAAATCCAGTTGCGGATCGGTGCGGGTCATGACCCGCTGGCTGAAGGTGCGGCCGCGGTAATACTCGCCGTACAGCCCGGAGCCGGGACTGTTGCCGCCGGGCGGATCGGATATCTCGGCCAGCGTATAGCCCGGCCATTGCGGAAACTGGCTGAAGGACGGCTTGGCGTCGTCGGCCATGCCCAGGTAAGCGGCGCGCAGCGTGGCGGGCATGGCGCGCCAGTCGGGCGCGTTGTAGCCGAACAGGCGGGCCTGCGCGCGCAGCGCAAAGCAGCGCGGATTGCGCCGGGCGGGCTGCACGAGCGGGGCCGCGCTGCCCAGCCCTCGCTCCAGCGAGATCAGCGTGTAAGCGGGCGCGCCATCTTCGCCGGGGCCGGGCACGTATTCGCGGACCTGTGTCAGGCGGCGGAAATCCCAGTTCTCGTTGCCGGGATCTCGCGCGCGCTCGTCGCCCACGATGAGCACGGCGTCGCCGGCCTTCAGGCGCGTGGCCGCGCCGGCCAGGCACAGCGTGCGCGCGCCAAAGCGCGGGGGCGCCGGTTCCAGCCACGCCAGTTCCAGCGCGTTCCAGGCGGCGCGCGCCTCGACGGCCTGCAGGATTTCAAAGGTCTGCGCGCGTTCGTCCTGCGCGGGCACGCTCTGCGCGCGTGTCCAGGGCTCGATGCGGGCGCGCGGCGGCGCGCCCGGCGCGGTCTCCAGCGAGAACGCCAGCCAGGTCGTCGCTGCCACGCCCGGCCGCAGTTCGTAGCCGATGGCCCGCGCCAGCGACTGCACCGACCGGCGCTCGGTCGCGGTCCGCAGGTAGCCCTCGTTGCCGATCCGCTCCTGATAGAACGCCAGCACGTCCAGCACGGCCGCCCAGGCGTCGAACAGGGCGATGACGGGGTCATCGCGATCGCGCGTCGTCAGCGCCGCCAGGGCCGGCGAGCGCGCCAGGTCCGCCGTCAAACTGGCAAGAAAACGGCCGTGTGTGCCGATGCGCAGGCGCAAGGCGGGCTGGCCGGGCGGATTGGCCAGGTCCGACGGCGTGAGCGCGGGCTGCCCAGCGCAGCAGCCGCAGTCGTCGCGAGTCGTCATGATCCGCCCTCCACGATGAAGTCGATGCGGCCGTTCTCCGGGAAGTTCGGATCGCCGTCGGCGCGCAGCACTTCCAGCGGCGCGGCCAGCAGACGGCCGGTGTCCAGTTCGCCCGCCGGGTCGCGGCCCCAGCGCTGAAAGCGTTCGGCCCGCGCCGACGCCACGCCCGGCACGGCCATGACGGCGCGCATCAGCGCCGACAGCGCCAGCGGCGTGCCGAAGGTGTAGCGGTCGGGATGAAAGAAGCCCGGCCGGCCCGCGCGGTCCAGGCCCGCGGTGAAAGCATCGCGCAGCGCCGCCTTGACGTCCGCGGCGAAGTGGCCGGGCGCGGCGCAGACGCGCACCAGGATGTCCAGCGGCACATGCACCGGGTCCGAAAACTCCAGGTCCTGTCCGGCCAGCCGGAAGCGTTCCATGAAGGCGCGCAGCGTGGCGCGAAACGGCGCATCGACGGCCAGCCCGCCGCGCCGGTCCACGGTCAGGAAGACGGTGTGCCAGCTGCCCGTCCAGCGCAGGCGGGCCGCCGCGCGCTGCACCTGCGGGTGGCGCTGCGCCAGCCGCGCATAGTCGTCGGCGGTGACCGCGCGCTCCTGCACCCGGAAGGCCTCGGGCGCGTTGAGCTTGATCGCATCGGCCGGTTCCGGCGCCGCGCCGCCCTGCGCGGGCAGGGGATTGCGCACGCGCGCCACGCCCAGCATCAGGTCGGGATCGTCGGTGACCAGCGCGCCGATGGCTTCCGCGCCCACGTTGCCTTGCGGACCGCCGCCCAGCCGATAGCGCGCCAGCAGGCGTTCGCCGGGCGCGGGCGCGGCGCCATAGCGGTTGTCGCCAAAGCGCAGCCAGGCCGCGCCGTCGTGTTCCATCTCGACGACGAATTCGCGCGCGTCGCGCGCGCTGGCCAGCAGGCTGCGCTGGGGCGACCACGGCGGGCTGGCCGGCGCAGGCACGTCGCCGGGCTGATCGGCGTCGTCTGCCTGCAGCGACATGCCGCTGGGCAGCGCGCGGCGCGGGTCCTGGGCCAGCGCCGCGCTGGCGGGCAGCGGCCCCGCCACGGCAAGCGCATGCCGGTAGGGCTCGGCGCAGGCCAGGCCGGCATCCGGCAGGCGCGGCCGGTAGGGACGCGCGGCAAACGCATCGCGCGCCGTCGCGGTATCCGGCTGCAACGGCGTCCAATCGCGCTTCAGCCCGTGATCGGCCAGCACCACGTTGCCGCGCGCCACCGATACCGCGCGCTTGACCAGCGCGCCGCCCTCGTCGAACTCCTGGCTCACGCACAGCGGGAACGGCAGCGCATCGTCCGGATGCCAGGCGATCAGCAGCAGGTCGGTGCCGGTCAGGTCGTCGCGGCCGGTGCGCGTTTCGGTCAGGCGCACGGCGTGGCGATGCGTGCGGTCCGCATCGGCCTTGCGGCCCGTCAACGGATCTATCGTCTCTTCGAATACCAGCACGTCGCCGGGCGCAAGCGCCAGCGGCGGATCGTTCACCAGCGCCGCCTGCGTCTGGCCGCGCGGCAGGCAGTACGCCGGGTCGGCGAAGTCATGCAGAAAGATGCGGCTGTGCGCGGTGTGCAACAACAGGTCGTGCAGCGTTTCGAACACTTCGATGCCGGGCGCGGGCAGCCCGTCCAGCGCGTCGCGGCGGCGCACGGGGGCCGCAAGCGCGGCTTCCGGGGAACTGGTCAATAGCGGCGTGCCGGCCGGGATGACCTTGCCTTCGCCCGCCGCGTGGGCTTGGACAGTGACGAAGACCCGCGCGTTGCAGCCGTCATGCAAGGGATAGTCCAAGAGGCGTGCATGACGGCGCAATGAGGTTCGGCGGCGCGCGGTGTCCAGGTACGCTTCGGTGGCGGCGGCGTCCTGCGCGTACGACAGGTGGTCGGCGGCATAGGCCAGCGTTTCCACCAGCGCCACGGTGAAATCCGCGGGATTGCGCTCGGTGAAGTCGGGCATGCTTTGCGACAGGCGGTCCAGCATCAGCCGCCGGAAGCTTTCGTAGTCCTTGGCCAGGTAATCGAGCAGCGGCTCGGACAGCGCGGGCGCATCGCACGCGCGCGTATCGGCGCAGTCGAATTCCGACGGGCATCCGGCCTTGAAGTTGATCTCGATGGTGGACAGGCACAGGTCAAAGCCCGGCGCGGGCGCGTCGGGATCGGCGGGGTTCACCAGCGCCAGCGTGTACCACGAGAAGTCGCCGGCCTTGTCCACGCTCAGCCGGATCTCGTTGCCCGACAGCACCGGGTCCGCCGCCAGCGCAATGCCGCGGATGCGCGTGCCGCCTTCGATGCGCACGTGGGCGCGGCCGATGCCCGACACCGGATGCACGCACACCACGCGCAGCGTGCGCTGATCGGCCGCATCGATCTCGACGAAGGCGATGCCGTTGTCGCCGGGCGGCTGCTGGGTGCGCAGCAGTTGCAGGCGGCGGGGATTGGCGCTGCGGAACTGGCGGTTCATGGCACGTCCCGGGTAAAGCGCGCCAGCCGCCGTTGCTGGCCCTGGCGCAGCACGTACTGCACGTCCACCTGCAGGGTGGCATCGCGATGCGCGACGTTGACGGACTCCACCGCGATGTGCTCGCCCAGCCACTGCTGCAGTGCGCCCTGCACGCTCATCTGCACGGCGGCGGCCAGCGTGTCGCTGTTGGGCGCGAACACCAGTTGCAGCAGACCGCAGCCGAAGTCCGGCCGGTTGACGCGTTCGCCGGGCACCGTGAACAGCACCTGTTCGATCATGTCGCGCACGTGCTCGGCGTCATCGGCATCGCGGCTGCGGCCGCGCGCGTCGGGTTCGAACGGAAAGCGCAGGATGGCCATGGCGGTGCGCCTTACATGCCCACGACGCGCGCCTGCGCCTGCAGCGCCAGCATGGGCGTGCCGGTGGGCGTGCAGATCGACGCGCCGACCTGCAGCGCGGCCGGCTGTCCGCCGATCAGCACACGCGTCGCGCCGCTTAACCACATGCCGGTGACGCAGGGGCCGTTGCCCGAGGGCGGGGGCGGAAACGCGCAGCCCGCGATCGAATACGTCGACAGGACGGTCACGGCCGGCTGGCCCGACAACAGCACGCGCGGGTTGGGCGACAGGGGAACGGCCTGGCCGCCGTGCGAACACTGCACGGTGGCGCCTAGATGCAGCAAGGGTCCGGGCATGGCTGCGCCTCCTGTGATTCAAAGTCAGGTCACCGTCAGGGCGCCCTGGTTGATGTTGACGGCCGGACCGGCAAGCATCACGGTCGCGCCCTGGCCGTTGGACAGCGTGATGCCCACGTCGCTGATCGAGATCATCGCGCCGGTCTTGGTCTTGAGCAGGATGCCGCCCGTGGGGCCGGGCAGGTCGGAAATCATCAGCGTGTTCTGTCCACCCGTCTGCAGCACGATGCTGGGCGACACGGGGAGCCCCGCCAGCGCCAGCGCGGGCACTTCGGCCGCCGACCCCCAGAATCCGCCGACCCAGATCGGGTAGTCGGGCTTGCCTTGTTCGAACTCCACCCACACTCCCGAACTGACCTGCGGCACCACGAAGACGCCGCTCTGCTGGCCGGCGAACGGCACGCAGGGCATGGCCCAGCTTGAGACGCCCAGACCCAGCACGTCGGGCACCTGCACCTGGATGCGGCCCATCTGCATGGGATCGACGTTGTTGATCACCACGCCGCGGAATTTGCCGTAGTGGCGTTGGGGGTCTGTCATGGCGGCACCAGGGGCAGGGTCGAGATCAGGCCGTTGCGGGCCAGCGAGAATTGCTGGCGGAACTCGCCCGCCTTGAGCGTGCTGTCCACCCGCTTGACGTAGTACAGGCCGTCGAACGCCAGGCCCGCGCCACGCACGCCCACAAGCTGGCGCGACTTGAGCACGTGGCCGTAGCGCAGCACGTTCAGCGAACCATCGGCGGTGACCGCGTCGGCGGTCGTGCCGGCGGCCATGGCCAGGCCGCGTCCCAGCGCGGCGGCCGGCGACAGCTTGGCCGTGTCCTTGAGCAGCGTCAGCCCCTTGGCCAGCGGCGGCAAAAGACCCAGCGGCGGGCTGGCCAGGCTGATGTCGGGCACGGGCAGGGGAATCGGGAATTTGGTCAGGGGGTTCTGGATGAAAATGACGGGCAGCGCGGCGTCCGACTGGTTCACCGAGAACGACAGCGACTCGACATTGCTGTGCACGTCCATGCCCAGGTTAAGCGCTGGCTGCACCGGCCCCAGCCGGATTTCGGGTCCCCAGTACGCCACGTTGGCGCCGGGCAGCGGCCCGGGTTCGATGTAGAACACGTGGCCGACTTCCGCGGCCAGCTGGCGCAAGTAGGCCAGGTCCGTGCCTTCATGCAGGGGAATGCGTTCGACGGGGATCGGCACATCGGTGAACGGCGACGGCACGACGAGCGGCAGCATGCCGTACAGCGCGTAGCGGCCGATGATGGCCGCGACACGCGCGGGCGGCGGCATCGCGGGGTAGGGCAGGCCGCTCATGTCCTGCTTGTCCATCGCCACCGTCAGGTCCTCGCCCGTGACGGTCAGGCGCGATTGGCCGGGGGCGTTGCCGTCCGTGATTTCCTGGCGCGTGACCAGCCCGTCCATCAGCACGGTGGGCAGCCCGTTCAGCGTGGCGATCAGGATGACACGCAGCCACGGCACCTGGCCGCCCGCGATCACCAGCAGCGTGTGCAGCGGCGAGCGGTTGCTGACGGTGAACGAGAGCTGAAAGCCCCCGGGGCCGTCCGCGGACGACGACACCTCGACGCGCTCCAGGCCGTCCATGATGGGCCGCGGCGCGGGGACGGGCAGGCCGGGCCCCACCAGCAGCGTCAGGTGCACGCCGCTAAGCATCGCCGCCTCCGAATTGGCCATTGAATGGCGCGCCCAGCGCGGCGGGCAGCGTCACGCGCAGGCTTCGGCCGGGCGTCTCCAGCGCGGCCGGGCGCGGCGCGTCGTTGCCGTCCGCCAGACGCCAGAACTGCAGCGGATCGCCCAGCGCCGCCGCGGCCAGCCGGTCCAGCCGGTCGCCGGGGGCGACGGCCATCTCGCCGACCGCGGTAAGCGCCGCCGGGTCCGGCAGGAAGCGGCGGCGCAGGTAGACGAGCGGCCGGCCGTCGGGCCCCGGCATTTCAGCCGTGGGCACGCCGTGATAGCGGCTGTTGGCGGGAAAGCGTTCCACGCTCATGGCAGGGACTCCAGTCCGACGGAGCCCAGGTCGCCCAGCCCCGCCAGCGCGGCCAGCCGCTCCTTGCGCTGCTGATACACCAGGTACAGATGGCCGCCCTTGTCGCCGAAGCCCAGGTCGCCGACATGCAGCACGCGCAGGCCCAGCGAGACCTTGGCGCGGATCGGATTCAGGCGCGCGTCGAAGGCCTCTTCGGTGATCGAGAAATCGGTCACGCGCACCGGCACCACGCGCTCGCGGCTCCAGACGAAGAGGCTCAGCGGCGCGACCGTGGGCGCGATTTCCAGCGTGCCCAGATTCGCGATCTGGTTGTTGCGGATGAGCGCGGCGCTGTCCGGGTAGACGATGGTTTCCAGCGCCGCCAGCTGCGCGTGGATGCCGGTGTCGCGCGCGTCGCGGTGTTCGTCCGGAAACTCCAGCTGGTCAGTCGCGTCCAGCTCGGCGTCCAGCCGGATCGTCTCGGCCGGCGGCCCCTTGAGCCGCAGCGGTTCGCCCGCCGCGCCGCCGTCGTCCACGCTTTGCGGCTGCAGCGATCGCGTCAGCGTCTCGGGGTTGTACTGCAGCGAAATCACGCGCTGCACCGCCCCGCTGGACGGATCGATCAGGATGATGCCGCCGCGCAGCAGGCGGGGCGAAAGCGGTCCGCTCATGGGTAGGCCTGCGGCTCGGCGGCGTTGCGCACGGCGGTGATGCGCTGCGCGCCCACCAGCGATTCGGGCCAGTTGCGCGCCGCGCTGAACAGATCCGGGCGGTAGTCGAACTCCAGCACGAAGCGCGATACCGGCACGCGCGCCACGCAATCGATCTCGACGGCGCGCAGTTTGCCCGGCGGCTCGTCGACCATGGTGACGTCGGCATAGCGCGTCTGGCACAGGTCGAGCACCTCTCCCACGGTCTTGCCAATCCAGTCTTGCATGACGGCTCCTAGATGAGGCTCATGTTCTTGGGGACCGCGCTGGCGGCGTCGGGCCGGCAGGCGCGGTAAAAGCAGACGCCGCAACCGTCGATCGATGCCCGCACGGCGGTCTCGACCTTGGCCTGGAACGTGCCGGTGGCGGCGGCAAAGGCGTCGTTCCAGCGTGTCTTGAAATCGACGTTGCGCTTGCGGCAGTCGTACACCGCTTCGTAGTCCTGGATGTTCAGCGCGTAGTGGCAGCTACCCGCCCCGATGTACTTGACCCAACCCTGATTGCCAGCCATGAAGTTGGCCACGTCCGCGCCGGAAAACGCCACGCCCAGCTTGGATCCTTCCGAGCTGCTGTAGGGATGGGTGTGGTACGTGCCGAGGGTGTAGTCGCCTTTTTTCTCGGCGGGCAGGCTGATGCTGCCGCCGCCGCCCGAGCCCGTGCGGATGACGCGCTTGCCGTCCTTGTCGGACACGATGCGGCCGCCGTGCTCCTGCACGGTGTCGCCGCCGTGCCCGGACTTGGACCAGGCCTCGTTGACCGCGTCGTACACGTCGTCCGGCATGGTGTGCGTGCCGGGGCATTTGCGTGCTTCGGCCTCGGCCACGCGCAGGTCGCCCATGCCGGCGCGCTGCACGGTTTGCGCCAGACCTGGCGCGGCGATGGGCTGGGACAGGCTGTGCGCCGCGCGGTCGGCCTGCGCTTCAAGCGGCGAGTTGGCAGCGCCCAGTTCCAGCGGCAGCCCGGGGCGGTAGCGCCCCTGCTGCTGCACCACGTGCGCCAGTTCATGCGCCAGCAGCTCGCGGCCCTGCCGCGTGCGCGGGGCATAGCGTCCGGCGCCGAAGGCGACGTGCGGGCCGACGGTGTAGGCCTGGGCATGCAGCGCGCGCGCCGAGTCCGCGGCCCGGGCGTCGGCGTGGATGCGCACGCGGCCGAAGTCGTGGCCGTAGCGCTGCTCGAATTCCGCGCGGTCGGCGGCGGCCAGCGGCTCGCCGGGGCTGCGCAGCACGTCCTCGACCTGATCGGGCACCGCCGTCTTCGCGCGCCCGCCCAGCGGCAAGGCCGTGCAGCCGGACTTGCCGCCGCTCTTGCCGCCGCACCCGCAGGCGCAGCGGCGCAGCACCAGGCGCGAGCGCGGCGGCGCGGTGTCAGGTTGCGGCGTGAACAAAGCCGTTCGCATGGCCAGGCTCAATGCTTGAGGTGGAATGTGTCGGCGATGGCGCGCCCCGCTTGCGCGCCGGCCTGCTCCGGCTGCGGGCCGTCCGCCACGGTGCGCACCTGATCGGCGCTGCCATCGGCGGCGGCGCCGTTGTGCTGCGCGGCGCGCCGCACCAGTTCGTGCACCAGCGCGGCCACGAACGCATTGCGCTGGGCGGCATCGTGGCTGGGCAGGCTGAGCGCGCGGATATGCAGATGGATTGCGGATTTCATGGCCATCCCCTTGTTTCGGCGTCGGCCAGGGGCCGTTCGCGTTTGGCGGCTTCGGCATGCGCGGCTTGCAGCACGTGAGCCATGGTGACATCGGAGCCGGCGTCGGCGGCCAGGAAGGCCGCGTTCAGCGCGACGTTGCGGATGCTGCCGCCCGTCAGGTTCAGCCGCGCCAGCTGGCGCGGATCGAGGTCGCGGGTGGGCGTGGCGGCCGGGAACACGCCGCGCCAGATGCGCGCGCGCTGGTCCTGGTCGGGAAACGGAAACTGCACGACAAAGCGCAGCCGCCGCAGGAATGCGCTGTCCAGGTTGGACTTCAGGTTGGTGGTCAGCACCGCCAGGCCGCGGTAGGACTCCATGCGTTGCAGCAGGTAGCTGATCTCGATGTTGGCGTAGCGGTCGTGGCTGTCCTTGACCTCCGACCGCTTGCCGAACAGCGCGTCGGCTTCGTCAAAGAGCAGGATCGCGCCGCCGTCCTCGGCGGCCTCGAACAGGCGCCGCAGGTTCTTTTCGGTTTCGCCGATGTACTTGCTGACGACGGCGGACAGGTCGATGCGGTACAGGTCCAGTCCCGTCTCGCGCGCCAGCGCTTCGGCGGCCATGGTCTTGCCGGTGCCGCTTTCGCCGGTAAAGAGGGTGGCAAGGCCCAGGCCGCGCGACTGCGCGGCGGCAAATCCCCAATCCTGGTGGACGCGGTAGCGCTGGCGCAGATGCGCCGCGATCTGGCGCAATACCGCCAACTGCGGCTCGGGCAGCACCAGGTCGTTCCAGCCTGCCGCGGGCGTCAGGCGCTGCGCCAATCCGTCCAGCCGGCGGCGGCTGGCCTGCGCACAACCCTGCCACAGCACGGCGGCCGGATCGGCGCCGTCCGCCAGCAGCGCGGGCGCGAGCGCCGCGGCGGTGAGCTGCAAGGTCCGCGAGTCCAGTCCAAACTGGCTGGCGGCATGGTCCACCGCCTGGCCCGCACGCGCGGCTGCCTGCGGACCCAATGCCTGCCGCCACAAGGTTCGGCGGTCCGCCTCCTGCGGCCGGGTCACGGGGTAGTGACGCGACGCCGCGCGCAAGGCGACCGGCTCGCGCACCCCCACCAGGCACAGGCCGCCGGCCTGTTCCACTAGATGGCGCGCCGCGGGCGGCAAGCCGTCGGTCGCATCGACATACAGGCCGGCGTCCAGCAGCACGGCCTCGCGCTGCCAGAGCGTCAGCATGGCGTTGCGCTCGGCCGCGTCCGCCGGCACGTCTTCGGCGGCCAGCGCCAGGCACGCCAGCCCGGCGGCATGCGCGGCGCGCGCCGCCACGTCCTCGTGCGCGCCGGCATCGTCGCCTTCCAGCATGAACACCGGCAATGGCGTGCCTTGCGCGGCGGACACCTGCGCGGCGATCTGCTGCGCTGCGTCCTCGTGCGCGGGCGCGGCGTGGGGCAGGGGCAGCGCTGGACGCAACAGCGGGCGAAGGCGCGCGTCGGGTTCGTTCAACCCGGCCAGGTAGTGCAGCACGCGTTCGTCGATGCGCAACCGCGCCGTGCTCAAGTCGGCGGTGTCGTCCACGTCCAGCAGACGCCAGCGGCGCAGCGGGCGTTGCGGCGACAGCGCGCTCCAGTGCGCGCCTTCAAGCTCGGCCAGCGCCAGCGCGAAGCTGGCGTGGCGCTGGCCGCCGCTGCGGCCGTTGGCGTGGGCGCAAAGGTCCGCCAGCACCGCGTCCATCTCGATGCCGGCGCACAACAGCAGCAGGTCGCGCTCGAACGCCGACAGGCCGAAGATGGCCGTCAGCTGGTCGATGGCCGCGTCGCCGTCCATGGCGGCGCGCGCCTGGGCCAGCTGTTGCGCGCCGTGCCGGGGCGGCCGGCTGCCGGGCTTGCGCAGCCGGGTGCGCAGCCGCGTGAACTCCGCGGCCAGCAATTGCTGGTTGGCTTCGGTCCAGCCGATGGGCGCGCGCGCGTTCATGGCAGCTCGATCTGGCGGTCAAGGTAGCGGACGGGAACCGACTCGCGGTCCACCAGCGGGCTTTCGATGCCGTCCACCCGCAGTCGCGCCAGAAACCGCGTACCTGCTGGCGGAGCGTCACGCCATTCGAAGATGAGCGCACTGGCGGGCGCGGCGGCGGGTTCGGCGGGCAGTTCCCGGTCTCCCAACAGCAGGCTGGCGGCCTGGCCGGGCAAGAGCGGGGGCGCGATGCCCAGCGTCATGCGTACCGTGCCGCCGTTGCGCGTGGCCGAGGCCGGCGGCAGCACGGGTTCGGGCGCCAGCACCAGCGCAAGCTGATTGCTGTCGCGCGGGAGGCCGGTATCGGCGGCCTGCACGTGGGCATGCACGCGGTACAGGCCGACAGGCAGGTCCGCCGGCATCGTCAGCCGCAGCCAGGTATCCGTGCCGGCCTCGACGGGCACGTCGCGCTCGGCGTCCAGCGTGGCGTGGCGCAGCGTCACCCGTCGCGCCAGGCCGTCCAGATGATGCCCCACGAGCGTCACGGATCCGCCGGGCACGGCAACCGGTTGCCTGCCCGCCGGTTGCACGGACAAGAGCGTGGGCAGCGGGGGCGTCAGGCCGGGAAAGACCAGCACGCCCCGGTCGCGCGGCGTGCCGGGGATGGCCTCGCCGCGGGTCAGCACGGGCAGGGCGCCGCGCGCGGGCCGGCGCGATTCGATCAGCACCACCGACACCTGGAATGCCGCGGTCGGCCGGTAGTGGGCCTGTAGCGCGGACCACAGGCGCGACATCTCTTCGGCGCCCAGCGCCGCGGGCGTGATCTTCAACAGTTCGATCTGGCTGGCCAGGTCCGCGCCGCGCAGGCTCTGGTACACCGTGGGCAGGATGGCGCCGTCGACCACGTCCGGATCCAGCGCGCGGCGCACGGCCTCGCGCGGCAGCACGGCCGACTCATGCAGCAGTTGCAGCGCGTAGCCCAGCAGCACTTCGGCCTGCAGCTCGGCGCGGCCATAGGCCGTCAGCAGATAGTGCAGGTCCAGGGCCAGCGGCGGATTGGCGATGCGGCCGCCGGCGGCATCGCGCGACGGCAGCGCCGCATTGCGCCACGCGGCGTTGGGTGTGACCTGATGCAGGAACAGGTTCAGCTGCGGGTCTTCCTGGTTGTCCAGCGACACGGCGTCGGGGGCCAGCGCTGACACCTTGACGCCCGCGCCCAGCGTGTCCGTCACGGCGTGGTCGATCATGCCCGAGTCGAGCAGGTCCTTGATGACGGCAGTGACCGCCGCGATGGCCAGCGCGTTGCTCATGGCAGCCCCGCGCGCCGCGCGGCCAGGTAGTCGCGCAACGAGAGCGCGGACGATCGCGCAGCAGCCGCGGCGCGCGGCGGCGGCGGGGGCGCGACCTCAAGGCGGTCGATGGTGATGTGTACGTCGGGCGCGGACGATTGCGCGGCGGGACGAGACGCTGGTGATGCGGCGTCGCGCCGTGCGGCAGGGAAGGGCAGCGATTCTGCGGCGGCCGTATTGGGGGCGGCCGTATTGAGGGCGCCCGGTGCGTGGGTGGCATCGGTGACCGCCTGCGCCGCGAACACCGGTGTTGCGGACTCGGCGCGATCGGGCGGCGCCACGCTTGCGGAAACGGGCCGCTGTGCCTCAAGGGAGATTGAATCCTGATCGCCCGGATCGGGCAGGAGCGGGTTGCGTAATGGCGGGGGCGCCGCGTCCGTGCGCTGCGGCGCGCCGGACGTTCGCATACCGGCATCGGTTACTGGCGCGTTCGCAATGAAGTGCCTCTGCGGCATCGCCGCTTCGCGTCCGGTGGCGTGTGCATGCACGTTCGCCGCCTCGTCGGCATCTCCCAGTGCGTTGAAAACCGCCCCTTGGGTAAACCGCTGCCCCAGACGGTTCCCGGTGTCCGCCAAGCCATTGCCGGCCTGCGCGGCCGAATCGTGCCCGGCAAGGTGACCGTCCTGATCCTGCGCGTCGGCGCGCAACGGATCCCGCGGCACGACGCCATGCAGCGCCGCCGCCAGCGGCGAAGGCGCGCTGCGCAGACGCGGGGCGGTGCCCAGGCTGCGGCTGGCCAGCTGGCGCAGGAATCCGCTCATGGCATGGCCTCGCTGTCAGCCATCGCCAGGTAGGCGGCGCGCCGGGCCGCGCCCAGCGCCAGCACCTGCGGCTCGGTCCAGCCGTAGGCGCGCGCCAGGCGATGCACGTCCCGCAACAGGCCGCGCGCGCACAGGCTGATGTCGTCCCACAGGCAGATGTCGGCATCCAACGCCGCCGTCCAGGCGTGGGCGCAGTCGGCGCAGCGCAATGACAGCTCGATGTTGGCGGCGGGGTCCAGCGCCTCCATGCGCGCCTCAATGTCGTCCAGCGCCGCGCCTTGCGGCAGGCTGGCCTCGGGCGGTGCGCCGACGCGGCACGCGCGCAGCAACAGGGCGAGCGCGGCTTCGCTGTCGGCAGCCATCGCCGCGTGCGCCTGGTCCCGGCTGCTGGGCAGGCGCCAGGCGGCGCCGTGCGCGTCGAACATGGGTTCGGCGGACCCGCGTTCTGGCGGCGCGGGAAGTGTCTCGATCAGCGCGGCCAGATCCAGGTCGAACGCCATCGCCGCGCCGCACGCCGGGCAATCGGCGCAGGCCGGCAGCCGCGCGCCGAATGTCGCGCGCCGCAGGCGCAGCAGTGCCAGCGTCCGCCATCCGACCGGCCGTGACGCCACCTCCTCGCCGGGCATCGCCACGGCCAGCGCGCGCAGGCCACGATCTATCGGGTGGCGGTCACGGCCTGCCTCCCACAGCGCAAGAATCTGCGATTCGATCAGGGCGTTCATCGCGGCGCTCCATCAAGCCGGCTCGACAAAGCTCGGTTCGGACGGCTCGGCAACTTCGTAGTCGCGCTCCCATCCTTCGTTTTCCAGCTTGATGGTCTGAATCGCGACGGCGTTCGCGTTGGCGTCCAGATCCGGGATGGCCTGGTACTCCGATACCCAGCAGCGGAACACCTTGTAGGCCAGCACCAGTTGCCCGGCTTCGTTGTAGACCTCGATGATGATGTCCTTGCGAAAGTTCTTCAGCGACACCTCGCTGCCCAGCCCCGAGCCAAAGTTCCACACCTTGTTGGCCCACTGCTCGAACTCGCGGTCGTGCGTGACGCCGCGCTCCAGCGTCACCGCCTCGTATTTGCTGCGGCCGGGGGACTTGCGCCCGCTGGACGGGTCGCCGCCTTCGCGGTGCTCGACCACTTCGGTGGTGCGCTTGAGCGCCGACACCTTGCTGATGCCGGCCACATAGCGGCCATCCCACTTCACCCGGAATTTGAAATTCTTGTACGGGTCGAAGCGCTGCGGATTGACGGTGAACTGCGCCATGGCAATCTCCTGGTAACCCTGGTCGGCGGGCGTGGCGGGCCGCAAGCGGCGCCGCCGCACGCCGGGCTCAAGCCTGTATCTGGCCGGCCAGTTGCTGGATGCTGATGACGACGAACTCGGCGGGCTTGAGCGGCGCGAACCCCACCAGGATGTTGACCACGCCACGATTGATGTCGTCCTGCGTGGTGGTTTCCCGGTCGCACTTGACCAGATAGGCCTCGCGCGGCGAACTGCCCTGAAAGGCGCCCTGACGGAACAGCGTGTTCATGAACGCGCCGATGTTCAGGCGGATCTGCGCCCACAGCGGCTCATCGTTGGGTTCGAACACCACCCACTGCGTGCCCCGGTAGAGCGATTCCTCCAGGTACAGCGCCAGGCGCCGCACGGGCACGTACTTGTATTCGGAGGTGAGCTGGTCGGCGCCGCGCAGCGTGCGCGCGCCCCAGCAGACCGCGCCGTACACCGGGAACGTGCGCAGGCAGTTGACCCCCAGCGGGTTCAGGCTGCCGTTCTCGCCATCGGTCAGCGTCGTGGCCAGCGAGATGACGCCGGTCAGGTTGGCGTCGGTGCCCGCGGGCGCCTTCCAGACGCCCCGGTTGCCGTCCGTGCGCGCATACAGGCCGGCAACGGTGCCGCAGGGCGGCGCCAGGCGCGGCTTGCCGTTCTTGAGCGGATCGGACACGAACGTCCACGGGTAGTAGACGGCCGCGTGATCGGACTTGGGCAGCGCGGTGCCGTTGGCCACCGCCACCATCGAGGCGGGGTCGGTGGCCGTGGGCGGCGCGTCCACGATCATGAAGGCGCGCCGCTCCTCGCAGTACGACGCGGCGTCGGCCAGGACGCCGCCGTGCGTGATGGCGGGTAGGCAGAGCAGGTTGAATATGTCGGCGTCTTCCAGCGCATACAGCCCCTGGCGCAGCGCACGGCTGCCGACGAACGCGGCATAGACGTCGTCCGGCCCGTAAGGCGTTTCGGTGCCGCCTTCCAGCAGCGCGTCGACCGGCGGGGGCGAGGCGACGGCGCCCGCCATCAGATGCAGCGACGCCGCCAGATCGTTGGCCGGGGCCGCTGCCACCGCGATGGTGGAGCCCATGCCGCGCGAGCCGCTGGCCAGCACCAGCGTGCTGCCCTGCACCCGCGCCGTGAAGTCGCGGAAGGCCGGCGTGCCCGGGCGCAGCGCGCGCACCGCGGCCTGCAATCGCGCCGCCACGTCTTCCAGTTTGGCGGCCAGCGAGCCGCCTGCGGCGGTGGCATCGCCCACGCTCACGAGTTCCGGGCCCAGGCCATCCAGGGTGATGCGCAGGCTGGTGTGCGTGGCGTCGGGCAGCGCATCCAGATCGGTCGCGCCGAAGGTGTCGCTGGTCAGCGTGGCAGCGTCGGGGGTGGGCGCCGGGCGGATGATGGCCGCGCCGTCGGTCTCGACGCCGCCCGCCAGCGACCCCAGCATCAGCACGCCCGCGGCGTTGTTGCGCGCGCCGGGCAGCACGCGCACGCTGGCGTTTTCGCCGCCCGCGCCGGACGTCATGACAAGGGTGTTGCCGCTGCGCGCCGCCGTGAAATTGGCCAGCGCCGGGCGGCCCATCGCCTGCGCCCGCACCTTGGCCTGGATCGCGGCGGCCAGTGCCGTCAGGCGCTGCGTCGCGGTGCCGCCCGCGATGTCGCCGGGCAGCGCGATGCTGACGCCGACGGGCTCCAGTCCGTTCACGGCCACGCGGAAATCGGTGTGCGTCGCGTCCAGCAGCGTCTGCACGTCGCCCAACGTGCCGCTGACGCTGGTGCCCGCCGGCAGCGCATCCAGCGCGCCCTGCGACAGCATCCGCTCCAGCCTGACAAGCTGCGATACGCCCTGCACCAGGTCCAGCAGATAACGCGGGTCCTTGGCGTTCAGAGACACGTTGGCATAGCTTTCCGCCCGCCCATCGCTGGCGCGGATGAACTGGATGTTGAAGGTGCTGGACGGCACGGCGGTGGCGTAGTCCACCCGCACCTGGATGCTGTTGCCGGACACGCCGGGGTCCAGCGCCCGGACCGTCAGCACGTCCACCGCCGTGGCGCTGCGCAGGACGCGCTGCGCGGGCGACGCTTCCTTGACCACCCGCACGACCCAGGCATCCGTGCCGCCGTTCACGAAGAACTGGCGCACCGCATAACCAAGCTCGGAGTCGTCGGCAAGCCCGCCAAAGGCGCGCTCATAGTCGGAGAAGCTGAATATCCGGACCGCCTTGTTGACGGGACCGCGCGGGGCCGCGCCCAGGAAGGCGGCAACCGAGGTCGCGACCCCGGCAATCGTGCGAACGCCGCTGGGAATTTCCTGGATGTAAACCCCGGGATGGGACAGGGTAAGGGCCATGAGCTGCTCCTTCGCGCGGCCGTCCGGACGGGAGGTCCATGCCGCAGGAGAGGCTTAGAGAGCCGCCAGCGCGCCGCTTGAGAGCGGCAGGAAGGGCTGGCGATTCGCGCGAGGCTTGCGCGGGTTGGCGGGCGTTGCGCCGCTCTAGTTGGATTGCAGCGGAAAGGCAATCGGGCAAAAGCAGCAAGCCCTGGTAGGAACGAGTTATAGAAGTTCTGTTTGATGCGATCAATAGCTTTTTAACGGCATTAACGATCTGTTTCTTATTCAGGGCGCGGTCAGCTCGGCACTTGCCGCCATTGAACGCGGGGCCCCGCTGGCGTATAACCCGAAGCGGCGGCGCCCGCTTTCTTTCGGGCAGGCGGTTCGAACCTCAAGGAGCGTGATATGCATGGCGTGTCCCGATGGCTGCATCTGCATGCCAGGCTTTTCCGCTTGCCTGCCCCTTCCGGCGATACCGGCCACCGGCCGCAGATTGCGCGGGTGATGCTGGGCGTGGCGGCTGGAACGACGCTGGCCTTCGGCGCCGCCGCGCAGCCGCAAAGTCCCGGCCAGTCCGGCGCCACGGCCGCGACCCCGCCGGTCCAGTCCACCGCCGCGCAGCCCGGCGCCGGCCAACCCCAATCCGATTCGTCCGCCGCGCGCGCGCTGCAATGGCCGCGCAGTTTTTCCGCGCCGGACGGCGCGCGGGTCGAGCTCTACCAGCCGCAGATCGACACCTGGACCGCCGACCGCCTGTCCGGCCGCATGGCCGTCGCCGTGGGGCCGGCCAAGGGCAATCCAACCTACGGCGTCGCGGAATTCTCCGCGCGCGCCGACGTGAACAAGCCCGCCGGGCTGGTGCGCCTGTCGGACATCCGCATCGAACGCGTGCAGGTGCCGACGGCGCCCCAAGAGGCCGCGCGGTTGCGCAGCGAGCTGGAGGCCCGTATTCCACCCAAGGGCGTGGTCACGCCGCTCGACGGGTTGCAGCTGAGCTATGCGCTGTCGCAGAACAACCCGGCCACCAGGACGGTGCCGGTGGACAACACGCCGCCGCGCATCATCTACCGCACCGTCCCGGCGATCCTGGTGCTGGTCGATGGCCCGCCCGCGTGGACGGCGCTGCCCGGCACGCCGGGCTGGCGCCGGGTCGTCAACACCCGCGCGCTGATCCTGGGCGACAACGCCGGACGTCTGTACCTGCAGGCGGCAGGCCACTGGTATGACGCGGACGGCATCAACGGGCCCTGGCGCACCGTGGCGCAACCCTCGCCCGCGCTGCTGGCCGCCGCCGACGCCGCACGGCGCGGCCCTGCGGCGGACCCCTTGATGCCCCATGACGGCAAGGCGCCGCATCGCGCGCCCGATATCGAAGTGTCCACGGTGCCGGCGGAGCTTCTGATCACGATCGGCCAGGCCGAGTTGCGGCCGGTGCCCGGGACCTCGCTGCTGTCGGTCACCAATGCCGACCACGCCGTGTTCATGAATCCGGGCGACAACCGCTATTACCTGCTTGTGTCGGGCCGCTGGTTCCGCGGCCCCCGGCTTGAAGGACCGTGGTCGTATGTGCCCGGCAAGGACCTGCCGCGCGACTTCGCGCGCATTCCGGCGCGCGATCCGCAGGGCGGGGTGCTGGTGTCGGTGCCCGGCACGCCGCAAGCCCGCGAAGCCGTCATCGCATCGACCATTCCGCAGACCGCAACCGTGTCGCGCAGCGCCGCCAGGCTGCAGGTCGAGTACGCCGGCGGCGCGCCGGTGCTGCGGCCCATCGAGGGCACCACGCTGCATTACGCGGCCAATTCGCAGGTGCCGGTCATCCAGGCCGAAGGCCGTTACTACGCGTTGTCGCATGCAGTGTGGTTCGTGTCGGATTCGCCCACCGGACCGTGGCGCGTGGCCGACCATGTGCCCGCAGCCATCTACGCCATTCCCGCCACTTCGCCGCTGCACTACGTGACCTATGTGCAGGTCTATGGCTCGACGCCGCAAAGCGTGGTGTTCGGCTATTCGCCGGGCTACATGGGCGTGGTCGTCGCGCCCGACGGCACGGTTGTGTACGGCACGGGCTATTCCTACCCGCCCACGATCGTGCAAAACACCTGGGTCGGCTATCCGCCCAGCTATGGCTACAACGCCGCCTTCGATTCCGCGACGGGCTTTGCCTTCGGGTTTGCCGCGGCCGAAGCCTGGGGCGGGGCGGCGCCTTACTGGGGCCCGTATTACGGCGCGCCCTATTGGGGCGGCGTCGACGTGAACAAGGTGGACGTCTACGGCGCGTGGGGCGGTTCCGGCACGGTCACGCACGCGGCCGGGTGGAATGGCTGGACGGGCACCGAATGGCAGGGCGCGCACGCCGAAGGCTACAACCCGCAAACCGGCGCCGCCTTCGAAGGCACGCGCGG
Organism: Achromobacter sp. JD417; assembly: GCF_041879325.1. NCBI lineage: Bacteria > Pseudomonadati > Pseudomonadota > Betaproteobacteria > Burkholderiales > Alcaligenaceae > Achromobacter > Achromobacter sp. JD417. The sequence continues at coordinate 4,979,014 of NZ_CP087159.1, read as the reverse complement.
CGCGGCCTACAACGGATACACGGGCAATGCCGCGGCGGGCCGCCGGGGCGCCTACACCGATCCGGTCACCGGCGCATCGGGCGCGGGCCGGGCGGGCGCGGTCGAGAACGACGACGGCCAATGGGCCGCGGGCCGGCAGAACGTGCGCACCAATGCCGACACCGGCCGCACCACGTATTCCGCCGCCGGCGCGACCGGCACGGCGGGGCAGGGCGCGGACAGCGTCGACCGGCGCGGCGCCACCTACAACCGCAACACCGGCAGCGGCATGGCGTGGAACAACGGCAACGTGTATGCGGACCACAACGGCAACGTCTACGAACACAACGACAACGGCTGGCAGCAGCACACGTCCTCGGGCTGGCAGCCGGTTCAGCCGAACACGCAGTCCAACTACCTGAACGCGCAGCGTCAGGCGCGCGATTATTCGACGCAGCCGGCGGGCGGCATGAACGGCGGCTGGCAGAACCGCATGGGCGAATCCGCGGGCGGCTGGCAAGGCCGTGGCGAAGGCGGATGGCAGGGCCGCGGCATGGAGGGCCGCAGCTTTGGCGGCGGGTTTGGCGGATTCAGGGGCGGCGGCGGATTCAGGCGCTAAGCGTCTCGCTCAGTCCTGCACCAGATACGCCTCGCCGCCCGGCTTCAGGTACGGCGCGAGGTCGCCAAAAGGCACCTGCGCCAGCGTCCCCAGGCACACGCCCGACGCATGTCCCACGCCGGATACCGACAGGCTGAGCGCGCCGGGCGTCGTCGCGCCCAGCGCAAGGTAGGCCGGCCACAGGTCCCAGCAGCCTTCCTTGGAACGGTCCTCGGTCAGCCCGGCCTCGTCGCGCGCGGCCAGGGTTTTCTGCGCCTGGCCGACGAGTGCCGTCAGCGCGGGGCGGGGCTCGCGGCTGCCCGGCTGGTAGGCGTCGAACACGCGGTTCCAATCCAGGGTTTCGCCGCGCAGCAGGTCGAACGTGTAGGGATCGAAGTGATTGTTCGGATGCGCGCCGCCGCAGTCCAGGCTGCCGGATTCGGTCACCGTCATCATGGCGCGGGACAGCCAGGGCACGGCCACCACTTCTTCCTCGTAGTTGGCCAGTGTGCCGGCCGACGGGTTGCCGCTGGTGTAGGCCGAGGCCTTGCAGGCCAGTGCGGCGTGGCTCATGCGCCAGTGGCGTTGCTCGAGCAGGTGATTGACGCGCGCCATGACCTGCGCGTCCGGATGGCGTGACAGCCTCGGATAGCTGAACTGGGTGCGCGGGTCGCGCCACATGCGATATGCCACGGTGGCGCTGCCCACGTCGGCGCCCACGGGCACGGCGTGACGGGCAAGCTTGAGCGTGTCGTAGGGGAAGCGGGCCGCGTCGATGTCTTCGTCAAAGCCGATGCTGCCATCGGGCGCCAACGCCCCGGCGTCGTACTGCGCGACCCGCTGCAGCGTGAAGGTGCGCTGCTTGCCCGTGCGCGTGTCGATCCACACGCCGTGATAGCCCTGCGCGTCGCGCTTGCCTTGCCAGGTGGCGGCCGGCTGCGCGCCGGGGGCCGTGGCGGCAGCAAAGGTCATCGGCTCTTGCAGCGCGGCTTCGCTGCCTTTGAGCGGAATGTCCACGCCATGTTTGGAATAGAAGTAGCGGCCAGTCAGTGCGTTGCCGGCTGCGGCGCTGTCCAGCTCCATCACGATGTCGCCCGCGCCTTGCAGCGTGCCGGTGTAGACGGTGCGCTCGGCGGCGCCGGCATGGCCTGCCTGCCACAGCATGGCCAGCGTCAGGACGCCAAACCGGAACGGGCGCGTGCGTGCAAAGGAAAAGGACATCTGCTTGGGGACCCTGAGACGTGGGCCGGTCAATATACCCGACGGGTCAGGGCTCCCGCGCCGCGGGTTGCCAATGGCCGCGCTCGGGGTCCACGCTGACGCGGCGGCCGCCCGCCCACACCGCTTCTTCGTCCAGCTGCGACGCGAGTCCCGGCTCGATATCGAAGGCGATCCCCAACGCCTGTGCCACCGACGGGTCTTCAATGGGCAGTTCCCAGGTCAGAAAGAGTTGCGACAGATCCCGCGCCTGCGGGAAGTCCGCTTCGTCGTAGCCGCTGGCGTGGCGGGCGATGACGGCGTGGGGCTGGCAGGTGTCAAAGACGATGGCGACGCCGCGCGTAAGCGGGATGCGGTGCCCGGTGCCGGGAAAATGCACGTCCAGGCCTTTGTCGTCGGACAGGAACAGATTGCAGAACGCGGCGCCGCCGTATTGGCTGCCGTCGTGGTGATAGCGCGCGCCGCGGCAGGCCATGAACGCCATGTCGCTGGTCGCCAGGACGTCGCCCAATCCCAGCGCGCGCGTCCAGTCGCGCATGGCCTGCACGCAAAAGCCGAACTCCGGCCAGCGGGCGCGGGTGCGCGACAGCGGCATCTGCTCGACGTCGCCCGGCTCCAGCGCCAGCCGGGTCCGGATCTCGCGGTCCCAATCGGCCGTCAGGCGCGCGGGCGGTGCGGGAACGTCCAGGTTAGCGGCCAGCAGGCGCGCGCTGACGCTGCGGCTGCGCAAGGCGTCATCGCGCGAGAAGAAGAACGACGTCAATCGATCCTGCATGGGGTGATTCATGAGCCGCGCCTGCCGCGCCTAGCCTCCGCGTCCCTCGTAGGCGCCTTCGTCGCCGTCTTCGTCTTCCATTGCCGCCTGCGCGCGCTCCAGCAGATAGGCCTTCAGGCCTTCGAGTGCGTCGGGCGTCCAGCCGGACACGCCGGTCACCGCGACCCAGGCGTCGACATAATGCTGCGGCGCGTAGACGTGTCCATACCCCATCGGCGTCGCGGTGCCCACCGCCATGTCCAGCGCAAGCTGCAACATGGTCACCACGGGATACCAGCGCAGTTCCGGCGACACGTCCGGGCCCATCGGCGCGTTCATCCACGCGGGCGGACGATACAGGTCGCGATAGTCGAAGAACGTGACCGGGTCGCTCGCGTATTGCAGGTAGACGACGCGCATCGGCCCCCACGGCGCGTCGGCCGGCACCGGCGAACCGTTCTGGTTCATGAAGCGCACGAAGGCGCCATCGCGCAGTTCGGGCAGCCAGGCGGGCGAGCCGGGATTGCGGGCATCGGTAATGGTGCGCCAGACGCGGCTTTCAAAGGGCGGGCCGCTCCAGAGCGCGCCCTGGATCGGGTCGCCGATCATCTCGAACAGTTCGGCCGACCCCGCGGAATTCTTCGCGCCCAGGCTCAGGCCGTGCAGGTACAGCCGCGGCCGCCGGTCCTTGGGCAGCGTGGTCCAGTAGCCATACACCGCCTGGAACAGGGCGCGCGCGGCTTCCGCGCCATATTCGGGTTGCGCCAGCAGCGACAGCGGGCTGGACAGGTACGAATACTGCATGGCCACGCTGGCCACGTCGCCGTTCAGCAGGTATTCCAGCGAGTCCGCGGCCGCGGGGTCGACCCACCCCGTGCCCGTGGGCGTGATCACGACCAGCACCGAGCGTTCAAAGGCGCCCACGCGCTTCATCTCGTCCAGCGCGAGCTGCGCGCGCGCCTGTGGGGTTGCCGCGCCGCGCAGGCCGACGTAGACGCGGATGGGCTCCAGCGCCTCGCGTCCCGACTGCGTCTGGATTTCACTGGCGGTGGGGCCGGAGGCGATGTATTCGCGGCCGGCGCGGCCCAGTTCGTTCCAGCGGATCAGCGAGGCGGGGCCGCCCGTCTTCAGGTCCGCGGTGGGCTGCGGGCGTTCGGGCTCGAGCAGCGCGTCGAACTCGCGGAACGAGGCGTCCAGCACGTGCAGCGCGCCGCGGAAGAACACGTCGGTCGCCAGCAGCCAGAAGATCAGGATGGCGATGAGCGCGCCCGTCACGTTGGCCACGCGCCGCGGCACGACGCGCCGCACCTGCCGGGAAAGATAGCGGGCGATCAGCTTGAACAGCCGCGCCAGCGCCAGCAGCACGGCAAAGGTGGCCAGGGCAATCAGGCTGACCTTGATGGGATGGGCGCTGGTCACGGGCTCCATCTGCATCAGCGCGCGGATGGTGTTCTGCCATTCGGCGGCGCGGCCAAGAAACACGATCGCCACCGCCACGCACAAGAGGCCGATGACGGCATTGATGACCCACGCGGCACGGCCGCGGGGCGAGGGCAGTTCCAGGTAGGTCCACAGCCAATGCCACAGCACGCCCAGGCCATACCCGGCCGCAAGGCAGGCGCCCGCCAGGACGCCCTGGGTGACGTGCGTTCGGGGAATGAGGGTGGGCGTCAGCGCCGCGGCGAAGAACAACGTGCCGAGCATGAGGCCGACGCCGGAGAGGGATTCCAGGTGCGACCGGAAGAAGGAAGGCAGGTGTCGATGCAAGGTCTGCTGCACGGTGCGTCCTCATCGGGGAGGGAATGGCGGGGATTCTCGCATGTTGCCGCGGGGGGCGCGGCGTTTTCAGTCGCGGTCGGGCGCGCCCAGCGGAAACAGCGGCCGGTACTGCCGGGCTTCGTCGACCGCCCGCGCGAAAGACGGCCGCGCCAGCAGCCGGGCGCGGTAGGCCCGCAGGTGCGGATAGGCATCGGCGATCGGATGCGTCCAATCGGCGTAGAAGAGCGCGGGCGCCGCCGCGCAGTCCGCCAGGGTGAAGTCGTTGCCCGCAGCCCACGTACGCGTGGCCAGGAGCGCGTCGATCCAGGCGTACGCCGGTTCCAGCTTCTGCGCGGTCAGCGCCAGCGCCTCGTCGCGCTTGGCGGCGTCGCCGGTCAGCGCGCCGTTGACCGCGTGCTGCATCCAGAACATGACGTGCAGGTCGAAGTAGCGGTCCAGAAAGCGCACGTCCAGCGCGGCCATCGGGTCGTCGGGAATCAGCCGGACCGGCCCGGGGTGGGCGAGCTGCAGGTATTCGATGATGATGCTGGATTCGGCGATGTTGCGGCCGCCGTCCACCAGCAGCGGAAACTTGCGCAGCGGCCAGCGCTGCAGCCAGTCGGCGCCATGCTGGGGCGAGTCCGGCCCGATGCCGCGAAATTCGAAGGGCGTCGCGTTTTCGTACAGCGCGACGAGCACCTTCTGGGTGTACGAGGAAAAGGGATGACCGTAAAGTGCAGGCAGCATGCTCGACGTCTCCTGGGGCGTGGCTCACAGGTTAATGGGTCCGAGGCTGTTTCACCAGACGGACGCGTGTCCCGCGCCGCGCTGCGCGTTGCGCGCGAAAAGGAATACAGTGCATGACGGATCCCGGGGCAGTGGCCTCGGGCAGACACCAACAATACGGAGACAGGATGGATACGGCAGGCAAGCAGGGCGCCAGCGTGCGCGAACAGGTCGGCGAAACGGAATGGCAGGTCCGCAAGGATCTGGCGGCGCTGTACCGGCTGGTGGCGCTTTTTGGGTGGGACGATCTGATCTTCACGCACATCACGGCCAAGGTGCCGGGCACGGAGCATTTCCTCATCAATCCCTACGGCATGATGTTCGACGAAATCACCGCGTCCAGCCTGGTCAAGATCGACCTGCACGGCAACAAGGTGATGGAGTCCGAATACGACATCAACCCCGCGGGCTTCACCATCCATAGCTGTATCCATGCGGCCCGCAAGGACGCGATGTGCGTGCTGCACACGCATTCGATCAACGGGGTGGCCGTGTCGGCCCAGAAAGCCGGCCTGTTGCCGCTATCGCAATTTGCGTTCATCGTGCTGCGCTCGCTCAGCTATCACGACTACGAGGGCCTGGCGCTCAACCCCGACGAGCAGCCGCGCCTGGTGCGCGACCTGGGCGCCAACAACTACCTCATCCTGCGCAATCACGGCCTCTTGACCGTCGGCCAGAGCATGGCGGAAGCCTTCCAGGCCATGCACCGCCTGGAAGCGGCCTGCATGGTGCAGGTGCGCGCGCAGGCGGGCGGCGAACTGACCCACATTCCGGCCGACATCCTGGCGCGCGCGGCGGTGGAATCGCCCGCCGACCGTGCCCGCAAGGCCCAACTTGCGTGGCCGGGCCTGCTGCGCCGGCTGGACCGGCGCAATCCGGGGTATGCCGAGTAAGCGCGCCTATTTTTTCGCGGTCGGGTCGGCGGACAGGAATTCCGTGCAGTCAGGCAGCGGCTTGGACGGCTCGTAGGACGATGTGCCCGGTTGCCACGCGTAGGTCACGGTGTAGCTGCACTGGCTGTCGGTCTGCGGCGCAAGCTGGGCCGGGGTCAGCGCGGGACGCGTGCTGGAATCTTCAAAGCGGCTGGCGCCCGCAGGCGAGCGCGTCGCCTGCGTCTTGACCTGCAGATCGGGCAGTTCCTTGCCCGGCACGGCCTTCAGCGACGCCTTGAACGCGTAGATGTCGCTGCACTGGCCGGCCCGCTTTTGCTGGTCGGCCTCGTTGAAGCACGCGCGGATCGACGCGTCGGCCGTGTACGGCATGACGAGCACCAGGCTGGCGCCGGTCTGTTCGCCCAGGTTGACGTCGTACAGATACAGGTCGCGGCGCGAGAAGCCGCCGCCCGAGAACGGCGTGGACGCCTCGAAGTCCGGCTCGGCCGGACCGACCACGCCCACCAGCGCCCGTTCTTCGCTAAGCCGGATCAGTTCCGGCCATACCGTGAAATCCTTGAAGTCCGGGATCTCGGGCGAGTCCCAGAACCGGTAGTCGGCGCGCAGGGTCCTGCTGGTGGCAAAGGGACCGTTTTCGCCGAACGCGCCATCCGTTTTGATGCCCACGCACCAGTCGGTCTGGGCGTTGCAATACAGCTTGTTGTCCGCGTTGAGCTTCAAGGGCTCGGTATCGGGGGCGGCCATTGCCGCGGCGGGCAGGGCGGTGCAAAGCAGCAGGGCAAGCACTTTCGACACGATTCTTCCTTCTTGTGGGATGCGCGCGGGGCCGTATGTTACGGCCCCGCGCCACGCCCTCCGGGGGCGCGCCACATTTTGTAGGCAGTCGCACCGTTACGCGCGGCCTGATGGTGTCAAAACATGAACAAACGTATCGGAGTGGACGCCGCCCGCTGCGGCGGCGTCAGTCGCGCACGGGGCCGTCGGGCACATCGGACTCGACCAGCTGCGCCAGTTGCAGCAGCGACTCCTGCCAGCCCAGGTAGCACATCTCGGTCGGGATGACCTCGGGTATGCCTTCCTGAACGATGACCAATTCCGTGCCGCACGACACTTGCCGCAGGGTGACGGTGGTGGTCATCTCGCCCGGCAGGTTGGGATCGTTGAAGCGGTCCGTATAGCGGATCTTTTCGCCCGGAACCAGCTCCAGGTACTCACCGCCGAACGGCTCTTCATGGCCGGTGGCAAAGTTGTGGAAGGCCATCCTGTGGCGGCCGCCCACGCGCGCGTCCAGTTCCTGGACCGAGCAGGTGTAGCCATAGGGCGGAAGCCACTTGGCTATCGCATCGGGCTCGATGAAGGCGCGATAGACGCGTTCGGGGGGGGTGCGCAGGACGCGAAGGTGTCGTACGGTTCCGGTAGTCATGGTGTAGTCCGCCTTGAAGTGAGGGTGGGTGCATGACTACGACGAACCGCCAACACCCGGATCGACAAGCAATTTGCTGGGGATTTCCCTAGGTCGCGATGGGCTTTCCCATCAGGCCGGCGAACCACGCCCCTGTCAGGCCAGCACCAGCTTCCTGCCCAGATTGAAGGCATCCTGCAGGCCGGTGTTCAAGGGATGGCGGCCGCCAGCAAGTTCCAGGTCGATCACGCCCGGCTCGATCTTCGGTCTATTACTATTTGGGCCATGAGCCAGCGCAAGACACCTTCGAAGCCGGGCCCCGATGCCTGCATCCGCGTGCGAGGCGCGCGGGAACACAATCTGAAGAACGTCGACGTCAGCATCCCGCGCGACGCGCTCGTCGTGTTCGCCGGCGTGTCCGGGTCGGGCAAATCCTCGCTCGCGTTCGGCACCCTGTATGCCGAAGCGCAGCGCCGCTACCTGGAATCGCTGTCGCCATACGCCCGCCGCCTGATCGATCAGGTGGGCGTGCCCGACGTCGACGCCATCGACGGCCTGCCGCCCGCGGTGGCATTGCAGCAGCAGCGCGGCACGCCCAACGTGCGCTCCACGGTGGGCAGCGTGACGACCCTGTCGAGCATGCTGCGCATGCTGTACTCGCGTGCCGGCACGTATCCCGCGCGCCAGCCCATGCTGTACGCCGAGGACTTTTCGCCGAACACGCCGCAGGGCGCCTGCCCGCACTGCCACGGCCTGGGCTATGTGTACGACGTGACCGAGGCGTCCATGGTGCCGGACCCGTCGCTGTCCATTCGCGAGCGGGCCATTGCCTCGTGGCCGCCCGCCTGGCACGGGCAGAACCTGCGCGACATCCTGGTGACGCTGGGCTACGACGTGGACAAGCCGTGGCGCGACCTGCCCAAGAAGGATCGCGACTGGATCCTGTACACCGACGAGCAGCCGACCGTGCCCGTCTACGCCGGCTTCACGCCCGCCGAGACGCGCGCCGCGCTGCGCCGCAAGGCCGAGCCCAGTTACATGGGCACCTACACCGGCGCGCGCCGGTACGTCATGCACACGTTCGCCACCACGCAAAGCGCCATGATGAAAAAGCGCGTGGCCCGCTTCATGACCGGCGCGCCCTGCCCGGAATGCGGCGGCCGGCGTCTGAAACGCGAGGCGTTGTCAGTGACCTTTGCGGGCCTGGACATCGGCAGCCTGTCTCAACTGCCGCTGGCCCGCATCGCCGAGATCCTGACGCCCGCCGCCGAAGGCCGCTTCGACGACGTGGCCGGGAAGGCCGGCACGACCCGCAGCAAGGCTGCCGGGGTGCGCGCCAACGCGCGGCGCGTGGCGGCGGGCGGGCTGTCGCATGCGGGCAGCAGCGACGTGCGCCGCACGCCGGACGCATCGCCCGAGAAACGCATTGCCGCGCAGCGCATCGCGCACGACCTGGTCGAGCGCATCGGCACGCTGCAGGCGCTGGGCCTGGGCTATCTGGCGATGGACCGGTCCACGCCGACGCTGTCGCCCGGCGAATTGCAGCGCTTGCGCCTGGCCACGCAGATCCGCTCCAACCTCTTTGGCGTGGTGTACGTGCTGGACGAGCCCTCGGCGGGCCTGCACCCCGCGGATGGCCAGGCGCTGCACCGCGCGCTGGACCAGCTCAAGGCGGGCGGCAACACGCTCTTCGTCGTGGAGCACGACCTGGATACGCTGCGCCGCGCCGATTGGCTGGTGGACGTGGGGCCCGGCGCGGGCCAGCATGGCGGACAGGTGCTGTACAGCGGTCCGCCAGACGGCCTGCGCAAGGTCAAGGAATCGGTCACGGCCAAGTATCTGTTCGATGCCCGGCCCGCCAGCCGGCGCACGCCGCGCGAGCCCACCGCGTGGCTTGAGCTGCGCGGCATCCACCGCAACAACCTGCATGGCGTGGACGCGCGCTTTCCGCTGGGGGCGTTCACGGCGGTGACGGGTGTGTCCGGGTCAGGCAAATCCAGTCTGGTCAGCCAGGCGCTGGTCGAACTGGTGGGCGAACATCTGGGCCAGGAGCTGCCCGCCGAGGAATCGGACAGCGACCTGCCGCAGCCCGGCAACCTGCCGCGCACGACGGGCCGCATCCATGCCGGCGCGCAAGCCATCAAGCGGCTGGTCAATGTGGACCAGAAGCCCATCGGCCGCACGCCGCGGTCCAACCTCGCCACGTATACCGGCCTCTTTGACCACGTGCGCAAGCTGTTTGCCGGCACCAAGGCCGCCCGGTCGCGGCGTTACGGCGCCGGCCGCTTTTCCTTCAACGTCGCGCAAGGGCGCTGCGAGACCTGCGAGGGCGAAGGCTTCGTCCACGTCGAATTGCTGTTCATGCCCAGCGTGTATGCGCCGTGCCCCACGTGCCACGGCAGCCGCTACAACGCCAAGACGCTCGAAGTCGAATGGAATGGCCGCAACATCGCGCAGGTGCTGGACATGACCGTGGACGAGGCGCGCGCGTTCTTCAAGGACGAGGCCGTCGTGTCGCGTCCCCTGACACTGCTCTCTGAAATCGGACTGGGCTATCTGCGCCTGGGCCAGCCCGCCACGGAACTGTCCGGCGGCGAGGCGCAGCGCATCAAGCTGGCGACCGAGCTGCAACGCAGCCAGCGCGGCAACACGCTGTACGTCCTGGACGAGCCCACCACGGGCCTGCACGCGGCGGATGTGGACAAACTGATGACGCAATTGCACGGCCTGGTCGACGCCGGCAACACCGTGGTCGTGGTGGAACACGACCTGCGCGTGGTGGCGGGCAGCGACTGGATGCTGGACGTCGGACCCGGCGCCGGCGAGGCGGGCGGCGCGATCGTGGCGGCCGGCACGCCGCAGGCCGTCAGCCGCGGCAACGCCGGCGTCACGGCGCAGTTTCTGCGCCCGTTCTTTGATTGAGGAAACAAGGCGTTCATCTACCGGTCCTGAACGCGGCTAGGGCTGCTGCCGCATTTCGTCGGCCAGCGTGTCACGCATGCGCTCCATGCTTTCCTGGCCCACCTCGATCAAGCCGCCGATCGGTTGGTCGATGTCCAGGATGAAGGTCAGCACCAGCGCGATCAGCGCGGCGAACATGCCGGTCGACACGGGCCGCCGCCGTCCGTATAGGCCAGTGCCGTAGGCGATGTAGGCCATCGAACCGGCGGCCACGATGAAGAGCAGGTAGTACACCGGCTCCGGCACGTGGTTTTCCAGCGCAACGCGCCGCTTCTCGTTGATCTGCGCCATCTCGTTGATGGCCTGGATGAACATGATGGTGGAGATGGTCGGCGGGTTCTCTGCCCGGGCCGCGACCGCCGCCCGGATCTGGCGTTCGATGCGGCGCGCGGTGGCGTTGGCGGCGGCAAAGCGCGGCGAATCCTGATCGGCCAGGTGGTAGTCCAGCGACGCCGATGCGTATTCATGCAGCATCTTGGCCACCGCAGGCCGGTGTTCGGCGGGAATGAGCTGCGATCGCCAATAGGCGTTGCCGATGGCGTTGGCCTCTTCCAGCACCAGGTTCTTGCGCGTCTCGAAACGCGTGACCGACATGGCGAACGTAAACCCAAGCAGCAGGGCCAACAGGCCCAGCAGCGCGGTCTGAAGCGCGGTGATGTGTGTCTTGGCGGCCTCGTCGGCCGGCTTGCGCAGCCGGCGGCCGAGCCGGTAGGCAAGCTCGATGACGGCCAGGAAAATGATGAGCACGACGAAAAAGATGATGACTTCGTCAACTTCCCGCAGCATGCCGTCTTCCCCCGGTTTGGATGTGCGCATCAGCGTAAGCCGATTGCGCGGCGGCGGCAATCGGGCGTGGCCCTGACGCCCCGCCCGTCAGCGAAATGCCAACATCTTGGAGTAAGGTGTCGCTTCCCAACTTGAAGACCCCGCACGGAGCAGAACTTGAAATACCGCAAACTCGGCCGTACCGACCTGGACGTCAGCCTGATCGGGCTGGGCACCATGACCTGGGGCGAGCAGAACACTGAAGCGCAGGCGCACGAACAACTGGACTACGCGCTGGAGCGCGGCGTCAACCTGGTCGACGTGGCCGAAATGTACCCGGTGCCGCCCAAGCCCGAAACGCAGGGCCTGACCGAAACCTACATCGGCACGTGGCTGGCCAAGACGGGCCGCCGCAACGACATCGTGCTGGCCAGCAAGGTCGCCGGCCCCGTGCGCGACCCCAAGCGTCCCGGCCACATCCGCGACGGCAAGACCTTCCTGGACCGCAAGAACCTGACCGAGGCGCTGGACGCCAGCCTGAAGCGGCTGCAGACGGACTACCTGGACCTGTATCAGCTCCACTGGCCCGACCGCACCACGGCCACGTTCGGCCAGCTGAACTACCCGTGGGTCGAAGACGAGCACACCGTGCCGATCGAGGAAACCCTGTCCGTGCTGCAGGACTTCGTGCGCGCCGGCAAGGTGCGTCACGTGGGCGTGTCAAACGAAACGCCGTGGGGCGTCAGCCAGTTCCTGCGCCACGCCGAAAACCAGAACCTGCCGCGCATCGCCTCGATCCAGAACGCGTACAGCCTCCTGAACCGCGTGTTTGAGATCGGCCTGTCGGAATTCACGCACCACGAAGGCGTGGGCCTGCTTGCGTACTCGCCGCTGGCGATGGGCATGCTCTGCGGCAAGTACCTGGACGGCGCCAAGCCGGCCGGCGCCCGCCTGACGGTCTTCTCGCGCTTTACCCGCTACAGCAACCCCCAGGCCGAAGCCGCCACGCGAGAATACGTGGAACTGGCCCGCGCACACGGCATCTCGCCGACGCACCTGGCGCTCGCGTGGGTCAACCAGCGCCCCTTCGTCACCAGCAACCTGATCGGCGCGACGTCGCTGGAACAGCTCAAGGAAAACATCGACAGCGTCGACGTGACCTTGCCGGCGGACGTGCTGGACGCGATCAACCAGATCCACGCGCGGCATCCGAATCCGGCGCCCTGAGGCGAGGCGTGCAGCGCAGGATGAACTCAATGCCCTGATCGGACGCTATTGATCTCTGTAGCGGTCTACTTGCAAAAGCTCACTCGCGAAAGCGGTGGGCTTTTTGCTTTGCATGACGGGATGCCAATGCGTCAGGCGATTTTCGTGTTTATCTGATTCAAGCCGCATTCTTCGGCGCTCAAACTCCGGTGCATCAGCAATTGCCAGGAGCCATGATGACAGGGCGCCCGATCATTCGTGTAGGCGACAAGACCACCCATGGCGGCACGGTGATCGAGGGATTTTCGTCCTACTCCATCGACGGCCGAGCGGCGGCCGGTCTCGGTCATAACGTGGACTGCCCGAAATGCAATGGCGCATTTCCAATCATCGAGGGCGCACCTAGCTTCGCCGTCGACGACAGCCTGGTTGCCCTGGAGGGGATGAAGACCGCCTGCGGTGCTGCGTTGATTGCGAGCCAAGGATTCGCGCGGGTGGATCCCGGGCCGGGCGGGATCTTTCGCGATGTTGGCTACGGAATCGGTTTGTCGAAGGGCGTCTCAGCCGGCGCGACTGGGCGATTCCAGCAGTACGCGCAATCACTGCGGCCAGCCATATGCAATCACACCGACACGGCAGTGCCGCTGGCTGAATACATGGTCCGTGAAATGAAGACCAATCCATTTTCCATCGAGGGCAGGGCGATTCTCGCGGCGAACAGCGAGGATCCTCAAGCCCGCCGTGCGCAGTGGCAGAAGTGGCCGTGGTACCTGCGTCTGGGGGCGCCACCCGACTTCGAGGCAGCCGCCGCAGCGCGAAAGGCGGCTGCATATGGGTTATGGACAGAAAGGGTCGCGCCCGGGCGGCCGTGGGACCACAAGCCGGTGTTGCGAGAGCGGTTCCTCGGCGAAATTCACCCGCGCTGGCACAAGTACAAGGATCATGATTACTTCTACGACATTTGGTCCAACATTCACTATGGCTATGTGGGTGCGGCTGTTGGTTTCAGCGCGGCGGAATTGATCAATGGCGCTGGTATCGCGCAGGCGTTAGATGACTTCAGAAGAGGTGATCCGCAGCAGCATCACCCGGAAAACGGTTCATGGCCTGCCAGCGCCGATGACGTTCCCGATCACATTTCTATCAAGCTTGGCACGGATCTGTACGAGCAAGTAAAGCCACATGCGATGACGGTGGGCGTTTTGCTGGATCGTGTTGCGGCAGTGCCCGTACCCTGGGGGAAAGGTAGGGATCGGGCCAAGAAACTGCATGATTGTCGTGGCCCGCGATGAAAACCGGGCCTATCCAGATCGGCTGCGCCACGGTGGCAGGATTGTTTTGCGCGCTGACGCTGTTTTGGTATTTTTGCCGACCGGTCGTGGTTATTCACTATTCGGCTGCGGCAGGTTCCCCAATCGGCTATGTCTACGATACCGACGTGTACCTCGCTAGAAGAACGCTACACCCCGGTGAGTCGGCGATGTATTACACCGATTGGCATCACGCTTCCGACTACTGGACCTCGGTCAGCTTGCCAGCGGAAAGCGGGGATTATGTGGAAGTAAACGGCCCGTTCAGCCGAGTGGATGTGTACGTGGGTCCGGATGCGAAGGTACAACGAACCGCCATTCGACATGGCTTTTTTGCGCGGTTCAGCGAGCCAAGCGAACCCTGCGAGCCTACGGCGCACGAACCGAACGACAACGGTAGTCCGGGTAGATGAAGGCGATTAGCGCCGGTTACCCGGGGCGCGTTCTTCTGAAGCTATGTGCCGCCCTGTGTGCTTTATTGGCAACGCTATGCGCGAGTCTTATCCTTTGGGGTTTTCTGGCGCCTCCTGTAGTCGTTCACTACGCGCAAGACGCCGAAGCGCCGGTGCTGGTTTACTTCAATGACAACGATCGCATCAGACGGGAGATCATGCATCCCGGCGAGTCAATCATCTTTCCGACCGCGATGTTCGCGTCGCCAAATTCATGGATTGATGTAAGCACGCCATCCGTCCATCTCAAAAGTCAGCAAATCCACGGCAAGTTCAGTTGCGTCGATGTGTGCATCGATGCGCAAGCACGGTTCAGCGCCCAGACAAGGCACGCGTATTTCGCGCGGTTCACGTCGCCAATTGAGCCCTGCAATATTGCCGATCACGGCCGGCGATAGGCCGGCACTTCCCACAACTTCCCCGGCGCGAAGCCCTCCTGTTCCCCCTTCTTTGCATACCCCAGCGGATTCGCAATCACCCGGCAGCCGTCCTTCACGTAGTCCTGCGGACAGTGCAGATGTCCGTGTATCCACACGTCAGCCAGCGGCAGCAACCCGTCCAGCGCGTTGCAGAATCCCGCTGTCCCCGGCGTGACCCCGTAGCGCGGATCGGCGCTGGCTAGCGTGGGTGCAAAGTGCGTGATCGCTACCGTTGTGCCGTCGAAGGGCACGCGCAACGCGGCGTCCAGCCATTGTTGGCAGGCCAGACCCTGCTCGCGCATTTGTTCGGCCATGAAGGGGGCGCCGTGGCGGCGCATTTCGGCCTTTTCCAGATAGAAGTCCGCGGCCCGGAAAGCCTTGGCGCGTTTTTTCAGGACTTCCCCCAGCGCGTCGTCCAGCGCGGCAAGCGCGTCGAAGTCCGTCCACAGCGTCGTGCCCACGAACCGAACGCCGCCGATCACCGTGGTCTCCCGTTCCAGCCATTGGATGCCCAGGGTCTCGCACAGGTCGCGCAGGCGCTCATGCGTCTCGTCGAAATCCACGTTGTCGTATTCGTGGTTGCCCGGCACGAAGAGAACAGGCGTGGGCCAGCCTTGGCGGGGTGAATAGTCGCCCAGGCCGAAGTCGTCCCGCTCCAGGCGTGAGCCCTGGCGATACGAACCGATGTCGCCGGCCAGTACCAGCAGGTCGGCCCCGGGCGAAGGTTGTGCCACGAAGGTGGGATCGGTTTCAAGATGCAAATCGGAAAGCAATTGGATCTTCATGGGCCCTATCTTAGGCGACGAGCGGACGCGCTGCGCCGGACCGGCATCCGTGCGACACTTTCCCCCAAGCATTTGCCGACCCCACGGCAATCACCCAAACCCACCACCCACCGGATACAGGAGGAAATCCCATGCGTATCGTGTTTGCCGCCGCAGCGCTTCTGCTTGCAGCGGGGGCGCAGGCCCAAGTGCTCAAGTGTGACCAGGCCTCGACCCAGACCGACATGAACCTGTGCGCGGACCAGGCCTATCGCAAGTCCGACGCCGACTTGAACGCCGCGTACAAGGAAGTGACCGAGCGTCTGAAAGACAGCAAGGCTGCCTTGACGCAATTGCAGGCCGCGCAGAAGGCGTGGCTGTTCTTTCGCGATGCCGAATGCGCGTTTTCGTCAGCAGGCGTTACGGGCGGCAGCGCGTATCCGATGGTGTTGAGCCAGTGCCTGGATAAGCTCACGCAGGCTCGCACGAAGGAGTTGCGCGCGTACCTCGCGTGCGAGGAAGGCGACACCAGCTGCCCGGTGCCCCGCAAGCCATGAGCGCCGCCAGGCAGGCTGGCGGGGATCAGCGCAAGCCGGCCGCCGGCAGCCCGGACGCCGCTAGCTCAGACGCCGGCAGCCCGGACCCCGGCAGCCCCGATCCTGGCCTGATCGTCGACGAGCACGGCGTGCCGCGCTGCTTCTGGCAGCCGTCCATGCCGGACTATCACGATCATGAATGGGGCCGGCCCGTGGCGGACGACCGGCGGCTGTTCGAAAAGATCTGCCTGGAAGGCTTTCAGGCCGGCATGGCGTGGATCACCATCCTGCGCAAGCGCGAGGCGTTTCGCGAGGCGTTCGACGATTTCGACATGGAACGCGTGGCGCGCTATACCGAGCGCGACGTGGAGCGCCTGATGGGCAATGCCGCCATCGTGCGCAACCGCGCCAAGATCGTGTCGGCCATCAACAACGCGCAGCGCGCGCGCGAACTGGCCGATGAAACCGGGTCGCTCGCCGGCTGGCTATGGTCGCACGAGCCGCAGCCGCAGACGCGTCCGGCGGCCGTGGACCGGCACTACTGGGACAACAATCCCACCTCCAAGGCGTCGATCGAACTCTCGCGCGCGCTAAAGCGGCGCGGCTGGACGTTCGTCGGGCCAACCACCATCCACGCCTTCATGCAGGCCGTCGGGATGGTGAACGAGCACATGAGCGGCTGCATCTGCCACGCCCAGATCGAGGCGGCGCGGGCGCGCTTCCGGCGACCCGGCTGAATCAACGCGCCGCAACGCCGGCCCGCGCCCGCGCAGGCGCGCGGTGCACCGGAAAGGCGTCAGACCACGCTGATCCGCAGTTCAGCCAGCAGCGCCGCCGCCTGGGTCTTGGAGATGGTGGCGCCCGCCAGCCGCGCGGCGGCCGACAGGTCCAGACCGCCCAGATCGGCCTCGCGCAGGTCCGCGCCTTCGAAGTGAACGTTTTTCAGGGTGGCGTTGCGCAGGCTGCCGCCGTGAAAGACCGTCTCGCGGAAATCGCTGCCCGATAGGTCCGCGTCCGAGAAATCGAGCTGGAGAAGGTTGCACTTGCGAAACGACACGCCGCGCAGAAGGTCGCCGACCAGCAGGCATTCCTCGAGCGACCACCCCAGGCACGCGATGCCATCGAAATCCGAACCCGTCAGCTTGCATGCCCGCAAGCGCGCGCTGGCCAGCCGCGCACGGCGCCAGTTGGCATTGTTCAGGTCGCAGTTCTGGAAGGAGGCCTCGCTGGCGTCGGCCGAGGCGAAATTGGCCGACCCGCCCCGGCAGCGCAGCCATTGCGTGTCGGTCAGGTCTGCACCTTGGAACGAGGCGCCGGCGATCGCGCAGCCGCTGAATTGAAAGCCGCGCAGGTCCAGGCGCGAAAAGTCCGCCTCCTGGAAGTCGCAATCGACGAATGACAGCGGGACGCCCGGGGCAGCCTCGATCAGGGCCAGCATCGTCTTGCGGTCGGTGTCCTGGCCTTCGATCGGTGGCGGTACGGTTTGCGTCATGCGGATCAGGCCGACGCGTCGGACTGCATGCGGCCCAGGATGAATCCGTCCACGGCGCTGGTGCGGCCGCGCCACAGGGTCGGCTGTCCCGCAATGGGCGTGCCGTCAGCGGTGAAGAACAGCGCGTCGGCCAGGTGGATGTAGTTGGGCAGCGGGTCGACGGGCTGCGGCAGGCGGAACACATCGCCCAGCTCGGCCAGCGAAGCGTGCACGGTCTGGCGCGTGTCATCGTCCATCGACGCCAGCGAGCCCGAAAAGCTGGCGGCGAAGGTGTCGAAGTACTCGGCGCCCGAGACGATCGAGCCGGACACCAGCATGCCGCCCATCTGCAAGGTCACGCCAATGCTTTCGATCTGGCTGCCGTTGTTGACCAGGTTGACCAGGAACTGCAGGAAGGCGTCCGCGGCGGGTGCGGCGGCAGCAGGCTGGCTGGCGGCGGAGGTGTCGATGCTCATGAGAGGGGTCTCTGAAAGGTTTGCAAGAGGCACAAGATACTCGAAGGACGCTGAAAATGGTCGCGCGGCAATCCCGCGAGAAGCGGGCCGATCGGGCGCCTGACCGGGCCTTCCGGCGTCGCGGGCGGGGAGTATGTTGTCACCCTGACCGCCATTCCCTTTGGAGCCTCCATGAGCAGCGTGAATTTCCTGGGTATCAATGCCGGCGCCGGCCAACCCGCGTCCGCCCGCAACGCCAACGCCACTGCCGGCGAGGGCTTTCGCGCGGCGTTCGCCGACGCCACCGAGCGCAACCGTTCGGCCATGGGCCGTGGCGTCTCGGGCACCTCGCAATCCGCGCCGTCGCAGGCCGAGCAGGAGTTCATGGACTACGCCGCGATGTCGATCGAGGACAAGATGTTCTACGCGGCCTTGGCAAGCCTGGGCATTTCCAAGGAAGAGTACGACGCCATGTCGGCCGCCGAACGCCTGGAAGTCGCCCAGAAGGTGTCCCTGGCAATGCAGCAGCTAGCCAAGGCCGAAAATACGAAGGAAGTGCTCTGAGGTCCTGACGGCCCAATGCGAAAAGGCCCGCTTGCGCGGGCCTTTTTCACATCACCATCCCCAGCAGGTGCCCGCCGCCGGCTTGCCGCAGGTGCGGTAATTCACCGCGAACCACAGCTTGCCCGCGCCGCGCGGCTTGCCGTCTGACGTCTTGACGTCGTTGCGCGGCAGTTCTTCCAGGGTGTCGCGCGCGGTCTTGGTGGGCGAGCCGCTGGCCGCGTTGGGCGCCAGCGCGATGCGGCCCAGGCTGGCGGCATCGCGGTCCTCGAACACGATATCCGTGTCGTTCAACGCGCTCATCTTCAACGAGGCATCGCGCACGGCGGCGGCGTAGCTGTCGCTGGCGCCGGTTGGCAGGATGTCCTTGTTCAGCGTGCTGACCGCCAGGATCTCGGCGGGCGTGGCCGGCGCCTGCATCTTGTACCGATCCAACCCGGGCAGTTGGCCCGCCGCGGCCTGCCGGCGCAGCCAGTCGCCCCACAGGAATTCCGCGAACTCGGGCAGGTTGCCGTTGCTGTAGGCGATGTCGCGGGTGAAGTACACCAGCGAGCGATAGCGGTCTTCCTGCATGCCGCCGGGTTCCTGCGCATGGGACAGCCCCAGGCGCGTGGGCAGCTGGTCGACGGTGATGGGCTGATTCTGCCCGTCGCGCAGCCACGCGCGGCGCTCGTCCACCAGGCGTTGCCAGAAGGCGGCCGCGGTCGTCAGATCGCTGTAGTTGGCGTCGACCTTCACCCACACCGGCAGCTTGGGGCCGCCGTCAAAGATCTCGCGCAGGGACGAGAACGTGTGGT
The DNA here is from genome assembly GCF_041879325.1 of Achromobacter sp. JD417. Lineage (NCBI taxonomy): Bacteria > Pseudomonadati > Pseudomonadota > Betaproteobacteria > Burkholderiales > Alcaligenaceae > Achromobacter > Achromobacter sp. JD417. Next base: position 4,959,929 of record NZ_CP087159.1, on the reverse strand, counting down.
GGCCGTCGGTCAGGTACAGATTGCCGTTCCAGCCCACCACCACCGTCTTCAGGTTGGCGGTGTGGGTGCCCGGCGCGTCCAGGCAGGCGAACGTGTCGGGCTGGTCCAGGCGGGCGGCGCGGGCCTCGGCGATGCTCTGGAACTTCTGCGCGCGCTCGGCGCCGCCCACGTCTTCGCAGTAATCGTCGAACTTCTTGCCGACCGTGCGGTTCAGGTAATCCAGTTGCAGCACCGGATCGGCCGCCCAGGTGGCGCGGTCGAAGTCGCCCTGCCAGCGGCCCAGCTTGTAATAGATCTGGTCATAGCCGATTGCGGCCTGGGTGGGCTGCAGTTCCTCGATGCGGACCTGGATCACGTCGCCCGGCTTGGTCTGCAGGTAGGCCGTATTGCGCGGGGGCGTCTCAGGTTGCGGTTCCGGAGCGGGCGTCTGCGGCGGCGCCGGGGTTTCGGCGACAAGCGGCTGGACGGCGTCATCGTCATCGTCGCCGCCGCCATTGCAGGCGGCCAGGACCAGCGGCAGCAACGCCAGGGCCAGGGCGCGGGCAAGGCGCGTTTGCGGACGGAGTACGGGCGAGAACTCGGAAGGGGAACGAGAAGGCATGACAGTTCGTGGGGGGCTGCGATCAGTAAGGGAGGCCGATCATGCCGGACGCGTGTTTCCTGCGCATTGCACGTCACCATGAATCTGACCGAGCATAGCTTGCGCGGCGCGCAGCAGGGAGATAATGGCAGCGCGCCCGGCGCGGGACCGTGGCGCGATACCGGAAAAACCAGGGAGGCTGCCGGCAATGGCTTACATCAACTTCTGGCGCATCTGCTTCACGCTGACGCTCAGTGCAATCGGCTTCGGTGCGGCGGCGGACGACCGGGGCGCGCACCTGCTGGAGGCGTCCGGCAAGGGCGACACGGCGCGGGTGCGCCAATTGCTGGCCGCAGGCGCGCCGCTCGAGGCGCGGGACGGGCAGGGCAACACGCCGCTCCTGCGCGCCACGCAAGGCAACCACGAAGCGGCCGCGGCGGCGCTGATCCAGGCCGGCGCGGATGTGAACGCCAAGAACGGCATGCAGGACAGCGCCTATCTATTGGCGGGCGCGCAGGGGTATCGCGAGATCCTGGAACTGACGCTGACGCACGGCGCGGATCTGAAAAGCACCAACCGCTACGGCGGCACGGCGCTGATACCTGCTTGCGAGCGGGGCCATGTCGAGGTCGTCAAACGCCTGCTTCAGGCCGGGGTGGATCCGAACCATGTCAACCGCTTGGGATGGACCGGGCTGCTGGAAGCCATCATTCTGAGCGATGGCGGACCGCGTCATCAGGCCATCGTGGGGCTGCTGATCGAAGGGGGCGCGGACGTGAATCTGCCGGACAAGGACGGCCGCACGCCGTTGCAGCACGCCCGCCAGCGCGGGCAGACAGAGATCGTCCAGATGCTGGAGCGCGCCCGGGCGCGGTAGCGGCCCGGGCGGCGAGGTGGGCCGGCGCCGCGCAAGCGGACCGGCCCGGCACACGCTTAGAACTGGTGGCGGATGCCCACGCCGGCGGCGGTGCTCTTGACGCCGTCGATGAACGCGTAATCCGTGCCGTACGAACCGTAGGCGTACAGGTTGGTGCGCTTGGACAGGTCGTAGGTGTAGCCCACGCTGTAGACGTTCATGTTGGCGTCGCCGCCCGTCAGCTTGTCGTTGGACGGGGCCACGTGCTGCCACGACGTGAACAGGCTGCCGGCTGCGCTGACGGGGAACGTTGCGCCCAGCATGTAGGAATTGGCCTTGAAACCGTCCACGAAGCGGTTGATGCCGAATTCATCGCTGAACGGCGTGCCGGCCGGCAGGTCCTGGCCGACGAACCAGCCGTCGGTGGTGCGGCCGTAAGCGGCGGCCAGCTTGACGACTTCCAGGTCGTACGACGCGCCGATGGCGTACTGGCGCGGCGTGGCGCCGTTGTCGATGGAGCCGCGGTTGGAACCGTTCAGCTGGTCATACGTCAGCGTCACGTTCAGCGGACCTTGCACGTAGCGCAGGCCGGTCGTGATGCCGCGCGTGTTGTCCGCGGTCTTGAAGCCGGTCTGGTCCGTCGTGGTGTCGTCCACGCTGAACGAGTAGCCCACGGCGAATTCAAAGCCGTTCACCGACGGGGTGCGGTACATGACCATGTTGTCCCAGCGCATGGTGTTGGCCGCGCTGAACCCCAGGCCCAGGTTGGACTGGGTGTAGCTGGTGTAGAAGGGATCGATGTCGGCCAGGTAGTTGGAGCCGACGGTGGCCTGGCGGCCGAATTCGAGCGAGCCCCAGGCGTCGTTGGCCAGGCCGATGGTGGCTTGGCGGCCGAACAGGCGGCCCGACTGGCCGCGGCTGCCGTTGGCGGAGTCAAAGCCGCTTTCCAGCTTGAAGACGGCACGCAGGCCGTCGCCCAGATCTTCGGATCCGCGCAGGCCCCAGCGGGAGCCGGCCTGGATGCCGTTGATCATGCCGACTTTGGAACCACTGTAGCCATCGCCCTTGATCTTGTTGTAGCCGAGGCCGGTGTCGATGACACCATAGAGGGTGACTGACGGTTCTGCCTGGGCAACGCCTGCGAAAGAGGCCAGCATTGCCGCGGCGAGCAGCGTCTTTTTCATCCGGAAAACTCCTGTGTTGCAGTTGAAGAAAAAGCAAAAGGAACACGGCGCCAAGCATCAACCCGGCGGTGTTCCTCGGGGCATAGTGTAGAACAATGCGTTAATTGTCGTTATCCGCCGTCAATTTTTGCCAAAATTCGAAGTTGTTCTAGTGGCGCACGCGCCTGAAATCTGCGCAGGCGGAACGGGGCCGGATTGACCTGAATCTCTCATAGTGGCATCTTGCCCAAAACCCGAATCTTGGAACCCTCGTCTTGGAATTTCCCCAGCCGCTCGTCACTGTCGACGCCGTCCTTCTCACCCTGCGCGAATCTGGCCTGGAAGTCGCGCTGCACCAGCGCGATCGCGAGCCCTTTCAGGGCGCGATGGCGTTGCCCGGTGGCGTGGTGCACGCCGACGAGGACGCGTCCACCGAAGACAGCATCCGGCGCGTGTTGCGGGAAAAGACGGGTTTCGAGCCGCGCTACCTTGAGCAGTTGCAGGTGTTTTCGGGCATGGATCGCGACCCCCGGCAGTGGTCGCTGTCGGTGGCCTACGTGGCCCTGGTGCCCGCCGCCGAACTGGCCGCCGCCAGGCGCGCCGAGTTCCGCTTTGTCAGCGTGGACGCGCTGCCGCCGCTGGCGTTCGACCACGCCGCCATCGTCCGGGCGGCCGTGGACCGACTGCGCAGCAAGTCCACCTATTCCACGCTGCCGTTCTTCCTGTTGCCCGAGCGCTTCACGCTGACTCAGCTGCAGCACACCTATGAGGCGATCCTGCAGACCCGGCTCGAGAAATCCAATTTCCGCCGCAAGATGGAAGCGTGGGGCGCGCTGGAGGCCACCGACGAACAGGTCGGCGGCGCGCAGCGGCCGGCGCGCCTGTACCGGCTGAAGGACTTCACGTTTTTCGACCGCAGCGTCGGATGAGGCGTGAGCGCGCCCATTCAAATACAAAGATAGTTGCATAACAACAATAAGTGGGCTTATACTGACGTCACTTAGTTTTGAAATACCACTAAGGGACGATCATGTTCACCATCACTGCGGTCATTGAAGGACAACGCCTGACCGATACGCCGGCAGCGTTCCGGTTTCCGGGCGGCGAAATGCAGGTCACCATTCCGGCCGAGCTGCGCGAGCAGGCGGACGCCGCCCGCGAATTTCGCATCCATGCCTTGTTGAAGTCGGCCGACGACGTGATGCAGTTGTTGCTGTTGACCGATGCCCTGCGCCGCCTGAACCCCGCCGTGCCGGTGCACCTGGACATGCCTTATGTGCCGTATGCCCGCCAGGACCGCGTGTGCAACCCGGGCGAGGCGCTGGGCGCCGCGGTGTTCTGCAAGCTGATCAACGACCAGCAGTACGCCACCGTCACCATCGTCGAACCCCACAGCGACGTCACGCCGGCGCTGCTCGCGCGGGTTCGGGTCGTCGATGCCGCCACCTTCCTGAAAAAGGCGCTGGCAGCCCCGGCCTTTGCGCAGGGCGTCACGCTGATGGCGCCGGACGCCGGCGCCCGCAAGCGGGTGCAGGCGCTGGCCAAGGCGCTGGGCGTGGCGGATGTGCGCTACGCGGAAAAGGTCCGCGATCCGCAGACCGGCCGCATTACTGAAACCCGCGTGCCCGACGATATCCCGGCCCAGCCGGTGCTGGTGGTCGACGACATCTGCGACGGCGGCCGCACGTTCCTGGAACTGGCCGCCGCCCTGCGCGGCAAGACCCGCCAGCCGCTCTACCTGTATGTCACGCACGGCATCTTCAGCAAGGGCCTGACCGAGCTGAAGGCCAACTACGCCGAGATTTTCACCGCATACGACTGGACTCGCACCGAAGACGCCCCTGTGCCGGGCGCCGCCGCAGCCGTCCTGGTCAACTAAGCAGCCAAGAAGGAAAACGCCATGAATGCCCCCGACACCCTGGCCCCCGCGCTCAAGAACGGCCTGAATCCCTTTCTGCAGGCGGATTTCTACAAGACCGGCCACCCGTTCCAGTACCCCAAGGGCACCAACAAGATCCTTGCCAACTTCACGCCGCGTTCCGCGCGCCTGGCGCCGGTGCTGCCCGAATTGTTCGACGAGAAGATCGTCTGGTTCGGCCTGCAGGGCTTCATCAAGGAAATCCTGATCGGTCTTTTCAACCGCGAGTTCTTCGGCAAGCCGGCCGCGACGGCGGTGCGCCAGTACCAGCGCCGCGTGGACAACGCGCTGGGCAAGGGCGCGGTCACGGTGGACCACCTGCAGGCGCTGCACGACCTGGGCTACCTGCCGCTGGAAATCCGCTCGGTGCCTGAAGGCGCCCGCGTGGACATCCGCGTGCCGCCCGTCACCTTCGTCAACACCCAGCCGGAATTCGCCTGGCTGGTGACCTACATCGAAACCCTGTTCAGTTGCGAATCCTGGAAGCCGTCCACGGTCGCCACCATCGCCTTCGAATACCGCAAGCTGCTGACCTACTTCGCGCAGCTGACCGGCAGCCCGATGGCGTTCGTGGACTGGCAGGGCCACGACTTCTCGATGCGCGGCATGGCCGGCCTGTACGACGCGCGCAAGTGCGGCGCGGGCCACCTGTTGTCCTTCACCGGCACCGACACGATCCCGGCCATCGATTACCTTGAAGACCTCTACCTCGCGGATTCGGATCGGGAACTCATCGGCGGCTCGGTGCCGGCGACCGAACACTCCGTGATGTGCCTGGGCAGCAAGGAAGGCGAGATCGAAACCATCCGCCGCCTGGTCAAGCAGGTCTATCCGGCGGGCATCGTGTCCGTGGTGTCGGACACCTGGGACTTCTGGCAGGTGGTCACGGATTTTGCCGCGGCGCTCAAGTCCGAGATCATGAGCCGCGAGCCGGATGCGCTGGGCAACGCCAAGGTCGTGTTCCGCCCGGACTCGGGCGATCCCGTGAAGATCCTGACGGGCTACTTCTGCACCGACGTGCCGGGCGTAGACGACCGCGCCGCCCTGCAAGCGGCGCAAGCCGCCGGCTTTGAGGCCGTGCGTGATGCGGCCACGGGCAACTACTGGCTGCTGGGTGAAGACGCCAGCGCGCGGCAAGCCCTTCGCGCCGCCGAGGTGAAGGGCGCCGTGCAATGCCTGTGGGATACCTTTGGCGGGGTTGAGACCGAGCGCGGCTACAAGCTTCTGGATCCGCACGTCGGCCTGATCTACGGCGACTCCATCACGCTGACCCGGGCGCGCGACATCCTGGTGCGGCTGGAGCGCAAGGGCTTTGCCTCGGGCAACGTGGTGCTGGGCATCGGGTCCTACACGTACCAGTACCTGACGCGCGACACCTTCGGCTGGGCGCTGAAGGCCACGTATGCCGAGGTCAACGGCGAACCGCAGGAACTGGTCAAGGACCCGGTCACCGACTCCGGCGTGAAAAAGTCCGCCAAGGGACTGCTGCGCGTGGAAGAGACGCCGGACGGCTACGTGCTGCACGATCAGCAGACGCCAGAGCAGGCGGCGGGCGGGGCGCTGGTGCCGGTGTTCCGCGACGGCGAGCTGCTGGTCGAACAAAGCTTGGCCCAGATCCGGGCGCGGCTGCAGGGATCGTGGGTATGCCCCGAGGCGGGCAGCATCCGCTGGCCGGCCTGCTGATCCCGCCGGCGGTTGCACGGGAGATCAAACGACAACGGCGCCCCAAGTGGGCGCCGTTGTTGTTGGCGATACCGGTCTTCGTGGGGCAAGGTGTCAGACACCCATGTGGCGCCTGCTCAACTTGACGGTCGTTGCTGACGGGTGTCAGACACCTTGCAAGCCAAGTTGACGACCATCTTCGCCGGGTGTCTCACACCGTGCTCATAAGGTGTCTGACACCCACTGCTCCGTTCCCCCAAGTTGACGACCATCTGCGCCGGGTGTCTGACACCGTCTTGGAAACAATAACGGCGCCTTGGGGGCGCCGTTGTGTTTGCGTGCCGGCGGATCAGCCCGGCCGGCGCGCGCGCTTTTCCTCGCGCACGAAGATCACCACGCCCACGATCACCATCAGCGCCAGCGCATACCAGGTGATGGCGTACGTCAGATGGTTGTTCGGAAAGTTGAGCATCGTCAGGCCGCCCACCGGTTCCCGCGCGGGATCCTTGCCGGGGCTGGTCGCCGCATCCGCATCGATGAAGTAGGGCGCCACGTCGGTCAACCCGCGCGCCGCCGCGATGCCGGGCAGATCGCGTGAATACCAGAGGTTGGCGGCCGGGTCGTTGTTGCGCAGAAAGCCGCTGGCCGGCTCGCCCATGCGCAGCAGGCCCGTCACCTGGCCCGGGGCGGCGGGCTGGGCGGCATTGGCGGGGTCCTTGCGCCACGCCGGCAGCACGAAGCCGCGATTGACCAGCACGGTGCCGCCGTCCGCCAGCTGCAGCGGCGTCATGACCCAATAGCCGCTGCCCAGTTCGGTCGCGGCCTGCACCAGCGTCTGCTTGTCGAAGTGGTACGTGCCGGCGGCGGTGACGTGGCGGTATTCCGCGTTGTCCTGCGTCAATTGCGCCCATTCGCTTTTGCCGGGGGCGGGCGTGGCGGGCGCGTGGGCCCGCTGATCCACCTGCGCGATCAGGGCGCGCTTCCAGGCCAGCCGGTGCACCTGCCAGGTGCCCAGGGCGCAAAGCCCGGCGAAGAGGGCAACAGCCAGCAACCCCAGGATGACCAGGGTTGCTTTGCTGCGCGGATGTCGGGAGGTGTCGCGTGAAGAAATGTCTTTGACTGCAGCCATCAGGGCATCTTGCGCATGTCATGCGGGGACATGGGCATCATGTTGGAGTTCAGGTGATACATGATCCAGATGGATCCGCTGAGCGTGATCACGACCAGCACCAGCGTGAATATTAACGCCAACATGTTCCACCCGCTTTCGGACTTGGTGTCCAGGTGCAGGAAGTAGATGATGTGCACCACGATCTGCACGACGGCGAACGCCAGGATCACCAGGCCCGTGACGCGCGAGCTGTCGATGACCCGGTCCATCACCAGCCAGAACGGAATCGCCGTCAGGATGGCCGCCAGCACGAAGCCGGTCATGTAGCTCTTGAAGGTGCCGTGGGCGGCGGCGTCGTCATCGTCGTGGTGGCCATCGTGACCGTCGTGGCCGTGGTGGCCGCCGTGGCCGGTGTCGGCCAGGTTATCCATGTGTGACGTCATGGCAGCACTCCCATCAGGTACACAAAGGTGAACACGCCCACCCAGATCAGGTCCAGGAAGTGCCAGAACATCGACAGGCACATCAGGCGGCGGCGGTTTTCCGGGATCAGGCCGTGGAGGCGGACCTGCAGCATCAGCGTCACCAGCCACACGATGCCGAAGGTGACGTGCAGCCCGTGCGTGCCGACCAGCGTGAAAAAGGCCGACAGGAAGGCGCTGCGCTGCGGCCCGGCGCCCTGGTGGATCAGGTGCCAAAACTCGTAGATTTCCAGCGATAGGAAGCCCAAGCCCAGGATGCCGGTGACCGCCAGCCACAGCTGCGTGGCGCCGATACGGTTGCGCCGCATCTCCAGCATGGCAAAGCCGTACGTGATCGAGGACAGCAGCAGCAGCGTCGTGTTCACCGCCACCAGCGGCAGGTCGAACAGGTCCGCGCCGGACGGCCCGGCCGCGAAGCTGCGGCCCAGCACGCCGTAGACCGCGAACAGGCACGCGAAGATGAGGCAGTCGCTCATCAGGTAGATCCAGAACCCGAGCAGCGTGCCGTTCTTGGGATGGTGTTCGCCAGGAACGTAGAAGACCGGTTCCTGGGCCGGCGCGGCGCCGCCGGGCATGGGGTGGGCGAGGGTATCAGACATGTTGCGCTAGCAGCCTTGTGCGGGCGTCTTCCGTGGCGACGACCTGTTCGGCCGGCACGTAGTAGTCGCGCTTGTAGTTGAAGGTATGGATGATCGACACCAGGATCAGCGCGGCAAACGCCAGCACCACCAGCGGCCACATGTGCCAGATCAGCGCAAAGCCCAGCACCACGCTGATCCCGGCCAGCACGATGCCCGCCCACGTGTTCTTCGGCATGTGAATCGGAATGAAGCCCTGCTGCGGACGCTGGTAGCCGTGCTGCTTCATCTGCCACCAGGCGTCCAGGTCATGCACCCGCGGCGTGAACGCAAAGTTGTACACGGGCGGGGGCGACGACGTGGACCATTCGAGCGTGCGGCCATCCCACGGATCGCCGGTGGTGTCGCGCAACTGGTCGCGGCGGCGGTAGCTGACCACGAGCTGGATGATGAAGCTGGCGATGCCGCACGCGATCAGCAGCGCGCCAAAGGCCGCGATCTGGAACCAGATCTGCAGCGACATGTCCTCGAAGTGGTTCACGCGGCGCGTCACGCCCATCAGGCCCAGCACGTAAAGCGGCATGAAGGCCACGTAAAAGCCCACCAGCCAGAACCAGAACGAGCATTTACCCCAGAACGGATCTAGCTTGTAGCCGAACGCCTTGGGGAACCAGTAGGTGATGCCGGCCATCAGCCCGAACAGCACGCCGCCGATGATCACGTTGTGAAAGTGCGCGATCAGGAACAGGCTGTTGTGCAGCGCAAAGTCGGCGGGCGGCACGGCCAGCAGCACGCCCGTCATGCCGCCGATCACGAAGGTGACCATGAACCCCAGCGTCCACAGCATCGGCACTTCGAAGCGGATGCGCCCGCGATACATGGTGAACAGCCAGTTGAAGATCTTGGCGCCGGTCGGGATCGAGATGATCATTGTCGTGATCCCGAAGAACGAGTTCACGCTGGCGCCGGACCCCATGGTGAAGAAGTGGTGCAGCCACACCAGGTACGACAGCACGGTGATCACGACCGTGGCATACACCATGGACGCATAGCCGAAGAGGCGTTTGCGGCAATAGGTGGACACCACCTCGGAGAAGATGCCGAACGCCGGCAGGATCAGGATGTACACCTCGGGGTGGCCCCAGATCCAGATCAGGTTCACGTACATCATGGCGTTGCCGCCAAAGTCCGCCGTGAAGAAATTGGTGCCGACATAGCGGTCCATGGACAGAAGGGCCAGCACCGCCGTCAACACCGGAAAGGCCGCCACGATCAGCACGTTGGTGCACAGCGCCGTCCACGTGAAGATGGGCATGCGCATCATCTTCATGCCGGGCGCGCGCATCTTCACGATGGTGACCAGCAGGTTCACCCCGGATAGCAATGTACCCACCCCCGCTATCTGCAAGGCCCATATGTAGTAATCGACCCCGACATCCGGACTGTGCAGGATGCCGGATAACGGCGGATACGCCAGCCAGCCGGTGCGGGCAAATTCCCCGACGAACAGCGACATCATCACCAGGATCACGCCGCCGGCGGTCATCCAGAAGCTGAAGTTGTTCAGGAACGGAAACGCGACGTCGCGCGCCCCGATCTGCAGCGGCACGATGAAATTCATCAGGCCCGTGACCAGCGGCATGGCCACGAAGAAGATCATGATGACCCCGTGCGCCGTGAAGATCTGGTCGTAGTGGTGCGGCGGCAGAAAGCCGGTGGAGTCGCCGAAGGCCACGGCCTGCTGGGAGCGCATCATGATGGCGTCGGCAAACCCCCGCAGCAGCATCACGATGCCCAGGATCACGTACATGATGCCGATCTTCTTGTGATCGATGCTGGTGAACCATTCGCGCCACAGGTAGCCCCACTTCTTGTAGTAAGTGACGGAGCCCAGCACGACGATGCCGCCAATCGCCACCACGAAGAACGTGCCCAGCAGGATGGGATCGTGGAAAGGAATGGCGTCCCAGGTCAGACGGCCGAAGATCAGCTTGGTGAGGTCAGGTTGATCAGGCATCTCGATTCCAGCAAAAAGACCGCGTTTACATGGCGCACGTGCCGAGCTGAAAAACCTGCCGCGCTACAGCAGCAATCCTTCGGTGGCCGTGCACATGGCGCCCACGTACTTGCGCGGCGGCGTGTCCGTGAGCCCCAGGCGCTCGCGCGTCTGGGGATCCAGGGTGGTCAGGTTATGCGCGCCGGGAATGCCGGCGCCGCCTTGGGCGTCGATGGCCATCGCGTCGCGCATGCACATGCGGTTGGGCTCGACGCAGCGGTTCACGATGGCGTCGAACAGGCCCGGCGCAACGGTGGCGTAAAGCTGCACCGGGTTGCGCTCGCTGGGTTGTTCAAGTTTCAGGTACGCCGCGCGGTCCAGCGTGGCTTGCGACTTGCGCGCCTGCCCGACCCAGTCGTCAAAGCCTTTCTGGTCCAGGCCATGGAAGCGAAAGCGCATGCCGGAAAACCCCGAGCCGCTGTAGTTGGCGGACAGGCCCTCGTACTCGCCGGGGTGATTGATGACGGCGTGCAGCGTAGTCTGCATGCCGGGCATCGCGTAGATCTGGCCGGCCAACGCGGGCACGAAGAACGAATTCATGACCGATGACGAGGTGATCTTGAACTGGATGGGACGATCCACCGGCGCGGCCATTTCGTTTACCGCCGCCACGCCTTGCTCGGGATAGAGGAACAGCCACTTCCAGTCCAGCGCCACCACTTCGACCACCAGCGGCTTGGTGTTGGGCGGCACCTCGCGGCCTTCGGACAGGCGCGCCAGCGGGCGGTAGGGATCGAGCTGGTGGGTGCTGACCCACGTAAGCGCGCCGAGCGCGATGATGATGAGCAGCGGCGCGGCCCAGATCAGAAGCTCCAGCATGGTGGAGTGGTTCCAGTCGGGATCGTAGGCGGCGTCCTTGTTGCTGGCGCGATAGCGCCAGGCGAACAGCAAGGTCAGGATGATCACCGGCACGATGATGATGAGCATCAGGCCGGTGGAGATGATGATCAGGTTGCGTTGTTGCACGGCCACGTCGCCCGACGGCGAGAGCAAGACCGCATTGCACCCGGCGAGCAGCGGCAGGGCGGCAAACAGGATCAATCCGCGAAGCCTTGCGAAGGACGACATAGTCATACCCCGAAACGTAACCGTGCGAAGTAAACGAAACACTACGCTGGAAGCCGCGAAAAATCTAGGGTAAAAAGAGCAAAAGTATGCACGGCAGCGCATGCGGAGCCGTCCTGGGCCGTAAGGCTTGCGGCGTGCGGCATGATGCGCGTACTGTCATGCAGGTGTGTTGCAAGATCGTAGACAAGGCGTATTCAGATCCTTTTTTTGCGAGCGAATCCATGTCGACCACCACGCAATATCCTGGTCATCCCTCTCCCGTTTCCGGACCTGGGGCGATCAGCGGCGGGACCAGCCACGCCAAGGTGGCGCCTGGTGAGATCGCCGTGGGCGTGGTGGTGGGACGCGCCTCGGAATACTTCGACTTCTTCGTATTCGGCATCGCCTGCGTTCTGGTTTTTCCGAAGGTGTTCTTTCCCTTCGAAGCCCCGCTGGAAGGCACGCTCTGGGCCTTCGTTATCTTCTCCTTTGCCTTCATCATGCGTCCCATCGGCACGGCCGTGTCGATGGCGATTCAGCGCCGATGGGGCCGCGCCACCAAGTTGACCGTTGCCTTGTTCGTATTGGGCACCGCGACCGTGGGCATGGCGTTTCTGCCGGGCTATGAATCCATCGGCGTCCATGCGATCACCTTGCTTGCCGTGTTCCGCTGCCTGCAGGGGCTGGCGTTCGGCGGATCGTGGGACGGCCTGCCATCGCTGCTGGCGCTGAATGCGCCGCCCAATCGCCGCGGCTGGTATTCGATGATGGGACAGCTGGGTGCGCCGGTCGGCTTCATGGTGGCCAGCGCGCTTTTTCTTTATCTGCACGTGACGCTCACGCAGTCAGACTTTCTGGAGTGGGGCTGGCGCTATCCGTTCTTCGTGGCGTTTGCCATCAACGTGGTGGCGCTGTTTGCGCGGCTGCGGCTGGTCGTGACCGAGGAATACACGCAGCTACTTGAAGAAGGCGAACTCGAACCCATCAGCATCCGCGAGATCGTCAGCCAGCAAGGCTACAACCTCTTCATCGGCGCCTTCGCCGCGTTGGCCAGCTATGCGCTGTTTCACCTCGTCACCGTTTTCCCGCTGTCGTGGATCGCTGTCAGCGGCACGCAACAGATTTCGGATGTGCTGATCGTGCAGATCATTGGATCGGTGATCGGCATCCTGGGCACGATCGCCTCCGGATGGCTGGCCGACCGTATTGGCCGGCGCACGACGCTGGGACTGCTGGCCATGCTGATCGGCGTGTTTGCGGTGGTGTCGCCCTGGCTGCTGGGCGGCGGACCGAAGGCGCAGGATGCGTTCATCCTGATCGGCTTCGCGTTGCTGGGACTGTCCTACGGCCAGGCGTCGGGCACGGTCACCGCCAACTTCACGCGCCGGTTCCGCTATACCGGCGCGGCGCTGACGTCCGACATGGCATGGCTGGTCGGGGCGGCCTTCGCGCCGGTGGTGGCACTGGGGCTGTCTGCGCGATTCGGGCTGGTGGCGGTCAGCGTGTACCTGCTGTCGGGCGTGGCGTGCACGCTGCTGGCGCTGCGGATCAACAAGGTGCTTGAGACGCGCGATTAAAAGGGTGCTGCGGTTTTGCGGCGGTGTGTCTGACACCACCGGTGTCTGAGGCCCTGGGGAGACGGTCTCTCACCGGTGTCTGACACCCTGGGGAGATGGACTCGGGTTTGCCGCGGTGTGCATAGGGTGTCAGACACCCTACAGGCGGTGGACACCCTACAGGCGAATCAGCCCAGATACCCTTCCAGCACATTCGCCACGTTGATACCCACGTCCGCGACCGCATAGCCGCCTTCCATCGTGAACACCACGGGCAGCCCAAGCCCAGCAAGCATCTGACCGACCTGCAGATAGTCAGCGCTCTTCAATTTGAACTTCGAAATCGGATCGCCTTCGTAGGTGTCCACGCCCAGCGCGACGACCAGCGCGTCGGCCTTGAACGCGCGCACGGCGTCTATCCCCTGCTGCAAGGCGGCGGTCCAGGCCGCGAAGTCGCTGCCGGCGGGCAGCGGCAGGTTCAGGTTGCAGCCCTGGCCCGCGCCTTCGCCGCGCTCGTCGGCATAGCCCAGATAGAACGGATACTCGGTGGTCGGATCGCCGTGGACCGACACGGTGAGCACGTCGCCACGGTTGTAGAAGATGCTTTGCGTGCCGTTGCCATGGTGATAATCCACGTCCAGCACCGCGACGCGTTGTGCCCCGGCGTCGCGCAGCGCCTGCGCCGCCAGGGCCGCGTTGTTCAGGAAGCAATAGCCGCCAAAGAAGTCCGGACCGGCGTGATGGCCGGGCGGCCGGGTCAACGCCATTGCCGCGCGCAGGCCCTGGCCCTGGGATACGGCGCGCGCGGCGTCGATGGCGCAGGCGGCGCCTGCCGTGGCCGCCTCCCAGGTGCCGGCCGTCAGCGGACAGCCGCTATCGAATGAGAACAGGCCCACGCGCGCCGCGAAATTGGTGGGCTCGATGTCGTGGCGAAATCCGCGCACCGGCCAGATCGACGGCAGCACGTCGATATCGGCATTGGCCGGATCCAGCGCCACCCATTCGTTCCAGGCGCTTGCCAGAAAATCCACATAACGCGGCGTGTGCACCCGTTTGATGAGATCCATGTCCGGGCTGCCGGGCACGCGCAGTTCGCCGATGCCGCGCTGGCGCAGCGCGTCCAGCACGAACGCCAGCCTTGCCGGCGTTTCATGGCAAGGCACCAGTTTGCCGCGGAACATTTCGTGGCGGCCGCTGTGTTTGTTGTGAACGGGGTTGTGAAAGATCAGCACGATGGGAAGTCCTGGATGGATCAGGCGGGCGGATGCGCCCTGATGGTTCGCCCTTATAGCGGCCGGAAAATATACAGCGCCACAGCGGGCAGCTCACGGAAAATGGAATAGAGGTCGCGCATTTCGAAGAATGCCGGATAGGCGCCGCTGACCTCGGCCACGCCCTGGCGCTTGAGCGCGAGCATCGTGCGCGGCACATGGAAATACTGCGTCACGGCCAGGGCCCGTGTGTAGCCGTGTTCGCGCATGTAGGCGCTGGCGTGACGGGCGGTGGCCCATGTGTCCACGCCCGCACTGTCGACGACGATTTGGCCCGCGGGCACGCCGCGCGCCAGCAGGTAGTCGCGCATGGCGGCGGCTTCGTCCGTGCCGGCCGGATCCACGCCGCCGCTGACGAACAGAATGCGGCATCGGGACGCGGCATAGCAGTCGTAGGCGCGGTCCAGCCGCGCGGCCAGGCGCGCAGAGGGTTGTCCGCCGGGTTGAACGGTGTTGCCCAGCACGACGGCCACGTCGGCGTCGCGGGCGCCGCTCAGCAGGCCCGTCGCCGCCAGCGCCACGGCTGCCACCAGCACGATCGCCGCCAGAACGATCAGGGCGCGGGTCACGAATCGGCGGGTCGAAAATGTCATGGCGAAGGGCGAGTTCAGGGCGAGGGCAGAGCTTACGGCAAAAGGCGCGCCAGGCGATGCCGGGGTCTGAACGATTACGGCTGCCCGGCAGGGAAGTCTGCGGCCGGCGCTAGCGGGTAAACGCGCAGTGCGCGCCTGCAGGAGCTCGTTCATCCTGGTTAGAATGCCCAGATTGGCAACGCCCCGCGCCGTCGTGGCTGGCGCACCGTCCCCATGAACCTGCCGTTTCCCATCCGCCAAGAATGTCCACCCGGCGCCTGTGTGTGCGACCGGGACCGGTTGCTGGCCAATCCGGCGTCCGACCTGCGCGTCCTGCGGCTGACTCGGGAAGAAGAAAAGCGCCTCGTCGCGCGGCTGGAAAACATCACCAGCCTGGACGACCTGCGGGCCATGCAGGGGCGCATCCAGGCCCAGCTTGGCATCGTGATCCACATCACGCCCAGCGAAAACGAGGTGCGGACCTCGCGCGGCATCTCGATTCAATTGGAAGAATTGCCCGGCCTGTGCCGCAAGACGCGGGCATCGCTGCCCGCCGCGATTCGGCGCGGTTTCGACAACCGGCCCGAGATCGTCTATGCGCTCCTGAACGAGCGCGACCTCTTGAGCGGCACGTGATCGCGGTCAAGGACCGCGGTCAGTTCCCGCGAACGGCGGGGCAAGGCGCAAGCGGCACCACGTCCGCCGGCGCGCGCCCGGCGTCGGGCCGCGTAATGTCGCGTTTCTTGCCCGTGCGGGCGGGATAGATCAGCAGCACGGCGCTGCCGGGTTCCAGCTTGGGACTCTGCGCCGTGCCATAGGCCACCGTCCAGCCGCGCAAGGCCAGCGGCGCCAACGTGTATTGCAGGGCCGAGCCATGCGCGACATGGGCGACCTTGCCTGCGTACAGTTCCTGTTGGGGGGTGTCGACGCCGTCGATGGTCTGGTAGGTGGCGATGCTGACCAGCGCCGCGGACTCGCCAGGGCGCGCCAGCACGGCGGTCTTGTATTTGCCGGGCGGCACGTCCTGCAGGTTGGCGGTGACCTGCGCGCCGGCCTGGCCGGCGGCATCCAGATGCACGCCCACCACGTCGGCGTGCGAGAGCGTCCTGTCGCTGGTGTTGCGCACCCGCACGCTGTACTGCCCCGATGTTCCCGTCACGGTGCAGACCGCCACGCCGTGGGGAGACGCTGCCTGGGCGGACGCCGCGCCGGCGCAGGCCAGCAGCGCCGAAAACGGCAGGGTCAGGCAGCGGGTAGATCGAGACAGCACGGCACGCTCCGGGTAAGGGCAGCGTACCGGGCGGCGCGTTGCCTGCCCCCTTTTTACACCACTTGCCGCCCCGGGGCCTGCTGCTCGCGCTTGCCAGCGAGCCAGTGCAGGATCAGGGCAACCACCAGCAGGCCGGCCATGATGAAGCCCCAGAAGATCCAGCCGAGCACACTGATCAGCGTGCCGAGGCTGCCTGCGAAGGGCAGCACCTGGTTAAGACCCTGCGCGGCCCAGACCAGGCCGCCCTGCAGCGATTCCAGCCATGCCGGATCCACCCAGGGGGCCGCCCAGGCCGGCGCAACCCATTGCGAGGTGTCGACGGCGGCGCCGGGCACCTGCGTCGTGGCAATGGTGGCCAGCACCCAGTCGGTCAGTTGCAGGGTCAGCGCCACCAGCCCGGTCCAGAGCGCCGCGAGGACGGCAAAAGCGAGCCAGATGATTTTCTTCATTGATGTGGTACTCCGATGACTCAAAAAGAACCGCCACGATAGCGGCGATTCTATTTCCGAAAAACCAGAGTGGATGTGACAAACATTAAGATAAAACCGAAGTTTTAGCTTGGGAGAGGATCTCGCGGACAAGGGGATGGTGCTGGCCGCGGCGGTTGCGGATGGCGTGGATTTCCTCGTGCACGTCCTCGCAGCGCGCCAGCGGCCGCAGGCCGCGCAACAGCGCGACGTCGTCCCCGCCCAGGCGGCTGAGCGGAAAGACGCCCAGGCCCCGGGCCGCGAATACCGACATGAGCGCGCTGTCCTCGAATTCGCCCACCACGTTCGGATACACGTTCTGTTCGGCAAACCAGCGGTCCAGCGTCTGTCGCAGCACCGAGTGGCCCGTGGGCAGCAGCACCGGCAGCCGCTCCAGGCAGCGCGGAAAATCCAGCGTGTCCGACTTGCGCACCAGCTTGGCGGGGCCGTACCAGTCCACCGGCGAGGACACCAGGCGGTCGCTGGTCAGCCGCAGGTTGGGGTTGGCGGGGGCGCCCTGGCCGGCCAGCACCAGATCCAGGTGATGCCGCGCCAGCTCGCCCAGCAGCTCCTCCACTTCGCCTTCATGGCAGGTCAGATGCAGATCGGGCGTGTGCAGCACGGGGCCCAGCAAGGCGTGTGCCGCCAGCTTGGAGATGCCGTCCGACAGGCCCACGGACAGCCGCACGACGGGCTTGGTGGCGGCCGCGCGCACTTCCTGCGGCAGCACTTGCCCGATCTGGAAGATTTCCTCAGCGCGGGCGAACGCAGCCTGGCCGGCGTCGGTCAGCGCCACGCCACGCCCGGCTGGCTTCAGCAACTGATGGCCCAGGTTCTTTTCCAGTTCCCGGACCTGCGCGCTGATCGTTTGGATGGCCATGTCCAGGCGCTCGGCGGCGCGGGAAAACCCGCCCTCCTTGGCAACCATCCAGAAATAGTACAGGTGGCGGTAGTTCAGCATGGGTGTCGGCTCACTTCGGTTTTTTCGAACCTTAACTCACTTTCAGGCTGATTTCTCCATTCCAGGCGGAGCGGGATCATGGGCACCTTCGAATCTAGCGGGGTCAACCATGGACACTCTGATCACCTTCTTCAACGCCGATTTTCTCGGCACGCCGGCGTGGAGCTGGTTGCTCTTCGTCGGTATCGTCGTCAGCCTCCTGGCCTTTGACCTGGGCGTGCTGCACAAGGAAGACCGCGAGATCGGCGTGCGCGAAAGCCTGTTGCTGTCTGCCGGCTACATCACCGCCGCCGTGCTGTTCGGCGGCTGGGTCTGGTGGAACATGGGCGCTGAAAGCGGCATGGCCTACTACACGGGCTTCATGATCGAAAAATCGCTGTCCATGGACAACGTGTTCGTGATCGCGCTTATCTTCAGCTTCTTTGCGATCCCGCGCCAGTACCAGCACCGGGTGCTGTTCTGGGGCATCCTGGGCGTGATCGTGCTGCGTGCCACCATGATCGGCCTGGGCGCCGCCCTGGTCAGCAACTTCGGCTGGCTGCTGTATCTGTTCGGCGCGTTCCTGGTGTTCACGGGCATCAAGATGTGGATGATCGCGGACCAGACGCCCGACATCGCCACGAATCCGATCCTGAAGTTCCTGAAGCGTCACATGCGTGTCACGGACGACCTGCGCGGCAACGCGTTCATGGTGACCGAGGTCGATCCGGCCACGTCCAAGAAGGTGCGTTACGCGACGCCGCTGCTGCTGGCGCTGGTGCTGATCGAGTTTGTCGACCTGGTGTTTGCCGTGGACTCGGTGCCCGCGATCTTCGCCATCACGACCGACCCGTTCATCGTGTACACGAGCAACATCTTTGCGATCCTGGGCCTGCGTGCGCTGTACTTTGCCCTGGCGGCGATGATCCACCGCTTCCATTACCTGAAGTACGCGCTGGCTCTGGTCCTGGTGTTCATCGGCACGAAGATCTTCCTGGTCGGTTTCATCGGCAAGATGCCTCCCGCGATTTCGCTGGGCGTGACCTTCAGCCTGATCCTTGGCGGCGTGCTGTTCTCGCTGTGGAAAACCCGCTCGGATGAACTGAAGCCGCAGTAACCCTGGCGTCCCGCCTTCCAACCGCCCGCCGGCGACAATCGGCGGGCTTTTTTATGGCGGCCTTTTTGTGCAGTCCATATGCAGCCGATATGGCAAGCGACGCCATCGTGAATTTGTCAGCGGAAAAGGCGAGGCGTACAGTCGGCGCTACCCCCATCGCCACGCAAGGAACGATCATGAACAGCTGGTCCGCCAAGCAGTATTCCGCCTTTGAAAACGAACGTACCCGCCCGGTGCGTGACCTGGTGGCGGCCTTGCCCAACCTGCTCGTCAAGCGCGCCGTGGACCTGGGGTGCGGGCCGGGAAATTCCACCGAAGTGCTGGCCAGCCGCTATCCGGACGCCGAGATCTCGGGCATGGACAGCTCGCAGGACATGATCGATGCGGCGCGCAAGCGCTTGCCGGCGCTGTCGTTCGAACTGGACGACATCGCCACGTGGAATCCGCCGCAACGCTATGACGTGATCCTTGCCAACGCCGCGCTGCAATGGGTGCCCGACCACGAGACGCTGTACCCCGCGCTGGTGGCCAAGCTGGCCCCCGGCGGCAGCCTGGCGGTGCAGACGCCCGACAACCTGGAAGAACCCGCGCATCGTCTGGCCCGGCAGGTGGCGGGCGAGGCGCCCTGGTCGGCCAAGACGGGCGGCGTCAAGCATCCGCCGCGTCACAGCGCGGCCTGGTATTACGAACTTCTCAAGCCGCATTGCGGCACGCTGGACGTATGGCGCACGACCTACCATCATCCGCTCGCGGGCGCCGCCGCCGTGGTCGAGTGGTTCAAGGGGACGGCCTTGCGGCCCTATCTGGACAAGCTGGATGCCGCCGAACAGGCCAGTTTCCTGGCGCGCTATCAGTCGTTGATCGAGCAGGCCTATCCGGCGCTGGCCGATGGCACCGTGCTGCTGCCGTTTCCGCGCCTTTTCATCGTGGCCGGTTCCAGACAGGCGTGACCCGCGCGCGCGTTCATGGCGGCGTGGCCTGCGGGTCGCTCTTGTCCGCGAAGTAACGCGCGGGTGTCTTGCCCAGCGTTTTCTTGAACATCGTGATGAAGGCGCTGACCGACTCGTAGCCCAGGTCTTCGGCCGTGCGCTGCACCGACACGCCCGCCGACAGCCGTTGCAGCGCCAGGATGATGTGCAGCTGCTGGCGCCAGCGGCCGAAGCTCATGCCGACCTCCTGCTGCACCAGCCGCGCCAGCGTGCGTTCGCTCATGGCGACGCGCTTGCCCCACTGCGCGACGGTGCTGCGGTCCGCCGGATCCGCGTTCAACGCGCCGGCGATTTCGCGCAGGCGCGGATGATCCGAGATGGGCAGGTGCAGGTGCTCGGTGGGCATCTGCGACAGCTGGTCCATCAGGACGTCGGCCAGTCTGCGGTTGGCGGGCGCTGCCGCATCGGCAGGCGCCAGGTTGGCCAGGTGCACGACCAGTTCGCGCACCAGCGGGGTGATGGCCAGCGTGCAGCATGCCGTGGGCAGGCGCGGCGCGTCGGCCGGCACGAACAGGAAGCAGACGCGGCCATTGGCCGTGACCCGGTTGCTGTGCGGCACGCCGCCGGGGATCCAGACCGCGCACTGCGGCGGCACCATCCACAGGCCTTGCGGCACCGAGCAGGTGACGCCGCCGCGCAGCGCCAGGACAAGCTGGCCCATGTGATGCCGGTGCGTCGGCGATTCGTTGTCCTGCTCGGCCGCATGCACTGGCATGGCAAACGCCCATTGCGTGGCGGAATCCGGATCGAAGGGGGCGGGCGGCGTGTCGGGCGTGCGCATGGGCGTCGGCGCTGCAAAAGGGGAATGTGGCCGAATTGCGGGAAAGGTTGTCATTATCTCGAAATTCGGTAAGGCGCGCGGCGCGTAAGCTGGTGGCCTTTCCGTTTCCCTTTGCCGACGCCCGAGTGACCATGCACGTATCCCGTCCTTCGACGCCACCCAGCCGCCCGGCGCTGCTGATCCTGGGCATTCTCTGCATTGCGATGGCCCTGCGCGCGCCGTTCACCAGCGTGCCGCCGCTGATCGGCCTGATCCGCGCCGAGCTGGACCTGTCGTCGGCGGCGGCCGGCATGCTCATCACGCTGCCGCTGCTGGCCTTCGCGGTGGTGTCGCTGTTTGCCGCGGGGCTTGCGCGCCGGTTTGGCCTGGAGCGCACGCTCTTTGCGGCGATGCTGCTCGTCGCTGGCGGTATCGTGATCCGCACGCTGGGCGCGGCGGCGGGGCTATACGCGGGCACGGCCATCATCGGCGCGGGCATTGCGTTGGGCAACGTGCTGCTGCCCAGCCTGTTGAAGCGTGACTTCCCGCAGCGCCTGGCGGGGCTGACGTCGGCCTACGTGCTGACGATGGGTCTTGCGGCGGGACTGGCCTCGGCCATTGCGATTCCGCTTGCCAATCTGCCCCTGGGCGGCTGGCGGTTTTCGACGCTGTGCATGCTGGCGCTGCCGTTAATCAGCCTCTTGTTGTGGCTGCCCCAGCTTGCGGGCCACACGCCGCCCGCCGCGACCACCGCCCACGCGCCGCACGGCGTGCGCCTGTGGCGTTCGCCGCTGGCCTGGCAGGTCACCGTGTTCCTGGGCATCAATTCTTTCGTGTTCTATGTGGCGGTGAGCTGGCTGCCCGCCATTTTGCGCGACGCGGGTTACTCGGCTGAACGCGCCGGATCGCTGCATGGATTCATGCAGCTGGCGTCCGCGGCGCCCGCATTGTTCATGGCGCCGCTACTGCGCCGGTTGAGGGACCAGCGGGTCGCGGCGTTCTGCGCGGCGGGCGCGTCGTGCGTCGCGTTCGCGGGCCTGATCGCGGCGCCCACTTGGGGGGCGTTGTGGATCGCGCTGCTTGGCCTGGGCACCGGCGCGGGCATTATCCTGGGCCTGGCGTTCGTGGGACTGCGCGCCAGCCATGCGCAGCAGGCCGCGGCGCTGTCGGGCATGGCGCAATGTGCCGGCTACCTGTTCGCCGCGACCGGCCCCGCGATGGTGGGCGGCTTGCATGACAAGCTGAGCGGGTGGGGCGCCGCGTTGGGCGTGTGCGCGGCGTTGTGCGCCGTCATGGCGGTGACCGGGTTGTATGCGGGGCGCGCTATTCAGATTGGCCGGGCGGGCGCTTCCAAAGACGCACCAGCGTTTCCGGCGCATCGGCCTCCGGCACGTCAAAAGTGACTCGCGCGGTATCCGCGCCTTCGAATTCCACTTCCACGTGAAAGTAGCGCTGATCGCCGCCCGCGCCGGCGCTGCCGGGCATGGCTTTCGGGGCGGCATGCAGGATCGCATCGCAGACCTCCTGCCGCACGCCAGGCGGGCAGGTGGCCATGTCGATACGGCGCGGCTGGGCAAGGCCGGGCAGGTATGCCAGGCCGCCCTCGCGGCTAAGGCGCACGAGCTGCGCAAGGTCGAGGGGCGGCAGTTCGATCATGGCAGCACGCCCACGGCCTTCCAGGCCTCGTCGATGGCGCGGCGCACGTCCGCTCCGTGTTTCTCGCCGGCGACCAACAGCGTCAGGCCTGCAAAATCCTTGAACGCGGCATCGTGGCGCAGGCGCTTGTCGCACAGCGTGTCGTACCAGACCTGCCCCGCGCCGTTCCACGCATTGCCTTCCAGTGCCGTGGCGGCCAGATAGAACGCGCGGTTCGGAATCCCCGAGTTGATGTGCACGCCGCCGTTGTCGCGCGGCGTATCGACGTAGTCCCGCATGTGCGCGGGCTGGGGGTCCGTGCCCAGCACCGGATCGTCGTACGCGGTGCCCGGCTCGGCCATCGAGCGCAGCGCGCGCGCTTGCACGTTTTCCGTGAAGAGACCTTGGCCGACCAGCCAGTCCGCCTCGCGGGCCGTCTGCCCCAGCGAATACTGCTTGACCAGCGCGCCGAACACGTCGCACAGCGATTCGTTCAGCGCGCCGGGCTGGCCTTGGTAGAGGAGGGCGGCCTCGGTGTCGATCACGCCATGGGTGAGCTCGTGGCCGATGATGTCGACCGCGACGGTGAAACGGTTGAAGATCTCGCCGTCGCCATCGCCAAACACCATCTGCGCGCCGTTCCAGAAGGCGTTTTCGTAGTCCTCGCCGTAATGCACCGTGCCGATCAGCGGCAGGCCGTGCGCGTCGATGGAGTGCCGCTTGTACACATTCCAGAAAAGCTTGTAGGTCGAGCCCAGATGCGCGTAGGCCTCGTCCACCGCGGGGTCGCCGCTGGGCCGTGCGCCTTCGGCGCGAACCAGCTTTCCGGGCAGCGTGGTGCCGTTGCCGGCGTCGTGCACGGCGCGGTCGGGCGTGCCCGCCGGCGCCACCTGGCGCGCCGGCGCCAGCGTCGCGCGAGGCGGCTGTCCCGCCATCTCGCGCAGGCTGCGCTGCTGCTGATCGATGATCATCGTCTTGACGGCAGGCATGCTGACGCGCGCATCGGTGTGCTGCGCAAGCCGGTCCAGCATGTATGGCGGGACCACTCCGATGAGGGGAGCGGACTCGGAAGGGCGGGGCATGGTCGATCTCCGACAAGCGCGCCGGATGGGGCCCCGGCGCGGTCCTGTTTAACGTAGCAGATGGGTGAACAGGGAGCCGTAACAGGATGCGGCGCGATGCGCCCCGGCAACGGGCGCGCCTCGACAGCGCCGCGCCGATCCGGTAGGGTCTTGCGCTTTCCTGTCATGCCGGACCCTTGCAATGCCGACTCCCGATTACCGCATCACTGCCCTGACGTTGACCGATACGCACGTGCTGTTGACGCTTGCCGACGGCCGCGAGGTCAGGGAGCCGATACGGCGGCATATCCGCCTGCATGAAGCCACGCCCGAGGCACGCCAGGCGTGGCAACTGGTGGATGACGGGCACGGCGTCGTGTGGCCCGCGCTGGCCGCGCCGGTGCCGCAGGGCATGCTCAACGTGCACGATCTGCTGTGGGACTTGCGATACGAGCAGGCCATGGCGGCGTTGCAGGCGGCCGGATGGAAGCTCGACCGCTTGTCGCCCACCGACCAGGAGCTGGTTGCGCTGTGGCGGATGGAGGCCGACATCAACAATGGCGGCTTCATGCAGTTTCTGTGCAACTGGGGCGACGAGACCTGCCAGCTTGCCTTGCAGGCGCTGCGCAAGATCGGGGCCGTGCACATGCTGGACGTGCTCTCGCGCATGCGTGCGCTGATCGACCGCTTCGAGGCCTCGCCCGAGGTGGTGCAGCTCAACGATATCTACGGCGCGATGACCGAGGCGGAGCAGGAAGAGCTGGAGACGCTGGACCACGCGTTCTGGGACTATCCCGATCCGCTGTCCCGGTTGGGGTTGCGCTGGTACGGGGCGTAAAACCGCCGAAAACACCGCGTGTGAAACGTTCAGAAACGTATCGCCACATTACGTTGACACCCGCTTGCGGCAGTGCGCTCGCTGCGGGCTAGAATCCCGTCCTTCTTTCCCGGGGGGGACGCTCGATGCGGTATTTCCTGATCTTGGTGGGGGCGGCGGTCATCGCCTATCTGCTCGCGCGCGGCATCGCAGCGGTGCTCTCGGACCGTAAACGCAAAAGAACAGACAGGGATTGGAAGTGAAGATGAAGCCGACAGATATCCAGATGGTCAAGACGATCGGCGCGGTCAAGCCGCGCAAACTGACATTCGCCATTGGCACCGCGCTCATCTTTCTGCTGATCCTGTTCATCGCGTTCGGCTCGTGGTTCCAGGTGGATCAGGGCGAGCGCGGCGTGGTGCTGCGCAACGGCAAGCTGGTGCGCGTGGCCGAACCCGGCCTGGATTTCAAGACGCCGTTCATCGACAACGTGATGACGGTGTCCGTGCGCGACCACACTTTCGTGTTCGAAAAGCTCGAGGCCTATAGCTATGACCAGCAGCCGGCCACGCTGCGCGTGTCGGTGACCTACCGCGTGCCGTCCGAGCACGTCGCAGAGCTCTATTCCGAATACGGCACCATCGCCAATCTGCAGATGCGCGTGCTCGAGCGCAAGACGCCGGACGCGGTGAAGAACGTATTCGGCCAGTACACGGCCGTGCGCGCCATCCAGGAACGCCAGAAGCTCGGCCTGGATGTGAACAGCGCCGTCCTCAAGACGATGGAAGGCGCGCCGGTCCAGGTGGTGGGCGTTCAGATCGAGGAAGTGGGTTTCTCGCAGGCCTACGAGCATTCGATCGAACAGCGCATGCTGGCCCAGGTGCAGATCGAAACCACGCGCCAGCAAAAGGAAACGGCGATGATCACCGCCGAGATCCAGGTGGTCAAGGCCAAGGCCGAAGCCGACGCGCGCCGTCAGCAGTTCACCGCGGAAGCCGACGGCATCCGCATGCGCGGCGAAGCCGAGGCGGCCTCGATCCGCGCCAAGGCCGAGGCGCTGGCCGCCAACACCAACCTCGTCAGCCTGAACGCCGTGGAAAAATGGGATGGCGTGCTGCCGTCCACCCAGGTGCCGGGCGCGGCGCTGCCGTTCATCGGCATCAAATAGCCTTTGCTTCGGGCAGGTTCGCCGGCAGGGCAGGCCCTTCCTGCCGCCGGCGCGCGAAGTCCGCGACAAGCTCGCCGGACACCGCCTTGCTGTAGTACCAGCCCTGCACGATGATCTCCGCGCTGGACGCCAGCGCGGACAACTGACCATCGGTTTCCACACCCTCGACGATGATCTGCAGGTTCAATGCCTCGCAGAACCGCAAGAGGCCGCTCATCACCAGCGCGCCCCGGTCATGGCTTTGCGCCATCACGAAGCTGCGGTCGATCTTGACCGCATCGATCTGGAACTGGTGCAGGTAGCTCAACGCGGAATAGCCCGTGCCGAAGTCGTCGATGTAGACTCGGGCGCCGATGCCGTGGAGGCGGTCGAAGGCGGTGTGCAGCGCCTGCGCGTCCTCGACCAGCGCATCTTCCGTCAGCTCCACCGAGACCTGGCCCCGCGTCTGGTCCAGCACCTTGATCAACCGGTCCAGGTAAGCCGGCGAGGTCAGCGTGGCGCCCGTGACGTTGATCGTCATGGGCAGCGAGAAGCCCTGCGCGCGCCAAGCCAGGCATTGCCGCACCGCTTGCCGCGCTACCCAGAGATCCACTTCGCCCATCAGGCCGGCCTGCGCCAGCCATCGCAGGAATTCCAGCGGCGCCTGTTGCGTGCCTTCGGGGCCGGTGGCGCGCAGCAGCGCCTCGCAGCCGGTGCACAGGCCCGTGCGCAGCGAAACCTGCGGCTGGTATTCCAGGTAGAAGTCGTATTCGCTGATGGCGCGGATGCGTGCGACCTCGGCGCGGCGCCGCGCGCGCGTGGCGTGGGTGGACGCGACGGGGTCGTGCGCGTACAGCAGCGATTCTTCCTGCAGTTGCGGAAAGGTCGCGTCCAGCGACTTGAAATACACCGTGGAATCGGCCTTGCGCTGGCGCTCCAGCGCGATCAGAAAGGGCGCATAGATGCACGCGCCCAACGCCACAAGCGCACATTGCAACGCGATCCCCGCCACCTGTTCGCCCGCGCCCAGATAGGCGTTGAACAGCACGGGCGACGTCAACGGCAGCGCCACGGTGGCGGGCGCAAGCCAACCCAGTTGCACCGCTGCCAGCGCCATCAGCACGTTGATGACCGGCGTGAGCACGAAAGGCAGCAGAAGCCGCGGGTTCAGGATGAGCGGCAGGCCAAACAGCAGGATTTCGTTGATGTTCAGGAGCGACACGGGAATGCTTGCCAGCGCCAGCACTCGCAGCGAATCGCTGCGCGAGAACAGCAGGATCGCCACGACCAGCGAGAACGTCGCACCCGAGCCGCCAATGAAGACGAAGGCGCCCAGCAGCGTGCCGTTCAGCGCATAGACGCCTTCGTAGCCGGCGGCGACGCTTGTGGCGTTGAGCCGCGTGGCCTGGTCCAGCACGTCCATGATCGGCGCCATGGCGTGCGCGCCGTGGATGCCGAAAAACCAGAACATCGAATTCAACGCGGCCACGATCGCGCCCGCGCGGTAGGGACTGTCCAGAGACGCCATGCTGAGCGGGATGTCGACCTGCGCCACCGCCGGGATCGAGAGCGCGGCGGACAACGCCGCCATCACCAGGCCGGCGGTCAGCAGGCCGGGGACGATCATGTTCAGCGAGTCGCGCACGTTCTCGCCGATAAGTCCGTCCGGCGCAAGCTGCGTCCAGCGGCGCCGGTGCAGCCAGGCCATCAGCGGCACGGCCGCGATCGGGATCACGATCGCGATGAACAGGGTGAGCGTGGACGCCGCGCGGGGGTAGGGCGCCAGCAGGCGTTCGGCGATGACAACGAGGCACAGGCACAGCAACGCGGTGGGCAGGTGCGGCAGCCGGTGGCGGATCGACAGCATGTAGCCGATGGCCGTGCCGGCCAGGAGCGGCATGACGGTGGACAGCGCGCCGTGCAGGTCGGCCAGGGCATCGGCAATGCCGCCCGGCAGGCCCAGCAGCCGGGCGCAGACGGACAGCACCAGGAACATCGCGGACACCAGCAGGCAGGGCATGACCCAAAGCAGGCCTTCGCGGATGGCGCGCAGGGAATTGGCGCTTGCCAAAGCGGCCAGCCGATCCCTCGGGTACTGCGGGAAGATCGATTTCGGCATTGCCGTCGTAGGGCGCAGGGGGAGCGGGCGGCCCGTGTCCGTCCGGCGGGTAAAAATCCGTTGCCGCATGCTAGCGCCTGAATTCGGGCTTTAGCAATCCAAAAAAATGCGGTCGGCCTAGGGATTCCCCTCTGTCAATAATGCGTTGTCCCGGCTTTTTGACCGGGGACAAGTCTGGCCGGACGCTATACGATCGGAGGAACGCCGCTCTTTCGTAGACGGCGGCGCCTAGCGCACACGTTTCACCAGGAGGAGACCTGGATGTCTCAGTTGGATTGGACGCCCGGCGATACCGTGCCGGATCGTCAGGGTTATTACGAGACGCGGCTGGACACGGGCGGCACCGCGATTTCGCTGTACAGCGTATTGGGGTGGATGCCCGTGAAGACACCGGGCAACCTGGTGAGCTGGCGCGCCTTGCCCCCCGCCGTCGAGCGCCAGGAGGCCGAACGGCATCTGCAGGAGATCCGCGCCGCGCAGAGCCACGTGCCGATGGATTACTAGGCTGCGCGGCCTGACGGCTGCCGGCGGGCCACGCCTTGCAAAGACGAAAACCGCATTTATAATTGCGAATCATTTTCATCTTGTCTTTGCTCTCAGGCGGTGACGCCGGGCCGCACCGTCATGCCATCCTCCTCGTTTGCCTCTCATGCAGAGGTGCAGTCCGTTTACCAAGCCCATCACCAGTGGCTGCGTGGCGTGTTGCAACGCAAGCTGGGCAATGCGTCGGACGCGGCCGACCTGGCTCACGACACGTTCGAACGACTGATCCGCGCCAATGTCCGCGAACCGCTCAATGAGCCGCGCGCCTATCTGCGCACCATCGCCACGCGTCTGCTGATCGGCCGGGCACGCCGCGCCGCGCTGGAGGCCGCCTATGCCGAGACGCTGGCGCTGCAGCCCGTGGCGGTCGAGCCTTCGGTCGAGGCCCGCGCCCTGATTCTGGAGGCGCTTGCCGAGGTTTGCGAACTGCTGGACACCTTGCCCATGACCAGCCGCCGGATCTTCCTGATGGCGCAGATCGACGGTCTTTCCTATGCCGAGATCGGCAAGGCCTTGGGCCTGACGCCCAACGCCGTGCAGAAGTCGCTGGCGCGCGCGCTGGTGCACTGCTACACGGCCGTGTACGGCTGAATCCCGGTTCCATGGACAACGCCAAGCTGCTGCGGCCGCACGCACCCGAGGCGGGCGCTATCGACCCCAAGGTGATCCGGCAAGCGGCGGACTGGTGGGCGCGTCTGCGCGAAGACGCCAGCGCCGCTGATCGGGATCGCTTCGAGCAATGGCGGCGGGCGGCGCCCGCCCACGAGCTGGCTTGGCAGCGGCTTGGCGCATTGACGCGCGACGTGGCGGCGGGCGTGGCGCAGGCCGGGCCGTCGGTGGCGTCGCGTACCCTGGCGCAGGCGCCGCTGATCCAATCGCGGCGCACGGCGATTCGCCTGATGGTGGCAGCCGTTGGCATGGGCCTGGGCGCCTGGGCCATCAGCGAGCGTGAAACGATCCGCCAGTTGTCCGCGGACCTGCGCACCGGCACCGGTGAACGCCGGTCGGTGACGCTGCCCGACGGCACGCAGGTGCAGTTGAACGCAGGTACTGCGGTCGACCTGCGCTATACCGCCAGCCAACGCGAACTGGTGCTGCTGCAAGGCGAGATCCTGATCGAAACTGCGCCGGACGCGAATGGCCGGCCGTTCAGCGTGCGCACACGTGGCGGCGTGCTGACGCCGGTGGGCACACGCTTTGTGGTGCGCGATCTGGAAATGGGCCGAATGCGGGTGGCGGTGCTGCAAGGCGCGGTGGACGTTCGCGGCTTGGCGCCGGACGCGGCGCCGCGGCGCGTGCGGGCCGGCGAGCAGGCGGAATTCACCGTGGACGGCGGCTTTGCGGCGCGGACGCTGGAACCGGGCGTGTCCGCCTGGCTTGACGGCATGCTGATCGCAAATGAAATGCCCTTGTCGGAATTCCTGAATGAACTCGGACGCTACCGGCCGGGCCTGCTGCATTGCACCGGCGAGGCGGCCGGGCTGCGTGTGGTGGGCGCGTTCCCGCTGGCTGATACCGACAAGGTGCTGGCCATGCTTGAGGAAATTCTTCCGGTGCGGGTGCGCCGCTACACCCGCTACTGGGTGACGGTGAGCCGGACGTGAGCCGCCTCGTTGCAGGCCGATTCCCGGTGGCAGCGGGCTTTTTTGTAACAGCAACGGCGGATATCCCGACCTCGCGCTTCATGTAGGAAAAGCAGCCCGTGTCTTGAGGCTGCGCCGATCCTTCATGAGCCTGGGAACCCTTTCATGTCACCTCGTCCTGTCCGCGCCGCGAGCGCCGCGGCCCTTGTCCGTCCATCCCTGCGGCGCACGGCGCTGAGCATCGCATTGCGCCGTCTCGCGCCCTGGGTTGCGGCGGCCGTGTTGGCGCCGGCGCCGGTGCACGCCCAGACCCAGGCGCAGACCCAGGCCCCGGCGCCGCGCACCGTGGCGTTCAGCATTCCCGCCGGTCCGCTGGGCGCGGCGCTCGGCACGTTTGGCGTGCAGGCGGGCGTGATGGTGGCGTCCGATCCCGGCCTGACGGCCGGCGCCATGACGCGGGGACTGACGGGCACGTACGGCGTGCAGGCCGCGTTGGAGCGCCTGCTGGCGGGCACGGGACTGCAGGCGGTGGCCCGAGCCGAGCGCGGATACCGGCTGCGGCAGGCGCCCGCCGAGACGACCGCGACACTGGCGCCCGTGATGGTGACGGGCACCTACAACACCACGACGGACGGGACGGGTTCGTATACGTCGCCTGCGGTCACCATCGGCAAGACGGCGCAGGCGCTGAAGGACATTCCGCAATCCATCACCGTGCTGACGCGCCAGCGGATGGACGACCAGGACATGACCAGCCTGCCCGACGCCGTCAACAACACGGCGGGCATGGTGGGCGTGCAGGGCGTGGGCGCCGGCGTCGCGATCAATTCCCGCGGCTTTCCCGTTGACCTCTTGCAATACGATGGCGTGTCCCTGCTGCGCAACAGCTACAGCCTGGGCAACTGGGAGCAGGACTCGCTGGTGTTTTATGACCGCGTGGAAATCCTGCGCGGCGCAGCCGGCCTGTTGCAAGGCGCGGGCAGCCCGGGCGGGGCGATCAACCTGGTGCGCAAGCGGGGTGGCGCGGAGCCGTCGGTGGTCGTGACGGGCAAGGTTGGGTCGTGGGATCACTATGGCCTGACGCTGGATGCGGGCGGTCCGCTCAATGAATCGGGCACGCTGCGCGGGCAGGTCGTGCTGGACGAGGATCGCAGCCATTCGTACATCGACTACGTGTGGGACAAGACGCGCAACCTGTACGCCGCGCTGGATTTCGACGTTACCGAAGCCACGACGGTAGGCCTTGGGGTGAGCAACCGGTACAGCCGGTCGCGGCCGATGTTCGTCGGCTATCCGCGGTTCGAAGACGGTGGCAGCATCGACCTGCCGCGCTCGACGTTCAGCGGCTCGACCTGGAACCGCGCCACCAACGACCAGACCATCTTCAATGCCGACGTCACGCATCGCTTGAATTCGTCGTGGCGTTTCAGGCTTGCCGGCGTGGCGATGGACGAAGACAACACGACCGTGCACCAGCGCGTTGCCGGGGCCGTGCAGCGTGACGGCAGCGGTCTGAACTACGGCAACTTCGGCGTGGATTTCAAAAGCCGCCAGCGCGGGATGGACATGTCGGTGGCGGGCGACTTCGACGCTTGGGGCATGGCGCAGGAAGTGGTGGTTGGCGCCAACTATTCCAAGCTCACGACGAATGACCGGTTCACCCGTGCCTGGGAGAGCGGCGGCAACATCTTCGATCTTGACCACCACCGTCCGTGGCAGGACATGGACTCCATCGCCCAGGCCAGCGGCTACGATTCGCGCAGCGCCTACGACATCCGGCAGAAGGGCATCTATGGCACGTGGCACGTCAAGCCCATCCAATCCCTGGCGCTGATCGGCGGCGGTCGCGTCGGCTGGTTCGATTACAGCTACAGCGGGGACGGCGACACGACGACATCCACCACGTCTGGCCGTTTCATTCCCTACGCCGGGATCGTGTATTCGCTGACCGACAACTGGTCGGTCTACGGCAGCTACACCACGGTGTTCGAGCCCCAGACCCAGCGCACCGTATCGGGCAGCCTGCTCAAGCCGATCGAGGGCAACAACTACGAGGTCGGCGTCAAGGGCGAACTGGCGGACGGCCGGGTCAACGCCCTGCTTGCGCTGTTCCGCTACGACCACAAGAACCGCGCCGTCAACGATTACGACGCCGGATTTGCCTGCAATGGCTGGTACTGCTCGCGCGCGGCCGGCAAGGTCCGCAGCCAGGGCGTGGAAGCCGAGATTTCCGGCGAGGTGGTCAAGGGACTGGAACTGTATGCGGGCTATGCCTACAACACCACGAAGTTCCTGGAAGATCCGGACAACCAGGGCAAGGTCTTCAGCACCTGGACGCCCAAGCACATGCTGCGACTGTGGGCCAATTACAGGCTGCCGGGCTCGTTGAACCGCCTGAGCGTGGGCGCCGGCGTGAATACGCAGACCGCCACGATCAGTTCGGACCGTGAGTTCAAGCTGGCGGGATTCACGATCTGGAATGCGCGCGTGGGTTACCAGGCCACGCCGGAACTGAGCTTCGGACTGAACGTGAACAACGTGTTCGACAAGAAGTACTACGTGCCGTCCTACAACACGCTGTCCGGCAACAACTACTATGGCGAGCCGCGCAATGTGATGCTGACGGTTCGCTACGCGCCCAGGCTGTAAGGATGCTCTCGGCGGCTCGTGTATAACCGTCCTGGACGGCGCCACCGATGCGCGCTGTGCAAGGAGCTGATTTTGCGCGAGTTGGTTGCGACGTTCCTGGATGCGGGCCTGCTGGTGTTGGCGGTGCTGGCCTTCCTGTTGCCGGCGCTGTCGGCACTGGCCCTGGTGCTGCGCGCAAAGGCCGGCAGGTTTCCCCGTCTGAACACGCCGGGCTGGCGCCGCGCAGGCATCGTGGTGCTGTGGCTGCCGTTCATCGTGATGGCAGTGTATGGCGGCACGGCATGGTGGGCGGCCAGCGTCTACGACCGCTACTATTTCTTCGGCCTGCTGATCTGCTTTGCGTATCTGCTGTGCGCCATGCTGTTGTCGGCGGCCGGCCTGTTCTGGATCCGCACGACGCGGGGCCGGCACCCCTGAGCACTGCCCCATCAGCGCATCAACGCATGCACCTGGCTCGACAGGTCATCGAGCATGAAGGGTTTGAGCAGCACCGGCGCGTCGCTGGCCGGAACATTGGCGCCTTCGGCGCTTTCGCCGTAGCCGGTGATGAACAGCACCTTCATCCCGGGCCGCATCGTGCGGCCGGTTTCCGCCACGCGCCGGCCGTTCACGCCGCCCGGCAGCGCCAGGTCGCAGACCAGCAGATCGATCCGCGGCAGGGCGGTCAGTTGCCGCAGGGCGCTGGCGCCATCGGTGGCCTCGATCACGTCGTAGCCCATTTCCCTGAGCACTTCGGCCGTGACCTCGCGTACCGCGGGGTCGTCCTCGGCCAACAGGACAGTGCCCCCTTGCAGGACGCGGGGCGGCTGGCCCGCCGCCGCGACGGCCGATGCCATGTCGATCTCGGCGCCGCCGTGGCGCGGGAAAAACAGGTCGATGTCGGTGCCTTGGCCCGGTTGGGAGCGCACCTGCACATGCCCGCCCGATTGCCGGACGAAATCGTGCACCAGCGACAGGCCCAGACCCGTGCCGCGGTCGGCCGGCTTGGTGGTGTAGAAGGGCTCGAACATGCGTTGCACGGTTTCGGCCGTCATGCCGCAGCCTGTGTCGGAAACGCGCAGCAGCACGTGGTCGCCGGCCTGCAGGCCACGGTCGCTTGCGGCTTGTGCGTCCAGCGTGACGTTGCGCGTTTCGATGCGCAAGACGCCGCACGCGTCGAGGGCGTCGCGCGCGTTCAGGCACAGGTTCAGAAGGGCGTTCTCGAGCTGGTGCGAGTCGACCCATACGGGCCACAACCGGGGCGCGCAGTCCATTTCCAGCGTGACGGCGGATCCGGCGCTGCGCGCGATCAACGCTTCCATGCCGGCGATGACGCCATTGATGTCCACCACCGTGCGCTCGAGCGGGTGGGTGCGCGAGAAGGTCAGCAGGCGCCGCGTCAGGACGGCCGCCTTTTCGGCGCCGCTTTTTGCCACGGCGATGTGGCGGTCGAGGTCTTCGGTGTGGCCGCGCGCAAGACGTTGCGAAAGCAGTTCCAGGCTGCCTGAAATCCCCGTCAGCAGGTTGTTGAAGTCGTGCGCGACGCCGCCGGTCATCTGGCCGATGGCTTCCATTTTCTGGCTTTGCCGCAGGGCCTCTTCCGTCAGGCGCAGCGCATCGGCCTGGGCCTTTTCGGCTTCGACCCGCGCGGTGGTCTCGATGACGGTGTCGATCATGCCGACGACCTTGCCATGTTCGTCGCGCACCGGGCTATAGCAGAACGTGAAGTGCGCCAGCTCCAGGCGGCCGTACCGAGCGAGCTCGACGGGATAGTCCTCGATGAAGGTGGCCTCGCCGGCAAAGGCGCGTTCGGCGATGGGGCCGATCTGGGACCAGGCTTCGCGCCAGATATCGCTGAACGGGCGGCCCAATGGGTCGGGCTTGGCGCCCAGGATGGGCACGAAGGCGTCGTTGTAGATGGAGATCAGGTCCGGGCCCCACACCAGACAGGCCGGAAACCGGGACGACAGCACCATGCTGACGGCGATGCGCAGGGAGGGGGACCAGTTGGAGAGGGGGCCGAGCGGGGTGGCCGACCAGTCATGGCTGGCGACCCGGGCGCCCATTTGCCCGCCGCTGGCAAGGAACTGAGGCATGGACGGGTCGTTCGGCATGGCACTCGTGGCTGTGGCGGGAAGGTGTCCGATTCTATCGCACCACACCAAAGCACGCGCGGGGGCGGACGGCTCGTATAGAATAAAAACAATTCCTATTTGCATGAAAGCCGAGGTGCGCCTTGCCTGCGCCGCTAATTCCATCCGCCGACAACGTCACGAAGCTCTATCGCGAACACCACGGCTGGCTCTCGGCATGGCTGCGCAAGAAGCTGGGCAGTTCCTTCGATGCCGCCGACCTGGCGCACGACACTTTCGTGCGGCTGATGGCCGGCCGGCGCCGGGAAGACTGCGGCGCCGAGCCGCGCGCGCTGCTGGCCCACATCGCCAAGGGCCTCGTGGCGGACCACTGGCGCCGCCGGTCGGTGGAAGACGCCTATCTGGCCGCGGTCGCGCAAGTGCCGCCCGCCGAAGCCCCCTCGCCGGAGGCGCGCGCACTGATCCTGGAAACGTTGCACGCCATCGACGCCGCTTTGCATTCGCTGCCGTCCCGCACGCGCGAGGTCTTCCTGCTGTCGCAGTTCGACGGCATGCGCTATGACGAGATCGCCCGGCAGCTTCGCATGTCGCTCTCGACCGTAAAACGCCATATGCAGGCTGCTTTTGCCGCCTGCCTGATCGCCTACCAGGCGGATGCGGCATGAACGCGGTCATCGACCCCGCCATCCTTAAAGAGGCGGCCGGCTGGCTGGTGCGCGTGCAGTCCGAAACGCTGTCGGCGGCGGATAGCGCGGCGCTGGACCGTTGGCGGGCCCGCAGCGCCGATCACGAAGCCGCGTGGCAACGCGCCGAGACGATGTTGCGCAGTTTCGGCCAGGTCCCGCCGCACATCGGCGGGCAGACGTTGCGCCAGGCGCACCGCGCCGGGCGCCGGCAGGCCGTGCGGGCGCTGGCCGGGTTGCTGGTGCTGGGACCGGCGGCCTGGATGGCTGCGCGCGAACTGCCCTGGCGCGAGTGGCGCGCGGACTTGCGCACGGCCACGGGCGAGCAGCGCCGCATCGCGTTGGCCGACGGCACGCAACTGGTGCTGAACACGGCCAGCGCCGTGGACGTCGACTACACCCCTGCCCAACGCGTGCTGTGGCTGCGCGCGGGAGAAATCCTGCTGACCACGGGGCAGGATCCCGCGCCCGTGCGGCGCCCCTTCCTTGTGCAGACGACCCAGGGTGTGCTGCGTGCGCTGGGAACGCGCTTCATGGTGCGCGACGAGGGCGCCCGCGTCCGCGTGGCGGTGTTTGAGGGCGCGGTCGAGGTCCGGCCTGCCCGGGAAGGCACAAATCCGTTGGTGCTGGCCGCGGGCGAACAGACCGTCTTTTCCGCCGAGGGGGCCGCCGCGCCCGTCTCCGCCGATCCGCTGGCGGCATCGTGGGCGGACGGCATGCTGGCCGCGCGCAACTGGCGGCTGGCCGATCTGGTGGCCGAGCTGGGCCGCTACCGCCACGGCGTGCTGCGCTGCGATCCCGCGGTGGCCGGCCTGCGGGTGTCGGGGGCGTTCCCGTTGAACGACATCGACGCCAGCCTGCGCCTGCTGGAAAAGACGCTGCCGGTGCGGGTGAGCCGAGTGACGCCGTGGTGGATCACGGTCGCGCCGCGCGCCGCCGTTACACATTAATCGCCGATCGGCTGACACTTTTGTCCGCTTCGTCCGGTGTACCGGGTGAACCGCCGCGACATGCGCGCCACCCCATACCCACGAAGGATCGCTTGATGGTTTCCCGACTCTCCCGTCCGCCCCGCCTGCCGCGCGGCCTTGCCGTTCTATCGCCCGCGGCGTCGCTGGTCCGGGCCGCCGGCCTTGGGCTGGCGCTGATTGCGGCCACGGGAACGCTGGCGCCGGCACACGCGGCCGAGCCCGCCGCTGCCGCCGCGCGCAAGTCCTACGCCATCGCGGCCGGACCGCTGGGTGACGTGCTGGCGCAGTTTGCCGCCACCGCGGGGGTGCCGCTGTCGTTCGATCCCGCCCTGGTGGCGGGCCAGCATAGCGAGGGCTTGCAGGGCGCGTACACCGTGCGCGAAGGGTTCGCCCGCCTGCTGTCGGGGTCGGGCTATGCCCTGTCGGAACAAGGCGGCGGCGCGTACTCGTTGCGCAAGCTGCCGGTGGCCGCTGGCGAGACCACCGTGCTGCCCGCGGTGACCGTCGCCGGGGCAGGCGTGAGCCCGTCCGCGCTGCCCGCCGAATTTGCCGGCGGCCAGGTGGCGCGCGGGGCGCGTCTGGGCCTTCTGGGCAATCGCGACGTGATGGATACGCCGTTCAATGTCACCAGCTATACGTCGGAATTGCTGGCGAACCGCCAGGCCGTGACGCTGGCCGATGCGCTGACCGTCGAACCGTCGGTGCGCTTTACCGGCCAGATCGGCGGCGTGACCGACTCGTTCTACATCCGCGGCTTTCCAATCGGCGAAGGCAACCTCGGCGAAATCGCCTTCGACGGCGTCTATGGCGTGGCGCCCAACTACCACGTCTTCACCGACTACATCGAACGGGTGGAAGTGCTGAAGGGACCGGCGGCGCTGCTGTACGGCATGTCGCCCAACAGCGGTGTGGGCGGCGTGATCAACATGGTGCCCAAACGCGCGCTGCCCGAGGACCTGACCCGCGTGTCGGCCGATTACGTCGGCGACTCGCAGTTCGGCGCCCGGGTCGACCTGAGCCGCCGGTTTGGCGACGCAGGCGAGTGGGGCGTGCGGGTCAATGGCATGCAACGGCAGGGCGATACGCCGCTGGACAACATGTCCTCGCGCACGACGATCGGCGCGCTGTCGCTGGATTACCAGGGCGAACGGCTGCGCGCCTCGCTGGACCTGCTGACGCAGCACGAGAAGATCGACGCCCCGACGCGGCCGTTCCTGGTCGCGCCCGGCATTGCCGTGCCCCGCGCGGCGGACGGCCGCCGCAACGCCACGCAGCCGTGGGGCTGGTGGAAGTCCGACGGCCAGTCGGCGCTCTTGCGCGTGGAATACGACATCAGCGACCGGCTGACCGTCTTTGCGGACGCGGGCGGTTCGGACACCGCGGTCTCGCGCCTGTCGGACCAGACGCCCACCATCGTCAACGAGGCCGGCGACACGGTGGTGACGCCCAACAACTTCCGCTTCCAGGTCGACCGCAGCACCTACAACGCCGGGTTGCGCGCCAAACTGGACACGGGGCCGGTGCGCCACGCCGTCAGCTTCATGGGCAGCCTGTACAGCGACCGCAACAGCCAGGCCGGTGTGAACGGCACGCCGCTCACGTCCAACATCTACCGTCCGATCACCCGTCCCGAGCAGCATATTCCCGCGCCGGCCAACGTGCCCAAGGTGTCCTCGTCCGATCTGTCCGGGCTGGCGCTGGCCGACACGCTCAGCATCCTGGACGAGCGCGCGCAGCTGACGCTGGGCCTGCGCCACCAGCGCATCGAGTCGCGCAACTTCAATGGCGCGACGGGCGTGCGCACCGTCAGCTACGACGAAAGCGCGACCACGCCGCTGGCGGGTCTGGTCATCAAGCCCTGGCACAACGTGTCGCTTTACGCCAACTACATCGAAGGCCTGAGCAAGGGCGACGTGGCGCCCGCCACCGCCATCAATTCGGGTGAGGTCTTCAAGCCCTACAAGGCCAAGCAGAAGGAAGTGGGCGTCAAGGTGGAGCTGGACAGCGCGATGGTGACGCTGAGCGCCTTCGAGATCACCAAGCCCAGCGGGCAGCTTACGAACGGGGTATATGCCGCCGACAGCGAGCAGCGCAACCGCGGGCTGGAGCTGAATGTGTCCGGCGAGCCGTTGCGCGGCCTGCGCCTCCTGGGCGGCGTGACGCTGCTGGATGTCGAGCTGACGCGCACCAGCAGCGCGGCCACGCAGGGCAACCGGCCGGTGGGCGTGCCGACCGTCGCGGTCAATCTGGGCGCCGAATGGGACACGCCTTGGGTGACCGGGCTGACCTTGACGGGCGGCATGGTCTATACCGGCCGCGAATACATCAACCAGGCCAACACGCAGTCCGTGCCGTCGTGGACGACGTTCGACCTGGGCGCGCGATATGCCCTGAAGGTGCAGGGCCGGGACGTCACGCTGCGCGCCAATGTGGTCAACGTATTCAACCGCGCGTACTGGTCCGGCGTGGCGTCGTACGGCACGATCTCGCAAGGCGTGCCGCGCACCGTGATGCTGTCGGCGTCGATGGACTTCTAGGGGCCGGCGAACACCCTGTGCAATGGGTGACTGCCGCTACGGCGCGTCGTGCAGCATCAGACTGAGACTGACGTGTTCGCCGCTGCGCACGCGGCTGATGGCCTGGCGCGCGGTCACGCGGTAGATGCCCTGCGCGCCCTGCACGGGCCGGTGCGACGTCGCGATCACCGCCGCGTCGCCCAAGCCCATCGGCAGCACCAGGGGACGTGACTGCATCCGAGGGCGCTGCTCGGTCATGACCAGTTCGCCGCCCGTGTGGTCAACACCGGGTTCGGACAGCAGGACGATCAGCCGCAGCGGAAATACGCAGGTTCCGTCGGCGTGCTGCAGCAGCGGCTGGTAGCCGTCCGTGGGGATGCGCTGGAGGGCCGACAGCCTGCGCGATTGGCCCGCCTGGCGGTTCATTTGCGTGTAGGCGGCCAGCGTGTCGGGATACGAGGCGTCCAAGTCCAGCGCGGCCGCCCACGCGCGCGCGATGGGAAGCAGGCGGTCGTAGAGGCCGGCGCGCAGGCGGGCAAGCGGCGCGGGCAAGGGGTCGGGCAGCGGGCCGGACTGCGGGAAAGCCTGAGCCAGCGCGCGCGCGTCGTCCGGCGCGTAAAGCCCGGGCAGCATCGTCCAGCCCTGCGCGTTCAGGTCCTGGGCAACGCAAGTCCAGTCGTAGTGGCCGAGCGGCCGGGAATCGGGCGTGGTCATGGTCGGTTGGCGGGCAGGTCGAAGCGACAGCTTAGCCACTCCCGCCAGCCCTGGCACTCCGTGGCTTGCTGCGTGGCGGCCCCGCCCGCCCGGGGAGGCCGTGGCCGTGCAGTATGCTTACCCGCTTCATGGACACTCCCTTCGCTGCCCCCAATGACTGATTTTCCCTTTGACGCCGTGCTGTTCGACTGCGACGGCGTGCTGGTCGATTCCGAACCCATCACCAGCCGCGTGCTGACCGAAATGCTCAATGAGCTGGGCTGGGGCATCACGCACGCCGAGACGATGGAGATATTCACGGGCAAGGCGGTCAAGGACGAACTGCCGCTGATCCAGGCGCGTACCGGCGCCACGATCACGCCAGCGTGGTTCGACCAGTTCCGCCAGCGCCGCAACGACGCGCTGGACCGCGACCTGGTCGAGATTCCCGGCGCGCCGCATGCCGTGCGCGCGCTGCACGACGCGCTGAGCGGACGCATTGCCGTGGCCTCGGGGGCGGACCGGCGCAAGGTCGAGCTGCAACTGGTCAAGGTCGGGATTGCCGACTGCTTCGAGGGCCGCGTCTTCAGCGGTCATGAAATGCCGCGCAGCAAACCCTTCCCGGATGTGTACCTGGCGGCTGCGCAGGCGCTGGGGGTGGATCCGAAGCGTTGCGCGATCGTTGAAGACACCGTTACCGGCGCGACGGCGGGCGTGGCCGCCGGCGCCACCGTGTTCGGTTACAGCCCGGGCGAACCCGGCCACAGCGGCGCACAGGCGCTGCGCAGCGTGGGCGTGGCGCACGTCTTTACCGACATGCGCGCGCTGCCGGCGCTGCTGGCGGGTTGGCAAGCCGCCGCCTGACACGCAACGGCCGAGCCGCACGCGCGTGTCCGGGCGTGGCGGTCTGCCCGCCGCCTGCTATGCTCGGTTTCTCCTCGAATCCAAGGACTCGTCGATGTCGCAAATCTGGCTGGAAATCTGGACTGCCGTGCGCACTGAATTTGCCGATATTCCCGATGTGGCAGAGGCAACGCGCATCGTGCTGCGCTTAAGCATGGCCGTCCTGTTGGGCGGCCTGCTGGGTTACGAACGGGAACGCAGCGGCAAGGCGGCCGGGTTGCGCACGCATATGCTGGTCGCGCTGGGCGCGGCCATTTTTGTGCTGGTGCCGTTGCAGGGCGGGATGGACGTCGGCGACCTGAGCCGCGTGCTGCAAGGCGTGATCGCGGGCATCGGCTTTCTGGGGGCGGGCGCCATCATCAAGCTGGGCGCCGAGCGAGAAATCCACGGTCTCACCACATCGGCCAGCATCTGGATGACGGCCGCCATCGGCGTGGCCGCGGGCATGGGACGCGAGGCCACGGCTGTCGTCAGCACCTTGATGGCGCTCTTCGTGCTGGCCGTGCTGCGGCGCGTCGAAGCGCGCATTTCCGAAAGCCAGGCAAAGTCCGTGATTTCCACGGACGACAAGTAGCCGTCCCGCATAGCAGGCCTGGCCGGATGCCGGTGCCGGCCCGGCACAAGCTTGCCGGGCCGCGCGTTAGCTGCCGCCCGACACCTCGATGAACGATCCGCTGGTATAGCCCGCCTCGTCCGAGAACAGCCACATCACCGCCCCGGCCACTTCTTCCACCGTGCCGCCGCGGCGCAACGGAATGACGCTTTTCAGCCGGTCCACGCGGCCCGGTTCGCCGCCGCTGGCGTGCATCTCGGTGTAGATCGTGCCCGGGCGCACGCCATTCACACGGATGCCTTCGGGCGCGACCTCCTTGGACAGGCCAATGGTCAGCGTGTCCATCGCGCCCTTGGACGCGGCGTAGTCCACGTATTCGTTGGGCGAACCCAGACGGGCCGCGGCCGAGGACACGTTGACGATGGCGCCACCCTGGCCGCCGTGGCGCGGCGACATCCGCCGCACCGCTTCGCGCGCGCACAGGAATGCCCCGACCACGTTGGTGGACAGCACCCGGTGCAGCCGGGCGGCGTCCATGTCTTCGACGCGCATCTGCTTTTCCAGGATGCCGGCGTTGTTGACCAGCGCGTCGATGCGGCCCAGGCGCTCGTCCAGCGTGCGGAACATGCGCACCACCTGATCCTCGTCGGCCACGTCGGCCTGGATGGCAACCGCCTTGCCGCCGCCGCGCGCGATCTCGTCCACCACGGCTTGCGCGGCATCGGCATTGGCGTGGTAGTTGACGCCGACCGCGTAGCCGCGGCGGGCGGCCAGTTTGGCGATGGCGGCGCCGATGCCGCGGCTGCCGCCGGTGACCAGCATGACTTTGGACATGGTTTCCTCCTGTTGGGGCATCACGTTAGCAAAGCCGGACGCTCAGATCCATACGTCGTTGGGCGCGCGGCGTTCCTCTCCCGCGTCGCCCGTGTTGGTCACCCCGCGCGGCTCGATCAGCATGACTTGTGTTTCCTCCAGCGCACAGGGCTTGTGCTCGACGCCCTTGGGTATCACCGTCATTTCGCCAGGGCCCAGGTCGATCTCGCCGTCCCGCAGCGCGATCCGCAGCCGGCCGGCGATGACGATGAACGTCTCGTCCGTGTCGGCGTGCGCGTGCCAGACGAAATCGCCCTTCAGCTTGACGAGCTTGAACTGGTAGTCGTTCATCTCGGCGATGACCTTGGGCATCCAGTGGTCGTGGATGAGGGCCAGCTTGGCGGCCAGATTGATGGGGGCGGGAGCGGACATGGCGTTGCCTCGGGATGGGAAAGCCCCACGATACGGCGGGGCCGGGCATCTCGTCTTGTACGATCGAGCAGGTTTGCCGGGTTCCTGCCGGCGCCGCGCCTCAGGCGTGCAGCATCCGCCGCCAGCGGTCGGGCGCCATGCCGTAGGCCTGCACGTGGCGGCGCG
This sequence comes from Achromobacter sp. JD417, assembly GCF_041879325.1. Lineage (NCBI taxonomy): Bacteria > Pseudomonadati > Pseudomonadota > Betaproteobacteria > Burkholderiales > Alcaligenaceae > Achromobacter > Achromobacter sp. JD417. The sequence goes on along the minus strand of NZ_CP087159.1, from coordinate 4,918,179 downwards.
TCAGATGGCTTTGGTCGGTGAATCCTGCGTCGATGGCCGCCTGCGCCAGCGGATGGCCCGCGGCAATGAGCCGCCGCGCGAGGTCCAGGCGACGCAGCATCACGTAGCGGTACGGGCTGGTGCCGAACAGGGCGCGGAAATCGCGCGACAGGCTCCAGCGGTCCGTGTCCGCGGCGCGCGCCAGATCATCCAGGGTGATCGGCTGGTCCAGCGACGCAAGGATGTAATGCCGCGCGCGCTCGGCGGCAATGTAGTCAGGCGCGCACCTGCCCGTCCTGCGCCCCGCGGCGGCGCACAACGCGTGCGCCAGTTCATACAGTGCGTCGTCTTCCTGCAGCGGATCGATGGCCTGGCCCGTGGCCTGCAGCAGCGCGCCGCTTGCGGCGTATAGCCGCGGATCGGCGCTGATGCCGTCACGGATGAACGGCAGGGCACGCCCGCCCAGGATCTGCTGGATGAGCGCCGGCTCGACGTAGATCATGCGGTAATGAAAGCCCGCGTCCGTGCCCGCCTGGCCGTCGTGGGCCTCGTCCGGATGCAGCACGATGGTGCCGCCCGGCAGGCTGTGCTGCATTGCGCGCCGATAGTGAAAGCTTTGCACCCCGGCGAGCGTGCGGCCGATGGCGTAGGTGTCGTGGCGGTGCATGTCGTAGCCATGCCCCCCGAAATACGCTTCGATGCGCTCGAGGCGGCTGGTCGGCGCGGCGCGCCGGATCCAGTCGTTGCAGCGCGCATGGCGGGGCATGGCCGCGGGTCCGTGTTCAGGCCGGCTGCTTCAACTGCACCAGCACGAACTCGTTGCCGTACAGGTCGATGAAGTGCGCGTAGGCGGCGGTTTCCTCGTGCACGGGCTCGCGGGTAAAGCGCACGCCCTTGGCCGCAAAGTGGGCATGATCGCGCAGCACGTCGTCCGTGTAGAACACGCCGACCGGCTGGCCGCCGGTCTGGTCGCCCACGCGATCGCGCTGCGCCTGCGTCTGGGCTTGCAGCAGCCACACGCCCACCGAAGGCTGATCGTGCAGGCGCAGGTGCACATAGCGCTGCTGGCCGACAGGCATGTCGACAGACACCTCCATACCGAGCTTGTCCCGGTAGAAGGCGATGGCGGTGTCGTAGTCGTTTACAAGCAGGACGAGACGGCCCAGCGTGTGCATGTCAGGATTCTCTTCAAATGGATCGTGCGGCCATGCTAACCCACCAGGCAGTCTTTTTCTTCAGTCGGCGGCGTGGGCTTCGCGCACGAGGCGCACGCCGACCAGCGGATAGCGCGTTTCCTGCGTGTTCCAGTTGCGGTACGACGCGCGCGTGTACAGCGCCCAGGTGTGCCAGGAGCCGCCGCGCCGCACGCGCACGTTGCCGGTGTCCGGGCCCTGCGGGTCGTCCGTGGGGGACTTGGCGTAGTAGTCCTCGCCGTACCAGTCCGCCACCCATTCCCAGGCGTTGCCGTGCATGTCGTACAGGCCGAATGCATTGGGCGCGTAGCTGGCGACGGGCGCGGTGAAGGTGTTGCCGTCGTGGCGTGGCGAGGCGAAGGCCTGCCATTTCGGCCACAGCGGGCTGGCGTCGGCATCGAAGCCGTTGCCCACGTCCGGCATCGCGGCCGGGTCGTCGCCGTTCTGGTAGCGGGTGCGCGTGCCGGCGCGGCAGGCGTATTCCCATTCGGCCTCGGTGGGCAGGCGGTACACGCGGCCCTCCGTCTTCGTCAGCCACTGCGCCAGCGCGGTGGCGTCGTTCCAGCTGATGTTCACGACGGGGTGATCGTCGCCCTGCGCGAAACCGGGATTGCGCCACGAATACCGGCGGTCGCGGCCTTCGAAGGCGTCGCCCGAGGCAGACGTTTCCGGGTCGTAGGCGGCGTTGTAGCCGTAGCCGCCCGTGCCGTCGGCCTCAGACTCCGGCACGTAGCCGGACGCTTCGATGAACCGGCGGAACTGGCCCACCGTGACTTCGGTGCGTTCCAGGTAGAACGGCCGCGTGATGCGGACGGTGTGCACCGGCGCTTCGTCAAAGAGCTGGGCGTGACGCTCCGGCGGATATTGCGGATAGGCGGCGGCCAGCGTGCGGGGGTCTTCGTCGCTGCCCATCTGGAACGTGCCCGCCGGCACGCGCACGAACGTCATGCCCAGCGAGTTCTCGATGATGTCGGGCGGCGTGGCCGCCAGAACGGGCGCGCAGGTCAGGGTGCAAATGAGGGCGATGGCGGTGCGGGTACGCATGGGTGTCCGACGGGTTGGGCCAGAGGGTGCGCCATAGTAGGGCCGCCGCGCAGCCGCCGCCAGACATGGTGAACCCTCATGTTGCAGGCATCGGACGGCCAGCATGCGCATCCTGCCAAGTCGCACCAAGGCGTGCGGCCACGTCATGGCCGCCGCGCGCCTAACCCGCCTTGCGGATCGTGAAGTTGATGCGCTGGCTGCCCAGCCGCGGATGCGGCAGGTCTTTCAGCGGCATCACGCCGTGAAACCGCAGGCGGTCCACGCCGCCCCACACGACGACGTCGCCGTGAAACAGCGGCACCCGCGCGGCCCGGTCCGCGCGGTCGTCGCCGCCAAACAGAAACATCGCCGGCATGCCGAGGGACACAGAGACAATCGGCGCGCCGTAATCGCGTTCGTTGCGGTCCTGATGCAGCGACAGGCGCGAGCCGGGCGCGTAACGGTTGACCAGGCACGCATCCGGCGCGAAGTCCGCAAAGCCGGCTTCCCGCGCCGCGTCTTCGGCCAGCTGCCTGAAGGCCTGCGGCATCGCCGGCCAGGGTTGGCCGGACACGGGGTCGATGCGGCTATAGCGGTAACCGCGGGCATCCGTCGTCCAACCCAGCTCGCCGCAATTGGTCAGCGCCACCGACATCGTGTAGCCGCCGGGCGTCTCCATGTGGCGAAACGGGGCCTGCGCGATCACGTCGTCCACGCCGGCCAGCAGCGCGTCCACGGCGGGTAGCGCAAACCCGCGCAGCACCACCGATTGCGCACCGAGCGCCACGCGGCCGTGCTGGGCGGGATCGTCGCCGCCGAATAGGTCCAGGGTCGAGGTCATGTCACACCGCGTCGTGAAAGATGATGCCCAGTGTGTGGCGCCGGCCCGAGCGCAGTTCGCTCACGCCGTGGCGCATGGCCGCCTTGCGCCAGCCGCGCACGCCCGCGACGGGGCGCTGGTTCACCGTGAAGATCAGCGCATCGCCTTGCTGCAAGGGCAGCACGTCGGCGCGCTGCTCGCGGCTGCTGGTCTCGGTCATGACGAATTCTCCGCCGGTGAAGTCCACGCCGGGCGCCGACAGCAAGAGCGCCACCTGCAATGGAAAGACGTGTTCGCCGTACAGGTCCTGATGCAGGCAGTTGTAGTCGCCCGGCCCGTACCGCAGGATCAGCGGCGTAGGCCGGCGCTGTCCGGCCGCGTGGCAACGCGCCAGAAAGCCGGCGTGGTCTGCCGGGTACCGCACGTTGATTCCCATCTGGCGGTTCCAGCGGTTGGCGATGGGCGCCAGCCGGGCATACAGCGCGCCGCGCAGCCGGGCAATCGGGCCGGGCAAGGGGTAGCGGAAATACTTGTATTCGCCGCGTCCGAATCCGTGGCGCGCCATCACGACGCGGCTGCGGTACCGATCGTCCTGGTCGTATGCATTGGACAGCACAATGCACTGCGCGGGCGTCAGCAGGGCGGGCAGGATGGCATTACCGTGCGCGTCTAGGTCTGCGGCGGCGCGGGTCCAGTCTTGCTGCGCGAGCAAGGCGTCGGCGGGCGTCAGGGTCATGATCGGCAAAAAAAGGAATATCGCTGCGTCCAGTCTACGCCTTGCGCGTGCGCCGGCCACTCCGCTTGTTGCGGCCGCCTAGAGCAGCGGTTCCAGCGGCAGCTTCGATGCAAACCACACGGTCGCGCGTTGCAGCAGGGTGGCGCCCGGCTCGCGGTCGTGCCGCACCGTCTGGCCGTCGCGTTCCTCCAGCCAATAGAGCTTGCCCATGTCGTCCAGCCGGACGCGGTAGGCGGTGCGGGGCAGCTCCTTGTCGAATGCGTTCTCGATGCCGCGGGCCAATGCGGGGCTGTCGATCACAAAGCCCAGCTCGGTGTTCAGCCGCGCCGAACGCGGGTCGAAATTGAACGATCCCACGAAGACGCGTTCACCGTCCACGGCGAAGGTCTTGGCGTGCAGGCTGGAGCCCGAACTGCCGAAGGGGCCCATGCTTCGGTTGCGTTCGACGCCGTGCGACGCGCGCTTCATTTCGTAGATCTCGACGCCGGCGGCCAGCAGATCCTTGCGGCGTTTGGCGTAGCCGGAATGCACCACCGCCACGTCGGTGGCTTCCAGGGCGTTGGTCAGCACCCGCACCCTGACGCCGTTGCGCGCCATCTTGGCGAACGCGCGCGTGCCGGCGGCGGTGGGCACGAAGTAGGGCGACACCAGCAGCAGATCCTTGGCCGGCGCGCCCACGATGTCGTGCAGCTGGTGCGGCAGCATCGCTTCGGGCGGCGCGGTGCCCAGCGTCTTGCGGGGATCGTCGCTGACCATGCGTGTCGCCGACCATTCCAGGGGCAGCTCGCCCCTGAGCAACTGGCGGATGAACGGCAGGTCGCGCATGGCCTGCGCATAGGCCGCGGCCTGCGGCGATCGCTCGACCGTGGCGGCATCGGCTTCCAGTTCCTCCAGTTCGTTGGAGGCCGCCTTCTTGACCAGGCCTTCCACGGGATAAGCGGAATCGCTGCACCAGTAACGGTCGAAATCGGCCGACACGTCGCTGACCGTTTCCCCAATGGCCAGCACATCCATGTCCGTGAACACGACGCCGTCGGTGGCGCCAAAGTATTCGTCGCCGATGTTGCGGCCGCCGACGATGGTCACCTGGTTGTCGGCGGTGAACGACTTGTTGTGCATCCGGCGGTTCAGCCGGTTGAAGTCCGTCAGGTAGCCGAGCGGCTTGGGCCAGCGCACCGCAAACGGGTTATAGAGGCGGACTTCGATGTTCGGATGCCCGTCCAGGGCGGACAGCGTCCGGTCGAGCCCTGCCGTGCCGTTGTCGTCCAGCAGCAGGCGCACGCGCACGCCGCGATCGGCGGCCTCGTGCAGCGCCTCGAACAGTATGATGCCCGTCATGTCGTCGTGCCAGATGTAGTACTGCACGTCCAGGCTGCGCTCGGCCGCGCGCGCCAGCATGATGCGGGCGGCGAACGCGTCCAGGGGGTTGGCAAGGGCATGGATGCCGGATTTGCCGGGATGCGCGGCGGCCAGCGGCGCAATCGCCTGTCCCAGCGGCGTGGTCTGGGCCTGGTCTTCGGGAAGCGCCCGCGACACGCTGCGCTTGTCGAGCGAGGGAAGGGAACAACCGGAGGTCAACGCGCAAAGGATGGTCATGTAGAGGAGTTTGCCCAGTTGCATGACCGCTATTGTGCCGAATCCTGCGCGGGTCCTCCGTAGTGTCCGGCGGCCGAACGAATCGCGCATTGGGGAAACCACGCAGTCGACGGTTTTTCATATACGGGATAAATTCCCAAATATGGAAAACACAAACGCTTCTGCCGACGCCGGGCTGGACCTTCGTCTTGCCGCCCGGCTCAAAATGCTGCGCCAGGAACGCGCCTGGTCCCTGGACGACCTGGCCGGCCGGGCCGGCATCAGTCGCGCCACGCTGTCCCGGCTGGAGAATGGCGAGGTCAGTCCCACCGCCAGCGTGCTCGGCAAGCTGTGCGCCGCCCATGGCATGACCATGTCGCGCCTCATGCTGATGGTCGAGGACGACTTTGCCGCCTGCGTGCCGGAAGCCGCGCAGTCCGTGTGGGTGGACGACAGCGTGGGCTTCACGCGCCGTTCCGTGTCGCCGCCCTCGCAACGCCTGGCCGGCGAGGTGCTGGCCTGCGAATTGGCTGCCGATGCCCGCATCCATTACGAGCATTCCCCCCGGCCCGGTCTTGAACACCATCTGCTGATGCTGGACGGCGAGCTGTCCGTCACGGTGGACGGGCAGGCGCACCGCCTGCTGCCGGGCGACTGTCTGCGCTACCAGCTATTCGGCGCCAGCACCTTCGTCACCCCGCCGCATCGCGGCGCCCGCTACCTGCTATTCATCGTCTGAGCCCCCATGACGCCTTCAAATCTTGAATTGATCCTGCTGCCGGCCGACGCCGCCGCGGCCGCCGTGTCCGACCTTGCCACCTTGCTGCACGCGTGCGTGCAGGGCGGCGCCAGCGTCAGCTTCGTGCTGCCGTACAGCCATGACGACGCGCAGGCGTTCTGGCGCCGCAAGGTGCTGCCGGCCGTGGAAAGCGGCGCGGTCAAGTTGTGGGTGGCGCGGGTGGACGGGCGGGTGGCCGGTTCCGTGCAGCTGGATGTGGACACGCCGCCGAATCAGCCGCACCGCGCCGAGGTGCGCAAGCTGCTGGTGCATCCGGATTTCCGGCGCCAGGGCATTGCGCGGCGGTTGATGGGCGAGGTCGAGGACATGGCGCGGCGGCTGCATCGCAGCCTGCTCACGCTGGACACGCGCACGGGCGACTCGGCCGAGCCGCTATATGCGTCGCTGGGCTACCAGACTGTGGGGGTGATTCCGGGCTTTGCGCGCGATCCGCTCGACCCGGACAAGGTGGATGGAACGACGATCATGTACAAGCAGCTATGACCGGCGTTCGGGGCGGGGCGATCAGGCCAGCGGCTTGATGCCCACGCTGTAGGGCGGCGCGTTGCCGCGGGCGGCGGCCTTGATCTTCAGCATGGAGCCGCCCGGCGTGAACTCGAATTCTTGGTAGGGCACTTCGAACCACTGGTGAAAACTGGTGCGCGAGAACTCCGGCACCCACACCTTTGCGCGCTTCGCATCGCAGTGGAATTCCACCAGCGTGCGGTCGATGCCCAGCGGGCGGGTGTTGCCGATGCGGTAGCTGACGCGCAGTTCGGCGCGTTCGGCTTGGCCGGGCCGCCAGGTCAGGCCAATGGATTCCATGAAGTGTTCGATCGCCTCAATGCCGCGATACATAGCTGACTCCGAAAGCAGCGGGGGCGGTTGCCCCCGTGATGATCCGCCGCGCAAGGCGGCGGCAAACAGACGGATTATCCGCCATATCGCATTGCCGTAGAAATAGGCAGGTTTCACGCAAGATCCTGCCTGTACGCCCGCGCGGGCGATTCTTACTATCCTGTCCAGGGCCGCGCCGGCCGTGTTTTTGCCAAGCGCGGCGGCATCGGCCGGGCGGCACGGCATCTTGCCGGCCGCCGCAAGCAAGGAAAGGGGATCGCATGAATACCGAAAAAATCTGGTTGGTGACGGACGTATCGGCCGGCCTGGGCATCACCCTGGTCAAAATGCTGCTGGACCAGGGACACAAGGTGGCCGCCACCTCGGGTGATGGCGATGCGTTGCTGGAGGCGGTGGGCGCCAAGCTTGAAGGGCGGTTCCTGCCGCTGACGGTCAACCTGGCCGACGAGCGCGCGGCGCGACGCGCCGTCGATGCCGCCGTCGCCGCGTTCGGCGGCATCGACGTGGTGGTGAATGGCGCCGGGCAAGGGGTGCAGGGCGCGCTCGACAGGTTGACCGACGCGCAGTTGCGCGGCACGTTCGATACCCACGTGTTCGGGGTGCTGAACGTCATCCGCGCCGTGATGCCGCGCCTGCGCGCGCAGCGCGGCGGGCATGTGTTCAACATTTCGTCCATCCTGGGCTTCGACGGGCGCACGACGGAATGGGGCGCCTACAGCGCTGCCAAGTTCGCCGTCAGCGGGCTGACCGAATCCTTGGCCGCCGAAGCCGCGCCGCTGGGCATCCGGGTTTCGCTCGTCTATCCCGGGGCGATGCGCACAGGCGAATCCGAGGTGTCGCCGGAGCTTTCCGCGCGCGGCGCGCAGGGGTGGGATCAGAGCGGAGATCCGGCCAAGGCGGCGCAAGCGCTGATCGATGCCGAGCAGGCGCAATACGCGCCGCTGCACCTGTTCCTGGGCCGCGATTCCTTCGACCAGGCGCGCAGCAAGATCCAGTCGGTGCAGCAGGAGCTGGCGCGCTGGCGCGAGATGTCGGTCTCGATCGGTTTTGCCGACGCAAGACGGCTGGCCGCCTAGACGGCCAGCAGACCGCGTCCGGCCTGATAGGCGCCCAGCAGCGCCAGGCTGACCATGAAGCACAGCTTGAAGGTGCGCGCTGACATCCGGTTGCGCAGCCGTTGCCCCAAGGCCATGCCGGCCAGCGCGGGCAGCAGCATCAGAAGGGACGCGCTTGCCGCGCCTGCCGTGTAGCCGCCGTTGAGCCACAGCCCCGCGGCAAGCGCCATGGTCGACACCGTGAACGAAATTCCCATGGCCTGGATGAGCGCGTTTTTGTCCAAGTTCAGCGCCCGCAGATACGGCACGGCGGGGATGACGAAGACGCCCGTGGCCGCCGTGATGACGCCAGTGACGGCGCCGGTGGCGATGCCCAGCCAGGGTTCGAGACGGGGCTGCACCGTGGGCGGCGCGCCAAACAGTCCCCACCCGGCATAGGCCACCAGCGCCAATCCCAGGCAGATGCCCGCCCACTCGCCCGAAGGCGGACCCAGCCACAGCGCGCCCGCCACCGTCCCGGTGCAGACGCCCGCCTGCATGCCCGCGATCCGGCGAAGCACCGCCCGCAGCGTGACCCACGGCCGCGCCTGCCACAGGTTGGTGATGAGCGACGGCACGATGAGCAGCGCCGCCGCCTGTGCGGGCGCCATCACCAGCGCCAACAGCGCCATGGAAATCGTGGGCAGGCCCAGGCCGACCACGCCCTTGACCACGCCGGCCAGGACAAACACCGCGACAACGGCGGCCAACAAAACCGGATCCAAGAGATTCATGCGGGCTCGCAGTGCGCGGTCAGCGCATCCTTGGGCCGGCCGAACAAGGCATAGGCCACGTCCTGCGACGGGCCGTCTTGCTGGCGGGCGGCACGCAGCAGCCACGCGCGTCCTTCGCACAGATCGGCGGGCAGCGATGGACCATATAACGCCGGGCCGGCGATCAGGACGACGCCCAGCATCCGTTGCGCGGGTGCGTGGTCCCCGCGCGCCGCGGCGCGCAGCCACGCCAGCATCGTGGCATGATCGCCCTGGGTCTGCGCTTCCAGCGCCAGCGCGTATTGTTGGGCGGGTGTGATAGCGCCGCCAAGACCATTGTTCGCTTCGGCCACGCCTGAGGCCGGCAGCGCGAGTGCGATCGCGGCCGCGCCCGTCCAGCGCGCGGCGCGGGTGCGCAAGGGTGCGAGGTTCATGTTTTTCGCCTGTTCTGAAGGGGGGTGAACACATTCTGCCGATCGCGCCCCGCTACGCCTATCGGGATCTGGCTTAGCCAGGCTATGGATGCGCCTGAGGCTCGCGTGCTACGCTTTTTTCCATGCGTTTCGACCTGACCGACCTTCGCCTATTTTTGAATGTGCACGAAACCGGCTCCATCACGGCGGGCGCGGGGCGTTCGCACATGACGCTGGCCTCGGCCAGCGAGCGCATCCGCGGGATGGAAGACGCGCTGGGCGTGCCGCTGCTGGTGCGCGAGCCGCGCGGCGTGCAGGTCACACCCGCCGGGCGCACGCTGGTCCACCATGCCCGTCTGGTACTGGGCCAGATCGACCGCATGCGTGGCGAACTCGACCATTACGGGGCTGGCCTGAAGGGGCACGTTCGCGTGCTGTGCAACACCACGGCGCTCAGCGAATACCTGCCGCCCGTGCTCGGCGCGTTCCTCAAGGACCACCCGCATATTTCCGTCGACCTGGAAGAACGCCTCAGCCACGAGATCGCCGACGCGCTGCGGGCGGGCGCGTGCGACATCGGGGTGCTGGCGGACTCGGCCGACCTGCATGGCTTGCGCACGCGCATATTCCGGCACGATCCGCTGACGCTGATCGTGCCGCGCGACCATCCGCTGGCGGCGCAGCCGCAGGTGCTGTTGCAGGACGTGGCCGGGCATGACTTCGTGGGACTGGTGCAGGGCAGCGCGCTGCAGGAACACATTGCGCATCATGCGCGCCGCAGCGGCAGGCCCCTGTCCTATCGCGTGCGGCTGCGCAGCTTTGACGCCGTGTGCCGGATGGTGGGCCAGGGCGTGGGCGTGGCCATCGTGCCGCGGGCGGCGGCGCTGCGTTATGGCCGCGCGGCGGGCGTGTGCCGGGTGGCGCTGGCCGATCCCTGGGCCGCGCGCGACCTGGTGCTGTGCGTGCGCGACGATCTGCCTGCTTACGCGGACGAGCTGGTGGCGTATGCGTTGCGCGATGCGCCGGAAAATTCGCCGGGAAAAACGCCGGCAGGCATCAACGGGCGAACAGCCGGCGCCCCGGCAGGTGCCCGGGGCCGAACCAGGACCCCGACGCGACGGCGGCCAGGATGATCAGGCCGTAGACGCACATTGCCACGGCCGAAATCACGAAGAACGCCGTCAGCGACCCGGTCAGGTGCAGCGCAATGCCGCCCGCCCCGATGCCGATGAGCAGCCGCAGGAATCCCGCGGTCAACGGCCACTTCAGCCGTCCCGCGCCCTGCGACGCGAAGTACAGCGAAAAGCCGAGCGCAAAGAACCCGTACACCGGGCCCACCGTGCGCAAGTAGTCGGCGCCCGCCTGCAGCATGTGATCCTGCGCGCCGAAGAGACGCAGCCATGCCTCGGGAAAGCACGCCGCGGCCAGCCCGATCGCCTCGGCCAGCACGAAGGCCATCGCCCCGCCGGTCAAGGCGATGCGCATGGCGCGCTCGGGCTGCCCGGCGCCGATATTGGAGCCCACCATCGCCACCATGGGAGCGCCCAGGCCGAATGCAATCGGCATCAGCAGGTATTCAAGCCGGACCGCCACCCCATAGCCCGCGACAGCCGCCTCGCCCGCGTAGGCGCCCACCAATGCGGCGGTCAGGGCCACCAGCGCGTTGGTCAGCAGCGGGTTGATGGTGGCCAGCGCACCCACGCTGAGGATGTTGCGCATCAGCGTCACCTGCAGCCGGCTGGCCACGAGCCGCGCCGCGTTGCGGCCGCTGGCGCAGTACGCGCCCAGGATGAGCGTGCCCACCGCGTAGTACGTCACCAGCGCCCAGCCGCCGCCGGCCACGCCCAGCGCGGGGAAGGGGCCCCAGCCAAAAATGAGGCACGGCGACAGGGGAATCAGCAGCAGCGCGCCGCCGCAGATGACCGCGCCCGGCACCAGCATGTTGCCGGTGCCCCGGATGGCGCTGGCAAAGGCGTTCATCAGCCACATCAGCACGATGCCGCCGAAGATGACGTTGGAATAGGCCAGCGCCGCATCGAGCGCCGCGCCCTCGGCGCCCAGCGCCCGGTACAGCGCCGGACCGAAGGCCAGCAGCAGCACGCAGAACAGAACGCCCAGCAAGGCGTTGAGCACGACCGCGTGCAGCACGAGCTGATCCGCCTCTTGCTGGCGGCCGCCGCCCAGCGCCCGCGCCACCGCCGCGGATATGCCGCCGCCCATCGCGCCCTGCGACATGTTCTGCATCAGCATCAGGACCGGCACGACCAGCGCCACGCCCGCCAGCACCGGCGTTCCCAGTCGCGCGAGAAACCAGGTTTCGATCAGGCCGGTGGACGATTGCGCCAGCATCATCAGGATGTTGGGCCACGCCAGCCGCGCGAGCGTGGGCGCGATGGGGGCGTGCAGCATGGCCTGCAAGCGCGCATTGGCGGGACGAGGCGGAACGGTCGCGGTCATGGGACAGGCCGGTGAAAGGGGTCGGCAAAATTTACGTGCATATGCCAATATCTGTCAATATCGCGCTGGACGCGGGGCCTGCCCCGGCGTTAGCGTTATGTCCTTGCCCGTACACTTTCCTTCGCCGCTCGCCATGTCCGACGCCCCGCTCCCAGGCCCCGCCGTTCCTCCGGATCCGCTCATCTGCAACGGCGCGGCGCTGCGCAAGGCGACGCGCCGCGTGTCCCAGTTGTACGACACGGTGCTGGCGCCCTGCGGGCTGAAAGTGTCGCAGCATTCGATCCTGGTGCACATTGCACGCGCAGGTTCGCCCTCGATGACGGATCTGGCCCGTGCAATGGTGCTGGACCGGTCCGCGCTGGCCCACAACCTCAAGCCCCTGCAGCGCGACGGCTACGTGCGCATGATGCGCGACCCGCTGGACGGCCGCAGCCGCCGGGTCGAACTGACCGAGACCGGCCGCGCCAAGCTGGCCGAGTCGCGCCGCCTGTGGAAAGACGCGCAGAACCGTTTCGAGGCCGCCTACGGCGCCGAGCGCGCTGCGGCGCTGCGGCACGCGCTGGCCGACATCTTTTCCGACGAGTTCGCGCTGGCCTTCAGCCGGGGGTAACAACCGCCCAGCGTTTTGGCCCATTCAAGCGGGCTATTGCAGTCCGTTCCAGCGCGCCACCGAGGGCTCGGCAGCGGCCCACTTCCATTGGCCGTCCGGGCGCTGGCAGATCGTGCTGGCGTAGGCCGGGGAGGCGCCTTCGACCTCGACCGTGAACAGCACTTCGCGGCAATGCGCCAGCGGCGTCTTGATGTCGCGCACTGCCTGGATGCTGCCGCGCTCGTTGCCCACCGGCAGCGTGCGCTTGACCTGCCATTGCCGGACTTCGCCAATGGGCAGCGCGCCCACCGCGTTGGCCATCACGTTCTGCTGGTCGTTCTTCCACTCGCGCAATACGTACTTCACCGTGGCGTCGACCGCGGCTTGCACCGAAACGCCGATGGCGAAGCCGGCGACGGGATTGGCCGTGGCCGCGCCGCTCAGCGTGCCGACCACGGCGCCCGTGGCCGGACCGATGGACGAACTCTGGCAGCCCGCGAGCGCGAGGCTGGCGGCCAGTGCCAGCATTCCAAGCGCGCGCGTCACTGGAGCGAACCCCAGCGGGCGGTCGCCGGTTCGGCGCTGGCCCAGCGCCAGTGTTCGCCGTCGCGGCAGACGGTCGTGACGTAGAACTCGCGCTGGGGATCGGCGCCGGTCTTGTCGGCGGGGGTGTCCACCGAGAACACCACTTCCTTGCATTGGAGATCGCCGCCGCCGATCAGCCGGCTGACGGTGACCTGGCCCCGCGCGTCGTCCTCGATGGGCAGCTTGTGCTTGACGTTCCAACTGGCGACCTTGCCCACCGCGAGCGGGCCGGCGGCCTTGGCGATGGCGTCCTGTTCTTCGCCGCGGGTCTGGCGCTGCGCATAGGCCAGCGCAGCCTTGGCGCCGGCCTGCACGCCCAGGCCGATGCCGGTGGCGACGGTAGCGTTGTCCGTGACTTTATTGGCGATGGCCGTGCCGGCGATACCTGCCGCGGCGCCCGTGCCTTCGCCCAGCATCGAGCTGCAGCCGGAAAGCGCGGTCAGCGCGGCGATGCCCACGGCGGTAAGCGCGCGGCGGCTCGCAAGGATTGGCGAGATGGTGAACACGCTGCGTGCCCTCCTGCGTGAAACTTGGCGGGCGCAAGTATAGGAGCGCACACGGCCTTGCGGCAGCGGGCTTTACATTTGTTGGCATTTTCGTGGGCGGGCGCCTCACGCCGCCGGACGCTTCACGCCGCCGTTCGCTGCGCCAGCGCCACGCGTTCGCGCCGCGCCCGCCACATGCGCAGCACCAGCTTCTCGGCCTCGACCACGCAGAACAGGATGCCGGCGGCCACCAGCGTCAGCGTCCAGTACTCCGGCGGCAGCGGCACGGTGCCAAAGACGCGATTCATCACGGGCAGATAGATCAGCGCGCCTTGCAGCACGCCCAGCATGATCGTCACCAGCCACAGCGCCTTGTTGCGGAACATGCTGGGCGTGAGCGGAAAGCGGTCCTGCAGGCGGCAGTTGAAGAGGTAGGTCCATTGCGCCGTCACCAGCGTCTGCAGGATGACCGTGCGGATGAAGTCCGGATCGCGGCCGGCGGCGATCAGGCTCTTTTCAATGACGAAGGCCGACGCCATGAACAGTAGCCCCACGAAGGCGATGCGCCAGATGGCGAACGCGTCCAGGATGGACTTGGCCGGATCGCGCGGCGCGCGTTGCATCACGCCGGGCTCGGCCGGTTCGAACGCCAGGCCAAAGGCCAGCGTGATGGAGGTGGCCATGTTCATCCACAGGATCTGCAGCGGCGTCAGCGGCGCCTGCGCGCCCGCCAGCAGCGCCGCGATGACGAGCAGACCTTGCGCCAGATTGGTCGGCAGGATGAAGAGGATCGTCTTTCTCAGGTTGTCGTAGACGCGGCGCCCTTCGCGCACCGCGTAGGCAATCGAGGCGAAGTTGTCGTCCGCCAGCACCATGTCGGCGGCTTCCTTGGTGACCTCGGTGCCCTTGATGCCCATGGCCACGCCCACGTCCGCCTGCTTGAGCGCGGGCGCGTCGTTGACGCCGTCGCCCGTCATGCCGACCACTTCGCCCATCGCCTGCAACGCGCGCACCAGGCGCAGCTTGTGCTCGGGACTGGTGCGGGCAAAGATGTCGTGGTCGCGCGCCAGCGCAGCCAGCGCTTCGTCGCTGGTCTGCTCCAGCTGCGCGCCCGTCACCGCCTCGCTGACGTGCGTCATGCCCAGCATCGTCCCGATGGCCAGCGCGGTTTCGGGATGGTCGCCGGTGATCATCTTCACGCGGATGCCGGCCTGGTTGCACTGCGCGATGGCCTCGATGGCTTCGGGCCGGGGCGGATCCATGATGCCGGCCACGCCCAGCAGTATCAGGCCGCTCTGGAAATCCGGATGGTCCAGCGCCGTGGCGCCGGCGGCGCCGGGCTTGTAGGCGGCGGCCAACGTGCGCAGGCCCTCGTGCGCAAAGGCTTGCAGCCCGCTTTCCCAATAATCCAGCCGCAACGGCTGCGGTCCGTCTTCGCCCTGTTCCTGCACGCACAACTGAAACAGCACGTCGGGCGCGCCGGTGACGTAGATGACGTTCTGGCCGTGGTCGTCGCACCGGCGCGCCATGTATTTGTAGCCCGAGTCGAACGGCACCTTGCCATGTTTGGCCACGCCATCCAGGCCCTGGCCCGCCTTGGCGGCCAGCACCATCATCGCGCCTTCGGTGGGCCCGCCCACGATGCGCCACTGCCCGTCTGCGTCTTCGTGCAGCTGGCTGTCGTTGCAAATGGCCGCCGCGCGCACGAAGCGCGTCAGCGCGTCCTCCTGGCTCCAGTCCACCGGCATGCCGTCGGACTCGCGGGTGACCTCGCCGACCGGGCGGTAGTTGTCGCCCGACACACGATAGACGCCCTGCGCCAGCAGCACATTCTTGGCGGTCATCTCGTTCATGGTCAGCGTGCCGGTCTTGTCCGAGCAGATCACCGTCATCGCGCCCAGCGTTTCCACGGTGGGCAGCTTGCGGATGATGGCGCGATTGCGCGCCATGCGCTGCACGCCCAGCGAAAGGATGATCGAGATGATGGCCGGCAGTCCTTCGGGCACCGAGGCCACCGCGATGCTGATCAGCGACAAAAGCAGGTCGGGCAGGGGCATGTCCAGCACGTAGCGGCCCAGCACGAACAGCGCCGCCACCATCACCAGCACCACCTGGAAAATGCGCTTGCCCAGCAGCTGCATCTGCCGCAGCAATGGCGTCTGCAGCGTGCGCACGTTGCTCATCATCCGGTTGATGTGGCCGATCTCGGTGTCGCTGCCGGTGGCCACGACAATGCCGCGCGCGTTGCCCGCGCTGACGCTCGTGCTCGAGAAGCCCAGATTCAGGCGGTCGCCCAGCGGCGACTCGCCGGGCAGCGGCGCGTCGTGCTTCTCGACGACGGTGGACTCGCCGGTCAGCATCGATTCCTCGACGCGGAAGTTGTGGGTGTCAAAGAGCCGCACGTCGGCCGGAATCTTGTCGCCGGGACGCAGGATCACGATGTCGCCCGGCACCAGGTCGCGGGCGTCGATCTCTTCCTTCTGGCCGTCGCGCACCACGCGGGCGTGGTTCGACAGCATGTTGCGGATGCCGTCCAGCGAGCGTTCGGCGCGGCTTTCCTGCACGTAGCCGATGACCGCGTTGATGACGGCCACGGCCAGGATGACGATCGTGTCCAGCCAATGGGCCATCAACGCCGTCACCACGGCCGCGGCCAGCAGGATGTAAATCAGCACGTCGTTGAAGTGGCCCAGAAAGCGCAGCCAGGCGCTGCGGCGGGCGGGCGGGGGCAGGGCATTCAGGCCGTGGGTTTCCTGCCTGCGCCGGATCTGGTGCTGCGTCAGGCCCGACGGGCTGGTCACCTGCGCGTCCAGCGTCTCGTCGACGGAGAGCTGGTGCCAGGGGCGAGGAGTTTGCGGAGCCTGCGTATGCGCCTGCGTCATTGCGACGGCCTCCCGGGAGGACCGGCGCCGTGGCCGGGCCGGGGGTCGGGGGGCCGCACGCGTCAGTCCGGGGTCCATGATACGACGGCCAACTGCCCGTGGACGATCAGAGCGGCGGGCGGGCGCCCTTCAGATAGACCTCGCGCAAGGCGGCGGCGAAAAGGGCTTCGACGTTGCGCCGCAAGCCATCGGACCGCGTGAAAAGCGAGATCGGCGGCAGCGTCCAATCGAACGAGTACGGCACGATGGCCGCGCCCGCGATGCGGACCAGCTCGTCGGCGATGTCGGCCGGCAGGATCGTGACGGCGCGGTCGCTGGCGACGATCATTTCGCCGATCAGTTTGGACGAGTCGCTTTGGACGGACGGCGGCGGCGGCGCCAGGCCGGCCCGCAGAAAGATGTCGGCCACCTGCTCGCGGATCGGGCTGCCCGGCGTGCCCAGGATCCAGTCCAGGTCGGCCAGCCGGTTCCATTCCAGGCGCGACCGGCCCAGACGCGCGGCCAGCCGGCGGCTGGCGATCAGGCGCGGCTGCTGGTGATACAGGACCTCGAAGCC
The DNA here is from genome assembly GCF_041879325.1 of Achromobacter sp. JD417. NCBI lineage: Bacteria > Pseudomonadati > Pseudomonadota > Betaproteobacteria > Burkholderiales > Alcaligenaceae > Achromobacter > Achromobacter sp. JD417. The sequence goes on along the minus strand of NZ_CP087159.1, from coordinate 4,901,443 downwards.
GATATGGGTCAGGTCCACCGAAGGCGTGGCCCAGCCCACCACCACGTCCAGCGTGTGGTCGCGCAGTTGGCGCAGCAGGGCCGGCCCCTGGCCTTCGTGGATGGTGGCCGTGAGCTGGCGGCCCTGCGGCAGCGTGCGGCCGATGGCCGCCGACAGCATCTGGCCCGACACGAAGGGGATGACGCCGATATGCAGGTGGGCGGCGTGCCCGGCCGCGACCGTTTCCATTTCCTGCACCAGATGCCCCAGATCGTGCACCAGCCCACGGGCGCGCGCCAGCACCACGGCGCCCATTGGCGTGGGCGTCATACCCCGCACGGAACGGTCGAACAGCGGCACGCCGAACATGCTTTCCAGTTCGGCCAGTGCGTTGGTCACGGCGGGCTGGCTGGTCGCCATGTGTTCGGCCACCCGGGTCAGCGATCCGTGCTGCTCGATTTGCAGCAGCAGCATCAGGTGGCGCATCTTCAGGCGCGAGGTCAGTTTCCGGAAGACGGCATCCGGGTCGAAGGCTGTCATAGACAAGGCATTAGGGAAACATAATGGGACGATATTAAATCCGAATGAACGCCTTATGTCTTAACGCCTAGAATTTTGCTCATTCAAGACAGCGAGGCCACAGCCCATGAACAACCCCTCCGACCGCCAGGCAGCCCTGGACTATCACGAGTTCCCCACCCCGGGAAAGATCTCCGTCGTGGCGTCCAAGCCGCTCGTCAACCAGCGCGACCTGGCGCTGGCGTATTCGCCCGGCGTGGCGGCGGCCTGCGAGGAAATCGTGGCCGATCCGTCCAACGTGTACCGCTACACGGCGCGCGGCAACCTGGTGGGCGTCATCACCAACGGCACCGCGGTGCTGGGCCTGGGCAACATCGGCGCGCTGGCCTCCAAGCCCGTCATGGAAGGCAAGGCGGTGCTGTTCAAGAAGTTCGCCGGCCTGGATGTCTTTGACATCGAAATCAACGAAACCGACCCGGACAAGCTGGTCGAGATCATTGCCGGTCTGGAAGCCACCTTCGGCGGCATCAACCTCGAAGACATCAAGGCGCCCGAATGCTTCACCGTCGAGCGCAAGCTGCGCGAGCGCATGAAGATCCCGGTCTTTCACGATGACCAGCACGGCACCGCCATTACCGTGTCGGCGGCCTTCATCAACGGCCTGAAGGTCGTGGGCAAGGACATCAAGCAGGTCAAGGTGGTCACGTCCGGCGCGGGCGCCGCGGCGCTGGCATGCCTGGACCTGATGGTGGACCTGGGCCTGCCGCTGGAAAACATCTGGGTCACCGATATCGAAGGCGTGGTCTATGAAGGCCGCACCACGCTGATGGACCCGGACAAGGCGCGCTTTGCGCAAAAGACCGACGCCCGCAAGCTGGCCGAAGTGATCCAGGACGCCGACGTGTTCCTGGGCCTGTCGGCCGGCGGCGTGCTGAAACCGGAAATGGTGGCCGCCATGGGCCCGCGTCCGCTGATCCTGGCGCTGGCCAACCCCACGCCGGAAATCCTGCCGGAAGTGGCGCACGGCGTGCGCGACGACGTGGTGATGGCCACGGGCCGGTCGGACTACCCGAACCAGGTCAACAACGTGCTGTGCTTCCCGTACATCTTCCGCGGCGCGCTGGACGTGGGCGCCACGACCATCACGCGCGAGATGGAAATGGCGGCGGTGCATGCCATTGCCGACCTGGCCGAAGAAGAGCAGAACGAAGTCGTGGCCGCGGCCTACGGCACGTATGACATCTCGTTCGGCCCTGAATACCTGATCCCCAAGCCGTTCGATCCGCGCCTCATCGTGCGCATCGCGCCCGCCGTGGCCAAGGCCGCGATGGAGGGCGGCGTTGCGACGCGTCCGCTAGCCGACCTGGAAGCCTACGAAGAACAACTGCAGCAGTTCGTGTATCACTCCGGCGCGTTCATGAAGCCGCTGTTCTCGGCCGCCAAGCGCATCGTGCGTTCGGGCGGTAAGGCGCGAATCGTCTTCACCGAAGGCGAAGACGAACGCGTGCTACGCGCGGTCCAGGTCATCGTCGACGAAGGCCTGGCGCGTCCCATCCTGGTGGGCCGTCCCGCCGTGCTGCTCTCGCGCATCGAAAAATTCGGCCTGCGCCTGCGTCTGGGCGAGGACGTCGAAGTCACCAACCCCGAATACGACGAGCGCTTCCATCAGTACTGGACGACGTATTGGGAACTGATGAGCCGCCGCGGCATCACCAAGGAAATGGCGCGCGTGGAAATGCGCCGCCGCCTGACGCTGATCGGCGCGATGATGGTGCACCTGGGCGATGCCGACGGCATGGTCTGCGGCACGGTGGGCGCGTACCACGACCACCTGCGTTTTGTGGACGAAGTGATCGGCCGTCGCCCTGGCCACAACGTGTATGCCGCCATGAACATCCTGCTGCTCGACGAGCGCACGGTGGTGCTGGTGGACACGCACGTGAACGACGATCCCACGGCCGAGCAGATCGCCGAATTCACCATCATGGCCGCCCAGGAAATGGCGCGCATGAACCTGGCGCCGAAGGTCGCGCTGTTGTCGCGTTCGAACTTCGGCTCGGGCAGCTCGGCCTCCGGAGAAAAGATGCGCCGCGCGCTGGAACTGGTCCGCGAATCCGCGCCCGAACTGGAAATCGACGGCGAAATGCACGGCGACTGCGCGCTGGACGAGGCACTGCGCATGCGCATCCTGCCGTCCTCCACGCTGAAAGGCGAAGCCAACCTGCTGGTGTGCCCGAACGTGGACTCGGGCAACATCGCCTACAACCTGCTCAAGACCGCCGCGGGCGGCAATGTGGCGGTGGGTCCGTTCCTGCTGGGCGCCAATGCCCCCGTGCACATCCTGACCAACAGCTCCACCGTGCGCCGCATCATCAACATGACGGCCATGACCGTGCTGGACGCGAACCGCGTCGAAGGCGCCTGATCAGCCTTCACCGGCCCGCGCGTCTTGCGCGGGCATGACAATGCGCGCCACCCCTTACGGGGCTGGCGCGCATTTTTCTTCCGGGGGGCGCCGGGCGGCCTAGTTGGCGCTGGCCTTCCAGGTGCCGTCGGGCTGTTTGCAGAACCAGAACTGCCACGTTTCCGAGGTGCTGGTCCGCGCAAAGTTGCCCACCAGGAAGCGGCAAACCCGGTCGTTGCCGGCGCGGGTGGTCTGCTTGGGAGTCAGCTGCACCGTGATCGGCGCCGCACGCTTGGGCTGATGCGCGCTTTTCCATTCGGTGCTCTGGCCGTCGGCCGAGCTGTTCAGCGCTTGCGCCACGGCTTCGTGGAACGAGGCGCGGTCGGCCTTGGAGATCTGGGTGATAAGGGCGTCGTTGAGCATGACGGGCGGGGCGGCAACCGCCACCGACGCCATGCCGCCGGACAGCAGCAACGCGGCAAGAACGCGGGGGTATATCAAGATGGGCTCCCTGGTGTGAACAGCCAATGCGGCGGTAAGCGAGTCTGCATCATGAATCTGAGCCGATAGTACGCCAAAAAAAGGCCGCCCAACCGGGCGGCCAACGTACAACAAGGGGAGGGTAAATCTGCGCCGCTTCAGTTGCTGCGATAAACGCCCGCGAACGGCATGTCATTCGGTTCGACGTTGGACACCTGGCCCGCGGTCTTCGCGGCGGCCAGTTCGGCCTGGACCTCGGCGCGGGTCTTGCCCGTGTGCGGCGTGCCGTAGACACCCTGGAAGGGCGTGTTGTTCGGTTCGGCGTTGGTGTTGACCCCGGCGGCCTTGGCGGCGGCTTTCGCGGCGGCCAGTTCGGCCTGCACCTGGGCGCGGGTCGGACCTTCGTAGGGGGTGCCATAGACACCCTGGAAGGGCACGTTGTTGGGTTCGATGTTGGGCGAGGCGTAGGCGCCGGCGCTCAGTGCAGCCAGCGAAAACATCACAGCGGTAGCAAGGGTCTTCATGGTAAACCTCCGATTTCTAGAGCCTGGGAGCGAATCCGGCGGCCTTTCCGTCGTGGTTCGTTGCTGTTTCCCGATGGCTGAATCTTGCGCCGATCTAGAATGCGGATAAACCCGGATATCCGTAAAAGATAATTCCATCAATGGAAAATTCTGGCCGTATTTCAGGTTTTGATGCCGCTGATGGAATGTTTGGTCGTGAGATAGTCTTGGCGTCGCCGGCGCGCCCCGGCAGCTTCGACGAGCCGCGGCCACGAACCCGATGGCCCCCGCGCAGTGGGCACGATATTCGCTGCGGGCGCGGGCGCCCCTATGGCAGATGCGCCGGCCAGGACCCTTGGGTAGGATGACCAGGATTCAGCGCCTTCAGGCTTCGCAATCAGTAGTGCGGCGGCAGTTCGTCGCGCAGGCTGCGAAAAGGGGCTGCGCCCTCGGGCGCCTGCTGGCGCAGGTCGGCGACCTCGCGCATGAGCCGGTCGATCTGCTGTTGCTGGCGGACGATGATCTGGTTCAACTGCTCCAGAAGATCATCCGAGAAGCTGGCCTTGACCTCCAGGTCCAACAGCCGGCGTTCAATGTCTTGCGTATTTTCCATGGCGGGTATTAGAACCCATTCCCGCCCAGGCACAGGAGAGAAGTTTGGTACAGCGGCAATGGCGGGACAGCGGGACCTGGCGGTGGACGGCGGGCACAATACTGGCGCTTGCGCCGGCTGCCACCGCGCTGGCGCAGGCCGACACGCTGGCCCCGGTGGTGGTGACCGGCACACGGCTGGGCACCGAGGTGCTGGAGACGCCAGCTTCGGTCGACGTCGTCCAAGGCAGCGCCATGCGCTGGCAGCAGCCGGGCATAAACCTGTCCGAAGGGCTGGCAAGCGTGCCGGGCCTGCAGATCCAGAACCGCCAGAACTACGCGCAAGACCTGCAGATATCCAGCCGCGGCTTTGGCGCGCGCTCCACGTTTGGCGTGCGGGGCGTGCGCCTCTACGTGGACGGCATTCCCGCAACGATGCCGGATGGCCAGGGGCAGACCTCCAATATCGACATCGGCTCCATCGACCGCGTCGAGGTGCTGCGCGGCCCGTTCTCGGCGCTGTACGGCAACTCTTCCGGCGGCGTCATCCAGGTCTTCACGCAGGACGGCGCCGACCCGCCCGAGATCACCGCCAGCGGCTGGGGCGGCAGCTATGGCACATGGCGCTATGGCGCGATGGCAAGCGGGGTGTCGGGCACGGGCGCCGGTCAACTGGACTATGTGCTGGACCTGTCGCGCTTCACCACCGACGGCTATCGCGACCACAGCGCCGCCCGCAAGAATCTGGGCAATGCAAAGCTCGGCCTGCAACTGAATGACGACAGCCGCCTGACGCTGCTCGTCAACAGCGTCGACCTGAAGGCGCAGGATCCGCTGGGCCTGACCTACCAGCAGTTCCAGGACGACCCGCGCAGCGCGCCGCTTGCCGAGCAATACAACACGCGCAAGACGGTAAAGCAGACGCAGGGCGGGCTGGTCTTCGACCACCAGGTCGACGGCCGCAACGCGCTGCGCGTGATGGTCTACTACGGCCAGCGAGACACGACGCAGTACCAGTCGATCCCTCCCGCGGTGCAAATCCCACCCACGCAAGCCGGCGGCGTCATCGACCTCAAACGCGAATACGGCGGCGCCGACGTGCGCTGGACGTCCGAGCTTGCCCTGGGCGGCCGGGCGCTGACCCTGATCGGCGGCTTTGCCTACGACGCCATGCAGGAAGACCGCAAGGGCTACCAGAACTTCACTGGAGCGGGCTCCAGCCGGCAACTCGGCGTGCAGGGCGCCCTGCGGCGCGACGAGACCAACCGCGTCTACAACGCCGACCCCTATGTCCAGGCGTCCTGGAACTTCGCGGACCGCTGGACGCTGGACGCCGGGCTGCGATACAGCACGGTCCGCTTCGATTCCGACGACCACTACATCACCCCCGGCAACGCCGACGACAGCGGCAGCGCGCGCTACCGCAAGGCCTTGCCCGTCGCCGCGCTGCGCTACGCCGTCAATGACGACGTCAGCGTCTACACCTCATACGGGCGCGGTTTCGAGACGCCGACGCTGAACGAAATCTCGTACCGGCCCGACGGCGACCCGGGCCTGAACTTCGGCTTGATGCCGTCGGTCAGCACCAATCTTGAAGCCGGCATCAAGGCGCGCATGGCAGGCGGCCTGCTGACGGCCGCGGTCTTTCATACCCGCACCGACGACGAAATCGTCTCCGCCGGCAGTTCAGGCGGCCGCACCAGTTACCAGAACGCCGGCCGCACTCGCCGAGACGGTCTGGAACTGAGCTGGTCCGGAGAATTCGCGCAGCACTGGCGCACGCAAGTGGCCTACACGCTGCTCAACGCCCGCTACGCCGACGACGGTTCGGGCAACATCCGCGCCGGCAACAAGATCCCGGGCATCGCACGTCAGGCGGCCTTCGCCTCCCTGGCCTGGGCGCCGCCCGAAGGCTGGCAAGCAGGCGTGGAAGGCCGCTACCTGTCCAAGATCTACGTCAACGACGCCAACAACGCGGACGCACCCGCCTACTTCGTGGCCGCTGCCAGCGTCGGCTACGTGAAGCAGGTGGGCCAATGGAAACTGAACGCCTACGCCCGCGTCGACAACCTGTTCGATCGCGACTACGCGGGTTCGGTGATCGTCAACGAAGCGAACGGACGCTACTACGAACCGGCGCCCGGCCGGAATGCCGGCGTTGGGGTGGGGGCGACTTATCGGTTTTGATGCATGAGGTGCGGCGGGCTGCCTTGCTCCGCCCCGCCGCTTATGCCGCGGCCCGGTAGCAGAACTCGCTGTCCTCGCAGTCGCCGCATCCGGGCGCGGCTGCGGCGGGCAGGCCGGCGTGTTCGCAGGCGGAGTAGGCCAGGAATTTCTTCCAGCGCATGTTGTCGACGTTGCGGCTTACCAGTCCGGGGTAGTGGCGCGCGAGCAGCACGGTGACGTCTTCGCGTCCGGACAGGCCCAGGTCGCGCCACAGGTGATCGGGCCGCAGGCAGGCGTGCGCGAGGATGCTGCTGACCCATTGGGTCGTCTCGGGGCCGGGCGCGCGGTAGGCGTCCAGCAGCACGCGCATCAGTAGCGTGAACCCGGGTTGCGGATCGCTGGCGCCCTTGCCCACATAGGCGGCGAACTGTTCGCGCAGCGCGGACAGGGAGGTGTCGAATCCGGTCAGGGCGCCGGGGAACAGATAGTCCAGAAGGTCCTTCAGTTCGGCGGGCGACAAGCCGCTACGGGCAAGGTCCTCGTGCGCGATGCTGGTACCCAGGACCGCGGCAAAAAAGCCGGCATCGGGATGGACGGGAGGCGCGTGACGCAACAAGGCGTCGGCAAACCGTTGGGCCCGATCGGCGATGCGGGGGTCGGGAGTAAAGGTCGGCACGGGCTTGGCGTCCATGATGATCTGCTGCGGAATCGGTTTGCTAAGGTGTTAACTAAACAATGTAGGGGCGACTATATAACGAATAATCGGCGGGTTTGTGCCATCTACGGGTCAATCCCCGTTGGGACATACCCGAGGGTGTGCAGTGGGGACGGGTATCATCGGCATCCCTTTCATTGCCGACGTCTCCTGTACATGCCGCGCCCGTTCCGCCCCGTTGTCACCCGTCTGTTTGGCGCCGTCGCGCTGACGCTGGCCGGCATGGCGGCAGCGCCGCCACCGGCCCTGGCATCCGACATCGGCGCGGTCATCGAATCGATCCGCCTGTCTCGCTATCCGCTGCGCGAACCCGAGCGCCGGGTCTGGGGTACCGAGAACGTCAAGGACGTGGTGCTTGTCGGGCAGATGGAGAACCGCCTGTACCTGTACCGCTATGTGCGCGAGGGGGGCAAGGACTTCCGGCTGGATTTCCGGTCGCAGCCGCTGGTGATCGACCCCGAAGGCTGGACGGCCTCGCGTGAGGAGAACGTGCAGGTCAGGTCGCCGCGCGCAGACGAAGCCTTTTATTGGGTCGGCCTGGCCGATCACCGCGCCCCGGCCGGCAAGGCCACAGGGTTTCTGGTGGACGGCAAGGGCGAGGCTGCATCCGTGAATGCGGACGTGCAGCTTGCCGTGGTCACGAGCGGCCGGCCGTGGGATGAGGCGCGCCGGGCGCAGGCCATGACGACGCTGCAGGCGGTGCTGCGCGAGTATCCCTCGCGGCTGGACGCGTTTCCCGCGCAGGTGCGCTTCGAGCACCAGACGGCGCCGGATGTGACGGCCACGTTCCGAACCCTGCATCAGGTGGCGCGCGCCATTCCGCGTGCCAAGACGGCCGAGTTCCAGCGGGCGCTGGCCGATCTGCGCCGTTTTGTGATGGCGCAGGATTATCGCGAGATCGATCCGGCCGGCAAGGACGCCGAGATGACGACCGCCTTGAACGACTACGGCTTCTGGCTGGCCGAGTCGGGCGACACGGCGCAGGCGGACCGCATCCTGACCGACGTGCTGCGGCGCGATCCGTCGCGCACCGCCGCCTACCTGAACCGCGCCGACGCCCGCTGGAAGCAGCGCGAGACGTCGCGTGAGGAGCGCGCCTACTACGAGGCGCTGGCGCGCGAAGACTACCGGCTGTATTGCACGCGGCGCCTTGCGGCCAAGGAAGCCATTCCCGGCAACGTTGCCGCCCGCATCGGCGCCGCGCTGGGATCCCCGGCGCTTGATGCGACGGCCTGCCGTCCGCGCCTGGCGATCTTTCAGGGGATCCAGGCCGGTGATGTGAACGCGGTGCGCGCCGAGCTTGCCGGCGGTCAGGATCCGAACGGCGTGAACGAATACGGCAGGTCCGCGCTGGCCGTGGCCGTGACGCGCAAACAGCTCGAGATGGTGCGCGCGTTGCTGGATGCGGGCGCGAAGGCGGATGGCCCTGACAACGGGTTCTCGCTGGTGGCCAGCGCATTGCCCGACGCCAAGGACACCCGCCCGGCCGCAGAGCGCTACGCGCTGGCCGACATGCTGATTGCCGCGGGCGCGCCGGTGGATGCATTGGACTCCAACGGCACACCGCTGCTGATGCGCCGCATCGCTTACTACAGCGACAGCAAGGACAACCTGGTCTACCTGCTGGAAAAGGGCGCCAATCCGAACGCGCGCGAAAAGAATGGGCGCTCGCTGCTGCACGCGGCGCTGCAAACCCCGAAGAACTTCTGGTTCGCCGAAAAGCTGCTCGCGCGCGGGGCGGACATCAATGCCGCCTATATCCGCATGTATTACGGAAACAGTCCCATGTGGGAAACGCCGTTGCTCTCGGCGTTGCGTGAATTTCCGGGCGGCGACCTGACGCCGGTCGCGACCTATCCCGTCCCCGAGCGCGTGACGTTCGCGCTGGCGCACGGGGCCGATCCCGCGGTGGGCGGCTACGGCGCGACGAAAGAGAAGCCGGACCGCAATGGACTGGACGAGGGCCTGTCGCTGGCGGCCCGCTATCTTCAGCCGGGTCTGATCGATCAACTGATGCAGGCCGCGCGCCCGCCTCAGGCGCCGCTGTCCACGGAGCCGCTGTCCAGCCTGCTGTCGGTGTGGAACCGCGCGGAGCAACGCGCGGTGGCCGACGGCAACAGCGCGGCGTGGGACGGCCAGCGCGCGCGGCTGCGCGCCACCGCCGACCGCCTGGTGGCGGCGGGCGTGCCGCTTGCGGCCGCGGCGGACGCGGCGGTGCCGCTGCGCAACCGGATCGCGCCGCTCGGCCTGCCGTGGCTGCCCGACGATCTGTACGAGGCCTGGTTGAAGGCGGGGGCGGACCCCACGGACCGGAGCGATCCGGACCTGCGGCTGGAGGGCGTTGCCGCGCCGGACGCGCTGCCGCTCGTGACCATGCTGAGCCTGGGCAAGGACAACAAGGTGCGTTTGTTGCTGGAATACGGCGGCAGGCCCCGGACGCCGGCGCGTTGCGGCATGGCCGTGGCGGATGTGCTGGCCTGGCAGCTGGGCAATAGCGGTCCGGTGAGCCCGATGGGCGGACGCGCGGTCAAGCAGGTGCTCGACGCGGCCGCAGGCCCGGCGGGGTGCGACCTGAACCAGGCCGCGCGCGTGCAGCCCTTCGTTGGGGTGACGGCCGCGGAACTGGCGCGTCGCGCCGACGTGACTTTTACTGCGGCCGACCCGGCGCGCTGACCCACGCGGGCGCGCCGGCAGCGCCGCGCACCGCCGCCGTGTTCCCCACCACGCGCGGTCGTGGCTTTCATTTGAGCGCAGCAAAAAAAACAGGCGCCCGAGGGCGCCTGTTCTGCTTGCCTGAACGGCAGGCCGTCTTACATGGCGTGGCCCATGTTGACGTTCATGTTGTACAGCACCCAGGCCGAACCACCGACGATGATGAAGATGATCATCACGGTGAAGACAAACGTGGCCAGGTTGTCGCGGGACGACTTCGATGCGCCCATGTGCAGGAAGTACACCAGCTGGACCAGCAGCTGGAGTATGCACAGCGCCACCACGCCAATGATGGTGGCGGTGTGGGACAGCGCGCCGTGCATCACCAGGCCGAACGAGCCGAAGGTGAGCAGCAGCGAGAGCACGAAACCGATGATGTAGGACTTCAGGCTGCCGTGATCGGCGGCGTGATCGTCGTGGCCGTGTGCGGCCGCAGCGGAGTGCGACATCAGAGGGCTCCCAGGAGGTAGACAAAGGTGAAGACGCAGATCCAGACGATGTCCAGGAAGTGCCAGAACAGGCTCAGGCACGCCAGACGACGCTTGTTGATCGAGTCCAGGCCATGGCGGCGGATCATGTCGAGCATGACGATGATCCAGATCAGGCCAAAGGTCACGTGCAGGCCGTGCGTACCGATCAGCGTGAAGAACGCGGACAGGTAGGCGCTGCGGCCCGGACCGGCGCCGATGCTGATCAGGTGATGGAATTCATAGATTTCCATCGCAATGAAGCCCGCGCCGAACAGGAACGTGACCATCAACCAGCCCATGGCACGGCTCTTGTTGTTGGCGTGCACGTTCAGGTTGGCCATGCCGAAGGTGAAGCTGGACACCAGCAGCAACAGCGTTTCGACCAGGACGAAGTTCAGGTCGAACAGTTCCTTGCCGGACGGTCCGCCCGCGGTGGCGTTGGACAACACCGCGAACGTGGCGAACAGCACCGAAAAGATCAGCAAGTCGCTCATCAGATAGACCCAGAAACCGAAAACGGTCTTGGATCCATCGTCGTGATGCGCGTGATCGTCGTGACCCGCGTGGGGGTGAGTGGCTACGGCTTGAATCATGGCTCAGGCGGCCTTCTGCATTTTGTCAAAGTGAGCGTTTTCGATGCGTTCGACTTCCGCGGCCGGAACCCAGTAGTCGACGTCGCGGTCATAGGCGCGAACGATGAACGAACCGATCATGCCCACGAGGCCGGCGATCGACAGCCACCAGATGTGCCAGATCAGCGCAAAGCACATGACCAGGCCAAAGGCGCCAATCCAGACACCAGCGGCGGTGTTCTTCGGCATGTGGATGTCTTCGTACTTGGCCGGGCGCTTGTAGGCCTTGCCGCTTTGCTTGTCTTCCCAGAACTGGTCCAGTTCATCGACGTGAGGAACGTGGGCGAAGTTGTAGAAAGGCGCGGGCGACGAGATCGACCATTCCAGGGTGCGGCCATCCCAGGGATCGCCGGTGACGTCCTGGTTCTGCTTGCGCTGACGCACGGAGACGAACACTTGCTGCAGCAGGAAGAAGATGCCCAGCATGATCAGCGCGGCGCCAGCCAGCGCGACCAGCAGGTACGGCTGCCATTCGGGGTTGTCGTAGTGGTTCAGGCGGCGCGTCATGCCCTTGAAGCCCAGGATGTACAGGGGCATGAAGGCCAGGAAGAAACCGACGAACCAGCAGTAGAACGAGTAGCGGCCCAGACGTTCGTTCAGCGTGAAGCCAAACGCCTTCGGGAACCAGTAGATCATGCCGGCGATGCAGCCGAACACCACGCCACCGATGATGGTGTTGTGGAAGTGCGCGATCAGGAACAGGCTGTTGTGCAGCACGAACGACACGCCGGGGATGGCCAGCATCACGCCGGTCATGCCGCCGATGACGAAGACGATCATGAAGCCCAGCGTCCACAGCACCGGCGTCGTGATGCGCAGGCGGCCGCGGTAGATGGTGAACAGCCAGTTGAAGATCTTCGCCCCGGTCGGGATCGAGATGATCATTGTCGCTATGCCGAAGAAGGCATTGACGTTGGCGCCCGCACCCATGGTGAAGAAGTGGTGCAGCCAGACCAGGAACGACAGCACGCCGATGGCGGCCGTGGCGTAGACCATGGACTTGTAGCCGAACAGCGTCTTGCGGGCGAACGTGGCAACGATTTCCGAATACACGCCGAAAGCCGGGAGCACCAGGATGTAGACCTCGGGGTGGCCCCAGATCCAGATCAGATTCACGTACATCATGACGTTGCCGCCACCGTCGTTCGTGAAGAAGTGCGTGCCCAGGTAGCGGTCCATCGTCAGCAGCGCCAGCGTCGCGGCCAGCACGGGGAAGGCGGCGACGATCAGGACGTTGGTGACCAGCGAGGTCCACGTGAAGATCGGCATCTTCATCAGGGTCATGCCAGGCGCGCGCATGCGCAGGATGGTGACGATGAAGTTGATGCCGCTAAGCGTTGTTCCCAGACCGGAGATCTGCAGCGCCCAGAGGTAGTAATCCACCCCCACGCTTGGACTGTAGTCCAGCCCGGACAGCGGCGGATACGCGAGCCAGCCGGTCGCGGCGAATTCGCCCACGAACAGCGAGATCATCATCAGCGCGACGCCGGCGCCGAACAGCCAGAAGCTCAGCGAGTTCAGGAACGGGTACGCCACGTCGCGGGCGCCGATCTGCAGCGGCACGACGATGTTCATCAGCCCGGTGATGAAGGGCATCGCCATGAAGAAAATCATGATGACGCCGTGGGCGGTGAAGATCTGGTCGTAGTGGTGCGGGGGCAGGAAGCCGGCCGAGTCTGCTGACGCGACGGCAAGCTGCGTGCGCATCATGATGGCGTCGGCAAAGCCGCGCAGCAGCATGATGAGCGCAACGATGATGTACATCACACCGATGCGCTTGTGGTCGACGGTAGTGAGCCACTCCGTCCAGAGATACTTCCACTTCTTGAAGTAGGTGATGGCGCCGAAGACCGCTAGGCCTCCCAGGCACACGGCGGCCAGCGTAACCATGACGATAGGTTCATGGTACGGAATGGCCTCGAGGGTAAGTTTCCCGAGCATTGTTAGTTGATTCCTGCGATCAGATTATTCGACGTGGAGGTGCACGTGGCGGAGTCCACGCCGGCCATCTTGCTCATCGTGCTGCCCAGAATGAAATCAAACATGGCGGGCGGCGCCGACGAGTACTTCACGACCGGATTGCGCTCGCTGCGCTTGGTCAGTTCCGCGTAGACCTCGGGGGTCAGGGCGGTGGGAGAAGCCTTGGCTTCCTTGATCCAGTTGTCGAATCCTTCCTGCGACATGGCGTGGGCCTTGAAGCGCATGCCCGAGAAACCGCCGCCGCTGTAGTTGGCCGAAATGCCGGCGTAGGTGCCGATTTCGCGCGCATTCAGGTGCAGCTTGGTTTCCATGCCGGCCATCGAGTAGATCTGGCTGCCGAGCTGGGGGATGAAGAAGGAATTCATCACCGATGCCGACGTGATCCGGAAGTTGACCGGAACGTCCACGGGGAACGCGATCTCGTTGACCGTGGCGATGTCGTACTCGGGGTAGATGAACAGCCACTTCCAATCCAGGGAGACCACCTCGATGGTCACCGGCTTGTGTTCGGACACGAGCGGCTTGTAGGGATCCAGCGCGTGCGTGGAGCGCCAGGTGATCACGGCCAGGATCGCCACGATGATGCAAGGGACGGTCCAGACGACGGCTTCGATTGCCGTGGAGTGAGCCCACTTGGGCTGGTAGTCGGCTTTGGTGTTGGAAGCGCGGTACTTCCAAGCAAAAGCCACGATCATGATGAGGACGGGAATGACAACGATGAGCATGAGCCCGGTCGCCGTCAGCAGCAACGTCTTTTCCTGGATGCCGATATCTCCCTTGGGGGAGAGGATTTCCATGTTGCAGCCGCCAAGCAGCATGACCGCGCCGACGCCAAATATGCGCGTAAGGGTCGCAAGGAGGGGGTGTTTCACGTACAGCCTTGGATGGAAAGGTGGGAAATGCTGCAGAGCAGCAGACTGGAATGCTGCTAGGCAGCAACCTCCATCCTATCGGTTTGATTTTGGTCAAGCGTGCGACGAATGGTCGCATTGCCTGGGAGGAATCCGGCCCAAGGGCGTCGGATTCAGGGTTTTCCTAGGGGAGCGGACGCCCCGAGGGGAGGGGGTGGGGTGCGACGATATGTCGCACCTGCACACGGGGGTGTTGCAAAGATGTGTCGCCCCGCAGCATTCAATCCGCGAGAACTTCGCGTTCCGGCCCCGGTTTTTTTGCCAGCTTGCGCTGGAGCGAGCGCCGGTGCATGCCCAGGAGGCGCGCCGCGGCGGAAACGTTGCCGCCGGTCTCGTGCAGGGCCTGATGAATGTGCTCCCATTCTAGGCGGTGCAATGGGGTCATGGTCGTTTCGATCGTAACTGTTTCTGGCTTCACCAGACCCAGCGTGCGCAGGATCATGGGGGCCGTGGCCGGCTTGGGCAGGTAGTCGTCGGCGCCGCGCTTGATGGCTTCCACGGCGGTCGCCACGCTGGCGTAGCCCGTGACCAGCAGGATGCGCATGTCTTCGCGCAGCGCGCGCAGCGGCCGGATCAGGGTCAGGCCGGAGTCTTCGCCCAGGCGCAGGTCGACCAGGGCAAAGGCCGGACGGATTTCTTCGGCCACGCGCAGCGCCTCGGCGATGCCGGTGGCGGTGCGGGTTTCCAGACCGCGGCGCGACAGGCTGCGTTGCAGGGTGCGCACGTAGAGTTCGTCGTCGTCGATCAGCAGGCCAAGATCGTTTGCATTCATCACATTCAGGTCCCGGGGTTGCCGAGAGGTAAATAAAAGCGGATGCGGGTGCCGCCGCCTTCGGCCGCGGTCATGGTCATTTCACCGCCCAGCTGCTCCACCGTGGCATGCGAGAGGGCCAGGCCCACGCCCAGTCCTCCCGGCTTGCCGCTGTTGAACAGGCTGGTCGCCGGCAGCATGGCATGGTCGGGATCAAAACCCCGTCCGTAATCGCGGACTTCGCCACGCAGGGCGCCGTAGCCGTATTCCAGGTGCAGGTCCACGCGGGGCGCGTCGGCGGCCTCGCCCGCGTCGGCGGCGTTGTTCAGCAGCGCCTGCAAGAGGTGGGCGATGGCCGGATCGACGCGCAGGCTGGTGGGCAACGTGCCCGAGCGCTGCAGGTCGATGGTCGGGCGGATCAGGCGCCATTGCCCCACCACGCGAACCAGATCCACGGCGGTTGGGACCGCCAGATTGCGGATCCGTTCCCGGCACAGGGCCAGAAGCTGGCTCAGGGTGGTGAC
The DNA here is from genome assembly GCF_041879325.1 of Achromobacter sp. JD417. Taxonomy (NCBI): domain Bacteria; kingdom Pseudomonadati; phylum Pseudomonadota; class Betaproteobacteria; order Burkholderiales; family Alcaligenaceae; genus Achromobacter; species Achromobacter sp. JD417. The sequence goes on along the minus strand of NZ_CP087159.1, from coordinate 4,886,106 downwards.
GTCTGCCCGCAGGTCTTCGTCGTCCTGGACTTCGGCGGCAATCTCGTCGGTCAGCAGCGTCATGGTGGCGAGCGGCGTGTTCAGCTCGTGCGCCATGGCGGCCGCGTGCGTGGCCAGGGCGACGATGCCCTCGTTGCGGGTGAAGCGTTCGCGCAGCCGGGCAAGCTCGCGCTCACGGGCGCGCATGTCGGCGGCCAGCCGGGTCGAAAACACCAGCACCACCACCACCGAAATCAGGAAATTGGCGCCCAGGCCCCACAGCAGCAGGCTATGGGGATCGACGTCGCCGCGCAGGGGCTGTCCGAAGATCGCGGCGGCGCCATAGCCCAGCACGCCGGCCAGCGCGGCCGCAAGCGCCCAGTTGCGCGGCAGCGCCAGCGCGGCCAGGGCGGTCAGGATCAGGAACATCGTCCCGAACGGGTTGCTGATGCCGCCGCTCCAGCCCACCATCCACGCCAATACGGCCATGTCGACGAACAGATGGCCGAAGGCGGTGGCGTGGGAGAGGTCGCGCGGGTGGCGCAGGCGCAGGCTGGCGTAGACGTTGAAACCGATCAACAGACCCACGCCCAGCCACAACGGTTCCAGCGGCAGATCCAGGCGCAGCAGGCTGCTGGCGAGCAGGATGGTGGCGGCCTGGCCCGCGATGGCGAGCCAGCGCAGGCTGCAAAGGGTACGCAGGAATGAAAAGGCGGAACTACCGGGCATATCCAGATACAGAGGCGCCGGCCAGCCTGCCGGCAGTTACGGGCGCCCGGCTGCGCGGAACGCTGGCATCCTGAGCGCGGCGGCGGTGGCCGGCTGCCGCCTGGCCGGGTGGGCACGGGCGGCGGATGTGCAGGCATTGTATGGCGAATCGGACCCGGACGCCGGGCCGCTCCGGGCGTTATGTGTCCCTGATATCACCGTTTTCAGTGGATGTCCGAGGTGCCGCTGTGGGCCATTGCGGGGGGCGGATAGTCTTCCTGGTCGGAGGCCATCTGCCCGTGCGCCTGGGCCTGCCGCAATTCCTGGTCGACCTGCGCGCGGTTTTCGGATGGGCCGGCGGGCATCGCGGGCGGGTAGGCTTCATCGCCGAAGGTGTACTGGCCATCGGCTTTGGCGCGGGCCAGCTCGGCGCTGACCTGGCTGGCGGACTTCGCGGTGGGGGCGGGGTAGGCGACGCGCCAGTCCCCATAGAGATCCCGCTTGTATTGCGTGGCGGGCGAGGGGGACTGCACTTGGGCTTGCGCCTGGGCGGCTCCGGCGGCCGCGAGGCCGGCGCAGAGCAGCAGGGTGGAGGTAAAGGTCTTCATGAAACGCTCCTGGCAATCAAAGCATGCGGCCGGTGCGGCCGCGCCGTCGTCCGCGATACGGCCGTCGGACGATTTCCTGGATGCGGGCAATGCTTGCGGGAGCCAGGTCGCGCGCTCCCGTCGCTTTCCTGATTCGACCGGGGGAGCGCGGCGGCGTTGCGCGAAACACGCATCGTCTGCGAAGAAGGTATTTCACGCTTGCAGCAGAAGTGTCAGCGCGCTTTCAGAGGGACGGGCTGCGATCGGCGGGGGATGATCGCAGGCCCGCGGCAAGGCGGCCCGGCTTGCCGCGCCGGCGCCGCGATGCAGGCGGGATCTCTATATATAGAGGTCAGTGGCCGTGGCCGCCGGCCGGCGCGGCAGTTGCGTTCAGCGGCCGCGCCACCGCGTCCACGGGAATGCGCCGCTGTTGCTTGGAGCCGTCTTCAACGATCAGCGTCAGCGCGACATGGTCGCCGGCCGCGATGGGCTTGGCCAGGTCGATCAGCATCACGTGGTAGCCGCCCGGTTTCAGTTCCACCGCCTTGCCGGCCGGCAGGTCGATGCCCGCCACCTGGCGCATCTTCATGACGTTGTCCTGCATGGCCATCTCGTGCACTTCCACGTGCTTGGCAGCCTGGGACTCCACGCCGACCAGCCGGCCGGATTCGGCGGCGGTCAGGCGCATGAACGCGCCGGTCGCGTGCTGGTTGGGCACCGTGGCGCGCACCCATGCGTCCTCCACGGTCAGTCCGGCGGTCTGAGCCAGCGCCATCGGGCCAAAGCCGGCCAGCGCCAATGCAAGCGCGGCGGCCACGGGTTTGATCGAGATCTTCTTCATGAGTGTTTCCTTGGGTATCGGGTCAGAGGACGGTGCGCAGGTCCTGCGCGCTGTCCTGGGCACTTTGTTCGTGGCGCAGCGCGATGCGCAGCTTGCCCTGGGCGTCGATGACATAAGTCAGCGCGGTGTGGTCCATGGTGTAGGAGGAGCCCGTGGGGACCTTCTGGAAGAACACCTTGAACGACTGGGCGGCGGCGCGGGTCTGTTCGGCCGTGCCGCGCAGGCCGATGAAGCCGGGATCGAAGGCCTGGGTGTACGCGCGCAGGATCTCGGGCGTGTCGCGCTCGGGGTCCACGGTGATGAACAGCACGCGCAGCTTGTCCGCGTCGGCGCCCAGCAGGGACTTGATCTCGACGGCGCGGGTCAGCGCGGTCGGGCAGACGTCCGGGCATTGCGTGAAGCCGAAGAACAGCATGATGGGGTGGCCCTGGTAATCGGCCAGCCGCCGCGTCTGGCCGTCGGTGTCCTGTAGCTGGAAGTCGCCGGTGGGCATGCCGGACAGATCCATGCCGTGCAGGTGCGGGGTGTCCTTGCCGCAGCCGGCCAGGGGCAGCAGGGCCAGGGTGGAAAGCAGCAGACGGCGCCGCGGATCGGGCGCGACGCCGCGCGGCGCGCCGGCGGACGCGCGGGTAAACAGCGAATTCATGGGTACCTCTGGATTGACGAGTCGGCCGCGCAGCCGGGGCGCGCGGCGGGGCAGTCCGTGCCCGTTGCGGATGCGCAAGGGGCACGGAAGATCCGGGACGGGGTCAGGCCAGCGGGGGTGGGGCGCGCGATCCGAGGGGTGGACCGTGGGCGGGCTGCGCGGGCAGCGCGCGATGGGCGGAGAAGGGCGGGGCGTGCCCGGCTGCCGTCAGCAGCAGCGGCACCATGGGCGGTGCGGTGGCGGGCGTGACGTGGACGAGCAGTCCGAAGGGACATTGGGCGCCCGTATTGGCGGTGTCGTGCCCGGCCTTGCCGCCTTCGGCCGGGAGCGCCAGGCTGATCGCCGACAGGTTGCCCGCCGCCGAGCAGAAGGTGACTTCCAGGCGGCCGTCATGCAGGGCGCGGGTGTCCGGCATATAACCGGCCGGCACCAGCGCGCGCAGCGCCAGGGCCAGCAGCGCCAGCCACAGCACGCCGTCGGCGCGCAGGGCGCGCAGCGTGCAAAGGAGGCGGGTCGGGTAAGACCGGGTCGCGTAAGACATGAGAGGCATTCTATGCCAAGCGGTCCCGATTTCTTGGTACCCTTGAACGCACTTCTTTCCGACACGCGACCCCGTGCCCCAGGTTTCAGAGCTTTCCTTGTCCGTTTCGAGCGTGTCCGTTCAGACCTTGTCCGTTTCGACCGTGTCCGCTTCGACCTTGCCCATTTCCAACTTGTCCAGCAGCGTACCGCCCGCCGGACGGGGGCGTGCCGGGCCCTATACGCGCTTATGGTTGGGCGCGTTGATGGCGGCATTACTTGTGCTGCTGACCGCGTGCGGCACGACCAAGGTCCAGCCTGGGTATTACCGGGTCCAGTCGGGCGACACCCTCTATCAGATTGCGCGTAAGGAAGGCACCACGGTCAGTAATCTGGTCCGGTGGAACAACCTGTCGAACTCCAATACGATCGAAGTCGGCCAGCTGCTGCGGGTCGAGCCGCCCGCCGGGCAGGCGCGCTCCTCGCCGCCCAGCAAGGCCAGCACCAAACCCAAACCCGCGCCGCGCGCCACCGCGTCGCCCGGCAAACGGCGCACGGCGCCGCCCGGCGCGATTTCGCTGGTCTGGCCCGCACAGGGCAAGGTCACGCGCGGCTACGACGGTTCGGGCTCGAACGGCATCGTCATCAGCAACGCCGCCGGCACGCCGGTCGTCTCGGCGGCCCCGGGCACCGTGGCCTATTCGGGCAGCGGCCTGCGCGGTTACGGGCATCTGGTGATCGTCAAGCACAACGCCAACTTCCTCAGCATCTACGCGCACAACAGCAAGCTGCTGGTCAAGGAAGGCCAGCGCGTGACGCAAGGACAGAAGATCGCCGAGATGGGCAACAGCGACAGCAAGCAGGTCGGGCTGTACTTCGAACTGCGCTACGACGGCCAGGCGGTCGACCCGGCGGGCTCCCTGCCGCCGAAGTAGCCGGCCTCTCCGCATTGCGGCAGATACCGTCTTGACCGTCAAGCGTTCAGGCGTAGTCGGACCGATACGGTGTCCGAGTTTTAAGCACGCCGAAGCATAGATGCACCAGCTTTCTCATGGCCGCGCCTAGCGCGGCCATTTTGCTCTTTCCAGCTGCTAAGAGCCGCGCGTAAAGCGCACCAACGTGTGGGTTGAAGCGCTTGCTGACGATAGCGGCCATGTAGAGGGTGGCACGTACCGTGCTGGGACCCGTTTTAGATAGCCGCGGCCGGCTGTTCAGACTGGTGCCGGACTGGCGTTGCACCGGCACCACCCCCAGGTAGGAGGCCAAGCCCTCGGCTGACTCGATAGGTCGGTTATGCATGATCGACAGGATCGAGTTCCCCGCTCGATCCCCGATGCCGGGGATGCTGGTCAGCAGTTCCCGATCCTCCTTCAGGTCCGGGTGGCGGTCGATGTGGTCATTGATCGCATGATCCAGGCGTTTGATCTCTTCGCGCAGGAACGCGATCGTTTTGGCGATGGATCCCTCGACCAGCACGGGTGGATCACTGAACTGCGTCTTCTCCTGGCGATTGAGTTCGCGCTGCAGATCCTTGGCCAGCGCGTCGCGCCGAGCCAACAAGGCCCGTAGTTGACGGGCATGCAGCGGCGCGGGGCGCCACAGCCCAGGCTTGAGCGCCTGACCGTAGCGGGCCAGCACGTAGCTATCGATCCCATCGGTCTTGGAGCGCACTGCCAGCGCACCGGCGAAGTCGCGCACCTGGGCAGGGTTGACCAACGAGACACTGACCGAAGCGTCATGTAGGGCCGTGGCAGCCTGCTCATGGTATTGCCCTGTGGGCTCGAGCACGGCATGCAACTGCGCCCGCTCGGCTCCCTGCTTGGCGCACCACTGCAGCAGCGTCTGCACGCCCGCTATCGAGTTGGGTACGACCTTGGTCTTGCGTTTGTTGGCATCGCTGCCAAGCAGCGCGCAATCCAGCTTCGCCTTAGAAACGTCAATTCCGAGAAAAAACATAAACCTAAGCTCCCTTGCCAATACCAAAGAAGCCCGCTGCGCCCACTTGCCTTGTACATACAGGGTCCAATGCCCTAGGCTACCGTCCAGTGTCCAGCCGGCTCAGAGGTGCGGAACCGAGGCGTAATCTGAACCACAAAGTCCAAGCTCTAGGTGTCTGAACACGCTCATCGGTCCGCTTGTAGCGATAGCTAATCACTACAGTGGCCAAGATACAAGGTGTCTGACTCCCTGGGGAGATGACCGTCAACTCGTGGCAGCTCCGCAGAGGGTGTCAGACACCGAGATCCACGAGCCCCCCGGATCTACGGCGCTTCCTGCGTCAGCGTCGAGATGAACGTGGCCGTGCGCGGATCCTGCGGTTGTGAGAACACCGTGCGGGAATCGCCGGCTTCGACCACCACGCCATCCAGCAGAAACACCACTTCCCGCGACACGCTGGCTGCCAGCCGCAAATCATGCGTGGCCATCAGCATCGTCATGCCTTCCGCGGCCAGCTGGCGCAGGACGTCCACGACTTCCGCCGCCAAACCCGGGTCCAGCGCCGACGTCGGCTCGTCGCAGAGCAGAACACGCGGCGCGGGCGCAAGCGCGCGGGCGATCGCCACGCGTTGTTGCTGGCCGCCGGACAGGTTTGCGGGCCACGCATCGGCCTTTTCCAGCATCCCTACCTTGCGCAGCAGTTCCTCAGCCCGCGCCCGCGCACGATCGGCAGGCCATTTCTGGACCGTCACCAACCCTTCCATCACATTGCCGATCACGGTCTGATGCGGAAAGAGCTGGAAGTTCTGGAACACCATGCCTGTCTGCATGCGCACGGCCTGGACCTGTTCACGCGTCAGCTTGCGGCCGGGTTCAAAGTCGACCGTTTCCGGTCCGATCTCCAGCCGCCCGCGATCCGGCACTTCCAGCAGGTTCACGCAGCGCAGCAGGGTGCTCTTGCCGCTACCGGATGGGCCGATCAGGGCGGTGACGCTGCCTTCGTCGATCTGCACATCCACCTGCTTGAGCACGGGATTGCCGCCGAAGGACTTTTCGATTTTTTCAAGCCGGATCATCGGGTCTTCTCGCTAAACATCGCGTGTTGGCCGAAGCGCCGCTCCAGCCGCACCTGCGCCGCGGACAGGACGGAGCTGAAGGCCAGATAGATCAGCGCGGCCTCGGTGTACAGGATCAGCGGCTCGTACGTGACCGCGGCGATGCGCTGGGCGGCCTGGAAAATCTCGGGCACGGTCAGCACGGCAGCGAGCGAGGTGTCCTTGACGAGCGCGATGAACGAATTGGACAGCGGCGGCACGGCCACGCGGGCCGCCTGCGGCAGGATGGTGCGGCGCAGGGCCTGGCCGCGCGTCATGCTGAGCGAATAGGCCGCTTCCCATTGACCTTTGGTGATCGATTCGATCGCGCCGCGGATCACCTCGGAGTTGTAGGCGCCGACGTTCAGCGTGAAGCCGATGAGCGCGGCGGGCAGCGGGTCCAGCACGATGCCCACGCTGGGCAGGCCATAGAAGATCACGAACAGCTGCACCAGCAGCGGCGTGCCGCGGATCAGCCAGACGTAAAAGCGCACCACGGCCACCAGCGGCGCGGGGCCGAACAGGCGGATGAGCGCCACCACGAACGCCAGCGCCAGGCCCAGCGCAAAGGACATCAGCGTGAGCGGCACCGTGAACACCAGCCCCGCGTGCAGCAGCGGCCAGAACGAATCCGCCATCAGCTGCACCCAGGCCGGCACCGACCATTCGCCTATTTTTGCCAGCAGCCAGTCCGGCAGGAAGGCGTGAAGCCAAGGGGGCAGCGTCATGGGCGCTCCAGAGGGTTACTGCGCGGACAGATCCGTGCCGAAGTATTTGACCGAGATGGTCTTGTACGTGCCGTCCGCCTTGATGTCGGCCAGCGCCTTGTTGATGGCGGCCTGCAGTTCAGGATTGTTCTTGCGGATCAGGACGCCCGAATTGCTGAACTCCGCCGTCTTGTCCGTGGCTGCGATCTTCACGCGGGCATTGGGCTTTTGCTTCTTGAAGTCCAGGAACGACAGGTTGTCGTTGACGGTGGCCTCGACGCGGCCGGAGGTCAAGAGATCGATGGCTTCGTTAAAGCCCTGCACTGCGACCACTTCCGCGCCGTGGCTCTGCGCCAGCTTGCCGAAATTGCTGGTCAGCGTGTTGGCGGACTTCTTGCCCTTCAGGTCCGCGAAGGACTTGATGCTGGTGTTGTCGTCGCGCACGATCAGCACGGCGGCCGACGAGATGTAGGGATCGGAGAAGTCGTACTTCGCGCGGCGCGCATCGGTGATGCCCACCTGGTTGATGACGGCGTCGTAGCGCTTGGCGTCCAGGCCGGCGATCAGGCCGTCCCACTTGCCTTCGATGAATTGCGCCTTCACGCCCAGGCGCTCGGCGATGGCGCGGCCGATGTCCACGTCAAAGCCGGTAAGCTTGCCGGATGCATCGTGGAAGGTGAACGGCGCGTAGGTGCCTTCGGTGCCAATCTTGAAGACGCCCGCGGATTTGATCTGGTCCAGTTCGGACTGGGCATGGGCGGCGGACAGGGCGGCGACCTGGACGAGGCCGGCGATGAAAAGCGTACGAAAGAGTTTCATGGCAATGCTCCACGGATGATCACTGTGGAGAGCATGTGGGCCTGCAATGCCCTCCGGCGTAGCGGCACTCTAACAACCGGCCTATTTTTCCACAAAGCATAAGGAATAGTAAAAATATAGCCGCAGGTCATATAGCGTTACCAGACGCCCGGCGCAGTCGGCCCGGGATCCTTCAGGCATTACCTTGATGGAGACGGATGTGCAACAGCAATGGAACAGGCGTGCGTTCATGATGGCGGCCGCGGGCGCGGCGGCGGCGGGATCGATGCCCGCGCAAGGCGCCGGCGGCGCGGCGGCGCTGCCGGGCGGCGGCAGCATCACCGACGTGGCGGGCTTGCGGGTCGGGCATTACACGGAAACGCGCCGGCCCACCGGCTGCACGGTCATCATTGCCGACGCGGGCGCGACGGGCGGCGTGGACGTGCGCGGCGCGGCGCCGGGCACGCGCGAGACCGACCTGCTCAATCCGATCAACATGGTCGACAAGGTGCACGCGATCGTGCTCACCGGCGGCAGCGCGTTCGGGCTGGATGCGGCCTCGGGCGTGATGCGCTATCTGGAAGAAAAGAAGATCGGCTTTGATGTGGGCGTGGCCTTCGTGCCCATCGTGCCGAGCGCGGTGCTGTTCGACCTGGGGGTGGGCGATGCGTCGGTGCGGCCCGATGCCGCCGCGGGTTATCAGGCCTGCCGGGCCGCCACCGCCGACGCACCCCAGGAAGGCAACGTGGGCGCGGGGGCGGGGGCGACCGTAGGCAAGCTATATGGTCCCCAGCGCGCCATGAAGGGCGGCATCGGCAGCGCGTCGCTGACGGTGGCGGGCGTGACGGTGGGGGCAATTGTCGCGGTCAACGCGGTGGGCGACGTGCTGGACCCGGCCACCGGGCGCATCCTGGCCGGCGCGCGCACGGCGGACGGCAGGACGCTGCACGACACCCGCGCGGCCATCCTGGCGGGCGATCTGCCCAAGTCCATGCGCGCCGGCGCGGCCACCACCATTGGCGCGGTGGCCACCGATGCGCGGCTCACCAAGGCCGAAGCCCAGAAGATCGCCGGCATGGCGCATGACGGCCTGGCTCGCACGATCAACCCCATCCACACCATGCTCGACGGCGACACGATCTTTGCGCTGGGCACGGGCGCGTCGGGCAAGACGGCCAATGTGATGCTGCTGGGCGTCATGGCGGCCGAAGCGATGGCGATCGCGGTGCAGCGCGCAGTCCTGGCCGCGCGCGCCATCGAAGGCTATCCGGCCGCGGTGGATTTCGTGGGGTGATGCCGCTGTCCCGCCGCTGTCATATAAGCGCGCCATGATGACAGGCGCCGGCATGCCGCCGGCGCGGGGGCGCACATGCAGGAAGGCGAACGACTCAATGGCGTGACGCATCTGGCCGGGCTGGCGCTGGCGGTGCTGGCATCCGGCGCACTGATCACGCGCGCGGCCGAGCTGCGGGTGGACACGCGCCAGATCATCAGCTGCGCGGTGTTCGCGGCGTCGATGATCGCGGTGTATGCGTCGTCTTCGCTGTTTCATTGCTCGCGAGGGCGCCGCAAGGAAATGTGGGCCAAGGCGGACCACTGCGCCATCTACCTGCTGATCGCGGGCACGTACACGCCGCTGGCGTTTGGCCCCGTGGACCATCGTTGGGGCGCCGCGATGGGCGTGGCGATCTGGCTGCTGGCTTTCGTGGGCATCAGCCGCGAACTCTGGTGGGCGCGCAACGCGCCGCCCGCCTTGCCGCTGTACCTGGCGATGGGCTGGCTGGGCGTGGCCTTTGCCGCCCCGATTGCAGGCGCGCTGTCGTCGGCGGGGCTGACGTGGCTGCTGGCAGGCGCCGCCATCTATACTTGCGGCACGCTGTTCTACGCCAACGACCAGCGCTGGCGGCATGCGCACGGCATCTGGCACCTCTTCGTCATGGCTGGCACGGCCTGCCATTTCGTGACGGTGTTCGGGTTTCTGGAGCACGCGCCGGTATAGCGCATTCCGGTTGCGGACGGCGGACGGAAGCGGCTATCGCCAAGCCGCCAGCGGCAGCATGCCTTCGCGGTTCTTCACCTTGCGCATGACGATGTGCGAGCACAGATCGCGCATGCCCGGGATCTTGCTGAGCTTGTCTTCGACAAAATTCGAAAACGCTGCCAGGTTGCGCGTGCGCACGGTCAGGATGTAGTTGGACGCGCCCGTGACGATGCAGGCTTCGGTGATCTCGTCGTGCAGCGCGATGCCCGCCATGAATTCCTCGTGCCAGCCGGCGCGCGACTGGTCCAGCGACACATGGACGATGGCCTCCAGCTCGAAGCCCAGTTTTTCGGCGTCCAGCACCGCGCGGTAGCCGCGGATGAGCCCGGCTTCTTCAAGCGCGCGCACGCGCCGCAGACAGGCGGACGGCGACAGCGCCACCTGTTCGGCCAGGTCCTGATTGCTGAGGTGTCCGTCCTCCTGCAGGCGGGCAAGTATGCGCTGGTCTATGGCGTCGATCTGCATGGCGCAATCCAGTTCGAAAAAATGATGGTGAATGCAATTTAATGCGGAAAACCAGGGTAAGTCACGACCGATTTTGCAATTTTTCGGACCGAGTGCGCTGATAGCATGTATCCCGAATCCAGTTGGAAGGAACGGAACATGAACACTCGCGAAGCCTGCGTCAACGCCGATCGCCAGGATCCCCTGGCCGGCGTGAAAGAACAATTCGATCTGCCGCCCGGCGTGCTCTACATGGACGGCAATTCCCTGGGCGTTCTGCCCAAGACCGCCGCCGCGCGCGCCGCGCAGGTCATCGCGGACGAATGGGGCAACGGCCTCATCCGCAGCTGGAACACGGCGGGGTGGTTCGACCTGCCGGCGCGCCTGGGCGACAAGCTGGGCCGCCTGCTGGGCGCGCGCGAGGGCGAACTGGTCGTCACCGACACCACGTCGCTCAACATCTTCAAGGCGCTGGCCGCCGCGCTGCGCATCCAGCAGCACAAACAACCCGCGCGCCGCGTCATCCTGTCCGAGCGCGACAACTTCCCCACCGATCTCTACATGATCCAGGGCATGATCGACCTGCTGCAGCAGGGCTACGAAATGCGCCTGATCGACGACGACCTGCCGCTGGACAAGGCGCTGGACGATTCCGTCGCCGTCATGCTGCTGTCCCACGTCAATTACCGCAGCGGCCAGATGCACGACATGGCCGCCGTGACGGCGAAGGCGCACGAGCGCGGCGCGCTAGCCATCTGGGACCTGGCGCATGCGGCCGGCGCGGTGCCCGTGGACCTAAACGGCGCCAACGCCGACTTCGCCGTGGGCTGCACGTACAAGTACCTGAACGGCGGCCCCGGTTCGCCCGCCTTCATCTGGGTTGCGCCGCGGCACACCAAGGATTTCTGGCAGCCGCTGTCCGGCTGGTGGGGACACAGCCGCCCCTTCGACATGGCCGTGGCCTATGAGCCCGCGGGCGGCATCCGCCGCTACCTGTGCGGCACGCAGCCGATCGTGTCGCTGTCGCTGGTCGAGTGCGGCCTGGACGTGGCGCACGCCGCCGGCATGGACGAAGTCCGCAAAAAGTCGCTGGCGCTGGGTGACCTTTTCATCGACCTCGTTGAATCGCGTTGCGCCGGCCACCCGCTGACGCTGGTGACGCCGCGCACGCACGCCGATCGCGGCAGCCACGTGAGCTTTCGCCATCCCAACGGCTTTGAAGTCATGCAGGCATTGATCGCGCGCGGCGTGATCGGCGATTACCGGGAGCCCGAGGTCCTGCGTTTTGGCCTGACGCCGCTGTATTTCGGCTACGCCGATGTGTGGGACGCGGTCGACATCCTGAAGGACGTGCTGGACAACCGGGAGTGGGACAAGCCCGAGTTCAAGCAGCGGTCTGCCGTGACCTGATCGCCGGAAATCAGGCCTCATCGCGCCGGCCCCGGGGGCCGTACATCCAACAAGAATGCGCAGTACAGGAGGAGACAATGCAACAACAGAAGGGGTTCGGCCAGATCGCCGAACGCGAACAGGGACTCAAGCGCCGGCTGACGTCCGGCCAGATGAGCATGATCGCCATTGGCGGGGCCATAGGAACAGGGCTGTTCCTGGGCAGCAAATTCGCCATCGGCTTTGCCGGTCCCAGCTTGCTCATCAGCTATGCCATCGGCGGCGTCATCACGCTGCTGCTCATGGCCTGCCTGGCGGAAATGACGGTCGCGCATTCCACGTCCGGCTCGTTCGGCGCTTACGCCGAGCACTACATCGGCCCGCTTGCGGGCTTTTTGGTGCGTTATGCGTACTGGTCCTGCGTGGTGCTGGCGGTGGGCACCGAGGTCACGGCGGTGGCCAAGTACATGGCCTTCTGGTTTCCCAGTGTGCCGGGATGGCAGTGGGTCTGCGTGTTCTCAGCGGCGCTCATCCTCATCAATGCCCTGAGCGTGAAGGCGTTCGGCACGATCGAATACTGGTTCTCGACCATCAAGATCAGCGCCATCGTGGGCTTCATCATCCTGGGCGCCTATGTGGTCTGGGGCGATCCGCAGTACGGCACCGCGAACTACACCGCGCATGGCGGGTTTTTTCCGAACGGCGTGTGGGGCATGTGGATCGCGGTCGTGATCTCGATCTTCAGCTATCTGAGCGTCGAGATGATCGCCGTGGCGGCCGGCGAAGCCGAAGACCCGGAACGTGCGGTCAAGCAGGCGTTTCGCGCCACCATCGTCCGGCTGGTCGTGTTCTATCTGCTGACGCTGGCGCTGATTCTGGCCATCGTGCCCTGGAATGAAGCCGGCAAGGACGGCAGCCCCTTCGTGAAGGTGATGCAGGTGCTGGATATTCCGGGGGCGGCGGGCGTCATCAATTTCATCGTGCTGGTGGCTGCGCTGTCGGCCATGAACAGCCAGCTCTACATCACTACGCGCATGATGTTCAGCCTGTCGCGGGCGGGCCACGCGCCATCGGCGATGGGCCGGCTGTCCCGCAACGGCACGCCGCTGAACGCGCTGCTGCTGTCCACCAGCGGCATCGCCATCGCCACGGTGCTGAACGTGCTGTATCCGGAAACGGCCTTCACGCTGATGATGGCGATCTCGATGTTCGGTGCGCTCTTTACCTGGATGATGATCTTTGTCACCCATTACTTCTTCCGCCGCCGCTGGGTGCGTGAGGGCGGCGCGAAGCTGTCATTCCGCATGCCGGGATTTCCGGTGCTGACGCTGCTGGGCGCGGGGGCGATGCTGGCGATTCTGGTGACCACGTACTTCACCAGTGTCTTCAAGCTGACGCTGGTGTTTGGCGTGCCGTTCCTTGTGCTGCTGGCCGCGGCGTACTACCTGCTGTTCAAGAAGCGTGGCGAAGCGGTGGTCATGAACGCGCGCCGGCAGCGTGCGTGATGCATTATCGGCGGCCGCGCTCAAGGGCGCGGCCGTTTGCCGTCAAGCGGCCGTTTTTCACCCATACGGCCTTTCACCAATACGGCCGTCGAAATGCTTCAAACGGCGGCGACTGCACGCGCTGTCTGGACGGCGTCCGGTTCCGGCGCGGGGGCGAAAACCCGCAGGCGGTGGCCGTCGGGATCCAGCGCCACAAAGGTGCGGCCAAAGTCCATGTCGGTAGGCGCCTGCAGGATGGGCAGGCCGCGCAGGCTCCAGTCCACATGACGCTGGTTGACCGCGTCGGCATCCGCCACGGTGAATGCCAGTTCGGACGCGCCGCCGCGTCCTGCCGCCGGGGGCGCCACGGTGTAGCGCGACCACAATCCCAGCATCAAACCGGAGTCGAGCGCAAACAGCGCGAAGGTGTCCGAGGATTCAACGGGCGGGCGCTGCAGCAGCGCGCTGTAGAAGGCGGCGCTGGCCTGCGGTTTTTCCACATACAGAATGACGAAATTGGTGTCTGACATGATGCGCTCCAGGGGGGGATGCGCTCATCATAGGCAGGGGTACTGTCAGATTTTGGCAGTAGTCGGTATCAATTTTTGCGGGCCTCGTGGTCGAGCGCGCGCCATTCCTTGAGCAGGATGTGGCGGCGCCTGGGATATCGGCCCGCAACTGTCAGCGTCGCGATGCGGTCGGTGCGGAAATGCCGGAAGTCCCCGCGCAATTCGCACCAGGCCATCACCAGCCGCACGCTGTCGAAAAAGCCAAGCGCGAACGGCCAGATGATCCGGTTGGAGTCGGCGCCCTTGTCATCGCGGTACGTGATTTCCAGCTTCTGTTCGCCGCGGATCGCCTGGCGGATCAGCGACACATCCACGCGATCCGTGACAGCCACGGCGCTGGGCGCGACCAGCAGCGGAATGGCGTCGAGCTCGTCACGTAATTCCTGCGGCAGCACCGCGCCGATCTTTGCCAGCGCATTGCGGGCGGCCAGCCCCAGGCGCTCGTCCGAGCGGCGGGCCACCCAGCGCGTGCCCAGCACCAGCGCCTCGATCTCTTCGGTGCTGAACATCAGCGGCGGCAGCATGAAGCCGGGCCGCAGCACGTAGCCCACGCCGGGTTCTCCCTCGATCTCGGCGCCCTGGCATTGCAGGGTGGCGATGTCGCGATACAGCGTGCGCAGGCTGACGCCCATTTCGGCCGCAAGCCGATGGCCGCTGACGGGCAGGCGGTGGCGGCGCAGGGTCTGGAGCAGGTCCAGGAGGCGTTCAGTGCGGGACATGGGGGCGGGCGCGGGGCGGACGGCGCAATACTGCCACGAAATGGCAGCAGGCGGGAACAGTCTGCCGCGGATCGTCCCCGACCTTCAACGCCGTTTGCCAGCTCTACCTACCCGGCCTTAGTTGCGGACCGGCTTGCCCGACGCGACGTCCAGCACCGACCCGTCCTCCAGGCTAACGCGGTAGATCTCGCGCACGACGTTGCCGGCAAAGCCGATCTCCACGATCGAGACGTCCTTGAACGTGGTCTGGATGCCGTCGGGCAGCACGGCGTTGAACTTGTCCGATTCGGCCTTCATGGCTTCCTGCATGCGCGCGTCGTAGGGCGTCATGCTGTAGACCAGCGTGGTGTGCGGGTTGTGCGCGCGCACTTCCTTGCCGTCCTGCACGGTGTTCACGCCGCTTACACCCAGCGTCTTGACCAGCTCCTTGCCGGCGTCGCTCATCTTGGCGTAGACCGGGCCCGTCACGCGCGGTAGCGGGCCGTCGCGCAGCGGGGCAATGGCGGCGGTGGCCACGGTGTTGTAGCGCATCATGTCCTCGAAGCCCTGGCCGCTCTTGACCACGCCCAGGTCCAGCCACCACGGATGACCCGCGCCCTTGGCGGCCTCGGTGGGATAGAAGGTCTTCAGGGTCACGGGCAGCGGTCCGGGCGGCTTGGGCAGCGCCTTGAGCATGCGCGCGGGCGTCTGCGGATCGGCGTTGTGGATGTGGACCACGGTCACGTGCGGCAGGTTGGGCGTCTCGGCCTCGGTTTTCAGGCCGAGCGCGAGCAGGTCCTGCTTGAGGGCGCCGTTGACCTTGGCATCCAGGATGGCGTTGACCTCGGCCGGCAGGCGGTAA
This sequence comes from Achromobacter sp. JD417, assembly GCF_041879325.1. NCBI lineage: Bacteria > Pseudomonadati > Pseudomonadota > Betaproteobacteria > Burkholderiales > Alcaligenaceae > Achromobacter > Achromobacter sp. JD417. Next base: position 4,870,802 of record NZ_CP087159.1, on the reverse strand, counting down.
ACCACGCCGTAGGTGGCCTGGTGCGTGCGGAACCCGGGTTGGGCGAGGGCGCTGTTGTCGATGGGCTCGGCCTGGGCGGCGCGCCCCTTCGCTACCCCAGGAACATGACGCCCACGATGGCGATGCCCAGCAGCAGGTTCACGCCGACCCAGCGCCGGATGCCGGCCATCGCCCGGCCGCCCGCCGGCCAATCGGACGCCGCCACGGCCGCGGCCAGCCGCTTGTACAGCGCGAAGCGGATATGGCCGAAGATCGCCGTCATCACGATGCCGCCGCTGGCCATCAACGTCCAGTTCCGGGGCATGAAGAACGCGCCGCCGGTCTGGGCGGCCTGGCTGGCCGACGCGCCGATCATCCAGGCGCCCGTTACCAGAATCAGAACGATGGCCGCCAGCACGGCGTTCAGAAATGGCCCCAGTACCGACGCCATGAGGGGCAACCGCACGGGAGGCTCCAGCTTGGCGGCCGCCGGCCGCAGAAAACAGTGGGCAAAGAGCATGCCGCCTACCCAAAGGATCACGGCCATGACGTGGACGAATTGCAGGACGGCGTAGAGCATGGGGATCAGCCTGTAGAGATCGGCGCCACGGAAGGCGGCGCGTGTCGTTGGGATGATATATGGCGCGAAGCCGGCGCGCGGACTTGACCTGGATCATGGTTTTGCATTTAGAATGAGATTGATTTCTATTTGTAGTTGTGATTTTTGCAGTTGTGAGTCAGGGAGCCATCCGTGCCGAATTCCGTGCTCGCCTCGGGCGACGCCGTCAACCTGCTGTACCGCGCCCATCACGGATGGCTGCATGGCTGGCTGCGCGCCAAGCTGGGCAACAGCTTCGATGCCGCCGATCTTGCGCAGGACACGTTCGTGCGCGTGTTGCGCCACCGGCACGAACTGGATGCGCTGCGTGAACCGCGCGCCTACCTGACCACCATCGCCAAGCGCCTGCTGCTGAACCACCATCGCCGCCGCTCGGTCGAGCAGGCGTACATGGAGGCGCTGGCGCTGATGCCCGAGGCGCTGGCGCCGTCCGCGGAGCAGCGTCTCATCATCCTGGAAACGCTGCAGGAGATCGAAGAAATGCTGGCCGGCCTGTCGCTGCCCGCCCGCCAGGCGTTCCTGATGGCGCAACTGGAGGGGCTGAGCCACGCCGAGATCGCCAGCCGGCTCGATGTGTCGCTACGCACCGTGCACCGCTACATCACCAAGGGACTCGAGCAATGCATCATGGCGGTGATGTGAGCGCGCAGGCCGATCCGGCGGGCGAGCTGCCCGCCGTCGAACGCAACGTCGCGCGCGAGGCCGCGCGCTGGCTGTTGCGCCTGAGCTCGGAACGCGCCACGGACGCCGACGTCCATGCCTGCGCCCAATGGCGCGCCAGCAAGGCCGAGCACGAACATGCCTGGCAACGGGCGCAACGCGTGAATGCGCGCTTCGGGCTGATTCCGTCGGCGCTGGGCATGGCGGCGCTGAATCGCCCGGATCTGAAGTCCCGCCGCGCCGCCGTCAAGACGCTGATCGCCCTGATCGTGGCGGGGCCGGCAGGCTGGGCCGCATGGCGGGCCGATCCCCTGGACTGGCGCGCGGACTACCGCAGCGCCGCGGGCGAGCGGCGCGACGTGATGCTGGCCGACGGGTCGACGCTGCACCTGAACACCTCCAGCGCCGTCGACGTGCTGTTTGACGACGCGACGCGGCTCGTGCGCTTGCGCGGCGGCGAGATCGCCGTGCACGCGGTGGCCGATCCCGCCAGCCATCCGCGCCCGTTCATCGTGCGCACGCGGCTGGGCGATATCGAAGCCCAGGCCTCGCGCTTTTGCGTGCGCCAGGAGGGTGGACGCTGTCAGCTCAGCGTGCAGGAAGGACGCGTGCGCGTCGCCAGCAGCGGGCAGCCAGGGCATTACGTCGACGTGTCTGCCGGCGAGCAGAGCCAGCTGTCGCCCGGGGCCGTGGCCGCGGCCACGCCCGCGGACCCGCACGCCAGCGACTGGCTGCGCGGCGTGCTGTACGCCAGCGCGTTGCGGCTGGATGCCTTTGCGGCCGAACTGGGCCGCTACCGCCAGGGCATCGTGCGCTGCGATCCCGGCATCGCGCACCTGCGCATTTCCGGCGCCTTCCAGTTGCACGATACCGATGCGGTGCTCGCCGCGCTGCCCGCGACGCTGCCCGTGCAGGTGCGCTACCGCACGCCGTATTGGGTGACGATCCTGCCGCGCGACGCCGCGGCATGAGGCCGGGCAAAGACATGACAGGCCGCTCGCGCGTCGTGTCGGCGGGCGCGATTTTCAACGCACCGAAATTTTTTCGAACCTTGTTGTCCGGTTTTGAATTCACGAGGGTCATGGTCTGTATGGGCACACAGATGCCGATACCTGTTGGATCGAAAGGACGACCATGGCTTACTACCCCGCCGGCCGCGCAAGCGGCTCCCGATCAGCCCGAGGCGCGCAATGCCGGCTGACCCGTCTGACCGCCGCCGTGCACGCGGCACTGGCCTTGTGCGCGGCATCCGCCGCGATGCTGCCGATGTCCGCCGCGCAGGCGCAGGGGGCCGCGGCGGCGCAGGCCGGCATGCGCGGCTACAGCATCCCGGCCGGGGCGCTGGCGGAGGCGTTGCCGCGCTTTGCGGACAGCGCCGGCGTGACCGTGCTGTTCGATTCGGCGCTGGTGGGTCAACGGCGCACCGCGGGATTGCAGGGGGCCTATTCCGTGCATGAGGGGTTCTCGCGTCTCCTGGCCGGTAGCGGACTGGGCGTGCAGGAACGCAGCGCGGGCGTCTTCGTGTTGCAGGCGCTGCCGCAGGGCGGCGTGACGCAGCTTGCGCCGGTGCGGATCGACGGCGAGGCCGCCGTCGTCACGCCGGCCTGGGACACCAGCACCGACCGCCGCCGCATGGACGATCTGCAGATCCGGAACTGGACCGACCTGGGCCGGCGCGCCGAACCGGGCGTGAACTTCAATCGCACGACCAACAGCATCAACATCCGCGGCCTGGATCAGGACCGCGTGCTGACCCGCGTGGACGGCATCCGCCTGCCCTGGCTGGACGACGGCGCGCGCGGCGTGAAGGGCGGCCTGGAGGCCGTGGACTTCAACAGCCTGTCGCGCCTGGACATCGTGCGCGGCGCGGACGCGACCGGCGGCGGCTCCGGCGCCATCTCGGGCATCGCTGACCTGCACACGCTGAACCCCGCGGACTTGCTGAGCGACGGCAAGACCTTCGGGGCGCTTGCCAAGACCGACTACGACTCCGCGGATAACAGTTGGGGCGCCAACGCCGCGCTGGCCGGCCAGATCCACAGCAACACGTTCTGGCTGGTGCAGGCGGGTGTGCGCAACGGTCACGAGCTGGACAATCGCGGCGACGTCGGCGGCTACGGCGCCACCCGCAGCAAGCCCAGCCCGGAAGACTACGACCAGCGCAGCTTCCTTCTGAAGCTGCAGCAGCGCGTGGACGGCGCGCATCTGTTCGGGCTGACGGGCGAATACTTCAAGCGCAATGCCGACATCGACAACATGTGGGAGCAAGGCCCCGGCACCAGCTACCTCATCGGCGAAAACAGCACGCGCAAGGAAACCGAACGCGAGCGGGTGTCGTTCGACTACACGTACACGGCGCCGGACTCGGGCAGTCTCATCGACACGGCCCACGCCGTCGTGTACTGGCAGCGCGTGCGCCTGGACAATTCGCTCACCGGCATCCGCGGCGTCGACTCGCGTGCTCGCATTATTCCTGGCGATCCGTTCCGCTACGGCTTTCCCAACGGGCCTTACGGCCGCAGCAATTCGATCCAGCAGACGCTCTTTGGCGCCAGCACGGAATTGACCAAGCGGATCGCAGGCGCGTCGGTGTCGCAACTGTGGTCGTTCGGCGGCGAGTGGTACGGCAACAAGACCGAGCAAAACTCCAGCGGCTATGACAATTGCCCGGTGATCCGTCCGGGCACACCCGCGCCGTTTGGTCCGCGTGCGTGCGACATGCTGCATACCAACCAGGCCGACGTGCCGCAATCCAAGGGCGACCAGTGGGCGCTGTGGGTGCAGGACGAGTTCAGCTTTGCCGACGGGCGCTACACGTTGGCTCCCGCCTTGCGCTACGACCACTACGAGCAACGGCCGCAGTCCACGGCCGGCTACGAAAGCAATCCCAACGCGGGCGCGCTGCCGCCCAGCAATAGCGGCAGCCGCTTCTCGCCCAAGCTGCTGGGCACGTGGCGGGCGGCCGAGCAGCTCAGCCTGTATGCGCAGTACGCGTACGGCTTCAAGGCGCCCAGCGCCACGCAGCTCTACACCAACTATGGCGGCCCGGGCACCTATCTGCGCGTGGGCAATCCGTACCTGAAACCGGAGACCAGCAAGGGCTGGGAGTTGGGCGCCAAGCTCGGTTCCGACGACCTGGGCGGTGCAGTATCGTTCTTTGATAATCGCTATCAGAACTTTATCGATGGCGATGTGCCGCTCAACGCAAGTTCGCCGCAGTGGCAGGCGGGCTGGGCAGGCCAGTATCCGCTGGGTGTGACGGGCAACGTCAACCGCGCCAAGGTCCGCATCTACGGCGCCGAGGCAAGCGCGCACTGGAAGTTCGCGCCGGGCTGGCGCACGTGGGGATCGCTGGCGTGGGCGGTGGGCAAGGACGAGGGCACGGGGCAGTACCTGAATTCCGTTGCGCCGCTGAAGGCGGTGCTGGGCGTGGGGTACGGCCGCGACGTGTGGGGCGTGGACGCCATGCTGACCACGGCGATGCAGCGCAACAAGGTCGAGTACCCGGAGGCGTCGGCCGACGCGCCCAATCCCGACTTCAAGGCGCCGGGCTACGGCGTGGTCGACCTGATGGGCTACTGGCGTCCGGCCGCGGTGAAGGGCTTGCAGGTGCAGGCGGGCGTCTTCAACCTGTTCGACAAGAAGTACTGGGAGGCCATCAACGTGCCGACCGCCGGCGCCACCGCGCTTCCGCGCCCGGTGGACTGGTACACGGAACCGGGACGCAGCGTGCGCGTTTCGTTGACGTATCAGTATTGAGTTCGGTCCGCCGCCATTCGGCGCTGACCGGACCCGGCGGCGGTTTTCAGCAATGTGTTTTGCACTGGCCGGAGGGCCTACGATGACGACTACCGATTTCACCACCCGCGCGCAAGCACTGCGCGCTCGCAACGAGGCGCTGGCCGCCTCGCAACCCGGGCTGCGCGCCCGCAATCTGGCGCAAGCCCTGGGCGTGTCCGAGGCCGAATGGGTGGCCGCGGGCTGTGGCGGGGTACAGGCGACGGCGCTCATTGGCACGCCGCAGGAGATCTTCCGCGAGCTGGGCACGCTGGGCGAGGTCATGGCGCTGACGCGCAACGACTGGTGTGTGCACGAGCGCCACGGCCGGTATGAGGACATCCAGGCCGACGGTCCGGTAGGCCTGGTGTTGGGGCCGGACATCGACCTGCGCGTTTTCTTTACCGCCTGGAAGTCGGCTTGGTCGGTCGAGCAGGACGGCCGCCGCAGCCTGCAATTCTTCGACGGCGCGGGCGTGGCGGTGCACAAGGTCTACCGCACCGACGGCACGGATGCCGCCGCATGGGACGCGCTGGTTGCGCGATTTGCGGGCCAGGCGCAGTGGCCCGTCACGCAAGCCTACGCGCCGTCTTCGGACGCCGCGCAGGTCGAGGACGCGCAAGCGTGGCGCGAGGCCTGGCTGGCGATGAAGGACACGCACGAGTTCTTTCCGCTCCTGCGCAAGTTCAAGGTGTCGCGCCTGGCGGCGCTGTCGGCCGCGGGTGAAGACCTGGCGCAGCCGGTGCCGGCCGACGCCGTCGAGCGCATGCTGCAGGCCGCCTCGGAATCGGGCCTGCGCATCATGTGCTTCGTGGGCAACCGCGGCATGATCCAGATTCACTCCGGACCGGTGCAGTCGCTGCGCCGCACGGGGCCGTGGTTCAACGTGCTGGATCCCAAGTTCAACCTGCACCTGGACACCACCGCGATCGCCTCGGCGTGGGTGGTCAACAAGCCCACGACGGACGGTTGGGTCACCTCGCTGGAGGTGTATGCCGGCACGGGCGACCTGATCGTGCAGTTCTTTGGCGAACGCAAGCCCGGCCAGCCGGAAATCCCGCAATGGCGCGAAATGATGGTCGGCCTGTGCAGCGCGCCGCTGGCCGCTTGAGCCCCGAGCGCATAAGGAAGCGAAAGCGATGAAGAAATGGTTGGCAGTGGCGGCCTGGTTACTGACGGCGGGCGCGCACGCGGCGCCGCCAGAACGGGTGGCGACGCGGGTGGTGACGCTGGGCGGCAGTGTGACCGAGATCGTGTATCAGCTCGGGCAGGGCGGCAAGCTGGTGGGGGACGATCTGTCCAGCCTGTACCCCGAGGCCGCGACCAAGCTGCCGCGCGTCGGCTATTACCGCGCGGTGCCGGTGGAAGGCGTGCTGGCGCTCAAGCCGGATCTGGTCCTGGCGTCCGAGCAGGCCGGCCCGCCCGATGCGCTCAAGCGTCTGGGCGACGTCGGCGTGCGCATCGTCACGGTGCCCGACGCGCCGTCTGTGGACTCGCTGAAGGCCCGCATCCGCAACATCGCCGAGGCGCTGGACGTGGCCCCGGCCGGCGACGCGCTGGTGACCGAGATCACGCGTGACCTGAAGGCGGTCGAGGCGATTCCGGCAACCGGCGCCCGCGCGATCCTGGTCATCAACCGCACGGGCACGCTGCAAGGCGCCGGGGGCGGCACGGCAGCCAACGAGGTCATGACGATGGCGGGCCTGGCCAATGTGCTCAAGGACCAGCACGGCTACAAGCCACTCTCGGCCGAGGCCGTCAGCGCGCTGGCGCCGGAGATCATCGTGGTGACGCGGACGTCGCTGGAAGCGTCCGGCGGTGTGGATAAGCTGCTGGCGCTGCCCGGCCTGGCTTCCACGCCCGCCGCGGCGCGCAAGCGCGTCATTGTCATGGACGACCTGCTCCTCTTGGGCATGGGCCCGCGCTTGCCGCTGGCGCTGACCGAACTCAAGCGGGAGGCAGCCGGTGTCATGGGGCGCTAGCGCAAGGCGCGTCTCAGCACCGATGGCGCTGGCTGTGCTGGGCGCCGTGCTGGTGGGGGTGGCACTGGCCGCCAGCGCCAGCGGCGCAGTGCAGATTCCGCTGCGCGACATGCCGGCGCTGCTGTTTGGCAATCCCGCGCCGGACGATGCGCTATGGCGCAATGTCTTGATCGACATCCGGCTGCCGCGGGTGCTGTTTGCCATGGTGGCGGGCGCGGCGCTGGCCATATCGGGCGCGGCGATGCAGGCGCTTTTTCGCAATCCGCTGGCCGAGCCCGGCCTCATCGGCATTTCGGCGGGCGGATCGCTGGGCGCGGTGGCCGCCATCGTGCTGACCGCGGGCGGCTTCTGGGTGCTGGCGCCGGCCGCCTTCGCGGGCAGTCTGCTTGCCACCTTCTGCGCCTACACGCTGGGGCGGCGCGTGCCCGGCATGGCGGGACTGCTGCTGGCGGGCATCGCCATCAACGCGGTGGCAGGCGCCATGATCGGCCTCTTCACGTTCGTGGCCAACGATGCGCAACTGCGCGACCTCACGTTCTGGACCATGGGCAGCCTGGCCGGCGCCAACTGGACGCTGCTGGCTTTTCTTGGGCCGTGGGTGCTGGCGATGTCCTGGTGGCTGATGCGCCAGTGGCGGGTGATGAACGCGCTGCTGCTGGGCGAACGTGAAGCGCAGCACCTGGGTTATGCGCTCAAGCGGGTCAGGGCGCAACTGGTGCTGGCGTGCGCGCTGATCGTGGGCCCGCTGGTGGCCGCGACCGGCGGCATCGGCTTCGTGGGCCTGGTCGTGCCGCATCTGGTGCGCATGACCTTGGGCGCCAACCACCGCTGGCTGCTGCCCGCGTGCGTGCTGGGCGGCGCGCTGGCGCTGACGCTGGCGGATTGGCTGGCGCGCGTGGCCGTCGTGCCGGCCGAGCTGCCGATCGGGCTGGTGACCAGCCTGGTGGGCGGACCCTTTTTCTTGTGGCTGCTGGCGCGCGGCCGGAGGCATGGATGATGCTCGCGGCCGATGAGTTGGTGTTGACGCGCGGGGGCAGCCGCATCCTGGACAAGGTGTCGCTGGCGGTGCGGCCCGGCGAAGTGGTGGGCCTGCTGGGCGCCAACGGCGCGGGCAAGTCGACGCTGCTGGGGGCAATGTCGTCCGAACTGGCACCCGATTCGGGCACGGTCCGGCTGGGCGATGCCGACGTGCGGCGGCTGGCGCACCGCCAGCAGGCCCGCTTGCGCGCGGTGCTGCCGCAAAAGCCCGGGCTCAGCTTCGATCTGGACGTGCGCGAGGTGGTGGGGATGGGCGCCTATCCGTTTCCGGAGCTGTCGCCCGCGCAGGTGGACGCGCTGGTGGAGCAGGCGCTGGGCTGGGCCGACGTGGCGCATCTGCGCGCGCGCCGTTACCCCGAGCTGTCCGGCGGCGAGCAGCAGCGCGTGCAATTCGCCCGGGTGCTGGTGCAGTGCAAGGCGGCGCGCGGGCAGGGCGAACCGCGCTACCTGCTGCTGGACGAGCCCACCGCCAGCCTGGACCCCAAGCACCAGGGCGACCTGCTGCGGGTTGCGGCGGGTCTGGCCCACGATGGCGATACGGGGGTACTGGTGATCCTGCACGACATGAATCTGGCGGCGCGCTGGTGCGACCGCCTGTTGCTGCTGTGCGGCGGCCGCGCCATTGCGGCGGGCACGCCGGCGCAGGTGCTGACCCCGCGGAACCTGTTCCTGGCCTACGGCATCGACGCCCACGTTATGCCGCATCCCTTGCAACCCGAGCGCCTGCTGGTGGTGATGGCATGACGGGGTGACGCCGCGCGCGAGGCCGGTAAAATGGCGGGCATTGCATTTTTCCGCCAATTTTCACAGGATCCCGTGTCATGCCTACTTTTGACGTCGTCTCCGAAGTCGACAAACACGAACTGGCCAACGCCGTCGACCAGGCCAACCGCGAACTGGCCACGCGCTTCGATTTCAAGGGCACGGACGCCAAGTTCGAACTCGAAGGCTTCGTCGTGACCCAGGTCGCGTCCAGCGCGTTCCAGCTCAAGCAGATGCTGGACATCCTGCGCGGCCGCCTGTCTGCCCGCGGCATCGACGTGCGCTGCCTGGATGTGGCCGACCCGCTCGAAAACCTGGGCGGCGCCCGCCAGAAGGTCACGATCAAGCAGGGTATCGAGCAGCCCGTGGCCAAGAAGCTCATTGCCGCCATCAAGAACGCCAAGCTCAAGGTCGAATCGCAGATCAACGGCGACAAGCTGCGCATCTCCGGCAAGAAGCGTGACGACCTGCAGACCGCCATCGCGCTGCTGAAAAAGACCGACGTCGACCTGCCGCTGCAGTTCGAGAACTTCCGCGACTGAGCGGCCGGTCCACACCGATGGGCCATTCCGGCGAGCTGCTTCTTGTCGTGGAACTTGCGCGCGCGGGCGGCATGTCGGCCGCGGCGCGCGAGCTTGACGTCACGCCCGCCGCGGTCAGCAAGCGCCTTGCGCAGATCGAGGCGCGGCTGGGCGTGCGGCTGTTCAACCGCAGCACGCGGCGCCTGAGCCTTACCGCCGAGGGCGAGGTCTACCTGGAAAACGCCCGCCGCATCCTGGGCGAAATCGACGATCTGGATGCGCTCATCGCCAGCCGGCAGGCCGCGCCGCGCGGGCTGCTCAAGGTCAATGCGCCGCTCGGTTTCGGGCGCAGTTACATCGCGCCCGCCATCGCGGAATTCGCGCAGAAATACCCCGAAGTCTCGCTGCAATTGCAGTTGACCGACCGGCCCGCCGACTTCGTGCGCGAGGCCTTCGATGTCGCCGTGCGCTTCGGCGATCTACCCGACACCAGCCTGATCGCGCGCAAGATTGCGCCCAACCGCCGCCTGGTCTGCGCGTCGCCCGGCTACCTGAAAAAACACGGCACGCCGGCCACGCCGCACGACCTGGCGCGGCATCAGTGCATCGTGCTGCGCCAGAACGAGGCGGCCTATGGCCTGTGGCGGTTCACCCGCGGCCGGCGCAGCGAAACCGTGAAGGTGCGCGGCAATCTCAGCAGCAACGACGGCGAGGTCACGCTGACCTGGGGGCTGGCAGGCCTGGGCATCCTGCAACGCGCCGAATGGGATCTGGCCCGCTACCTGCGCAGCGGCCGGCTGGTGCAGGTGTTGGAAGACTATGCGCTGCCGCAGGCGGACATCTACGCGGTGTTTCCCGAACGCCATCACCTGTCCGCCAAGGTGCGCGTGTTCGTGGACTTTCTGGTGGCGTATTTTGGCGAAGGCTCGGAGGGGCGTTGGTGAAGGCCGGCCGCCCGAGCGGTGGTCAGGCCGTCCAAAGGTGCTGCGCCGCATAGGCGCGCCACGGCCGCCAGGCCTCGGACCGCGCCAGCAGCTGTGCGGGGGTGTAGGGCCGGGATTCCAGCTTTTCCAGTGCGCGGATCAGGCCGATGTCCGCATGCGGAAACGCATCCGGTTCGCGCAATTGCCGTAGCGCGATGTACTGCGCCGTCCATTCCCCCACGCCGCGTATCGTGCGCAGCCGCCGCACCGCGTCTTCCAGATCGACGGCGGCGTCAAAGAGATGCGGGTCCGCGACGGCGGCTGCGGCCACCGCCGACAACGTCGCCGCGCGGCTGCGCGGCATGCCCAGCGATGCCAGCTCGGCAGCGGCCACTGTTGCGGGCTCGGGGAACACATGGGTCAGCGCACCGTCCGGTTGCGTCAGCGGCGCGCCGTGCGCCGCCACCAGCTTGCCGGCCAGGCGGATGGCCGCGGCCACCGTGATCTGTTGGCCCAGCACCGCGCGCATGGCGAGTTCAAACCCGTCCCACGCGCCCGGCACGCGCAAGCCCGGCCGTGCGTGCATCAGCCCCGTCATGACCGGATCGGCGGCAAACTGCGCGGCAATGGCCGTGGGGTCGCTGGCCAGATCAAAGACGCGGCGCAGGCGCGCAATGATCGCGGGCAGCGATTGCAGGCGGGGAAAGCGCACCGTCACGTGCAGCGCGTCGCCGGCGCCCGGCCGGACCGTGACCGTGCCCTGCGCGCCGTCCAGGCTGATGGTGCGCGCATAGGTGTCGCCGGTCACGGATTCCACCCCCGGGATGGCGCGCAGCCGCAGGAAGGCCAGCATGGCGTCCCAGTCGTAGGGCGGGCGATAACGCAGCAACAGCTTGATTTCTCCGTCCCGTCCCGCGGGCACTTCCGGCTTGCCTGAACGCCGCAATTCGCCGGGCGCGCGGCCGAACAGGTCCAGGAACACTTCGTTGAAGCGGCGGATGCTGCCAAAGCCGGCGGCGAACGCGATCTCAGCCATGGGAAGCTGCGTTTCGTGGATGAGCTGCTTGGCCAGCAGCACGCGGCGCGTCTGCGCGAATGCGACGGGCGAGGCACCCAGATGCTGGCGGAATTGGCGGCGCAACTGCCGTTCGCCGATGCCCAGGCGCTGCGCCAGCACATCGACGCCGGCCTCGTCCAGCGCGCCCAGTTCGATGCGCTGCAGCGCGCGCGTCACGCTGGCTGGCAGTTCGTGGCCAGGGCCCAGTTCGGGCGCCGTTTCCGGACGGCAGCGCAGGCACGGGTGGAAACCCGCCTCTTGCGCGGCCGCGGCGGTCGAGAAGAACGTGACGTTCTTGGACAGGGGCGTGCGTGCCGGACAGACCGGCCGGCAGTAGATGCGCGTGGTTTTCACGGCCGTGAAAAAGCGGCCGTCGTAGCGGGCATCGCGCACCTGGATGGCGCTGTAGCAGGCATCGTGGTTCAGGTTCATGAGGCGATGCTAACGCCGCCGGGTGGACAAGATCTAGCGGATTTCGGACGGGGATGTGAATGTCACACAGCTGTCCGAAAACCGCCAGCGCACGCGCCGGCGGCAGGTCTATATTGGCGGCTTGCATACCTTTGCGGAGCGGCATCATGCCGGTACACACCTTTCTGCTCGAACGCGTGTCCACGCCCATCGGCCGGATGCTCGTGCTGACGGATGCGCAGGACCACCTGCGCGCCGTGGACTGGGAAGACTACGAATCCCGCATGCACGTGCTGTTGCAGCGCCAGTATGGCCGGGGCGCGGTGCAACTGCAGAGCGCCGCGCAGCCCTCGCAGGCTAGCCGCGCGTTGCGAGCGTATTTCGACGGCGATGTGGACGCCATCTCGGAGCTTCCGGTCGCCTTTGGCGGCACGCCGTTCCAGCAGCAGGTCTGGCACGCGCTGCGCGGCATCGACGGCGGCTGCACCATCAGCTACGGCACGCTTGCGGCGCGGATCGCGCGGCCCACGGCGGTGCGCGCGGTCGGGCTGGCCAATGGCGCCAATCCGGTGGGCATCGTGATTCCGTGCCACCGCGTGATCGGCGCCAACGCCGCGCTGACCGGGTACGGCGGCGGCCTGGCCCGCAAGCGCTGGCTGCTGGCGCACGAGGCGGGCTGGCGCAGCGCGCAGCCGCCGTCGCCGGCCCATTCCGCACTTTCAACTTCAGGTTGAAAATGTTGTGAATCTGGGCGCGTGCGCCACGCGCCGCGCTCGGTAAAGTGCCAGCAGCATTCACCCCGCACGGAGCGCTGGCACCATGAAGACCTATCGCATTGCAACCATCCCCGGCGACGGCATCGGCAAGGAAGTGATTCCTGCCGGCCAGCGCGTCATGCAGGAACTGGCGGCCCAGGGCGGGCTGCGTTTCGAGTTCCAGGATTTCGACTGGGGCGGGGACTATTACCGCAAGCATGGCGTCATGATGCCGGCCGACGGGCTGGACGCGCTGCGCGACAAGGACGCGATCCTGTTCGGTTCGGCGGGCGACCCCGACATCGCCGATCACATCACGCTGTGGGGCCTGCGCCTGAAGATCTGCCAGGGCTTCGACCAGTACGCCAACGTGCGTCCCACGCGCATCCTGCCCGGCATCGACGCGCCGCTCAAGCGCTGCACGCCCGAACAGCTGAACTGGGTGATCGTGCGCGAGAACTCCGAAGGCGAATACTCCGGCGTGGGCGGCCGCGTGCATCAGGGCCATCCCATCGAGGCCGCGACCGACGTGTCGATCATGACGCGCGCCGGCGTCGAGCGTATCCTGCGCTTTGCGTTCAAGCTGGCGCAGTCGCGGCCGCGCAAGCTGTTGACCGTCGTCACCAAGTCCAACGCGCAGCGCCATGCCATGGTGATGTGGGACGAGATCGCCGTGCAGGTCAGCCGCGAGTTTCCGGACGTGACCTGGGACAAGGAACTGGTCGATGCCGCCACCGCGCGCATGGTCAACCGACCTGCGTCGCTGGACACCATCGTTGCCACCAACCTGCATGCCGACATCCTGAGCGATCTGGCCGCGGCGCTGGCCGGCAGCCTGGGCATCGCGCCCACCGGCAACATCGATCCCGAGCGGCGCTATCCGTCGATGTTCGAACCCATCCACGGCTCGGCCTTCGACATCATGGGCAAGGGCCTGGCCAATCCGGTCGGAACATTCTGGTCGGTGGTGATGCTGCTGGAGCACCTGGGCGAAACCGAAGCGGCTGCACGGCTGATGCAGGCCATCGAAAGCGTCACCGCCGATCCCGCGCTGCACACCGGCGACCTGGGCGGCCGCGCGACGACCGAGCAGGTGACCAACGCAGTATGCAAAAAGCTGTCCGAATCGGCGCAGGCCAAGGCTGCGTAGCGGGATTCCGGATGCAGGTACGAGGACATCAGATCCGACGCCTGCGGCGGCCAATACAACAACAAGCGAAGCTCATTCGTAGTCAGGAGACAAATCATGCAAAAGAAAGCGATGACGGCGCGCGCCTTGGCGTTCGCCTGCCTGATCGGCGTTTCATTCGCGGGCGGCGCGCAGGCGCAGTCCTATCCGACGCGCCCGGTGAACCTCGTCGTGCCGTTTCCGGCCGGCGGCACGACGGATGTGCTGGCGCGCGCGCTGGGGCAGGAGCTGGCCAAAAGCCTGGGTCAGCCGGTGGTGGTGGAGAACAAGCCGGGGGCGGGGTCGACGCTGGGTGCCGACTACGTGGCCAAGGCCGCGCCGGACGGCTACACGCTGCTGATGGGCGCGGTGCATCACACCATCGCCACCAGCGTGTACAAGAACCTGAACTACGACTTCCAGAAGGACTTCGCGCCGGTCACCACCGTGGCGCTCGTGCCGAATGTGCTGGTCGTCAATCCCAAACTGCAGGCCAAGGACGTGGCCTCGCTGCTGAAGCTGGCGCAGGCCTCGCCCGGCAAGCTGACCTACGGGTCCAACGGCATGGGCACGGGCCAGCACCTGATCGGCGCGCAGTTCGAGCGCGCGGGCAACGTGCAGTTGTTGCATGTGCCGTACAAGGGCAGCGGGCCGCTGACGACCGACCTGCTGGGCGGCCAGATCGACATGTCGTTCGACACCATCACCCCGGTGCTTGCGCACATCCAGAGCGGCAAGCTGCGCGCGCTGGCCGTGACCACCAACCAGCGTTCGGCCGCGCTGCCGGACGTGCCGACAATGGAAGAGGCGGGTCTGAAGCCCTTCAACATGGGCACGTGGTTCGGCGTGCTGGCGCCCGCGGCGGCGCCCAAGGACGTGGTGGAGCGGCTCAATGCCGAGATGGTGAAGATCATCCGTTCGCCGGACTTCACGCGGCGCATGGCCGAGATCGGCGCGGTGCCGATCGGCGACACGCCCGCAGAAATGAAGGCGCGCATCGGCGCCGATACGGCCAATTACGCGAAGCTGGTCAAGGAAGCCAAGGTCGCGATCAATTGAGGGGCAGGGTGGCCGCCGTCGCGGCCCCCGTTACGCCCGGATCCATCCGCGCGCAATCGGCAGGGCCAGCACCTTGCGGTACACCGCCTGCGCCACCCCCGTCAGCGGTTCGCCCGCGCGTTGCCACACCGGCACCGTGATGGCCGCCGCCAGGGGCGCCAGCAGCAACCCGCCCGCGATATCCAGCGGGAAATGCACGCCCAGATACACGCGCGACGTCCCCACCAGCAAGGCGCCCGCCAACGCGAGCCAGCCCCATCCCGCCCAGCGCCTGTCCAGGATCAGCGCGAAGGCGAAGGCGGCGATGATGATCGTGTGATTGCTGGGGAACGACGATGTGGGCTTGTGTGCGAAAAAGACGTGGCCCAGGCCCATCACGAAGGGACGCGGATGCGGCCATAGCGCGCCGCACACGTAGCTGAGCCCCAGGGCCACGGCGACACTCGCCAGCGCCTTGAGCATCAGGCTGCGCTGGGCTTGTCTGCCCCACAGCCACACGGCGGCCATGACGCCCGGAACCAGCAGGATGAGCTTATTTGCCACCAGCATGGCGGCGTGGATCCGCCACGCGGGCGTGGCGGGGTCGGCATTGATCGAAAGAAAAAGGGACTGATTGAGGCTTTCCAGGAAGTCCATGACACGTCATCGCGGCGTAATAATTCGGTTGCCGCGATGGTAATGACCGTACCCGTCAGTTCCCTTGCAAAGCGCTTCGATGCGGCCGTTTTTACTTCTGGATGCGATTGCCTTGCGCGTCGATGACGGGCTCGCCGCTTTCCTTGGCGAACGCGCCCTGCTGCGGGGACGGAAGAATGTCCAGCACCCCTTCGCACGGCCGGCAGAGCTTCGCGCCCAGCGGCGTCGACACAAACGGGCGGTTCAAAAGAATGGGATGCTGTTCGATCGCATCGAGCAGCGCGTCGTCCGACAGCGACGTGTCGTCCAGCCCCAGTTCCGCATACGGCGTGCCCTTTTCGCGCAGCGCATCCCGCACGCCGATGCCAGCCTGCTTGAACAGCGCCTTGAGCGTGTCGCGGGAAGGCGGCGTTTCCAGGTACAGCACGACCTGCGGCTCGATGCCTGCGTTGCGGATCAGTCCCAGCGTGTTGCGCGAGGTGCCGCACTTGGGGTTGTGGTAGATGGTGACGTCGGACATGAGAGCTCCTGTTCGGGTGTTGCGTAATGCCAATGCGCGATGCCAATGCGTGATGCAAATTCGCGCCAGCAGACCCGGAGCATAGTCCATCCGCGGCGCCAAACGATCAGCGCCGCGGCGCCCCTCAAACCGACAGATGCCGCCGCACGTCCTCGCCGTCGATCGTGTCGCGCCCGCCGCGGGCCACCACCTCGCCGCGAGACAGCACCACGAACTGATCGGCCAATTCGCGCGCGAAGTCGAAATACTGTTCGCACAGCAGGATCGCGATGTCGCCGCGCTGGCGCAGCATGTGGATGACGCGCGCGATGTCCTTGATGATGGACGGCTGGATGCCTTCCGTGGGCTCGTCCAGGATGATGAGCTTGGGCTCGGCCACCAGCGCCCGCGCGATGGCCAACTGCTGCTGTTGCCCGCCCGACAGGTCGCCGCCGCGCCGCGACAGCATGCTTTTCAGCACGGGAAACAGCTCGAAGACTTCTTCCTTGATGCGGCGGGCCCGGGCCGCGGGCTTGGTCGCCATGCCCATCAGGATGTTCTCTTCCACCGTCAGCCGCGCAAAGATGTCGCGGCCCTGCGGCACATACGCCATGCCGCGCGCGGCGCGCTGGTGCGGCGCCAGGCGGGTGATGTCGGCGCCGTCGAACGTGATGCCGCCGCGTGCCACGGGCAGCACGCCCATCACGCACTTGAGCAGCGTGGTCTTGCCCACGCCATTGCGGCCCAGCAGCGCCAGGCATTCGCCTTGGCGCACCGACAGCGACACGCCGCGCAGAGTGTGGCTGCCGCCGTAGTATTGGTCGATCGTGCTTACGTCCAGCATGTTCAGCGCCCCAGATAGACTTCGATCACGCGCGGGTCGGCCTGCACGCGGCTCATCGGCCCCTCGGCCAGCACGGACCCTTCGTGCAGCACGGTGACCTTGCCGTCGCCGGCGATCTGGTTGACGAAGTCCATGTCGTGTTCCACCACCATCAGGGAATGGCGGCCCCGCAGTTCGTTCAAGAGTTCGCCGGTGCGTTCGGTTTCGGCATCGGTCATGCCCGCCACGGGTTCGTCCAGCAGCAGCAGCTGCGGTTCCTGCATCAGCAGCATGCCGATCTCCAGCCACTGTTTCTGCCCGTGCGACAGCAGGCCCGCGGGGCGCCAGACCTCGGGCCGCAGCCGGATCAGGTCCAGTGTCTCGCCGATCCGGTCGGCCTGTTCGCTGGTCAGCCGCGAGAACAGGGTGGGGCGCACGCGCTTGTCCGTCTTCATGGCCAGCTCCAGGTTCTCGAACACGGTGTGCTGCTCGAACACCGTGGGGCGCTGGAATTTGCGGCCGATGCCGGCGTGCGCGATCTGCGCCTCGCTCAGCGTGGTCAGGTCGATGCTCTGGCCAAAATAGGCCGTGCCCGACGTGGGCCGCGTCTTGCCGGTGATCACGTCCATCATCGTGGTCTTGCCCGCGCCATTGGGGCCGATGATGCAGCGCAGCTCGCCCACGCCGATGTCCAGCGTCAGGTCGTTCAGCGCCTTGAAGCCGTCGAAGCTGACCGTGATGCCTTCCAGGTACAGGATCGCGCCGTGGCTGGTGTCCAGGCCCTTGGGGCTGACGCGGCCGTAGCCGGCGTCGCCGCTGGGGCCGCCGTCCAGCATGGCCGATTCGGTGTGCGTGGTGGTCATGCCTTTTTCTCCTGGATGCGGGCCGCGATGCGGCGGGCAAGACCGACGATGCCGGTGGGCAGGAACAGGGTCACCAGTACGAAGATGAGTCCCAGCGCGTACAACCAATATTCCGGCAGCACGCTGGTGAACCAGGTCTTCAGTCCGTTGACGGCGCCCGCGCCGATGATGGGACCGATCAGCGTGCCGCGCCCGCCCGTGGCCACCCAGATCACCATTTCGATGGAGTTCTCGGTGGACATTTCGCCCGGATTGATGATGCCCACCTGCGGCACGTACAGCGCGCCCGCGATGCCGCACAGCACGGCCGACAGGGTCCACACGAACAGCTTGAATCCCAGCGGGTCGTAGCCGATGAACCGCACACGGCTCTCGGCGTCGCGCACGGCGGTCAGCACGCGCCCCAGCTTGCTCTGCGTGACCGCGCGCGCCAGGATCAGCGCGC
Organism: Achromobacter sp. JD417; assembly: GCF_041879325.1. NCBI lineage: Bacteria > Pseudomonadati > Pseudomonadota > Betaproteobacteria > Burkholderiales > Alcaligenaceae > Achromobacter > Achromobacter sp. JD417. The sequence goes on along the minus strand of NZ_CP087159.1, from coordinate 4,852,825 downwards.
CGGCCAGCGCGGCAAGCGTCACCCAGTAAAGCGTGGCGCGCGTGCCCGGTGCGGTGATATCAAAACCCAGGATGCGCTTGAAGTCGGTAAAGCCGTTGTTGCCGCCAAATCCCGTGTCGTTGCGAAAGAACAGCAGCATCGCGGCAAAGGTCAGCGCCTGCGTGATGATCGAGAAGTACACGCCCTTGATGCGCGAACGGAACGCAAAGTAGCCGAACACGAACGCCAGCACGCCGGGCACCAGCACCACCAGCAGCATCGCGTACCAGAAGTGCTCGGTGAAGGACCAGTACCAGGGGTAGGTCTTCCAGTCCAGGAACACCATGAAGTCGGGCAGGTCGCTCTGGTAGACGCCGTCGCGGCCGATGGCGCGCATCAGGTACATGCCGTGCGCATAGCCGCCCAGCGCAAAGAACAGGCCATGGCCCAGCGATAGGATGCCCGCATAGCCCCACACCAGGTCCAGCGCCAGCGCCGCCATGGCGTAGCACATGAACTTGCCGAGCAAAGCCACGGCATAGGCGGACACGTGCAGCGTATGGCCCGGCGGAAACCACAGATTCATCAGCGGCAGGAGGGCCAGCAGGACAACACCCGCAGCCAGCGCGGCCCACACCCGGCCCGAGAAGAGCGGGCGGCGCGCAAGCAGGTTCAGGTCGGTCAGCGCGGTCTGTTTCATTCGACGCTCCGGCCCTTGGGGGCGAACAGGCCTTGCGGCCGCTTTTGGACGAACAGCACGATGAGCACCAGGATGGTGATCTTGGCCATGACAGCTCCCGCGTAAGGCTCCAGGAATTTATTCACGCCGCCCAGGCCCAGCGCGGCGATGACCGTGCCGGCCAGCTGGCCCACGCCGCCCAGCACCACCACCATGAACGAGTCCACGATGTAGCCGCGGCCCAGGTCGGGTCCCACGTTGCCCAGCTGCGAGAGCGCCACGCCCGCCAGCCCGGCGATGCCCGAGCCCAGGCCGAATGCCAGCATGTCGATGCGGCCGGTCGGCACGCCCACGCAGTCGGCCATCCGCCGGTTCTGCGTGATGGCGCGCACAAAGAGGCCCAGCCGCGTGTGGTTCAAGAGCGCCCACACCAGAAAGACCACAAAGAATGCGAAGCCGATGATGACGATCCGGTTGTACGTCAGCACCAGCCCGCCCAGCACGGTCACGCCGCCCGACATCCAGCTGGGATTGCCGACCTCGACGTTCTGCGCGCCGAAGAGCGACCGCACGCCCTGCATCAGCATCAGACTGATGCCCCAGGTGGCCAGCAGCGTCTCCAGCGGACGGCCATACAGCCATCGGATCACGGTGCGCTCCAACGCCATGCCGACCAGCGCCGTCACGACGAACGCAAGCGGCAGGGCGGCCACAACATACCAGTCCAGCCAGCCCGGCAGCCACGCGCGAAATAGCGTCTGCACCACATACGTCACGTACGCGCCGATCATCAGCAGCTCGCCGTGCGCCATGTTGATGACGCCCATCAGGCCGAACGTGATGGCAAGACCCAGCGCCGCCAGCAGCAGCACGCTGCCCAGGCTGACGCCGTAAAACAGATTGCCCGCCCATTCGATCGTGGCCAGGTGCCGGTCGATCTGCTTGACTGCGTTGGCCGCCGCCTCGCGCACGCCGGTGTCGGGCTCCGCATACGTGCCGTCGCGCTCCTGCGTCAGGGCGGCCAGCGTGGGCCGGAACGCGGCGTTCTGGGTGTCGCCCAGCACTTGCACGGCGTGGCGGCGCTTGGCGGGGTCTTCGCTTTTCAGTTCCAGATTGGCCTGCGCGATCAGCAGCGCAGCGCGCACGGCCTCGTTCTTTTCCGCCGCCAGCGCCTTTTCCAGCATGGGCAGGCGCGCGGGGTCGCCCGTCTGCTGCAGCCGCCGGGCCGCGGCGAGCCGTTCGTTTGCGTCGTCGGAGAACAGACGCGATCCCGCCAGCGCGGCCTCGATGGCGCGGCGCAGACGGTTGTTGATGGAAATCGTGCCCGCATCCGCAGGCAGGTCCACGGCCGCGCCCGTGGACGGATCGGTGGCGCGCGTGCCGCTCGTGCCGATCAGCACGCGGCCGTCGGCGGTGGCGTAGAGCTGGTCGCTACCCAGCGCCTGCAGCACCGCCGCGGCGCCCGGATCGGGCAGTTGGCCCAGCGCGGCAATCGCTTGCAGCCTGGCGTCGGTGTCGTCGCCGGCCAGCGGCGCAAGCAGGGTCTGGTCCACGCCGGCGGCGGCCGCGGGTGCGGCCAGCGCCGGCACGGCCAGCAGCCATGCCAGAAGGAAACGACGCAAGAAGTGTGCGATTGCCGCGATGCGCATGGCTGCCTTTTCCTTGATGTTGAGACTACAGGCCTTGCTTGCCTTCGTTGCCCGGGATGTACGGGCTCCACGGCTGGGCACGGATCGGGCCCTTGCTCTTCCAGACCACGCTGAACTGGCCGTCCGCCTTGATCTCACCGATGTAGACGGGCTTGTGCAGGTGGTGGTTGGTCTTGTCCATCTCGATGGTGTAGCCGTCGGGCGCGTTGAACTTCTGACCGCCCATCGCCGCGATCACCTTGTCGACGTCGGTGGTCTTGGCCTGTTCGACGGCCTGCTTCCACATGTGGATGCCGATGTAGGTGGCTTCCATCGGATCGTTCGTCACGACCGTGTTGGCGTTGGGCAGGTTCTTGGCCTTGGCGTACGCCTTCCACTTGGCAATGAACGCGTCGTTGACGGGGTTCTTGACGGACTGGAAGTAGTTCCAGGCGGCCAGGTGGCCGACCAGCGGCTTGGTGTCCACGCCGCGCAGTTCCTCTTCGCCCACCGAGAACGCGACGACCGGCACGTCGGTGGCCTTCAGCCCCGCGTTGCCCAGTTCCTTGTAGAAGGGCACGTTCGAGTCGCCGTTGATCGTGGAGATGACCGCGGTCTTGCCGCCCGTGGCGAACTTCTTGATGTTGGCGACGATGGTCTGGTAGTCGGAATGGCCGAACGGGGTGTAGACCTCGTCGATGTCGCTGTCCTTCACACCCTTGGAATGCAGGAAGGCGCGCAGGATCTTGTTGGTGGTGCGGGGGTAGACGTAGTCGGTGCCCAGCAGCACGAAGCGCTTGGCGCCGCCGCCGTCTTCGCTCATCAGGTATTCGACGGCGGGAATGGCTTGCTGGTTGGGCGCGGCGCCCGTGTAGAACACGTTCTTCTCCAGCTCTTCGCCTTCGTATTGCACGGGGTAGAACAGCAGGCCGTTCAGTTCCTTGAACACCGGCAGCACCGACTTGCGCGATACTGAGGTCCAGCAGCCGAAGACCACGGCCACCTTGTCCTGCGACAGGAGCTGGCGCGACTTCTCGGCGAACAGCGGCCAGTTCGACGCGGGGTCGACGACCACGGCTTCGAGCTTCTTGCCCATCACGCCGCCGTTGGCGTTGATCTCGTCGATGGTCATCAGGGCCACGTCCTTGAGCGACGTTTCCGAGATGGCCATGGTGCCCGAGAGCGAATGCAGGATGCCGACCTTGATGGTGTCCTCGGCGGCGTGAACCTGCGGCATCCATCCGGTCATGGCCAACAGGCTCACGGCGGTCAGTTGCTTAAGGGCTAGTCTGCGTTTCATGGTGACTCCTGGATGGAATAGGCCGGCCGGGCCGGCGAGAACGTTCAGAAAAAGCAGTCGCACAGGAGTCAAAAGCAAAACGTGTGCCAAGTGCTGGCAACGCTGCAAGCTGCTGTATGAAGGGGGTGGGTTTACGCGAAGGCGCGTGGCGGCCGGGGCGTGGCGCGCGTGCGATCAGAACGGTGCCGTCCGCACAAAATCGGTGCGCGTTGCGCCCGATTCCGGTGCGGCGCGTGCCCCGATGCTGGAACTGGCATCGGCGGCTTGCGGGCGGTCTGGCCGCGCGTCAGAGGGAAAGCGCCGCGCGCCGCCAACATGGCACGCAGATTGCTTGGGAATCCGTACTTGTATACAAGAAAGGATTCCAGCATGAATGCCGCAGCAACGCAGAAGCAACCCGCAGGTTGGACCATCGCGCAATGGCAGGCCGCCTATCGCGGCGGGGCGCAGCCCGAGGCGCTGTTGGCCAGCTACGCCGCCGAGCCCGGCGATAACACAGACAAGGACAACGCCTGGATCCGGCGCGTGGACCGCGTCCAGCTCGATGAGCAGCTCGACGGCCTGCGTCTCTTGCTGGCCGCGGCTGGCGGCGATCTCTCGCGCCTGCCGCTGTATGGCGTGCCGTTTGCCATCAAGGACAACATCGATGCGGCGGGCTGGCCCACCACCGCGGCGTGTCCCGCGTTCGCTTACACGCCGCAGGAAGACGCGACCGTCGTGCGCCGTCTGCGCGCAGCCGGCGCCATCCTTATCGGCAAGACCAATCTGGACCAGTTTGCGACCGGCCTGGTGGGCACGCGCTCGCCGCACGGCGCGGTGGCCAACACGTTCAATCCCGATTACGTAAGCGGCGGCTCCAGTTCGGGCTCAGCGTCGGTGGTTGCGCGCGGCATCGCGGCGTTCTCGCTGGGCACCGATACCGCGGGCTCCGGCCGTGTGCCGGCGGGCTTCAACAATATCGTCGGGCTCAAGCCCACCAAGGGCTGGCTCAGCACCGCGGGCGTGGTGCCGGCATGCCGCACGCTGGACTGCGTGTCGATCTTCGCACTGACCGTGGACGACGCCGACAAGGTCGCGCAGGTGGCGGGCGGGTATGACGACGCCGATCCCTATTCGCGCAGCGTGCCGGCGGGCGCGGCGCGCCCGTGGCCCAAGGCGCCGCGGCTGGCCGTGCCGGCGTCGCTGGAGTTCTTTGGCGACACGCAAGCCGCAGCGGTGTTCGACGACGCCGTGCGCGCGCTGCGCGCCGATGGCGCCCAGGTCGAAGCCATCGACTTCGCGCCGTTCGGCGAACTGGCGGCATTGCTGTACCAGGGACCGTGGGTGGCCGAGCGCTTTGCCGCGGTCCAGGCGTTGTGGAACGAGAACCCTGACGCCATCAATCCGGTCGTGCGCGGCATCGTCGAGCAGGCCGCGAACTACAGCGCGCTGGACGCGTTCAAGGCCGAGTACCGCCGCGCCGAGCTGACCCGCCAGATTCACCGCGCGCTCGAAGGCTTTGACGCGCTGGTCGTGCCGACCTCGCCGTCCATCTACACGATTGCCCAGCTGGAAGCGGACCCCGTCACGCTCAATTCCCGCCTGGGCGTCTACACCAACTTCGCCAACCTGGCCGACCTGTCCGCGCTGGCGGTGCCCGCCGGCATGCGCGCCGATGGCCTGCCCTCGGGCATCACGCTGATCGGATTGGCGTGGCAGGACCGCGCGCTGGCGCAGTTCGGCAGGCAATGGCAGGCGCGCCGCGGATTGCCGCTGGGCGCGACGGGCGCGCCGCTGCCCGCGCTGGCGGCCGATGGCGCGCGGTCCGCGGACACCGTGCGCGTCGCGGTGGTGGGCGCCCACCTGACCGGCATGCCGCTGAATCATCAGCTCACCTCGCGCCACGCGGTGTTCGTGGAGAAGACCGCAACGGCCGGCGACTACCGGCTCTTCGCGCTGGCCAACACCACGCCGCCCAAGCCGGGCCTGGTGAAGATGGACAGCGGCGCCGCCATCGAAGTCGAGCTGTGGGACGTGCCCGTGACGGCCTTCGGCGCGTTCGTGGCCGAGATTCCCGCGCCGCTGGGCATCGGCACGCTGGAGCTGGCCGACGGGCGCCTGGTCAAGGGCTTCATCTGCGAACCGCGCGGCCTGGACGGGGCGCGGGACATCACCGAATTCGGCGGCTGGCGTGCCTACCTGGCCAGCCTGAACGCCGCCACCCGATAACCCCGCCTCACCCCAGGGAGTCGCATCGTGTTCGATACCGTTCTGATTGCAAACCGCGGCGAGATCGCCGTCCGCGCCATCCGCACCCTCAAGCGGCTGGGCATCCGCAGCGTGGCCGTCTATTCCGACCCGGACCGCAATGCCGCGCATGTGCGCGAGGCCGACGTGGCCGTGGCGCTCGGCGGCGAGAAGGCCGCCGACAGCTACCTGCGCATGGACCTGTTGCTGGAAGCGGCGCGCGCGCACGGCGCGCAGGCGATCTACCCCGGCTACGGCTTTCTGTCCGAGAGCGCCGACTTCGCCGAAGCCTGCGAGGCCGCCGGCATTGCGTTTGTCGGCCCCACGCCGCTGCAGATTCGCGAATTCGGCCTGAAGCACCGTTCGCGCGAACTGGCGGCTGACGCGGGCGTGCCGATGACGCCGGGCACCGGCCTCCTGTCCAGCCTGGGCGAGGCGCTGTCGCAGGCCGAACGCATCGGCTATCCGGTCATGCTGAAAAGCACGGCGGGCGGCGGCGGCATCGGCCTGTCGCGCTGCGAGAACGAGGCGGAACTGACCGTCGCGTTCGACAGCGTGCAGCGCATGGGCGAACACTTCTTTCGCGACGGCGGCGCATTCATCGAGCGCTATGTGGACAACGCGCGGCATGTGGAGGTGCAGATCTTTGGCGACGGCGCGGGCCGCGTGCTGGCGCTGGGCGAACGGGACTGCTCGGTGCAGCGCCGCAACCAGAAGGTCATCGAGGAAACCCCGGCGCCGTTGCTGCCTGCCGCCACGCGCGCCGCGCTGCTGGATGCCGCCGTCAAGCTGGGTGAATCCGTGAACTACCGCTCCGCCGGCACGGTGGAGTTCATCTACGATCCGGCGCGCGACAGCTTCTACTTCCTGGAGGTCAACACGCGGCTGCAGGTCGAGCACCCGGTGACCGAGGCCGTGACCGGTCTGGACCTGGTGGAGTGCATGCTGCGCGTTGCCGCGGGCGAGCCGCTGGATTACGCCGCCATGTCGCGCGCCCCGCAAGGCGCGTCGATCGAAGTGCGCCTGTACGCCGAGGATCCGCTGCGCCAGTTCCAGCCATCGCCCGGCGTGCTGACGGAAGTGTCGTTCCCGGACGGCGTGCGCGTCGATGGCTGGGTCGAGACCGGCACCGACGTGCCCGCGTTCTACGACCCGATGCTGGCCAAGCTGATCGTGCATGCGGACACGCGCGAGGCCGCGCTGGACAAGCTGGCCGACGCGCTGGCGCGCACGCGCCTGCACGGCATTGCGACCAACCTGGATTACCTGCGCCAGATCGTGGCCGATGCGCGCTTTCGCGCTGGCCAGCTGTCCACGCGGTTTCTGGAAGGCTTTGCATACCGCCCCGCGGCCATCGAGGTCCTGGAAGCCGGCACCTACACCAGCGTGCAGGACTATCCCGGCCGCGCGGGCTACTGGGACATCGGCGTGCCGCCCTCCGGTCCCATGGACGATTACGCGTTTCGGGTGGCCAACCGCATCGTCGGCAACGCGCCGGACGCAGCCGGCATCGAGACCACGCTGATCGGCCCGACGCTGCGCTTTCACGGCGATGCCGTCGTGGCGCTGACGGGCGCGTCGTGCGCGGCCACGCTGGACGGCGAGCCGGTGCCGATGTGGCAGCCCATCTTTGTCACTTCCGGACAGGTGCTGGCCACCGGCCGCGCGCTGTCCGGCTGCCGCAGCTACCTGGCGGTGCGCAACGGGCTGGACGTGCCGGTGTACCTGGGCAGCCGGTCCACCTTTGCGCTGGGCCAGTTTGGCGGCCATGCCGGCCGCACGCTGCGCGTGGGCGACATGCTGCCCGTCGTGCGTCCCGAGCTGGCGGGCGCCACGGCCGCGCCGCCCGAGACGCTGCCGCAGGCCGCACCCGCCGCGCTGATCCCCGATTACGGCAACACCTGGGAGATCGGTGTGCTGTACGGCCCGCATGGCGCGCCCGACTTTTTTCAGCCCGACGCCATCGACACCTTCTTTGAAGCCGACTGGGAGGTGCACTACAACTCCAATCGCCTGGGTGTGCGGCTGATCGGTCCCAAGCCCACGTGGGCGCGGGAAAACGGCGGCGAGGCCGGCCTGCATCCGTCAAACATCCACGATTGCGAGTACGCAATCGGCAGCATCAATTTCACCGGCGACAGTCCCGTCATCCTGACGCGCGACGGCCCCAGCCTGGGCGGCTTCGTGTGTCCCGTCACCATCGCGCGTGCCGAGCTGTGGAAGGTGGGGCAGGTCAAGCCCGGCGACCGCATCCGCTTCGTGCGCATCGATTACCCGCAGGCCGTGGCGCTGGAAGCCGCGCAGGACCGCCGCATCGCCGAACTGGCGCCCGCGGCGCCCGCCGCGACCGAGCCCGCACCCGTGCCGGCGACGGTCTCGGAGACCATCATCGCCGCGCTGCCCGCCGACGGGGCGCGCCCGTCGGTGTCGTACCGGCAAGCCGGCGACGGCTATCTGCTGCTGGAGTACGGCGACAACGTGCTGGACCTGGCGCTTCGCATGCGCATCCACCTGCTGATGGAGGCGCTGAGTGCGGATCCGGTTGATGGCGTGCTGGAGCTGTCGCCCGGCGTGCGTTCGCTGCAGATCCGCTACGACAGCCGCGTCATCCTGCAGGGCGCGCTGATTGCGAAGCTGCTGGAGATCGAACGAGGGCTGGCCGACGTGGCGACCCTGAAGGTCCCCACGCGCGTCGTGTACCTGCCGATGGCCTTCGAGGATTCCGCCACGCTGGGCGCGGTGCAGCGCTATCAGGAAACGGTGCGCGCCAGCGCGCCCTGGCTGCCGAACAACGTCGACTTCATCCAGCGCATCAACGGGCTGGACGCGCGCGACGAGGTGCGCCGCATCGTCTTTGACGCCAGCTATCTGATCATGGGCCTGGGCGACGTGTATCTGGGCGCGCCGTGCGCGGTGCCCATCGACCCGCGTCACCGCCTGCTAACGTCCAAGTACAACCCCGCGCGCACCTTCACCGCCGAAGGCACGGTGGGCATCGGCGGGGTGTACATGTGCATCTACGGCATGGACTCGCCCGGGGGCTATCAACTCGTGGGCCGCACGCTGCCCATCTGGAACAAGTTCCTGAAGAACCCGGTGTTCCAGGACGGCAAGCCGTGGCTGCTGCGGTTCTTCGATCAGGTGCGCTTCTATCCCGTCACCGAGGCGGAACTGGATGTCCTGCGCGAGGACTTCCGTGAAGGCCGTGCCACCGTCCGCATCGAGGAAGAAGTGTTCGACTTCGCCGCGCACCAGCGCTTCCTGGCCGAGCAGGCGGACAGCATCGCCGCCTTCCAGGCCCGCCAGAAGACGGCGTTCGATGCCGAAGTGGCGCTCTGGAAGACCGAGGACGTGGCGGCCGAACCGCCTGCCGCCGAACCCGAGGCCGAGACCGTGCTGCGCGACGGCGAGCGGCTGGTCAGCGCCGACATGTGCGGCAACATCTGGAAGATTCCGGTCCAGGTGGGGCAGAGCGTGTCGGCCGGCGACACGCTGGTGGTGGTCGAGGCCATGAAGATGGAGCTGTCCGTCATCGCGCCGGCGTCGGGCACGGTGTCCGCCATCCGCTGCGTGCCCGGCAAGCCCGTCAACGCGGGCGATCCGCTGGTCGTGATCACCGAAGACGCCACGTGCGTCGTGACCGGATGATGCGGCTGGAAGCCGTCCAGGCCGGCCCGGCCCTGCGCCCCGCGCCGGCGCTTGCCGGCTCGCTGGCCGATCAGGTCTACCAGCGCATCAAGGACGACCTGTTCGGCTTTCGGATGCTGCCCGGCGAGCGCTTCACCGAGGCGGACCTGGTGGCGCGGCTGGGCGTGAGCCGCACGCCGGTTCGGCTGGGCCTGGCGCGGCTGGAACGCGAAGGCTTCGTGCTGGCCCGGCCGCGCAGCGGGTGGCAGGTGCGGCCGTTCGACTTCGAACGCTTCGAGGCGTTGTACGACGTGCGCGTGGTGCTGGAGCAGGCGGCGGTGGAAAAGCTGTGCGCCCGCGAACACATGGATCCGGCCGGCATCCTGGGCGCGCTGACGGACGTCTGGCTGGTGCCGCCGCCGCAGCGCATCCTGGACGGCCGGCTGGTGGCGCAACTGGATGAAGCCTTCCACTGCTCGCTGGTGGCCGCGGCAGGCAACCCGGAGATGGCGCAGATCCACCGCGACGTCACGGAGAAGATCCGCATCGTCAGGCGGCTGGACTTCACCAAGGACTTCCGCGTGGACGCCACCTACGACGAACACGCGGCCATCCTGCGGGCGATCCTGGCGCGCCGGGGGGAAGAGGCCGCGCGCATGCTGCGGTCCCACATCGACATGAGCAAGGCCGAGGTGCGCAAGATCACGCTGCACATGCTGCACGAGGCGCGCGCCAGCGCGGGCTGAGCGGCAGCCGGCAGCCTGCTTGCTCGCACGTCGCCGTCCCGCAGCCCACCGCTCGCCGCTCGCAGCGGGTGTGCCTAGCCCTGCAGCTGGCGGTAGACCTCTTGCGACACGCGCTGCAGTTCGTCGCGGCTGACGGCGCCCGAGAGCGCGTAGCCGAACTCGCCTTCGACCCAATAGAACACCCGCACGGGGCCTTCCTGCGTGAACTGGAAGGCGTTCTGTCCTCCGGCGGCTTCGCGGGTGACGTACAGCGTCAGGCGCTGCCCATCGGCCGCGCCATACATGAACTGCGCCACCGGACCGGCGCCGCCCGGCAGCAGCCGTCCGCCGATGAGTTCATAACCCGTTTTCGACAGCGACGGCGCACGCATCGGCGCGCCCATGCGCTTGGTCAGCCACGTCACCAGCGCCTTCTCGTTTTCGCCGCTGACTTCGACGGGCCGGCCCATGTCGGGCGCATACACCGCGTGGGCGATGGCGGCGCGCTGGGCATAGCCGCCAGCCGCCCGCTCCGGGCTGGCTGTGGCCAGCACCGTCTGCAGATGGCGCGCATCCACGGCGCCGCGCAGCATCCAGGCCGCGCTGGCGCTGACCACGGCAACGGCCACGCTGGCCGCCAACGCGCGCCAGGGCCAGGTCCGCGCCGGCGCGCGCAGGGGCAAGCGCAAGGGAAGGGGTTCGTCCAGCACGGGGTCCAGCAGGGCGTGCAGCGCGCGGCGCTGCGCCTGCCATTCGTCCACCCGGATCTGGTCCTGCGGGTGCGCGGCCAGGAATGCGGCCACTTCCGCGCGGCGCGTGGCGGACAACTGGCCGTCGGCATAGCCATGCAGGTCGGCTTCCGTGATGGGCGTGCCCGCGGCGGGAACCGGATGGAGGCGTTTGTCGGTCATGGCATTTCACGCGGGGAGGGAACGGGCCGCAACCGTCTGGCGGGTTCGCGGCCCTGCATCAGCGCGCCGAGCTTTTCGCGGGCGCGCGAGAGCCGCGACATGACGGTGCCGATCGGCACCGACAGGATGCGTGCGGTCTCCTGGTAGGACAGGTCTTCGACGGCGATCAGCAAGAGGACCTCGCGCTGCTCTGCCGGCAGGGCCAGCAGGCAGCGGTCCAGGTCCCGCACTTCGAGCTGGTCGGTCTGGGTGGCGCGCACCGGCGCATCGGGCAGGTCGCCCGGCGCCGTCTGGTCGCTGCGCCGGCCCGCAGCGCGCACGCCGTCGATGAAATGGTTGTGCATGATGCCGAACATCCAGGCGCGAAGCTCGCCGCGCTTCTGCCAGCGGGAATAGCGGCTCCATGCGCGCTCCAGCGTGTCCTGCACCAGATCGTCGGCGCGATCCGGGTCGCCCGTCAGCCCGCGCGCATAGCGGCGCAGGCTGGGGATGCAGGCCAGGATCTGGGCTTCGTCTTCGGCGCGCATGGGCTGATCGGGCAAGCGTGGCGGATCAGGGTTTGACGACGTGCCAGATTTCCTTGAAGTTGTCGCCAGTCTTGTCGCCCGGCTTGGTGTCCTTGGCGAACAGATACAGCGGTTTGCCCTTGAAGGCCCATTGCTTGCTGCCGTCATCGCGGGTGATGACGGTCAGGTCGCCCATCGGCTTGGCGTCGGCGGCGGCCATGGCGGGCGGCCAGGCCTTCGCGCATGCGTCGACGCAGACGCTCTTGCCCGCGGAGTCCTTGTCGAAGGTGTACAGCGTCATGCCGGCGCTATTGACCAGGATGCCGTCCTGGGTCTTGACGGCCTGGGCGTGGGCGCCGGCCGAGAACAGGGCGGCGCAGGCGAGAGCCAGGGCCGCGGCGGTGTGTTTGCGCATGGTGTGCCTCGTAGGTGGGGAGGATTTGGGGGGACTGCCCTCTACGGACGCCGGCCGGCGCCGCTTTATTCCGCGGTCCGGAAAAAATGTGCCGCAAAGGGCTCAACCACCCGGCTGGACGGCGCCGGGGTCATACCGCATTTCATGTTCCAGCTCGGTCTCCATGACAGGGGTAAAGCCCAACGCCTCGTACAGCCGCCGGGCGGGATTGCCTTTCAGGACGCTCAGCGTGACGGGCGCCCCTTCCTGATCCGCGCGGTCCAGCACGCCGGCCACCAGCCGGCGGCCCAGCCCCTGGCCCTGAAAATCCGGATCGATCTGGATCTGCACGATGCGCCAGCCGGCGGCATCGCGGTAGTGCTTGAGCAGCCCCGCGGGCCGCCCGCCCAGCCAGACGATCTGGGCGTCATCGAAGTGGTACTGGATGCGCGCCAGGTGCCCGGCATCGTCCAGCGACACGCCTGCACGCTCCAGATGCTCCGTCATCGTGCGCTTGCGCAGGGCCAGCAGGAACGGCACGTCTTCTTCGGTGGCGGGCTGGAGCGCCAGATCGGGAGGCAGGTTCATGGTGCGATGCGCAAGGACCGTGGAAACGCGCGCGCCGCCGAATGGCGGGGCGGGGTGTCTGAGGTTATAGATCGGAAGTGGGGGGGACGCTAGCCGTTGCGCGGCGGCGCGTCAGGCGCCGGGGTTATTTGGTCCAGGAATGTTCCGACGCGAGGGAAGGGGTGTGAAATGAGTAGTACGCTTCACAAACGTGCCCATTAGCGATAAATTGATACCTATACTTCACATTTCCGGTGACTTATGACTGCTGACATGAAGGACCCGCTGATTGGCGCGCTGGTCAAGGCCCGGCGTGACCGCAAGTACACCCAGGCGCATCTCGCGGAGCTTGCAGGTATCAGCCGACGGGCATTGGTGGCCATCGAAGGCGGTGGCGATTGCAATGTCTCCACGTTGCGGCGGCTTATGCGCGTCCTGGACCTGGAGTTGAAGCTCGTCCCGGCAGAATACGCGCCGCCCACGCTGGAAGACGTGTTCGCCGAAAATGAAATGGCGTATCGCCGCTCGCGCGAAGGGCGTGAATCATGACGTTGGATATCTACGTACAGGAGACGAAGGTGGGGGTGCTGGACCAAACCGGCATCACTTCCTTCGTGTTTACCTATTTGCCCGATACGCCCAGAGAGTTGGCCGTCTCGTTACTGATGCCCCCACGCACGGAAAGCTGGACAAGCCCATTTCTGTTTCCTGTGTTTCAGGTCTCATTGCCCGAAGGGGCATTGCGGCAAACGCTCGAACGGTTCTTCGCCAAGAACTTTTCAAGTTTTGGCGACATGGAGTTGTTGTCGATTGTTGGCGAGAACCTGATAGGTCAGGTCAAAGCCTTGCCTGCAGGCGCCAAGCCTTCGCGAAGAAGCGTCCACGAGTCGCTTCAAAATCTGTTGTCGTCGGATTTGAAAGGCATCGTGCGCCATTACTTGGGCGAGGATAGTCACGGCCCGGGTGTATCCGGAGGATTCCTGAAGTTCCTCGCCCGCAGTCCCGTCGGCGGGGATGGCGTCAAGCGCACCATCGCCGTCGACCAGTGGATCGTCAAATTGAATGATCCCGATCGGGGAGATATCGTTTTGATGGAACATTTTGGGATGATGGCGGCGCGAGAGATGGGACTTAACGTGCCCGAAACGCATCTTGCGTCGGACTTCAGCCGCCTCTTGGTCAGACGGTTCGATGTTGATGCCGCGGGAAAAGCCCTTGGCTTTGAGGATATGTGCGCACTGACCGCCCAGCCGGCCCGGGATAAGTTCAGTGGCTCTGCAGAGCGTATCGTGCGGACCATCCGCGCGTTTTGTCCCGGACTTGCGGGACAACTTGCTTGCGATCAGTTCTATGCGCAGTACCTGCTGGCCGCGTCCATCAGAAATGGCGATGCGCACCTGAAGAATTTTGGACTGTTGTACGAGCCCGGCGCGATACCCACGTTGGCCCCCGTTTATGACATGTTGACGATGTCGGTGTACGCGCCTCGCGATAACCACGGCGACGCCAACGACGGCATGGCGCTTACGCTGGGAGGAACGAAGCGCTGGCCGACCGCCGACGCCTTGAAGCGGTTAGGCTTGGTCTGCGACGTTTCGTCCGCAAGACAGAATCACTGGCGAAAGCATCTTGGCGCGGCGCTGCTTAAGACCGCTGATTGCGCGGAGTCGTTCGTGTCCGTCAATCAAGATCAGGAGGCGGTGCGCAATATTGGCCGGATGCTCGAGCTCTGGTCGTATGGCATGAAACCGGTGGATGAGGCGGTTGCGAAGAAGCTGATGCAATGCGCTCACTCTCTTGCTCCTAAGCTTCAGACTTGACCGGCGCAGACGACAACATCCCCAACGGCTCCGGCCCGAAGTGCCGCAGGTTCGGAAACACCGTCCGCAGATCGTCCCGGCTGGCGCCGAACCAGGCGCCCAAATCCGCGCCCAGCTGATCTACCGCTGTCGTAGGCAGCAGGCGGCCGTTGTCGACGAATCCTGGGCCGTTCAGTGCGATTTCCGGGTGGGCGCCGTAGCAGCGCCCGCCGTTGACCGCGCCGCCCATCACGAAGTGGTGCCCGCCCCAGCCGTGGTCCGAGCCGTTGCCGTTGGATCCCAGCGTGCGGCCGAATTCGGAGGCCGTGAAGGTGGTGACCTGATCGGCCACGCCCATGTCCGACAGGGCGTTCTGGAATGCCGCCAGCGCCTGGCCCAGTTCCTTCAGCAAGGCCGGGTGCGTATCGGACAGGCCCGTGTGGTTGTCATAGCCGTTCTGCGAGACGAAGAACACCTGCCGCCGCGCGCCCAGCGTGTCGCGGGCCGCGATGATGCGCGCCACGATGCGCAACTGCTGCGCGAGCGGCGACGAAAAGTCGCCGGGCACGGCGACGTCGGCCAAGGCGGCGCGCAGGCGCGTGTCGGCTGAGATGGACTGGGCGGCAATGCGCGACATCTCGCGTTCCATCAGGTGTTCGCGCGGCTCGGTGATCAGTTCGCGCAGCAGGGCGGTGCAGGCGCTGGAGCCATACATGTCGCGATGCAGCAGGTCGATCTGCGTGGAACCATTGATGCCCACGCGATAGCCCGCCACCTTGCGGCCGGCCAGCAGCACCGTGCTGCCGCCCGCCGTGATGCCGGTGAAGGTGCGGTGTGCGTTCGCGCCCGCGAAAAGATCGGTCAGCCGGCCCGCCCAGCCCGAGGACGCGCCCTCGGGCGCCAGCGCCTGCCAGACCGACTGCTGGTCGTTGTGCGAGAACAGCTTGGGCGGCAGCGGCACGCGCGCGCCGATGTATTCGGCCTTGGTGGTGGGCACGATCAGCGGACCGACGTTCAGCAGCGCGGCCATCTCGCCGCGTTCGTACAGCGGGGCCAGCGGCGCCAGTGCGGGGGCCAGGGCGAACTGCATGCCGCCCTGGGTGTCCGCCTTGCCGCGCAACACGGTGGCGCGCAGCGCGTCGCGCGGCAGCGCGATGTCGCCGCGCGCGGCGGCGTAGGCGCGATACGACGACGGATCGTAGGGGACCAGCGTGTTGTACGGATCGTTGCCGCCGTACAGGAAGACGCAGACCAGCGCCTTGTACGCGGGCAGGGCGGATTGCGCCGCGGCGGCGCCGATCGCGGCCAGGTTCAGCGCCAGCGGAGCGGCGCCGCGGGTTGCGCCCAGCGCCATGGCGCGCAGGAGAAAGTTGCGGCGGTCGAGGCCTTGGTGGTCTGTCATTTCTGCACCAGGTATTCCGGGGTGGCGGCCACCAGCATGATGGCGGCGCGGACCCGGTCGCGCGGGCGGTCCGGCGGCAACGTGGCCACGGCCTTGGCAATGGTGGCCGCCGTGCGCGCGCTGAAGGCGTCGCCCGCCAGCAGCAGCACCACGCGCGCCACCAGCGCCTCGGGGTCCTTGGCCAGCGCGATCTCGGGTGTGTAGGCGGTCTGCAGGTCCTCCCAACCGCGGTCCACGTAAATGGCCAGGAAATTCAAATAGCCCGCGATGCTGGTTTCGTCGGTGATCTGCAGCTCCGGCGCAACCAGGTGGCGGCGCGCAAGCTCGGTGACAGGCGGCACGTAGCGGGGCCGGAAGAAGTTGAACACCGACGGCGACCGCATCGGGCTCTGCGCCAGCCGGATCGTGTTGTCGGTGGTGTCGGGCATGGCCCATTCGCCGTTGGTCGAATCCGCCCCGAAGGCGCGGGCCCAACCCGAAAAGCGCAGGATCGGTTCGCGCACCTTGCCCCAATAGGGCGAGCTCAGGTCCGGCTGGCGCGCCTCCGGGTCCAGCAGGATCGCGCGCACCACGGCCTTCAGGTTGCCGCGCCGGCCTTTCCCGTCGTCATTGAACACGGCCGACACGCGGCCCACGTACGCCGGACTGGGATTGCTGGTCACCATGCGCTGGATGAGCTGCATGCCGATGAAGGGCCCCACGTTGGGATGGGCGCTGATGACCTCCATGGCGCGCTTGAGCGACAGGTGGCCATCCGTGCCGGGCGGGATGACCGCGCCCAGGAAGCGCTTCTCCGACATCGAGTGCAGCGCGTTGTTCAGCGCCATGGGACGTCGGTGAAACTCCACGTCCGTTTCCGGGCCGTTGATGTCCCAGCCGGTAAAGACCTTGGCCAGCCCCTGCACGTCGGCATTGGTGTAGGTTTCCACGGGCACGCCGTTGACGAGTTTGACCGTGCCGTCCTGCTCCAGCACCAGCAGGCCGATGCTGAACAGCTGCATCACCTCGCGCGCGTAATTTTCGTCGGGATGGCGGCCTGTCCTGGGGTCTTCCTTGCGGTTGCCGCGATAGGTCAGCATGCAGCCCATCGACAGGTTCTGCGTCACCGCGGTCAGCAGGTCCTGGTAATTGCCCAGGGCGTGCCGGGCCAGCAGATCCATGAAACCGGCCGCGCCGAAGAGCGGCCACGACGCCGTGATGGCGGACACGCCGACGACGAAGATCTCCGACAGCGAAAACGCGACCCGCGTGCGCACCTGATCGGGCGCGCTGATGAACTTGCGCCACAGCGTGGATTCCAGCGGCGCATTGATGCCGTTGCCCTTGAAGGCCTCGGTGTTGCGGTTCTTCTGGAGCAGCCAGTCGAAATGCGTCTGCGATGGCGGCATGTCGAGCTGGGCGTCCAGCCAGGCGGCATAGCCGACCCGCACGACGGCGTCGATGTCGGCCGGCGTGGGGCCGAAGGTGGCCTGCGCCAGAAAGCGCGAAGCCTGGCCGGGAGTCGGGGGGGCGGACTGCGGCGCAGCCGCTGACGATGTAGCGGACATGCGCCAAACACCTCGTCGAATGTGAAAACCTACGGTACTAAAAGCCCGCCGGGGCCTTCAATACCGTCATTCGGACGAGGGACTACGCCAAACGCATGAGGCCGGCGATCCCGCGTGCGTCACACGGAACGCGTGATGCCGCCGTCGATGCGGATGTTCTGGCCGGTGATGTAGGACGATGCGCTCGACGCCAGGAACGCGATCAGGTCCGCCACTTCTTGCGCCGTACCGTAGCGGCCCATCGGGATGCGCACGCGGCGGTCTTCCTTTTCGGGCAGGCTGTCGATGAAGCCCGGGAGCACGTTGTTCATGCGCACGTTGTGCTGCGCGTACTCGTCCGTGAACACCTTGGTGAAGGCGGCCAGCCCGGCGCGGAACACGCCCGACGTCGGAAACAGCGCTTCCGGCTCGAACGTGGCATAGGTGGAGATATTGACGATGGCGCCGGATTGCTGCTGCTTCATCACCGGCGCCACCAGGCGCGTGATGCGCACCACGTTCAGCAGGTAGAACTCCATGCCCAGGTGCCAGTCGTCGTCGCTCAGTTCCAGCAGCGGACCCTTGGGGCCGTGGCCGGCGCTATTGACCACCGCGTCGACGCGGCCCCACTTCTGCAGGGTGGCGTCCACCAGGCGCGACAGGTCTTCCGGCGAGCGGTTCGACCCGGTGACGCCCAGGCCGCCCAGTTCCTGCGCCAGCGCCGCGCCCTTGCCGGACGACGACAGGATGGCCACGCGGTATCCGTCCGCCGCCAGCTTACGCGCCGCCGCCGCACCCATGCCGCTGCCGGCCGCCGTGAGGATCGCCACTTTTTCCGTGCTC
The DNA here is from genome assembly GCF_041879325.1 of Achromobacter sp. JD417. Classification (NCBI taxonomy): domain Bacteria; kingdom Pseudomonadati; phylum Pseudomonadota; class Betaproteobacteria; order Burkholderiales; family Alcaligenaceae; genus Achromobacter; species Achromobacter sp. JD417. Next base: position 4,834,713 of record NZ_CP087159.1, on the reverse strand, counting down.
ATGCTCGCTCCAGTCTGGAATTCGGGAGCGGCCATTGTAGGGGCGGGCGTGCGCTGCGCCCAGCGCCTGCGGGAGGGCGCGTCTACGGTTTGGCGGCCACGCGCCAGACGACATTGCCGACATCGTCCGCCACCAGCAGGCCGCCCTGCTTGTCGATCGCTACGCCCACCGGCCGGCCTTGCGCCTGGCCGGACTCGTCCAGAAAGCCGGTGAGCACGTCCTTGGCCGGCCCGCCGGGCTGGTTCCGGTCGAAGGGCACGAAAATCACCTTGTAGCCGCTGCGCGGATCGCGGTTCCACGAGCCGTGCTGGCCCACGAACATGCCGTGGGCATAGGGCTCGGGCAACGTGTTCCCGCCCGACCACGCCAGGCCGAGCGATGCGGTGTGCGGGCCCAGCGCGTAATCGGGCACGATGGCCTGCGCGACGAGATCGGGCCGCGGCGGCTGCACGCGCGTATCGACGTGCTGCCCGAAGTAGCTGTACGGCCAGCCATAGAAGCCGCCGTCGCGCACCGAGGTCATGTAGTCCGGCACGAGGTCGCTGCCCAGCTCGTCGCGCTCGTTGACGGCCGTCCACAGCGTCTTGCCGTCCGGCGCCCAGGCCATGCCGACCGGATTGCGCAGCCCCGTGGCGTACAGCCGCTTTTGCCCGCTGGCCACGTCCAGCTCCCAGATGGCGGCGCGGCCTTCCTCGATGTCCATGCCGTTCTCGCCCACGTTGCTGTTGGACCCCACGGACACATACAGCCGGGATCCGTCCGGGCTGGCGATGAGGTTCTTGGTCCAGTGGTGGTTCAGGCCGGCGGGCAGGTCGGTGACCTTGACGCCCGGCGCCGTGATGCGCGTCTGGCCCGGTTCGAAGGGAAAGCGCACGACGGCGTCGGCATTCGCCACGTACAACTGGTTGCCAACGAGCGCCATGCCGAACGGCGAATTCAATCCTTCCAGCAGCGTCGTGCGCGTTTCCGCCACGCCGTCGTGATCGGCGTCGCGCAGCAGCGTGATGCGGTTTGCGCTGTCGGTCTTGGCGCCCGCGCGTTTCATCACCAGGCCGGCGGCCCATTGCTTGATGCCGCCCGGCGCGTCTTCGGGCTTGGGCGGCGCGTTGGTCTCGGCGACCAGCACGTCGCCATTGGGCAGCACGTACAGCCAGCGCGGATGATCCAGCCCGGTGGCGAACGCCGTCACGGTCAGGCCGTCCGCGGGCTGCGGCTGCGCGCCCGGCTTCCAGCCCACGGCCTTGGCCGTGTTCACCGTGGGAATGAGCGTGGTGTTGGGGGGCGGCAGCTGAGGCGCGGGCCCCATGCCGGCTTCGACGGGCAGCTTGGCGACCTCGCCGCAGGCGCTGAGCAACGTCAGCGCCAGGGCGGCCGCCAGCGCGAAACGCAGGTTGACCATGATGGGGACTCCAGGGCTTGCAAGTCGCCCCATCATACCCAGGCGCGCTTACTTCACCAGCGTGACCGGCACCTGCGCCAGCTGCACCACCTGATTGGCCACCGAGCCGATCAGGATGTTGGTCAGCTTGCCGTTGCCGCGCGTGCCCATGACGATCCGGGCGCAGCGGTGGTCCTGCGCATAGCCGGCGATTTCGGCGGGCGCGTTGCCAAAGATCACGTGGCTGACGTAGTCCACGCCGGCCGTGTCCAGCAGCTTGCGCGCGGCTTCGGTGGCTTCGCGGCCTTCGCGGGCGTAAAAATCGTCGATCATGTCCTGCGTGATCAGGCGCGACAACCCGGCGCGCCCGCGCGGCGGCGTCTGGATGTTGATGAGGTGGATGCGCGCGGATGTTGCGCCCTGCGCCAGGCGGCGGGCATAGTCGACGGCGCGGTCCGCGTTGTCGGAGCCGTCGACGGGAACGAGAATGTTCAGCATGGCGGCTCCTTACTTGACCAGCGTGACGGGCAGTTCGGTCAGGGACAGCACGCCCGTGGCGACCGACCCCATGAAAAGCGCCGACACCGAACCCAGGCCGCGCGTCCCCATGAAGATCTCGTGGGCGCCGGTTTCATCGGCCACGCGCGTAATGGTCTCGGCAGCCGCGCCGGCCTCGATGTGTACGTCGAACGGCACGCCGGCCTGCGTCAGCAGCGCGCTGGCGGTCTGCAACGCGGCCTCGCCTTCCTCGCGGTGATAGGCATCGATCTCTTCCTGCGACAGGCCGCTGCCGAACGCGCCGGGCTTCAAGGGCATCTGGACCGTCAGCAGGTCCACGCGTTCGACCGGGTCGTAGCGGCGCGCATCGAGCAGCGCCTTGACCGCGTTCAGGGAAGTTTCCGAACCATCGACGGGGATCAGGATGCGTTTCATGGCGTCTCCTTGCGGGCCGTGGGGGCGTGCGTTCCACTGTATCTCACATTCGCCCCGCCGGCGCCTCCCTGCGCTGCGGCAGATCAAGCGGGGCGCAGTCCCCGCCACGCGTCGGGCACAGTGCCGGCCGGCATGGGCGTACCCAGCAGGCGGCTTACCAGCTGCGCCAGCGCGTCGGCGTCCCCCGTGGTCTGCAACTGCAGGGCGCCCGAACCTTGGGTCGCCAGCAAGCCGCGTTCATGCAGCTGGTGGCGCAGCCAGCGCGCCACCGGGGCACCCGTCTCCAACAGCGGCACGCCGGGGCCGGCGGCATCCTGGATCACGTCGCGCAGGAAGGGAAAGTGCGTGCAGCCCAACACCAGCACGTCCGCCCCGGCCTCGCGCAGTTCGGCGACCGGCTCGCGCACGGCCTCGGCGGCTTCGGGGCCCGAGAGCACGCCTTGCTCGACCAGCCGCACCCATTGCGGACAGGGCCGCAGCACGATGCGCACCTCGGGCGCCTCGCGTTGCACCAGCGCGGCGAACTTGGGGCTGGCCAGCGTCCCGGTCGTGGCGAAGACGCCCACCACGCCCGTGTGCGTCAGGTGCGCGGCGGGCTTGATGGCCGGTTCGACGCCGATGATGATGAGATCCGGATGGCGCTTGCGCAGCAGCGCGATGGCCGCGGCCGTGGCGGTGTTGCAGGCCACCACCATGGCGCGGGCGCGCTGCGACACGAAGTAGTCGGCGATGGCGCAGGCGCGTTGCTCGACGAAGGCCTGGGTCTTTTCCCCGTAGGGCACATGGGCGGAGTCCGCGACGTAGCGCAGCGGCTCGTGGGGCAGCAGGTCGCGGATGGCCCGGACGACGCTCAGCCCGCCGACGCCGGAGTCGTATACGCCGATGGGAGATTCGGAAAGCATGGAAAGCCGTGGGTCAATGCAGGATGCGGTGGCGGCAAGTGTAGCGCCGGGGCAGGGGTGGCCAAAGGGGCGGACCAAAGGCGGCCCCGCGTCAGGGGCTTTCGCCCGCCCCGGGTTCGTCGCGCTGGCGCCGCGCTTCGTCGATCAGCTTGCGGGCGGCGCCGGACAGGGGCGCGTCGCGCCAGATCAGGTTCAGCGGCGCGCGCAGCGTCGCCGGATGGGTGACGCTGACATACACCACGCCCTCGATGTTCACGCGTCGCAGCGACGCGGGCACCAGCGACACGCCCAGTCCCGCGGCGACAAAACTCAGGGTGGACAGCATGCGTGGCGCTTCCTGCGTGACGCGGGGGCTGAAGCCTTCGGCGCGGCATGCGCTGATGATGGCGTCGTACAGCCCCGGGCCGCTGTGACGCCGGTACAGGATCAGCGATTCGTCCGCCAGCTCTGACAGCGAGATGCGCTTGCGCGCGCGGCCCCTGACGGCCGGGTGGTCGGCCGGAAAGGCCGCCAGCATGGCTTCCTCGAGCACGGTTTCCATCTGCACGCCCGGGTCCGCGCCATGCGCGCCGCGGATGAACGCGACATCGATGCGCCCCTCGGCGACCGCCTCGCGCAGCTCGCCCGTGCTGCTTTCTTCAAGCACCAGATGCACGTGCGGCGCGCTTTCGCGGAAACGCCGGATGACCGACGGCACGAACGGATGAAACGCCGCCGAGCCCGTGAACCCCACCGTCAAGCGGCCCGCCTCGCCCTGCGACACGCGCCGCACGCCGTCCACGGCCTGGTCCACCAGAGCGATGATGTTGCGCGCGTCTTCGAGCAGCGCGCGCCCGCTTTCGGTGAGCTCCATGCCGCGCGGCAGCCGGTGAAAGAGCGTCACGCCCAGCTCCGCCTCCAGCACGCGGATCTGCTGGCTGAGCGGCGGCTGGCGGATGCCCAGCCGGGCCGCGGCCTTGGTCAGATGGGATTCCTCGGCGACGGCCAGGAAGTACCGCAACAGCCGCAAATCAACGCTTGCCATATTTTGTAGATATGAGTTTTTGACGAGTCATATATTAGACATTATCTGAAGCGAGGAGTAGCCTGCAATCTCGTGATCCACCCCTGGCGCGTTTCCCGCGCCAGCTCCCTTAGCCGGTTCCGCGCCGGCCACAATAATGACGAACGCAGCACTCTCCACCGACGAGGCCGGCTTACGGCCTCCCCCCACTTGCGGCCAGCTGTTCCACGGTTTCCTGATGCTGGGCCTGACCGCCTTCGGCGGCGCCTTGCCCCTGGCGCGGCGCATGGTCGTCGAAAAGCACCGCTGGCTGACCGGCGCCGAATTCACCGAACTGCTGGGCCTGTGCCAATTCCTGCCGGGCGGCAACATCATCAACCTGTCCGTCGCCCTGGGCATGAAATTCCGCGGCCCGCGCGGCGCATTCGCCGCGCTGATGGGCCTGATCCTCGCGCCGTCCATCATCGTCGTCATGCTGGGCATGGTCTATGACCGGTTCCAGAACGATCCCGACATCCAGCATCTGTTTGCCGGCCTGGCGGCGGCCGCGGCCGGGCTGCTGATCTCCATGGCGGTCAAGATCGGCGTGCCGGTCGTCAAGCGCCGCGATTGGCTTGCGGGTGTGGTCGCCACCGCCTGTTTCATCGCCATCGCCGTCCTGCGCATCCCGCTTCTGCCCACGATGCTGGTGCTGACGCCGCTCAGCATCCTGATGGTCTGGAGGCAACGCCGATGATCCATACGCTGGTCGCCCTCGTCCTCATTTTTTCCGAACTGTCTGTGCTGGCCTTCGGCGGAGGCAACACCATCCTGCCCGAGATGCAGCGCCAGGTCGTCGAGGTCCACGGCTGGATGACGGCCGCCGACTTCTCCGCGCTCTTCGCGCTGGGCCAGGCCGCGCCGGGGCCCAACCTGATGGTCGTCACGCTGGTGGGCTGGCACGTCGCCGGCCTGCCGGGCCTGCTGGCCACGACCATCGCCAAGTTCGGCCCGTCGTCCCTCATTACCGTCCTCGCGCTGGGCCTGTGGGAAAAATTCAAGGACCGCCCGTGGCGCGGCGTCATCCAGGCGGGCATCTTCCCCATGACCGTGGGGCTGGTCGCGGCCAGCGCCTCGCTCATCACCGAGGCCTCGGTGCACACCTGGCTGCTGGGCGCGATCACCGCCGTCGTGGCCATCCTGGGCAGCGGCACGCGCATTCATCCGCTGTGGCTGCTGTTCGGCGGGGCACTGGCCGGTTTGCTGGGTATCGGTTAGCGTAGGGACCTATCGCGGGACCGCCACGGGCAACACGCCCCGGCCCCGCGGCGCAGACAGGAGCCCGCCATGCAGCCGCTCAAAGATGACAGCGCCGGAAACGCCTCGAATGCCGACCGGCTGCCGTTCTTCCATGCCCATCGCCGGCTGATGCTGTGCGCCGGCCTGCTGCTCGCGGTCGCGGGCGGGCTGTACGCAGCCGGCCTGCCGCCCAGCCTGGCCATCCTGCTGGGCTTTGACGCCGGGGCGCTGATCTTCCTGATCCTGACCGTCCGTGTGTTCGGACGCACCAGCGCCGCCGCCATGCGCCGGCACGCCCGCCAGCACGACGTTGGGCGCGGCGGCGTCCTCTGGAGCAGCGTCGCGCTGTCCTGCATGGTGCTGGTCGCGTTGTGGGTGGAAATGCGCGCGCAGAACAATGTGGGCGCGGTGGTCGACATGCTGGCCGCGGCGGTGACCATCGTGCTGTCGTGGCTCTACATGAACATGATCTTCGCGCTGCACTATGCCCACGGGTACTACGGCCATGAGAACGCCATGCACAAGGGCCTGGATTTTCCGGGCACGGACGAGCCCGACTACTGGGACTTCGCGTATTTCTCGCTGGTGCTGGGCATGACCTTCCAGGTGTCGGACGTGCAGATCGTCAACCGCCGGCTTCGCCGCATGGCGATGACGCACGGCGTCATCGCGTTCTTCTTCAACGTGTTCATCATCGCGATCAGCGTGAACGTGGCGGCGGGGCGGGCGTAGGATCGAGGGGTGCTGCGTCCTGCCCCGGAGTCTGGCGGCGCTTATCCCACACAAACGCCGCGGCCTGCGCCATCGCGGCCACCAGTCCAATTGCCCAAATTGCACCGGCGCCAAGGATGGCGGCGCCCAGCGCGCTGCCCACCGAAAAGCCGAAATACATCGTCGACGTATTCAACGCCAGTGCAACCGGCGCCTGTCCCGGGGCCCCCGCGCCGATAAGGCGTGCCATCTGCGCGGGAAAGAATGACCAGACTGTGAAGCCCCACAGGAACACGGCGATCAACACGGGGGCTCGCGCGGCGGACGCAGGCAGCGCCGTTGCCAGCGACAATCCCAGGAACGCCAGTCCCAGCATGGTCAGCGACACCTGTACCACGCGATTTGCGCCCAGCCTGTCGGTCAGCGCACCGCCCGTTGTCACGCCGAGCGCGGCCGCCACGCCCCAGAGCGATATCGTCGCGCTGATGGCGGCGTCTCGAAATCCCAGCACGCTTGCCAAGTACGGTGCGAGGAACGGGTATGCCGTGAACGCGCCAATCGCCCAGAAAAGGCTGACCGACAGCAATCGCAGTATCGACGGTTGGCGCACGACTGCAAGACGCTGCCGAAACGTTGCGACCGCAATACCTGTTCCTGCATCGGCGGCGATGCCCACCCCGATGCCGGCGATGGCCACCAGGCTCATCACCGCGACGATGGAGAATGTGGCGCGCCAGCCCAGAAAGTGACCGGCCACCGCGCCCAGCGGCAGGCCTAGCGCAATGGCCAACGTCATGCCGGCGCTGACGATGGCCAGCGCCTTGCCCCGCCTTTCAGGCGCCACGATTACGCCGGCCAGCGCATTTGCGCCGGGCACGTACAAGCCAGCTGCCACCGCCATGACGACCCGCGCCGTCATCAGCGTCCAGAAGGTGGGCGACCAGGCAGCAAGCACGTTGCCCAAAGCGAACAATCCCATGGCTAGCTGCAGGGCCGCGCGGCGATTCCAACGTGCGGTCAGGACGGTCATGATGGGCGAGCTGACCGCCAGCGTCAGCGTGAACACCACGATGAGCGACGCCATCTGCGGGACCGTCATACGGAAATCCGCCGCCATCGTCGGCAAAAGCGGTGCAATCATGAAACCTTCCGTGCCGATGGCGAAGGTGCCGAGCGCCAGAAAGCCGGCCGGCAGCAGTTCTGCGCTGCGGCTCGCTGCCGCGGCTGTGCCCGCCGGCCCGGAGCTTGCGATATCCAATTTTGTTGTCATGGGATCTTTCCAGAGGGGGCGGCGCCCACGGGGGCGCCGCGTGCCGGCCGCGTCAGACCGGAATCGGTTCGTCCACCAGGCTTTGGTTGAACGCATGCACGAAGGCGTGCTCATTCGACCCAGGGTTGTCGCGCAGCGGGCGAATGGCCTGGACCAGCACCTCGGGCGCGTCGGACCCCAGCCCTTGCATCGTCTCGGCGATGAACGCATCCAGCGGCATGGCGCGCGGATCGCCGCTTTTCTTGATGAGGTCCGTATCGACCCACGGCGGGGCAATTTCCTGCACCGTGACGTTGGTGTCGCGCAGCATGAACCGTTGCGACAGCGCGTACGAATGCAGCGCGGCCTTGGAGGCGGAATACACCGCGTTCGAGGCGATCGGCACGTAGGCGAGGATCGACGTGTTGTGAATGATCGTCGCGCGCGGCTGGCCCTTCAGATGCTCGATGAGCGCGGACGTGAGGCGGATCGGACCCAGCAGGTTGGTTTCCAGGATCCGCTGCGACACGGCGTCGTCGATCGTGGACGAGGGGTCGTCGAACGGCATGATGCCGGCGTTATTGATCAGCACGTTCAGCGACGGATATGTTGCGATCAGCGTCTTGGCGACGCGCTCGATGTCCTGGGCGTCGGAGATATCCAGCGCGATGCCGTCAATGCCCGGATGCGCTGCGGCGATGTCGTCCAGCAGCGCCTGCCGGCGGCCGGCGACAATGACCTTGTTGCCCAGGTCGTGAAGGGCGACGGCCAGCGCGCGGCCGATGCCGGAGGTGCCGCCGGTGATGAAGATGGTGTTCTGGGTCAGTTGCATGCGGGTGCCTCGGTGGGGGGAGCGTCTGCATTGGAATCAGATCGCGGTTCAGCCACTATGCGGCAGATCGGTTTTGGCTCAAATGTCAATAAAGCGTCGATTTAAGACATAAGGCTCTGCGAGGCTTGGTCCAGCCTGGCGGCCGGACTGAAAAGCTTCCCGTGCAATGGGGCGGTTGTCGCCGTAGAAACGATTCGCTCATTGACGTCTGCCGATGGCTTTAATAGCCTATATCCGTCAATTACTGTCACGGATACTCTCATGCGCCAGATCGGCCTCATTCTCGAAGACGGTTTCCAGGTGATGGGCCTGGCCGCGCTGGCGGCCTTCGAGTTCGCCAACATCGCGCTGGAGCGCGACGGATACCGCGTGACCATCCTGTCGGAAGGCGGCGGCATCATCCGCTCGACCATGAACGCGGGCATCGAGACGGTGGCCCTGGGCGTCATGCCCGACACTCTGATCGTGGCGGGCGAGTTGATGCCCCGGCCAATCACGCCCGGCCTGGCGCGCTACGTGGCGCGCGCCGCCACCGAAGCGCGGCGGGTCGCGGGCGTGTGCACGGGCGCCTTTGTCTTGGCCGAGTCGGGTCTCTTGAATGGCCGTACGGCCACCACCCATTGGGCGCATGCGCGCACTCTTCAGGACCGTTTTCCCGAGGTGCGCGTCGACCCCGACCGCATTTTCGTGCGTGACGGCAACATCTGGACGTCCGCCGGCATGTCGGCCGCCATCGATCTCGCCCTGGCGCTGATCGAAGACGACCACGGCGCGGCGCTAGCCCGCGATGTGGCACGGCGGCTGGTCGTCTATCACCGGCGCCCGGGCGGCCAATCCCAGTTTTCCGCCTTGCTGGAACTGGAACCGCGCTCCGACCGGGTGCAACGGGCGCTGGTCTATGCCAAGGAACACCTGCGTAATCCCTTGACGGTGGACGAGTTGGCCGAGGCGGCGCGCCTGTCGCCGCGGCAGTTCAGCCGTGTGTTCCGCGAGGAGACGGGGCATTCCCCCGCCAAGGTGGTGGAGCTGTTGCGGCTGGAGGCGGCTCGCGCCATGCTTGAAGCCGGACGGCATTCGCTGGACATCGTGGCGCGGGACACCGGCTTTGCCGACCGCAACCGCATGCGGCGGGCGTTCCTGCGCGCCTATGGCCAGCCGCCCAGCGGGGTGCGGCGCGCGGGGCGAATGACCGCGCCGGATGACCCGCCGCCGCCGTGAAACTGTCATTGAGTTGAACGCGCGGGCGCCGTAGCGCAATGTCGCTGACTCCCGGATCGTTGTGATCTAACATGCGCCATTCCCGCTAGCCGCACATGCGGTATCCACATTCACACGGTTGCCTTGCACTCTCCATCACCCGCGACGCGTCCTCTCGATTGGCTGAATTTTTTCGTGGCCGATGTGCGGGATGGACTTGGGCCTTACCTGGCAATCTACCTGCTCGCCGTCCACCATTGGCGGCCCGACAGCATCGGGCTTGTCATGACGATCTCCGGGCTGGCCGCGCTGGCGGCGCAGACGCCGGCGGGCGCGCTGGTGGACCGCGCGTCGAACAAGCGCGCGCTGCTGATCGCCGCCGCCGTGCTGGTGACGGTGGCCAGCATGGCCGTCCTGGCCAGCCCGAACTTCGCCTGGGTCACGCTGACGCAAGCGGTCGCCGGCGTCGCGTCGTCGGTGTTCGCGCCCGCCATTGCCGGCATCACGCTCGGGCTGACCACGGCCCGCGCCTTCACGGCGCGCATCGCGCGCAACGAATCGTTCAATCACGCCGGCAACGGCTTCGCGGCGCTGCTGGCGGGCGGGCTGGCGTATGTATGGGGACCGGTCGCGGTGTTCTACCTGATGGCGGCGATGGCGCTGGCCAGCCTGGCGGCCACCATGCTCATCCCCGCGCATATCGATCCTGACAAGGCACGCGGCCTGGGCGCGAGCCCCAATGCGACGGCGCATGCGCACCCCGTGCCGCTGCGCCATTTGCTCTCGAACCGGCCGCTCCTGCTGCTGGCCTTGAGTTGCGCGCTGTTTCACCTGGCCAACGCCGCCATGTTGCCGCTGGTCGGGCAAAAGCTCGCCCTGGCAAACCCGGCGCTCGCCACGCCGCTGACCGCCGTCTGCATCGTCGCGGCGCAGTTCGTGATGATTCCCGCCGCGATGGCCGTCGGGCGGTACGCAGACCAATGGGGACGCAAGCCTCTGCTGCTGATCGGGTTCCTCATCCTGCCGCTGCGTGGCGTGCTGTACACGTTTTCCGACGACACCGCGTGGCTGGTGGGCGTGCAGTTGCTCGACGGCATTGGCGCAGGCATCTTCGGCGCCGTCCTGCCCTTGATGGTGCTGGACCTGACCCAGGGCACGGGCCGCTTCAACGCCAGCCTGGGCGCCGTCACCACGGTATTCGGCATTGGCGCCGCGCTGAGCAACGGGCTCGCCGGCGTGATCGTCCAGCACGCGGGTTACAGTGCAGCGTTTCTTGCGCTGGCCGGCATTGCCGCGCTGGCCTGCGTGACCCTGCTGGTCTTGCCGGAGACGCGCGGGTCCGCCGCATCGGCCCCCGCGCCGGCTTCCTCTTCCCTTCCTTGATTCGTTCCTGAAAGCATGTCGCTATCCAATGCCGTGATCTGGCTGATTGCCGCCGCGACCACCATGGCCATTCTCTTTCGTCCCTGGCGGCTGCCCGAGTACGTGTGGGCGACGGCCGGCGCGGTCGCCCTGGTGGTGCTGGGTTTGCTGCCTGCGCGGCAGGCCGGCGGCGCCATTCTGGAAGGCACCGACGTCTATCTGTTCCTGATCGGCATGATGCTGGTGGCGGAGGTCGCCCGGCAGGCAGGCCTGTTCGACTGGGTGGCCGTGCTGGCGGCCGACCACGCCGCCGGGTCGGCGCGGCGGCTGTTCGACCTGGTGTTCCTGGTGGGCACCGGGGTCACCGTGCTGCTGTCCAACGACGCCACGGCCGTCGTGCTGACGCCTGCCGTCTATGCGGTGACGCGTGTCGTCGGCGCGCCGCCGTTGCCGTATCTGTATGTCTGCGCATTTATCGCCAATGCAGCCAGCTTCGTGCTGCCGATCTCGAATCCGGCCAACCTGGTCGTGTTCGGCGACCGCATGCCTGCGTTGGGCCCGTGGCTGGCGCACTTTGCCCTGCCGTCCGCCCTGGCCATCGGCGCCACCTACGTGACGTTGCGGCTGGTGTTTCGCCATGACCTGCGCCAGCCCCTGAAGCCGTCGCCGCCGCTGCCGCCCATGACCTTGCCGCTACGCATGGCTGCGCTGGGCGTGGCCATCACCGCGGGCACGCTGCTCATCACCTCGGCGCTTGGCCAGCGGCTGGGCTTGCCCACGCTGATCGCCGGTTGCGTGTCGGCGGCGCTGGTGCTGGCGGTCACGCGATCCAGCCCGATTCGCCTCATCAAGGGCGTGGCGTGGGGCGTGCTGCCGTTGGTGGCGGGGCTTTTCGTGCTGGTCGAGGGCATGGCCGCCAGCGGCGTCCTGCAAGACCTGGCGAACCTGATGCGCAGCCTGTCCGCCGACGCGGCGCTATGGGCGGGCGGCGTGGGGGCCGCGCTGTCGGGCAACGTCATCAACAATCTGCCGGCCGGGCTGATGGCGGGCACGCTGGCGCGCATGGCCGACCTGCCCAGCGCCACCACGGCGGCGCTGCTGATCGGGATCGACCTGGGCCCCAACCTGTCCGTCAGCGGATCGCTTGCGACCCTGCTGTGGCTGCTGGCCGTGCGCCGCGAGGGCATGCACATCAGCGCGCTCAGTTTCCTGCGGCTGGGCATCGTGGTCATGCCGCCGGCGCTGATCCTGGCGCTGGGCGCGCTGCACGTGTTCAGCTGACCCCGCGCAGGCGCGCGCCCATTTCAGAATGTCCCGCGCACCGTCAGGGTGGCGTTGCGCGGATCGCCGTAGAAGCTGCCCCAGCCCGGCGCGCCGATGGTCTGGTAGTAGGTCTTGTCGAAGATGTTGTTCACGTTCAACGCGGCCGACCAGTTCTTGTTGATCTGATACCCGACGCGCGCATTCCACACCGCGTAAGCCCCTTGCGAGACGCGCACCGACCGCGTTTCCGTGTAGCTGCCCGTCTGGTAGTTCACGCCCGCGCCCAGCGACCACGCCGACAGTTCGCCCGGCAGGCGGTAGTCGGACCACAGGCGCAGGATGTGCTTGGGCGTGACCGTGCGGGCGAAGTTGGTGTTGGTGACCTGCGTGTCGTCCAGGAACTTCAGCGTATTGAAGGTGTAGCCCGCGAACAGCTGCCAGCCCGGCGCCACTTCGCCGCTGATCTCGGCGTCCAGGCCCTGGCTGCGCACCTTGCCGCTCGACAGGTAGCAGATGTCGCCCGTCGCGCACACGCTGGTCAGATCCTCTTGCGCGCGGTTCTTCTGGTCGACGCGAAAGAGCGCGATGGATGTGTTCACGCGGCCGTCCATCAGCTCGCCCTTGAGACCGATCTCGTAGTTCTTGCCCACGATGGGATCGAGCACCTTGCCGGATGCGTCCACCGCGTTCTGGGGCTCGAAGATCTGCGCGTAGCTGACGTAGCCGGACCATTGGGGATTGAACGCGTAGATCAGGCCGCCGTAGGGGGTGACGACGCCGTTGTCCTTGTACGGATCGACGTATTGCTCGCCGCTGTCGCGATAGCGGCTGGTGTTTTCGTACCAGCTAACCCGCGCGCCCGCCACCAGCGTCAGCGGGTCGGCCAGGCTGAAGCGGCCGACGCCGTAGACGCCCGTCTGCTTCATCTTCACGATCGTGGCCGCGCTGCGGTAGGCGTTTTCGCGCATCCAGTCATCGGTAGGCTCCGGCACATGATGATCCGGGTTCCACACGTTCACGGCGCGATTCAGGCGATTCAACGCAAAATCGTTCTTGCTGGTGAGCTCGTTGATGCTGGCGCCGACGCTCACCGAATGCTTGCGGCCCAGCGCGTCGAAGGCGCCGTCCACGTCCAGATTCAGCGCCTTGTTGCGCGTGGACATGTCGAACAGGCCCGCATACAGCATGGGACCCAGGCCCGTCTCCGGGTTCACGGCGCCTTCCGTGAACGCGTACTTCGAGTCGTTGGATTCCTGCGAGGACGTGCCCGTCAGCTTGAACGACCAGTCCTTGTCGAAGCGGTGCGCCAGTTCGGCAAAGACGGTGGTCTGCTTGCCGTTCCAGCGGTTCCAGTCCTGGCCCAGCGAGGTCGACCGCTTCAGGCCGATGTCGTCGCCATTGCTGTAGTGGGGCAGGCCGTGGAAGAAGGGGGTGGAACGCAGTTCCTCGTAGCTGACGCCGCCGGTAAGGGTGGTGTCCGGGCTGAAGTCATAGCTGAGGACGCCGTACAGCACGCCGGTGCGGCTTTGCGCTTCGTCGTAGAAGTAGTCGCGGTCGTTGTAGCTGGCCACGCCGCGGGCGCGCAGGGTGCCGGCTTCGTTCAGCGGCGCGCTGGCGTCGATGTCGGCGCGGTAGTTGTTCCACGAGCCGCCGCTGGCCAGCATCTGCACCTGGGGCTCGGCGAGCGGGCGCTTGCGCACCAGGTTGACGGCCGCGCTGGGCGAGCCGGCGCCTTGCAACAGGCCCGTGGCGCCGCGGATGATTTCCACGCGGTCCAGCGTCACGGTCTCGGTGGTGAAGCTGTTGGCCTGGGGGTAGTAGAACGCGCGGTTCACGCCGTCGAACTGATAGCTGTCCACGCGAAAACCGCGCGAATACACGTAGCTGCCGCCCATCGGGCTCTTGTAGAGCGTCATGCCGGTGCTGTTGGCCAGCACGTCGTCCAGCGTGTTGGCGTTCTGGTCGTCCATGCGCTGGCGCGTGACCACGCTGACCGACTGCGGAATTTCCTTGAGCGTCTGGCGGCCCTTGCCGATGGTCACCACGCGGCTCGTGTAGCTGCCCGTGCCCTCGGTGACCGGATCGTCGGTCATGCCGGTCACGGTCACCGGCGCCAGCGTGGACACCCCCGGCGCGTCCTGCGGCATGCGCCGCAATTGATAGCCCTCGCCGTTGGCGTTGGCCACTGCCTGCAGGCCCGTGCCCGCAAGCAGCCGGGCAAGTCCTTGCTCGGGCGTGTACTGGCCCGTCAATCCCTGCGTCCGCACGCCGCGCGTCAGCGCAGGCGCGGCCGCCACCGTGACCTTGGCGGCGACGCCAAACTGACCCAGCGCCACGTCCAGCGTGGCGGGTGCGATGGCGAAGGCAATCTCGCCGGCGGGCGCGGCCTGCGCCCACGACGCGGCAGGGGCGGCCAGCGAGGCGGCCGCCGTCAGGGCAAGGTGGGCGGCAAGGCGCAAACGCATGCGCGGTGACGATGACAAGGCAAGGGGAGAGCGGGACTGGCGTCGTGCCATGACTGGAGTTTCCTGATTCGTCGATTGAAAAGCGCGGCCCTCGGGCGCCTCGGGGCCTTCTCTTCGTCTAACGAACCAGAAATGAAAATCTGCGGCGCTGTTACAAAATAGTCCGAATGGGCGGGGTGGGGCCTGCGGTGACCGGCTGGCTCACGCCCGGCCCACGGTGACCCAGTAGCGCGTGCGATAGCGCAGCCTCAGGTCCAGCACGCTGGCCAGCACCTCCAGCGCCTTGTCCGTGTCGTCGATACGGAATGCGCCCGTGACCTCCCGGTGTGCCACGTCGGCGTCGCAGCGCACGATGCCCGCGCGGTAGCGGCCCAGCTCTTGCACGAACCGGTCCAGCCGCATGCGGTTCGCCACCAGCATGCCTTCGGTCCAGGCCGGCGCCGCGCCGTCCACCGCGGTCACTGGCGACAGGGCGTTGCGGTCGAATTCGGCTTGCTCGCCCGCATGCACCACACGGGCCGGCTGCACGCGCGAGTCCGGCTCCACGCGCACCGCGCCTTCAAAGACCGCGACGTGCGTGGCCCCTTGGCCATCGTCCTGTTGCCGCACCGAAAAGCGGGTGCCCAGCGGCGTCAGCAGGCCATTGGGTGTGCTGACGGCAAACGGCCGGCCCGCGTCGTCGTGGCCCGTGGCGATCAGGATTTCGCCGCTGCGCAGCGTGATGCGGCGTTGCCGCGCGTCGTAGCGCATCGCCACGGCGGAATCGGTGTTCAGCGTCAGTACCGTGCCGTCGGGCAGGCGCACGACGCGCTGCTCGCCCGTGGCGGTCCGGTACACGGTGCTGCCGTCCCACACGCCTTCGCGCGCGCCCAACCAGCCCATGGCGCCCAGACCGACGCCGGCCGCCATCCACTTCAGGGCGCCGCGGCGCGAACGCTGGTCGCAATAGCGCAAGATCGTCTGGCCCGCGGCGGCGCCGGCCAGGTTGGCGGAGGTGGCGGATTTCAGGTCCTGGCTGATGCCTTGCAGGCGCTGCCAGGCGAGTTCGTGGCGCGCGTCGGCCTCGCGCCATTGCGTACAGGCGGCTTGCGTGGCGGCGTCGGGCGCATCCCCGGTGCGCATCATCCACTGCGCCGCCTGCCGGATGATGTCCGGGTGCACCCGTTCGGCGGGGGCGGCGCTCATGCGTACAGCACCGCGTAGCAGTGTTCCCACGCCTTGATCATGTCGCGCTGCACGGCCGCGACCGAAATGCCCAGCGCGCGGGCGACGTCCAGATACGGCAGGCCTTCCACCTGCGCCAGCACGAAAACCCGGCGCACGCGCGCTGGCAACTGCTCCATCATGCGGCACACGGCGTCCAGCGCTTCCACCACCAGCGCATGCGTCTCGGGGCTGGGCTCGACCGCTTCGCTGCGCGCGGCAAGCGTCTCAAGATAAGCCTGCTCGATCGCCCGCCGCCGCGACTGGTCGATCAACAGGCGCTTGGCCACCGTGGTCAAAAAACCGCGCGGCTCGGCAAACGCGGCGCGCGATTCGCTGCGCATGACCCGTTCGAACGTGTCGTGCGCCAGATCGGCGGCGTTGTCGGCATTGCCGGCAAGCCGTCGGCGCAGCATCTGCACCAGCCAGCCATGGTGCTCGCGGTACAGGCTGACGAATTCGGCGGAGGACGCAAAGTGGGCGGGCGGCACGGGTCGGCTTGGCAGATGCTAATGGGAATGATTGCTAATTGTAGCCAATCAGCGGCGCGTGGCGAATACTTTTCACGCGCCGTTGCGGTCCCGCCCGCCGTGGTCCGCGATTGCGGGCCCATGCAACCGCCAGGTACATGCGGCGCCCGCTCCGGGGGCCGCAGACCTTTCATCGTTGTCCGTATGCCTTCAAACCGCGCCCAATCGCCACAGCGACGTCGTCTCCCGGGACCGCGCCGCATGCAGCGGATCGTTCGCGTCGCGGGCCTTGCCGTGGATCGGCCGCGTGTCCAGTTTTTCGATCACGCGCAGGCCGGCGGCCTCGATCATCGCGAGCAGTTGCTCGCGCGTGCGCAGCCCCAGATGTTCGGCCAGATCCGACAGGATCAGCCATCCTTCGCCGTTCGGCGTCAGATGGTCCTTCAATCCATTCAGGAAGCCACGCAGCATGCGGCTGTCCGGGTCGTACACGGCATGTTCCAGCGGCGAGCTGGGCCGCGCGGGCAGCCACGGCGGGTTGCAGACGATGAGCGACACGCGGCCTTCGGGGAAGAGGTCGGTCTGTTCGACCTCGACCTGCCCGGACAACCCCAGGCGTTCCAGGTTCTCGCGCGCGCAGGCAATCGCGCGGGGATCCATGTCGGTGGCGATGACGCGTTTGCCGCCGCGGCGGGCGATGACGGCGGCGAGCACGCCCGTGCCCGTGCCGATATCGAAGGCCACGCTGCCGCGCGGCATCGGCGTGTTGGCGACCAGGTCCACGTATTCGCCGCGCACCGGCGAGAACACGCCGTAGTGCGGGTGGATGCGGTTGTTCAGGGCGGGAATCTCCACGCCCTTCCTGCGCCACTCGTAGGCGCCGATCAGGCCCAGCAGTTCGCGCAGCGACGCGACGTAGGGCGTATCGCCCGGCACGTTCGCGGCTTCGCAGGCCAGATGCGCGTCGGGCGCGCGGCGCAGGGGGATGGTATGGCCGGCGTCGAAGGGAATCAGCAGCATGCCCAGGATGCGGGCGCGCTGCGATTGGACCTGACGATGCTGGTTGAAGGCCTCAAGTTGGGTTTCCACCGGTTTGCGCGGACGCTTGTCGACGCGGCGGGTGATGGCCTGCAACAGCTGGCGCGCGTTCTGGAAGTCGCCGCGCCACAGCAGGCCCACGCCTTCGCACGCGTGGCGGTAAGCCATGTCCGCGGTCAGGGTGTCGTCGGCGACGATGACACGCTTGGGCGGCGTGGCGCCGGTTTCCGAGTGCCAGCGCGCCGAGCGGGCGACGCCGTTTTCTTCCCAGTGCAGTTCGGGCGCGTTCAAAAGGTCGCTCCGGCGGGGAATGGGGGGAAGGGCAGAATCATGGGGAAAGGCACATAAAAGAGAAGGGCGCGGGCTGCCAATGTAGCAGCTTCGCGCCCTGAGGCCGTCGCGCGGCGCACCGGGCGCCGCGGCATGGCGGGATCAGTGGAACAGCACGACGGCCTTTTGCAGCGTGATCCAGATGCCCCAGGCCAGCGGAATGCCGACGCAGGCCCACGCAAAGGCGATCAGCGCGGGCGGCGTGCGGAAGTTCGACCTGCCCACGCCGTGGGTTTCGGCGGCCACGGCGCGCTCGTGCGCCAGCGCCTTTTCCTTGGCCAGTTCCTCGTCGGTCATGAAGTACTTGGCGTTGACCGGGCGGATGGCAAGGTTGCACAGGAAGCCCACGACCAGCATGCCGGCAAGGATGTACATGGTGATGTCATACACCTGGGCGCGCGGCACGCCGATGGACAGCTGGTATTCGCGGATGTAGTTGACGAGAACCGGCCCGAAGATGCCCGCCGCGGACCACGCGGTCAGCAACCGGCCGTGGATGGCGCCGACCATCTGGGTGCCGAACAGGTCGGCCAGGTAGGCGGGCACCGTGGCAAAGCCGCCGCCGTACATCGACAGGATCACGCAGAACGCGGCCACAAAGAGCGCCAGCGCGCCCATGTGCGCGGTCCACGGAATGGCGGCGTACAGCACGAAGCCCAGGACGAAGAAGACGAAGTACGTCATCTTGCGGCCCAGCTTGTCGGACAGGCTGGCCCAGAAGAAGCGGCCGCCGATGTTGAACAGGCTGAGCAGGCCGGTAAAGCCGGCGGCAATCGCGGCGATGGCCGCGAGCTGGTCCTTGTCGAGCTGGCCAAAGCCCAGTTCGGGTTTGTCGATCAGGCCGCCGCCGAACACTTCCTGCAGCAGCGGCGAAGCCATCCCCAGGATGCCGATGCCCGCCGTGACGTTCAGGCACAGCGCCCACCACACCAGCCAGAACTGCGGCACGCCCCAGACGCGCTTCACGTGCACGTGTCGCTGCGTGATCATGACGTTGTTGACCTGCTTGGCGGGCGGCGTCCAGCCGGCGGGCTTCCAGCCGGTGGGCGGCACGCGGTAGCCCAGCGCGCCGGACATCATGAAGATGAAGTACACCAGCGCCATGGTCAGGAAGGTCTGCCAGACGCCCGGCGAGGTCGGCGTGGCAAAGTGGCGCATCAGCATGTCGGCCAGCGGCGCGCCGATCATGGCGCCGCCGCCAAAGCCCATGATGGCCATGCCCGTCGCCATGCCGCGGCGGTCCGGGAACCACTTGATCAGCGTGCTCACCGGCGAGATATACCCCAGGCCCAGCCCGATCCCGCCGATGACGCCAGAGCCCAGCCACAGCATCCACATCTGGTGCAGGTAGATGCCGATGGCCGAGATGACCAGGCCGCCGCACCAGCACAGCGCCGACACGACGCCGGCCTTGCGCGGGCCGGCCCGTTCCAGCCAGCCGCCCCACAAGGCGGCCGAACACCCCAGCAGCACGAAAAACAGGGTGTACATCCACCCCATGGTCGAGATCTTCCAGTCGCAGCTCGTGGTGAACAGTTCGGCCACGAGGCTCATGTCGGGCGGGCAGGCCAGCGGCTTGGCCCCGCCCACCACCTTGGACAGCGGCAGCC
The DNA here is from genome assembly GCF_041879325.1 of Achromobacter sp. JD417. Classification (NCBI taxonomy): domain Bacteria; kingdom Pseudomonadati; phylum Pseudomonadota; class Betaproteobacteria; order Burkholderiales; family Alcaligenaceae; genus Achromobacter; species Achromobacter sp. JD417. The sequence continues at coordinate 4,815,489 of NZ_CP087159.1, read as the reverse complement.
AGAACACCGAAAAGCCGTAGGCCATGCCGATGCAAAGGTGGATGGCCAGCGCGGCTGGGGGCACCAGCCAGCGCGAGAAGCCCGGCCCCGCGATCGTGCGTTCTTTGTCGAAAAATCCCGGCCGGGAACCCGGCAGGTCCAGGGTGGCGCTACTTTCCATGATGTCTCCTCAGGGGTGCGGCTTTATAGCGTGCGTAGGCCGGAAAAGCCCGGTCCCGCCGCCTCTTTTATGGATCTGTTGCTGTCCTGCCACTGCGGGTGGACCGCCGCGCGGGCGGTCCGGGTGCGCTATGCGACGCGCGCGCGCGGCGTCAGGCGCTCGCGATGCTGGGTGACCGCCTGCAGCACCAGCGGATGCAGCTGTTCCTCGCCGGCGTCGCCGTCCGGGCTGCGCGCCAGGAAATCCAGCAGTTCGGTGCGCATGCGCGGCTCCCAGAATTTCTGGATGTGGTTGGTGACGCCTTCCAGCGCCTCGGGCCGGTCCGGCATGGCGTCGAAGAACTGGCCGATGCGGTTGGCCATGCGGATCAGGTTGACGATTTCCATTGCTGTCTTGCGTCCGGTTCAGGTAAGGATGCGTTCGGGGTGGGTGTAGATGGCGGCGTCGCCATCGCGCGTGAAGCCCAGCAGGGTGACGTTGGCGTCGGTGGCCAGACGGATGGCCAGCGCGGTGGGAGCGGATACCGAAGCCAACACCGCGACGCCGGCCGCGGCCGTCTTCTGCACCATCTCGAAGCTGGCGCGGCTGGACACCACGACGATGCCGTCGGCGCCGTTGACCGCCTGGCGCGCCAGCGCGCCGGCCAGCTTGTCCAACGCGTTGTGGCGGCCCACGTCTTCGCGGACCAGCGCCACGGCGCCGTCGGCGCCCGCCCAGCCCGCGGCGTGCGTGGCGCCCGTGATGTCGTGCAGCGTCTGGCGCGCGCGCATGTCGCGCATGGCGCCCAGCACCGACTTGATGCGCACCGGCGCCCCATTGGCAACCGGCGCCACGGGCCGCAGCACCTCGGGCAGGGTTTCCACGCCGCACAGGCCGCAGCCGGTGCGCCCAGCCATGGCGCGGCGCCGCGTCTTCAGGCGCATTTCACAGGCGGACGAGATCTCCAGCTGCACGACGATGCCGCCGCATTGCGGCAGCAGATCGATGCCGCGCACGTCGCTCACGCTGCCGATGATGCCTTCGGACAGCGAGAACCCGACGGCAAAGTCCTCCAGGTCGGCGGGCGTGGCCAGCATGGTGGCGTGACTGATGCCGTTGAATTCCAGCGCCACCGGCGTTTCCTCGGCCACGTAATCGGTCTCGGCGTCGGTGGCGATGACCCCCGAGCGCACGCGGATGACCTGGGTCGGCGTGCAGTCGGGGCGGGCGGTGGTCGGCGTAGGCATGGGATCCCTGGCTGGCTGTCGGTTACTTCCCGGTCAGCGCCGCCTCGGTCTCGCGCGAGCGTTCGCGCAGGAGCTTTTGCTGGATGTCCGCAAATCGCGACCATTGCCGCTGCCATTCCGACGGCTGCGACACGCGCGTCACCTGCACGGCCGTGACTTTGTATTCGGGGCAGTTGGTCGCCCAGTCGGAGCTGTCGGTGGTGACGACGTTGGCGCCGGACTCGGGAAAGTGGAACGTGGTGTATACCACGCCCGGCTGCACGCGGTCGGTCAGCGTGGCGCGCAGCACGGTTTCCCCGGCGCGGCTCTGGATGCCGACCCAGTCGCCTTCGGCCACGCCGCGGTCCTCGGCGTCCTGTGGATGAATTTCCAGCACGTCCTCGCCATGCCACATCACGTTGGGCGTGCGGCGGGTCTGCGCGCCCACGTTGTATTGCGACAGGATGCGGCCCGTGGTCAAGAGCAGCGGGAAGCGGCGCGTGCTGCGCTCGTCGGTGGGCACGTACTTGGTGATCATGAAGCGGCCCTTGCCGCGCACGAACTGGTCGATGTGCATGATCGGCGTGCCTTCCGGCGCGTCGTCGTTGCACGGCCATTGCAGGCTGCCCAGCTTGTCCAGCTTGTCGTACGTGACGCCGGCAAACGTGGGCGTCAGCCGCGCGATCTCTTCCATGATCTCGCGCGGGTGCTTGTAATTCATGGGGTAGCCCAGCGCGTTGGACAGCGCCACCGTCACTTCCCAGTCGGACTTGCCGTTCTTGGGTTCCATCACCTTGCGCACGCGCGAGATGCGGCGCTCGGCGTTGGTGAAGGTGCCGTCCTTTTCCAGGAACGAGGAACCCGGCAGGAACACGTGCGCGTACTTGGCGGTCTCGTTCAGGAACAGGTCCTGCACGACGATGCACTCCATGGCCGCCAGCGATGCCGCCACGTGCTGCGTGTTGGGATCGGACTGCACGATGTCTTCGCCCTGGCAGTACAGGCCCTTGAAGGACCCGCCCAGCGCGGCCTCGAACATGTTGGGAATGCGCAGGCCGGGCTCGGGCTGCAGCGTGACGCCCCAGTCCTTTTCAAACTGCGCGCGCACGGCGTTGTCCGAGATGTGGCGGTAGCCGGGCAGTTCGTGCGGGAACGAGCCCATGTCGCACGATCCCTGCACGTTGTTCTGGCCGCGCAGCGGATTCACGCCCACGCCTTCGCGGCCGATATTGCCGGTGGCCATCGCCAGGTTGGCAATGGCCATGACGGTGGTCGAGCCCTGGCTGTGCTCGGTGACGCCCAGGCCGTAGTAGATGGAGCCGTTGCCGCCGGTGGCAAACAGGCGCGCCGCGCCGCGCACCGCCTGCGCCGGCACGCCAGTGATTTCTTCCATGGCTTCCGGCGAGTTCTCGGGCAGCGAAACGAAGTCGCGCCATTCCTTGAAGGCTTTTTCTTCGCAGCGCTCGGCCACGAAGTCCTCGGCGATCAGGCCCTCGGTGGCGATGACATGCGCCAGCGAGGACAGCAGCGCCGTGTTGGTGCCCGGCCGCACCTGCAAGTGGAAGTCGGCCTTGATGTGCGGCGAGCTGACCAGTTCGATGCGGCGCGGATCGATGACGATGAGCCGTGCGCCTTCGCGCAGCCGGCGCTTCAAGCGCGAAGCGAAGACGGGATGGCCGCTGCTGGGGTTAGCCCCCATCACGATGACCACGTCGGTGTGCATGACGGAGTCAAACGTCTGCGTGCCGGCCGATTCGCCCAGCGTCTGCTTCAGGCCATAGCCGGTGGGCGAATGGCACACGCGCGCGCAGGTGTCGACGTTGTTGGTGCCGAAGGCGGCGCGCACCAGCTTCTGCACCAGCCAGGTTTCCTCGTTGGTGCAGCGCGACGACGTGATGCCGCCGACCGCATCGCGCCCGTACTGGCTCTGGATGCGGCGGAATTCGGAAGCCGCGTAGTTGATCGCCTCGTCCCAGGACACTTCTTTCCAGGAATCGGTGATGTGCTTGCGGATCATGGGTTTGAGCACGCGTTCCTTGTGCGTGGCGTAGCCCCAGGCAAAACGTCCCTTCACGCAGGAATGGCCGCGGTTGGCCTGGCCGTCCTTCCACGGCACCATGCGCACCACTTCCTGGCCCTTCATTTCGGCCTTGAAGCCGCAACCCACGCCGCAGTAGGCGCAGGTCGTCACGACCGAGTGTTCGGCCTGGCCCATCATGATGACGGTCTTTTCCTGCAGGGTGGACGTGGGGCAGGCCTGCACGCAGGCGCCGCAGGATACGCATTCGCTATCCAGGAAGGGCTGGTCCTGGCCGGCCGATACGTGCGAGTCGAAACCCTTGCCGGAGATCGTCAGGGCAAACGTGCCTTGCGTTTCCTCGCAGGCGCGAACGCAGCGGTTGCAGACGATGCACTTGGATGCGTCGAACGTGAAGTAGGGGTTGGACTCGTCCTTCTCGGCCTTCAGATGGTTGGCGCCGTCCTGGCCGTAGCGTACGTTGCGCAGGCCCACGACGCCGGCCATGTCTTGCAGTTCGCAATCGCCGTTGGCCGGGCAGGTCAGGCAATCGAGCGGATGGTCCGAGATGTACAGCTCCATCACGCCGCGGCGCAGGTCGTGCAGCTTTGGCGTTTCGGTAAAGACGACCATGCCGTTTTCGGCGGGCGTCGTACAGGACGCGGGATAGCCGCGGCGGCCTTCGATCTGCACGAGGCACAGGCGGCAGGACCCGAACGGTTCAAGGCTGTCGGTGGCGCAGAGCTTGGGGATGTTGATGCCGGCGTCCGCGGCCGCGCGCATCAGCGACGTGCCTTCTGGAACGGTGATTTCCTGGCCGTCGATGGTCAGGGTGACGGTCTTTTCGGACACGCGCGCCGGCGTGCCCATGTCGCGATCGCGCTTGATGACGGTTTCTAGCATGGCGGTCTCGGGTTCAGGCCGCGTGGGCGGCAGACTGGGAGGACTCGATGCCGAAGTCCTGCGGGAAATGGTTCAGCGCGGACAACACCGGGTAGGGCGCCATGCCCCCCAGCGCGCACAGCGAACCGCCAAGCATCGTGTCGCACAGGTCGCGCAGCAGATGCACCTGCTGTTCGCGCTGTTCGCGGCTTTGGTTGCCGGCCGCGATCTTGTCGATGGTTTCCATGCCGCGCGTGGAGCCGATGCGGCAAGGCGTGCACTTGCCACAGGACTCGATGGCGCAGAACTCCATCGCGTAACGCGCCATGCGCGCCATGTCCACGGTGTCGTCGAAGGCGACGAGGCCGCCGTGGCCGATCATGGCCGAGATCTGGATGTAGGCTTCGTAGTCCAGCGGCACGTCCCATTGCGATTCGGGCAGGTAGGCGCCCAGCGGACCGCCCACCTGCACCGCGCGCAGCGGCCGGCCGGACGCGCTGCCGCCGCCGAATTCGTAGAGCAGGTCGCGCAGGCTGAGCCCAAAGGCCTTTTCCACCAGCCCGCCTTGCTTGAGGTTGCCGGCCAGTTGGAAGGGCAGCGTGCCGTGCGAACGGCCCACGCCGTAGTCGCGGTAATACGCCGCGCCCTTGGCCAGGATGATCGGCACGGTGGCCAGCGAGATGACGTTGTTGATGACGGTCGGTTTGCCGAACAGGCCCGAGATGGCGGGCAGCGGCGGCTTGGCGCGCACCACGCCGCGCTTGCCCTCCAGGCTTTCCAGCAGCGAGGTTTCTTCGCCGCAGATGTAGGCGCCCGCGCCCTTGCGCACTTCCAGGTCGAAGCGGCGGCCGCTGCCGTGCACATCGTCGCCCAGCCAGCCGACGCTGCGGGCTCGCGCGATGGCGGCTTCAAGCGTGGCGATGGCGTGGGGGTATTCGGAGCGGACGTAGATGTAGCCGTAGGTCGCGCCGACCGCCAGGCCTGCAATCGTCATGCCTTCGATCAGGACGTACGGGTCGCCTTCCATCAGCAGGCGGTCGGCAAAGGTGCCCGAGTCGCCTTCGTCGGCGTTGCAGACGATGTACTTGGTGTCGCCGGGCGTGCCCGCCACGGTCTTCCATTTGATGCCGGTGGGAAATGCCGCGCCGCCGCGGCCGCGCAGGCCGGATTCGACCATTTCGTCGACGATCTGCGCCGGCGCCATGGCCAGCGCGCGCTTCAAGCCTTGCAACCCGCCATGCGCGGCGTAGTCCTGCAGGGACAGCGGATCGATCACGCCGACGCGGGCGAAGGTCAGGCGCTCCTGGTGCTTGAGGTAGGGGATTTCCTCGGTCAGGCCCAGGCGCAACGCGTGTTCGCCGCCCGTCAGCCAGTCGGCGTCGAACAGCGAGGCCACGTCTTCCGGCTGCACGGGCCCATAGGCGATGCGGCCTTGTGGCGTGGCGATCTCAACCAGGGGTTCCAGCCACAGCAGGCCGCGCGAACCATTGCGCACCACCTGCACGGACAGGCCGCGTTGATCGGCCATGCGCTCGATGTCGCGGGCAACGGTATCGGCGTCCATGGCTAGCGCCGCGGCGTCGCGCGGCACGTAGATGACGACGGGGGCGCTCATGGCGTGTCCTCCAGCGTGCGGGCCAGCAGGCGATCCAGCTTGGCTTCGGTAACGCGGGCGTGGGGCTGGCCGTCGATCATGACGGCGGGCGACTGCGCGCACAGGCCCAGGCAGTACACGGGTTCCAGCGTGAAGTTGCCGTCCGGGGTGCTGGCGTGGAAATCACAGCCCAGCGCGGCGCGCGCATGGGCGGCCAGGCGTTCGCCGCCCATGGATTGGCAGGCTTCGGCGCGGCAGACCTCCAGCGTGTGGCGCGCGGCCGGCTCGGTGCGGAAATGGGGGTAGAACGTGATGACCCCGTGGACTTCGGCGCGGGAGAGGTTCAGGGCCTCGGCGATGGTCTGCACCGCCTCGGCCGGAATACAGCCCAATTCGTGTTGCACCGCATGCAGCACCGGCAGCAGCGGGCCGGGCTGGTCTTTCAGCCGGGCAAGGATGCGGGCCGTGGCCGCGATGGCCGGGGTGGGGGATGCCTGGGCGGCGTCCAGGGCCAGCTTGCCGCCCCGGGCGCCACCGCTGGATGCCAGATCGGATTTTGCCTCGCGCAGGTGCACGTCGGTCTCCTCCTGTGTTGCGTGACCCCATCAACGGGGGCTTGTGCCGGTCTGGACCTGTCAGCAGATAATATGCTTTAAAAAACATATTAATTGCCCGTCCGCCGCGTTATTTGTGTACTCTAACGAGGTACATGAACGCCTTCAATAAGAAATAAATGACATATAAGTTCCGAATCGGCCTGCGGCCGCAATGGACATTGGGCGGAGACGACGAGGCGACGCCCGTGCCGCTGCAAGACATGCTTGCGCTCCTGGCAGCCATCGATGCCACCGGCAACATCGCGGGCGCCTGCCGCGCCTGCGGCCTGTCCTACCGGCACGCGTGGGGCGTGTTGCGGCGCTTCGAGTCCATCTTCGGCACGCAACTGCTCATCACCAACCGCCGCCAGGGCACGCAGCTGTCGCCCTTTGCGCAGCGGCTGCTATGGGCCAACCGCCGCATCGAGGCGCGGCTGATGCCCACGCTGGACAGCATGGCCTCCGAATTGCAGGAAGAGCTTGAACGCCTGCTGCCGGAAAGCGGCCCGCACCTGCGCCTGCACGCCAGCCACGGTTTTGCCGTGGAATCCCTGATGCAGCACATGGGCAATCGCACGCCCGGCCTGGAACTGCGCTATCGCACGGCAATCGAGGCCCTGGCGTCGCTGGAGCGGCACGAATGCGACCTCGCGGGCTTTCAGGTGCCGCTGGGCGATTTCGAATCCCCCATCATGGAACGCTATGCGCAGTGGCTCAACGCCGACGAATACATGCTCATCCACCTGGCCGTGCGCAATACGGGGTTGTTCGTCACGGCCGGCAATCCCAAGCAGATCCGCGGCATGGCGGACCTGGCCCGCAGCGACGTGCGCTTCGTGAACCGCCAGATCGGCTCCAGCACGCGTTATCTGGTTGGCCTGATGCTGCAACGCGCCGGCGTGTCCATCGGCGAGGTGCAGGGCTACGAAACCAACGAATTCACCCACATGGCGATCGCGGCGCACATTGCCAGCGGCATGGCGGACACAGGGGTCGGCGTGGAGACGGCGGCCTGCCGCTTCGGGCTGGACTTCATTCCGCTGGTGCGCGAGCGCTATTTCTTCGCCATCCGCAAGGCGTCGCTGGATACGCCGGCCATGCAGGACCTGCTGTCCATCATGCGCGGCCCGGACTATGTCGGTTACGTGGGCCAGCTCGTCGGCTACGACGCCCGCGACACCGGCCGGCTGCAGACCCTGGAAGAGGCCTTTCCGCGGGAACGCGCACCGCGATCCGCCGGGATATGATGTGCCAATGAGCAAAGTGATAATCCTTGCCGATCACCGGAGTTCGCCACGGGCTTCCCTCGCGTCCGGCGAACTTCCGCCGCACGGGCAGCCCGCGCTGGACCAGCGCGCGCGTCCGCTGCGCGACCTGCGCATTTCCGTCACTGACCGCTGCAACTTCCGCTGCACCTATTGCATGCCGCGCGAGGTCTTTGACAGCAGCTACAGCTTCATGCCGCATTCGGCGCTGCTGTCGTTCGAAGAAATCAGCCGGCTGGCCGGCATCTTCACGCAGTTGGGCGTCGAAAAGATCCGCCTGACCGGCGGCGAGCCGCTGCTGCGCAAGCACATCGAAAACCTGGTCGGCATGCTGGCCGAACTGCGCACGCCGCAAGGCCGGCCGCTTGACCTCACCCTCACCACCAACGGCAGCGTCCTCGCGCGCAAGGCCGCCGCGCTGAAAAGCGCCGGGCTCACGCGCGTGACGGTCAGCCTGGACGCGCTGGACGCCGCCATGTTCCAGGGCATGAGCGACAGCGGCTTCACGCCGGACGACGTGCTGCGCGGCATCGACGCCGCGGCGGACGCGGGCCTGGCGCCCGTCAAGGTCAACATGGTGGTGCGCAAGGGACTGAACGACGGGCAGATCCTGCCCATGGCCGAACGCTTTCGCCACAGCGGCCACGTCCTGCGCTTCATCGAATACATGGACGTGGGCAACAGCAACGGCTGGAATCTCGCCGAAGTGGTGCCATCGCGCGAAGTGCTGGATCGCATCGGCGCCGTGTATCCGCTGGAACCCGTGGAATCGGTCGAAATGGGGCGCGTCGCCGAACGCTGGCGCTACGTGGACGGCGGCGGCGAGATCGGCGTCATCTCCAGCGTCACGCACGCCTTCTGCGGCGGCTGTACGCGGGCGCGCCTGTCGCCCGAAGGCAAGCTCTACCTGTGCCTCTTCGCCCACGAAGGCCACGACCTGCGCGCGCCGCTACGCGATGGCGCGACGGACGAGGAACTGGCGCGCATCCTGGCGGGCATCTGGTCGGCGCGCGGCGACAACTATTCCGAACTGCGCGGCCAGAACATGGCGGACCCATCTCGCAAGATCGAGATGAGCTACATCGGTGGCTGAGTTTCAACGCGACGGGCTTGCCGGCCTGATCCTCGCCGGCGGGCAGGGTTCCCGCATGAATCATCAGGACAAGGGACTGGTCGCGCTGCACGGCGAACCCATGGTCGCGCACATCGCGCGCCGGCTTGCGCCGCAGGTCGGCCGCCTTATCATCAGCGCCAACCGGCACCCGGAACGTTACGAGCAGTATGGCGACGTCGTTGCCGATGGCGAACGCGAACTGGGCGCCTGGCAGGGTCCGCTGGTGGGTATCGCGACGGCGCTGCAGACGCTGCAGGCGTCGGCTGCAGCGCCGCCCGAATCCGCCGCGCAGTGGCTGGTGGTGGTGCCCTGCGATACGCCCTTCCTGCCGGAAGATCTGGCCGCGCGCCTGATCGGCGCGGCTGCCGCGGCCGATGCGCCGCTGGCCTATGCCGCGGCCAACGGCCAGCGCCATTCGGCCTGCATGGCGCTGCGCACGTTGTTGCTGCCGAACCTGCGGGAATATCTGCGGTCAGGCGACCGCAAGGTGGGGCTTTGGCAGGCGAGGGCGGGCGCGGTCGAAGCGGTGTTCGACGATTGCCCGCCGCATGCCTTCATGAACGTCAACACGCCAGAAGACCTGGCGCTGGCCGAGCGCTACGCCAGCCAGTGACGCAGGTCGTAATACGAAACCGTGTCCCTGTCCTGCACCAGCACGTCGGCCGGCAGGCGCGCCAAGCCGGTGGACCACGGCAATGAGCTGATCACGCCCGATCCCTGATGGCCGTACGGCACGAGTTCGCTGCCGCCTTCGTCGGCCACGCGGCATTGCACGCGCAGGAATTCCTCGCGGCTGTCCTGGCGCGGCTGCGCGGTGCGCAGCGGCAACTGACTGACCGGCGGGAAGATGTCTTCGCGGCCCTGCATGCGGCGCATCAGCGGCGTCACCAGCGTAGCGAACACGGCATAGGCCGACACCGGATTGCCAGGCAGGCTGACCACCGGCTTGCCGTCGATCTGCGCCAGGGCCACCGGCTTGCCGGGTTTCATGCGCACCTTCCACAGCGACAGTTCGCCACCCAGCGCGGCCAGCGCCGGTTTGACGAGGTCACGCTCGCCCACCGACACACCGCCCACGCTCAGCACGAGGTCGCAATCGGCCAGCAGGGTCGTGAAGGCGTCCAGCAGATCGGCTTCGGTATCGCGGGCGTGCAGCACGTGAACGGGCAGGGCGCCCATGCCGCGCACCATCGCGGCCAGCATCGGCCCGTTGGAGTTGTAGATCTGTTCGGTGGCGCGCGGCTGGCCCGGCAGGACGAGCTCGTCGCCCGTGGTCAGGATGCCGACGCGAAGCTGACCGTAGACGGGAATCGTTGCCATGCCTTGCGAGGCCAGCAGCGCGACGTGCGCGGCCTGCAGCAGCGTGCCCGCCGGCAGCAGCGCGGCGCCCGCCATCGTGTCTTCGCCGCGGCGGCGAATGTGCTGGCCCAGCCGGGGTTCGCGCGAAATCTGGACGTGGTTGTCGGCTTCGGTGGTGTCTTCCTGCATGACGACCACATCGGCGCCCGCCGGTATCACGCTGCCGGTAAATAGACGAATGGCCTGGCCTGGCTTGAGCGGCTCGGGCACGTCGCCCGCGTAGCAGCGCTGCTGAATCGGCAGGCGGGCTTGCGGGTTCCAGTCGGCCAGGCGCAGGGCATAGCCGTCCATGGCGCTGTTGTCGGCCGGTGGAATGTCCACCGTGGCGTCAAGGTGCGCGGCCAGAACGCGGCCGCTGGCCTGTGCCAGTTCGACGTGCTCGGTGCGTTGAAGGGGGGCGGCGGCGTTGGCCAGCAGGGTCTGGGCTTGATCGAAATCCAGCATGGGTCAGGCTTCTTGTTCGCGTTTCGAAAATTGCGAGGCGAAATTGCAGGGGCCGTGGCCGCTGTCGAGCTGCTCGCGCAGAATCTTGGTCCAGGCGGTCTCGCACGCGTTGTTCGAGCCCGGCAGGCAGAAGATCAGGGTCTGGTTGGCCGACCCCGCGAACGCGCGCGACTGGATCGTGGAGCTGCCGATCTCGGTGTAGGAAATCTGGCGGAAGAGTTCGCCGAAACCCGGAATCTCGCGATCCAGCAGCGGCAGGATGGCCTGCGGCGTGTGGTCGCGATGCGAGAAGCCCGTGCCGCCGGTCGTCAGGATGACCTGCACCTCGGGGTCGGCGATCCAGTCGCTGATGACGCGGCGGATCTGGTAGATGTCGTCGCGCACGATGTCGCGGCGCACGCACTGATGGCCGGCATGCGCCAGGCTGTGCGCCAGCAGATTGCCGGACGTGTCGTCACCTGCGCTGCGGGTGTCGCTGATGGTCAGTACGCCGCAGCCCAGCGGGACCGGGGTGGCTTCGCTCATGGATTTTCCTTATTGTCGGCAGTGTCTTCATCCCAGGCGTCCGTGCGGTCCTGGTCGGATTGGCGCTGTTCCACCCAGAAGCTGTCGCCGCCGGCGAGGGTCTCGCGCTTCCAGAAGGGCGCGCGCGTCTTGAGCGCGTCGATGATGTATTCGCAGCCGCGGAAGGCGTCGCCGCGATGGGCGCTGGCCGCCGCCACGAAGACGATCTGCGCGTTGCGGTGCAGCGCGCCCACGCGGTGCACGATGACCGTGCCTGCCAGGTTCCAGCGTGCGCGGGCCGTGGCGGCGATGTCTTCGAGCTCGCGCTCGCACATGCCCGGATAGTGTTCGAGAAAAAGCGTGTCGGTGGGGGTATCGGGCGCGTAGTCGCGCACGTAGCCCACGAACGTCACGATGCCGCCCACGCCGGGGCCGGCGGATTCCCGCAGCGCGGCGGTCAGCGCCGCGCCGTCGAAGTCGGCTTCCTGGACGCGGATCATGGCGTCAGCCTCCGGTGACCGGTTCGAACACCGCGACCTCGTCGCCCGCGCGGATCGGGGCGGTGGGCTTGGCGTGCGTCTGGTTGATGGCCAGCTTCAGGCGCGTGGCCGGTTCCAATTGGGGATAGCGTTCGCCCAACGCGGCCAGCAACTGCGCGCCGGTGGATTCGCCCGCGAGGGGCCAGGTTTCGGTGCGCTTGCCGACCAGTTCGGCAACGCGCGCGAAGTACAGAAGATTAATCGTTGCGCCATTCACCGCTTTTACCTCCCGCCTTGTACTTGAGGCGAACTTGTTCGATCACGATGCCTTTGTCGGCAGCCTTGCACATGTCGTAGATGGTCAGCGCGGCCACGCTGCACGCCATCATGGCTTCCATTTCGACGCCCGTCTTGTAGCTGGTGCGGCAGGTGGCCAGGATGTCGATGCGATGCTCGGCGTCGTTCAAGGCGAATTCCACGCCGACGAACGCGAGCGGCAGGCTGTGGCACAGGGGGATCATGTCGGCGCAGCGCTTGGCGGCCAGGATCGCGGCCACGCGCGCCGTGTTGAGCACCTCTCCCTTGCCCTGGCCGGGTTGGGTCAAGAGGCCATAGGCGACGGCGTTCATGCGGATGCTGCCGGCGGCGACCGCCACGCGCTCGGTGTCCGTCTTGGCGATGACGTCGACCATGCGGACCTGGCCGGCTTCGTCCAGGTGACTCAAGGTGGGGGTGGTCTCGGACATGGAAATCGGGATCAAGAATTGTTAATGAATGAAAAGAGCGGGGCCGGGCGCGCCGGCGGGGTCCGCTGTTCCGCCTATGATAGACGAGCAGTTAAGGGGGCGCGATAATCGCGCCAGCAGTCAGAGGAAGGTTGGATCGCCTTCAATGTGTATCAGGAGACTTTCAATGCCCGTGCGGATGCCCAAGCTACGGTTCACCCGACGCGCCGGCAAGATTCTCCTGGGTATTGTGGCGTTCGTGCTGATTCTGTTTGGCGTGGCAGCGTGGCAGGTGCCGAAAGTGCTGCACGGCGTGCTGACCGATGACGTCGCAAAGATGATCGGGCGCGACGTTTCCGTGGGCAAGATCACCTTCAATCCGTTCACGCTGACCGTCCGCGCGCAAGACCTGACCGTGGCGCAGCCTGGCTCGCAGACGCCGCTGTTGACCTTGGCTGAACTGGATGCCAGCGCGTCGTGGACATCGCTGTTCTGGTTCGCGCCGGTGGTCGACCGTCTGACGCTTCGGCAGCCTAACATCGCCATCGTCCGCGAAGACGTCCTGCGCTTCAATTTCTCTGACATAGAACAACGCGTGGCCGAATTGGCCGTCGCCAAGCCCCAAGAGCCGCCCAAGCCGGACGAAGGGTTGCCGCGCTTTTCGCTCAACAACATGGTGATCGAGGACGGCGCCATCACGCTGGACGACAAGGTCACCGGCCGCAAGCAGGTCGTGGACGAGTTCACCATCGGGGTGCCGTTCATCTCGACCTTCGGCTACGCCACCGACATCGACGTGCAGCCGCGCCTGCACCTGCGCATCAACGGCAGCCCCTTCGACCTGACCGGCGTGGCGCGGCCGTTCGACGTGGTCCCCTCGTCCACGCTGCGCGTGGCCTTCGACGGCCTGCAGCTCGAGAAGTGGGCCGACGTCTGGCCCATGCCGCTTCCCTTCAAGGTCGAGCGCGCGCTGCTCGACTCGAATCTGCAGGTCGTCTTCGAACAGCCCAAGGACGCGCCGCCCAAAATCCGCATCGTCGGCGACCTGGGGTTGCGCCGCCTGGACGTGCGCGACCCGTCCGGCGGCAATCTGGCCGCCTGGAGCGCATTGACCGTCAGCCGGCTGGAACTGGAGCCCATTGCCCGCCAGGTGTATATCGGCGAGGTCGGCCTCTGGGCGCCGCAAATCCATGTGCGTCGTCACGCCAACGAACACCTGAACTGGCAGGACGTCGTCGCGGGATTGAAGGCGCTGGGCGGCGTGGAACCGACGGCCACGCCCGTGCGGGACGAGATGCGCAAGGCCAGCGGCCTGAAGCCGCGCGCCGCAAGCGGGCCGCAGGTTGCGCCGGGCGCGGCCGGCGCGCCTGAGCCGGTTCCTGCGCCAGCCGGTCAAGCGCCCGCCGCGCCGGCCGCTCAAGCGCCCACCACGCCCGCCGCGCCGGCCGCTCAAGCCCCGGCACCGCGCCCAGACCAAGCAGCCGCGGCGCCCGCCGATCAAGCGTCCGCCACGCCGGCCCCGGCGCCACCCCCCGCGCCCGCCGAATGGAAGGTCGTGCTCGACGCCTTCAACCTGCATGAAGGCGAGGTCTACGTCACCGATGCGGTCAGCAAGCTGGACTATGTGATGACCGGCCTGGCCGCCACCGTCGAAGGCGTGGCGCTGCCGCAGCCGCCGGACCAGCCCATCAACCTGTGGCTGACCATGGACAACAGCACCGACGGCGGCTGGCTGCGCGCCAAGGGGCCGCTGGTCATCAAGCCGCTGTCGCTCGACATGAACGTGCGTCTGGGCAACATCGCGCTGGCGCCCCTGGCTCCGGCCGTGCGCAGTGCCGCGCCCATCACCCTGCTCGACGGCCGGCTGGGCGCCACCGCGCAACTGCACGTGCGCGAGAAGGGCGGAGCGATCGATGCGTCCGCCACCGCCGTGCAGGCCGACCTGACGCAGTTCAAGGCCCGCGACGAATCGCTCAAGCCGGTGCTGGACATCGCGATGCAGTCCCTTCGCATCACGGCCGACCGTCTAGCCCTGGGGCCGGGCCCCAGCAACTTCACGGTGGCCGCAGCCGGCGTCCAGGGCGACGGCAAGCTGGACCTCAAAGGGGTCTTCACGCCGCAGCCGCTCACGCTCAAGACCGCGGTCGACCTGTCCAACCTGAACGTCGCCAGCTTCGCGCCGTACTTCGCCTCCAGCCTGAACGCCACCGTCCGCGCCGTCACGCTAAGCGCCAAGGGCAACGCCGAATTCACCGCCGCCGCCGGCAGTGCGCCGATGAAGGCCGGCTGGAAGGGCGGCGTCGACATCACCGACCTGGACCTTCAGGACCGCGTCAACAAGGACGACTTCCTGAACTGGAAGCGCCTGGGCTTTACCGGCATGGACATTTCCGTGGCGGGCGACAAGATCGGCGCGCGGTTGGGCGATATCGCCCTGGAAGATTTCTACGGCCGCATCCTGCTCAACGCGCAGGGCCGGCTCAACGTCATGGATCTGGTGGCCGCGCCCGGGCAGGCCGGCGGCTCGATCACGCAAGACACTCAGACACCCGGCCGCAGCGCCGAGCCCCCGGCCGCGCCGCCCGCGGCCGCCGCGCCGGCCAAGGGCAGCGGCGCGACCGCCATGCCGGACATCTCGGTAAACAGCGTCACGCTGACCCGCGGCCGCATGACCTTCACCGACCGTTTCGTCAAGCCGAACTACGTTGCTGAACTGTCCAGCATCGAGGGCGACATCACCGCCGTTTCCTCCACCAATCCCCAGCCCGCCAAGGTCAAGGTCACGGGGCGCGTGTACACGACCGCGCCGCTTTCGATCAGCGGCATCGTGCAGCCGTTCGCCAAGTTCCTGACGTTGGACCTGAAGGCTTCGGCCAAGGGCGTCGACCTGCCGCGCTTTAACACCTACTCGGCCAAATACGTCGGTTACCCGATCAAGCGCGGCAAGCTGTCGGTCGACCTGGAATACAAGATCAAGAACCGGGCCTTGCAGGCGACCAATCACGTCGTGCTCAATCAGCTCACCTTCGGCGACAAGACCAACAGCCCGGACGCCACGAAGCTGCCCGTGCTGCTGGCCGTTGCGCTGCTGAAGGACTCGCGCGGCAACATCGACATCAACCTGCCGATCTCCGGCTCGCTCGAC